>NZ_CP036524.1:1277913-2555826 GCF_008281175.1 [Clostridium] hylemonae DSM 15053
TATAGGGCTGATTGGTCTTCTTTTTTTGTCCTTTGATACCATAGGAATTCTGGTCTTTCCTAAGGTGCTGTCTCCGCTTAAAAGTAGTAAAATAGAAGAGACATATATAGATGTTTCAGCTGAATTTATCCAAAAATTTTGGCCGGAGCAAAAGGTGGATTTGATTTTAAGCGATAATGTTCAGGTTGCGGTGCAATTGGGTATGCCTTTGGACACTCCATTCACAGAATATATTGACTGGTATACGAAAGAAGATTACAATGAAATTATAGATTATTTAAAACAAACTAGAAATTTAGTAGCGTTTGACAATGTTACGTTGTCCGCATTAAGGCTATATAAATCTGAAGAAATGAAGGAAATAGAATCTGACTATTTACATTTGGAAGAAATAGAGGATGCAGGTGGAACAGAGATTTTTTACATGTACAGGCCAAATATAGAAAGATGAGGGAGGATATGATGAAGGTAGTTATTTTAGCAGGCGGGTTTGGCACTAGGATAAGTGAAGAGAGCCATCTTAAACCGAAACCAATGTTAGAGATTGGAGAAAAGCCCATTTTATGGCATATCATGAAAGAATACTCTTATTATGGGTATAATGAATTTATAATATGTTGCGGTTACATGCAGCATGTGATAAAGGAATGGTTTGCAGATTACTATTTGTATAACAGTGATGTTACGTTTGATTTTACAGACAATAATAGAATGACAATACATAATAATGTGGCGGAACCATGGAAAGTAACACTGGTAGATACCGGCTATAGTACTATGACTGGAGGAAGAATCAAACGCATACACAAATATGTCGGAAATGAACCTTTTATGCTTACCTATGGAGATGGTGTCAGTGATATAAATATCAATGAGTTGGTGAAATTTCATGAATCACACGGAAAGATCGCAACGTTAACCGCAGCATCAGTAGGGCAGAGATTTGGTGTGCTTGATATTTCTAAAGATAAAGTGATTACTTCATTCAGAGAGAAATCTATGGATGATGGTGCCAGGATTAATGCTGGTTATATGGTACTTCAGCCCGAGATATTTTCATATATCGAAGGCGATACAACGGTATTTGAAAAGGAGCCGTTAAAGACCGTAGCAGAAAAAGGAGAATTGAAAGCTTTCATATTTGATGGATATTGGCAGTGTATGGACACAAAACGAGAAATGGATAATTTAAATGAGTTGTGGGCATCTGGGAAAGCACCCTGGAAAATATGGGATTGATGAGGAGAAAAACTATGTTTGAAAATTTAACTGAGGAACAGGCAAGGAAGGAAATTCTTAATATGGTAGCAATATACTGTAATACCTTCCATAATAAAAAGAAGGATTTTAGGCCAGGTGATCGTATAACTTATGCGTCTAGAGTCTATGACAATGAAGAAATGTGTAATCTTGTTGATTCGGCACTTGAATTCTGGCTTACTTCTGGAAAATATACAGATGAATTTGAAAGAACATTTGCAGAGTACCTTAATGTTAAATATTGTTCACTGGTTAATTCGGGTTCATCGGCAAATCTAAATGCTTTTATGGCTCTGACGTCGCCATTGTTAGGTGAGCGGCAGGTCAAACCAGGAGATGAAATGATTACAGTTGCTGCAGGGTTTCCGACTACGGTTACTCCAGCAATACAGTATGGTGTTATTCCGGTATTTGTAGATATAACAATTCCACAGTATAATATTGATGTCAATATGTTGGAAAAAGCGCTATCAGAAAAAACCAGGGTAGTGATGGTTGCGCATACGTTAGGCAATCCTTTTGATTTAACAACCGTAAAGTGCTTCTGTGAGCGGCACAATTTATGGCTGATAGAAGATAATTGTGATGCGCTGGGTTCAAAATATACGATTAATGGGGAAGAAAAGTATACAGGTACGATAGGAGATATTGGGACGTCATCGTTTTATCCGCCGCACCATATGACAATGGGTGAAGGAGGAGCAGTATACACGAACAGTGCATTGTTGAATAAATGTATAAGGTCTTTTAGAGATTGGGGTAGAGACTGTGTATGTGCTTCAGGACAAGATAATTTATGTGGGCATCGGTTTGATAAGCAGTATGGAGAATTGCCATTAGGGTATGACCATAAATATGTTTATTCACATTTTGGATATAATCTAAAAGCTACGGATATGCAGGCGGCTATAGGGTGTGCGCAGATTAAAAAATTTCCGGAATTCGTAGAAAAGAGACGTCGTAATTTTGACCGTTTGAAAGAGGGGCTTGCATGTTGTGAAGATAAGTTAATTCTTCCAGAAGCCTGTGATAATTCGAAGCCAAGCTGGTTTGGCTTTTTAATTACCTGCAAGGAAGGCGTAAATAGAAATGATATCATATCACATATAGAAAAACATGGGATACAGACACGGATGTTGTTTGCAGGTAATTTGATTAAACATCCTTGTTTCAATCAGATGAGGGAGACCGGGGCCGGATATCGTATAGTAGGAAGTTTGGAGAATACAGACATGGTCATGAACCAAACATTCTGGATAGGTGTATATCCAGGAATGTCGGATGAAATGATTGATTATATGATTGATATGATATGCCAGGCAGTTAAAAATGCCAGAGGTTAGAAAGGAGACAGATGAAGCTATCTGATTATATTGTTGAGTATCTGATTAGACAAAATATTACAGATGTATTTGGCTATCCAGGAGGAATGATTACACATTTGATGGACTCGTTCAGAAAATATTCTGAACGAATTACAGCGCATAATACAAGTCATGAACAAGGGGCAGCCTTTGCGGCGTGTGGGTATGCCCAAACTTCTGGAAAACCAGGGATTGCTTATGCTACTTCAGGACCAGGAGCAACAAATCTGGTTACAGGAATCTGCAATGCTTATTTTGATTCTCTGCCTGTTATATTTATCACAGGTCAGGTTAATACATTTGAGGCAAAGGACAGGCTTAGAGTCAGACAGAGAGGGTTTCAGGAAACGGATATTGTATCTATGGTCAGTGGCGTAACGAAGATGGCTGTTTATATCGAATCTCCTGATAAAATAAAGTATTATCTTGAAAGAGCCTTTGCGATGGCAATGGAGGGAAGACGGGGGCCAGTACTTCTTGATATTCCTATGAATGTGCTACGTGCAGATATCGATGCTGATGAGTTGATCGGGTATAATAAAGAGTTTCAAGGCAATGATGCCCGGCGGTTTCAAGAAGAGCTTCAGAAAGCAGTTATGAAAGCAAAACAGCCCTGCTTTTTGTTTGGAAATGGTATAAAATCATCAGGTTTAGAAGAAAAATTGAAATGTGTGATAAATACTCTTAAAATCCCGTTTGTCACCAGTATGATATCATTTGATGTTTTTTCTGATAGTCCTTATTATTTTGGATTTATTGGTGCTTATGGAGAGCGGGCAGCAAATTTTATTGTTGCCAAAAGTGATTTGCTTATTACTATAGGCGCCAGATTAGATATCAGACAGGTGGGGGCGCAAAGAGAAAAGTTTGCTCCGAATGCAGAGATTATCAGGGTAGATATAGATGATGGAGAATTTACCTATGCTTTGCATGAAGATGAGAAACAGTACTTGTTAAGTGCAGAGCAGGCACTGGACGCAGCAGTAAACATTTCGTGTACACAGAGCTTCTCAGAGTGGTTGACTATATGTAGGACTATTAAAGAGCAGCTTAAGGGATACGATGACAGAGAGCCTAATAGATGGATACAGGAAATAAGCCGTTGTATTCCTCGAGACTGTATTATAACTACGGATGTAGGACAGAATCAGATATGGGTAGCTCAGTCTTTCGTGGTTAAAGAAAAGCAAAAGGTTTTATTTTCAGGTGGTCATGGAGCCATGGGGTATTCTTTGCCAGCAGCCATCGGTGCATTTTATGGAAGTGGAGGAAAAACCATAGTCAGCATAAACGGTGATGGTGGTATTCAGATGAATATTCAGGAACTTCAGTTTATTGCGCGCGAGAAACTGCCGATAAAAATAGTGATTATGAACAATAAAGCATTAGGGATGATTCGGCATTTTCAGGAAATGTACTTTGGGGGAGAGTATTATCTGACAAACAAAGACGGCGGGTACAGTGCTCCGGATTTTTGTAAAATTGCAGAAGCATATGGAATTCCAAATGGGAAAATATCTAATTTTGATGACCTAGACCATTCAGAGTGGATAGATAATGCAGGGCCATTTCTTTTAGATATTCAGCTTGATGGTAATACCTATGTTTATCCAAAACTTGAATTTGGAAAACCAAATCAAGATCAGGAACCATTGTTGGATAGGAAACTCTATAAAGAGTTAATGAACTTGGGGATAGTAAACGTAGAAAATGCATAACCCATAAAAATCAGGTTGTTGTCAAATAAGGTGGGAGGTTAGTTGATGAAAAAGATAGTTGTCACGGGGGCAACGAGTTTTATAGGTGTGCACCTGATTCAGAAATTGCTTGACGAAAATTGCTATATATATGCAGTTATAAGACCAAACTCAGCAAATAAGGAAAGACTTCCGGACAACAGCCTGATTGAAGTCGTTGAATTGGATTTAAATGATATAGGTCGGTTGCCGGATATAATACATGAGGTTGTAGATGTTTTCTATCATTTGGCTTGGGAAGGTGTTAGGGCTGCTTCAAGGAATGATGCAGAACTTCAGCAGAAAAACTATACTGCGGCTATTGAGGCTGTAAAAAGTGCAGTAATATTAAAGAGTAATATATTTATAGGAAGTGGTTCTCAGGCAGAGTATGGTAAAATCAGCGGCAAAGTTGATGAAGAGAGTGTTTGTAATCCTGTCACCGAGTATGGAAGAGCAAAGTATAAAGCTTGTCTGGAAACTGGAAAGATAGCGAAAAAAAACGGTATGCGTTTTATATGGGCAAGGATTTTTAGCGTATATGGGGAATATGATTTTCCGGGGACTCTGGTTATGGATTCATTATACAAAATGAGCAGAAATATTGCTATAGATTTGACGGATTGTAGTCAAGTTTGGGATTTTATATATGTAGTGGATGTAGCTGATGTGCTTGTTAAATTTGCTAATGTAAATTGTGCTGACGGTATATATAATATTGCGTCAGGAAGGCCACGTGTGTTGAAGAAATTTGTAGAAGACATGAAGAGCATTACAAAATCTGAAAGTGAGCTGAATTTTGGTGCTATACCGTATAGTGTAGAAGGTCCGGTCAGTCTTGAGCCAAGTGTAGACAAACTGAAGAAGGAATTGGAGTGGGAGATATCTACTGCATTTACGGAAGGAATTAAAAAAATGGTTTTTGGCGAGGATACAGATGAAAAAAATAAGTATATTAATACCTACGTTTAATGAAGAAAAAAATGTAAAACCATTGAGCGAAGAATTGGTTAACATGTTTAAAACGGATTTATCTGACTACGATTATGAAATAATTTATATTGATAATTGTTCAGAAGATTTAACACGGTCAGTCATCAGAAATCTTTGTGAAGATAACTGTAGAATTAAGGCGATATTTAATGCGAAGAATTTTGGACAGTTTAATTCTCCCTATTATGGATTACAACAGATCACTGGAGATTGTGTAGTATTAATGTGTGCGGATTTTCAAGATCCAGTTGAAATGGTCCCCAGATTTGTAGAAGAGTGGGAAAACGGTTATAAAATTGTTGTTGGACAGAAGACTAAAAGTAAAGAAAATAAAGTTATGTATTTTTTTAGATCATGTTATTATAATTTGATTAAAAAATTTTCCAATGTAGAGCAAATTGAACATTTTACAGGATTTGGGTTATATGATAAGTCTTTTATACAAGTGTTAAGTGATTTGAAGGATCCTACGCCATTTCTTCGGGGAATTGTAGCTGAGTTGGGATATAAGCAAAAAGTGATTCCTTATGAACAACAGAAAAGGCGTGCAGGAAAAACAAGCAATAATTTATACAAATTGTATGATGCAGCTATGTTAAGTTTTACGTCCTATACTAAAATTGGTTTGAGGCTGGCAACATTTGTGGGAGTTATATGCGGGGTAATAAGCTTTATTGTAGCAATCATTTATTTGATATTAAAGATTGTCTATTGGGATAGATTTGTGGCGGGAATGGCACCAATATTGATAGGGATGTTTATACTGGGTTCCGTACAGTTGATTTTCATTGGCTTGATAGGAGAATACATTCTTAGCATGAATGCCAGAATAATGAACAGGCCATTAGTCATAGAAGAGGAAAGACTCAATTTTGAAACTTTTGATATTGAGAAGGAGAATCAGCATGAATTTTAATCTTGATTTTTTTAAGGATAAGAAAATACTGATTACAGGTCACACGGGCTTTAAGGGCTCTTGGATGTGTAAAATGTTGACGATGGCAGGGGCTGAGGTAACGGGCTATGCATTAGAGCCACCAACAAATCCTAATCTGTTTACATTATGCAAAATAGCGGATGGGATGAGAAGTGTATTGGGAGATGTGCGGGATTTGCCGCATTTAAAAGAGGTGTTCACTCAAATACAGCCAGAAATTGTCATTCACATGGCCGCTCAGCCCTTAGTACGTGAATCCTATCAAAATCCGGTATATACTTATGAAGCAAACGTTATGGGAACCGTTAATGTATTAGAGTGCATCCGCATGACACCGTCGGTAAAATCGGTTGTTAATGTCACGACAGATAAAGTGTATCTGAATAGAGAATGGGAGTGGGGATATAGGGAGAATGAGATGTTAAATGGATATGATCCGTATTCTAACTCAAAATCTTGTGCTGAACTTGTGACAAGTAGTTACGTCAATTCATATTTTAATAATATGGATATTGCAGTTACAACATGCCGCGCGGGGAATGTCATTGGAGGAGGAGACTTTGCATCTGACAGAATTCTGCCTGATTGTATCAGAGCAGCGGCTAAAGGGATGGATATAATTGTGAGAAATCCTTTTTCAACTAGACCCTATCAGCATGTTTTAGAACCGGTCGCGGCATATTTACTGATTGCACAGATGCAATATGATAAAAAGGAGCTTGCCGGAAATTATAATATTGGGCCTGATGAGTCGGAATGTTGGACAACGGAAGCTTTGGTGGATTTGTTCTGTAAAAAGTGGGAGAAAATGACGGGGAACGCAATTAAATGGATTAATAAGTATGATGGGGGGCCGCATGAGGCAAATTTTCTAAAATTGGATTGTTCTAAAGTAAAAAAGGTTTTTGGATGGAGAGCTAAATGGGATATAGACACCGCAATGGATAAAATTATTGAGTGGTCAGAATGTTACATAAATAATGCTGATATAGAAGAATGTATGGAAAATCAAATTATGGAATTCTGTAATTTATAAATGAGAGCAGATATATGATGAAAAATATTGGAATATTTATTTGGAGAATATTGGAAAACATCGTTAGGTTTATAATCATAAAAATATTTCATATGAAGCTTACGGACAACGACTGGGACAAAATAGAGCAGTTTATACGCTTTGGCATAGTTGGATTTAGTAACACGATTATTTCTTATTCGATTTATGCCGCAATACTATTGTTCCTGCAGAAAAACAAATTGATTCCCAGAATAGACTATATATTAGCTCAATTTATTGCTTTTTCACTGAGTGTATTATGGTCCTTTTACTGGAACAGAAAATGTGTGTTTAATGCAGAAAATGAAAATATTTTTTGGCCTCGTGCTTTATTAAAGACATATATATCCTATGGGTTTACCGGAATCGTTTTGAATAGTATTCTTTCTATTGTATGGGTTCGATGTTTTGGTATGCCCAAGATCATAGCTCCAATAATTAATTTGCTCATAAGTGTGCCACTAAATTTTGTATTAAACAAATTTTGGGCTTTTAAGAAAAATGATGATTAAGCGTAAGAGAGGTAAGCTATGAAACAGTATAAGGAGGACTTGAAATATTTCCTTAATAATAAAGTGTATATATTATGTATCATAGTAATAAGTGTCATCAGTTATGGATTTGCTGCTGCCAATAATTCGGTAAGTATAGATGATTTGGACGGTGACCGCTATGTAGGAAACGGAAATATAATGCTTTCGGCTGGTCGTTTTGGAATGGTATTTTGGTCAAAGCTTTTTGGTTATAAAACAAAATGGCCACAGAATTCATTTGCGATAGATGTAATTGCTGTTGTTCTGTTTATATTGTCAGCAGTGAATTTTTGCATTTTATTCTACAGAATTGCAAAGGATAAGATTTGTATGAAGGCATATACAGTTTTTTCCTGTATGCTGGTTTCCTATCCCTTAATGATTGAGATATGGGAATATACAACTGCAAATCTATGTGTGACCGGTGGCTTTTTTTTCGTTTCAATAGCGTTGCTTATCATGCGGGAGCAAATGCAGGGGAAGTTTAAGCGGTATTGTTGGTTTATTTCCGTTTTATTGCTTACGATTGTCTGCGCTTCTTATGAATCTCTGGCAGTAGTGTATGTATTTATGGTTTTTGCTATTTTTGCGCTTCAGATATTATTTGAAACAGAGAGGAAAACAACTTTAAAAATGATATTGAAGCATGGAATGATATATGCCAGTGTTTTAATCACAGGAGTGATATTTCGAGTAGTTATCCATCGCTCTTTTTTATATCTATTTCGTCTTACGGAAGGAAAGAATGGAGATACTGAGATAATGTGGGGGCGGGTATCAAAGCTTCAGAGTATAAAAGATCTGATAACAGGAGGTATTAAGCAGTACATTCTTAAGGGGATAATATATTTTCCCATTACTGTATTATTGATTTTGGGGTTGATTTTTATTATGATTGGGATAATACTATGTGTAAGAAAGAAAGCTTACATGCTGCTACTTCCTGGCGCTGGTATGCTATTTTCCCTTATTCTTCTTTCTGTTATCCAAGGGTCGATTTCAAACTATAGGTCTAGCCAAGTCTTCGCTGTTTTTGTTGCTTTTTCGCTTATGATTCTAATATACATATTGCAGGACAGCAAAAACAGCCTACTTAAAATAATTAGTGGTATTGTAACAATTGCAAGTGTTATTCTTTGCATTCATCAAGCGGTATATATGAACTATTTTTTGACAATAAATCATTTACGTTCAGAGGAAGAGGCAAATGTGGTACGTGATATTGGAAGAGATTTGAAAGCGACGACGGATTTAAATAAACCAGTCATTTTTACTGGAAGGTATGTTTTAAGCGAAGGCATAACAGAGGCGGTTTCCATTCAGAAAGATGATTTTAGGTGGAAAGTTTATTCTAAGGCACTCTCAGTTTATATTGGAGTGGATTATGAAAAAATATATAATAATACTGAAAGAAAATTGCCTGTAAATAATATAAATTCGGTAATTACCTGGTCAATTACTGCATTTGATTCACAAGAATCAATGGAAAAATTATTTCAGTATTATGGATTTGATTATAAGGCAGCCAATTTTGTGCAAATATATTCAGAGGCGGCACAATTTGTGAATGAAAACAAAATACCAGGATACCCGGCAGAAGGATATATAGTAGATAGGGGCGAATATATAATAGTCAATCTGGGTTAATGACATGTTTTGATAATATGTTTATCCACTTTTTCTGTTATGGCAAAAAATAATTGTATTATAGTGTAAGGGATAAAAAGCATTTATGAAAAAAATAGCGATTGTTACAATGGGAGTCAAATTAAATAATGAAAATGGTTATACAAGGTTTAGGTTTTTGGCTGAGTTTTTAGCTGCGCAAGGATATGATGTTGATTTGTTAACAACGTCCTTTCAACATTGGGCAAAAAAACAACGTAATTTGGAATCGATTGAGAAAGATACGTATCCTTTTAATCTTAGATTTATACCAGAACCGGGTTACAAAAAGAACATTGATGTGAGAAGGCTCTGGAGTCACCGTATAGCTGCAAAAAATTTAAAAAAGATGCTTGTTGAGTATGGTGATTATGATTTAATATATTGTGAAATACCGCCTAATGATGTTGCATTGGCAGCAGCTAAGTTTGCAAAAGATAATAATATTCCATTTGTGGTTGATGTTAACGATTTATGGCCGGAAGCAATGCATATGGTAATTGATATACCAATTATCAGTAATATTTTATTTTACCCATTGTTTAGAAGTGCGGAAAAGGTGTACAATCTTTGTTCCGGGGTAGTGGGGACATCTGATGAATATACCGGGAGACCATTTAAAAGAAGTAATAGAGATATTCCTAAGGCAACTGTTTATGTTGGCAATGAACTAAGACAATTTGATGAAGGTGCCGCTATTAATATGCCGCACATTGAGAAGAGTTCAGATGAATTCTGGGTGTCGTATGCAGGTACGATCGGAACAAGCTATGATATTAAGACAATGATACAAGCCGCTGATGTTTTAAAAAAGAGAGGATATAAAGATATTTGCTTTAAGATATTAGGGGGAGGTCCTCTGAAAGAAGAATTAGAAAGCTATGCAAAGACTTTGACAGGAAATGTTGAGTTTGTTGGATATGCCCCTTATGAAAAAATGGCGGCCTATTTGAAGAAGTCAGATATATTGGTGAATTCATTTGTAAAAAAAGCGCCACAAAGTATAGTTACAAAAATTGGGGATTATTTGGCGGCCGGCAAGCCTATGATCAATACATGCAGCAGTATCGAGTTTAGAAACAAAGTTATAAGTGATGGATTTGGGATTAATATAGAAGCTGAGGATATGACTATATTAGCTGATGCAGTATTGGAACTCTATAATGATGAAGAAAAAAGAAATCAGATGGGATACAGAGCGCGGGCTGTAGCTGAAGAGCAATTCGACAGGCCTTGTTCTTATAATAAGATAGTTCAGCTGATGGAAGAATTGTTAAAAAAGGATTCAATGTAATGGATTACAGCAAAGAAGAGATAAAAAGGATACAGAAAAAAAGTCTGGAGATGGCACTTTACTTCAAAAAAATATGCGATGAAAATAATCTCTTGTTTTATTTCTGTGGGGGCTGTTGTATAGGTACCGTTCGCCATCAGGGATTTATTCCATGGGATGATGATGTGGATGTATTTATGCCAAGAAAAGATTATGAATTATTGAAACGTTTATGGAAAAAAAATGCTGATACTTCAAAATATGCATTGGTGGATTCAAATGAGTTTTATACAGATCACAATTTATTCTTGAATATCAGAGACAACAATACAACATTTATCCGCCCGTATCAAAATAATCTGGATATAAGTCATGGTCTGATTCTGGATGTACTTCCTTTAGACGGATGTCCTTCCGGGAAGTTCCGGCGTAAAGTACAGTTGATGTGGGCTATGGTATATTCCTTGTATCGTTCTCAGCTGGTTCCTGAGAATCACGGTAAAATTATGGAATTGCTTGGAAAAGCGGCGTTGGCTATAATTCCATCTTTCAAGCTCAGGTATAAAGTTTGGCGTTTTGCGGAAAAGCAGATGACAAAATATAGAATAGAAGATTGTGAATATGTTACAGAATTGTGCGCAGGCCCGCATTATATGAAAAACAGGTATCCGAAAAAGGCATTTGATAAAGCAGTATATAAAGAGTTTGAGGGACATATGATGCCGGTACCGCAGGGATACGACGCATATCTTAAAATTGCTTTTGGGGATTATATGAAGCTTCCACCAGAGGAGAAGCGGGCAGCCCATCATGACGTACTTATCTGTGATTTAGATAAAAACTATAAACACTATAAAGGGAAGTATTATTGTTGCAAACAGAAGTAGTTTTATATTTCTGCTGCAAAAGGACAGGAATTGTATAGATGAAAAGATTGCGGAGTATTTTGATAAATAAAGAAACTTTTTCTTACATTGTGTTTGGGGCTTTGACCACATTAGTTAATTTTATTGTATTTATCGGTTTTAATTATATAATGGGCAGACAGTATTACTTGTTGTCGAATATTTTTTCTTTTATTGCCGCTACGCTGTTTGCTTTTATAACAAATAAGCAGTTTGTTTTTGAAAGTAAAGAATGGAAGGCTGGAATAGTAATAAAGGAGGCCATCTCTTTTGTATCTGCCAGAATAGGTACTTTTCTTTTGGTAGAGGAGTTGGGACTTTTATTTGCGGTGCAGGTAATACAGGTTGGCAGATTCCAATTTTATCTTTTGGACGGTATTTTGATCGCTAAAATTATTCTTGCATTTACGGCAGTCCTGTTAAACTATATATTAAGTAAGTATTTTATTTTCAAAACTTAAGAAAAGAGGAATAGACATGAAAGTGTTGTTAGTTATTCCAGCATACAATGAGGAAGATAATATTGTCCGGGTGATCGGCAAAGTGGAACAGTTTAAGAAAAGGCAGCCGGCGTATGAATTGGAATATGTCATAATCAATGACTGTTCCGGTGACAATACCATGAAAATATGTACGGAACATAATTATAATGTTATTAACTTGATACAGAATCTTGGTATAGGAGGAGCTGTTCAAACCGGCTATATATATGCAGACAGACATGGGTATGATATAGCGGTCCAATTTGATGGAGACGGTCAGCACGATATTAATAGTCTTCCGCAATTGTTAGATCCTGTTATAAATGGTGAAAAAGATTTTGTGGTAGGTTCCAGATTCCTGCATGGACAAAGCGAATTTAAGTCGACTTTTCTAAGGCGGATAGGGATAAGTTATTTATCGTTTATTATAAAAGTTTTTTCACGGTGCAGTGTGAACGATCCGACATCGGGATTCAGGGCGGCAAACAGAAAGGCTATAAAATACCTGTCTGCCAACTATCCGGTTGATTACCCGGAGCCGGAATCACTTGTTGACTTGTCAAGGCATTCGTTTCGCATTGGTGAAGTACAGGTAAATATGCTCGAGCGGGAAGGCGGAGTATCTTCAATATCTTCGTGGAAGTCTGTTTATTATATGATAAAAGTATCGTTGGCAATAATTTGTTCGAGCCTTCAAAGAAAAGTAGGTGATTAAAATGATGTCTGACACATTAAGAATGGAACTGATTGTTCTCGCAATCGTTTTTTTGGTTATTGTGGTATATAATGTAAATAAGAAAAATTTAAAATTAAAATATTCTCTGATGTGGATACTTGCGGCCGTTATTATGGTGATCATCGCATTAGTACCTGAACTAATATATAAGATCGTTAAATATGTCGGGTTTGAAACTTCTTCAAACTTTATCTTTTTTTTCTGTTTTATCTGGCTGATAGGGATGAACCTTTCACTGTCTGTTATTGTTTCAAGACAGTCGGAGAAAATAAAAAAAATAATACAGGAAGTTTCACTTTACAAATCAGAAAATGAAAAATCAAAAAGCGAGAAATAATAGAAACTGTTATTGGAGGGGCTGCTTTAACAGGCCTTAAAGATACTTGGAACGACTAAGGAGAAATAAAATGAAGTATGTTAAAATAAATAACAGCAAAAATGAAAAGAGGCTGGCAGTGTTTATTTCCATACTATTTTCTTTGCTTTTATTTGTGGGGCATTATGCGAATTTTACCGGAAAGGGTGTCAGGGGATTTGCGTTTTTATTAGTGGGCCTCTTAGCAGGCTTTTTGCTTTTGTATTTAAGTATTAATATACTTATGTATATTTTGAAATCGTGGGATAGCTGTGGAGAAAGAAAATCCTGTTCTGAATGGAAGATTTTCTTAATTATATTTATTATATGTTTGATTTGCTGGCTTCCTTATTTCCTGGCTTTTTATCCTGGGATAATAACCTGGGATTCGGAATTTCAACTGGAACAAGTGCTTGGTTTAAGAGAGCTTAATAATCAGCAGCCGTTGATACACACACTCTTTATCAGGCTGTGTTATCGGATAGGAACGGCTCTGATCGGCAATCCTAACGGAGGAGCGGCCTGTTATATTATTGTTCAAATGCTGATAATGTCCTGTATTTACAGTTATGTGATCACACAGTTTTACAGGATCGGACTGAAAAAATGGTGTATATTCTTGTGTGTTTTATATTATGCAGTCATGCCATTTAATGCGATGTATTCTGTTACAATGTGGAAAGATGTCATCATGGGTGGAATAGTGCTGTTATTTTCTACATTATTATGGAGAATAGGAGAAAATGATAACATAAGAATATGGAACTGGATATTTCTTTGTATTTCCGGCATATTAATGTGCCTTCTCAGAACAAATGGTTTTTATGCATATTTGATATGTATTCCTTTGATGATAATCTTTATGAAAAAATATAGAAAGCAGATGATCATCGCATGTGTATGTACATTACTTCCGACAATGATCGTGAAAGGCCCTGTAATGAATAAAGTAGGGATAGAACAGTCGGATGCCATTGAGGCATTATCTATTCCGGCACAGCATATTGCCAGAGTGATAGTAGACGGTGGCAGGCTGACAAAGGAACAGGAGGACTTATTGCGCAATGTGGTTGATATCGATCGTATAGAGGAGACATATACCGCTCACATTTCAGATCCGATCAAGACGCTGGTCAGAGAAAAGAATAATCAGGATTATATCACTACTCATAAGTCGGAATTTCTGAAGCTCTGGTTTGAACTGGGATGTAAATATCCGTATGAGTATCTCAAAGCGCAGATCGACCAGACGAGAGGGTTTTGGAGTCCTGGAGTTAAATATTGGGTGACGGCTACGGAAGTGAAGGAGAATACGTTTGGTGTTGTTCGCGATTCCAAATTGCCAACAGGCCTTGTCGATAAAGTGTTTATGAATTTAGAATCTGTATTAAAAGGGATTCCGATCCTTGGATGGCTGTGGACCATAGGAATCTACACATGTATCATGCTTTTCATGTTGTTCTGGTCCATATACCGAAGGTTAAACATTTTACCTTTTATACCGGTAGCGGCGATACTTCTTTCGCTTATGGCAGCGACGCCGGTATTTGCTGAATTCAGATATGTATATTCCTTAATTGTAACTGTCCCGCTGTACGTTGTCATAGGAACAAAACAAGAAAGCAGCAGTTATTACTTGATGAATCAAAAGATATAGTGTAAGATATGTAAAGTAAAAGAAATAAGCCAAGATTAAAAGAGGTGTTTTATGGCGAACAGAAGAGGAAGAAGAGGCAGGCGGCGCAGAAAGACAGGCAGCTGGTTTACGAGGCTGAGCACTGGTAAAAAAGTTGGAGTATGTCTTGGAGGCGTTGTTTTAGCTCTGGCAGCTTCCGGTGTAGTCTACGTTGCTGCTAAGCTTGGAAAAATTGATACAAAGGAAATCCCCCAGGAGGATATCATAATCAATGCAGAGGCGGAGGAGGCCGGAGAAGGCTTTACTAATGTGGCATTGTTTGGTGTGGATTCCAGAGAAGGTGATCTGGCCGAAGGTACACGGACGGACTGTATTATCGTGGGAAGCCTGAATAATAAGACGAAGGAAATAAAGATGGCTTCAGTATACAGAGATACTTTGTTGGATATAAAGGACGGTGAGCTGCAGAAGTGTAATGCAGCATACAGTTTTGGCGGCCCCGAACAGGCTATAAATATGCTGAATAAGAATCTTGATCTGGATATACAGAAATATATCACTGTAGATTTTAGTGTTGTGGCAGAAGTTATTGATTTATTAGGCGGCGTTGAAATTGATGTGAAGGACGAAGAAGTTCAATATATCAATGAATTTATTGATGAAACAGGAGCTGTTGCGGGTAAAGAGGTTCATTATGTTGAGCAGGGCGGTTCCCAGACACTGGACGGCGTTCAGGCTACAACGTACGCCCGTATACGATCGACTGCCGGCGGCGATTTTACCCGTACGGAAAGGCAGCGTCTGGTCATCGAGAAAATGGTCGATAAGTTAAAAGGAAGCAATCTTGCGACGATCAATGATATTGTTGATAAAGTGCTGCCTTCTATATCTACTAACTTTACTACAGCGGAAATATTGTCATATGCAAAAGATTTTGCAAAATATACGTTAGGAGAAAACACAGGTTTTCCATTTGACAAGACTACCGATACAATCTCAGGACTCGGAAGTATAGTGATTCCTGTAACATTGGCAGATAACGTACAGAAGCTGCATGAATTTTTATACGGAAAATCGGAGTATGCCGTATCTTCCACAGTTCAGAATATAAGCGGCAGCATAGTGAGCAGGATCGGTCAGCGTGAGGCGACAGATGACGAGACACTGAACAGTCAGACTTATACAACTGCGCCCGAAGACGCGGCGCAGGAGAAGGGGAACAATTACAGCGGAGGAGGGAATACTTATACGCCTCCGAGTAATCCGGGAAGTTCAGGAAATGGGACTGGAAATGAAGGAAACAGTCCAGGAGGAGACAATTCAGGCGGTTCCGGCGGAAGCGGAAACAACGGCGGAGGCGGAGACGGCGGTTCGGGAAATACGGAACAGCCGGAGACAGGAGGCGGTTCGGGAGGAACGACACCTCCGGCACCTGATACTCCGTCTGAAGGCGGGACAACAGAATAGTTATCATAAATAATCAATCGGGATGCATGAAGTATCCCGATTGATTTTTTTACTTAGAAAATAAGGTTTACAAATTGTTAAGAATTTGTTACAATACAAACTGATAGTGCAAAAAAATGAGCCTTTTGTACAAATTTAGAAGCTGATTATACAAAAAACGGAGGTACAAATATGTGTGGAATAGTAGGATATATCGGTGACCAGCAGGCGGCTCCGATTCTTCTGGACGGTCTGTCAAAACTGGAGTACAGAGGGTATGACTCGGCCGGCATCGCAGTTTATAATGGTGAAAAGATTGATATGATAAAGTCCAAGGGGCGTCTAAAAGTCTTAAGTGAATTGACGCACGACGGGGAGACACTTCCCGGAACTCTTGGCATCGGCCATACAAGATGGGCCACGCACGGTTCGCCTTCAGATATAAACGCACATCCTCATTTTAATAAGGATGAGAGTATCGTAGTAGTACATAATGGTATCATAGAGAATTATCTGAAGTTGAAGAAAAAGCTGGAGAGACATGGATATGAGTTTGTGTCCGAGACAGATACGGAAGTCATCGCACATCTTCTGGACTATTATTATAACGGTAATCCGCTCCAGGCGGTCACTAAGATCATGCACCGTATGGAAGGCTCCTACGCGCTCGGGATCGTATTTCAGGACCATCCGGACGAACTGTATGCCGTAAGAAAGGACAGTCCGCTCATAGTAGGGCACACGAAGGGCGGGAATATCATTGCGTCCGATGTTCCGGCCGTGCTGAAGTATACGAGAGATGTATTCTTCATTGAAAATGAGGAGATCGTCCGCATGACGGATTCTACGATGGAGTTTTTTAATGTGGATGAGGAGATGATCGAGAAAGAGTCTGTGAGAATTGAGTGGGATGTAAATGCTGCCGAAAAGGGCGGATACGAACACTTTATGCTGAAGGAGATGTACGAACAGCCGAAAGCGATCACAGATACCTTTTCTCCGAGAGTGAAGGACGGTAACATTGTCATCGACGAGCTGAACATGACAGAAGAAGAGATAAAAGAGATCAAAAAAATTATGATCGTTGCCTGTGGATCGGCATACCACGCCGGGGTGACGAGCAAATATATCTTTGAAGGGCTGGCGCGCATTCCGGTAGAGGTGGATGTGGCGTCTGAATTCAGATACCGTGATCCGATACTGGAGGACGGAACTCTCGTAGTCGTCATAAGCCAGTCCGGGGAGACGGCAGATACGCTGGCAGCGCTCCGGGAATCAAAGGCAAGAGGAGCCCGGGTGTTAGGTATCGTAAATGTAGTCGGAAGTTCGATAGCAAGAGAGGCAGACAATGTCATGTATACGTGGGCGGGTCCGGAAATAGCCGTGGCTACGACAAAGGCTTACTCGGCACAGCTCATATCGCTGTACCTTCTGGCCATGAAATTTGCTTACGTCAAAGAGAAGATTGACGATACGGTGCTGGCCGATATGCTGGAAGATTTAAAAAGTCTGCCGGCGCAGGTGGAGATGCTTCTGAACAATAAGGAGAAGATACAGCGGTTCGCCAACCGTTATCTGGCCGCAAGAGACATATTTTTTATCGGCCGGGGCATCGATTATGCCATATCTATGGAAGGATCTCTTAAGTTAAAGGAGATTTCTTATATTCACTCTGAGGCATACGCGGCGGGTGAACTGAAGCACGGGACGATATCGCTCGTGGAAGAGGGTACTCTCGTGGCGTCTGTCCTCACGCAGAAAGCACTGTATAAGAAGATGATCAGCAACATGGTAGAAGTGCGCACGAGAGGGGCTTTCGTGATGGCGGTGACGATGGAAGGAAACACAGAAGTAGAGCGCGCGGCTGATTACGTTATATACATACCGGAGACGAACAGATATTTTACGAATTCTCTGGCCATAATACCTCTCCAGCTTTTTGGTTATTACGTGTCTGTGGGACGGGGATGTGACGTCGACAAACCACGTAACCTTGCCAAGTCGGTTACAGTTGAATAAGTGTCAAATTAAGGCATGGTATATCCATGCCTTTTTATATTCATGAAGAATTAATGGAATATTAAGTAGTTCTGGTTGAGGTGAATGGAGAAATTTGTTATAATATGTTACATGACTGTTAAAAATAGATTAAGAAATAATTATTGCGGAGGATAGATATGGTATTTGGAGGGATTCTTGCCGGAGGCATAGGTTCAAGGATGAATATGGCGGATATGCCGAAACAGTTTTTAAATCTGGGCGATAAGCCAATGGTGATCCATACACTGGAAAAATTTTTACTCTGTCCGAAAATTGAACAGATATATGTGGGGGTACATCCGAACTGGGTGGTCCATATGGAGGATCTGGTGGACAAATATATCAACATACGGAAAGAATGCGTCCACATTATTCCGGGCGGGGGCGACCGCAATTCCACGATCATGAATATAGTAGATGCAGTTGAGCGGGATTACGGAGAAAGTGAGGAGCATTACCTTATCACGCATGATTCCGTCAGACCGTTCGTTACGTCCAGAATTCTCAATGACAATGTTGAAGCGGTCCGGAGACATAAGGTCTGTGATACGGTAATACCGGCCACAGACACTATCGTTGTGTCAGAGGATGGCAGTATGATCACTGATATTCCGGTGCGGAGCAAAATGTACCAGGGACAGACCCCACAGAGCTTTCAGGTTGATCTGCTGAAAAAATTATATGCCGCGCTGAACGAAGAGGAGAAAGCGGTCCTTACGGACGCATGTAAAATCGCTGTTGTCCAGAACGAACCGGTCTATCTCGTAAAGGGTGAACCTTCAAATCTGAAGGTGACAACAGTGAGCGACTATAAAGTAGCGCAGGCGATGGTCGGAGGAAAAGTCGTTGATTAATTATGTATATCAGTTGGTAGCGCCGGGTACGTTTTCTGTCAAATATGAGGAGACCCAGTTCGGGGATCAGGTGGTCATCAAGCCGCGTTATATGTCGATCTGTCATGCTGATCAGAGATATTATACCGGACAGCGCGAGCGTCATATCCTTGATAAAAAGCTTCCGATGGCTCTTATACATGAGTGCTGCGGGGAAGTTCTTTATGATCCGTCGGGGAAGTATAAGGCGGGAGAGGCAGTTGTGCTCATACCGAACGTGCCGGGAGAGCACAGTGATATCATACTGGAGAATTATGCAAAGGGAGCAGGATTTCTCTCAAGCGGAAAGGACGGGTTTCTGAGGGAGTTCATCAGTCTGCCGGAGGACAGGCTCGTGCGTCATGAGGGGATACCGCAGAAGCTGGCGGCGATTACGGAATTTATAAGTGTGGCGGCACACAGTATCCGTAGATTTGACGGCATTTCCCATAAAATCAGAGACAGAATAGGCGTATGGGGGGACGGAAGCCTGTCTTTTATAGTGGCGAATCTGCTGAAGCAGGCATTTCCGGCAAGTGAGATCATCGTTGTCGGTAAAAATCCCGGAAAGCTTTCTTACTTTACCTTTGCAGATGAAACTGTGCTGAGAGAAGAACTGCCGGAGTCGTTTGAGGTGGACCATGCATTTGAATGCTGCGGCGGCGACGGGAGTTATTATGCAATAGAGGATATCATCCGGTACATCAATCCGCAGGGGACAGTAATGCTGATGGGCGTGAGTGAGAACCGTGTGGCGGTGAATACGAGAGATGTACTCGAGAAAGGGCTTTCAGTGATCGGAAGCAGCCGTTCCGGGAGGGCAGACTTTGAGCAGGCTGTTAAGTGGATGAAAAATGAACGTTTTCAAAAGAGGCTTGATATGATAACTTTTGAGGATGAAAAAGTCAGCTCTGTCGAAGACATTCACAGAGTATTCAGGACAGACAGGAATACGCCGTTTAAGACTGTATTTGAATGGGGATTATAAGGAGATAGATTATGACTGCAGTTAGCATTATTGTTCCGGTATACAATGTGGAAAAATATCTGAATAAATGTGTGGATTCCATATTGGGACAGACATTTGAGGATTTTGAACTGATACTGGTAAACGACGGTTCCGTTGACCGCAGCCCGTCTATATGCAGAGACTATGCTGATAAAGACGGGAGGGTCCGTTATATATCACAGGAGAATATGGGACCTGGAAGAGCCAGAAATGTAGGGATCGAAGCTGCCGGGGGCGCGTATATCTTATTTGTTGACAGTGATGATTATATCGCGGAAAACATGCTGGAAATACTTTACGGCAACATTACTACTTCCGGTGCGGATATGGCGACGTGCGGGTTATATAACGTATATCAGCAAAGATGTATACCGCAGTATGAGGGGATCGAACAGTTTGCGTGTGACGGCGGTGAAGCGTTTGGCCTGCTGCTGACCGGAGAAAAGATTCCGGGAAGTTCCTGCAATAAGCTTATCAAGGCAGAGATACTTAAAGATATAGGCTATCCGGAAGGGATCGTATACGAAGATGTCGGGTTCCATACCGAACTGATGCAGAAAGTACAGAGTGTCTACGTTGACACAACGCCGCTGTATTATTATGTACACCGGGAAAACAGCATAACTACGAGGAAGTTTGACTCTGATGCAATGATGTTCATATACGCATACGAAGATACGCTTCGTGTTGTCGAGAAGAAATACCCTGCAATACTGACGGAGGCCAGGTTTAAGCTGATATGGGCGTATTTTGCGATTCTTGACAGAATGCTTCAGGAGGATGGGTACCGGGAAATTCCCGAGTACAGGCAGGTTATAAGATTTCTCAAAAGAAACACTGTCCGTATTGTGAAAAATCCTTATTTTCACAGAGCCAGGAAGCTGGGAGCATTAGCGTTATTGTTAAATGTCCGTCTTTACCGCGCTTTGACAATGATGAATGAAAAGAGAAGTAAAGGACTTTTCTCATAGGTGGCTGAAATGAAAAAGATTTGTTTTGTAGATTTTGATATGTCAGTGACAGGCGGAGTAGAGCAGGTTACAGCCTCTTTGGCCAATGAACTGAGCGGTATGTACGAGACTTTTGTGTATGCTGTGAACAAAGGCGGGGAATCCGCCTATAAACTGGATGAAAGAGTGGTGTTTACAGAAGGACTGACCGGTGAGAAGCGGCTCCGCGGAATGATTCAGGGAACATTCCGGCCTTTTATCCATTATGTCAAAGAGAACCATATTGATATAGTTATACTGATGGGCAATTATCCGGCGCTGATCGCCTCCTTCACACGTTTTTTCACAAAGGCGAAGTATATATACTGTGACCACGGAGGGCTTATGAACCAGTGGAAGCAGAAGGATATTACGGCGATCCGTTTCTGGGATGCGCTTACGTCGCACAAAGTCGTTGTCCTGACCGAAAAGACGAGGAAAGACTATATATCCAGATTCCATACAAGACCCGGAAAAGTAGCGTGTATCTATAACTGGATCGAAGATAAAGTGGCCGCAGCCCGAACGGATTATAACGACAGCTCCCGGAAAATTCTGTCTGTCGGCCGGTTTGGGAAAGAAAAGGGGTATGATATGCTCGTGGAGATGGCGAAGACTGTACTGCCTGCGCATCCGGACTGGCAGTGGCATGTGTACGGGACCGGCGAGACTTTTGAGGAGACGGCTGCCAAGATAGCGGAATACGGTCTGGGATTCCAGCTTATCCTGAAAGGAAATGTAAAAGAAGCGTACAGGCTGTATTCGGAGTATGCGTTTCTCGTCCTGCCTTCCTACCGGGAAGGGCTTCCGCTTGTGCTGCTGGAGGCATCTGCCGTCGGGCTTCCTATGATAAGCTTTGATGTGGAAACAGGTCCGAACGAGATTATTGAGGATGGGCGGAACGGTTTTCTGATACCGCCGTATGAGCTGGAAAAGATGGAAGCAAAGATAGAAGAACTTATCTCAGATGGCGGCAAACGCAGAAGGTTTGCAGAGTATGACGGCATGAGAGATAAGTTCAGTAAAGAAAAGATCCTGAAACAGTGGATAGAAGTGATCGAGGAGTAGTGATGAGAAGCAGACAAGCGATGAAAAATATGATCGCCAATATATTTCTTCAGGTGATCGTATTTCTGTCAGGTATAGTTCTTCCGCGTTTTTTTCTGGAAGCATACGGCTCCAGCATAAATGGTATGGTGACATCGGTAAACCAGTTTCTCATTTACCTTGGCCTGGCCGAAGCTGGTGTCGGTACGGCCTCCGTCGTTGCCCTTTACGGTCCTCTGGCCAAAGAGGATCAAAGCGGGATAAACGGCATCTTATCCGCGACGAGAAGGTTTTACAACAGATCGGGATATCTGTTCGGCGCGCTCGTTGCGGGATTTGTGTTCATATATCCATATCTTATCACCCAGCAGCTGAGCGCATCTCTTGTGCGGACTATGATATTGATCCTGGCGAGCAGCACTTTAGTAGATTATTTCTGTCTCGGAAAGTATAAGGTACTGCTCACAGCCAATCAAAAGGGCTATGTGATCGCTTATATTCAGGCGCTTGGGACAACACTGAATATGGCAGTTACCATTGTCCTCATATATAATCATGCCAATGTGCTTTTGGTAAAGGGAATCGCTACGCTTGTGTACATTCTGCGGTTCTTTCTGGTAAAAGCATATGTCAGGCGCTGGTATAAAGAGGTAGATTTTAAAGCGGAGCCCAAAATGGACGGGCTGAAGCAGCGGGGAGCAGCGCTGCTCCACCAGGTTGTAGGGGTCATCGTCAACAATACAGATGTTGTTTTGCTGACGGTATGTCTCGGAAGCAAGTCTTTGATAGAAGTGAGTGTATACGGAATCTATAATATGGTCATATATGCCATGAATCTTCTGCTCACCTCATTTTCAAACGGTCTGACCGCAGGGTTTGGAGAGGTGATCTCCAAAGGAGAAAAGCAGGTGCTCAGAGACAGCTATTCAAATTACGAATACACGTACATGATCATACTCATGTGTGTCTGCACGTGTATGGGCGTGCTGCTTTTGCCGTTTGTGTCCATCTACACGCTGCATGTCACGGACGCAGACTATATAAGGCCGTTTTCTGCCATTTTATTTACGTTGATCATATTTTTGCAGAACGTCAGAATACCGGGGCTCACGATCATATGCGCCGCCGGGCATTTTAAAGAGACGAGGGGACAGGCAGTTCTGGAAGCAGCGATCAATATAGTGGTCTCTTTATCCTTAGTGTGGAGATTCGGCATGAACGGCGTGCTGTTCGGGACCGTATGTTCCTATGCGTTCAGGTCGGTAGAGATAATATTGTACAACAGGAAATATCTGGTGGAAGGCACAGGAAAGAGTACACTAAAAAGAATTCTGCGGAATGTACTGGCGGTCATTGTCATCATATGTGTATTTATAAATGTGGTACCGCAGCAGATGACCTCATTTCTCACATGGGGTATCTACGCGGTAATAACGGGCGGCGTTTCCATGATCATTCTGCTCGGCCTGAATTATATATGTGAGCCGGCAGAATTTAAAAAAGTAGTGCAGAGAATGAAAAGTATAGGAAGACAGAGAGGATAGAAAGAATATGTATGATTATCTGATAGTAGGTTCAGGGCTGTTTGGTTCTATATTTGCCTATGAAGCCGGAAAAAAAGGATATAAATGTCTCGTGGTAGAGAAAAGAGACCATATCGGAGGCAATATTTACACAAAAGAAGTGGAAGGGATCCAGGTCCACGAGTACGGCGCGCATATTTTCCACACGAGCAATAAAGAAGTGTGGGAATATATCCGGCAGTTTGCCGAATTCAACAGGTATACGAACAGTCCGATTGCATATTATAAAGGTGAGATATATAACATGCCGTTCAATATGAATACGTTCAATAAGATGTGGGGCGTTGTCACGCCTGGACAGGCACAGGAGAAGATCGCTGAGCAGATAGAGAAGTTTGGCGTTGAAGAACCGAAGAATCTGGAAGAGCAGGCCATCAACCTTGTGGGGAAAGACATATATGAAAAGCTTGTAAAAGGTTACACGGAAAAGCAGTGGGGGCGCAGAGCGACAGAGTTACCGCCTGAGATCATCAAGAGGCTTCCGGTGCGCCTGACTTATGACAACAACTATTTTAATGACTGCTATCAGGGCATACCGGTCGGAGGATATACTCAGATCATTGAAAAGATGCTGGACAAGACAGAAGTACGGCTGAATACGGACTATCTGGAAGAGAAAGAGCAGCTCGATAAAATAAGCAGGAAAGTCGTGTATACAGGTCCGATTGATGCTTTTTACGAGTACAAATATGGTGAACTTGAGTACCGTTCCGTCAGGTTTGAGACCGAAGTGCTGGATGAGGAGAATCACCAGGGAAACGCGGTCGTAAATTATACGGAGTATGAAGTTCCCTATACGAGGATCATAGAGCACAAGCATTTTGAGTTCGGCACCCAGCCGAAGACCGTTGTGTCCAAAGAGTATTCCGCGCCATGGAAGCGGGGAGACGAGCCGTACTATCCGGTCAATAATGAAAGAAATAACCTGCTGTATGAAAAATATGCCAGAGAAGCAGCTGAGGAAGAAAAAGTTATATTCGGCGGAAGACTCGGCAGATATAAGTATTATGATATGCACCATATAGTAGCCGAAGCATTGAAATGCGCAGAGGAAAACCTGTAAAATTTATTGAACTTCAGCAGTTCAATAAGCATGAGTTGCGGATTGTTCCATAATATAGTAATATAATGTAGGATTAATGAGCAAAAGGTAAAAAAGGATCTGATTATGGCGAAAAATAATAAGTCTCTGAAGGCCGAAAAAGCGATCAAGGCAAGGAGAAAGAAAAAACAGAGAAGAAGGCGCAGAGCGGTCGTACTCGTAGTGGAAGTTATCATGCTGCTCCTGCTGTCAGGCGTTGCATACGCAATGATGAAGTTTGATAAACTGCAGGCAGTAAACATTGATAAGAAAGATCTGCAGCTTAATGAGGGTGTGGAAGAGAAAGAAGGATACACTACAATTGCGCTTTTTGGCGGGGATTCCAGAGATGGACAGCTGGAGGAAGGTACGCACGCGGATACTATCATTGTAGCAGCTATCGACAATAAAACTAAAGAGATAAGGCTTGCTTCAATCTATCGGGATACGCTTCTTCAGCAGAAAAATATGAGCTATAACAAGGCGAATCATGCTTATTTTGCAGGCGGACCGGCAGAATCCATCAGTATGCTGAATAAAAACCTGGATCTTGATATACAAGATTATGTGACGGTTGACTTTAAGGCGCTTGTAGACACGATAGACCTGCTGGACGGTCTTGATATTGACATCAAGCAGGAAGAAGTACAGTATATGAATGAATTCCTTCAGGAGACGGCGGATGTTGCAGGAACGAAAGCTGAATTTATTACAGAGTCGGGAAAACAACATTTGGACGGGACACAGGCAGTTACATATGCACGTATCCGTTCCACGGCCGGCGGTGATTATACCCGTACAGAGCGCCAGAGGCTGGTGATCGAGAAGATATTTGAAAAAGTGATGCACACAGACCTGGCTACGATCAATAAGATCATCGATACAGTATTTGAACAGGTGTCTACTAGTTTTTCGCTGAAGGAGCTGATCGGCCTGGCGTCAGATGTCACAAAATACAAGCTTGGTGAAAATACAGGGTTTCCATTTGATGTAGAGGATGGGATCACATATCAGAATGCAGGAAGTGTTGTTGTCGCGCTCGGTCTTGCTGAAAATGTAAAGCAGCTGCACGAGTTTTTGTATCCGAACGAGGAGGCCGGGAACGTATCTGAGACCGTCCGGAATATATCTGATGAGATAGCTTACGTGACCGGAGTTGTGCGGCCCGCATCTCTTGACGAGAACAAAGACGGGGAAAGCGGAAATACAGATACCGGCAATGATGCAGGCGGTAATACGCAGGGAGCATATGGAGAAGGAACATCCGGCGGCGGAACTGACGATACCGGAACATACCAATAGAAAGATTTTTTGTAAAATGATGTCAGATGTGATAGAATATTTCTAACATTGATGATCAGAATCGAAGGAGAAAGAGGATAAGAACATGAAGATATTAAAGAAGATCAGCATAATTTTATTAAGTCTGTGCTTATGTGTCCCTTGCTTTTCAATGGTTGCCGAGGCGGCCGACGGGCGGATATCTTTTACGGACCCGGAGACGGCGGTCGGTGAAATGGTTGAAGTAAAGTGTGTGGTCAAGTCTACAAGCGGCAGCCTTGGTAATATAGAAGTGAAACTGACGTATGACAGTTCGGCGCTCAGATTTGACTCCGGCGACGGAGTCACGGCAGACGGCGACGGCGCTCTCACCTGTACAGGCTCCGGCGGTTCAGAGGAGGCGACTTTTAATATAAAGTTCCAGGCGCTTAAGGAAGGCGATACGAGTGTCAGTGTGTCAAGCGCAACGATAGCGTCAAGCGGAGGCGGAACGCTCACGCTGGACCAGGGAAGTTCCGCGGTCAAAATTGCAGAAGGGGACCCTTCCAAAATTACAGACGGCGGCAATACTTCCAGCGCAGATGATATTGATGTAGAAGTCAACGGAACAGCTTACAAATTATCCGATAACTTTGCGGAGGCAGACATTCCAGCAGGCTATACAAAGACGGAGATCCAGTTTGAAGGCCAGGCGCGTCAGATGGTGGCGCAGGAGGCCAGCGGCATCACGCTCGGCTACCTTCTGGACGGTGAAGGCAAAGGGGATTTCTTCCTGTACAATGCAGATAATGCGACCTTTTCTCCATTTGAACAGATAAATATTTCCGATACGACATCCATAGCGCTGCTCAGTGAGAAGGCGGGAGGAAAGCTGCCGAAGACATTCCAGGAAGTGACGCTTACGCTGAACGGTAAAGATTTTCCTGCCTGGCAGAATACGGAAAAGGACGGCTTCTATGTCGTATATGCCGTGAACAGCAGCGGCGATAAAGGATATTACCAGTATGACGACGGTGAAGGCACTTACCAGCGTTATGAGGCAGCTGATACAACAGAAGAAAAGACAGACAACTCTCTGATGGGTAAGATAGGTAACTTTATAGATAAGCACATACAGATGATGGTCCTTATCGTAGGGCTCGGCGCGCTCATCGTTCTTATCCTCATCATCGTGCTGGCAGTGAAGCTCCACAACCGCAATGCGGAGCTGGACGACCTGTATGATGAATATGGGATTGACGAGGAGGAAGAGCCGGAGAAAAACAGGCCTGCCGTTAAAGACAAGTCAGCTACAAGGTCAGGACTTAAAAAGAAGAAAGAAGAGGACTCCTTCGATGATTTTGAAGAGGATGATTTTGACGAAGACGATTTCGAGGACGCCTCTTATGACGATGATGACTTTGAAGACTATGAGGATGATCTGATCGATGAGGATGATTTTGAGCCTTATGACGACGGAGCGCTGTATGATGATTCCCTGGATGATGATATTGATGATCTGGATGACCTGCTGAGTGAATCAAAGACGAAAAAGCGCGGCCACATGGAGACCGACGATATGTTCAAGGTTGACTTTATTGACTTGGATTGATCAAGGTTTGAAATAAAAGGATATTATTCCAAAGATCGTGTAAACCTCCAAACTGATGTAAGATAATTACAACAGGTTGGAGGTATTATTATGCCAAAAAGAAAAAGCATAATGCAAATAAGGGCAGATACCGGAAAACCGGCTCTGCCCCATGTAACTATCAACATATCTTATATCAGTTTTTCTGTTTACACAAAACTTGAAACAATTTCTAATTAGATTTTTATTCAAATTTCCATGTTAAGCACATATAATTCATTGTACTGTACACTGTGATCTCAAATATTTTTTTGTCTTTCAATTTCCATCTGTATTTATGTTCTACACGGCCGTCGCCTTGTGTTGAAGAGTCGCTATGTTCTCCATAGAGTTTATCATACTGTTTGATGATAGTATCTCTCGTATTGTCATCAAACAGTTCCTGTTCTTCATTACCTGAACCGGTACTCCAGGACACATAGTAAATATCATATGGCGCTAATCCTTTTATCTCGGCATCAAAACACCTGTATTCTGTTTTGCCATTCATATCATTATATACGACACTTTCTCTTCCTGACAGTAAAGTCCCGTCCTCTTTAAAAAGTATGGACATAGAGTCCTCTGTCATCACAATGTCATCTAAATCATCAGCGGGCGTGCCTAAAACATTACTGTAATCTAATGGTGCGTCATAATCTTTAGTCAAAAAAATCTCTATTAGTAGAAAGAAAATAAAGATCAGTGCCACAATAGCAATTATAATTTTTTTTACTGATAGTTTCTTTTTGGTTTTGTTTTCATTACTAAACTCTGCTTTATTCAGCGGGCATCCGCAATTCGGACATTCTGTTGCTTTGGTTGATACGTCATTACCACATTCAGGACATTTTATCAGAGCCATAATTTCTCTCCTTTTATTCCGTATATATTTTCATGGCTGCATAATATTTCACTACAGCAGAATCTGCGTCATTAAAATTACTTGTAAAAGTCTGCAAATTTCCAGAAGGATTGATGACTAAATTTATGATCTCTAAATATGCATCATAATAATCTTTAATTGCGTTATATGCTTCTTGATATTCCTCAGGGGGATCTTGCAGCTTTTTCATTATCCGCTCCACATTTGTCTGGTTTGACTTCACTGCGCTGAGTCTGGTCTGATAAGTGGAATCTGCAAATAATTTATTTAATGAATCATTAAAATCATTGTTGAATCTTCCATCTGTCTTAGTATACATGTCCGTTTCAGCGTCACTTTTTTCAAAGATCGTATTAGACCAGACATCGTGGATCAATACGCCAAGTTTTTCTGCATCAGACGCCCCTTTTAACATAGTTGTGGTAGCCGTTTTAATGTTTATTCCATAATTTTCTGATATCTCTATTTTTTTGTTTTCTTCCACTTTTTTATTATAGCTGTTTACACCAAATATGATAATTAAAAGTGCGGCTATAATTAAGACTGCTATTATTATGAGCTTTTTGGAACCTTTTTTCTTTGATCCCCTTTCACTTGTCTCAGTTGAGACCGGACAACCGCATTTGTGGCATATGAGCACTCCTTCATTTAACTCCTGACCACATTCTTTGCACACTTTTTTTGGCGGTTCTCTTAATAATGTTTCACAATTTGGGCATTTTTCAGCCTTATCACTAACTTCCTTTCCACAATTTGGACATTGGATCAACGCCATAACTTTACCTCCCATACACCTCATATTTTCCCTTTAAATAAATACAATAAAGTATTATATATTGTAATAATATTCTACCATGTATTGTTCTGCTAATCTACTAAATTCGTCAAAAACAGACTATATCTGAATAATAAGTAAAAATAATCCAAAAATCAGTAAATAGAGATTTTGTTAGGAAGGAATCAAAAATATAATAATAATTGTGTTATAAACTGTGACTATATTCTTATTGCACTAAAAAAAATGTGTGGTAAAATAGTGGAAATCTATCGATGGTACAAAAAGTTTTCGGTGATATAATTTGAATTATGTGTAATATCTGATGCATTTTTAACAAGTTTACCGGAAAGGATTCAGGTGAGTTGTACATGGAGAAAAAGAAGATACAGACCGACAAAGAAGGAAAGGAACTCAGACAGCCTTTAGACGGCAAGTTCCCCATTGCCGCGGAATTCCAGAAGCTGTCGTACTATGCATACGGCCTGTGTATCAGCCACTGGCACCCGGAGATGGAGCTGCTCGTCGTTACGGAGGGAGCGCTGGAACAGCGGATCGGGGAGGAGACACATATGATCAGGGAGAACGAGGGAGTCTTTATAAACAGCCATGTCATGCACGGGGCGAGAATGGTGAATCGTGAAGACTGCAGTTACCGTGTGATCCGGTTTGAGCCCGCGCTGCTCGGAGGAAATGCAAAGAGCCTTATATATGAGAAATATGTGAAAACGCTGCAGTCGCAAAAGGATCTGCTCTATCGCATTGTGCGCCCGGAAGATATACAGCAGAGACGGATGATAGACCTGATATATAAGATAACAGATACATACGTCAAAAGAGAAGTCTGCTATGAACTGAAAGTCCAGCAGATGATGCTGGAGTTATGGGAACTTCTTTACAAAAGGACGGGACATGTGGAAGAAAACGCGATCCAGATGAACAGGGAGCTGTATAAAATACAGGATGCGCTTGCCTATATACAGATGTATTATAAGAACCCGATGACGCTGGAGGATATCGCAGGGGCATGCATGCTGAGCAAAAGCTCTTGCTGCAGGCTGTTCAAGAAAGTGTTCCGTCAAAGTCCCATGGAATATGTGACTTCCTACAGAATCCAGCAGAGCTTTATGCTTATCGCAGACGACCGGTATTCTATAACAGAGATCGCATACGAGTCAGGCTTTACGAACAGCAGCTATTTTACGGAAATGTTCCGGAAAGTGATTGGCATGACACCGACACAGTATAAAAAAGAAATATGCGGAAAATAGAGAAAAGGCATTCGGATGAAAAAGACAGTAAATTCATCTGGATGTCTTTTTTTGTGTGTCAATAGGCGGGAATTACCAACTCTGTTATGAAAAATGAAAACTATGTTATATCATACAAACAATTATGTAAATATAATGAAAATACATAAGAACAGTCTGTTTCATGCAGATTGTACAGTTTGAACGATAAATCAGTGTGAAACGGAGGTGGACAGGCGGAACTATATTACTGGGACTGTATGATACAGGCGGAAATGAAAAAGTTTATACAAAGGAGGAAAAGTATGTCTAAAAGATTAAAAAGTACGGCAATATTGTTGGTCATCGTATCTATGCTCGTATGTGCGTGTTCGTCCGGGGGCGGAAAAGCTGACACAGAGAAGACGGAAAAAAAGACGGAGGACAGCGGCAATAAAGACAAGATCACAGTCGGCGCAACGCTGAGTGATTTTACGATCAGCTTTCAGGCGGCCATGTACAACGAGCTTCTCGATGCGCAGAAAGAGTATGACAATATAGAGTTTATTCTCCAGGACGGCGCTTCAGATTCTGCGCTGCAGGTGAATCAGATAGAGACCTTCATCACACAGGGAGTCGACGCCATACTGATCAACGCGGTCAGCGACGCGGTGGAGCCGTCTCTGAAAAAAGCCATGGAGGCGGGGATTCCGGTATTTGCCGTAAACAGGTCGATAACAGACGAGAACGCCTACAGCTACTTCATCGGTGCGAACGACACGCTCAGCGGCGAGCAGATGGCAAACTGTCTGCTTGACATGATCGAGAAGGACCAGATGGACAGCTGCAATATCCTTTATATCCAGGGGGTTATCGGCGCCACATACCAGACGCTGCGCCAGGGCGGCTTTGACAGTATTATGGATGAAAAGGGATATGATATGGGTGTCAATATACTGGAGCGGATCCCATGTAAACACGACAAGGAGACGGTCATCAGTTCTATCCAGAACATGCTGAACAAGTACCCGGCCGGAGAGATCGACGCCATTGTATGTGAAGGGCCGGACGACGCTGTAGGAGCGCTTCAGGCCGTACAGTCTGCGGGGCGTACGGAGCTTGTGGGCAAGATTGTCGGTATGGATATGCCGACAGAAGTGTGGGATGCCATCAAGGCCGGCAAGATATACGGCACAGTGCTTCAGGATCCTGCGGAGCAGTGCGAGGTCGGTATTAAGACGATAGAGACATATTTCTTCGGAGATAAGGACTCCCTGAAGGAAAAGTTTATCGAGACAGACCTTCCTATGGTCACTTCGGAAAATGTCAATGATGTGACACCATCCTGGTAAAGGACCGGGGGCCGCGGCATACGGGCTATATGCCGCGGCCCCTGAACAGTCGGATATATAACATTGAAAGGGCGTGGAATACAGATGGGTAAAGAAGAAGCAGAAAAAAAGAAAAAATTCAGGATGAAGCGGGAGTATAATATGCTGCTCGTGCTCGTAGTCATGTTGGTCGTGTGTGCGTTCATTTCTCCGACTTTCCGTACTGTCCAGAATCTGATCAACTTGTTAGGGCACAATGCAGTCTATGGTCTTCTGGCGGTGGGGATGGCATTTGTCATCATCACAGGCGGCGTGGATCTGTCGGTCGGTTCAGTCTGTGCGCTGTCCGGGGTGATGTCGGCATATGCGTTCATTGACTACGGCTTTATCGTGGGTCTGGCTGCGGGACTGGCGGTCGGCATCGTATGCGGGTTCATTAATGGCATTTTGCAGACTGTGATAGGTATGAATCACTTTGTGGCCACTCTCGGAATGATGACGATCGCGCGCGGAGCTGTCTATATCATTACGAGCGGGTTCAACATCTATGGGATACCTGAGGCGTACGGCGTCGTAGGCATGGGCTATCTGGGCCCGGTCCCTGTGGCGGGGATCATCTGGCTGGCCTGCGTTGTCATAGCGTTTCTCGTGTTGAAGTACACGAGATTCGGACAGTATGTGTACGCCATCGGCGGGAATATGAATGCGGCATGGCTGTCCGGTATTAACACAAAGCTGGTAAAGACGGTTGTGTATGTGATCTGCGGTTTTTTTGCGGGCCTCGCGGGCGTGGTCCTGTCATGCAGGACTCTGCTGGCCGCGGCAAACGCGGCAGATACATATGAGCTGACTGCTATCTCAGCCTGTATCGTCGGAGGACTGTCTCTGGACGGAGGCAGGGGAAATGTGTGGGGCTCTGTCGTAGGCGTACTCATTCTCGGACTCATTCTGAACATTATGCAGCTCACAAGTGTGTCGAGTTACTGGCAGGATGCGGTCAAGGGTATCATTATCATAGGCGCGGTAGCGGTAGACTGTATGTCCAAGCTTAAGAGAGACTGAGGTGGTATGGGATGAAGGGAAATGTTTTGGAGATGAAACATATATCAAAGGACTTCAGCGGAGTCACCGTGCTTGAAGATATAGACTTTACACTGAGGCAGGGAGAAGTCCACGCGCTTGTAGGAGCCAACGGGGCCGGAAAGTCGACGCTGATGAAGATCATAAACGGCATCTGGGCGCGGTATTCAGGGGAAGTGTATCTGAACGGCACAAAGGTCAGATTTAAGAACCCGATCGACGCCGCGAAACGGGGGATTGGCATGATCCACCAGGAGCTTGACCTGACGCCGAACCTGACCGTTGCGGAAAACATATATCTCGGAAGAGAACCGAAAAAGAGCGGTACGATACTGATAGATAAAAGGAAAATGGCTGAGGAGGCGCAGAAGCTGCTTGATGAGCTGCATTTTGACGTGGATGCGGGGGAGAAGGTCGTCAACCTGCCCACGGCAAAGCAGCAGCTTGCCCTCATTGCCAGAACCGTATCCATGGAGGCGAGCCTCATCATTATGGATGAGCCCACGTCTTCCCTGTCCATATCTGAGATAGATAATTTGTTCCGGGTGATCAAGGAGCTGAAAAGCCGCGGGATCAGCATTATCTACATCTCTCATTTTCTGGAGGAGATATTCAAAATTGCGGACAGGGTGACCGTGCTCAGAAACGGCAGACTCGTCGGCACAAAGTACGCGGCGGAGACTCAAATAGGAGAAGTTATCTCCATGATGGTCGGTGAAGGCCACACACAGGATAAGAAATTCTACAGAGAACATCCATCGGACGAGATCCATCTGAAAGTAGAAAATATGAGCCAGGTACAAGGCCAGGTACACGATATCAGTTTTGTGCTGCATAAAGGAGAGATACTCGGTGTAGCCGGCGTCCTCGGCTCAGGGAGAACGGAGATCGGGAAGATGATCTTCGGGGCCATGAAAAAAAGACCCGGGTATAAGCTGGAGCTCAGCGGCGGGACCTGCGCTATGAAGAGCCCAAAAGAGGCGGTGAACCGGGGAGTTGCGTTTGTCTCTGAAAACCGTAAAACGGAGGGACTGATCATGAAAGCCTCTCTTCTTAGTAATATCGCGCTCGTACCGCTGGCAAGGCAGAGGACTCCGTGGGTGAACCACCGGCGTCTGGAGCGGACGGCAAAGACGATGGGAAGCAGAATGAGCCTCAAATATTCTGCCATGAGCCAGACAGCGGATTCACTGTCGGGCGGAAACCAGCAGAAGATCGTCCTGAGCAAGTGGCTGGCCACAGACATCAACCTGCTCATTCTCGACCAGCCGACACGGGGAATTGACGTAGGGGCCAAGAATGAGATCTATGCGCTGGCAGATGAACTGGCCAGAAAGGGAACGTCCATCATCTATATATCAGACGAACTGGAGGAACTGTATAACCTGTGCGACCGGATACTCGTGATCAAGAAGGGCGGCATCGTGGCAGACATGGAGAACTATGACAGACAGGTGACAAAGGCAGAATTATTTGAAAAGATGATCACGGACAAAGAAGGAGAGACGGTTGATCTGCTTTGAAAGAAAGAGAAAGAAACAGCCGGTGACAGGAGGAATATGATATGAGAGGATTGCAGCTTTGCGGAACGTGGAAACCGAGGCGCGGATATACGCCCACGCAGAGGGAAATAGAAGACAAAAGGGCGCTTTGCGGAAAGAATATATGGTATGCGCCGAAAATCGAAGTGACAGAGCTTCCGACGCCTGAGCCTGCGGACGATGAAGTGCTGATGGAAGTCGGCGCCTGTGGTATCTGCGGTTCCGATACGTGTTTTCTTGACACAGACGAGGAGGGGTATCTGGACTACGTAGGCCATACGAGACTGCCGGTAATATTCGGACATGAATTTTCCGGCAGGGTAGTGGCGGCCGGAAAGCGTGTGACGAGGTTTAAGGAAGGGGATCTGGTCACCGCGGAGACGATGAACTGGTGCGGAAAATGTATGCCCTGCAGGAAAGGGATGTTCAACCAGTGCGAAAACCTGGAAGAAATAGGCTTTTCATTAAATGGCGGTTTTGGGCAGTATCTGACGGCTAAGGAAAAATACTGTCTTGATATCAATCAATTTAAGGAAGTATACGGCAGCGAGGCGAAAGCGCTGGAAGCCGGCGCGCTGATCGAACCGACGGCAGTGGCCTATAACGGGATGTTCATCCGGTCAGGCGGTTTTCTTCCGGGCAGCTATGTGGCCGTATTTGGCGCCGGTCCGATCGGACTGAGCGCGGTACAGCTGGCCAAAGCCGCCGGAGCGGCCAAAGTGATCGTGTTTGAATACTCGGCGCCGCGTCTTGAGCTGGCGGCCAAAGTTGGGGCTACAGATCTATGCAGTCTGGCACATATCGCTTCACAGGGCGGTACGCCGGCGGACACAATGAGAGAACTGACAGATGGAAAGGGAGTGTATATGGCCGTGGAATGTACGGCATTCTGCAATAAAAATATTCCCTATATCCAGCAGGCGCTTGCCGTAGGCGGAAAAGTGGTCCAGATCGGGCATCACGCGGGGCGGACCGAAATGTTCGGGCAGTATTTTCAGAAGAGCGGCGCCGCGCTGTACGGAAGCAACGGCAGTTCCGGGCACGGAATATGGGAGAACGTAATACGCCTCATAGCTTCCGGCCGGATAGACCCGGGTAAGCTCGTGGAAAAATGCTTTACGCTGGATGAAGCGGCAGAGGGGCTTAGGGAGGCCAAAAACGGAACAGGCGGAAAGTATCTCATAACGCCGAACCGATAATTTCAGATGAGAGACAGACGGAGGTAGGAGAATATGAAAGCTTTACAGGCAACTGGCACGTGGATCCCCAAACCGGGTTATGAACCGACAGAGAGAGAAAAAAGAGACCGGCGCGCTGTCAGCGGAGACCGTATATACAGCCGGCCGGTCATTGGATTTGTGGAAATACCGGTTCCGGAACCAAAGGACGATGAAGTGCTTATGAGGATCGGCGGGGTGGGCGTGTGCGGTTCGGACACCACATTCCTCGGAGCAGATGAACAGGGATATTCGCGTTATGCGGGCCACTGCAGGTTTCCGTGCGTTATCGGCCATGAGTTTGCCGGGGAGGTCGTAAAAGTGGGAAAGGCGGTCACGATGTTTAAGCCCGGAGATCTTGTGACGGCGGAGACGATGAACTGGTGCGGGGAATGTGAAGCGTGCCGTATGGGAATGTATAACCAGTGCGAGAATCTGGAGGAGATCGGATTTACACTGGACGGCGCATATGCGGAGTATCTCGTGGCGAAAGAGAAGTTCTGTTTTGATATATCGGCGCTGGAACATATTTACGGTTCCAAGAGCAAAGCGCTTCATATCGGCGCGCTCATAGAACCGCTGGCGGTGGCTTATAACGGAATCTTTGAAAGAGGCGGCGGCTTCAGACCGGGAAGTGACATAGTCATCTTCGGCGCAGGGCCGATCGGGCTGTCCGCCCTGTCGCTGGCTGTCGCCGCCGGGGCAGGCAGGGTCATCGTGTTTGAAAAGTCAGCCGCGAGAATGAAACTGGCAGAAAAGATCGGGGCCACGTACGTATGTGATATTGACGGACTGCTGGCGGAGGGCTTAAGCCCCGGACAGAAGGTGCTTGAACTGACCGGCAAAAAAGGAGCGGAAGTCTTTATTGAGGCGACGGAATTCCAGAGGGACAATATCCCGGAGATAGAACAAGCGCTGGCCGTCGGCGCAAAGGTCATACAAATAGGGATCTCATCTAAAACGATGGAGATGGACGTAGAAAGACTTCAGGTCGCCGGAGCCAGCTATCACGGCACGATCGGCAGCGCCGGCCACGGTATATGGCAGAACGTCATCGCGCTCATTGCACAGGGCAGAGTAGATCCGCAGATCTATATGAATCCGCGCATCTACACATTGGAGGAATCACTTGAGGCGATAGAAGACGCGGCAAAGTGCGGGGCAGGGAAAAATGTGGTAGACCCGGGCCTCAGGGCATAGGAGGAGAGAATACACTATGAAAAAACTGAAAATAGGACTGATAGGAATCGGGTATATCGGATGCGCCCATGTGACGGCCATCCGCAGGTGCCCCAATGCCATTCTCCATGCGGTGGCAGATACAGACCGGCAGCTGCTTGAGAGGAAGAAAGAGGAACTGGGGCTGGAAAAAGTATACGACAATGTGGATGAAATGCTGGCAGATCCTGAGATCGACGTCATTCACGACTGTACGCCAAACCACATGCATCTGGAACTGAACAGAAAGATCATTCAGGCAGGGAAGCACGTATTCAGTGAAAAGCCTGTGGCCGCTTCCGCAAAGGAATCCGCAAAGCTGCTTGACATACTCGGTGAAAACCCGGATATCGTGGCGGGCGTAAATCACAATTACCGCATGAATGTCATGGTACAGGATATGAAGCACAGAGTACAGTCGGGCGAGATCGGAAGACCCAGGTTAGTCTATGGCTCATACCTGCTCGACTGGCTTTTGTATGACACAGACTATGACTGGAGGCTGGAGAAGAAATTTGCGGGAAAGTCCCGGGCGGTCGCTGATATCGGCACGCATTGGATGGATACCGCCCAGACTGTGGCCGGAGCCAGGATAACAGAAGTGTTTGCCAATCTGGAGACGATGCTTCCCGTGAGAAAACGGCCGGTAAAAAACAGCGCGTCAGGAGAGATAGCTTATGAAGAGTATCAGATCGACACGGAAGACTACGGCGCTGTATTTGCGCGCTTTGAGAACGGCGCGTTCGGACTCTTCCACGTAAGCCAGATATCCCCGGGAAAGAAATGCCGCCTGGACCTGACGGTGGACGGCGAGACGGATTCCCTGTACTGGAATCAGGAGGAGGCCGACCGTCTGTGGGCAGGACACAGGGGCAGAGGGAACGAATATATTTTCCGCGATCCGAAGATGCTGCCGCCCGAGACTCTTGCGTATACCTATATGCCGGCCGGGCACCCGGAAGGATGGAACGATGCGGTATACAATAACATCCATTCCTTTTATACGTTTATTTTGGAGGGGAAAAAGACCGGGCGCGACAAGCCGGATTTTGCCACATTTGAGGAATGTCACTATCTGAACCGGCTGACCGAGGCGATCCTCGAGAGCAGCCGTACAAAACAATGGATCCGTCTGGAGGATGAATAAAGGAGGAAAGGTAATGAAACTCGGATTGTGTACAGGAACGTATTCGGATCTGCCGCTGGATGAAGTATGCCGGCTTGCGGTCCTCTACGGATATGAAACGCTGGAAATTGAGACATTTGAGAGGGACAATCTGCATCTGGACATCCATACGATCTTTGACGGAGACAATATCCGGAAGTTCAAGAAGAAGATCCAGGATTACGGTCTTGAGATATCCACCCTCGGAAACCACCCGGAGAGCCAGCTCGTTATGGGACCGTTCGGGCAGGATACAGATGATATCTACCACGGGACAAAAGAGGAGAAGATAAAGTTCGGCACCGAAGCAGTCATCAGGGCGGCCCAGGCGGCCAATGAGATGGAGATCCCGGTCGTCGTCGGATTTACCGGCTGTGAGAACTTTGGCCGCGTATGCCAGTGGCCGGACGCGCGGGCATGGGAGCGGGAAGAAGAGATATTTGCGCAGCGCTGGGGCAAGATACTTGACAAGTATGACGAGTACGGAGTCAAATTCGCCCATGAGCCGCACCCGAATCAGATGGTGTACGATATCGAGACCGCACAGCGGAGCGTAGAACTGCTCGGGCAGCACAAAGCGTGGGGCTTTAACTTTGACCCGGCCAATATGATGATGTACGGGATCGATGTGGAGGCTTTTATAGACCTTCTTGGAGACCGCATCTACGGAGTACATGCAAAGGACGCCCAGATCGTGAAGCAGAATGCGGGGCGTTCCGGTCTGAACCCGCATGGAAATTACCGGAGGATCGACAGGGGATTCCGTTTCCGCATACCCGGGTGGGGAAATGTAAACTGGCAGGATGTCATCACGGAGCTTTCGATGGTAGGTTATTTCGGTCCGCTGACATTTGAACATGAAGATATTACGATGAGCCGGCAGGACGGGATGAAAAAGACGGCTGAATTTTTGAAGCCTTTGCTGATAGACGCGCCGTTTGAAGGCCGCAGCGACCTGAATTTCAGGTTTTAGCAGTCTGCCCCCATTTGTCATAGCCATGAAGGAAAGAGGAGAGAGCACATATGAAGGATTGTGTAACAGCAGCAGTGATAGGACTTGGCAGGATCGGAAGAACACATGCGGAGATACTCGTAAGCCGTGTCGGCAGCGTCAGGGTAAAATACGCGGCGGATGCATTTCTGAACGAAGAGATGAAAAAGTGGGCCAAAGAACTGGGGATCAAAGGCGTGACAGACGACCCGGAAATCTGCCTGCAGGATCCGGAGGTGGACGCGGTCTATATCTGTACAAGTACAGACACACATTCAGAGTATATCACCCGCGCAGCCAAAGCCGGAAAACATATATTCAGTGAAAAACCACTGGATTCCGATCTGGTGAGATTAAGCGGCGCCCTGAGAGAAGCAGAAAAAGCGGGCGTAAAATTCCAGACCGGCTTTATGAGGCGGTTCGACAGAAACCACAGTAAGGCAAAAGCGCTGATCCAGTCAGGAAAGGTCGGGCGTGGGCAGATGATAAGGCTGTCGTGCAGAGATACGGTACAGAGCCCGTACGAATATCTGAAAGTGTCAGGCGGCATATTTTTTGATATGATGATCCATGATTTTGATATGGTAAGATTCCTCACAGACAGTGAAGCGGAGGAGATATACGCTGCCGGGGGTGTTTTCACGGACGAACGGCTGAACGACATTCCAGATGTAGATACGGCCGCGGCCTTCGTGCGCATGAAAAACGGCATGCTGGCAGTCATTGACAACGGCCGCCAGTGCTGGTACGGCCATGACCAGAGGTCGGAGATCTTCTGCACGGAGGGGACCGTGCAGGTCATGAACGAGCATGAGGATACGGTCGTTGTCAAAAAAGGTGACGGAATATACGCACCGAAGCCGCCGGATTTCTTTATAGAACGGTATTACGAGGCGTACGTGGCGGAGAACCAGTCCTTTGTGGACAGCATTCTCTTCGACAGGCCTGCCGCAGTCACGGCTGCGGACGGAGTGGAGCCAATCAGGATGGCCAAAGCGGCTCAGTTATCTCTGGAACAAAACCGTCCGGTAAAGCTCAGTGAGATCACAGAATACCGCATCGTTTAGACGGAAACAACGATAAGATGGAAAATAATGGAAACGGTTCACCCCTGTCCTTTTGATATAATTTATATCAGAAGGACAGGGGTTTTTGACGCGTCAGTTCATCAGATTTTTTTTGTACTCTCTCGGCGAACAGCCCATGTATTTGCGGAAGACTTCCGAATAATAGCTGGAGCCGGAAAACCCGACCTGGCTTGCGATTTCCGTGATGCTGCATGTGTCGGTGACGAGCAGCGGAAGACTTTTTTGTATGCGGTACCGCAGCAGATATTCAAACGGTGTCTGGTGCAGCGTTTTCTTGAAGATACGGCAGAATTCACTTTTGCTCGTGTGGCACGATTCGGCCATCTGGTCGAGGGTGATAGGATCCGTATAACTGCTGTGGATAAATATAATGGCATTTTTAAGCCGTGAGATCTGCTTTGCTTCAGCCAGTCCGGCTCCGGAGGGAAGCTGGCTGCGCTGGAACTCTTCAAATAATAATGCCCAGAGCTCACAGAGCCGGCTTTTGATATGCAGCTCATAACAGGCGTTTTCTTCTGTGTAAAATGCAGCCATTTCTTTCATGATCTTCTGAAACGTTTCATTTCCGTCTGCTCCGTCCCGGAACACAAAGGAGGTGAAGTTATCCGTATTGAGCAGGGGGAACGTGTAGTTTGTATCGATATCGCTCTTTTCATATCCATAGATGAGAGAAGGGTTGAAAGTGGCGACGATATATTTACAGTCATTATTTTCAAACATACAGCCGGAGTGCAGTGCGTTGGAATTGACAAAGAGGCAGTCTCCCTTTCCCAGCTGATACAGGTTCTGGTTCACCTGATAGGTCATAGTGCCTTCCAGTATGCAGGCGATCTCAAGCTCGGGGTGCCAGTGGCAGTTGAAACGGCCGAACTGGTAGGCGGAAAGAGTGACATATATCAGGTAGAAGGGGAAACCGTAATTGCCGTGCGGGTTCAATTCCAGCATATTTTTGTCGGTGATAATCTCACGAATCATAACATACCTCCATAAAAATAATATTGTTATTTTAAATAGTAATATAATTATAGAACATAAAAATAATTGTTGGTACAATTATACTACAAAATTGGTAAAAGTACAAATAAAAAGGTTAAAATACACATAAAAAGTAAATATATTTAATCGGGAATAGTGTTTGTTGAAAAAAGCAAATAAGAATATTGTTATAAAAAAAGCAGTTTTGTTATATAGAGGTTGCTAGTATCAAGATAATATAAAGCTCACGTATTAAAAGGAGGGGTGTTAATGGATTAGACAAATTTATTATATTAATTCTGAAGTTACTACAAAAACGGTGTCTTTTACAAAAAGGAGAGTATTATGAAAAAAATCAATAATCTGCACAAATTGTTAATGACGGTACTTATGATCGCTATGCTTGCATTTGCGTTTACGGGGTGTACAAGTGGACCTCAAAAAGAAGAAAAAACGGAATCCAAGAGTAATAATGATAAGTCGTCCTTAGAAGGTTTAAAGATTGGTTTTTGTGTTACAAACAGGGATCAGTTTCAGACAGAGCAAGAAGGTATTGCGAAGGAGCTCTGTGATTCAAAAGGGATTGAACTAAGTGTGGCGGACGCAAAGGAAGACATTTCAACACAAATATCCCAAGTTTCATCTTTTGTTAATGCAGGATGCGACTTATTGATGATTAACTGTGTTGATGCTGAAAGTATACAAGAGATCATTAATGCAGCAGGGGACGTACCCTGTGTATTCTTTAACAGAATGCCGAGCGACCATAGCGTTTTCGATGAAAACCACTATTATGTGGGAATGAGTGACTATGATTGCGGGTATGACATGGGCAAATTTATGGCTGAATGGTTAAAGGATAATAATAAGACGGATACAGCGGATGGAGTGCTGTTTCTCGGGCCGCTTGGTGCGACAAATACTGTGAGCCGCACAGATGGTATAAAGAAGGGGCTTGCAGACAGCGGATACAAGGTGAATTGGGTTTTTGAGGACACGGCAGAATGGGATCGGTCAAAAGCAATGGATAAATTCACACAATTTATGGGTTCGGGTAAAAAATTTGATTTTATTGCTGCAAACAATGACGACATGGCATTGGGATGTATTGAGGCCCTGACTGCGGCAGGATACAGCGCACCTTTTGATTTTCCTATAGCTGGTATTGATGCGACTGAAAATGGTCTTTTGGCTGTGGGAGACGGAACCTTAACAGCGACATTTGATCAGAGTCCATCTAAAATGACAAATTATTGTTTTGAAATTGCATTTGCAATTTTGCAAGATACAGACATGCCTGAAGAAGTTAAGGACTTTACATGGATTTACAAAGCAGAGATGGTAACAGCGGATAATGTAGATGATTTTAAGTAAAGGACACTGTTCTTTGCAAAGGAGATAATATGGATAGAAAACTACAAATTGGCGTTATTGGAGCCGGGCGAATTGCACAGTTGCATATTGATAATTTGGCTTACCGTATCCCCGAGGCGGAAGTAGTAGGCATTGCGGATATTAATTTTGAGAGAGCAGAAGAAATCGCGAAAAAATATAAAATTATAAATGTGTATGAGGACTATAAAGAGCTGTTGGGTAATCCTGACGTTGATGCTGTGTTCATATGTTCAACTACGGATACACACTCACCTGTCTCGATTGCGGCGGCCAAGGCCGGAAAGCATATTTTTTGCGAAAAACCGATAGATAGAAAACTTGAAAGGATAATCCCTGTTTTAGAAGAGATAAAAAAAGCGGGCGTAAAATATCAAGTTGCCTTTAACCGCAGGTTTGACCATAGTTATAAACATGTGAGAGATGTCGTGCGTGAGGGGAAGATCGGCAATGTCCATATTGTGAAAATAACAGCCAGGGATCCTAAACTGGCACCGATTTCATACCTTAAAGATTCAGGCGGGCTATTTTTGGATATGTGTACACATGATTTTGATATGGTTCGTTTCCTGTCAGGAAGCGAAATTGTAGAAGTGACTGCAATTGGCACCTGTCTGGTGGACAAGTCAGTTGAAAAAATAGGTGACATAGATACCGCGATCACTACTATGAAACTTTCAAATGGTGCTTTGGCAGTCATTGATAACAGCCGTCAGGCTGTCTACGGATATGACCAGAGGGTTGAGGTATTTGGCTCTAAAGGATGTGTCTGTGCTGACAATGCAACAGGAGATACTACCTCTATATACACCGTTGAAGCGGTCACTAAAAATAAACCGTTGTGGGATTTCTTAGAGAGATTCAATGATGCCTATGTTGAAGAAGCCAGATGCTTTATTGATTCATGTTTAAATGGTGCTGAAATTAAAGCAGATGCTAATGATGGCCTGCAGTCTATAAAAGCTGCGTTAGCAGCGGCCAGGAGTTGGAAGCTGGGTGGTATTCCGGTTAAAGTTGAAGAATAGAGCATCATAGGAATAGATACTTAGATGAATGATGATTGGCTCCTGCCTGCTGAAACTCAACTTATGAGTATATCGCATTACGGAGTCAACCATTATAAAAAAATCAGCACAATAAGCTTGTTGATAAGTACAAAAAAGAGGTGAGAAATTTGGACGACTTTATTTTAAAGATGAGTGGTATAGTCAAAGAGTTTCCAGGAGTTAAAGCATTAAACAATGTAGAACTTAATGTTCATCCGGGAACAGTCCATGGATTAATGGGGGAAAATGGTGCTGGCAAATCTACATTGATGAAATGTCTTATTGGTCTATACAGAAGAGATGCAGGTACGATATATTTTGCCGGTAAAGAAGTGAATTTTTTATCAGTTTCTGAGGCAATCAAATCAGGTATATCAATGATCAACCAAGAACTGTGCCCCATTCCTGAAAGAACTGTTGCAGAAAATATTTGGGTTGGACGCGAACCCAAAAAGAACATATTAATGGTTGATCATAAACGTATGTGTGTACAGACTAGAGAACTGTTAAAGAAATTTGATATTAAAATCAGTCCTGATACGCCGTTAAAATACTTAACGGTTGCCCAGATGCAAATGATAGAGATCATACGGGCAGTTTCTTATGAATCCAAGATCGTAATAATGGATGAACCAACGTCATCTTTGACGCAATCTGAGGTGGCACAGCTGTTTAAAATCATTAAAAATCTGAAAGAACAAGGAATTAGTATTATTTACATCACGCATAAAATGGACGAAGTATTTCAAATCTGTGATGAGGTCACTGTTATGCGTGATGGAGAGTATATCAGTACGAATAATATTAAGGAACTGGAGATGGATGGTTTGATCTCTAAAATGGTTGGGAGGGAAATAACACAGTTGTTTCCTAAAAAAGAGTGTCCGATTGGAGACGTTATATTACGGGTAGAAAATATAAGTATAGATAATTTTGTACATAATGTCTGTTTTGAATTACATAAAGGTGAAATCCTGGGGTTTGCTGGATTGATTGGCGCAGGCAGAACAGAGACAATGGAAGGTATTTTTGGATTAAGAAAATTGACAGAAGGTAATATCTACAAAAATGGAGATAAGATTAAAATAGATTGTCCGGGAGACGCGATTAAAAACAAGATAGGAATGCTGACAGAAGATAGAAGAGGAAAAGGTATTGTTGGAGTCCGTAACATTTATGACAATACAGTACTTTCTCACTTAAAAGCGTATGGCTTTCCAATAGCACATAAGCGCATTTTGAAGGATACTGATGAATACTGTACAAAGTTAAATGTCAAAACGCCAAACTATAAAACTCAGATACAAAATTTATCAGGGGGAAATCAGCAGAAGGTACTAGTGGCACGGCTGCTTTTAAATGATCCGGATATTCTTATTTTTGACGAACCGACTCGGGGAGTAGATGTTGGTGCGAAAGTGGAAATTCATTCTTTGATTACTAAGTTGGCTGCAGAAGGCAAAGGTATTATTTTAATTTCTTCTGAATTACCTGAGGTCATGGGAATGGCAGATCGGATTGTTGTTATGCATGAAGGCAGAATTACGGGCGTTCTTAACAAGGACGAGTTTGAGCAGGAGCTTATAATGCGGTATGCGACTGATTGGAAGGATACAGTTAAACAGTGATGGAGGTATGAAGAGATAATGAAGGAAAAGACAAGAATTAAAAATTTTGTACAGCAAAATACTATTTGGATGGCATTTGTAGTATTGGCGGTTATTGCATGTATTGCAAGTCCTGCATTTTTGACAAGATCTAATATTACGAGTGTGCTGATGAGCGAATCTGTAGTTGGTATTATAGTCTGTGGAGAGATGTGGTGTATACTTTCCCGAGGAATCGATCTAACACCAGGTGCAATAGTAGCCCTGACATCATGTATATCTGCAAGTCTGGTACAAAAGGCTGAATATAGTGGAAGAATGTTCCCTAATTTACCAGAACTTCCGATCGGGTTAGTGTTATTAATTGTGATCGTTGTTGGTGTTTTGATTGGTATATTTAATGGTGTTTTGATTGCATATTTTAAACTGCCGCCTTTTATCGCCACACTTGGTACACAATTGATCGTCCGTGCTGTTGCACAGATATACACAACAGCATATCCTGTTCCTGAATTACGTGCAGATTTTAAATTACTTGGACAAGGCTACTTATTTGGCCTTTTTCCTGTGGTCGTACTGATCTTTATTGTTTTCGTGATCATAAGCGGGTTTATGTTGACACAAACCCGTTTTGGGAAAAATGTGTTCGCTATCGGCGGGAACGAGCAGACAGCGCGTGTGGCGGGCATACATGTAGAAAGAAATATCATATATGTCTATGCATGGAGTGCTGTCTGCGCCGCTGTCAGTGGAATGCTTTTGGCAGCACGTTCAGGGGCCGGTAATTCCTCTTTTGGAACTAATTATGAACTGGACGCAATTGCAGCGGCTACAGTGGGAGGAACATCCCATTCGGGCGGTGTTGCAAAGATCAATGGCGTGATAGCAGGTATTCTTATTCTTGGTATTGTAAAGAATGCAATGCTTTTAGTCGGGATATCTACATATTGGCAGCAGATCGTCAAAGGCATCATTATAATTGTGGCAGTGGCGCTGGATATGTATAAAAATATTAGAAAAAGTTAGGAGGATAGGGGAATGGAACAGTCATTGCATCTTAAATCAATAAAGTGTTGTAATTTACCAACAGCCCTGCATATTGCATCTGACGCTGGATTTAAAGGCGTCGAAATAGCAGATTATATGCTGTATGAGTTTTTTGATGCCGGATTTAATGTTAATGATCTTAAAACTTTATTACAACAGAATCAGCTTTCAGCCCAGTGTATTAACGATGTCTTAGGATGTGAAAGCATGGCATATGGTAACAGAATGGCGGCTGTGAAGCAGATGAATTTTTTTTCGGATATCGCTCATGAAATAGGATGTGATACGATACAAGTCTGTCCATTATGTGAATTAGAGGGACTTCCGCAACAACAGATTATCAAGAGTACCGCGTACAATATAAGACAATTAGCAGATATAGCAGGTCAGAAAAATATAAGACTTCAGATAGAAACAGTGGCCTGGTCACCAATTAATTCATTGAGTAAAGGAATAATGTTGTTGGATGAAATTCAGAGGGATAACGTTGGTATTACAATTGACTTTTGGCATCTATGGGCAACAGGTGGAACGACACCGGATGAAATAGCATTATTTGATAAAAAGAAAATGGGAAATATACATTTTTGTGATGGTATACGTCCTGAAAACGGTGAAAAATGGAATGAAAATATACAGAGAGGTTTTTTGCCAGGAGACGGAGACATACCACTAAAAGAATGGGCAGCAGCTGTCAAAGCGACTGGTTATGACCGTCCATGGTCGATCGAGCTGATCAGTACAAAATACTGGCAATGTGATTCGTATGATGTGGCAAAACAATTATACGAAGGTATGGAAAAATATGTTAGCGATATGTGATATATAAACGACAGGAGGTTTTATTAATGAAAGCATTACAAGCGAGTGGCACATGGAGACCAAGGCCAGGATATAGTCCTGATGAGCGGGAAAAGAAGGATAACAGAGCAAGCATGGGAAATAATCTTTTTTACCAACCATCTTTAGAAATGGTTGATATACCAAAACCAGAACCGAAGGATGATGAAGTACTGATAAAGGTGGGCGGTGCTGCGGTATGCGGTTCGGATACGATGTTTTTAGGAAAAGATGATGAAGACTATCTTCAGTATTGCGGGCATTGCAAACTGCCTGTCGTAATCGGGCATGAATTTTCCGGGGAAATTGTTAAGACTGGAAAAAAAGTGAAAAATTTTAAAGAAGGGGATTTAATAGTTGCCGAAACAATGAATTGGTGTGGAGAGTGTGCGGCCTGCAGAGCCGGGCTGGTGAATCAATGTGAGAACCTTGAGGAAATAGGATTTACTTTAGATGGCGGATATGCAGAATATCTGGTTGCAAAAGAAAAATTTTGTTTTCATGTGGAAGCTCTTGTGTCTGTATATAAGACAAAAGAGAGAGCTTTGGAAGTAGCAGCAATGGTTGAACCTACAGCAGTTGCTTACAATGGAATGTTTGTGCGCGGCGGTGGCTTCCTTCCGGGGGGGAATGTGGCAATATTTGGGGCAGGACCTATTGGGTTATCTGCCACATCCCTTGCAAAAGCAGCGGGGGCAGCCAAGATCATTACATTTGAAAAGGAACCCCTTCGTATGAAGCTTGCCCGTGAAGTGGGAGCGGATTATGTATTTGATCCAGATGAATTGTATAGTGCCGGAATATCTCCAAGTGAAAAAGTGATGGATTTAACAGGTGGAATAGGTGTTGAAATGGCAGTAGAAGCTACACATGATCAGTCGGAGACTATTCCTGAAATTGAACAAATGATTGCTGTTGGCGGTACGATTGCACAGATTGGAATATCTCCGAAACGTACACCGATAATGTCTACATATTTACAAAAAAAAGGTGTTAACTATCATTGTTCTATTGGAAGTTCGGGTCATGATATATGGCCACATGTAATCCGGCTTATCGCAAGCGGTCGGATTGATCCCAGCAGATTTTTAACGAAATGCTATCATTTGGATGAGGCGAAAGAGGCTATTGAAGCTGCAGAAAGGCTGGAGGGCGGTAAATTTGTTGTTACTCCTAACTGGTGATTTTCTTACGAAAGAAGAGGGATAGTTATTATGCTAAAAGTAAAATTTGGAGCACTGGATTTTGCACTTCCGGGGCAGATGGTAGGAAACATCAGACTGGCACATGAGATTGGGCTTGACGGACTTGAGCTTGGTTTTTTGAGATATCAGGAAAGAGGGTTTATGCTTGGGCAAAAGTGGTTTCGGGATTATTATCTGGAAGAAGGAGAAAAGTATAATATTGCGTTTCCATCTATGGCAGTGTGTGAATTTGATTACTATGGTCTGAAACACAAGGTGACGACGGAGAAAGGCAGACGTGTAAGAGAAATTATTGATTTAGCCATAGACACGGCGGCATATATGAAGATGGAAATGGTCATGATGCCCAGTTTTAATGATGGATACATTGAGACAGAAGAAGATATGGAGGTAACTGCGGAAGCGCTCATCTATGCATGTAAAGAGGCGGCGAAGCATAATATTACGATCGCCACAGAGAATCTGCTGACGCTTGATAAGAACCTGAAATTATTCCAAAAAGTAGGACAGCCTAATTTCTCCTGTCTGTATGATTCACAGAACTACCGTGTGTGGAAGAACTGGTCTCAGCCCGGGATGCTTAAGCAGTTGGCAGAAAACAATATTCTATATCCGGAGATTCATGTAAAAGATGGAGTGGGGCAGAGCGGTAGTTCTGCCTATCTTGGAGAAGGAGACACTGATTTCAGGGGGACAATGGAAGTCCTGCACGATATAGATTACACCGGTTGGATCCATCTGGAGAACTTTTATGACAGGCTGCCGTTATGTGCTACTGGGGACACATATATTGATGTGGCAAAAAAGGATCTGGCTATATTGAAAGAGGCATGTAAATGATCATCTGAAAAAGGCGGAGGTATAAATGGTGAAAAAAGTAAAGTTTGGATTATGTGAATGGAGTTCGCCGATTCAGGGACCGTATGTGTGCAGATTTGCCAGGGAACTTGGACTTGACGGGATCGAACTGGCACAGGGAGATTATGAACACAGTTTTCCACTGTCTAATCCGTACATTCAGGATGTTTATTTGAAAGAAGCGGCTAATAACGAAATTGAGCTGACAGCTATAGCCGTTAATTGTCTGGACTATTACGCAATGACCAGCTCTGATGATACAAGCCAGAAAAAGGTTGCGGTGATGGCGGTTAAAAAGGCGGTGGAAACAGCCAAGAGGATGAGACTGCCGATCGTCCAGATACCGGCTTTTGGTAAAAGTTATATTCATTCGGAAGCAGATTTTCAGGCGGTCGCAGATTGTCTCAGGTCTGCCTGCAAGGCGGCGGCAAAGGAAGGTATAGTGATCGCATCTGAAAATGCATTATCAGCAGAAGAAGATTTACGTCTGCTTCGAGAAGTCGGGTGTCCGAACTTGAAAATATATATGGATACTCAGAATCCATATATTAACAATGGATATTCCGCACCGGAAATGATATATGTACTTCGCGACCATATTTGTGAGGTTCATGTGAAAGACGGCAGAGAGGGTGAACTTAGCGCTGCCCTTCTTGGAGAGGGGGCGACTTCTTATTACGAATCAGTAAAAGCTCTGTGTGATATCGGTTATACAGGTTTTGTCCATCTGGAAAACTTTTACGACCAGCAGCCGATGAACTGCTGTGATAAAGATGCCGTTGAGCTTCTGAGGAAGGATGTAGCTATATTAAAAGCGTCTTTTAAATCATATAACGAAACTGTTTGAAAGGAGGGGGAAGAGTTGAGTACTGCGCAAAGGAAAAAGCTGTGCGGAATGAAAAATATTACAAAATGTTTTGGCAGTATAACGGCGATCGAAAACATTGATTTTGATATTTATGCAGGCGAAGTGCATGCTTTAATGGGAGAAAACGGAGCGGGAAAGAGCACGCTGATGAAGATACTTTACGGTTATTACAGCAGAACGTCAGGGGAGGTGACGGTATCTGGCAGAGAAGTACATTTTAATTCTACGCACGATGCAGAGGCAGCAGGAATAGGCATGGTGCCTCAGGAGATCGATCTGTTTCCTGAACTGACAGTGACGGAAAATCTTTTTGTTGGCAGGAAAAGACCGAGGAAAAGATGGGGCGGGTTTGACTTCAAGAAGATGCAGGAGGAAGCTGAGGATGTATTTCATAAACTGGATGTTGATATTGATGTCAATGCTCAGGTAAAACATCTGTCAGTGGCCGGCTGTCAGATGATTGAAATAGCCAGGGCTCTTATACGGCAGGCCAGAGTCATTATTTTTGACGAACCGACGGCCTCACTTACAGATAAAGAGACAGAACGCCTGTTTAAAGTCATAGGAGAGCTGAAAGAAAAGGAAGTCGGGATCGTATATATTTCACATCGATTAGAGGAAATATTCCGTATCAGTGATCGGATCACCGTTCTGCGTGACGGGAAGTGGGTCAGTTCTGACGAGATATCGGCATTTGACCAGGACAGGCTCGTAAAGCTTATGGTCGGCCGTCCGCTTTCGCAGTTATTTGTAAGAGGCGGCAGTAACATCGGAAAGACAGTGCTCTGCGTGGAAGGTATTTCATCCGGAGATAAGTTTAAAAATGTCAGTTTTGAGCTTCATGCAGGGGAAGTTGTAGGTATGGCGGGCCTTATCGGAGCGGGGCGCAGCGAAATCGGACAGGCTTTATTCGGAATACTTCCGTTGACTTCCGGCAGAGTAAAGATCCATGGAGAATCATACGAGATTAGATCTCCAGAAGATGCCATGAGGAAAAAGATCGTGTACCTTCCGGAAGAGCGGAGGTCTCAGGGACTGATCCTTCCTATGAGCATCGGGGACAATATTTCTCTGGCATCGTTGAGCACACTTACAAAATGGGGCTTCATTGACTACAAAAGAGAACGGAAAATTTCTGAAAAGTATATCCATACGCTCAGTATACGAGGTGCAGCAATTGAAAAGCCGGTCAGCCAGCTTTCGGGGGGTAACCAGCAGAAGGTAGTCGTTTCTAAGATAATGGTGAGGGAACCTGACATTCTGATACTCGACGAACCGACAAGAGGGATCGACATCGGCGCCAAATCTGAGATTTATAAACTGATCGATGAGCTGGCAAAGGCAGGGAAGGCAATTCTGCTGATCTCCTCAGAACTGCCGGAGGTTCTGTCTATGTCGGACCGTATCCTTGTGATGCATGAGGGGCAGCTTACCGGTGAGTTTACCAAAGAGGAAGCTACGCAGGAGAAGATAGGGCTGGCCGCATCTGGTGTGACGGATGTCGGAATGGAACGACTGTGATGATTCAGGAAGGAAAGGGTACTATGGAAAATGAAAAAATGATAAGGGTGAAGGGGGAAGAACGTGCAGCCGGTTCTGTGATAATGAAGCTGCTTCTCCGTCCATCGACGCCTTCTATTGTGTTTTCTGTAATTTTAATTGTCGTGTTTTCAGCGGCAGCAGGTAGTTTTTTATCTTTTGACAATATACAGGCTATTTTAATACAGACAGTAGTTATAGGGATCATGGCCATTGCCCTCAATTTTGTGATACTGCTCGGCGAGATTGATATATCTGTAGGATCACAGCTGGCTGTATGCGCGTATGTGTTTGGATATGTTGTCTCGTGGTCAGACTCATTGGCGCTGGGACTGGTCGCGGCTATGTCGGCAGGAGGGATCCTGGGGCTTATAAACGGATTATTAGTAGCAAAGCTCAATCTGTCATCATTTATTGTCACACTTGCTACACAGAATGTTCTTCGCGGTATCCTGCTCGTGTATGCAGGAGGAGGCGCCCTGAATCTGACTGCTGAGCACAGAACACTCGGGATCGGGACATTTCTTGGCATTAATATATCAGTTTATGTTTTTCTTCTCGTGTTTATTATCTGTGCAATGCTGAGCAGGCATACGGTGTGGGGGCGCGACGTATTTGCAGTCGGGGGGAATCAAAGAGCTGCCGTTATGGCAGGGCTGCCGGTCATAAATACATATTTAAAAGCATATGTGCTGCTCGGAGTCTGCTGCGGTCTTACCGGAGGCATTTTCCTCTGCCAGATAGGACAGCTTCAGGCAGCCATTGCAAATGGCTATGAGATGCGGGTCATCGCCGCAGTGGCCATCGGCGGAACGTCCATGGCCGGCGGCAGAGGTTCTGCTTTATCACCCCTTGTGGGTTCCATATTGATAGGTATTATTTTAAATGGGATGTCTGTGATGGCAGTACCGTCTACGTTTGAATCTCTTGTACTGGGGGCAATTATATTATTGGCTGTTGCAGTGGATGCAGTACGGCATAAGGTGGTGAACAAACATTATGAATAAATTCCAGACATTTATCAGAAAGGATTCGGCACGTATTTGTATGCTTCTGCTGATCATTGTTGTCGAATGCATTGTATTTTCCAGCACGGGATATTTCTTTACAGCCAGTAATATATTCGATGCGCTCAGAGCATCCGTGGAGATCGGATTGGCGGCGCTTGGTATGACGTTTGTCATAATGACGACAGGCATTGATCTGTCTGTCGGTTCGCTGCTGGCGCTTGTATCTGTGACTATCGGCTTTACCTATCAGGCAGGCTGTCCATTTGTGCTCTCACTTCTGCTTGGACTTCTGGTCGGGATTGCAGGAGGAGCCTTTAACGGAGCTCTTATCGTATACGGAAGGCTCCATCCATTTGTAGTAACGCTCGGGACGTTTTCTTTCTACAGAGGTATCGCCTATGCGGCTACAAACGCAGGAGCGGTTTCTGTCTTTCCCGATGGCTATGCTTTAGCCGGAAGGGCATATATTCTGGGTGTCGTGCCAGTGCAGGTAGTCGTATTTGTTGTGCTCACGATCCTTATCTGGATCCTGAGCAAAAAGACGCCGTTCGGGACTTATGTGACAGCCATGGGATATAACGAGGAGGCGGCCAGATTTTCTGGTGTGCAGATAAGAAAAATCAAAATGCTTGTGTACATACTGATCGGATTTCTTGTGGCAGCCGCGGCCATTATATACACTTCGCGGGTATCAACGGCAAGGGGAAATGCTGCTATCGGAATGGAGCTGAACGTGATCGCGGCAGTGGTACTTGGAGGGACGGATATTAAGGGAGGAAAAGGGACTATCGCAGGAACCTTTCTCGGGGTTGTCATACTGGCCTTTTTGAAAAATGGCCTGGCTATGCTTTCTATCCGGGGAGACTGGGCGCTGTGCGTGACAGGTATCGTCTTACTGCTTGGCATCCTTTTGAACCGGGCGCTGGAGGTCCGGCAAGAATAGTAACTGCTGCCGTAGTGCAGTGTAAATAAAAACAAAAAAAGGAGATGTGAGATTATGAAAAAGAGAATGTTGTCAATGGTACTAATAACGGCGCTGCTTCTTTGCGGGCTGGCAGGCTGTACGACGGAAAAAGCCGGTGGCGCGTCCGGAGACAAAAAAGATGAAGGAAAAAGTCAGGAGAAAGTGACGATAGGAATGTGCCCTAAATTTACAAGCGATCCATATATGGTCGCGGCTGGAGAAGGAGCACAGGAGGCCTGTGATGAACTTGGGTATACGCTGGACTTTAACGGCCCTGTTAACGCGGATATTGCAGCACAGTCAGATATCATTGACCAGTGGACACAGAAAAAATATACGGCCATAACCATTTCGGCCAATGATGCGGATGCACTGTCGCCGGCCATGAAAGCAGCGCAGGACGCGGGAATATACACATCTGCATGGGACGCAGATGTAAACGCAGATTCCAGAGAATTATTCCTTAATCAGGTCACGTTTGAGGGCATGGGGAAAACCATGGTAGATATGATGGTAGAAGAGGCTGGCAGTTCCGGCGATTTCCTCGTTGTAACGGCGGTACTTACAGCACCGAATCAAAATGCATGGATAGAAGAGATGAAAAAGTATATGGAAGCCAACTATCCGGACATGAAAATTGTAGATATTTTGGCGGGAGATGAAGATCTTGCCAAGAGCCGTGATGTGACGTTGAATTATCTGAGAAGCCATCCGGAAACAAAAGGAGTATTTGCCGTGACAGGAATGGCAAGCCCTGGAGTATGTGAAGCGATCGAACAGCTTGACCTGGTAGGAAAGGTTGCCGTAACAGGTCTTGGAGTGCCAAGTCTTATCAAAGACTATTTGAAAAAAGGGACGATCAACCAGTGCTGTCTGTGGAGCCCATATGATATAGGATATGGCGCGATGTATCTTGCGAAGACACAGATCGATGGGAAGCTTGACGAGGCAAAAGAACAGGGATACATTGAGGCGGGCCGCTTAGGAAAGCTGGAATTTATTGACAAAGATAAGGGAATCGTACTGCTGGGTGATCCTTTGATCTTTACGAAAGATAATGTGGATGATTATGATTTCTAACATGTCAGGAACCAAAAGAAAGCAGGAGATAGAATGAAAGAGACTTTGAATTTTGCACTTATTGGACACATGTTTATGGGAAGGGCGCACAGTCATGCTCTCAATGATGTTGGGATGTTTATGAAAGATCTGAAGATCCGTCCTGTATTGAAGACGATATGCGGTATCGGAGACGGGCTTGAAGATACGAAGGAACGTTTTCACTGGGAAAAAAGTGAAACGGACTGGCACAAGGTAATGAGTGATCCGGAGATTGATGTTGTAAGCATTGCCGTGCCGGGGTTTCTTCACAAAGAAATTGCTGTAGAAGCGGCCAGAAACGGTAAACACATACTCTGTGAAAAACCATTGGCCCGTGATTATACGGAAGCTCTTGCCATGTTTCAGGCTGCAAATGAGAATAATGTGCTGCATATGGTTAATTTTAATTACCGAAGGATTCCTGCCGTTGCGCTGGCAAAACAGATGATCGAGGAAGGCCAGCTTGGTGAGATTGTAAGCTACAAAGGGTTTTACCAGCAGGACTGGGCATTGTCTGGAGCCCCCATGTCCTGGAGGTATAAAAGTGAGATGGTCGGAAAAGGACCACTTGAAATGGGGATACATATAACGGATATGGCACAGTGGCTCGTCGGTGGAATCACAGAAGTGGTGTCTGTCATGGATACGGTAGTGAAAGAACGCGGTACTGCGGACGGCGGTACAGATGTAGTGACAAATGATGATAATACGGTCTGGCTTGCAAAGTTTGAAAATGGCGTTATGGGTATATTTGAGGCGTCAAGAGCACATATGGGACGGAAAAATTTTCAGTGGTTTGAGGTGAACGGAACAAAAGGCTCCCTCAGATTTGAGCTGGAGCGGATGAACGAACTCAATGTATATCTGAGCAATGACGGCGAAGACCGCAGAGGCTTCCGTAATATTATCGTGACAGAAGAGATGCACAAGTATATAAAAAACTGGTGGCCGGCAGGGCATATGCTCGGATGGGAACACACGGTGCTGCATCAGTATTACGAATTTCTTAAGGCAGTGGAAGGGGAATACATGCCAAGGCCAAGCTTTGAAGACGGTATGAAAGCACAAAGGGTGCTGGATGCAGTTGTGAGATCTGCAGAGGAGAAACGCTGGGTGGCCATAGCGGAGATCAAAGGCAGAGAAGAGCCCGGGATAAGGAGGTAACAGCATGCATTTAACATTGATGACGGACAGCCTCGGAAAGCTGTCCTTTGAGGAAATGCTGGATACGGCTGCAATGCTCGGAATCGAAACACTGGAGATTCCCACAGGAGGATATTCCAATGCGCCGCACATGGACATTGACAGACTGCTGGAGAGCAGACAGGCCAGAGAAGATTATATGAGAGCGATCGAAAGCAGGGGACTGAGACTCGAGGTATTGAACTGCAACGGCAACCAGCTGTCCCCGGATCCGCAGGGGGAGAAGGATGCCAGGCTCGTTGAGAAGACATTCCGTCTCGCGCAGCTGCTTGGCGTGGAGAAAATAGCCATGATGTCAGGCCTGCCGGGCGGCGGTCCCGGAGCGAAGTATGCCAACTGGGTCACCTGCTGCTGGCCGCCTGTTATGCTGGAGATGCTGGAGTATCAGTGGAATGAGGCAGGGATACCTTATTGGGAGAATACAGTGAAACTGGCAGAGCAGTGCGGCATAAAAAAGATCGCGCTGGAAGTGCATCCGACACAGATCGTCTATAATGTGCCCACATTGCTGAAGCTGAGGCAGGCTGTCGGTCCGATGATCGGCGCCAACCTGGATCCGAGCCATCTTTTTTTCATGGGCATGGATCCGGTCGAGGCAGCGAAAGCGCTCGGAAGGGAGCGGGCAGTCTACCATGTACACGCCAAAGACACCCATATCGAGAGGGACGTAGCTGATTTGAACGGGAATCATGAGACAGCGGCTTATTTGAGCACACCGGCATATGAGCGCTCCTGGACATACTGCGCGCTCGGATATGGACATGATGTGTTCTGGTGGAAACGTTATCTCATGACACTGCTGGAATTTGGCTATGACGGACCCCTCAGTCTGGAGATAGAAGACGTAGTAATGCCAAGTGTGATCGCCACGGCCAAATCAGCAGATTTGTTAAAAGAGGCGATGCCCCGTGATTATACGAGAGACTTTCCGGCGCATCTGCTGGAAATTAAAGGGCTTGGGTTTGATATCTGACGGATTGCAGATTGTACAAAGAGTTATGATATAAAATTCCCGGCCGGTAAAGTATGTAAGCTTTATCGGCCGGGAATTTTTATATGATTATATAATATGGATTGACTTTCTTATATTTTTGTATAATAATTTATATAGAAATATATTTTGTGCTGATGTTACTGCTAGTTAGAAGGGAGAGGTTGTCTATGGATATAGAGAGTCTGATCAGGCGGAAAAAAGAGCTTGGGATCACGAATCAGCAGCTGGCGCAGATCTCCGGCATATCGCTTGGAACTGTCAATAAAATATTCAGCGGTGCAACGAGATCACCGCAGAATGACACGATGAACGCGCTTGTGTCAGCGCTTGGCCTGGATTTTTATCAGTATCGTCCAGGTTCCCGTGCGGACGTAATATGCGAGCCGTCCTCTGCTTACCAAATGGACACGAACTCCGGCATATATACGCTGGATGATTACGACAGCCTGCCGGTTGAAGTTCGTGCCGAGCTGATCGATGGTTATCTTGTTTTTATGGAAGCGCCTTCTGTGAGACATCAGGAGATCATCGGAGAGCTTTATTATTGCATCCGCCATCATATCAAGAAAGCAAAAGGAAGCTGCAAAGTTATTTTATCCCCGGTAGATGTGCAGCTTGACAACGACGACAGGACGGTCGTCCAGCCGGATCTGCTCATTGTTTGTGACCGTGGAAAGAGTGACGGACACAGGATCCACGGGGCGCCGGATTATGTGGCAGAAGTAGTTTCCGCGGGCAGCCGGAAGCGGGATTACCTTGTGAAGCTGAACAAATACTGGACGGCCGGGGTGAGAGAATACTGGATCATAGATCCGGACGGCAGGAAGGTTACGGTATACGAGTTCGGGGAGCAGGAAGAGAATTTTCAGATGCAGACGTATACCTTTCAGGATAAGATACCGGTAAGTACATGCACCGGTCTGGTCATTGATTTTTCAGAGCTGGATCTTTAACGGCCGGGATTAGGACAACAAAGAGATGCCTGTCGGAAGAGAAAGTCTTCTTCGCGTTGAGCGAAGAAGACTTTTTTCTGTTTTGGGAACAGGAAAGCGATATGAAAACAAGAATATTGTTATTTTATATAGCAATAAATTTATAGAAGTGAGAGGACAAGATTGTTAATATAATAGTAAGTTAATCGTGTGTGATAAATTGTTGGAACAGAAGTTTATAAGAATATTGTTATAATATGTGCAAATTCTGTTATAACAGTTCGCAAAGGAAAGGAGAAGGAAAATGAGCAAAGCTTTACAGGATTTCAGACAGCTTAGAAAAAAGACAGAAGAACTGCGCTATAACCTTACTGCCATGATGGCGTGTGCAGGCTCCGGCCATCCCGGAGGCTCATTGTCGGTGCTGGAGATTTTGACTACGCTGTATTACGGAGGAGTGATGAGATACGACGCGGAAGATCCCGGCGCAAAGTGGAGAGACCGGTTTGTAATGTCGAAGGGACATGCCAGCCCTGCGCTGTATGTGATACTGGCGGATCTGGGATACTTCCCGGGGGAAAAGCTAAAAGAATTTGACGCCGACGACAGCATGCTGCCAAAACACTGCAACAGGCTTAAGACTCCGGGGATCGAGGCATCCACAGGAGCGCTCGGGCAGGGCTTTTCCATGGCGCTTGGCATGGCGCTCGCCGGACATATGGATAAGAAAGAGCACAGAGTATTCTGTGTGCTCGGCGACGGAGAATGTCAGTCGGGCGAAGTGTGGGAGGCTGCCATGGCGGCCGCAAAGTACGGGCTTGATCAGTTTAAGGTGGTCATAGACAATAACAGGCTGCAGATCGACGGATTTACTGATGATATCATGCCGCTCGGCGATCTGAAAGCGAAGTGGGAAGCATTTGGCTGGCACGCTGAAGTCTGCGGCGGACATGACCTGCAGGCGCTGAGAAAGTCCTTTGACAACATGGACAGGGTAAAAGGCCGCCCTCAGGTACTCATTGCCGATACGGTAAAGGGAAAGGGCGTTTCATTTATGGAGAATGAGGCGGACTGGCACAGCAGGAAGATGACGAAGGCGGAAGGCGCGTCCGCATTGAGAGAGATAAGCAGGGCGTATGAGGAATTCGGAGGCAGCATTGATGATTTTATCCTGTTTTTGACTCCGGAAGAACTGAAGAAACTGAAAGACGCATAGGAGGTGAATAATATGAACGAAGCGGTACAAAAAGAACGTTCCCTGATCAGTAAAGAAATCTTCGGGAAGGTGATCACCGCGCTTGGAAAAGAGAAGGAGAATATCGTAGTCTGTGACACAGACCTGATGAGATGTTTCGGCACAAAAGCATTTTCAGAACAATTTCCGTCCCGGCATATCAATTTTGGCATCGCGGAGCAGAACTGCATGGCAGCGGCGGCGGGCCTCGCCCTTTCCGGTAAAAATGTATTTGCCAGCTCATTTGCCAATTTTGCTTCTAAAAGGGCATGTGACCAGGTGAGCATAGCGGTCGCCTACAACAGGGCCAATGTGAAGGTGTGCGGCTTATATGCAGGCCTGACGGCGGAAAAGAACGGAGGGACCCATATCGGTGTAGAGGATGTGGCTCTGATGAGGAGTATTCCCGATCTGTGCGTCATAGAACCGGCAGATACGTATGAACTGGAAGCGGTCACAAGGTTCCTGGCCGAGTATGAAGGACCGGTATATTTCCGTCAGCCGAAGATGTACATAAGAAGCGTATATGAGGAAGTGCCGGATTTTGAACTTGGGAAAGGGGTGACGCTGCGCGGCGGAAGTGACGCGGCCGTCATCGCCTGCGGCATCACGGCAGGCATCGCCGTGGATGCGGCACAACTGCTTCAAAAGGAAGGGATCGATGTGCGCGTCATAAACATGCCGACCATCAAGCCGCTCGATGAGGAGATCATCCAGGAAGCCGCTGTTCAGACAGGACGCATCGTAACGTGTGAAAACCACAGTGTGATCGGCGGGCTCGGAAGTGCTGCGGCGGAGGTGCTCGCAGGCATGAAGGAAAAGGCGGTACTTCACAGAATGGGTATCCAGGACACCTTTGGCGTGACGGCATCGCTCGATTACCAGTTGAAGAAGAACGGTCTTACAGCAGAAAATATAGCGGCTGAGATAAAGGGAATGCTGGCGGACTAACGACGGTCTGCTGCAAATATAAAGGAGGAAAACATATGAAATCTTTAGATGCATTTATGTATGGACCAAAGGACTTGAGACTTGAGGAGATCACTGTGCCGGAACTGAAGTCCACACAGATTCTCGTAAAAGTCCACGCTTCAGGGATATGCGGTTCTGACGTGGAGTGTTATCTCGGCCATTCCAAAGAGGGCAGATACGATCTGGGGGCTTACACGCCGGGACATGAGTGGTGCGGTGAAGTGACGGCTGTCGGTTCCGATGTCATCTCGCTCAAAGTAGGAGACCGTGTGACTGGAGAGTGCGCTAATTCCTGCAACCGCTGTGATATCTGCAAGGAGGGGATCAACAACTCCTACTGCACGAACTGGAATGAGGTCGGCTTCATGCCTTCCGCGCCGGGAGGCATGGGAGAATACCTTGTAGGTGAAGAGCAGTTCTGTTATAAGATTCCGGACAATATGACCTACGTGGAAGGCGCGCTTGTGGAACCGTGTTCTGTGGCCTACTACAGTATCTACGGAAGAGACGGTTATGTGGCGCGCACAGATGACTGTGTGATCTTCGGAGCGGGCGCCATCGGTCTTTTTGCCGCCACGATCTGTAAGGCGGCCGGGGCGAAAGTCATCGTGGTGGAGCCTATTGAATTCCGGCGTAAAATGGCAGAGGAAGTGGTCGGAGCGGACGTGACTATCAATCCGTTTGAAGAAGATGTGGAAAAGAAAGTGCTCGAGCACACGGACGGGAAAGGGGCCAGCTTTGTCGTGGAATGTACCGGAAGTGATGCGGGCGTGAGCACCACAGTGGACGTGGCAAGGCCCCACGCGAGGATCCGCTTTATCGGACACTCCATCGGACGCAAGATCCCGATCGAAATCGGAAAGGCCATCTGGAAGGGGCTGAACCTCCAGGGAAGCGCCGGACAGCCGTGGTTCTTTACGAAGACGATCAAATTTATGGGACGGGTAAAGGAGGAGATCGACTTTACAAAGTTCATCACAGCATATTATCCGCTGGAGGAGATCCAGGATGCGTTTGACCGTGCGATCGAGCATAAGGATGAAGCGGTCAAGGTCATGATCCTGGCAAACGAGGAGAAAGAAAAACTGGAAGAACTCAGAAAAGGCACAAGATAAACAGAAGGAGGAAGAGTTATGGCAGACTATGGCAGCAGCATTTGGCTGACAACGGAACACCCGGCGATCTCATTTGAAAATACGAAGGTCGGACAGTTAAAGAAGAAAATATGGGATATGAATGAAGAGGAAGTAGACGAGCTGTTGAAAGAACGCTATGAGATCCCCGCTCCGTCGGAGATTGGCGTTGCAGATACATACATCCAGACGACGCCGAGATGGAAGGTCGTGGAGAAGAGAAAGAAAAATGATGTGGTGCTCGTGCCGGTAGGGTGTACGGAATGCCATGGCATGCATACCGTATCTGCACTGGATACATTCCAGTGCCAGTCTATCGTGGAGGGAGTCCGCCGCGCGACAGCCAAAGACGGCCGTGAAGTGAGCCTGGCGTACAATCCGCTTCCGTACGGGGCGCATCCGTACCATCATCTTGGCATGCCCGGCACAGTGATGGTGCCGCAGAGGGTGGCGGTTGAAGTGCTCGTGGCGACTATGCTCGGCCTGTGGAACGATGGATTCCGCAAACAGATATATATCAACAATCACGGACAGCTCTGGGTGCTTGAGACGGCGCTCCATGAGTTCTTATACCGCTATCAGCTTCCTTGTATCATTCAGGTGATGGACTGGCACCGGGCGATCCGCGAATTTTTCTATCCCGGGGCAAAAGAGGATATGGTAAAGACACCGTTCGTCCATGCGGACGAATGTGAGACATCTGTCGGGATGCTCTGCTTCCCGGAGGGGATGGTAGACTTAAGCCATGCCGACGAGACACATCCAAAGAGCTACTTTGAGCCGGGAAGGTTTGACAATTCTACAGACAGCTTCCACCGTCCTCAGAGGTGGAGTGAGACAGAGATGACTTCACCGATCACATATAAGGGGACGCCGGAGGGCGTAGTGGGAAGCCCGGCGATCGCGGAGGCGAGAAAGGCAAAACGGCCGATACTGGCGGCATGTGAATATCTCACCTTCTGTGTAGATGAGATCCTGGATGCGTTCCCGCCGGGGACAGTACCGCCGACGGAAGAGGTGACCCACCGCACGGACGAGGAGATGGAAGCATATCTGAAAGAGCCGGGTTCCGAAGGGTGGCGCTCTGTATACGGTCTTCCAAGAGTCGGAATGGAATAAAGATACAGCACAGGAGAGGGTGAAGGAAATGAAGACGAAAGGTGCACTGGAAGGGATCCGGATACTTGATCTGAGCCGTGTTCTGGCGGGACCATTCTGTACGATGATGCTGGCGGATCTAGGCGCGGAGGTCATCAAGATCGAGATCCCGGGAAAAGGAGACGACAGCCGCAGCTTCGGTCCCTTTGTGAACGGAGAGAGCGGATACTATATGAATGTGAACCGCAACAAAGCGGGAGTCACTCTGAATCTGAAAAAGCCGGAAGGCAGAGAACTGTTTTTGAAAATGGTTGAAAAGGCAGACATTGTCGTTGAAAACTACCGCCCGGGCGTGATGGAAAAGCTTGGGCTCGGTTACGATGTGCTGAAAGAGACAAACCCGAAGATCATATATGGCGCGGTATCTGGCTTCGGCCATTACGGGCCGTACACGCAGCGCCCGGGCTATGATGTGATCGGACAGGCCAGCTGCGGTCTTATGAGTGTGACTGGGTGGCCGGACGGAGGTCCTACGAGAGTAGGGACCGCCATGGCCGACAGTCTGGCGGGGTATTCACTGGCCATCGGCATTCTGGCTGCCCTGCAGTACCGCAGCAGCACCGGCGTCGGACAGAAAGTAGATATCGGCATGATGGATGCCGGCATCGCAAGCATGCAGATCATCTATCCGATCTATACGATGGGAGGCAGACTTCCGGAACGGATAGGGAACCGCTACGAATCCAATTATCCTACCGATACATTTGAGACAAAAGACGGCATGATGGTGATCGGGGCTGCCAATGACAAGCTGTGGGCAAAATTGTGCGAAGTGATGGGAAAGCCGGAGCTGGCTGCAGACAAACGGTATGACAGCAATCCGAAGCGGGTGGAGCATTATATGGAGATCCGTCCTGTGATCCAGGAGTGGACAAGAAATTATACGACAAAGGACGCCATGGAACTGCTTCTTGAACATGGAGTTCCCGCATCACCGATCAACGATCTGGCACAGGTGACAGAGGATCCTCATGCCCGGGCCCGGGAAATGTTTGTGCACGTTAAGCATCCGGTGGCAGGGGACACGGTCTTGAACGGCTCGCAGTTTAAGATGACAGAGACAGATCCGCTCATAGAGCGTCCGGCCCCTCTGCTCGGGCAGCACAATGAAGAGGTCTACGGGGAACTGCTCGGACTGTCTGCCGGACAGATCGCGCAGCTGGAAGAGCAGGGAATCATGTAAAGGAGATTTTTATGAGACTGCCGGAAAAGGTAACGATTATTGAAGTGGGTCCAAGAGACGGCTTTCAGAATGTAAAAGATTTTATCGCAACAGAGGACAAGAAGAGGATCATAGACAGCCTCGTGAGCGCGGGGATCCAAAATATGGAGATCACTTCCTTTGTGCATCCGAAAGCCATTCTCCAGATGGCAGATGCCATGGAGCTTGCAATGTCCGTAACGTACACGGAAGAGAGGCTGCGCAAGATCGCCCTTGTGCCGAACGCAAGAGGGGCGCAAAGCGCCGTGGCGTGCAAGGTGGGGGAAGTCAGTTATGTCATCTCTGCGAGTGAGGCTCATAATAAAGCAAATGTAAACAGAACAATAGAGGAGTCCGAAGCGGAGCTTAGAAAGATCAGGGAGACGGAACCGGCGTTAAAGGTCCGGCTGGATATTGCGACTGCGTTTGGCTGTCCGTATGCCGGGAAGATAGGAAAAGAGCAGATATACAGACTGATCGGTACCGGCATACAGGAAGGGATCGAAGAGATCGTGCTCTGTGATACGATCGGGATCGCTAATCCAAGGCAGACAGCCATGCTGGCTGCGGATGTCAGGCAGAGATATCCGGATACCCGGTTTACGTTCCATCTCCACAATACGAGAGGGCTGGGACTGGCAAATATCCTGGCCGCGATGCAGGAGGGCATTGATTCCTTTGAGACTTCTGTCGGAGGACTCGGAGGCTGCCCCTTCGCACCTGGGGCGGCGGGGAATGTGGCTACGGAAGACTTGGTAAACATGCTGGATCATATGGAAGTATCCCACGGAATATGCCAGGAAAAGCTGCTTGAGGCAGCCGCATATGTCAGACAGACTGTTCATGCAGAACTGACGGGAAACATGCTGGATGCCTGCAAGTATGAAAATATCTGATACACGCCCGTGAGCAAAGGCCCCGCGGCAGCAGCCAAAGCCAGGTTTGGCTCTGGTCTGCCGCCTGCGGGAATATAACATGGATCATAGAGAGAAAGAAGGAAGAAATCATGTCAGAAAACAGGAACGAGCAGGAATACGTAAAAGAGCTGGTCGCGCGGGCAAGAAAAGCCCAGGCCGTGGCGGACACCTATACCCAGGAACAGGTCGACCGCCTCACGAGAGCAGTCGGGTGGGCGCTTGTCCAGGAAGAAACAGTGGAAAAGATCGCCAAGTTCTGTCTTGAGGAGACGCGGATGGGAACCTATGAGGCGAAGCTAAACAAGCTTTATAAAAAGGTCCGTGGCGTGATGAGTGATATCAATCCGCAGAAGTCCGTCGGCGTTGTCGAAGAAGATAAGGAGCTTGGCATCCGAAGGATCGCCAAACCGGTCGGCGTCATCGGCTCGCTCATACCGACGACACAGCCGGAATTATGCCCTGCCACGCAGGGGATACTGGCGGTGAAAAGCCGCAACGCCATTATTTTTTCACCGCATCCGAGGAGCCAGAGGACAACCTGTCTCGTGGCGGAAGTGATACGCAGTGTTCTGAAGCGGTACGGAGCGCCGGAAGACCTGGTCATCTGCGCGGAGCGTCCGACGATGGAGATGAGCAGGGAGATCATGGCGCAGACAGACCTTGTCATCGCCACAGGCGGCGCGGGGATGGTGAAAGCTGCCTACAGCTCCGGCACCCCCGCTTACGGTGTGGGCGTTGGAAACGCAGTCGTTGTCATCGATGAGACTGCTGATTTAAAGGAGGCGGCCCACAACGTACATATCAGTAAGGTATTTGATTACGCGTCGGGCTGCTCCTGTGAGAATTCCATCGTAGTGCAGGAAGGCATTTACGATGAATTTATCGGCTGCCTGAAAGCAGAAGGCGCCTATCTTGTGACCGGGGAGGAAAAGCCAAAGCTTCAGAAGGCGCTCTGGCCCCAGTTCCCGGAGAATCACGTGCTGAACCGGGATATTGTGACACAGCCGGCAAAAAGAATCGCCGAGATCGCGCGTATCGATGCGGTGCCGGACGACTGTGAGTTCCTGCTCGTGGAGGAGACGGGCAGGGGCGAAACCTATCCGTTCTCGGGAGAGAAGCTGAGCGTCGTGCTGGCGGTATATAAATACAGAGAATTTGACGAGGCTGTACAGATAGTAAATGAAATACATGCGTATCAGGGCGCCGGACATTCCTGCGGCATTCAGTCTAATGACGAGGAGCATATCCTCACACTGGCCCTGAACACGAAGACGACGAGAGTCATGGTACGCCAGCCTCAAAGCGTGGGAAACGGCGGAGACTGGAACAACGGAATGCCGTTTACAGGGTCGCTTGGATGCGGCACCTGGGGCGGAAATATCGTATCTGAAAATATCACACTGAAGCATTTCTTAAATAATACGTGGCTTTCCGTGCCGATCAAAGGTACGGTCCCGGACGATGAAGAACTGTTCGGAGACGCGATGAGAGAAAAGGTGCAGGGTTAAGAAAACGGGTTCAAAGGAGGTTCTGGAAGGATGGAAGGCAGAAAAAGCTTAAGGTGTTCAATTGTCAGAGGGGGAACGAGCAAAGGGATCTTTATCAGGGAAAATGAACTGCCGCCGGATCCGGAACAAAAGGATGAGGTTATCAGGGCTGTGTTTGGCAGCCCTGATATAAGACAAATAGACGGACTGGGAGGGGCGGATGTGCTGACGAGCAAGCTGGCAGTCATCGGACCGCCGTCCCGGGACGACGCAGATGTGGATTATACATTTGCGCAGGTAAGTTTTGAGACAGATAAAGTAGATTACAGCGGAAACTGCGGCAATATCTCTTCCGCAGTAGGTCCGTTTGCCATTGATGAGGGCATGGTCAGGGCAGACGGCGGTGTGACGGCCGTGCGTATCCATATGAAGAATACCGGTAAGATACTGACCGCCTATGTACCGACAGAGGGCGGTAAAGCCAGATCGGCCGGTGATTTCAGGATCGACGGCGTGCCCGGAACCGGAGCGAAGATCAGGCTGGACTGGTCGGATGCGGCAGGAGGACTTACCGGAAAGCTGCTGCCCACCGGAAATGCGCGGGATGTGATCAGCGCGGATGGGAAGTCCTATGAGGCCACACTCATAGATGCCGGTAATCCGGTCGTGTTTGTCAAGGCAGACGCCCTGGGAATGAAAGGGACGGAGTGTCCATATGAAATAGAACATAACGCATCATTGATGCGAACGATAGAAAAGATAAGAGGACAGGCGGCAGTGATGTTCGGTCTCTGCGGCAGCCCGGAAGAAGCGGCTGCAAAGAGTCCGTATAACCCGTTTTTCGCCATTGTGTCGGAGCCTCAGGATTATGCGGGTCCGGGCGGCGTCAAGGTGGGAAGGGACGAGATCGATCTGACGTCGAGACTTTTATTTATGCTTAAGATGCACAAGGCGTATCCGATAACCGGTACGGTCGCCACAGGCGCCGCCCTTCGCATACCGGGCAGTGTCGTTTGGGACGTGCTGAGGGAAGAGGCAAAGACAAGAACGGAAGTATATATAGGCCATCCGTCCGGCAGGATACCGGTTGAGTCAGAAGTCACGGCCGACGGCGGCAGAATAGAACTGAAAAAAGCGTGCGTATACAGAACGGCAAGAAGGATCATGGACGGCATCGTATACCTGCCGGAAAGATAGAGTGGGGATGCCCCTGCCGGCGGAGGAGGCATATGGGTAAGACAATAGCAGAAAAAATAATCGCCAGAGCGGCAAAGGAACCGGAAGTAAGGCCCGGCGATATCGTCTGGGCAGATGTGGACCGGGCGATGATGGACGATATACTCGGTCCGCGCATTCAGATCGCGGAACAGTTAAAAGAACTCGGGAAACCGGTATGGAATCCGGATAAGGTCGTCATAATCTCGGACCATTATACGCCGCCGGCAAGTATCCACCAGGCGGAGATCGTAAAATTTACGAGAGAGTGGGCGGCGGACAATGGGATTCAAAAGTATTACGAATTTGAGGGGCCGTGCCACCAGGTGATGGCAGAGACAGGGAATGTAAGGCCCGGGATGGTCGTGCTTGGAACCGATTCCCACACGTGCATGGGCGGAGCGCTGAATGCATTTGCGAGTGGAGTGGGTTCCACGGAAATGCTTGGTATCCTTGTCACAGGAAAGACGTGGCTTAAGGTCCCGGAGACGGTCAGAGTCCTCTGGGAAGGTGAATTATCCGCCAATGTGATGGCCAAGGATATCTCACTGCGTACGATCGGCACAGTCGGACATGCCGGGGCTACCTATATGTCTGTGGAGTATGACGGGCAGACGATCAGAGGACTGCCTGTGGACGAGCGTATGGCCATCACGAATATGGCAGTGGAGATGGGGGCAAAAGCAGGGCTTATGCCTTTTGACGATATAACAGAGGCTTATCTTGACAGCATCGGTGTAAAGGATTATGAACCATATCAAAGTGATGCGGACGCTTCTTTTTACCGGACGTATCAGTTCCGGGCGGAGGAGTTAAGGCCTCAGGTGGCATGTCCTCATGAGGTGGACCGCGTGACCGAGGCGGACAATGTAAGAGATGTAAAGATACAGCAGGCGTATCTTGGCTCCTGTACCGGGGGACGGCTGCATGACCTGAAGACGGCGGCAGCGTATCTGAAGGGGAAGAAAGTGGCCCCGGGCGTGAGACTTCTTATCTCTCCCGCGTCGAGAAGTATATGGAGAGAGGCAGGACGGCTTGGGTATCTCGATATCCTGGCAGAGGCGGGAGGAGTCATCATGGCGCCGACGTGCGGTGTGTGCGTGGGACTTCACAGCGGTCTGATCGCGGCGGGCGAGACGTGTATCTCTTCCAGCAACCGTAATTTTCTCGGTCGCATGGGGAGTAAGGAGGGACAGATCTATCTCGGCTCTCCTCTTACGGTGGCAGCGAGCGCGGCGGCGGGCTGTATCAGGGCGGCAGAAGAATAGGAGGGGACAGGGATATGACGGAAGGAAATGCGTTAAAGTATGGGAACAATATCAACACCGATATTATTTCGCCTCCCCAATATATGGAACTGCCGGTGGAGGAAGCGGCCAGATATGCCATGAGTGCGGTCGACCCGGATTTTTACAGGAAAGTCAGGAAGGGGGATATCTTTGTGGCGGGAAGCAATCTCGGTTCCGGATCCAGCAGAGAGACATCGCCGCTGACGCTCAAATATCTCGGTGTCAGCGTGGTGGCGGCCAAGTCATTTGCGCGGATCTTCTACCGGAATCTGATCAATGTGGGGATCCCTGCCATCGAATGCAGGGATACGGATAAAATAAGGGAAGGAGACCGGCTGAGGGTGGATGTGAAGGAAGGGTATATCTATAACCTGACGAGATCGGAACGGTACAAATGCCAGAAGCTTCCGGAGCATCTGATGAAGATCATCGAGGCCGGCGGACTGTTCCAGTATTTGAAAGAGGTGTGAGACAATGAACTATACGAAAGAGCTGCTGGGAAAATGCTGTGTAACATGCGGAGCGGATGAAGGCGTGTCCCCGATCCCCCAGGAAGGGGAGTTCATCCGGGCGAGGCAGATAACGGATATCTCCGGTTTCAGCCACGGTGTCGGAACGTGCGGCTTAAAGCAGGGGGCATGCAAGCTGTCACTGAATATCAAGGAGGGCGTGATCGAAGAAGCGCTTGTAGAAGTGCTTGGCTGTACCGGAATGACACATTCCGCGGCCATGGCATCGGAGATCCTGCCGGGTAAGACGATTCTGGAGGCGCTGAACACAGATCTCGTCTGCGATGCCATCAATGTAGCCATGCGCGAGATCTTTCTGGCGCTCGTCTACGGAAGGACACAGACGTCCTACTCAGAAGGAGGGCTCGATGTGGGGGCCGCGCTGGAGGATCTTGGACGGGGGCTTAAGAGTCAGGTGGGAACGGCATATGCCACACAATTAAAAGGGCCCCGCTATCTGGAGATGACGGAAGGCTATGTCACGAAGATGGCGCTGGATGAAGCGCGTGAGATCATCGGCTACGAGTATGTCAACATCGGACAGATGATGGAGGACATACGGCAGGGAGCGCAGGCGGACAAAGCGCTGAGAGATGCGACGGGAACAAGTGGAAGGTACGGGGAAGCGGCAGAGTATATCGACCCGCGAAAAGAGTAGGTGACAGTGATGGTTAAGTTTCAGAATATGGACAAAAAGATGGGGCAGATAGAGGCATTCTTAAAGCGATATGGCATGGATTCTCTCGATGAGGCAGGGGAGGTCTGCCTGTCCTGCGGCATGGATGTACCGGCCATAGTGAGGGAGATACAGCCGATCTGTTTTGACGATGCGTGCTGGGCGTACACAGCCGGGACGGCAGCCGCGCTCTCATCCGGGACGGCAGAAGCCAGGGAGGCGGCCCTTATCATGGGGGAAGCGCTGCAGGCGTTCTGTGTCAAAGGTTCGGTGGCAGATGAGAGACAGGTGGGCACCGGCCATGGCAGACTTGCCGCGATGGTGCTGTCAGAGGAGGTCAGATGCTTTGCTTTTCTGGCGGGGCACGAATCCTTTGCGGCGGCGGAGGGAGCGATCGGCATTGTACAGTCGGCGGACAAGGTGAGAAAGACGCCGCTGAAAGTTATATTAAACGGGCTGGGCAAAGACGCGGCCAGGATGATCTCCAGAATGAACGGATTTACATATGTAAAGACGCGGTTTGACTATAAGACGGATGAGCTGGCCATCCTGGAGGAGAAGTCTTACTCCGGCGGCGGGCGCGCCCGCATACGGTGCTATGGCGCCGACGATGTGAGAGAGGGCGTGGCTGTGATGGAGCGGGAAAATGTGGACGTGTCCATCTCCGGCAATGGCACAAATATGGTGCGGTTTACACATCTTGTGGCGGGGGCGTACAAGAAGAGATGTCTGGAGCGGAATAAGACATATTTTGCCTGCGCATCGGGGGGCGGCATCGGCAGAACGCTCGGTCCGGATGAGACCTCCGCGGGGCCGGCATCGTACGGCCTGACGGATTCCATGAGCAGGATGTACGGGGATACGACATTTGCAGGTTCCTCCTCTGTTCCGGCACACGTAGCCATGATGGGGTTTGTCGGAATGGGGAACAATCCCATGGTAGGGGCTACAGTCAGGCTGGCAGTGGCAGTTCAGGAGAGCAGAGACAAATGACAGGTGTTGGGGGGATGAACGTTGGATTACAAAATATTTGAGCAGCTCGATGGTCCACTCTATGGCAGGCGGGATATGGAGGACGGGCAGAATTATATGGAACGCATAATGAGGGCGGCCTTTCTCGGCGGGGCTAAAGAGGGAGAGGAGCGCATCTATGAGAAGATGCAGGGGACATTTGCAGGCTGCGATTTCCGCGGTAAAGCGCTGGAGATGGAATTTTACGTACAGGAGTGGGAGCTGAATCCGATGCTTTCGATGCACGGAGGACTTCTGACGACCGCGGTGGATATGACCTGCGGGATCCTCGTCCGCTTTTATAAGCAGTCGGTGAGCGCGGCAACGGTACATCTGTCTATGGATTTTTTGAAGCCTCTGCGCTGTGGAGAAGCTTTTACGGTCAGGGCCAGGATCAACAAACAGGGCAGGAGAATTATTTTTCTGACGGCAGAAGTCGTTCTGGCAGACAGCGGACAGACAGCGGCAACAGCATCCGGAACTTTTGTGTAACATTGGCAGAGCGGATGTTCATATAGAGAAAATATGTGAGAGAGGACAAGGATATGAAGCAGAATATGTTTAAAAACTTGATGTCGCCTGTGCAGATCAAAACGATGCAGGTGAAGAACAGGATCGTATTTCCGCCCATGAACACAAATTTATCTTCCGAGGACGGATGTGTTACGCCGCAGATGGAAGAGTATTATGTCAGAAGGGCCAAAGGAGGAGCCGGACTTATCATACTTGAGGCGGCGGGGATAGCGCCGGATACGAGAAACCATCCGAGACAGCCGATGATATGCGACAGGAAGTATACGGCATCCTGGGCAAGGCTTGTGGAACGGCTCCACCGCTACGGGGCGAAAGTCTCGGTAGAACTGGTCCATTATGGGAGCGAGGCGTCCATACCTCCAAGAGTATCTCCGTCCGGGATATCAAAATATAAGGATGCGCCGGGCAGAATATTGAGCGTGGAGGAGATCCACCGCATTCAGGAACAGTTCGCGGCCGCGGCGCTGTATGCGAAACAGGCGGGGATGGACGCCATTACATTGCACGGATGCCATGGCTATCTGATCGCAGAGTTTTTATCGCCTGTGTTCAACCATAGAAAAGATGAATACGGGGGAGATTTTACAAACAGGTGCAGATTTTTGCTTGAGATCATTGACAAATGCCGTAAGGCGCTCGGGCCTAAGTTTCCGATCATGGTGCGCTACAGCGCCGATGAGTTTGTGGAGGGCGGAAGAGACTTAGAAGAGTCTGTAACGCTTGCCAAAGTGCTCGAGAAGAACGGTGTGGACGCCATCGATCTCTCTGCTTCGCAGCCTTCCGCCTATCTCATGACGACGCCGCCTTACTGCCTCCCACAGGCAAAAGGGATGCTCGTGCCATATTCTGAGTCGGTCAGACGGGCAGTGGATATCCCGGTGTTTACGGCAATCGGAATTCGGGACCCGGAATACGCGGAGCAGATCATAGCCGAAGGGAAAGCAGATCTTATCGCGCTCGGCCGTCCGCAGCTTGCAGACCCTGATTATGCCTGTAAAGTGCAAAGCGGCAGGCCGGAGACCATCCGCCACTGTCTCTCCTGCGAGTATTGTCTCGACACGCTGGATGACGACAGACAGATCTGCTGTGCGGTAAATCCGGAGACAGGGCGGGAAATTGAATTTTCAGGCCGGAACGCAACGTGTTCCGGGCGGCCGTCTGAGCGCACCGGTCTGAACGAAGGCGCCGGTGTAAAAAGAGTTGTCGTTGCCGGGGGAGGTCCGGCGGGACTGGAGGCGGCCCGCGCCGCTGCGCTTAAAGGGCATGAGGTGATCTTGTTTGAGAAGCGGCCGCAGCTTGGCGGGACGCTGAACGCGGCCAAAGTGCCCCCTCATAAGGAGATGATCGGAAGACTCATAGACTGGTACTGCCGGGAACTTGCCGAACTGGGCGTGGAGGTGCGTCTTGGCACGGAAGCGGCAGAAGAGATGGTTGACGGTTTGAAGCCCGATGTACTGTTCCTTGCCTGCGGTTCTCATTACATAAAGCGGATCAAGGGGAGCGACCTCACAAATGTCATCAGCGCCTATGACGCGCTGACTGATCCGGACAGCGTAGGAGAGAACGTCGTCATTGTAGGCGGCGGAGCTTCGGGGGCCGAGGCAGCGGAATATTTCTCCGGCCAGCTGGTGGAGGTAGTCTGTCATGGAGCCGAATCGCTTGGAGGAAAGCTGAAGTTTGAGGCGAGAGAGCGGCCCGGGGCGGCGCCGGGGCATAAGATCACAGTCGTGGAAATGCTGGACAGTATATGCAGTGACATGGATGTATTCTGTAAAGAGACCGTTCTTTATACACTTGAGAAAAACGGCGTAAGGCTCTGTCCTTCCTGCAGAGTGGAGGAGATCACTGACACGGAGGTGCGCATTTTCAATCTGAAGGTAGAAAAAGAGGAAGTGCTGAAAGCAGATACGGTCATTCTGGCGGGAGGGCTGAAGCCGAACGGGCAGGAGGCATTTTCCGACAAGTCTTATCCGGTCGTCAGAATCGGGGATGCCGTGCAGGCGGGGAAAATTAAAGATGCTGTCTATAGTGCGTATGTACAGGCGGATCTTATATAGCATCTGTTTGAAGTTACAGTATCCCGGAGGGCCCACAGGAACGATCAAGGGGGCTTATCCGGGATTTGAACGAGGTATGGATATGAAAGATACGAAGAAAAACACGCTCAAAATCACAGCGGCGCTGTATGTTTTGATGTTTGTCTACGCTGTGTTTACGACGATGACGGGGACGCAGCTTCTTATCCTTGTGAGAGAGTTTGGGCTGGATCTGGCGGAAGGCGGAATATTTGCGGTGATCATTAACACGGGCTGCATCGGCGGGATCGTGCTGTCCGCATTCTTTATCGACCGGTTCGACAGCAGGCGTCTCGTGCTCCTGTCTTATTTTCTTCTGGGACTGCTGCTCATAGCAATTAAATTTTCCGGCTCCTATTACAGTTTTCTTATACTGCTGCTCTGGATCGGCGTCAGCATGAAATTTCTGGATGCTTCCCTGAATGCGTCCATATCAAGGCTGAACACGGCGAACAGCGGTTTCTACATGAATCTGCTGCACTGCAGCTTCGGGATCGGCGCGTTTGCAGGACCGCTGTTCACGACGGTGCTGATGGAGAACGGGACCGCCTGGCGGGATACATACTTTTACCTTGGTATCGTATGTATAGTGACAGGTCTGGTCTACTATGCCGTCCAGAAGGGGTACGCGACAGAGCCGGTGACAGACTGCGGCGGGAAGGAAAAGAGCGGGGGCGGACATGTTATCTGTCTCCGGGTGTTCTGCCTTATGGGGATCCTGCTCTTTTACTGCGGACACCAGATGGGCATCAACAGCTGGATGCCCGCATATATGCAGGAAACGCTTCATCTGCCTCCTGCGGCTTCCAATTTAAGCGTATCCGCATTCTGGGTCGGCCTTATTGTGAGCCGTCTCGTCAGCGCGGTCCTGACAAGATACACATCGGAGGAACGGATCCTGAAAGCAGGGCTTCTTGCAGGAACGGTGTTCCTTGCGGTTGGAGTCATGAGCAGACTCCCGGCGGCAACTGTGATCGGAGTGACCGGGGCAGGGCTCTTCTCTGGGGCATGCATACCACTTGTGCTCACGATCGGGTACAGCGCGTTCCCTTCGGCGCTGGGAAAGATATCCACCCTCCTCTTTCTCTGCATAGCAGGGGGAGCGGTCATATTCCCATGGCTCATGGGTATCAGCAGCAGAAGCTTCGGACTCTTCGGTGCCATGATGCTGGACACACTCTGCCTTGCAGCGGCGGCTGCCGCCGCCCTTATACTGCTGTCGAAGACAAAGATCAAGTAAATCGGGGACAGGGTATTTTGAATTGGGGACGGGGGATTTTTAAAAATCCCCCGTCCCCAATTCAAAATACCCTGTCCCCGATTTGCAGATGGCTGAAATCACATTTCTTTCACATTCTAATCACAAAATGCCCGTATTTTTCCAGTAATCTTTAGGTAGTTGATTTATGTATAACAGAGGTTACAGTTACAGGAGGAGACAATGGAGAATCAGGCAAAGAAGTGTTCGTTACATGTTCATGTAAAAGAATTAGGCCGGAAGTTTAACAGGGCCGGTAAGAAAAAATCGTTCTGGATCACGGCGGTGATTATCACCGTGCTCATCATAGCTATGGTCGTCGGACTTATAGTACGGGCGAAGGGTAAGAGCAGTCAGGCGGCGGAGATGACCGTCCAGTCAGCAACAGCGGAAAAGGGCAGCATCAGTACGACGGTGGCAGGCACAGGAACGCTTGGAAACGGGACGACGACAGATGTTGTAGTACCGACCGGTATCAAGGTCAAGGAAGTTCTTGTGGAGAGCGGAGATACAGTGGAGGAAGGGCAGACGCTGGCAACACTGGACGAGGCGTCCATTGCCGGGGAACTGCTGGAGGTGAAAGAGAGCAAAGCGAGTGTGCAGGAACAGATCGACAGTCTGTCAAGTGACGGGGAAGATTTCAGCACGACAGAATATCTTGAGGCAAAGGTGCTGTACGGACAGATGGAGGAACTTGAGGCCGCGCAGTCAGCTCTCAATACGCTGCTGGAGACGAAGGCGGTGACGGCGTCGTGCGCAGGTACAGTGGACAGTGTCAATGTCTCAGCGGACACGGAGATCACGCAGAGTTCAGCGTCCGAAGCAGGAGGAAATTCCGGAGGATCTGAAAATGGAAATGTATCGTCAGCCTCAGCCGGAACATCGGCAATGTCCGGCACGGGCAGCAATTCTGAGATCATTCTGCTTTCTGCGGCCGATGGAATATCAGCGGTCCAGAACATTTCAGACTGCAGTCTTACGGTAGAAGCACCGGAGACCGGGCAGAAGCCTCAGTCTGATATAAAAGAAACGGCGGAATATGCGGGAACTATCACATGGAACTGCGCAACAAGTGTATATCAGCCTGATACAGTTTACACAGCGACGATAAAGCTGACTGCAAAAAGTGGATATGAGTTTTCGGCTAATATTATCCCGGAAGTAAAAGGGGCCGACGTCACGAGTGAAGTGCGTAAAAGTGATTCCGGAGACAGCATCCTGCAGATAAAGGCCAGGTTTGCCAAGACAGCCGCAGCACAAGGCACGGATGATACAAAGAAGGACAGCCAGAACAACGCTTCTTCATCGGCAGGCTCCGCAGGCGGCGCGGAAAGCAAGAGTTCCGGGACGGCCGCGGGGGCATCGTCTGGAAATGCTGTGGGATCAGAAAGCGCCGGTGCAGGAAACGGTACTTCGGGCGATGGCAGCACATCCGGCAGCGATGCCGGCACTTCAGGCAGCAGTGAGTACAGCGCATATGAGACAGCAGCGTTTACGATAGCATCGGGAGATAATGTTACCGTTTCTATCAATGTAGATGAGCTGGATATCCTTTCGGTGGAAGAGGGGCAGCCGGCCTCTGTCGTTCTGGACGCGCTGGATGGACAGGAATTTGAAGGCACGATCACAAAGGTAGCTCTGACAGCATCTTCAGGGAGCAGCAGTGCAAAATATCCGGTGGAAATTACGGTGGATAAAACAGAGGACATGATGCTCGGCATGAGCGCGTCGGCGACCATCCACATAGAGGAATCGGAAAATGCGGTACTCATTCCGGTCAGCGCACTTCAGGAAAAAGGGAACAGCACTTTTGTATATACGGGAAAGGATGAAGATGGAAATCTGACGGACGCGGCAGAAGTAGAGACCGGACTGTCCAATGGAAGTCAGGTAGAGATTGTAAGCGGACTGAGCGAAGGGGATACGGTCTATTATCTGAAGGCCGGCAGTACCGGCACAGCAGAATCCGGCGGCATGATGAACGGGCAGGACGGGATGATGCAGGATGGAGGAAATATGCCGGGCGGCGGACAGATGCAGGACGGTGAAAAGCCTGATATGGGCAGCATGCCTCAAGGCGGGCCGGGCAACAGGTCAGAACAATAAGGGGGACAGAGATGATCACATTTCATGAGGTATCTAAGATATATCATATTGGTGAGACGGAAGTGCGCGCCCTCGACCGCGCCAGCATGCAGATAGAGGAAGGAGAATTCGTCAGCATAGCGGGTCCTTCCGGAAGCGGCAAATCTACGATGATGAATATCATAGGATGTCTCGATATGGCGGACGAGGGGACTTATACGCTGGACGGTCAGGCTATTGAAGAATACACGGAATCGGAACTTGCGCGCATACGAAATAAAAAGATAGGGTTTATCTTTCAGAGCTTTCATTTAATTGGAAATATGACAGCGGCAGAAAATATAGAATTACCGCTGATCTACCAGAGGATAGCAAAGACTGAAAGAAGAGAGCGGGTAGAGGAAGCTCTGTCAAAAGTACGGCTGGAAGGGCGGGGGAGACACAGACCGAATGAACTGTCGGGAGGCCAGCAGCAGAGAGTAGCTATTGCAAGGGCGATCGCTGCGCGCCCGTCACTTTTCCTGGCCGATGAGCCGACGGGAAACCTGGATTCCAAAACGGGAGAAGGGATTATGGAGCTGTTCCATGAGCTGCATGAGCAAGGCAGTACGATCGTGCTTATCACTCACGATGACTCGGTAGCCAGACAGGCTGAAAGGAGTATTCATATACTGGATGGCCGGGTAAAGGAGGTAAAAGTATGATACTGCAGGCAGTAAAAATGGCATGGAAATCTATTGCCTCCAACAAGATGCGTTCCTTTCTGACTATGCTTGGCATTATTATCGGTGTCATGTCGCTTGTCGTGCTCGTATCGCTTGTGAGCGGGACAACAGAATCAGTTGAAGATCAGATTTCCAGCATCGGAAATAACATGTTGACAGTTACGGTACAGGATGACAAAGGCAGGCCGCTGAAGCTGTCAGAAGTAACCGCACTGGCAGAAAACGAAGAGATAGAATCAGCGGCGCCGGTTGCGCAAAGCAGTGTGACGGCGGCCAGCGCTTACTCGGAAGAAAATGCCGCTCTCTATGGGACAACGGGCGCTTATTATGACATTCAGGGCCTGGAATTGTATGCGGGCCGGTTTATCAAAAATACAGATATAGAGAACCACACGAATGTGGCGGTTATCAATGCCGGCCTTGCCAGAGAGGTGATGGGAAGGATGGATGTGGCCGGAGAGACGGTAAAGCTTAACGGGACAGAGTATCAGATCATCGGTGTGCTGGCCGCCAAGGACAGTGATTCCAGCACTACAGAAAACTATGAGGCTTATATCCCCTACACATCGCTGATTCGTATGGCAGACGATGTATCGTCTGACGTGACGACGTTTTGCGCATCCGCGGCAAGTGAGGAGACACTGGACAAAGCAGAGAGCGTCCTGAATGATACTTTGATGGAACGGTTCGGTCAGGATGAGGACGCTTTTACCGTTATCAATCAGTCCACAGTCATGGAAGCGATGCAGAACGTCACCAACACACTGGCGCTTCTTCTTGGAGGTATCGCAGCGATCTCTCTGCTCGTGGGAGGCATCGGTATTATGAACATCATGCTCGTGTCAGTCACGGAGCGTACGCGCGAGATAGGGATACGTAAGGCGGTCGGCGCGGGAAAAGGGACCATTATGCTTCAGTTCCTCGTGGAGGCGCTCATGATCAGCCTGATGGGATGTGCTGTAGGGATCTTTCTGTCCTGGATCACGCTTCGGGTCATATCAGGAGTGGGGGGAGAGGATATGAACTATTCACTGCGCCTGGGAGTGGTGTGGATATCGATCGCATTTTCCATGGGGCTCGGCATTATCTTTGGCATATATCCGGCAGATAAAGCCGCCAGAAAACAGCCGATCGAAGCGCTCAGATATGTCGGGTAGGCCTCAGTTGGTGACAGATATAGAGAAAGTATGTTTCTGCCGGCCGGAAGAATAAAAAATGTGGTATCCTTACAAAGAGGTGAGGAGAATGTATAGATACGACAGCAAAAAGCAAAGAACATCTCAGCCGATACAGAGGCTGAAAACATACACGATACAGGACTTTACGGTTTCTGCCGCTGTGCCACATACGGTAACGCCTCTTGATGCAAATCTGATGACAAATGCACAGAACATTGATGCCAGAAAGCGGGTAAGGCCCAGGGACGCTGCTTTTGCCCCAAAAAATATCGGTTTCATCCCGTCCAAAGGTTCCGCAGCCGTACATGCAGGCATCCAGAATCTGCAAGGGATAGCGCCCGCAGAGTCCCTTATTCTGGTAAGTCATGGAGAACCGCCGGAAAGCGCTGTCCTGGAAGGTGAATTTGGTGGTTACAGAGCCGGAGAGCTGGCGCTGCTACTTCAATTCAACAATATTCTACCGGCAAATTACAGCGGTGAAATATATTTAGACGGATGCGATACAGGGCAGAGATTCCAGAATCAGCAAGGGACTTCCTATATCGAACATTTTAAACAGGAACTGCAGGCCGCCTATGCAGCGGCCAACGTTAATCTGGGCAATTTTACAGTTAAAGGAAATATCGGGGAAGCAGTGACAACTGCAGCCGGGCGGGAACGTATTGATATATCTGCTGTAAACATGGATCAGTTCAATGATAGAGCCCGAGAATTGCTCAGAAACGACGCAGGGAATCACTATCACGGAAAGTATGGTGTGGCTGCCTCCGGCCATGTGACGGGAACCCATCTGAGATGGACCGATGCCGGCGGAACGAGAGGCCAGGTGCTCGGAAAAGCCGGAAAGCTGGTAGTTTAAGCGCGCATAGTATCATCAAGGGATAAAAAGGGACAGACGGCCCGGGAGGCCAGTCTGTCCCTTGTATGATACACGGTTATAATTTAATTTTCATGACATCCACATCCAGATCCCAGAGGAACTTATCCAAGTCTTTGAAAGAGAGGAACACAGTCGCTGTGTTTTCCAGCGGGTGGATTCCGAGGCTCTTGCATCGTCCGAGATCTTTATCGATAAAGAATTCCACCGCATGGTCGGTGTCGTTCATAAGCCCGAACGGGGAGACACTGCCCTGCTTAAGTCCAAGATACTGTTCCAGCCGCTCTTCGGAGGCAAAGCTTAAGTTGCCTGCGCCAAGGGCCCGTCCGAGTGATTTCAGGTCGACGGTCTTTTTCTCATCACATGTTACGAGAAAGTGGCGTTTACCTTTAGCGTCGCGCAGAAACAGGTTCTTGCAGAGCGTTCCTTTGGCAGGAAGCCCAAGACGGTCCATATCCTCCATCGTGTGTACCGGTTCATGTTCCACCACTTCATACTTGATGTTCAGCTTGTTCAGTGCGTCGTATACGCGTTGCTTTTGATTTTCCATGTCTCTTTCTCCTTTCTTAATTCGGATAGTGCACGACGATGCATGCAGTTATCATTCCTTTTCCTGTATTTTTGTAAATGTAGTCGTCAAAGGCGTTGTAAGCGGCAGAATCGCCTGCTTCCAACACATATTCCCTGTCCTTGAATATAAGTGTCAGCTGTCCGCTGTACACAGTGATAAATTCCCGTGTGCCTGCCATCTGCCTGTTGCCTGCCATCTGCCCGCCTTCGTCGAATTCAAAGTCAAAGATCTCAAAGTCCTGTCCGTCCCGGAAGCTGAAGACCGGATAGAGCCGGTAGCGGCCGTCATCACTGACAAGGGGAGAGACTTCGGCTTTGCTCGTCTGGGAAAACGGTGTCGGCTTCGGTGCGGTAAACGCAGTCACCGGTACTTTCAGGCCGAGAGAAAGTTTGTATACAGTGGAAATGGTAGGGTTTACCTCACCCCGTTCCAGCTGGCTCAGCATGCTTTTGCTGATGGACGTGAGGGAAGATGTCTGTTCAAGGCTCAGCGCCTTGGATCTGCGAATTTCTTTTAAGTTATCTGCGATCAGCTGGTTTAAATCTTCCAAATGAATCCCTCCCTCATATTCCAGTATATAGAATTTTTTTCTATTATATTGCAAACCAGAAAAAAAGTAAAGACAGGTTATGATTAATTTCATAATAGACAGTAAAATTGCCCTGTGTTAGAATTAAGATATATTGATAAAGACGGAATAATCGTGAAGGAATGATCAGGTATGAAGGTAAGTGAGAGACTGGAAATTATTATAGAAGAAGTTCAGGAAAAGGGGCAGGTAAAGGTGGCCGACCTGAGCGGACGGCTCGGCTGCTCAGAGGTGACGATAAGGAATGATATCCGCAGGCTCGATCAGCAGGGAGTTCTGAAAAAGACGTACGGCGGGGCGGTCAGGAAAGAGGAAGGGCTGTCTGTGCAGTTCAATCCGGGAGAGTTTTATCTCAACAGCAGGGAAAAGCATCGTATAGCCGTGCGTGCCTATGAATATATAGGCAACAAGGAATCCATTATTATAGATGATTCCACCACGGGCTGTTATCTTGCTAAACATATAAAGGAACATGAGGAAAAGCAGATGACTGTCGTGACAAATTCTCTGTACTGTGCTGCTGAACTGTCATCTGCCAGACATGTGGAGCTGTTCATGGTGGGGGGATATGTGATGGCCAATCCGCCGTCCGCGCTTGATAATATCACTGCCGGTGGAGTTAAGCAGTTCCACGTTGACAAGGCTTTTGTCGGCGTGAACGGGATTAATCTGAATATCGGCCTCACTTCTATGGGGGCGCCGCAGATGGAGGTAAAACGTGAGATGATCCGAGCGGCGGATGAGACATACGTCATAGCGGACAGCTCCAAATTCGGCAGCGGCAATCTGTTCACGGTATGTACGATGGATGATGTGAGCCGGATCATCACCGATGACGGCGTCTCAAAAGAAAAGGTTGCTCTCGCCAGGAAGCTGAACATAGAGATGGATCTTGTATAAAAGTTCATTTTTTTATTTTGTGTGCGGTGATAACAGTGTAACTGTGAGCATGGATCGTAAGAATGCAGCCATTTACTCTGACATACCAGTTTTTTCCGCTCCTTGTGACGGAGGCATCGGGTTGCTTTATACTCAGTTTGCACCATTCTATAACTTCATCCGTGTCTAAAGAAAGATTTTTCTTGATCCGCACGGCTCCTAAATCTGTCGTATGTAATTTGTCCAGGTTTGAAAGTAATTCATTAGTTGTATACATTAAAAAAATCTCCTTATTTTCTCTGAAAATAATGCGCAGCAGAATAAAGATGATTAAGCGTCGTGAAGCGGCAGGAAGAGCGGGATCAGACAACTGTGTCTGTCCGTCTCTTTTTGCCGAGTCACAGGCGGTAACAGAACATGATGCTGAAGCCATACGCATGTTTTTGATCTGCCATATATTGTTAGTACATTTGATATCCTCAGTACAATTCTGATCGTATATAGAATATCATATTTTGATGAAGCGTGCCAAGGCAGCCTTTTTGTTTTTATATATAACAAAGAGACAGGCTACTGAGATTAATAGTATACTACGTCACTGCAAAAAGGAGTAAGAATTGTGGGTGATCCAACAAAGTTTAGTAACTTGATTACTTATTATATTTTTAATTTGGGATTTGTAATTTTAATTCTTTCTGAGTTATTCATTTTCATATACACATATCAAAAGAAAGAAAAGAAAGGATTTGATACAGATAAAGGAACAAAATGGCTATTATATATAAACTCTTTCTTCTGCATTTTCATAAGTCTTATTTTAGTGAGCAAGCAAGTGCCCTCCGATATTAAAGATACTATGTTTCCGCCCATATTTTCCTTTATAGGTATATGTATTATTTATATTGGTATTGTCATTCGAGTAGGTGCGGTTCTATCATTAAAAAGAAATTTTACATTGGATGTTCAAACAAAAAACTCACAACAACTAATAAAAACAGGTCTATATAAATATATACGACACCCAGCTTATACAGGAAGTATACTAAGTTTATTAGGTATTTCACTAGCGTTTAAAAATATATATGCAACTATCTTTGTATTTATTAGCTGTATGATATGTTACCATATTCGGATTAGAATAGAGGAAAAGGTATTACTTAACCATTTTAAAGAAGAATACTGTAATTATAAACGACACACTAAGAAACTATTTCCAAAGATATATTAAACTAAAAAGTCAGGTGGTAAAATGGGAAAGTATTGATTATATCATTTGATTTCTGAACAAAAATATGATTTCACCATAGACCCTTTTTGACCTGCTATATTTTCTCTTTTGCCATAAGGGGTTAGTCTTTACCAAGGAACAGCTATATGAGAGTATATGGGGCTTTAACAATGCGCCAGAGGGTAGCGATCTGACATCTTTCATACGAAAACTAAGAAAGAAGATAGAGCCGTTCCCAGATAGCCCGCAATACATACTGACCGTCTGGGGTGTCGGCTATAAATTCAACGAAGAAAAACCGTAGGTTATGGTTAATAAACCTTGTGTTTAAGCGATAATTGGCTTTCTTATTTTAAATTTAAACAAACATTCAATACAACAACTGAATACGCAAAAACCTTCGCCCGTACAAACACTATGTTTTGCGCGGGTTTTTTTCATGTGTCGGTCTCTTTCAGTTATTTACGCCCCTAATGATAGAAACGGTGTTTCTTTTTTTGTTTACAAGGCCACAGAACAATGTACCATAGGGATAGCAAAAAAGCAGCATAATGGCATTTGCGCGCAATCCTTATACAGTATATAATTTGTACCTGTTATAATGATTAAGCTGGCTTATATTTAATATCATACAGTAATTTTACCATTAAAAGGCAATGTCAAAGACTTTTGACAGACAAAAAATATACATTCATATACAATACAATAAAGGAGAAGATATAAGATGGATATTGGATTACGAATTAAAAAATTAAGAGAACAACAAAAGATTTCACAAGAAGAACTGGCTCTTAAAATATTTGTTTCAAGACAGACAGTCTCAAACTGGGAAACAAATAAAAGCTGTCCTGATGTTAAAAGTTTAATTATACTATCCAATGTCTTCAATGTATCTTTAGATAGTTTTATAAAAGAAGATATAAAGGAGATGAGAGAAATAGTAGAAAAAGCTGCAATTAAAAAGTTTAATATGATGAGCGTTGTTTTTCTGGCTGAATTGACAGCCATAACTGTAAGTGCCTATCCTTTAGCTATTATTGATGGGTATGCCGGAATTGTTATTTGGTTATGCCTGTTTGCCGTAACACTATATACAGCAGGCAAGATTGAAAGTTTTAAAAAGAAGCATGATATTCAAACTTATAAAGAAATTCTGGCATTCATTGATGGAAAGCAATTAACTCACGATGAAGCACAACAAGAAATAGGAAAAAGAAATTATCAAAAAATAATACTTGCACTTTTGGCAAGTATAATAGCACTTGTTGTAGGTTTGATCGTAATATTTGTTTGTCAACATTTATTATTTTAGGGAGGAAGTATAATTATGGGATTAGAATTTTGGATTATAATGATAGCTTTAATAGCTATGGGCGGAAGCTGTTCATTGGCAGGTACATGGTGGGAGAGAAAGAAAAAAGAAAAAGAGAAAGAAGAAAAGAAAGAACAAAATATTACTTTTTAATGCTGATCAGGCAGTTAGTCTTAGGACTGGCTGCTTTTTTCATGCCCGGAAAGGAGCAGTATTTAGGAGCTTTTACAAATTTTTCAAATAACTTATGTGAGTGGTCTGTCGTAAGGAGTGACCGCTTTTATGAAAAAAGGACGCTGGTTAATATGTATGCCTGTGTACTAAGATCACAACATTGTAAAAAATGCATAAAATTATCAATTGATATTTGTTAGTTATTAATCGATAATTATATTGATTTCGATTGAAAGAAAAGATATAATTACAACATGAAAATAATTAATTGTATTTCAATTGAAAGGAAAGTAATTATGAATCAGAAATTTAAACCTGTTATAGGGATCACGATCGGAGATCCGGCTGGCATTGGCCCTGAAATCATTATTAAGGCATTGAAAGAAAAAGCCTTGTATGAGATATGCCGTCCGCTCGTGATCGGAAGCGTTAATGTACTTGAGCGGGCAGGAACTGCGATAGGTGAGAGCGGGCTCAGACTGGCGGCAGTAGAAAGGCCGGAAGACGCGCAATACCGGCACGGTGTCATAAATGTTCTGGAAACCGGGAATTATGATATTACAGAGCTGGAATGGGGTAAAGAACAGAGGCTTGCGGGACAGATCGCCATTGATGCTGTTGATAAATCGATCGAGCTCGCAATGGCGGGCAGGATCGACGCTGTGACGACTGCGCCGATCAACAAGGTTGCTATCAAAATGGTGGGAGTCAGCCAGGCCGGACACACGGAACTCTATCAGGACGGCACAAAGGCGCCGTATGTGCTTACGATGTTTGACTGCTTTAAAATGCGGGTGTTTCATCTAAGCCGCCATATTTCTTTGAGGGCCGCAATTGATTACGTGACAAAAGAACATGTGCTAAATGACATTGAGCGTATGGATACGGAGCTTAAAAAGCTTGGATTAAACCGGCCTCTTATAGCAGTGGCTGGACTGAACCCGCACTGTGGCGAGGGAGGACTTTTCGGGGATGAGGAGCTGAAGTACATATGCCCCGCCATAGAGGAAGCTGTAGAAGAAGGGATCAATGTGGCCGGGCCGATTCCTCCGGATACACTGTTTTGCAGGGGGAAAAAAGGAGAATTTGACGCGATTCTTGCATTGTATCACGACCAGGGACATATGCCGTGTAAAACGCTGGATCTGGAGCGTTCAGTCTCTGTCACACTCGGACTTCCGTTTATCAGATGTTCTGTGGACCACGGTACAGCCTTCGATATTGCAGGAAAAGGGATCGCTGCGAACACGAGCATGGATGCGGCGATCAGAACGACGGTAAAATATGCGGTGGCCAAGCATAACGCAAAAAAGTAGGGAGGAATCAAGATGGCAGTTATAGGTGCTGTAACGGATGATTTTACAGGCACGGCAAGCGCGGGGGTGCTGGTGGCCAGGTCGCAGGCAAAGACAGGTCTGTTTTTTGATGCGGATGCGGTTAAAAATTTTAAAGATTCTGAAAGACTGGATGCTGTGTATGTGAGCAGCAACAGCAGACATATGCCGCCCCGGGAGGCTTACCGGGCAGTAAAAGAGGTGACGGAAGAGCTGAAGCAGATGGGGATCCGTTATTATTCTAAAAAAATAGACACAACACTCCGCGGCGGCATCGGATATGAAATTGACGCCATGCTGGATTGCCTCGGGCCGGATACGACAGCGGTTATGGTAACGGCAATGCCCCAGTCAAGGCGGGTCTGCGTAGGCGGATTTTCAATCATAGACGGGGTGATACTGACAGAGACTCCTGTCGCAAAAGATGTGAAGACACCGGTGAGGGAATGCTATGTTCCTGAATTGATAAGAGGGCAGTCAAAGAATCAGGTGGACTTCATCTGCCTGAGGGACGTCCTGAGCGGCGTAGATTCGCTCAAGAAAAAGCTGGCGGCATCGAAAGAACAGAAAAACAGGATTATCATTGTGGATGCCATAACAATGGATCATCTGGACATTATAGCTAAAGCGTGTGTGCAGCTTGGGTGGAACATATTGGCAGTGGATCCGGGGGCATTTACAATGAAGCTTGCGTATCACAGAGGCGTCATAGGGGAAGAAAAACCGGCCCTGTCAGACGGCGCGGAACCTGACGGTACAAAGACTGCCCTGTTTATCGTAGGAAGCGCCAATCCTGCCACAGAGAAGCAGATAGATGTACTTTGCGCGCACGGCAGTGAATATAAGAAGGTCAGTGTCTCACCACTGTCTCTGCTCGAAGGCGGAAGTGACGCGGAGAAGGAAACAGGCAGGGCTGTGTGTGAAGTGACTGGTCTGTTAGAGCAGCAAAATAGAACGAGAGCGGTCATTGTTGAGACAGCACTGCATGGAACGGTGGTGAACCTGGAGGAAGAGGACAGAAAGCGCGGCTACAGGCCGGGAACAAGTTCTGCGTTGATCAACAGGGGTCTGGCTGAAATTACAAAACGTGTACTGGAATATGCGGGAAAGGAACGGATCGCGGGCCTTTTGCTGACCGGAGGTGATACGATGGAAAGTGTCTGCCGCACGATCGGCGTGGAATGTATCCAGGCGCTCGATAATATTGTGGCACAGGTCGACGTGGGAAGGATCATGGGAGCGTATGAGGGACTGCCGATAGTGGTAAAGGGCGGCTTCTGCGGTTATGAGGATATAGGGATCGATATTGTAGAGAGACTGTTGTTAGAAGCATCGAAGTAGATGAGGAGGATAATTATGATACTAAATTTTTTAAAAAAAGTTCCGGCAGGCATGATGGTGATTCCGCTGCTGCTGGGAAGTCTGATTAACACATTGTTTCCGGATGCACTCCAGATAGGGGGACTTACGACCGCACTTTTTTCAAGCGCGGGCACATCTACGCTGCTGGGGGCACAGCTGTTCTGTATGGGAACTGCCCTGCAGGTGAAAGACATGCCGAAGGTACTGAAAAGGGGAGGGGTGCTCCTGCTGGCCAAGTTTGCCGTAGGAGCGCTGCTTGGAATCATAATCGGAAAGATATGGGGAATGGAAGGCGTCTTTGGACTTACGACGCTGGCTGTTATCAGTGCGGTCACGAACAGTAACGGCAGTGTTTACCTGACTTTGATGGGAAATTACGGTGACCAGGCTGACTGCGGATGCTTTCCGCTGCTTGCGCTGAATGACGGGCCGTTCTTTACACTTGTGGCGCTTGGAGCCTCCGGTCTTGCAAATATCCCATTCATGTCACTGCTGGCAGCTATTATACCGATCGTTCTTGGTATGCTGATCGGTAACATAGACAAAGGGATGCGGGAACTGTTTGCTCCGATGGGAACCGCGATCATTCCTCTGATAGGCTTTGCGCTCGGTGCCGGGATCGATCTGACGAGTATAATCAAAGGGGGATTTCCTGGAATTCTGCTTGGTCTTATCACCGTATTTGTCGGCGGCGGGTTTATTCTCGTCTTTGACAAGTTCATCAGCAGGCGGCCCGGGTATGCCGCATGGGCAGTGGCCACAACTGCTGGCAATGCAGTGGCGGTTCCAGCGGCGGTAGCGCTCATCGACACATCGTGGGAGCCGTACGTTGCGACAGCTACGGTCCAGGTCGCGGCATCGGTAGTGGTGACCTGCATTGTAACGCCATTTATAACGAGCTGGTGGGCTAAGAGGTTTGGCTGTCCGAAGATGCCGCTCCCGGGTCAGAAATTTGACTAAACGCTCTGTATTTACATAGTTAATTGCATATTGTGGATTCACAAAAAATAAACAGCCGTGACAGTTTTAAGTCACGGCTGTTTGAATACACGTCTGTATTGATATATTTTTTTGCCGGCAGTGAGGAGGAAAGTATGATCTTTGAATACTGATGTGAGATTATTTTTTCTGCATGATCAAGCAATTCCGTACCATATCCGTTACCCTGGCGGGAGGGCAGAACAAATAATCTGCATATTTCATTCTCCCTTATCGTAACTGTACCTACGGCATTGCGCTTTAGGTCAAAGCAAAGAAAAACTTGGTTCTCTTTAATATCCTTGATAATATTAGCCTCATTGTGATGTGCAAGAAAATATTCCACTGCGCCTTTAGGAGAGTAATGCGGATATATTTCTTGTTTTATATTCATCCTTGTATCCATCCTGCCTGTTACACGTTCGTCTGCGTTTTGACATATTTCAATGCTTTAGTGACCGGCGGAAGCGATACGATCACAAGTGTGATCACAGCCTCCGCGCCGAGGTAGGACCCCTGATAGAGTGCGGAATAGGCCCACGGATTCATTCCTTCCGGTGCATAGGATGCAAAAAAGATGACCCCGGACAGAAGAGAACAGATGAACCGCCCGATGACACCCACTATGTAGCCGGCCTGCAGACCATATTTCCGTTCGGAAAAGAAACCGGACAATCCGAGCGCCCCGAAAGCAAGCGGATAATCGAGCACTACCTGCTGGATCGAGAGCATGTACGGATCTACAACAAACTGAAGTATGCCATAGGCAACCCCGGTCAGAATACCATACTTCGGCCCATACCAGTATCCGATAAGACAGATGAACAACATGGATAATAATGTGACAGAACCGCCCATGGGCATCTCCCATACTTTAATGTAAGAAGTCACCATTGCGAGTGCGATTCCAACTGCAGAAAAAACGAGTTTCTTTGTGACAGCACCTGAAGAAGTGCTTGTTTTGACACTTGATTTTGACATATTAAATTCTCCTTCCTTACGCCGGCATTATCCGGATCAAGTTATAAGGGTCTGTGCGAAGACATGCACATCTCAGCCGTTTCGGCGCCCCGTTCAAATACTATAATAGTCAGAAAATAAGAATGTGTCAAGTACGGGGGTTGTACGAAAGGGGTCAGACCCCTATGGCCATAGGGGTCTGACCCCTTTGAATTGTTTCAAAGAATTTATACTTTTTTAATTGCATGTTGGGTTAATGAGAAGTAGAATAGAGGGAGTGATTGAAAGAAAGTGAGGTTTATTATGGAACAACAGCAAAATGTAACACCGCCTGTACCCCCGGAGAGCGGCGGAAAGCGGTTCATGCATCTGTGGGGCCCGCTGCTCATCAAGTGGGGAATTGCTTTTGCCACGATGATGGCCGGTGCTATGGTGTGTTCTTTCTTATATATGTCTGCGCATTATGACACAGCTATGAAAGCGATGGAGAATCAGGACCAGATGATGAATCTGTATAATGCCATACTGGAGGAATTGATGAAGTGGCAGACCGTGATCGAAGGGGCGGCTGCATTCATCACGATACCGGTCATGATCGTGCTCTTTCACAGAGACAGGGTGAGGGAACGGGTATCCGGAATCCTGCCGAACAAAAAGGCGCCGGTATGGAAATATGGCGCTGTGCTCGTAATGTCAGTTGCCATGTGCTGGGGACTGAACAACCTGATCGCTATCAGTGGAGTGTCCGCTCTGAGCAGCTCTTATGAGGAGACGATGGAGGTGCTCTACACGCCGCCGCTTCTCATACAGATCATCTGCCTTGGCGTTCTCATTCCAGTCTGTGAGGAACTCGTATTCCGCGGGCTTATGTTTAAGCGCCTGAGAGCGAGAGGGGGCTATATGCAGGCCGCCATATACTCATCCGTTGTATTTTCCATCCTGCACGTGAATTTAGTGCAGATGATCTACAGCTTTGTGCTTGGAATGATGCTGGCTTATATTTATGAGAAGTATGGTTCGATAAAAGCGCCCGCAGCGGCTCATGTCGTCATGAACATTTTCTCGGTGCTGGCCACGAAGTACGAGCTTCTGGAGTGGCTGTCGGCAGATATTATGAGGATAGGGATCGTCACAGTTGTATGTGCGGCAGTGGCGGCGACGATGTTTGTATTTATCCAGAGAATAGAAGAGAGACCCGATTATCCGAATAAACCGGGGGAAAATGAGAATCTGGCAGCTGTGTAAGCTGTCAGATTCTTAAGTTTATCATGTTTTTTTCCAGGGCACGATCATCTAAAAAATGTTGGAATATAAGCTGCATAGCTGTATACGAACTCATACGTGCGTTTCAACGAGATGGAGAAAATTCCAGGCATTTATTTTTCTGTGCTATTTTAAGGAGTTGCTTTTATAAACGGAAGTTGAAATCGGCGTAGGCACTGGAGCCATGTTCGTGTACATCCAGGCCTTCTGTTTCTTCCTCGCGGCTGACGCGCAGCCCGATGGTTTTGTTGATGATGGTAAAGATGACAAATGCCATTACAAGGACGTATGCGGCTACGCTGGCTACACCTGTTATCTGTGTCCCCAGACTGCAGCCTTCTCCGAAGACCCCTGTGAGAATGGTTCCGAGCGCACCGCAGATACCGTGGACACTGACAGCACCTACCGGGTCATCAATTTTTATTTTCTGGTCGAAGATTTCTATAGAGAACACTACGACCAGACCGGCAACAAGGCCTATAATAATCGCTTCCCAACTGCTGACTACATCACAGCCGGCAGTGATCGCCACCAGCCCGGCCAAAGCGCCGTTGAAGGTCATGGACACGTCTGGCTTTCCATAACGGAGCCATGTTACGCACATGGCCATCAATGTTGCGGCAGCGGCGGCGAGATTTGTTGTCATGGCAATATCACCAAGGCTTGTGGATGCGGCTGTTGTAGAGCCGCAGTTGAACCCGAACCAGCAGAACCATAAAATGAATACGCCCAGGGCAGCGATAGGCAGGTTATGTCCGGGAATAGCCCTGGCCTTACCGTCTTTAGTGTATTTGCCAATACGGGGCCCTAGAATCTTAGCGCCGACCAGAGCGCAGAGCCCGCCTACCATATGTACTGCAGTAGAGCCCGCAAAATCATGAAAGCCCATCTGGGACAGGAATCCTCCGCCCCAGATCCAGTGACCGGAAACAGGATATATAATAATACTGATCGCTGCACTGTATGCAAGATAAGCTGCGAACTTTGTCCTCTCTGCCATGGAGCCGGATACGATCGTTGCAGCAGTTGCGCAAAATACAGTGTGGAATATCATGAACACTCCGACAGGAAGTCCATTTATCATTCCATCGGCATCTGCCAGGGACGCGGGATTAAAAAATCCTTTGATGCCTATAATGCCATTCCAGTCTGTACCGTGCATAATGGCGAAGCCGAAGATAAAGAAGAATAAACTTCCAAGCACGAAGTCTAGCATGTTCTTCATTAGAATGTTGCCTGAATTCTTGGCCCGTGTGAAACCCGCCTCACACATTGCAAAACCTGCCTGCATAAAGTATACAAGTACCGCGCCGACCATGGTCCACATTACATTCAACAGCAGGCCGGATGCCTGGGCGGTATCCATCCCATTTTCCATTAATGTTGCTAAATCCATAATACTACCTCCTTATGTCGATACAAAAAGTATGTTTTATAGAGCGTCTGAACCGCGTTCTCCTGTGCGGATACGCACGGCATCTTCAACCTCATACATGAAAATCTTGCCGTCGCCGTAAGTACCGGTCCGGATCTCATCTATAATTATATTGATGAGTTCCTGTGCGGCATCAGCCTCAACTACAGTCTCGACTTTTACCTTGGGCAGCAGATTAACATTATATTCTGCGCCCCGGTATACTTTTTTATGGCCTTTCTGATTGCCGTAACCCATGATGTTGCTGATCATTAAGCCGTTTACATTATTCTCATCCAGAATAGCTTTCAAGTCTTCCAGCTTCTCCGGCTGGATAATGATTTCCAGTTTTTTCATAGCAGTTGCCTCCTTTTTTATAATTTGTCTGCCCGTTATTTCCTTTAGATACAACTCAGATGATGGGACAGACGGATACAAAAAAGAGCGCTTTCCGCAATGGAAAACGCCCTCGTTTTTTGATGTGTCTTATTATACACGGGTGGAAATATTTGTAAATACTATTTTAATGAAAATTTAATATTTCATCAAAACTGTCCATAAAAACTATAAGATTGAAAAAAATGTTGTGATTATTTTTATGTATTAGACAAAATATCCATGAAATCCCGTGTTTACAAACAGACGAAAATATTGTATAGTATGAAAAAAGTTTAACAGATCAGGAGGAAAGGGATTATTATATGGACAAACAAATAGAGCAGCGGCAGTATGGATTGTACAGGCCGGAGTTTGAACACGACAACTGTGGCATCGGTGCAGTCGTCGATATCAAAGGCCGCAAAAGCCATGAGACAGTGGCGGATGCCCTGAAGATCGTAGAAAATTTAGAACATAGAGCAGGCAAAGATGCCGAAGGTAAGACAGGTGACGGAGTTGGAATCTTATTACAGATTTCCCACAAGTTTTTCTCCAGAGTCTGTAAACCTCTCGGCATCTTTTTACGTTCCGAGAGAGACTATGGTGTGGGGATGTTCTTCTTCCCGCAGGATGAGCTGAAGCGAAATCAGGCGAAAAATATTTTTGAAGTGATCGTTCAGAAAGAAGGGATGAAGTTCCTCGGCTGGAGAGAAGTCCCTGTAAAAGAGGAAGTGCTCGGCACCCGGGCAAGAGCATGTATGCCGTGTATTATGCAGGCATTCATAGAACGGCCGGACAGAACAGAAAAAGGCATTGATTTTGACCGGCGCCTGTATGTAGTGCGCCGTGTCTTTGAACAGAGCAGCGACGATACATATGTGGCGTCTCTTTCCAGCCGGACGATCGCATATAAAGGAATGTTTCTCGTAGGACAGCTCCGTTCTTTCTTTACAGACCTGCAGTGCCCGGATTACGAATCTGCGATCGCACTTGTGCACTCGCGGTTCAGTACAAACACGAACCCAAGCTGGGAGCGGGCACATCCGAACAGGTTTATCGTACATAACGGAGAGATCAACACGATCCGGGGCAATGTTGACAAAATGCGCGCGAGGGAAGAAAATATGGAGTCCGAATGCCTGAAAGGCGAGCTGCATAAAGTGCTGCCGGCGGTGAGCAGCGCAGGTTCGGATTCCGCAATGCTCGATAACGCGGTGGAATTTATGGTTATGAGCGGGATGGAACTTCCCCTGGCTGTTATGATATCCATTCCCGAACCGTGGGCAAATACGAAAGATATCTCCCGGAAGAAAAGAGATTTTTATCAATATTATGCGACAATGATGGAGCCGTGGGACGGTCCTGCCTCCATCCTGTTCAGCGACGGCGACTGCATGGGAGCGGTCCTTGACCGGAACGGGCTGAGACCGTCCAGGTATTACATTACTTCCGACGACCGTCTGATCCTGTCGTCGGAAGTAGGCGTACTTGGCATAGAGCCGTCCGGGATCGTGCTCAAGGAGCGGCTGCATCCCGGCAAGATGCTGCTTGTAGATACCGCGGCAGGAAAACTTATAGACGATGAGGAACTGAAAGAAATGTATGCCGGCCGCCAGCCTTACGGCGAGTGGCTGGACAGTAACCTTATAAAGCTGAAAGACCTGAAGATCCCAAATGAAAAGGTACCGTCATACACAGGCGAGGAGTGCAAAAAGCTTCAGAAAGCTTTCGGATATTCCTATGAAGAAGTAAAGACTTCTATACTGAATATGGCCAGGAACGGGATAGAACAAACGGCGGCAATGGGGGCCGACATACCACTGGCAGTGCTGTCCGGCAGGCATCAGAATCTGTTTGCCTATTTTAAACAGCTGTTCGCACAGGTCACCAATCCTCCTATTGACGCGATCCGGGAGGAGATCGTGACATCCACGACGGTATATATCGGAAGAGACGGGAACCTTCTGAAGGAAAGCGCACAAAACTGCAGAATGCTCAAGGTCAATAATCCGATTCTCACCAACACAGACCTGCTGAAAATAAAGAACATAAAAGCAGACGGTTTCAAGGCGGCTGAGATACCTATTGTATACTATAAAAATTCCGGTCTTGAAAAAGCCATAGACTATCTGTTCATCGAGGTGGACCGGGCGATCCGGGAAGGGGCGAATATACTCGTTCTGTCAGACCGGGGCGTGGATGAGTACCATGTGGCCATGCCGTCTCTTTTGGCAGTGTCCGGTTTGCAGCAGCATCTTGTGCGGACAAAAAAGCGGACGTCAGTGGCTATTATAGTAGAGACGGGAGAACCAAGAGAAGTACATCATTTTGCCGCGCTGCTCGGATACGGGGCCTGTGCCGTCAACCCATATCTTGCACATGAAACGATCCGGCAGCTCATAGACACTGACATGCTCCAGAAAGATTATTACGCGGCAGTAGATGATTACAATGAGGCGGTCATACACGGCATTGTAAAGATCGCTTCCAAGATGGGCATTTCCACCATACAGTCTTACCAGGGCGCTAAAATATTTGAGGCGCTTGGACTGAAAGAAGACTTTATCCGCCAGTATTTTACCGATACCGTGAGCCGGATCGGGGGGATCGGCATGGAGGAGATAGCCGGAGACTATATGGCGCGTCACTCGGAGGCTTTTGATCCGCTCGGGCTGGAGGCAGAACTTACGCTGGACAGTATAGGACAGCACAAGGCCAGGAGCGGCGGAGAAAGGCATCTGTATAATCCCCGTACGATACATCTGCTGCAGCAGTCCACAAGAAGGGGAGATTATGAGCTGTTCAGAGAGTATGCAAAACTTATAAACAAAGAGCAGGAAGCTGTCAGTCTGAGAGGCCAGCTTGCATTCAATTATCCGGAAAAAGGAATTCCGATAGAGGAAGTAGAAAGCATAGAAGATATTGTTAAGAGATTTAAAACAGGCGCCATGTCATACGGTTCCATATCGAAAGAAGCGCATGAGACACTGGCTGAGGCCATGAATGAACTGCACGGAAAGTCAAACAGCGGCGAGGGAGGAGAAGAGACAGAGCGGCTGTCCGGCAGCCGCTGTTCTGCCATCAAACAAGTGGCTTCCGGGCGGTTCGGAGTCACATCCCGCTATCTTGTGAGCGCACAGGAAATACAGATAAAAATGGCGCAGGGGGCAAAACCAGGGGAGGGCGGCCATCTTCCAGGCACAAAGGTATATCCGTGGATCGCAAAAACACGGCATTCCACCCCAGGTGTCAGCCTCATATCCCCGCCTCCCCACCACGATATCTATTCCATTGAAGACCTGGCACAGCTTATCTATGACTGTAAAAATGCCAATAAGGACGCGCGCATATCCGTCAAACTTGTATCTGAGGCCGGCGTTGGCACTGTGGCGGCCGGCGTTGCCAAAGCGGGGGCAGGACTGATCCTTATCTCCGGATACGACGGAGGGACCGGGGCAGCGCCGGGAAGTTCGATCCACAATGCAGGACTTCCGTGGGAACTTGGCCTGGCAGAAACGCACCAGACGCTCATACAGAACGGGCTTCGGGAACGGGTGCGGCTTGAGACAGACGGGAAACTGATGAGCGGCAGAGATGTGGCGGTTGCGGCAATACTTGGCGCAGAGGAATTTGGATTTGCGACAGCACCGCTCGTGACGCTCGGATGTGTCATGATGCGAGTGTGCGATCTGGATACGTGCCCGGTGGGAGTCGCCACCCAGAATCCAAAGCTTCGCAGACGTTTTACAGGAAAGCCGGAATACGTTGTGAACTTCATGTGCTTTATCGCAGAAAATCTGCGGGAATATATGGCAAGACTTGGTGTGCGGACCATCGATGAGCTTGTCGGAAGAACAGATCTTCTTAAAACAAGAGAAGTTCCCGTTTCCGACCGGGCGGCAAAGCTTGATCTGAAACAGATTCTGTATAACCCATACGGAAAGGAACCGGTTCCGGCCATATACGATCCGAAGAAAAAGTATGACTTTCAGCTGGAAAAGACGCTGGATGAAAAGGTTCTTGTGAAAGAACTTCTGCCGGCGCTGGAAAAAGGCCATAAAAAAAGCATTAAAGTTGACGTGTCGAATACGGACCGTACCTTTGGCACGATGTTTGGATCTGAGATCACAAGACGTTATCCGGACGGACTGCCGGAAGACACCTTCATTGTAAAATGCAGGGGTGCCGGAGGACAGTCATTCGGAGCGTTCATACCGTCCGGCCTGACGCTGGAGCTCACCGGGGACACCAACGATTACTTCGGAAAAGGTCTTTCAGGCGGCAAGCTTTCCGTTATGCCTCCGGAAGACGTCAAGTACAGACATGACGAAAATATTATCGCAGGCAATGTGGCGCTTTATGGCGCTACCGGAGGAAAGGCATTTATCGGCGGAGTGGCGGGAGAGCGCTTTGCAGTGCGCAATTCAGGAGCTACTGCAGTGGTAGAAGGAGTCGGGGACCATGGATGCGAGTATATGACCGGAGGAAGAGTCGCAGTGCTCGGCCGGACCGGAAGAAACTTCGCGGCCGGCATGAGCGGCGGTGTCGCCTATGTGCTCGACATGGACAACGATCTATACAAGAAGGTAAACAAGCAGCTCGTCAATATAGAACACGTGACATCCAAATATGATGTGGCCCAGCTGAAACAGATGATCGAAGAACATACCGCGTGTACCGGTTCCGTGACCGGAAAAGCAATTCTGCAAGACTTTACAGAGTATCTGCCGCGGTTTAAAAAGATAATCCCGGCAGATTATGAGATGATGATGACGGCCATCCTGCAGATGGAGGAGCAGGGTATGGGAAGTGAAGAAGCCAAGATCGAAGCATTTTATGCAATCAGAGGCGGAAGATAGGAGGCGTATAAAATGGGAAAAGCAACAGGATTTATGGAATATGACAGACAGGATAAGGAGGCCGAAGCGCCAAAGTCCCGCATCAGGCATTACAATGAATTTTACACGCCTTTGCCGCGGGAGGAGCAGGAGCGCCAGGGGGCCAGATGCATGTCATGCGGCGTTCCGTTCTGCCAGTCGGGAGAACAGATCATGGGCATGGCAAGCGGATGTCCGCTCCACAATCTTATACCTGAGTGGAACGACCTCATTTACCGTGGAAATTGGGAAGAAGCATATTACCGCCTGAAAAAGACGAATAATTTTCCGGAATTTACATCGAGAGTCTGCCCGTCACTGTGTGAGGCGGCCTGTACCTGTTCGCTGAACGGGGATGCGGTGACGGCAAAAGCCAATGAATATGGAATTATTGAGAATGCATATAAGATGGGGTATGCGTCCGCCAGGCAGGTCAGAGTCAGAACCGGAAAAAAGATAGCGGTCATAGGCTCCGGACCATCCGGTCTGGCGGCCGCTGATCTTTTGAACAGAAGAGGCCACAGCGTCACGGTATTTGAACGGGAAGACAAAGCCGGAGGGCTGCTCCGCTATGGGATCCCGAACATGAAGCTGGAAAAGCAGGTGATCGACAGGAAGCTGTCTATAATGGAAGAAGAAGGCATCGCTTTTGTGACCGGATGCAATGTGGGAAAGGACAGAAAAGCGGACAGCATCTTGATGGAATTTGACTGTGCCTTGCTGGCATGCGGAGCCTCCCGCCCGAGAGATATCAAAGTGCCTGGACGTGACGCAAAGGGGATTCATTTTGCGGTGGATTTTCTCAAGTCCACGACAAAGGCGCTTTGGGCAAACGAGATGAAACCGAAGGACGGGACGTATATTTCGGCAAAAGGAAAAAGAGTGCTTGTCATCGGCGGAGGCGATACCGGAAATGACTGTGTCGGAACCGTTGTGCGCCACAGAGCGGCATCGGTGCTTCAGCTTGAAATGATGCCGAAAGCGCCTGAACACCGAACAGAAGAGAATCCGTGGCCGGAATGGCCGAAGGTGAGCAAGACGGATTACGGACAGGAGGAGGCCGCCGCTGTGTTCGGGCAGGATCCGAGAGTCTATGAGACTACAGTGAAAGAATTTATCAAAGATGAGAACGGAAACGTGTGTAAAGCGGTACTCACGAAACTGGAGGGCAGGAGAGATAAGAAATCCGGCCGTATAATAATGGCAGAAGCCGCAGGAAGTGAATATACTGTAGAAGCGGACCTTGTGCTGATCGCCGCCGGTTTTCTCGGGTGCGAGCCGTATATTGCCAATGCATTCGGGGTGAAGACAGATGAGCGCGGCAATGCAGCGACGTCAAAGGGAGGATACCGCACGAATGCGGAAGCTGTGTTCGCGGCGGGAGATATGCGCAGGGGGCAGTCCCTTGTCGTGTGGGCGATCCGGGAAGGGCGTGAAGCTGCCCGGGAAGTGGATAAAAGTCTGATGGGATATACAAATCTTAATATTCAGTGAAGAGAATTGTTACGAAAGTATTAAATTTTATTGCAAAATTTGGCAATATAAGGTATAATCATTCCTAGATGTAGGGGTACTTTGTCTATGTTAGACGAATGAGGGAGTTTAAAATAAGTAAAAAGGATGATTATTATGAAGAGATTGAAAGCTACGTTGGTGACAGTAGCGCTGACCAGTTCCCTGATCGTAACGCCGGTGTTCGCAGAACCGTCGGTAGATGATCTGAAGGCGAACAAGAAGGCAGCGGAAGAACAAGTCAGTTCACTGCAGAGCCAGCTGACAGATTTGCTGAACAAGCTCGGCCAGCTGGAGGAGGATCTGATCGCCAAAGGGGAGGAGATCACAAAGGCAGAGGAAGACCTGAAAGAAGCAGAGGCACTTGAGAAAAAGCAGTACGAGGACATGAAGCTTCGGATCCAGTTCATGTATGAAGAAGGAAATACGAGCGCGGTAGAGGCGATCGTAACGTCCGAGAATTTTGGAGATCTGGTCAATAAAGCAGAATATGTACAGAATGTGCATGATTATGACCGCGATAAACTTCAGGAATATGTGGATACGAAGCAGAAGATCGCAGATTTGAAGACAACTCTGGAAGAAGAGAAGACGAATCTCGAGAGTATGCAGTCTGAGTATGAAAGCAAAGAAGATGAATTAAATACGACGATAGAGACTAAAAAGTCAGAGATCGCAGATTTTGATGACCAGATACAGGCGGCGGCGGAAGCTGCGGCGGCCGAGGCTGCTAGACAGCAGGAAGCGCAGCGCCAGGCGGTAGCGTCAGACAATAATGGCGGAGGCGGCTCCGGTTCAGGCGGCGGCACGAACAGCGGCGGAGGCGGCAGTTCATCCGGTATCGATTATACAGGAACAGGCAATACGGCTACGGCACAGGCGATCGTAAGCGCGGCGTACAGCCAGCTCGGTGTGCCATATGTATGGGGAGGCACTACACCGGGAGCAGGGCTGGATTGTTCCGGACTCACACAATACTGCCACAGAGTAGCCGGGATCAGTATCGGACGTACGTCACAGGTACAGGGAGGCGGCGGAAAAGCGGTCAGCAGTCCGCAGCCGGGAGACCTGGTATGTTACGGAACGCATATTGGTATTTATATAGGAAATGGACAGATGATCCATGCACCACACACAGGGGATGTAGTTAAGGTAGCAAATGTATATGGTTCACCATGGTACAGACGTTACTGGTAAGGGGAAATACTTAGACTAAGGAGAGACTTATGAGGAAACTGTGTAGAGTGTGTACGATTTCATTGCTGGCGGGAGTTCTGGTTGTAACACCGGTGTCTGCAGAACCGTCGGTAAACGATTTGGAGAGCAGTAAGGCGGCAGCCGAGAACGAGGTCAGCGCCCTTCAGAGTGAATTGTCAGCGACATTAGACAAGATCGCGTCACTGGAAGCTGAGCTGAAAGAAAAGACAGAAGCGGTAGTAAAGACGAATGAAGAGCTGGAAGAGGCGGCCTATCAGGAGCGCCAGCAGTACAGCGACATGAAACTCCGCATCCGGTATATGTATGAAGAAGGGGACGGCAGCGCTGTAGAGACACTTTTATCTGCAAAGAGCTTTTCCGATTTGGTTAATAAAGCGGAATACGTGCAGAATGTGCACAGTTACGATAAGCAAAAACTCGAAGAATATATCAAGACAAAAGAAAAAGTTGAGACATTAAAAAACAGTCTGGACACAGATGTAGAGAATATGCAGGCTAAGCAGACAGCGCTGCAGAAAGAAAAAGAGTCCTTAAGCGGCACGATCTCTTCCAAACAGTCTCAGATCGCACAGCTGGACGCAAGCATTCAGGATGCGTTGGCGGCAGCAGTGGAGGAACAGCAGACGGCAGACGGCGGTGGACAGGATGATGCAGACGCAGGTGGAAACGGCAATACAGATAAAGGCAGTTCCAATAACAGCGGAAGCAATGATGACAAAAATTATGCCCCGCCTTCCGGCGGCAGCGGCGCGGCGGTTGCCAGTTATGCCTGCCAGTTCGTGGGCAACAAGTATGTGTATGGCGGAAGCAGCCTGACAAACGGAACAGATTGTTCCGGCTTTACAATGGCGGTGTACGCGGCCTTTGGAGTATCCCTTCCACATAATGACAGCGCACAGGAGGCGTACGGAAGAGCGGTCAGTTATGCGGAGGCTCAGCCGGGAGATCTGATTTTCTACGGTGGACATGTCGGCATCTATATCGGCGGAGGCAGTATCGTGCATGCATCCAATTCGGCGCCTTATCCTGAGGGTGGGATCAAGATCAGCAGCGCTACATACAAACCGATCAAATGTGTCAGAAGAATTTTTTAAATAAAAGAATGGACGGACCGGCTGTGACCGGTCCGTTTTTGTATTATTTACCTGTCGTATTTTACAGAAAGTTGTTGAATCTCGAGGCAATATATAGTATCCTTTACGTGAGTATAGGTAATTTTGACCAAGTATTTTTATTGATTGAATGTTAACAGTTCAACAAGTATCATTTACAGGAAAGGTGAAAATATGAAGAATAGACTGACCCAGGCTGTTATAGTTGCATCGGTGGCAAGTGCGCTCGTAGTGACTCCGGTGTTCGCAGAACCGTCGGTGGACGATCTGAAGAAAAATAAAGCGGCAGCCGAAAGCGAAGTTGGTTCCCTGCAGGCAGAACTGACAGAACTTGTATCCAAGATCAGCCAGCTTGAAAGTGATTTGATAGAAAAGGGCGAAGAGATCACAAAGGCAGAAGATGATTTAAAAGAAGCCCAGAAGCAGGAAGAAGAGCAGTATGAAGATATGAAGCTGCGCATTAAGTTTATGTATGAGGAGGGCGACACCAGTTTTGTGGAGACGCTCGTATCCGCAAAAAACTTTTCCGATCTCGTCAATAAAGCGGAATATGTTCAGAACGTACATACATATGACAGACAGATGCTGACAGAATATGTAGAAACAAAGCAGAAGGTAGCGGACCTCAAAGTTACGCTCGAGGAAGAAATGACCAGCATGGAGAACATGCAGCAGCAGTTTGAGTCTGATAAGGACAGCCTTGACGCCACACTTGAGAGCAAGCAGGCAGAGATCGCCAATCTCGACGGAGAGATACAGGCGGCGGTTGAAAAGGCTGCCGAGGAACGAAGAAAAGAGGAAGAAGCAAGGCAGGCAGAGGCAAGAAGACAGGAGGCAGCGCAGGCTCCGTCTGATAACGGAGGCGGCGGAGGTACGGGAGGAAGCAGCAAACCGTCCACGCCTCAGCCATCTTACCAGGGACAGGGCGACACAGCAGTCGCGCAGGCGATCGTGAGCGCTGCGTATTCGCAGCTTGGAGTTCCTTATAAATGGGGAGGAACGACGCCGGGCGTCGGACTTGACTGTTCCGGGCTTGTTCAGTATGCACACAGGGTGGCTGGAATTTCCATCCCAAGAAACTCAGAGGCGCAGTATGCGGCCGGTCAGAAAGTTTCAATTCCGCAGCCGGGCGACATCTGCTGGAAGCCGGGACATGTAGGCGTTTATATCGGCAACGGCAAGATGATCGAAGCACAGCAGACGGGTACCAATATTATGATAAGTAATGTCAGAGCAGTAGGTTATGCAAGATATTGGTAGGAAATAACTGGCAATTTATGTAAATATATTGAAAAAAATAGAAAAATGTAGTATTCTGACCTTAAGGTATGCGGGGGCGTATGAGAAAGAACGACAGAAAGTTTGTATTTCTGCCGTACAATAATTAATAAGGATGGGTGAGAATATGAAGAAACGATTAGGACAGGCACTCATCACTACTTTAGTGATGAGTTCTTTAGTTGCAGCACCTGTTTTGGCGGCGCCTGGCGGCGTGGATGAGCTGGAAGGCCAGAAACAGGCAGTCGAAGCCCAGGCGGAGGATGTCAATGCCAGGCTCGTCAGTCTCCTTGTGCAGTTTGATGCATTGAAACAGGATATGGCCGGCCAGAAAGAACGTATCGCCCAGGCGGAGAAAGACTATAAGGAAGCCAGTGAAAAGGAGCAGGAACAGTATGAAGCAATGAAGCTTCGTATACAGTACATGTACGAGCAGGGGGATACGAGCTTCCTTGAGACTGTAGTATCCGCCAGCAGTTATTCCGATCTGGTCAATAAGGCGGAATATGTGCAGAAGGTACACTCTTACGACAGAAAGATGCTCAAAGAGTACGTTGACACGAAAAACGAAGTGGCATCTCTGAAAGAGGAACTGGAGTCCGGTGAAGCCGAGATGGAGGCAATGGCGGAAGACTTAAGCGGACAGCAGGCGAATCTGGAAGGTACTTTGTCTGATATGAGAAGCCAGATAGCGGATTTTGACACACAGCTGGCGGCGGCAAAGGAAGAAGCGGCCCAGCAGCTTGGCGAGCTGACAGAAGATACAGAGAACATGACCGCATCCATCGATAACAGCGGCTCAGATGATGGGGCCGGCGGCGGAAAACCATCATCCGGAGGAAGTACAGGCGGCGCGGCCGCAGGCCAGACGTCGAAACCGACCGGAAATACAGGCGGCAGTACAGGCAGTTCTTCAAATAACAATACGAGTAAGCCCTCTAACAACAACGGTGGAAGCAATACGAGCAAGCCGTCCAACAATAACAGCGGCAATACAAGTAAGCCAAGCAACGCGTCACTCGGCCAGCAGATTGCCTCAAAGGCATGTACATATGTAGGAAATCCGTACGTATACGGCGGCACGAGCCTGACGAACGGGGCCGATTGTTCCGGGTTCGTTCAGTCTGTACACAGGCTGTTCGGTATCTCCACACCGAGAGATTCCTGGGGACAGCTGGCAGGAGGAAAAGCGGTCACTTACTCGAATATACTGCCCGGCGATGTCATCGTGTACAGCGACCATGTTGCCATCTACATAGGCGGAAACCAGATCGTCCATGCGTCTAACAGCAAGCCGTACCCGGCGGGGGGAATTAAGATAAGCAGCCCCGCAAACTACAGAACGGTTCTCGGAGTGAGACGGTACTGGTAATAAAGAAACTTACAGAAGAAATTCTCACTACAGAAAAAATGCAGGAACAAGCCTGTAAATGCAAGAAAACCCTTGCATTTACAGGCTTTTTGTGGTAATATACAACAGTCGCAAAAAAACACGCATATGGTTGTCTGCATCGGTGCCTAAGCTCGGTTGAGCCGGTTTTGCAGAAAAGAAATGTGCGGAAGAAAGAAAACCAAATGGAGGAAAAAGACATGAGTGTTATTTCAATGAAGCAACTTTTAGAAGCAGGTGTTCATTTCGGACATCAGACAAGAAGATGGAACCCTAAGATGGCTCCGTATATCTACACAGAGAGAAACGGTATCTACATTATCGATCTGCAGAAGTCTGTAGGCAAAGTTGACGAGGCTTACCAGGCAATCTCTGACATCGCTGCAGAGGGCGGCTCCATCCTGTTCGTAGGTACGAAGAAGCAGGCACAGGACGCTATCAAGACAGAATCTGAACGTTGCGGAATGTTTTATGTAAATGAAAGATGGCTTGGCGGTATGCTCACCAACTTCAAGACGATCAAGAGCAGGATCAACCGTTTAAAAGAGATCGAGAGAATGTCTGAAGACGGAACATTCGATGTGCTGCCGAAGAAAGAAGTTATCCAGTTAAAGAAAGAATGGGAGAAGCTTGAGAAAAACCTTGGCGGCATCAAAGAGATGAAGAAAGCGCCGGACGCGATCTTCGTAGTAGATCCAAAGAAAGAAAGAATCTGTGTACAGGAAGCTCACACACTCGGCATTCCGCTTATCGGAATCGCTGATACAAACTGTGATCCGGAAGAGCTTGATTATGTGATCCCGGGAAATGATGATGCTATCCGTGCAGTTAAATTGATCGTTTCCAAGATGGCAGACGCTGTTATCGAAGCAAACCAGGGAGCAACCGGATACGAGGAAGAATATGTTGAAGGTGAAGGCGCTTACGAAGAGACAGCAGAGGCAAACTAATATAGAAGGAAGGTAACTTCCGGAACATAATATAGATGGAGGACGATAAGATGGCAATTACAGCTAGTATGGTAAAAGAGTTAAGAGAAATGACAGGCGCAGGCATGATGGACTGTAAAAAAGCTCTTAACGAGACAAATGGAAATATGGACGAGGCAGTAGAATACCTGAGAAAGAACGGACAGGCCAAAGCTGAGAAGAAGGCCGGACGTATCGCGGCAGAAGGTCTCGTTATGGCTGAGGTAAAGGAAGATAAGACAGCAGCGATCGTAGAGGTTAACTCTGAGACTGACTTTGTAGCAAAAAATGCAGAGTTCCAGGGATTTGTAAAGGCTGTCACAGAGCAGGCACTCGCGACAGACGCAGCTGACATGGACGCGTTTATGGCAGAGGCATGGATCGCAGACACTTCCAAAACTGTAAAAGACGCACTCACAGAGAAAATCTCTGTTATCGGTGAGAATCTGAACATCAGAAGATTTGAAAAAGTAGTGACAGACGGATGTGTTGTATCCTACATCCACGGCGGCGGCCGCATCGGCGTTCTCGTGGAGGCTTCCACAGATGTTGTAAATGACGACATCAGAGCTTGTCTGAAGAACGTAGCTATGCAGGTTGCAGCAATGTCTCCGAAGTATGTATCCCGCGACGAAGTTTCCCAGGATTACCTGGATCACGAAAAAGAGATCCTGCTTGCCCAGGCGAAGATCGAGAACCCGGATAAGCCGGAAAATATCATCGAGAAGATGATCATCGGACGTCTCAACAAAGAGATGAAAGAAATCTGTCTGCTTGACCAGGTATACGTACAGGACAGCGATCTTACAGTTGCCAAGTATGTAGAGAAGGTTGCAAAAGAAGCAGGCGCTGACATGAAAGTTACGAAGTTCGTTCGTTTTGAGACCGGAGAAGGCCTTGAGAAGAAGAACGAAGACTTTGCTGCTGAAGTTGCGGCTCAGATGGGACAGTAAAATAGAATCTACAGTGTCTTTTTAGAAATATTGGTCCTCACAAATGGCGTATGCGCGCTGTTTGTGAGGATTTTTTTGCGCAAAAACAGTTCGGTCTTCCATCAATGATTGACAAAAAAATCACTATGTGCTAAAATTAAAATATCAGAAAATTATAAAGATATAATTAATTAAACAATTAATAATACATAATAAAAACAAATAAACAGAATAATAAGTCGATAAATGGTGAGAATTTTAAAATGAGAAAAAGACATTTTATCAAAAAGGGAAAGCGATTCGTATGTATATTTTTAATTCCATTATTTGTATTAACAATCTCCGGAGAAAAAGCGGAGGTTGTTTTTGCTGATGATGGAAAAAATATTACTCAGAATTGGGCGGCTGCGGCAGTGTTTTATAATACAACAGCGGATGAAACAGAAACATATCATATGACGGATGAAGAATTTATAAATACTAAGACAGAGTTAGAATCGCGGTTAGTGTATGCGTACAGTACATATTACAATAAATTGCCGGAAGCAGAAGGGGAGGCGTTGAAAGAAGCACAAAAGGCGTGGATCGACTGCTATTATTCCTATGTCAGTGCTTTGGAGCAGCGCTGGCTGGAGCCGGTGAAGATTTTCTTTGGTGTTACAGGAAAAGAACGGCGCACTAATGTATACCGGGAATTTATATTGCTGCTGCTGACGAACCGGATCACGGATCTGGAAGAGTGGAATGCCGGTGAATTTGCTGAGATGGAGGAGGCATTTGCGCCTTTTAAGAAAAGCGAATTAGAAAAAGAAAAAGAACAGCTGCAGGTAGATATGGGATTGTGCCTTTATGTGATCCAGGAAGAATACAGACAAAAGATCAAAGCGGCGCATAAGAAGTATTTTACATTTTTGGAAAGTGATGAGAGATTCATCTCATTGATCACCAATGAGAATGAGATAATAATTACGGCAGAAGGACTGCTCCAGGTACAGCGGATGAGTTATTTGACCAGTGTCCACTATCAGGGGTGCCGTTTTTTCCGCCGGGAACGGGAGGAATGATTATGCGGTAGGGAAGGTTGATTAGGTTAGGAAGATGTGACAATGATGATGTATCAATTTTAATTCAGTGAAAGGAGCTTGAGAATGAAAAAAAGCATAGTAACGATTTTAGTGATGGCTATGGCTCTGTTTCTCGTGTCCTGTTCTACGGAAAAGCAGGATAAAGGATCCGGCAGTACAAAAGTGAAACTGGATGAGCTGTCAACGCCGGCGGAAGAGAGCAAGTGGGAGCGGACCACATCCTCAGAAGAAGTTCTTGAGTTTTGTAAAACAGTTGCGGAAAACAGCGGCGGCCGGATCATTCTCGATGATACAAGCTTTAAGACGGAGCTGGGGACACCGATACCGTACATGATCATAAGCGACAAGGCGCCCAAAAGCCCGGATGAGGTCGATGAAGATAAGGGAGTAGTCTATGTAAACTGTAACATTCACTCCGGCGAAGTAGAAGGCAAGGAAGCTATGATGATATTTGCCAGGGAAGTGGCCCAGGGGAAGCATGATGAACTGCTGAAGGATCTGGTTGTTGTTATTGTTCCGAACAGTAATCCGGACGGCAATGACGACCTTGATAAGAACCGGATCGAGACCCAGTTTACACCTAAGCTGGTCGGTACGCGGACAGAAGGAAATGGCCTTAATGTCAACCGTGATATGACGAAGCTTGAGAGTGCCTGTGCTCGTACGATAGTTCAATTGATGAATGACTGGAATCCTGTTCTTTTCATTGACGCCCATGCAACGGACGGCTCTTATATGCGTCATGCAGTAACTTATAACTGGGGATTAAATGCAGGAACAGATCCGGAGCTGTTAGAATATAACCGGGATGTATTCTGTTCCCGTGCTCTGCGCAAAGATTCCTATCTGGAATCTAAGGGGAAAGTATCTGTTCCGTATGGGAACTGGGGATATTACTATAGCGGCATCGTGGACGAAGGATGGCGTACGTTTGAGGATTATGCCAGATACACGACCAATTATGCCGGGCTGCGCAACCGTCTGGCTTTGCTGCTGGAAGTTTATTCCTATGATGAATTTTCCAAGCGCGTCGAGACACAGTATGAGTGCATTTACGGTGCGTTGAAGGTGGTTGCAGAAGATAAGGATGAGATTAAGGAAATGATCGCCGCGGCAGATGCCCGGTCTTTGGAGCGGGAGAAAAATGGAATCGATCCAAAACGTGATATCGTTGCGCTGAACTCCGAGATGACACCAATGTCCTTTGAAGGGAAGGATAAACTTACTGTTTTGTCATATGAGACTGACGAGGAAGGGCAAGTGATAGGAACGAGATTATATGACGACGAGGGGGATCCGTATGATATAGAGTATGGAAAGCCCGTTGACTACGAGACGGAATATTGGGGCACATTCGTTCCGACAGAGGTTGAAACCATGGGGGCCTATTATTTAATTGATCAGGACTGTGCTGAATTTGCTGAGCTTATGAAATTCCACGGTGTTGAGATGACTCAGCTGAAAGAGGAAATTACGCTGAATGCTGAGGATTATCTACACTTTGGTATTGAATCATATACAAGCGGCGGCGCCGTTATTGACGGCACTCCCCGTGATAAATATGAAGGGCATTATCAGACGCTTGTCAAAGGCGGATGGGTGCAGGGAGATAAGTCCATAGTCATTCCCGCCGGCACCTATGTGATATCTACTGCGCAGCGTTTTGGTTCCTTTGCGGCCTTAATGTGTGAACCTGCCGCTGTTGACGGAGGAGTGGCCTGGAATTTCTTTGATGATTATTTTGACAGCAAGGACGGAACCTTCCGCGCAAATTACAGCAATACTGTAACTGCAGAGGCCGGTACCGAGAAAGAAAGAACGGAAGAGATATCGATGCCTATATTGAAGATACCAAAATTTGATACGATAAAATAAAATGACCGGCCCATTTCGTAAAGTATTATTGAAATAGAACTCTTTTCGTATAGCCGCTGCAAAATGGATGTATGATCATCTGTGATGCAGCGGCTTCTTATTGTCGGTAAGGCATCAGTAATCCCTTCATATCATATTTGTGCTATACTATAATATACTGTGACAGAATTCGACCAGGAATATATAACAGACACGTGTAAGGAGAGATACAAAAGACAATGACGATCGGAATCATAGAAGACGACAGATTATTGAACCGGGCCCTGAACATCGCCCTGAACAAAGAAGGATTTGAGACAAACTGCGTTTATACATACCGGGAAGGCCTTAGGATGGCGCAGGAAAGGAATGATCTGCTCCTCCTCGACATCAGCCTGCCAGATGGAAACGGAATAGAGCTGTACCGGGAGATTCTTAAGACGCGGAGCATCCCGGCCATTTTTCTGACGGCACGGGACGAGGAGGCGGACATGCTGACGGCATTTGACGAAGGGGCGGACGACTACGTCGTGAAACCGTTTCCGATGAAAGTGCTGCTTAAGCGGGTGGAAGCTGTGCTAAGAAGAGGGGCAGACCAAAGCGGCAGACTTTCCTGGGAGGGACTTTGCCTCTATCAGAAAGCCAAAAGAGTTTGCCTGGAAAACAGGGAGATCCAGTTGACGCCGAAGGAGTACCGGCTTCTGGAATTTATGATGGAGCATAGAGGGCAGGTACTGTCAAAGGAGAGTATTCTGGAGCATGTCTGGGACATTGACGGTCAGTTTGTCGGGGACAACACAGTCAGTGTCACGGTGAACCGGCTGAAGAAAAAAATAGAACCTGACGCCCGGAATGGGAAGTTTATAAGTAATGTGTTCGGCATGGGATACCGGTTCGGCAGATGATATTTTATCGGGGCAGAGAGGAGAGAAGTGGAATATGTGGATCTGGATAGCGGGAGCGGCTCTCGCGGGGGCGGTCTTTGGGGTTGGCGCGGCGCGGCTTGCCGGAAGGAAGTGCAGGCAGAGAGAACTCGGGGAGATATCAGACCTTGCGGCGCATATATTGAACGGGACGGAGATCGCGGGCAGGGCAGCCTGTGAGGAGACACTTTACGCCCGCATAGAAAATCAGCTCATACGAATACAGAGAATGACACGGGGAAAGCAGGAAGAGGCTGAAAAAAGCCGTGAGCGTATCCAGCAGCTGATCACGGAGATCGCGCATCAGATGCGAACGCCTCTTGTCAACATGGAGACATATCTCGAATTTCTGCAGGATGAAGACATAAGCCAGGAAGAGGCAGAAGAATATGTTACCGCGGTCCAGCTGTCGGAACAGAAATTACATTTTCTTGTGGAGAGCTTTATCAAAATGTCCCGGCTGGAGCATCATATTATACAGATCAAAAAGGAAGAGACAGACCTGGCTGCCACAATTTTCAGCGTCGTTTCACAGATGAGGAAAAAAGCAGGGGAAAAGGGAATCCGCATCTACGCAGAAGTGCCGGAGAACCTCTTCTGTCCGCATGATGCAAACTGGCTCGGCGAAGCGCTCGTCAATGTGCTGGACAATGCTGTAAAATACAGCGCTGACGGCGGAAGCATAGAGTTGTCGGCTGTGAAAAACGACATGTTTCTCAGAATACGGATACAAGATCACGGTATCGGCATAGAAGAAGGGGAGGAAAATAAAGTATTTCAGCGTTTTTACCGCGGCCGCCGTGTCACGGCGGAGGAAGGATTCGGAATCGGCCTTTATCTTGCAAGGGAGATCATAACGCGTCACGGCGGATTTATGAAGATATCGCGGGAGGAGCCAGGAATAGCGGCGGAAATATATCTTGAAGCTTCCGGTTGTCAGTAGTTTGTTAGATTTGTCCTTTATACTGTAAGAGAACAAAGAAAGGAGGCATAAGAATGGAGATCGTAAAGGCAGCAGGCCTTCAGAAGTATTATACGAATGCGTCTTATGAAGTACGCGCCCTTGACGGCGTCAGCCTTACAGTGGAGGAAGGGGAATTTCTGGCGGTCGTCGGGAGTTCCGGCAGCGGGAAGAGTACGCTTTTAAATATGCTGGGCGGGCTGGATGAACCTACTGCGGGAGGGGTGTGGATCAGAGGAAACAGCCTCAGAGACATGAGCAGAGAGGAACGCACCATTTTCCGAAGAAGGAATATCGGATTTGTATTTCAGCAGTACAATCTTGTGCCTGTGCTGAATGTATATGAAAATATCGTCCTGCCGCTGAAGCTGGACGGAGCCCCCATTGATGAAACGTTTATAGACCATATCATAGACGTACTGGACATAGGGGAAAAGCTTTATGAGATGCCGGGGACGCTCTCCGGCGGCCAGCAGCAGAGGGCAGCCGTGGCGCGGGCGCTTTCCGTGAAGCCGGCGATCGTTCTTGCGGACGAGCCTACCGGCAATCTGGATTCCGGCACGAGTATGGAAGTGATGGGGCTCTTTAAGACGTGTGCAGAGCAGTTTCATCAGACGCTGATCATCGTCACCCATGAGGAAGAAGCTGCCCAGATGGCGGACCGTATCGTACGCATCGAGGACGGGAAGATATGGGGACAGGAGGGGAGGCCATGAGACAGAACGGCAGGCATACTCCGAATGCAAATACTCCGGTCATACGGATGCTCTGCGCGGCAGTCTCAAAGAGCAGCAGGGGCAGGAACCGGATTCTTCTTGGCGCGGTCATACTCGGAATTGTAACGCTCTGTATGGTATTCGGCGTTTCCTTCGGCAAGATTCAGGCGGAGTATTTAAGATCCATACGGCAGTCCGGCACAGCCGCGTCCACATATCTTGAGGACGGGACGAAGGCCCAGTACAACAAGATCAAAAGTCTGAGCTATATCCGGGAGGTAGGGAGAAGCTGGACGCCCGGATATGCATATAAAGAAGCCGGCGGTGAAAGTCTGTGTGAAATAACAGTGTTAGATAAGACGGCCTGGGATGTGATGGAACGCCCTGCTTACACCGGCATAGAAGGGCACTATCCGCGGAAAGCCCAGGAACTGATGCTGCCGGTGCGCGCGCTTGAGGATCTGGGTATCCGTACGCCGGAAAAAGGAATGAAACTCCACTTTATAATAGAGATAGGACTGTTCCGGACGGAAAAAGAGACCTTTACTCTGTGCGGATGGTACGAAGACTATGCGGAGCCGGCCTCGAATATGGCCAAGGGCTACATATCAGAAGAAAAGCTGAAAGAATGGGGCGGCAGTATGGAAAAGCCGGATCATCTTCTCATCCGGCAGAAAGACAGCATGGATGGCCGGCGCACAGAGGAAAAGCTTTATGACGATATCCGGATGGCCGATACTTCTCAGACATTTACAGGCGGTAATACATATGCATACGATGCGGTAAACCGGTTCATGGGCGGTTACGGCATGGCGGCATTCGGCGCAGTCCTTGTGCTGGCAAGTATATTCTTTCTCATCCATAATGTCATGCACATATCCATGGCAAAGGATATCCGGCAGATAGGGCTTCTGAACACGATCGGCACGACGGCGAAGCAGATCCGCGGCATTTATTTCAGACAGATACTGCGTATTCTGGCGGTGGGAATACCAGCCGGTGTGCTGATCGCGGCGTTATTGCTGTCAGCTGTGGTTCCACAGCTTCTCGGAAGGCAGTATCTTGCCCGTTATGGCGGGGCGGCCGGACTGGATGTTCTGCGCCCGCAGATGCTTGCGCTGGCGGCGGTATTTACCGGCATTGTGACTGCGGCTGCGGCGGGAGAAACGATATACCGGGCGGTCAGCCGCTCCTGCATAGAAGCAGCGAATTATAACGGGATAGAGCAGCCAAAGACAAAGAGGAGGGTTAAGAAGGCGGCGGCACTCAGACGCCGGACACCAAAACGGGAACTGTGGTATATGGCATGGCAGAATCTGTGCCGATTCCGGGGCAGATCTCTGCGCACGGTACTGTCGCTGTTTCTCGGACTGGAGGTGGCGCTCTCAGCAGTGGTGATCGCCTCGGGGGCAGATCAAAGCCACGCCATAGAAGCGCGGCCCGATATTCTCGTGGCCGGGGAGTTCAGCTCCTGGGGAAAGGCGGAAGGCTATGGGGAGGAATATAAAGGCAGGGATCCACAGGATGACCCGCTGGAGACAGAGGGCGGCAACCTGGCCCTGACTTCGGACAATGATTATGATTCCTTCTCGCCGGTTGGCGAAGAAGTAAAAGAGGAACTGCTGGCGGTGGACGGAGTAAAGAAGGAAGAGTCATACGCCGCCGAGGGCGGCTATATGTGCCCGTTGTATACGAGAAAAGGGGTCCGTCCCATGGTTGCGGATAAAGAATCAGAGACAGATGAAAACTATACCGCCAACCTTGATACAGTCATACAACTTATTGAAGCGGGAGAGAGCGGTACGATACAGATCCTGGGCCGGAAGGAGATAGAGGAGCTGAAGGAATTTGCGGAAAAAAGCGGCTCACCGGCTGACATGGAGAGTCTGGAGAACGGCACAGGAGTATTGCTTCTGCATGACCATATACTATCTCCGGCCAAGGAAAAGCAGGCAGAAGAAAGTGTGGGGGAACCGATCCTATTTTCAAGGTTATGGTCCAAGAAAGAGCGTGACAGGCGGTTGAACGCCACAGCGCAGGAACGGGAGAAGATGGGGGATATTGAGACAGAAAAATCGGAGAAAATGACACTGTGCGGTTATATGGATACAAAGGCAGAAGGGTTTCCGGCTCTGAGACGTACGTGGCACGGCCCCCGCATTGACTATTTTGTCATCAGTGAAGAGGGATTTAAAAAGCTTGGAACGGCAAAGAAGACCTTTTATATGGAACTGAATGTGGAAAAAGGCAAGGAACTGTCGGCCGAGAAAGCAGTCCGCAGGATCTTAACGAGGGAGAACGGCAGGCGGGGGGATGAGGCCGGATTGTTTCTTATCAGCAAGGCCGGACTGCTTCAGGAAGCCCAAAGTTATATACGAGGAAGCAGACTCATTCTGGGCATTCTCAGTATGGTGCTTATCGCCGCCGGTCTGATGAATTATCTGAATATGATGGTGACGGGCCTTTGGTCGAGGCAGAGGGAATTTGCCCTTATGGAAGGGGTTGGAATGACACGCAGGCAGCTGTGCGGGATGCTTGTGATAGAAGGGCTCTATTACTGCCTGCTGACCGCCGGCCTTATGCTGACGGCCGGAAGCGGCATACTTTTCCTGGTACATCTTTATATGAAGGCGAAGCTTGCATATTTTACATTTACCTGCCCGTGGGCAGTGTTTGGCGTCATGATTCTCGTACTGGCCTGTATCTGTGTCTGTGTGCCGCTGGCCGTCTCGAGAAAAACAGGAAGGACAGGGCTTGCAAAACGGCTGGCACAGTCAAATTGATTGTCAATAGATAGACAATCGTGTGAAAAATAAATCAATTGAGCGAGATGTTAATAAAAAAACAATTATTGACAGAATATTTAAATGTCGTTATAATCTAAGTAGTTTCATATATCGGATGATGGATTTAAGAGAGTCTATCTGCGGGATAGCGCCGAAGGGGAAAGGGATGACCGAAACTCTCAGGCAAATGAATTAGATTCGGACGATACTCTGGAGGACAGGGGTGAGTATGGATATCAGCAGGATATTTATATTTGCCCCTTTTTGTATATGAGAAGTCTGGTTAAAATGCCGCCATCACCGTTTTAACATGGAAAAGTGAATAAACAGACAATGGAGGAGGAAAGAATATGGAATTAAAGACACCGCTGTATGAAGCGCATGTGAGGGCAGGCGGAAAGATGGTTCCGTTTGCCGGCTACACACTGCCGGTGCAGTACGGCACCGGAGTGATCAAAGAGCACATGGCTGTGCGGGAGCGCGCAGGCCTGTTTGACGTTTCCCACATGGGAGAGATCCTCTGTGAAGGAAGGGACGCGCTTGACAATCTTCAGATGCTTCTGACGAACAATTTCGCGAATATGTCAGACGGACAGGCGAGATACAGTCCGATGTGCAATGAGAAAGGCGGCACGGTAGATGACCTCATTGTCTATAAGGAAGCAGATGACCGTTATTTTATTGTCGTCAACGCCGCAAACAAAGATAAGGATTACGAATGGATGCTGGCGCACCAGTCGGGGGAAGTCACGTTTACCGATGTGTCCGAACGCTATGCCCAGCTTGCGCTTCAGGGGCCGCAGGCGATGAAGATCCTCAGGAAGATCACAAAAGAAGAACATATCCCGCAAAAGTATTATCACGCGGTGTTTGACGGGGAGGCCGGCGGGATCCCGTGTATCATTTCAAAGACAGGATACACAGGCGAAGACGGGGTAGAACTGTATCTGGACAGTGAAAAGGCCGGGGAAATGTGGGATCTCCTGCTGGAGAACGGGAAAGAGGAGGGACTGATCCCATGCGGCTTAGGCGCCCGGGACACACTGCGCATGGAGGCTTCCATGCCTCTCTACGGGCAGGAGATGGACGAGGATGTGACACCGCTTGAGACCGGGCTTGGATTTGCCGTGAAGATGTCAAAAGAAGACTTTATCGGGAAAAAGGCGATGGAAGAGCAGGGAGAACCAAAGAGGAAGCGCGTGGGACTAAAAGTGACCGGGCGCGGGATCATCCGGGAACATCAGGACGTATATGCGGAAGGTAAGCTGATTGGCCATACGACGTCCGGCACACACTGCCCATATCTCGGATATCCGGTGGCTATGGCGCTTGTCAGCGCAAAATACGCGGAGCCCGGCAGGACAGTGAGCGTTGAAGTGCGCGGACGGATGGTGGAGGCTAAGATCGTACCGCTGCCGTTTTATAAAAGAAGCAAGTAACTGCAAACGGAATAGAAAAAGTAAAATAAAGAAAGGAATGAATGTTATGGAATTAAGAGAGGATATGAAGTATTCAAAATCCCATGAATGGGTAAAAGAAGAAGGAGACGAGGTCGTGATCGGCCTGACGGACTATGCGCAGTCCGAGCTTGGAGATCTGGTGTTTGTCAATCTCCCGGAAGAGGGGGATGAGCTCACGGTCGGAGAGTCCTTTGCGGATGTGGAGTCAGTGAAGGCTGTGTCCGACGTATACGCACCGGTTTCCGGCGTTGTAAGTGAGATCAACGAAGAGCTTCTCGATACGCCGGAACTTATCAACGAGGCTCCGTATGATGCGTGGTTCGTAAAAGTAAAAGAGATATCTGAAAAGGAAGAACTGTTATCCGCCGGCGAATATCAAGCATTCGTGGAGAGCGAGAAAGAGTAAGGAGGTGTGCCTGTGGGCTCATATGTTCCAAACACGGAAGAAGAACGAAAAGCCATGCTGCATGAGATCGGCTTTTCGTCTATAGATGATCTGTTTATCCATATTCCGGATGAAGTAAAGGTGAAAGACGGACTGAATCTCCCGGAGGGGATGTCCGAACTGGAAGTACGAAGAAAAATGCAGGGTATGGCGGCAAAAAATACGGTGTTTCCTTCCGTATTCAGGGGAGCGGGCGCGTACCGCCACTTTATCCCGTCCATCGTCAGGAGCGTGATCTCCAAGGAGAATCTCATGACAGCTTACACCCCATATCAGGCCGAGATCAGCCAGGGGATCCTGCAGTCGATCTTTGAGTATCAGACGATGATCTGTGACCTGACCGGCATGGATGCCTCCAATGCCTCTGTGTATGACGGGGCGTCCGCAGCCGCAGAAGGAGTAGCCATGTGCAGAGAGCGGAAGCGGAAAAAGGCATTTGTTTCAGCCACGGTGCTGCCCTATGCGCTGGAAACTGTCAGGACATACTGTTTCGGCAATGAGATGCAGCTGGAAGTGATACCGGAAAAAGACGGCGTCACGGACCTTTCATATCTGGAAGAGCATATCGATGAAGAGACGGCCTGTGTCTACATACAGCATCCTAATTACTATGGCAGTCTGGAGGACGCTGAAAAGGCAGGAGAGATCACTCACAAAGCCGGAGCGAAATTTGTCATGGGTGTGAATCCGGTCTCTCTCGGCGTGCTGAAGACGCCGAGGGAATACGGCGCCGACGTGGCTGTCGGGGAAGGCCAGCCGCTCGGACTGCCGCTCGGCTTCGGAGGGCCGTACCTCGGGTTTATGACCTGTACGGCCGGCATGACGAGAAAGCTGCCGGGCCGTATCGTCGGTGAGACGAAAGACGCGGCCGGAAAGACGGGATATGTGCTGACGCTGCAGGCGAGAGAACAGCATATCCGCAGGGAGAAAGCTTCCAGCAATATCTGTTCCAATCAGGCGCTGTGCGCCCTGGCAGTGGGAGTCTATCTGGCGGCCATGGGACGCGGGGGGATACGAAGCGCGGCCGTCCAGTGTATGTCCAAGGCACATTACATGGCGGAGGAACTCGGAAAGATCGGTTATGAGACCGTAAACAAAGGAGAATTCTTCCATGAGTTTGTTACCTCTTCAAAAGTGCCTGCAGCCCAGGCGCTGGAGAAGCTTGAAAAGGAAGGGATCCTCGGCGGGTATCCGCTTGCGGACGGCACCATTCTCTGGTGCTGCACGGAGATGAACACGAAAGAAGAAATTGACAAGGTGATCCATATTCTTAAAGGAGGTGCGGTAGATGCTGATATTTGAAAAAAGCAGATCCGGAAGAGGAATGCATATGCTCCCCGAGTGCGACGTGCCGGCCGTGATGCCGGAGGCAAAGGATATGCGTGAGTCTGCGCTGCATCTGCCGGAGATGTCGGAAAATGACCTGAGCAGACATTATACGGAGCTGGCGAAAAAGTCGCACGGTGTCAACGACGGCTTCTATCCGCTTGGTTCCTGTACGATGAAGTACAATCCGAAGATCAACAATGACATGGCAGATCTGCCGGGGTTCACAGAGGTCCATCCGCTGCAGCCGGAGCATACGGTGCAGGGATGCCTGGAAGTTATCGGCACGATCGAGAAGTATCTGTGTGAGATCACGAGGATGGACCGTATGACGATGCAGCCGGCAGCAGGCTCACACGGAGAATTTACGGGGCTTTTGCTCATAAAAGCGTATCATGAGAGCCGGGGCGACACAAAGCGCACGAAGATCATCGTGCCGGACTCTGCCCACGGGACCAATCCGGCAAGCGCGGCGATGGCCGGGTATTCTGTAGTAAGCGTTCCGTCCGGTCCGGACGGATGTGTAGATATTGAGAAGCTTAAGGAGGCAGCCGGCGATGATGTGGCCGGACTCATGCTGACGAACCCGAACACAGTAGGTCTTTTTGACAAAAACATTCTTGAGATCACAGAGATCATTCATCAGTGCGGCGGTCTGAATTACTATGACGGCGCAAACCTGAATGCGGTCATGGGGATCGTAAGGCCTGGCGATATGGGATTCGACGTCATTCATCTGAATCTGCACAAGACGTTCTCCACTCCGCACGGAGGCGGAGGCCCGGGAAGCGGTCCGGTAGGATGCAAGCAATTCCTTTCACCGTTCCTTCCTTCCGTTCTCGTGGAAGGAGAGGATGAACTGACCTTTGTGAGACCAAAGCAGAGTATCGGTGAGATGAAGAGCTTCTACGGCAATTTCCTCGTAGTCGTACGCGCGCTTTCCTACATCATGACACTTGGAAAAGAAGGCATTCCCGAGGCCAGCCGGAACGCAGTGCTGAATGCGAACTATATGATGAATAAGCTGAAGGATCTGTACACGATGGCATACGATGAAGTGTGCATGCACGAGTTCGTCATGAGCCTTGAGGATCTGAAAAAGAAGACGGGCGTGTCGGCGATGGACATTGCCAAGGGGCTGCTTGACAACGGGATCCATCCGCCTACCATGTACTTCCCGCTCATTGTAAAGGAGGCGCTCATGGCAGAGCCGACGGAGACAGAGTCAAAAGAGACGCTGGACGAAGCGATCGAGGTGTTCCGCAGCCTTTATCATGAGGCGCAGGAACATGCAGATAGCCTGCACAGCGCTCCGGTCAAGACACCTGTGACGCGGCTCGACGAAGTGGGAGCTGCGAGGCATCCGGTTCTCCGTTATCAGTTTGAGCCATAGGAAGAGAGAGTATCTGTATGATAGAAAAGATCACTTACATAGAGAGCAGTCAGACAGACCCGAGGAAAAACCTGGCGGTGGAAGAACAGCTTTTGCTGACTTGCGGCGCAGATGAATGTATCCTGTATCTCTGGCAGAACAGGCACACTGTCGTGATCGGCCGTAACCAGAATGCATGGAAGGAATGCCTCGTCGACAGGCTTAAGGAGGACGGCGGATATCTCGTGCGCCGTCCGTCCGGCGGCGGAGCGGTATACCACGACCTGGGGAACCTGAATTTTACCTTTCTCGTGCAGAAAGAAAACTATGATCTGGACAGACAGCTTGAAGTTATCATAAGGGCCGTGAAAAGGCTCGGCATAGAGGCAGAAAAGTCTGGCCGGAACGATATTCTGGCCGGAGGAAAGAAGTTCTCGGGAAATGCATTTTATGAGCAGGGTTCCCGCTGTTATCACCACGGCACTTTGATGGCGGACGTCAATATCGGGGAATTGTCGAAGTATCTGACCGTATCGAAAGAGAAGCTTAAGTCAAAGGGTGTGGATTCCGTAAAATCAAGGGTCGCCAACCTGAAAGAATTCTGTCAGGATCTGACGGTCGCCGGTCTGAAAGAAGCTCTCGTAGCAGCGTTTGAGGAGGTGTACGGACAGAAGGCGGGGACGAGGAGCGTGGAGGAACTTGACCAGGAGGAACTTGCCGGGCTTGAGAAAAAATACAGCTCATGGGAGTGGACATTTGGCCGGAAGACGGATTTTACATATGAACTGTCCCACCGGTTTCCGTGGGGAACGGTGACGCTGCAGCTTCAGGTAAAGGGCGGCAGGATCGAAGATGCAGCCGCCTGGTCCGACTGTATGAAGCCGCAGGTGATCCTCGACCTTCCGCGGTATCTGAAAGGGCTTTACTACAGACGTGAGGCAGTGCTGCCGCAGCTGGGGCTGTTCTGGTCCGAAGACGCAGAGGAAGAGCAGATGATGAAAGATATGATATCGTGGCTTTCAGAAGTGGAATTTTAAAAGGAGACATAATGATATGGAACATACATTTGATCTGATCGTGATCGGAGCTGGCCCGGGCGGATACGTGGCCGCTGTGAAGGCGGCAAAGCTCGGACTTAAAACCGCGGTGATCGAAGCTGGGCGGGCAGGAGGGACATGCCTGAACCGGGGATGCATCCCGGCCAAGGCGATGATCCACGCCTCCTCCTTGTATCAGGAGGTGATGTCAGGCGGACGGTTCGGGGTGTCTGCCTCAGACGTCACGTACGATTATAAAAAGATCCTCTCGTATAAAGAGGAGACAACGGAGCAGCTCTGCCAGGGGGTGGAACAGCTGCTGAAGGCAAATAAGGTAGAGTTGATAAATGGAAAAGGCGTCCTCACAAAGGAGCGCAGCGTCAAGGTGACGGCTGACGGAAAAGAGACCGTATATGAGGCGGAGCATGTCATACTGGCAGCGGGGGCCAGGCCTTTGATGCCGCCGATACCAGGCCTTTCGCTGCCGGGCGTGCTGACAAGTGACGATGTATTCAGGCTCGAGGCGGTGCCGGACAGTCTGCTCATCATCGGCGGAGGTGTCATCAGCGTCGAGTTTGCCACTGTGTATCAGGCGCTGGGATGCAGGGTCACTATCGTGGAGGCGATGCCGCGGCTCATTCCGAATATGGACAAAGAGATCTCCCAGAATCTGAAAATGATCATGAAAAAGCGCGGTGTGGACATTCACACAGGCGCCTCGGTGAAGGCCGTCGAGCAGGACGGAGAACAGCTCGCCTGTCTGTTTGAAGAAAAGGGAAAGGAATATAAGATCTCATCCGGCTATGTGCTCTGTGCGGTGGGCCGGGCTCCGAATACAGACGGACTTCTGGAGGAAGGAACCGGTATTCGGCTGGAAAAAGGCCGTATCGCCGTAGACAGCCGGTTCAGGACAGACATGGAAGGCGTCTATGCGATCGGGGATCTGATCAAGGGGACACAGCTTGCGCACGCGGCCAGCGCGCAGGGAATGTATGTGGCCGAAGTGATCGCCGGCGCAGAACCGTCGGTAGATCTGGATGTCATACCGGGCTGTGTGTACACGAACCCGGAGATCGCCTCCGTCGGTATGTCTGAGGAAGAGGCAAAAGAGAATGGATTAGAAGTAAAAACAGGCAAATTTATTATGAGCGCCAACGGAAAGTCGCTCATCACGAAAGAGGAGCGGGGCTTTGTGAAAGTTGTAGCGGAGGAGCAGACCGGTATTGTGCTCGGCGCGCAGATGATGTGCGCGAGGGCGACGGATATGATCGGAGAATTTACGACAGCAATTGCCAATAAGCTCACGGTGAAACAGATGCTCTGCGCGGTGCGCGCCCATCCGACTTACAACGAAGGCGTGGGGGAAGCGCTGGAGGAAGTATTTGGGGAAGCCATTCATGTAGTGCCGCGGCGGCGGTAAGTAAAGCCGGAACGGATGCCGGGAAGGGCAGCTGTCTGGCAAAGCAGTCAGGAAAGGAAAATACATCGGCTGGAAGATGTAAGGGTTGAAAAATGGGATTTAAAAGTGATATAGAGATTGCCCAGGGAGCAGAGATGAAGGTGATCAACGATATTGCCTCTTCTATCGGAATTCCGGACAGGTATGTGGAGAATTACGGAAAATATAAGGCGAAGATCGACTATCGTTATTACACAGATGAACTGGCAGAGCGTCCGGACGCAAAACTGATCCTCGTCACCGCGATCAATCCGACTCCCGCGGGAGAAGGGAAGACGACAACGACCATCGGTGTGGCAGACGCCATGAACCGCCTCGGCAAAAAGACGATGGTAGCTTTAAGAGAACCGTCTCTTGGTCCTGTATTTGGGGTAAAAGGCGGAGCGGCAGGCGGCGGTTATGCCCAGGTCGTGCCGATGGAAGATATCAATCTTCACTTCACAGGAGACCTGCACGCGATCGGGACTGCCAATAATCTGATCGCCGCTATGCTGGATAACCATATCCATCAGGGCAATGCGCTTGATATCGACACGAACAAGGTTACGTGGCGGCGGTGTGTGGATATGAATGACCGCCAGCTCCGCAGTATTGTGGACGGTCTCGGATCAAAGGCGGACGGGGTGACGAGGCAGGATGGTTTTGATATCACAGTAGCCTCTGAGATCATGGCGGTGTTCTGTCTTGCAAAGGACATCACGGATTTGAAAGAGCGGGTGTCCAGAATCATCGTGGCATACTCCAGGAGCGGAAAGCCTGTGACAGCCGGGGACCTGAACGCACAGGGGGCCGTCGCGGCTCTTTTGAAGGACGCCCTGAAGCCGAATCTCGTACAGACGCTGGAAGGGACGCCTGCGTTTATCCACGGGGGACCGTTTGCGAATATTGCCCATGGCTGCAACAGTGTGATCGCGACGAGGATGGGCATGAAACTGGCGGACTATATGGTGACGGAAGCCGGCTTTGGCGCAGATCTGGGCGCTGAAAAGTTCGTGGACATCAAATGCAGGATGTCCGGGCTTCGCCCGAACGCCGTCATCTTAGTGGCCACAATAAAGGCATTGAAATATAACGGCGGCGTGGCGAAAGCAGATCTGCAGGAAGAAAATCTGGTGGCGCTAGAAAAAGGACTGCCGAATCTGTTAAAGCACATAGAAAATATTACAAAAGTATATGGATTGCCTGCCGTTGTGGCGATCAACAAATTCCCGGCAGACACAGAGGCTGAACTTGACCTCGTGCGGGAAAAATGCAGAGAGCTCGGGGTAAATGTGGCGCTCTCCGACGTATGGGCAGAAGGCGGCGCGGGAGGCCGGGAACTGGCCGGGGAAGTGATCCGTCTCTGTGAGGGAGAAAGTACAATGAAGTTCGTATATGATACAGATGCGGGCGTGCAGGAAAAAATAGAAGCCATTGCCGGGAAAGTATACGGCGCGGACGGAGTGGATTATACGCCGAAGGCGCTCAAAGAGATAAAGAATCTGGAGAGTATCGGACTTGGCGGGCTTCCGATCTGCATGGCGAAAAATCAATACTCCCTGACCGATGATCCAAAGAAACTTGGACGGCCGGAAGGATTCAGGATCACGATCCGCGATGTTGCCGCCTCTGCAGGCGCCGGTTTCCTCGTCGCTCTGACGGGCGATATCATGAAGATGCCTGGCCTGCCGAAAGTGCCGTCCGCAGAGAAGATAGATGTGGATGAAAACGGTGTGATATCCGGATTGTTTTAAGGAGGGGATGATAAGTTTGATGCTGGAAATGAAGACAACTGAATTTCTCGAAGCACTGTCATCTTCCGAACCGGTGCCGGGCGGAGGCGGGGCATCCGCCGCCGCGGGCGCCATGGGTGCGGCGCTCGGAATGATGGTTGCGAACCTTACGGTCGGAAAGAAAAAATATGCGGATGTAGAAGCGGAGGTCATCGAAGTCAGAGAAAAGCTCAGGGCATACAGGGAACGTCTTGCGGAATTGACCGACCGGGACGCCGAAGCCTTTGAGCCGCTCTCCAGAGCCTATGGACTGCCAAAAGACACGCCGGAACAGAGGGAAGAGAAGGCAGGAGTGCTTGAGCAGGCGCTCTATGAAGCCAGTGTCGTGCCGCTTGAGATCATGGAAACGGTGCTGCGCGTTATGGAACTGCTGGAGGCGCTAGGCGAGAAGGGCAGCCGTATCGCCATAAGTGACGTTGGGGTTGGCATTTTATTTGCCGGGGCAGCTCTGGAAGGAGCCTCTTTGAATGTTTTCATCAACACAAAGCTGATGAAAGATGAGAAGCGGGCGGCAGAACTAAACGGCGAGGCCGACCGCATGATCCGCGAAGGAAGGCTTCTGAAGGAGAAAGTATACGGCGGCGTGCTGGATCACATCCGCTAGAAGCAGGAGGAAGGGATATGGACACATTGATGAAAGGCGCCGATGTTGCGGCCGCTATGAAAGAAGGCCTGATAAAGGAAACAGAGGATCTGAAGGAAAAAGGGATCCATCCGTGCCTCGGTATTGTACGTGTCGGGGAAAGACCGGATGATATGGCTTACGAGCGGGGGGCCAGAAAGAGAATGGAGAGTATCGGGATCAGATGTGAAGTGACGGAACTCCCGGAAGACATTACCCAGGAGGCCTTTGAGGAGGCATTTCGCGGCGTGAATGACGATCCGCGCATACACGGTATCCTGCTGTTTCGTCCGCTTCCGCCCCACCTTGACGAAGAGCCGGTCAGGGCGATGATCCACCCGCTCAAAGACGCAGACTGTATGAGTCCGGTGAATATTGCGAAAGTGTTCTCAGGGGACGAGAGCGGATATGCGCCGTGTACACCGGAAGCTGTCATGGAAATGCTCGATCATTATAAGATAAGCCTCAAAGGAAAAAGAGTGACAGTCATCGGAAGGAGCATGGTCGTTGGGAAACCGCTGTCTATGTTGCTGCTGAAAAGACATGCCACGGTCACGGTGTGCCACACGAGAACAGTAGAACTGTCAAAGACGTGCAGGGACGCGCAGATCCTTGTCGCCGCCGCGGGAAAGGCGAGAATGGTCACCGGAGATATGGTCGGCGACGGCGCGGTCGTGGTAGATGTGGGGATCAATGTAGACGAAGAGGGAAATCTGTGCGGTGATGTGGACTTTGACAGTGTACAGGAGAAGGCATCTCATATCAGTCCCGTTCCGAGAGGCGTCGGCAGTGTGACATCCTCCGTGCTGGCGAAGCATGTCATAAAAGGCGCGCGCTGTCTGAATGAAGGCTGTTAGGATACGTTCGGGAAACGGGTGAAAATATGAAGCGCTACATTAAAATATTTTTTCTTGCGGCAGGGGCCGGACTTTTTATCGGAGTCGGGGGAATCGTCTATCTGTCCATGGAAAATAAAACAGCAGGTTCTCTGCTGTTTACGGTTGGATTATATGCGGTTGTGCTCAATGGTCTCTATCTCTATACCGGAAAAGTAGGATATATTGTCAATGAAGCTCATAAAAGGGCGTACGGCATGCTGCTCCTTGTCACCTGGGCAGGGAATCTGGCAGGGGCGGCGCTGGCGGCGCGGGCCGTGCTCCTGTCACGGATAGATGGAATCCGGGAAGCGGCGGCCGGCGTCTGCAGGATCAAGCTGAACGACCGGCCGGTCAGTATTCTGATTCTCTCTTTTTTCTGCGGCCTTCTCATGTTTATCGCCGTAGACGGATTCAGGGAGAAGGGAAACCCGCTGATCTTATTTCTCTGTGTCAGTGTGTTTATCCTCTGTGGTTTTGAGCACTGTGTGGCAAATATGTTTTATTTTACGCTGGCAGAGGCATGGTCTGTAAAAGCGGCGGGTTATCTGCTCATCATGACCTTGGGCAACAGTCTTGGCGGGATGCTTGTCCCGGCGGTAAAGAGACTGGAAGTAAAGGTTCTCATCTGAGCAGCGGGAGGTTTCCCGTCAGTTTGTTCACTGCTTTTTTTCTGCCGCATATTCCAATACCGTAATAAATAAATTCGTCCGAGTCTGCCGCCTTTTGGATAAATTCATCATATACGTTACAGCTCTGTGCCACATCTGAGAAGTCGACGACTGTCAAGTCTGAGAATTCGGGGGCGTAGAGCTGTTCTCTTATTTCTTTGATCTTTTCCCTGGAAGCCTTGAGTATCGGCACCGGTACGGCAATGATCCCGAGGTGGGCCCTGCCGTTTTTGTCCGTCACGTCGGGTCCCACGGCTTCAGGGATATGCTTTCCCAAAGTGATGCCCATGATACCGGCGGTGTTTGCCGCGATACCGGCCGGAAGCGCTTCGTCTATTACCATCACACATTTCTGATCTTGCAGTTCCATTGTTTCTTTCCTTTCTTTGCTGCTGTTATCGTTGCTTTTGATTTTAATCGAATCGGCGGAAAGATTCTTGTAAGATATGACACTCAATGCAGGGAAGTTTTATTTCATGGGGCAGACAGGTTGACACTTTGTGAATATGATGATAAGATGCAAGTGAATACTTGCATGAAAAGCGGAAGGGAGTGGTATACAGGTTGGACGAAACTCAAAATAAGATCATCACTGCTGCCATGACCTTAATTATGGAGCGGGGCTACACTGCTACGACGACGAAGGACATAGCTGCGGAGGCAGGGGTGAATGAATGTACGATTTTCCGCAGGTTTAAGGGGAAGAAAGAGATCGTGCTGTCGGCGATGGAGCTGCCGGAGTGGAATCCGTGTCTGTCGGAGGAAGACTTTTCATACAGCGGCGATGTTGTAAGAGACCTTATATCGTTTTCAGAAGTCTATATGAGCAAAGTGACTCCCCGCATGGTGAAAGTGTCGATCGGCCTGCGCACGCCGGAACTGTATCCATATACGTCCGATTCTATACTGGAAGTTCCCCGTGTATTTAAAAAAGTGCTGACAGCGTATTTTGACAAAATGATCCGCGGGGGAAAGATCAGGGACGGGGATCGTGAGAGTCTGGCTATGATGTTCCTGTCTTTGAATTTTGGATTTGTATTTTTAAGCGCTTCATTTGGGGAGAAACTGACTCATATAGAAAAAGAGAAGTATATCTGTAACAGCGTGGGCATTTTTGCCGAAGGAATATTAAAAAAGTAATGGTATCTCCGGTATCTCAGGTATAACTGGGGGTACCATTATTTATAATATTAATGCAAGTGATTACTTGCATAAAAGGAGGAGTCATGGTATATTTTATTGCTGCGGTATATATTGATGAAGAAAAAGGGCGGGGTGATTACGACGAGTATATCCGGGAGGTCAGACCGATCGTGGAGCAGTACGGGGGAAGGTACATTGTGCGCTCGGATAAAATAACGCCTCTCGGTGAGAAGTGGAGGCCAGGGCGCCTTATCGTGATTGAGTGGGATACAAAAGAACGTCTGGATAAATGTTTCCAGTCCGGGGAGTATCGTAAAATTGCGTCAAAGAGAGAAGGTTCTGTTGACAGCAGGGCAGTCATAGTGGAGGGATAACGTATGGAGATATGTAACAATGTTCACCAGATCAGAATTAATTTTAATGTGACCGATAAGATAGAACGGTATGTCTATATTTATCTCATAACCGGCAGGCGGTGTTACCTTATAGATACCGGAACTGCCGGCTGTGAGGCAAAGATCGGGCGGTATATGGAAGGGATCGGGAGAAGACTGGAGGAAGTTGCGGCAGTGTTCCTGACACACGCACATCCTGACCATATCGGCAGCGCGGCCGCCTTAAAGCGGATCACAGGCTGTAAGGTATATGCGCCTGAGAAGGAGAAAGCATGGATAGAGAATATAGACTTGCAGTTTAAGGAAAGGCCGATCCCGAATTTCTATGCGCTGGCTGGAGAGTCTGTGTCTGTGGATGAGGCGGCTTGGCAAGGACATATTATTTCGCCGGAGCCGGATGTGACATTACGGGCAGTTGAGACGCCGGGACACAGCGCGGGCTCGGTCTCTTATGTATTTGAAGAGGAGCAGGTGATCTTTACAGGAGATACAGTACCGGCGCCGGATGATCTGCCGATCATCACAGACGTACGGGAGAGCATACAGTCGATTCAAAAGCTGCGGACGCAGGAGCATATTCAATACCTCTGCCCCGCATGGGACAGAGTATATGAAGGAAGAGAGACGAAAAAAGTGCTTGACCGCAGCGGGGAACTTCTGGACAGATTGAGACAGTGTGTCATTCAGACGCAGAAGCGGTACCCGGGAAGGACGGCTGCGGAGAAAACAGAGCTTATCAAGGCGGACATGGGATGGGGGCACCTGGATTCTAATCCGTTATTTGCCGCAAGTATAAAAGCTTGTATTGAATAGCGTGCGCCTGGCAGGTATAATAGGTCTATGCCGACGCGCGGACAAAGCGCGCGAAAAGTAAGGAGGAACGATGGATTATTATTTTGCCCCCATGGAGGGGATCACCGGATATATACACCGCAGTGCGTATCAGGCGTTGTTTCCGTGCATAGACAAGTATTTTACTGCATTCATTGCGCCGAACCAGCATGGAAAGCTCAGTTCCAGGGAGAAGAATGATATACTTCCGGAACACAACAGAGGAATGAAGGTAGTTCCCCAGCTTCTCACGAACAAGGCAGATGATTTTATCCTGACGGCAGGGAAATTAAAAGAGTATGGCTACCGTGAAGTGAACCTGAACCTTGGCTGTCCGTCCAGGACTGTGGTATCCAAGTACAGGGGATCAGGGTTTCTGGCCAGACCGGAAGAACTGGACCGCTTTCTGTACGAAGTGTTTGAAAAGACAGAGACAGACATATCGGTAAAAACAAGAACAGGAAGGGACAGCCCCCAGGAGTTCGTAAGGCTGATGGAGATCTATAACAAATATCCACTGAAAGAGCTTATCATCCATCCGAGAACGCAGCAGGATTTCTACAAAAATACGCCGGATCTGAGTGTATTTGCACAGGCCCTGTCAGTGAGCAGATGCCCGGTATGTTATAATGGGGATATATTTACGACAGAGGACTTAAAGGTATTTCGCGCGCGGTTTGCGAATGTAGATAAAGTGATGCTCGGGAGAGGGCTTCTCGTGAATCCGATGCTGATAGAGATGGCAGAGGATGGAACTGCCATTGACATGGAAAGGATAAGGAAATTTCACGATATGGTGTACGGCGGTTACAGGGAGGTGCTTTCCGGGGATAAGGTCATCCTGTTTAAGATGAAAGAGCTCTGGAGTTATATGATCCATCTCTTTTCAGACAGTAAGAAATACGCAAAGAAGATACGGAAGTCGGAGAAGCTCCCGGCCTATGAAGAGGCGGTAGACGCTCTGTTTTTGGAGTGTCCGCTGAGAGAGCCGGAGAGGAATGCACAAACTTAGGAGAGGTCAAGAAGGAGCTGGTAATACATTTGATCTGCAATATAGCGGCAGCGGCCGCGGGAGCCGCTGCATTCTGCATGATAGCGGGATACTGTTCCCCGGGAAACGGCCGGGGAAGCAGACCGCTTTGCACATGGATATTCCGGGGGACGGGCGGCATCACTGCACTGTACTGCCTGCACCGGTATGAGGAGGCCGGCGCATGTCTTACCATGTTCGGTTTCTTTTGCATACTGGCAGCAGTGGCACTTACAGATTTGGGCCGACGGGAGATTCCGGATATGTACTGTGCGGCTGTTGTCATACTGGCGTTTATATCGGCCTTCACGCTGCCGGGTCTGCCGGTATGGGAAAGGGCGGCCGGGAGCCTGTGTGTCAGCCTGCCGTTTCTTGTCGTTGCCGTAGCCGTGCCGGGGGCATTTGGCGGAGGAGATGTGAAGCTGATGGCCGCCTGCGGCCTGTTTCTTGGAGTTAAGATCACAGCCGTGGCGGCAGCGGCCGGCATACTGCTGGCAGGATGCGCGGGAGCAGGTCTTGTATTGTCCGGCCGCAGAGGAAAAAGGGGAGTCCTTGCACTGGGGCCTTTTCTCTGTGCAGGAATGACGGCGGGGGTCATTTGGGGAGAGCAGATGATACAATGGTATATTTCTTAGAAAATATTACTATTTATTGAGCCTTTTTCCAGTCCGGAACTGTCTTCATATTGTAGAGTATAATCGTTAAGTTTAGATATACAGTAACATAAGGAGCGTAACAGTTTATGAAAAGATTAAAGAGATGGCTTGCTCTCGTTCTGGCAGTCGCCCTGCTGGGAGCCAATGTAGTATATTCCATGGGCAGTGAACTTAAGGCGAACGAGATAGAGCAGGAGCAGCAGGCAGCACAGCCGGAGAATACGGGCGGACAAGAACAGCAGACATTTACTTCAGACGGCGTGAGCGTGGAGGTGACAGACTCCGGGACAGAGACGGCAGAGCAGACGGAAGAGCCCGCCAGCCGGCAGTCCGCGCAGCTGCAGCAGACTCCGCAGGATCCGGAACCGGTACAGCCGGAGAACACGGATCCGGCCGGCGGTGAAAATAATACGGCTGATGCAGTCCGGTACAAGGTGACCGTCAAGGCGTCCGGCGGCGGTTTCGGAAAAGTGGAAGTAACAAACAAAGGAGTGCCGGCAGAATCAGACCTGAGCCGGGATTATGAGATACAGGCAGATGAGGCGTCTTCCGTAAGTCTGACGGTCACGCCGGAGGAAGGCTATACGGTGGAGACGGTGAAGGCCAACGGAAACGCGCTGGCAGCGTCCGGCACGGAAGGGAAAGCATCTGTATATGAGATCACTGAGATAGCGGAAGATAAGGTGATCGAGATCTCCTTTGCGGCGGAAGCTCCGGCGGTAAGTCCGATGAGCTTGTCCGCCGAAGACAGGGCTTTAGAAGCGCCGTCCGGAAATTATACGGTCACGTATAAAGTTGCGGGCCAGTTCCAGAACGCGTACGTGCTCACGAAGGGCAGCGACGGGAAATCATATACGACAGATGCGATAAGCTGTGAGAAGAGACTGACTTCCTTTGGAGTCTGGCTCAAAACAAAGTCGGGCACAGTTGTGATGCCGGTCACGATGACGCTGGCCAATGACGTGACAGGAACTGATATGGACGGCAATCCGGTCAGATATACACGGGGAACAGTGATATCGAAGCTGGACGGCAAAAATGCCAAGGTAGTCATGCCATACAGCCATACCTATTTTAAGGCGGATTCTAATATTCAGATAGAAGTGACACCGGCAGAAGAAGCCACATATAACGTGACATATCATGTGGCGGACGGATACAGAGATGAGTACACGCTTACCGGAAACGGCGCGTCAGGGCTGGACTTTACAAAATATTCTCAGTGGTGCAGCAGCCGTTTCACTTCTTTCGGCGTATGGCTGAAAGCGGGGAAGAGCCAGGTGATGCCGGTTTCGATGACTTTATTGAGTGAGGCGCACGGTACAGATGACAGAGGGAACCCGGTAACTTTTGCAAAGGGGAGCGTGATCTCGGAGTTAAGAGAGAGCAGTAATGGCCAGGTTGGCGCCTATGTGACGAACGGATTTAATTTTGTATATTTTGAGCCAGACGCTGACATTCACATTCAGGTGGAACCGGCGCTGTTTAAAGTCCACACGCAGCATTTTCTGGAGCAGCTGGACGGAAATTACAAGCTTGAGAGTGATGTGGAAGGGGAAGTGTATGCTCCGGGCACAGAGGTGAAGGCAGAACAGGCAGAATATACGGGGTTTACTTACAGCCCGGACGCCGAAGGTACGGTTGCAAAAGGTACGGTGACCGGTTTGAAAAGCCTCGTACTGAAGCTATACTATAAAAGGAACGTTCACGAAGTGACTTATGAGATCGACGGAAAAGCAGACGCAGTGAAAGAGACGTACAAATATGGCGAGAATGTCAGCCTCAGGGCAGTGCCTGCAAAGGCGGGGTATGATTTTGACGGATGGAATGTAAAACAGGACTTTGCCATGCCGGACGAAGATGTTGTCATATATGGTGGTTTTGTGGCCAGAGGCGACACACCTTACAGGGTAGAGCATTATAAAGAAGGACTGGACGGCAGATATACGCTGGAAGACAGCGATATTGAGCACAAGACCGGCGGGACCGATACAGAGACGACAGCAGTGCCCGCTGATTTTGAAGGATTTACCTATAATCCGGACGCAGGGGACAGCAAGACGACAGGAACGATCAGCGCAGAGGACGAACTTGTATTAAAGCTGTACTATGACCGGAACAGCTATAAGGTCATCTATCAGCAGCCGGACGGACAGCGTATCGGTGAGCCGGATACGTATCTGTATGGGGAAGAGACGGGAGACCTCAAAGAAGCTCCGGCAAAGACCGGGTACACGTTCGGGGGCTGGAACACCGACGCGCTTCCCGCTTTGATGCCCGCCGGGGACGTTATCGTGGAGGGAAGTTACAGTATCAACAGTTACTCGGTTACGTATGTGGTTGACGGCGAGATATACAGCCAGCCTGAACTGTATGAATATGGCAGCACCGTCATCCCGGTACCGGAACCGCTCAGGAGGGGCAGCAGTTTCAGCGGATGGGACCGTCCTTTCAACTTTAAGATGCCTGCGGAAAATATTGTGATCGAAGGTACATTTAAGGTCAACGATTACAACTATAAAATTCAGTATTATTACGGAAATATCCTGGATGAATCGCAGAGTATAACAGATCAGGCCGAATACGGCACTACCGTTGCGGCGCCTGCGCCGGAGACCGTTGTATATGAGGGCCGGGGCTATAAACTGCCGGACGGCGGTGTGTATGAGATCCAGGTCAGTGATGAACCGGAGGAAAACGTTATCAATGTGACATATGAGGCGGCCAGCGCAAGTACAGCGGCATCTTCACCGGCGGGGCCGGCTTCACCTTCAGCGCCGGCTTCGGATAACGGGGCTGTGACGCCTGCCGGTGTCATACAGACGATCTTTGAACCGGTCACAGCGCTGGCGGAAAAGGTGGCAGACCGGGTTGAGGATTACCAGAAGACAGTCCAGAGTGCAGATGAGGATGTCCCGCTGGCAAACGGTGAGACGCCGCCGGTACAGAGTCAGTGCATCCTGCATTTCCTTATCCTTCTTGCCGCGTTTGCTATAGAGCTTTTCTATATCAGAAACAGAAAGAGAGAGCAGCTAAGATATTACGCGGGACAGGGAGTGTCAGCGAAGGCAGAACTGGATGATTAAACGTATTATAAATGACGGACAGGGACGGATAATGTGTGACGCATTGCCGTCCCTGCTTTTTACTCCAAAGGAATGTTCCAGATAAAAGAGCAGGGCAGTTTAAGTAATGATACTGAAATTAAGTGAATCAGAAGTATAAGTATGATATAATAATTACTTGAAATAAAAATGCAAGGGGACTTTTACATGAAAGAAAATAAAATAAGAAAACGGCTTGTCCTGTTTATGACTGCCGCTGCTGTAATGTCCTTTATTGTCGTTATGGTGCTTGCCTGCCGTTCAGGAAGGGGAGACAGCGCACGTTACGAAAAAGCCGAAAGGCGTTATATGGACAAAGGCGTGAGCGTTCTTCAAGAAGACGGGAGAGAGGAAGTGAAAGAGTACCCCTGCCGTTCGGACGGAAAAGAAGGATATTTTTATTATAAACTGCCGGAGGATATAGAGGATAATGCGGTGCTCGTACTGCCGAATGTGTATCAGAAAATAGAAGTGACGCTTAACGGAAAGCTTCTTTATACATATGGCATGGATCAAGATTCGCCTTATTATATGGAGGCACGTCTCAACTGTGCGGTCAGACTGCCTGACGGATCCGGCGGCCGGGAATTGGAGATACATCTTGTGAATACGGAGAAAATGGGGAAGGCGTCGCTGCAGCAGGGATATCTCACAACAGCGGGGGAACTGTCGGACAGCTTACTGGCCGATAATTTATGGGCCTTTTTATTCTGTGTGCTGACTGCTATGACAGGAATGTGTATTTTGGCCGTTTCGCTTTGGCAGTATATAGGAAAAGCAGGCGATCTGTCCAGGATCTTTTTCTGCCTTGGGCAGTTTGCCCTTCTGTCGGCTGTGTGGGTATTTACCGATTCAGGCCTGCCCCAGCTTATATTTAATAACAGCCAGGGGCTGATGGTACTGTCCTTTGAAGTGTTTATGCTCATGCCCGTGCCTCTGCTTCAGTTTGTACAGCTTGTATGCGAGTACAGCCGCAGGGCGCTGCGTGTACTGGTGACAGGTTACATTGTGAATTTCTTTTTGCAGAATGCGGCATATGCACTTAAGCTTTCAGATTTTAAGAAGATGGTATATCTGACTCATATAGTAATGGTCGCCAGCATCACAGCGATCATATATTTTATATTAAAAGAGGCGAGAAACAGACATTCCATGTATGCGAAATGGGTGCTGGCAGGAGTCGGCATATTTGCAGGTTTTGCCTGTATGTCTCTTGTGAGCTATTATGTGACTGGAGGCATTCAGAACGAAAAGTTTTTTATAACAGGCTTCTTTATTTTTCTCGCTGTTCTCATCATACTTGCCACACTCAAATTTCAGGAGTTTTCTAAAGAATCTGCCCGGGCAGCGGTGCTGAAAGAACTGGCTTACAAAGATATGATGACGGGGATCGGCAACCGCACCCTGTACGAAGAGCATATAGCGGTGTATGAAAGCGCACCGCGGCCAGAAGCTGCTGCTGTCATTATTCTGGATATCAACAATCTGAAGGATGTGAACGACCGGTTTGGGCACAGGGCGGGAGATGAGCTGCTCATATTGGCAGCCCGGTGTCTCAGAGAAGCTTTCGGGATCCGGGGAACGTACTACCGAATCGGAGGAGACGAGTTTGCCGTTATTCTGAAAGAGGCAGATGCCGGGGAGGAAGAATGCCGCAGACTGCTGGGGAGGTGTATTGAGAAGAACAATGCCGGCCGGGAGATCAGACTGTCGGTCTCCATGGGCTATGCCGCACCAGACGCGGGAAAGGGTGCGGCGCATATACGGGAACTCATAGAGAAGGCAGATGCCAGGATGTACGAAGAGAAGAGACGGTATCATGCCGGCCGGTAGTTCTTACCGGGAGTTGTCGGGAAAGACTGTGATCTCAAAGCTGTTGCGGTCGCCCCGGTATCTGGCCAGGGAATACTCGATCGGTTTGCCGTAGGCATTATAGCCGGTTGAGGTAAAGAACTGGATAGGCTTGCCCTTTTTTATGTCAAGATATTGTTCATCCCGGGAGTCAGCCTCCACAGCTTCCACTATTCTGTTAACACGGAAGACACTCGTCTCTTTCCGTTCGTTCAGGATGCTGTACAGACGTTCTTTTTCCAGGTCATGGGACAGTATAAAACTGCAGTCATCGTACGGCAGGAAGGTCTCTATCGTGACGATCGGTTCATCATTGGCCAGTCTCTTGCGGTGAAGGTAAATGACAGAATCTTTTCCTTTCAGCTCAAGACTTGCGGCGGTTTTTGCGCCCGCCTTCTGTACCTCAAGTTTCAGCACCTCTGTGCTGGGAGTCATGCCGGCCCTCAGGATCTGGTCGTTAAAGCTCTCCAGCTTTTTAATAAAGTCCTGGCTTATTTTGGGCTGGGAGACAAAGGTGCCCTTGCTTTTGATCCGGTAAAGCCATCCTTCCTGAACGAGTTCAGTGACGGCCTGCCGGACTGTTGTGCGGCTGATCTGGAATGTATCGCTCAGCTCCTTTTCCGTCGGGATAAGACTGCCCACTTTATACGTGCCGTTTCGGATCTCTTCCATGATCAGTTTCTTCAGCTGGAAGTACAGGGGGACAGGTGTGGATTTGTCAATTTTGGATGCATTAGTCAACATATGAAAACTCCTATCTGATTTATCGTCATAAATGTAATTATGTTATATCATTATGATATCATTTGAAATGCAGGAGGTCAAGAAAATAAAACAGTATCCGCCGAAAGGAATTGGCAAGGTGAAATAGAATGCAAATATGCGTTGCCTTTTGGAAGAAAATAGAATAATATAAAAGAGTAAGGTTGAGTTAGAGAAAGGATATCAAATATGAATCAGTTTTCAAAAGAGAGTATCGATAAAAACACACCGGTGCCGATGTACTACCAGTTAAAGAAAATAATACTGGATATGATAAGGGAGGGCAAACTGAAACCGGGCGATATGATTCCTACAGAACTGGAGCTTAGCGATATATTTGGAATCAGCAGGACAACAACCAGGCAGGCGATTATGGAACTGGTAATGGAAGGGCAGCTTTACCGTATTAAGAGTAAGGGTACTTTCGTTGCTGAAAAAAGAGTGATACAGGATTTTACAAATGTTATCCGGGCTTCCCATAATTTACTGCAGTCACAGAATGTCAAAACGACTACAAAGGTGCTGGAGCTGTCGGTCATAAAGGCAAACGACCTTGTGAGCAGGATGCTTCAGCAGAGAGAAGGAGAAGATGTGATACATCTGCGCAGACTCCGTTTTGTGAACGATGAGCCGAATGTTCTGGCAGATGCGTATCTCCCTATGTGCTGCAGGGACATGCTGGACAGAGATATGAATAAGACGGGTTTGTATGAGTTTCTCGATCAAAGTGCAGAGACGACGCCGGTCAAAGCGGTCAGGGAGCTGGAAGCCATCTCTGCGGAGGAAAGTGAGGCGGAACTGCTAGGAATCAAGGAGGGCGACCCGATCCAGCTGACGACATCTGTAACTTATACAAAAGAAGGGAAACCGATCGAGTATTCTATTGCCAGATTCAGGGGTGACCGGAATGTGTTCCGCTGTGAAGTGAATATATAGTTGTATGGAAAAAGGAAATTCAGATGAATTTCCTTTACAAAATACTGTATATGTTATATCATTACGATATAATGATGAATTGCTATATGGACAAATTAAATGGAGGTAAGATATGGGTGAGATAAAGCTGGACGGCCTGGCTCACATAGGTCTGTATGTCAATAATATTGAGAGGACGCTGGAGTTTTACATGGAGAAACTGGATTTTGAACTGATCCACGAAGCAGTAAATGAGATTCCGGAAGGAGAAGTCCTTGTTAAATTTATTCAGAATGGTTCGTGCATGCTGGAACTTGTACAGTTTCCATATACTATAAAAAGGGAAGATGGATGGTTTGACCACATTTCCATAGCAGTACATGATCTGGACAAGGTGATGGAGCATTTAAGACAGAAGGGGATCATATTTGAGGAAGGCAGTTATACAGAGGCTTTGAATGTCTTCCCGCCGAAAGGCTCCAGATGGGTCTTCTTCAGAGGCCCTGACGGGGAGCATATCGAGTTGAATGAAAGAATGTGATATGGTAAAAATGCACAAAATGTAAAAAACATATAAAAACATATAGTTCACAATTGACAAAATGGTTAAATAGAAATATAATATGTCATAACAATACTATATAGTAACGTCATCATTTTAACGAAACGGAAGATCAAAAGGAGGAAAAACTATGAAATTGAAAAAAGTGTTGTCAGTGGTACTGGCAAGTATTATGGTTCTCGGTCTGGCTGCCTGTGGGAACAAGGAGTCGGCAGATTCTGAAAAAGAAGGGGGTAAAGATAAAGAAGAGTATGACATCGTCTACCTGTCTCCATCGACAGAATCGGAGTATTGGCAGTATGCGGAGATCGGTATGAGGAACGCGATCGCTGATATAGAAAAAAAGGAAGGCATTAAGATCAATTTCTCGGTGAGCGGTCCTGCCTCCGAATCAGAGACAGACGCCTATATAAAAGCATATGAAAGTGTCATTGCATCCTCACCTGATGCCATTATTACAGCGACACTGGCTCCGGACGGCACAGTTCCAAAGACGCAGGAAGCCAAGGATGCGGGAATCTATGTCAACTTTGTGAGTATGGGGCTTGAAGGAGGCGATTCCAACGATTATGGAGATTATTACGGCGTGCATTATTACTGTGACAATACGACCATCGGGGAAACTGCCGCCCAGTCTATGCTGGATGGCCTGGAAGCAAACAATATAGAGCCAAAGGGCAAGATCGGCATGCACATGTCCGTTGTCGTAGAGACACTGGAAGAGCGGATGGACGGATTTAAAGCTTATATGGCAGAACACGCGCCTGACATCGAATGTCTTGATACACTCTACAATGAAAATGATGTCAACAATGCACAGTCAAATGTGGAGACACAGATCTCTACATACGGGGATGAACTGATCGGACTTTACGGTGGAAACAATGTGTCAGGCGACGGCATTGCACTCGGACTTAAAAATGCAGGAAGCGGAAACAAGATCCTCGGTATCGGCGTGGACTCCGACAGCCTGGAGATCGAGGCGCTGGAGGCAGGAAATCTTTACGCTATTATTGTTCAGACACCATATGACCAGGGATATAAGGCGGTTGAGAATGCGGTGGAATACTTACAGACCGGTGAGAACTCTGAGAGTGAAAAGCATATCAACTGTCCGTCACAGGCGGTAACAAAAGAGAACATGGACACTGAGGAGAGCAAGGCTTTACTCGATCCGACGATACTCAAAAAATAGAGACAAAAAGTGTATCAGGCCGCCGTCATCTGTGCGGCGGCCTGAGTGTACAGGAAAGAATGGTGGCGCATATGGAAGAAGATATTATTTTAAAAGTAGACAATATCAGCAAATCATATCCGGGTGTTAAGGCGCTCCAGAATATCAGCCTGGCGGTCAGGAAAGGTGAAGTCAGAGCTCTGCTCGGTGAGAACGGGGCCGGAAAATCCACGTTGATCAAATGTATCATGGGAGTAGAGAAGCCGGAGGAAGGTACGGTGAGCATCAACTGCGGCGGTTCATGGAAGACACCTCAGAGTGTGGCTGAAAGCAAGGAGTGCGGAATGCATGCCAATTATCAGCATGTCAATATAGCAAGAGAGCTGAGTATTGCGGAAAATTACTTTCTTGGGAGACTGCCGGTAACAAAACTTAAGACTGTAGACTGGAATCTGATGAACGAAGAGAGCCGGAAGATCATTGACAAATTTGAGATGAATGTAGATCCCGGGGCCAAGATCAGCGAGCTTTCGGTTGCAATGCAGGAAATGGTCACTATCAGTAAGATATCAGTCAACGACAATATAAGACTCGTGATCTTTGATGAGCCGACAGCTTTACTGGAGAATGATAAAGTTGAGATTCTGTACAGGTATATCAGAGAGCTGAAAGAGAGGGGGGTAAGCGTTATCTATATCTCCCACCGTCTGGAAGAGCTGATGGATATCTGTGACACAGTGACGATCCTGAAGGACGGACAGTACGTGGATACGAAGAAGATCAGTGAAGTGGACAAGGACATGCTCGTATCTCTCATGGTGGGCCGTGAGGTAGGCAGCCTTTATAACATCAGACACAGAAAGGCAGGAGCAGAACTGCTGAGGGTGGAGGAACTGACATCAAAAGGCCGGTTTGAGCATATTGACTTTCAGCTGCATGAAGGGGAGATCCTCGGGTTTGCAGGACTCGTCGGTGCCGGAAGAAGTGAGATAATGCGCGCCGTCTTTGGAGTGGACGCGGCAGACAACGGCGATATATACATACGGGGTGAGAAAGTAAACATTAAGAATCCGCAGGATGCCATACAAAAGGGCATCGGATTTCTGACAGAGGACCGCCGTCTCGATGGACTGGCGCTGCCTCTGAGTGTAAAGGTAAATACGAATATGTATTCTTACGACCTGATCAGCAGAGCAGGAGTGATCAACCGAAAGAAGGAAGCAGAGAGAGCAGAGGAATACAAGACTAAAATAGGAGTAAAAACACCGGATATTGAGCAGTCGGCGGAAAACTTATCCGGAGGAAACCAGCAGAAGGTCGTGATCGCCAAGCTGCTGTGCAGGGATCCGGATATCCTCATATTCGATGAACCGACGGTAGGCGTCGATGTGGGCGCAAAGCAGGAGATATACAAGATCATGGAACTGCTTGCGGCACAGGGGAAGGGAATTATTTTGATATCGTCCTATCTGCCGGAGGTTATGGGACTTTCCGACAGAATGATCGTCATGTCGGAAGGAAGAATATCAGGTGTATTAGATAGAAATGAGATCGAAGTTACCACAGAAGAAGATGTGCTGCGTCTGGCGTCGGCAGTAATATAAACATGGAGTTCGGAGGGATCATATGAATAGAGTAAAGACAGGAAAAGCAGGAACGCTGCTTAGGCGTACAGAGTTTTCTCTGGTTATCATAATTGTCGTCATATTTCTGGTGGCGGCATTCGGGACAGACAATTTCCTGACCAATTATAATCTGACCAATATTTTAAAACAATGTTCCATTATAGGAGTCATCTCCATATCCGCCACATTTATCATTATTACGGGCGGTATTGATCTAAGCTGCGGGGCCATCTGCGGCATGAGCACACTGATCGTCGCCATGGGACAGGCGAAATGGGGAATGACGGTATCTGTCTCCATCCTTCTTGCATTGGCGGTGTCTGTCATCTGCGGACTTTATAACGCGGTGATCATCAATGAATTTAAGGTGCCTCCTTTTATCGCGACGCTTGGGAGCATGACAATTCTGCGCGGGCTTGTCAAGGTGATCAGTAATGCCAGCACGATCGCCGGGTTAGACAAGAAGTTCGGTGAATTTGCCAGTGAGTCGGTTGCGTTTATTCCAAAACTGGCCGTCATATGGGTGATCGTCGTGCTGCTTGGATTCTTTATTCTGCATTCCACGACATTCGGCAGAAATCTGTATGTTCTTGGCAGCGGGCAGGAAGTGGCGAGGCTGTGCGGTATTTCCATCAGACGCGTTACATATATGACTTACGGTATTGCAGGTTTTTTGTGCGGCGTTGCCGGTGTTATGCTGGCATCCAGGATCAACAGCGCTGTACCGACGGCGGGGACCGGTTATGAGATGAACGCGATAGCAGCGTCGGTAATAGGTGGCGCGTCCCTGTCAGGGGCAAAAGGTTCTGTATGGGGAACAGCCCTTGGGACGATCCTTATGACGTTGATCGATAATGCAGGGATTCAGTTCGGAATCAATTCGTTCATTATGGAAATCAGCACAGGCGTGCTTATCACGATCGCGGTTATCATCGATCAGATGAAAAATAAGAAAACCGCCAGATGACAGGAGGAACAGGAGACATGTTTGATTTTAGTACAGTACAGGATAAAAAAATCGCAGACAGGGTATTTGCGGAGGCGAAAGAGTTTCTGTCGCTGTGTCACTTTGGGCTGCAGGGCATTACGAGGACCGAGGACGATGTGATCAAGATAGTGGAGAAGCTGAAGGAGACACGAATGGCGCCGCTGGCTTTTGACACGGAGATGCAGTTTGTACCTTTGGTGCGGGAGTTGTTCTCTGACTACTGCTGTAAGGTGCGTCTGCACTGCGCAGTGTCCTATCCTATGGGACGGCTTGTTTCTGATTCCAAGATGCATGCGCTGGACAGGCTCAGGACTATGGAGGTGGACGATGTATGTGTATGTCTCGACTGGCAGGCGATTTTTTCAGGGAGATACAAGGATGTGGAGAAAGAGGCGGCCCGGATCGTAGATGAGTTTCAGAATGATTTTTACAGAGTTGCACTTGTCATACCGGCCACGCTCATGAGCGATACACAGATCATAGAGACGTGCCGGGCGCTGGACGAAGCCGGAACAGTGTCCGTGAAAGTAAATCCGGGAGCCGCGCTTGGCGTGTCGTTTGAGGAAGTGGCATTGATAAAGCGTATGTTCCCGAATCGGTTTGACATACATCCGTCCGGAAATATACGGACACTATCCGACGTACTCCGTTACAGAGAAATGGGGTGCAACAATATACATACCGCGGCAGCGCTTGAGATCACGGACGATTTTATTGTGAAAAAATTAAAAGAATATGGAGGGATATAGACATGAAAATCATTTTGACAAATATACCGAACTATTCTGTATCAGATGAAAACTGTGAGAACCTTTATTACAGGGCGATCGACAATAAGGCGGACGCGGTTCTCATAGGTCCCTCCAGTATGAAGACAGGGGAGAGGTTCAAAGGCAGAGGAGTGAAGACCGCAGTGAGTATATCTTATCCTTCGGGCACAGCTTTTCCGGATCTGAAGGCGCAGGAGATCCTCGACTGTGAGAAGTTAAGCGGCGTGGCTGATATGTATTTTGTGACGGCGGCAGCGGGATATTATATGAGCGGACATGAGGATAACTTGAGGGAAGAGATGCGCCTCTGCGTGGAGGCCGCGAAGAAACCGGTATACTTTATCACAGAAGCCGCGGAGATGACAGATGAATGTCTGGAAAAGATGTGCAGGATCGCCTGTGAAGAGCATGTAAAAGGGATCGTGACATCCACGGCGTTCATGCCGTATGACATAAAGAGAGCCGGGGCCGCGGATGTATCAAGGCTTAAGGCGTACGGTGCGGACCAACTGGAGACAGTGGCATTCGGACCATTCTGTGCGGGAGAGGATGTGGAAGAGATTCAAAAGGCCGGCGCAGATATGATGATCCTGAATGAGTCGTGTGAAATAGGAAACGTATAGAGAACGGAGGCGTGTTATATGAAAACATATATTATCGGAGCAGACATAGGTACACAGTCGATCAAAGTCCACCTGTATGATGAGGAACTGAAACTTGTCAGGGCGGTATCAAAAGAACAGTATGTGGATACGCCGAAACCGATGTGGATGACGCAGCGGGCGTCTTCCTGGTGGAAGCTTCTGACGGAGAGTATACAGCAGCTTCTTTCGGACGCGGGCATATCCGGAAAAGAGGTGGCGGCCTTCGGCTGCTGCGCCCACATGCACGGGGCCGTACCGGTCAGATTGGACGGCAGTATTGTCCAGGACGATATTCAGCTTTACAGTGACAAAAGAGGCGGTTATCTGGCTGATAAGATAGCAGAGGAGATGACGGAAGAGCTTTACAGTATATCCGCCAATATGCCGACGTCGTCCTGGCACGGGATCAAGATAAAGTGGCTGAAAGAAAATGACCCGGACGTATATGAGAAAGCAGAAAAGTTCCTGACGCCAAAGGATTTTATCAACTTTAAGATGACAGGTGAGACGTGTACTGATTATTCGGAGGCCGCCGGTGTTTTTGCGATGGATCAAAAGACAGGGGAGTGGTCCGACAGACTGCTCGCCGTTCTCGGGATCGACCGGGAGAAGCTTCCCCGCATCCAGAAAGCGTATGACATCGTCGGCAATGTATCTGAAAAGGCAGCAGCCGAGACCGGCTTAAGTACAGAGACTGTGGTCATCACCGGCGGCGGGGACATGCTCAGTATGCTGTATGTATCCGGTATGCATAAAAAAGGTACGGTAGCCGATATTACCGGGACAGGGGGCATTATCTGCGGTTACACGGATCAGCCGGTCATGGACCGCAGGATCATGAATTTGAGACATGTGCTGGACGGGTGGGTCCCGTTCGGAAACATTGACGCTGCCGGCGTCTCCTTCCGCTTCCTGCGCGACAATCTGTGCAAGAAAGAACGGGATGAGGCACGCAGTCAGGGGATCGACGACTATGCTTATCTGTGCCGGCTGGCCCAAAAGGTTCCGGCAGGTTCTTCAGGGCTTTATTTCCTGCCGTATCTCATGGGAGAACGTACGATGGGAAGCGCAGATTCCAGGGGATGCTATATCGGAATGTCCATGGATAAGGAGATCGGACATTTTATCCGTGCGCTTCTGGAGGGCGTGGCGCTGGAATTTAAACGGACACTGGATGTATTTGAAGACAGCGGCAATTCGATCCACGCGGTCTACCACAGCGGAGGCGGCGCAAAGGGTGATCTGTGGAATCAGATAAAAGCTGACATATATGAAAAGCCGATCTATACCCTCCAGGCAGATGAGGGCGGTGTGCTTGGCGTGTCTCTTATGGCCGCATATGCGGTTGGCATCATCGGAGACTTGATCGAAGGGGCGGATGCGGTCGTCAAGGTGAAGAAAGTGTATGAACCAGAACGGAACAACTTTGCTGTATACAGAGAGATGAAAGAAGTATTTTCAGAGCTTCACGACACCCTTCAGACGCCTTTCCGGCATATGGCCAGAGTACAGGAGAAGTTCGGAAAATAGTGATCATAAAGATGTGCCAAAAAGAAAGGAAAGGAGATAATCATGGCAGATTTTAATGTAGATAAACAGACCTTTGACTATATCAGAGGATTCACAATTGATTTAGATATGAAAACCGGCATGTCCGGGATGAAGAAGACTTCCAGGCGTTACCTGAGTCAGATGAAAGGAATGTTTTCTGACGACGCGGCTTACGAAAAAAAGCTGGAGGAAGAGGGAGACGTTCTCGTATACGAATTTCATGAGATGGGTGTGCCGGAACATCCGGGAGACCTGGCTTTTGGCTGCAGCATTACATATCCGGGCAAAGTGGGAGAGGAGTATTATATGACCAAAGGTCACTTCCATACAATACTCGATACAGCAGAAGTATACTATTGTCTCGGCGGCCACGGATATATGCTCATGGAAAGTCCGGAGGGCGACTGGCTGGCGCATGAGCTGACGCCGGGCAAAGCACTCTATGTACCGAAGCGCTACGCACACAGAAGTGTCAACGTAGACCCGGAACAGCCGCTTCTTACCTTCTTCGTATTCCGCGCCGATGCAGGCCACGACTACGGAACGATAGAGACAAAAGGGTACCGGAAGCTGCTCGTAGAAAAAGATGGGAAGCCTGCCGTGACAGATAACCCGAAGTGGTCGTAAGTGGGATTTTGTTGGGGATGTTTTAGGGGATTGGGGGTGGACGGCGGAGAGGCCGGGTGCGCAGGGGTGTGGAAGAGCGCTCCGGCAGGCGGGAAGCCGTAACTGAAGAGCGAGCCGGAAGCAGACAACCGAGCCTATTCGGAATGAAATCCTGAAGGGATTTCCTCCCTCAGAGGCTCTCGGGAATGTTATTTGTGATAACATTCCCGTGTCTGCTTCCGGCTCGCTCTTCAGCAACGGCTTCCACACCCGCCTCCGAACGCCCTTCCACACCCCTGCGCACCCGGCCTCTCCGCCTGTTCATCTCCAAGATCAAAAACATTCCCAACGGAGAGATTTCCCAGGTTGCTTTAATGGGGAAGTTTATTTGATTAAATCCATTGTAACTACCCGGAGAAATCCCACACGTTGGAGAAATTTGAGCTTTGTGAGATGTCAGGCAAAGGAAGGGCGGCAGGGGGATGGGGGGGCGTTGGAGGGAGCTTTGCCAAGCTGTTAGGGAAGAAGCCGCAGCTCCCTGCCGCCCTTCCTTTGCCGTACACTGCAATCTCCACAAATTCCCCCAACGATCCCCTCCATTTATAAAACAAAGGAACATGGTCTGTCTTCCAGCATGGCGATGAGATTATCTACTGCCATGTCTGCCATTGCGCGGGTCGCCTCGGCCGTGTGGGCTCCGGTGTGCGGGGTGGCGATCACGTTTGGAAGGGTGAAGAGGGGCGTCTGTCCGGGGGGCTCCTGCTCAAAGGCGTCCAGCCCGAGCCCGCCGAGCCGGCCTGCTTTGAGAGCCTGGAAAGCGGCTTCTTCATCAATGATACCTCCGCGGGATGCATTGACCAGTATCGCGCCCGGCTTCACAAGAGTGAGAGACTGTTCGTTGATCAGGTGATATGTATCGTTATTCAGCGGAAGATGCAGGGTGATAAAATCTGCTTCAGAGAGCAGTGTGTCCAGACTCGACGGGATAATGCCGTGTGCCTGGCAGTAATCTTCCTGTATGTATGGATCATATGCGAGCACGTTCATCTTAAATCCTGCAGAACAGGAAGCCACTTTTCGGCCGATGGCTCCAAGTCCTACGATGCCCAGCGTTTTGCCGTACAGTTCCATTCCGGTGGCCCGTATCCAGCTGCCGGCAGCTGTCTCGTTATGGAGGTAAGGGATATTTCTCGCGAGCGCCAGCAGGAGTGCAAAGGATAGTTCCGCAACGGCCTGCGCGTTGGCGCCCGGAGTGTTGGCTACCTTTATGCCAAGCTTTTTTGCCGCCGGCAAGTCGACCCGGTCATAGCCGGCGCCATATCTGGAGATGGCCTTCAGGCGGGGACAGCATTCCATAACGGGGCCGCTTATCTGGTCCAGGCCAGCCAGATAACCGTCGCAGTCTTTCAGAAGCGGCAGCAGTTCCTGTTCGGACAGAGGCCGGCCTGCCGGATTAAAAACAAGGTCTTTGCAGAAGCTGCTGAGCCGGGCTAAGGCCGGAGCGTTCTTCTCCGGTTTTAACGATGTCGGTGTGACGAGTATTTTCATAAACGTTATGCCTCCTTCTGTACAAGGCCGACCGCCTCTTTTGTCAAAGCCCTGATCTTGTCAAATTCATGGCCGCGGATCATGGAATCCTTTACCATCCAGCTGCCTCCGCAGGCTATGATTTTTGAGAAGGCCAGATAGTCTGTGATGTTCTCAGGACCGATGCCTCCGGTGGGCATGAAGCTCATGTTCGGGAAAGGAGCGGACAAGGCCTTGATGGTTTTGAGTCCTCCGTACTGTTCGGCAGGGAAGAACTTTGCGACAGGCAGGCCGTATTCCACAAGAAGCATAAGTTCTGTAGGGGTGCAGATACCCGGGAACACAGGGATATTGTTATCCAGCGCAAATTCTGTCACCTGCCGTGAAAAGCCGGCAGAGACGAGAAAAGAGGCGCCCGCATCCACCGCCTGCTCTGCCTGCCCGGCATTTGTAAGGCTGCCTGCGCCTACAAGCATCTGCGGGTTTTGTCTGGTCATAAGTCTGATGGCATCCTTTGCGGCTTCCGTCCGGAAAGTGATCTCTGCCACCGGAAGTCCTCCTTCACAGAGCGCTTCCGCGAGAGGCGCGGCATCGGAAGCCTCATCTAATTTGATCACAGGCACAAGCCTGTGATGTCGGATCTGTTCCATAATGTTCATATTGCATACTCCTTTCTTAGTCAGTTGGCTTTGTCAAACGTTAGAATTTTCCGGCAGTTTGTGCAGGATATTTTTTTCAGCTGTGCTTCTGTTATTCCCTTGCTTTTCAGAAGGGGGACAAAAGTGTCCAGTATGTAGGTGAGTCCGATCCCTTCGGGCGTGTAACTTTTCAGCCGCTCTCTTGTCGTGTCAAGAGAGAAGAGGATATGGTCCTCATATCCGGCCGCAAACATCTCGGCAAATATCTCGGCTTCCCTCTCGTCGCTGTGATATTTAAAACGTCCTATCGTGTCATACTCGAGATATATGCCGTGCCGGCATACTTCTTTGTGGACGGCAAGATCATCCTCCGCGCGGTCCATGTGGCAGAAGATGACGCGGTTAAGGGGCATCTGTCTTCTGTCCAGGTATGACATAAGCTTAAGCGGTGCGGCCCCTCGTTCTATATGCACCATTAGAGGGGCTCCTGTGCGGATGGCAGCGTCAACGGCAGCGTCAAATAATTTCCCGTACTGCAAAACCAATCCGCACGCGTCATATGCGCACTTGATGATCCCGGCTTTCGCGCCGCATGTGCGTCTCGGCCATGTTTCATCGCAGTCTGTGTACATTCCTTCCGTAAGCTCGCGCAGAAAGAGTTCTGCCAGCGCCTCTCTGCGGATGTCAAAGATCCAGTGGCCCCGCGGATAGAAGATCATCTTGTGAAATCCCGCGGATGCGATGATCTGTACGCCCGATTCCTGTCCAAGCCGGTACAGGGCGTCTGCGTCCCGGCCGCATCCGCCGGGCTGCGCGTCCACGATAGTGGTTCCGCCGCCCGTGCGGAACTGTACGAGCTCTGTAAGTGTCTTCTCATAGTTGTCGATACAGAGGGCTTTGTTGATAAGATAAGACCGGCCTTTTGTTATCATCAGATGTTCATGGCAGTGGCAGAAACAAAGAGATTCCGGCGGCATCCGTCCTGTGACGGTCTGGATATACGTCATAGTCAGCTCCTTATCTGCTGTGGTCATTGGCGGGCGATCATACTCAATCTGTCAATGAGTTCTGTGTCGATCGGTATGTGGAAAACTTCTGAGATAACCTGCGTCCATCCGTGGATAAAATATATCCACCCGTCTTCCACGTGCAGCCGTTTTTGTGCGGCCTGCCGTTCTGCCTGTTCCTTAAAGAGCAGGTCACCGCGGTAATTTATCTCCCAGACGAGACTGTCTGGCGGGAAACAGCAGGCGTTGGTGAGCGGGGAGCCGGGACCGTCCTTTCCAAGACCGGTGGCGTTGACGATCAGGGAATGTGGTTTCAGCGCGGCCAGCGTCCGGTCATTGTCTGCCGGCGTCGGATTATGTACAAAGTCAAAATGAATATCTGGATTTAAGTCACTTAATATTTGTTTTGCCGTCTCAAGGCGGGGAACGCTTCTGTTAGCGATGATGATATGTTTTGGCACATTGCCTCCAGGTCTGCTCTGGCTGAAATAAAGTGACATGGCAAGCGAGGAGCCGCCGGCGCCCATCAGCAGTACATCGCCGTCATGATCTGCCCAGTAGTTTTCAGGTACAAAATGCTCCAGGGCAAGTCCGCTTGAAATAGGGTCTTTTGCGTGTCCGCACAGTTTTCCGTCTTTTTTGCTGATGGAGGAGATCTCTCCGAGCTTTTGCGCATAGGGGTCCAGATAGTCGAACTGGTCTTTGCAGGCATTATAAAGGTCTATCTTATGTGTGGTCACAAGTGCGCCGAGTGAGTTGGGATCGTGTTTAATAAAGTCGACTGCCTCCCGGTAATCTTTTGCGGGAGAGTGGGGAATGAAGTCAAATCCTTTGATAATGGCATCAAGTTTCAGTTCGCCGGCCCATTTCGGAAAAACGTTCATGATAGAAGATTTTGAGGTTGTGACTCCTATAAAATAGAAAGTAGGAGTATCGGCTTTGGTGTAATTATTCATATGCTTTCATCCTTTCTTAATAAATAAAGTAATAATATAATTATGTTATAACATAATGAGAAAGACATGTCAATGAAAACTGAGATCACGTGTAAGGGAGAAATGACGATTTACAGGCGTGTGTACCGGATATTTTCGGCAGATAGGATATTGAAAACAGGTCATATTTTTTATATAATGTTTAAAGTTTGCGCAAAGAGAAAGGAAGACAATGATGGAAAGAGATATGACAGTCGGAAAGCCCGCCAGGATCATACTGAACTTTACGATACCTATATTTATCGGGAATATTTTTCAACAGCTGTACAGTATGGTAGATACTGTCATCGTCGGAAAGTTTGTCGGAAATGAGGCGCTGGCGGCTGTGGGAGCGTGCGGGACGCTCATGTTCCTCATATTAGGGTTTCTTCTCGGACTGACCGCAGGATTTACGGTGATCACGGCACAGCACTATGGGGCGGGAAATATGCGTGCGGTCCGCCAGTCCGTGGCATCTGCCGCGGTTTTGGCCGCGGTTGTGTCTGTGCTGCTTACGGTCGTAAGCATGGTCATGATGAGACATGTCCTGAACTGGATGAACACGCCTTCTGATATGTATGGGGAGGCGTATGGATATATTATGGTCATATGCGGCGGGATCACAGCGCAGGTGCTCTACAATCTTCTGGCCGGTATCCTGAGGGCGGTGGGAGACAGTAAAAGACCGCTCTATTTCCTCATACTGGCCGTGATCTTAAATATTGTCCTTGACCTTGTGTTCATCATCGTATTCAGGATGGGGGCGGCAGGGGCGGCTTACGCCACTGTGATCTCCCAGGGAGTATCGGGTCTGCTCTGCCTTGCCTATATTGTGAAGCGGATGCCGGAGTTGCATCCGCACAGGGAAGACTGGAAGGTGAATAAAAGTCTTGCCAAGTGGCAGCTGAAGATCGGCATTCCCATGGCGCTTCAATTTTCGATCACAGCGGTGGGGACGATCATCGTACAGTCTGCACTCAATATGCTCGGTTCGGTAGCCGTGGCCGGATTTGCGGCTGCCAACAAGATCGAACAGATCGTCACTCAGGCATATGTGGCGATAGGGACGACGATGGCCACCTACTGTGCGCAGAATACAGGGGCAAGAAAGATTGAGCGCGTGAGGGCAGGATTTCGCTCCGCAACGTGGATCGGCATTGCCTATGCTGTTGTGACAGGCATTATCGTCATAGCTGCGGGTAAATATATGACCGTGCTGTTTGTGTCGGACAATGTAGGGCAGATCACAGAGTATGTGGACATCTACCTGAAGTGTGTCGGTATCTCGTTTGTGCCGCTTGTATTTGTGAATGTGTACCGAAACGGACTTCAGGGGATGGGATTCGGCGTACTCCCAATGCTGGCCGGGGTAGCGGAGCTGGTCGGAAGAAGTGCCGCGGCGGTAACGGCGTCCCGTTTCGGCAGCTATGCGGGAATATGTCTTGCCAGCCCTGCGGCGTGGCTTCTGGCGGGGCTTCTTCTCATTGCCATGTATTTCTTTATAATGAAACGTAAGATATAGCATTTTTTAAAAACCTGTGTTATACTTGGAACAAGTATGCAAAGGCATGAATACGATAACAGAATAAGGAGCAAAACGTATGAAGAGAGTATTGTTAAAACTCAGCGGAGAAGCCCTTGCGGGAGATAAAAAGACCGGATTCGACGAGGCGACATGCATGGGTGTGGCGCGTCAGGTGAAGCAGCTTGTCGATGACGGCATCCAGGTCGCTGTTGTGACCGGAGGCGGCAACTTCTGGCGCGGGAGGACAAGCGAGACGATAGACCGTGTGAAGGCGGACCAGATCGGGATGCTGGCTACGGTGATGAACTGTATCTATGTGTCGGATATCTTCCGTTACGCGGGCATGAAGACAGAGGTGTTTACCCCGTTTGTGTGCGGTGCGTTCACTGCATTATTTTCAAAAGATGCGGCGCTTGCGGCGCTTGAAGAAGGAAAGGTCATTTTCTTTGCAGGCGGTACCGGCCATCCTTATTTTTCTACCGATACCGGCGCTGTGCTCAGGGCGATCGAGATAGAGGCGGATGCCATGCTTCTCGCGAAGGCGATCGACGGCATCTATGACAGTGATCCGAAAGTGAATCCGTCCGCGAAAAAATATGACGAGATATCGATACAGGAGATCATTGACAAAAAACTGATGGCGGTGGACCTTACGGCGTCCATTATGTGTCTGGAGAACAAGATGCCGATGCTTGTGTTCGGCCTGAACGAAGAGAACAGCATTGTGGAGACGATGACAGGCACATTTTCAGGTACAAAAGTGACAGTTTAATAAAGGAGGAAGTTAATAATGGATGAGAAATTGAAAGTATATGATGATAAGATGAACAAGACGATCGCCAGCCTTGAAGGAGAGCTTGCTGCGATCCGCGCAGGCCGTGCAAACCCGAACGTGCTCAATAAGATCATGGTGAATTACTACGGGACACCGACACCGATACAGCAGGTGGCAAATGTGTCTGTGCCGGAAGCACGTATGATCCATATCCAGCCGTGGGAGAAAAGCATGGTGAAGGAGATCGAAAAGGCGATCATGACTTCGGATCTCGGCATCAATCCTACAAATGACGGTTCTGCCATCCGTCTTGCCTTCCCGGAACTTACAGAGGAGCGCAGAAAGGAACTTGCCAAGGACGTGAAGAAAAAGGGAGAGAATGCCAAGGTAGCCATCCGCAATATAAGACGTGACGGAAATGATACGCTGAAGAAGCTGAAAGGTTCCGAGGTATCGGAAGATGAGATCAAGGATCTGGAAGATGAACTTCAGAAGCTTACCGATAAGTTTATTAAAGAAGTGGACAAAGCAGTAGAAGCAAAGTCAAAAGAAGTAATGACTGTTTAACAGTAAGTGGAGACGGGTACCGGTTTTACAGGAACGGTACCTGTCTTTCGTATGCGAGAGGAGAAATCGTTCATGAATGTACCACAGCATGTTGCCATCATTCTGGATGGAAACGGACGTTGGGCAAAGTCAAAAGGCATGCCGCGCAATTACGGGCATGCACAGGGGAGTAAAAATGTGGAGCGGATATGTGAGGAAGCTTACCGTATGGGCATCAAGTACCTGACGGTGTATGCGTTTTCCACAGAGAACTGGAACCGTCCGCAGGATGAAGTAGATGCGCTTATGAAGCTGCTTCGGAATTATATGAAGACATGTCTGAAGACAGCCGCAAAGAATGATATGAAGATAAGGGTGATCGGAGACCTGAGCCGCCTGGACGACGATATCCGGGGGCGTATAGCAGAACTGGTCGAGGCGACGAAGAACAACAAAGGGCTTAATTTCCAGATCGCCATCAATTACGGCAGCCGGGATGAGATGGTGAGAGCCGTGAGGAGGCTGGCAGAGGACTGTGCCTCCGGCAGGATTAAAGCGGATGATATTGATGAGACGCTGTTTGAGCATTATCTCGACACACATGACATTCCAGATCCGGATCTGCTGATCCGCACGAGCGGAGAACAGAGACTTTCCAATTATCTGCTCTGGCAGATGGCATATACGGAGTTCTATTTTACGGAAATACTCTGGCCGGACTTTACAAAAGAGGAATTGGTAAAAGCTGTCGCGCAATATAATGCTAGAGACAGACGTTACGGAGGAGTGAAGGAGGAACAGGATGTTTAAGACAAGACTGGTGAGCGGAATCATACTGGTCATTGTACTGATTGCGTTAGTGGGCCATGGCGGATATGTATTACTGGGCTTTCTGGCAGCTGTCAGTCTGATCGGTATGTATGAATTATATAAAGTAGTGAACGTACAGAATAAAATTCTTGGATTTGCGGGATATCTTGTCTCGGCTGCCTATTATGGGCTTATCTTGTCAGGAAATCTCAAGTTGAATACGATGCTTTCCATTTTATTCCTCGTACTCCTTATGGCAGTATATGTATTTTCTTTCCCTTCCTACAGGGCAGAGCAGGTCATGACCGTGTTTTTCGGATTTTTCTATGTGGCTGTCATGCTGTCTTATATCTATCAGACCAGGATGCTTGAGGACGGAGGCGTGCTTGTGTGTCTTATCTTCCTCAGTTCTTGGGGGTGTGATACGTGTGCGTACTGTGTCGGCATGCTTTTTGGAAAACACAAGATGGCGCCGAAGCTGAGCCCGAAGAAGTCTGTGGAGGGCGGAATCGGTGGGATCGCGGGGGCGGCGCTGCTTGGGGCGCTGCTGGCGCTCGGCGTGAATGCCTGGGCGGGAATGTCGGTAAGTCCCCTTTATTACGCCGTCATATGCGGCGTGGGCGGAGCGATATCCCAGGTCGGCGACCTTGCGGCTTCTGCTGTGAAGAGAAATCATGACATCAAAGACTACGGGAAACTCATACCCGGCCATGGGGGAATACTGGACCGGTTTGACAGCGTGATATTCACGGCGCCGATCATTTACTATCTTGCAACATATCTTGCATAATTTGCTTAAATAATATGCTTAATGAGAGAGGTATCCTATGAAGAAAATTGCCATATTAGGTTCTACCGGTTCGATTGGTACACAGACTCTGGAAGTCGTAAGAGAAAATAAAGATATAGAAGTTCTCGGCCTGGCGGCAGGCAGTAATGTGGAGCTTCTGGAAAAGCAGGCGAGAGAGTTCCATCCGCGGCTGATCGCTGTCTGGACAGAGGAAAAAGCAAAGGAACTGCGCGCAAGAGTCCGGGATACGGATATGAAGGTCGTGTCCGGAATGGAGGGACTGATCGAAGTATCAACCATGAGCGATGTGGAGATACTAGTGACAGCCATTGTCGGCATGATCGGTATACGGCCGACGGTGGAAGCGGTCAGAGCCGGTAAAAATATTGCGCTTGCGAACAAAGAGACGCTTGTGACGGCAGGCCATATTATTATGCCGCTGGCAGAGGAGAATCATGTATCGGTCCTTCCGGTAGACAGCGAACACAGCGCCATTTTCCAGTCGCTCAGAGGGAACGAGGCAAAAGCGGTAAACAGGATACTGCTGACAGCGTCCGGCGGGCCGTTCCGGGGAAAAAGAGAAGAAGATCTGCTCAACGTACGGGTGGAAGACGCATTGAGGCATCCGAACTGGAGTATGGGGCAGAAGATCACGATAGATTCCTCCACCATGGTCAACAAAGGTCTGGAAGTCATAGAAGCAAAATGGCTGTTTGGCGTGGATGTGGATCAGGTGCAGGTCGTCGTCCAGCCGCAGAGCATTATCCATTCCATGGTAGAATACGTGGACGGAGCGGTCATGGCGCAGCTTGGCACTCCGGATATGAAGCTTCCGATCCAGTACGCGCTGTACTACCCTAAGAGACGGTATCTGCCGGGAGAGCGGCTCGATTTCTGGAGCCTTGGCAGGCTGGATTTTGAAAAGCCGGATATGGATACATTTTACGGGCTTAAGCTTGCCTATGACGCGGGGCGGGCGGGAGGAACACTCCCGACTGTCTTCAACGCGGCGAACGAGCTGGCTGTTAAGCAGTTTTTGAACCGGGAGATCAAGTATCTGGAAATAATAGAGATCATAGAAGATTGTATGAAAGCGCATAAGAATATAAAAGAGCCGACTCTGGAGCAGATATTTGACACGGAGAGAGCGACTTATGAGCGGATTGAAAGCAGGAGGTAAGACATAAGTTTTGGGTATCATATTTGCAATTATCATTTTCAGCTTCATTGTATTTTTCCACGAGCTCGGACATTTTTCACTGGCTAAGAAGAATGGCATCGATGTGGAGGAATTTTCCATCGGGATGGGGCCTACACTATTTTCTAAAGAGTATAGAGGAACGAGATACTGTATAAAGCTGCTTCCGCTGGGCGGTTCTTGTATGATGGGAGAAGATGAAGAGGCGACGGATTCACCTGGTAATTTTAACAATAAGCCCGTATGGGCGAGAATTTCTGTCATTGCGGCAGGGCCTGTATTTAACTTTATACTGGCATTTGTGTTTGCGGTGATCCTGATCGTGATGGTAGGTTATGATAAACCCGTAGTCCAGAGTGTGGACAGTGGATTCCCGGCCCAGGAGGCCGGAATTGAGCCGGGCGATACGATCGTGAAAATGGGCGGAAAGAAGATCAACATTTTCCGTGAGATCAATTTTTATAATCAGTTTCATCAGGGAGAAAAAGTAGAAGTCACGTATCTCCATGACGGAAAAAAAGAGACAGCCACACTGACGCCGAAGCTTGACAAGGAGAGTGACTATTACCGTATCGGGATCGGCGGAGGCTCAAATACAAAGGCAAATATCGGAACTGCGCTGCAGTACGGAGCGTACGAGGTGAAGTTCTGGATATGTACGACAATGGAAAGCTTAAAAATGCTTGTGACAGGCCAGATAGGCGTTGACCAGCTGTCAGGTCCCGTCGGGATCGTGGATGCGGTGGACAGCACATACCAGCAGAGCAAATCGTATGGTTTTCTCATCGTGCTGGCACAGCTGATGAATATATCGATCCTGCTGTCTGCAAACCTGGGAGTTATGAACCTTCTTCCGCTGCCGGCGCTTGACGGGGGACGTCTTGTCTTCCTCTTTATAGAAATGATCAGAGGAAAACGGGTTCCTCCGGAGAAAGAAGGCTATGTGCATCTGGTAGGTATTATGCTGCTCATGGCGCTGATGGTCTTTGTCATGTACAATGATATACGGCGGGTGTTTTTTTAAACGTCCCGGGACAGGGGCCGTGGGAGGACGTGAAAACATGGATAAAAAAGGCATTGTTCTTCTTGTGGAGGACAACGAGGCGATATTACGCACGAACCGGCGTATCCTGGAAGCGGAAGGCTTCACAGTTCTTTGCGCCGGAACGCTCTGCGAGGCGGGGCAGAGGCTGTCCGAAGAGACGCCTGACGTGCTCGTGCTGGACATCATGCTGCCTGACGGCAGCGGCATAGAGTTTTGCAGGGAGATCCAGGAGCTGACTGCCGCTCCGGTACTGTTTCTGACAGCGCTGGATGAGGATCACGAAATTGTAGAAGGATTGACGGCAGGCGGCAGTGACTACATTACGAAACCGTATAACATGGACCAGTTTGTGGCCCGTGTCAAAGCCCAGCTTCAGCTTGCCCGCCGGAACCAGAGGGCCATTGAGCAGGTAAAAACACTGAAACGGGGGCCGCTCACGCTGGAGGTGCTGGCAGGGCGGGCTTATTTGAACGGTGCGGACCTGCTGCTCAGCGCCAAGGAATTTGCGCTGCTGCGGTATCTGGTACAAAATGAGGAATATACCATTCCCAAAGAGGTCCTGTATGAAGCAGTGTGGAATCTGCCCGCTGTGGACGATGCCCGCGTGGTAAAGAGCCATCTGTCCCGTGTGCGCGCGCGGCTGCAGGGGAGCGGCTACACCATCAGGGCAGTGCGTGGGAAAGGGTATCAGTTTGGACCGGACAAGTAAAAATTGAGAATACGGCAGAAAGTCAATTATGGCTTTCTGTTTTTTATAAACATTTTCACGACCGCTGCAGGGCATTAAAAAAGGACTGCTTTTTTGGGAGGTGCAGTCCTTTAGGAAAAGTTATGAAAAAGAATTTTAAGTTTGTTCTTCTGAACAATTATTAGTATAAGAGGAAAATGTGAGAAATATGTGTTTAAACTTTGAAGATATTGTTAATAAATGGGGATTTTTGTTGGGGGATGTTTTTTGACTGGCGGTGGACGGCAAAGGGGCGGGTGCACAGGGGGGTAAAAGAGCGCTCCGGCAGCCGGGTATCCGTAACTGCAGAAAGAGCCGGAATCAGACAACCGAGCCTATTCGGTATGAAATCCTGAAAGGATTTCCTGCCTCAGAGGCTCTCGGGAATGTTATTTGAGATAACATTCCCGTGTCTGATTCCGGCTCTTTCTGCAGCAACGGCTCCCACGCCTGCCTCCGAACGCGCTTTTACCCCCCTGTGCACCCGCCCCTTTGCCTGTTCATCATCCAGATTTCTAAACACCTCCCAATGGGAGGAATCCCCTGGGGTGTCCAGATGGATGGACGTGTATCTGGGAAACGGGTTATGGTTTTGTATGTAAGGTGGCGGTTACAGTACCAACATCTGGAACATAAAGAAGTTATAACGACAGTGCAGATCCATTGGATCTTGCCCGAGGGAGTGTCACATGTTGGAGAAATTTGAGTTACGTGGAGTGTCAGGCTGGGGAAGGGCGGCGGGGGACTGTGGGGCGTTGGAGGGAGCTTTGTCAAGCCGTTAGGGAAGAAGACGCGGCAGAGACAGACCAGAAACTGCACTACAAGTGCAGTTTCTGAGACAGCTGACACAGGAAATCATCCAGATTTCCTGTGGAATTCTGTCGGTGTCTGTCTCTGCCACGTCTTCTTCCCTTACGGATTGCAAGCGCACCGACCGTCCCACAGTTCCCCGCCGCCCTTCCCCAGCCGTACGCTGCGATCCCCTCAAACATCCCCAACAAAACTCCCAATCACTGAAGCTCGGCTATTCTGGATACACCCACATATATCTCGGATATTTTGTACCATGTACGGTAATCGACGATCCCGGTCTCGGGGAGGCCGAATACGGACTGGAACTTGCGTACGGCAGCCTCCGTGGCAGGACCATATACACCGTCCGCGGTTATTTTTGGAATCGCCGGATATGCTCCGGCTATGACATTGAGCTGTTCCTGCATCTGCAGCACCTTGTCGCCTGACGCGCCGATCTCAAGGTTATAACCGGGCCAGGAGGATGGGATACCGGACACGGCTTCTGCTGTATTAATGTACATATCGTCTCCGTAATAATAGCGGAGAATTTCAATAGGGCTGTATCCCTGATCGCCAAGCGATTTGCTGCCCCACTGAGTCATCCAGTTCGGACACTGTACCCGGCGTCCGTCGCAGTACTGCGTCAGGATCGGCTGGCGCACGTTCGGCCTGGAAAGATAGTTGGAAAATAATTCGTCTACGATCGCTGAGATCGTGTCAAAGAAGTTCCGTTCAGGGATCCATTTATGGTCAAATGCTGTTGAGGAAGTGATCGTAAAATCATATCCCTGGTTCCGGTACCATTCTGTATATACCCTGTTTAATGTAAAGGACATGATGGCAAGGACATTTGCCCGGATCGTGTCCTCCGGCCATGTGGCATATATTTCGCTGGAAGCCACATTTTTAATATAATCCTTGTATTTGACATAATAGTTCTGGGCTGTTGTATCTCTCGGGCTTCCGTCGTGGACAACGATATATTCGGGGACGACGACCCGGCTCAGAACGATTTCACCGCTCTCATCCACAGGTTTTATCTCCTCTTCCGGTATTTTGGGCGGATAAACGCCATATAATGTGTGTGCGGGTATTACAAATACGTTTTCCGCGTTTTCCGGATCGGTCAGGGGACGAAGCTGTATGTTCTGCAGCGCCGTAACGTCAGGAAGAATCTCTGCGCCGGCAATGCTGATCGGCTCAAAACCGGGTGCATCGACCTGAAGTGTATACTCGGCATAAGGCTGCTCCTCTATGGCGGGGTTGAGGCTGTACTCCAGAGGCGGAGCAGCCAGCTCAACGGTATCCGTCTGTCCGGAGGCATCTGTATTCAGCTGTTCCAGCTGGCTGTCGGGAACGCCGGTGTAAGAGATGGATATGGTAGCGTCATTGACGGGATAAGCCGTGACTTCGGATGTGATGCTGATCTTAAGCCGTCCTTTATCAGGTGTATCAGGCAGATTCGGGTTCATTTCATTCATGTCAGTACCTCGTAGAGACTCTGTTACTGTTATCTTATGTGAATGGAACCGGAAAAGTTACAGCAGATTAATGGTTGTGTATTTATATAGAATTGAATATAATTATATGAAACAGTAAAGGAGCAGGCATGGGAAGAAGAAAGAGAAAATCAGGATGCATCAGTGCCGTCATCGGTCTGGCCGTGATGTTCTGCATTGTCGTACTGGCTGCGATGGGAGGCTTCCTCGGCAAAGGCGTTAAAAAGGGTCTTGCGGAAGGCGTGGCAAAGGGGATGAACAGCGCGAGGCAGATCCCGTTTCAGGAGATTTCCATAACAGATGCGGAACTGGCCCAGAAATATTATTACCGGCAGCTTGACGAGGCGGAGCAGACTGCGTACAAAGAAATAGCCCAGGGAGTTAAGATGAATGTAGAAGAGATCTACGTACACGCAGCCGACGCCGACAGGACCAACACAATATTCCAATATGTCCTGAAAGATTTTCCGGAGATATTCTGGTGCGACGGTACTACAAAGAGCACGTCGTACGAAGGCCAGGAGACTTATACAGTCCTTCAGCCTGTATACTCCTACGCAGAGGAAGAAAAGACGCGGAAAAAAGCGGAGATCGAGAGTGCCGTAAACGACTGCCTCTCCGGCATCGGGGAAGGGGCATCGGACTATGATAAGATACTGTATGTGTATGAATATATTGTAGATACGGTAGATTACGATATTGCATCTGAGGATAATCAAAATATATACAGTGTGTTTGTCAACAAAAAATCCGTCTGTGCCGGGTATTCAAAAGCGACGCAGTATCTGCTGGAACGGCTCGGCGTATTCTGTACTTACGTGACAGGGACGACATCCGGGGGACAGAGCCACGCGTGGAATCTCGTGAAATGCCGGGGAGACTACTACTATGTGGACACGACGTGGGGGGATCCTGTGTTTCAGGCGTCGGAGGGAGGAGAGATAGACCCTTCCTATATCAGCTATGATTATATGTGCTGCGACGATGAGGAGCTTAGAAAGACCCATACGCCCGACACAGAAGTGCCGATGCCCGAGTGCGTCAAGATGGACTTTAATTACTATAATGTCAACGGAATGTATTATACGGAATATGACGGTGAAAAAGCGCTTCGCGCAATGAATGACGTGATCCTGGAAAAAGGCAATCCGGTCGTTTTCAAGTTTGCTGACAGGCGTCTTTATGAGCAGGGACGGGAGGACATCTTCGGAACCCAGATAAAACGTGCCGCGCAGAATCTGGCAGACTGGTACGGCCTGACAGAGGTTAAGTACCAGTATATGGATGAGGCGGAATTAAATAAGATCACAATTTACTGGCAGTATAAATAAAGAAAGGCTCCCCACTGTTCCGGAAGAACACAGGGGAGCTTTTTGCCGCCGTATATTTTTACTTTATCATAAAGAGATCAGTTCAGCGCCAAGAGAATGCCTCATTCTCGAGACTATCTTATCCTTTGTAGTCTGAAAAACCGCGGAGAACTCGGAGGATATACAGTCCTGCACCCGCTTTAAGTTACTTTCATCACTGGCGTTCAGACTCTTGCCGTCCTGTTCCTTGCGCATTTTTTCAACGGTTATGCCCTTCCACATCTTGAGCCATTCGCCGCAGTCTCTGGACTTCATGACCTGAATATATTCTCTGTCACGTACTTTGTTGGAGCTGTCGTACATTTCTTCCATTTCCGGTAATTCACGCATCAGTTCGTCTGCCTGGCCTTTGGTCAGAATAGACCGCATTTTGTCCTCGTGCTCGGTCTTCACGTACAGCATTGTCGTCGTATCACCCACCGGCTGGAGCCAGTAATAGTTCTGTGGTTTGCTCATGAAGTCCGGAGTGCCGATCTTCTTGATAAAACAAACTTTACTGCAGCCATAAACAACAACGTCATTAACCTTATACATATATACACCATACTTTCTTTAACTAAAGAGCCATTTGAAAAAGATCGAAATATTAAGCAAACAGCGGTTACTGTTCTATTATAGCATACTTTTTAAAGAATTACTAACCCTGTGGAGACGAAAGACAAATCTGCCGCCCGAAAACAAAATATTTATAGTTGAAAAAACTCGGAAACTGTAGTATAATTTTTACAATTTGTGCAGACAAAGATAGTCAGCAGCATATGGGGAGGCGGTTGTGCTTGCACACACTGCCTTTTATTCTGCGCAGACCGCATATTCGCAAAAGTGCTGCTGCCGTCAAGCCACAATAGTATACAGTTATGGAAGGGAAAGGGTGAATATATGAAAGCATTTCTTATATTGGAGGACGGAACCGTCTTTAGCGGAACCAGCATAGGTTCCAAAAGGGACATGATCAGTGAGATCGTGTTTAATACCTCGATGACAGGGTATCTTGAGGTGTTAACTGACCCTTCTTATGCCGGACAGGCCGTGGTTATGACTTATCCGCTCATCGGCAATTATGGTATCACGCCGGATATGGAATCGAAGAAGGCGTGGCCGGACGGATATATTGTAAGAGAGTTATCCAGGATGCCCAGTAATTTCCGTTCTGCGGGTTCGATACAGGACTTTCTGGAGAAACAGGATATTCCGGGAATCGCAGGGGTCGACACTCGTGCTCTTACGAAGATCCTGAGAGAAAAGGGAACAATGAACGCTATGATCACCACCAATGAGAGCTATGACCTGGATGAGATCATTCCAAAATTAAAAGCCTACACAATAGGCGATGTCGTATCTGAAGTAACCTGCGGGGAAACTTATATCTTAGAAGGCAGCGGTCCGAAAGTGGCACTTATGGATTTCGGGGCGAAAAATAATATTGCCAGATCTTTAAATCGAAGAGGGTGTGAAGTGACTGTCTATCCGGCCGACACACCAGCTGAGACGATCATTCAATCTAATCCGGACGGAATCATGTTGTCAAACGGCCCTGGAGACCCGGCGGCCTGTGTGTCTGTCATTAAAGAAATCAAGAAACTGTACAATACGAACATACCGATCTTTGCGATCTGTCTTGGGCACCAGCTGATGGCGCTAGCCAACGGAGGGAAGACGTATAAGCTGAAATACGGACACCGCGGGGGAAATCATCCGGTGAAGGATCTGAGCAACAACCGGGTATACATTTCCTCACAGAATCACGGATATGCCGTGGACGGCAGTTCCATGGACCCTGCAGTGGCCGAGGAGGCGTTTGTCAATGTAAACGACGGAACGAACGAAGGATTGTCCTATACCGGAAAGAACATATTCACCGTGCAGTTCCATCCGGAGGCATGTCCGGGCCCTCAGGATTCAGGTTACCTGTTTGACAGATTTATGGATATGATGAAAGGAGCAAAATAATGCCCAGAAATAAAGAGATCAAGAAAGTACTCGTGATAGGTTCCGGTCCCATTGTCATCGGGCAGGCCGCAGAGTTTGACTATGCGGGGACACAGGCGTGCCGTTCTCTGAAGGAAGAAGGGCTGGAAGTCGTCCTTTTGAACTCCAATCCGGCGACGATCATGACGGATAAGGATATCGCAGACCGTGTCTATATTGAACCGCTGACCGTCGAGGTAGTGGAGCAGCTCATATTGAAGGAGAAGCCGGACAGTGTGCTGCCGACTCTGGGAGGCCAGGCTGCCCTCAACCTTGCCATGGAGCTGGATGAAAATGGATTTCTCAGGAGAAATAACGTACGTCTCATCGGTACCACTACGGAGACGATCAAAAAAGCGGAGGACCGTCTGGAATTTAAGACGACGATGGAGAAGATCGGGGAGCCATGCGCGGCATCTCTCGTAGTGGAACATGTGGACGACGGGGTGAGATTTGCTGAAAAGATCGGCTATCCGGTCGTGCTCCGCCCGGCATATACGCTCGGGGGAAGCGGAGGCGGAATCGCAGGAGACAGAGAACAGCTTGTGGAGATACTGGAGAACGGACTCCGGCTTTCACGCGTGGGGCAGGTACTCGTTGAGCGCTGCATTGCAGGGTGGAAAGAGATCGAATACGAAGTGATGCGGGACGGAAACGGCAACTGCATCACTGTGTGCAACATGGAAAATATTGATCCGGTAGGTGTGCATACCGGCGACAGTATCGTGGTGGCGCCGTCACAGACGCTCGGGGATAAAGAATATCAGATGCTCCGTACCTCTGCGCTGAACATTATAAGCGAGCTGAATATCACCGGGGGCTGCAACGTGCAGTATGCGCTGCACCCGGATACATTTGAATACTGTGTCATAGAAGTGAATCCGCGTGTGAGCCGTTCGTCTGCGCTTGCTTCCAAGGCAACGGGATATCCGATCGCCAAGGTTGCCGCAAAGATCGCGCTCGGCTACACGCTGGATGAGATCAAAAATGCGGTCACGAAGAAGACGTACGCAAGCTTTGAGCCCATGCTTGACTATTGCGTCGTTAAGCTTCCCCGGCTTCCGTTTGACAAGTTTATCAGCGCGAAGCGTACACTCACGACCCAGATGAAGGCGACCGGGGAGGTCATGAGCATCTGTGACAATTTTGAGGGGGCGCTCATGAAGGCGATCCGTTCCCTGGAGCAGCATGTGGACAGTCTGATGTCATACGATTTCTCCGGCTTGACAAAAGAGGAACTTCTGGAACAGCTGGAGACTGTGGACGACATGCGCATCTGGAGGATCGCGGAGGCGGTGCGCAAAGGGCTTACGTACGATGAGATCCACGGCGCGACAAAGATAGACAGGTGGTTTATCGACAAGATAGCCATACTCGTGGAGATGGAGCAGAAGCTTCAGAATACAACATTATCTGCCGAGGTGCTCCGGGAAGCAAAGCGGCTGGAGTTCCCGGACAATGTCATTGCCGGGCTCACAGGCAACACGGAACGGCAGATTCATGATATGCGGCATGAGTACGGGATAACGGCATCCTATAAGATGGTAGATACGTGCGCGGCCGAGTTTGCGGCCGAGACGCCGTATTATTACTCCGTGTTCGGCAGTGAGAATGAGGTGGAGGAGACCGGCGGGAGGAAAAAAGTGCTCGTGCTCGGTTCCGGCCCCATCCGTATCGGACAGGGGATCGAATTTGACTTCTGTTCCGTTCACTGTACGTGGGCGTTTGCCAAAGAGGGGTATGAGACGATCATCGTCAACAACAACCCTGAGACGGTGAGCACGGACTTTGATATTGCAGATAAACTCTATTTTGAGCCGCTGACGCCGGAGGACGTAGAAAGTATCGTTGATCTGGAGAAACCGGACGGGGCTGTGGTGCAGTTCGGAGGACAGACGGCCATAAAGCTCACGGAAGCGCTCATGAAGATGGGCGTTCCGATACTCGGAACATCTGCTGAGAATGTAGATGCGGCGGAGGACAGGGAACGCTTTGATGAGATACTGGAGGCGTGCCGGATCCCGAGACCGACCGGAGGAACGGTATACACGGCAGAGGAAGCGAAAGAGGTGGCGAACCGTCTCGGCTATCCTGTGCTCGTACGGCCATCGTATGTGCTGGGCGGACAGGGCATGCAGATCGCCATCAATGACCACGATATTGACGAGTTTATCGGAATCATAAACCGGATAGCGCAGGATCATCCGATCCTGGTAGACAAGTATCTGCAGGGCAAGGAGATAGAAGTCGACGCGGTGTGCGACGGGGAGGATATCCTGATCCCGGGGATCATGGAGCATATTGAGCGGGCCGGCATCCATTCCGGCGACAGTATCTCCGTCTATCCGGCACAGAGTATCTCTGAAAAAACGAAAAAGACGATAGAAGATTATACGCGGAAGCTGGCGCAGTCTCTGCATGTTATCGGTCTGATCAACATTCAGTTTATCGTCTGCGGCGAGGATGTCTATGTCATTGAAGTGAATCCCCGTTCCAGCCGTACGGTGCCTTATATCAGCAAGGTGACGGGCATACCGATCGTGCCGCTGGCAACAAAGGTCATCATCGGCGGTAAACTGAAAGACCTCGGTTATACGCCCGGGCTTCAGCCGGAGGCTGATTACTACGCGGTGAAGATGCCGGTGTTCTCGTTCGAGAAAATCCGCGGGGCAGATATAAGCCTCGGGCCGGAGATGAAATCCACAGGCGAGTGTCTCGGAATAGCGAAGACTTTCGACGAAGCACTCTATAAAGCGTTTCTCGGGGCCGGGATCAAGCTGCCGAAGTATAAAAATATGATCATCACGGTACGTGACGAAGATAAGCCGGAGGCAGTGGAGATCGGGCGCCGTTTTGAGAAGATCGGGTACCGCATTTTCGCCACGCGCAGTACGGCGGAAGCCATGAATAAGGCAGGAGTGAAGGCAAACCCGGTCAATAAGATAGAGCAGGAATCTCCGAATCTGATGGACCTGATCCTCGGCCACAAGATCGATCTCGTCATCGATACGCCGCCTCAGGGAGCGGACCGGTCAAAGGACGGTTTTATCATAAGAAGGAATGCCGTTGAGACCGGCGTCAATGTGCTGACTGCGATAGATACCGCAGAAGCGCTCATCACAAGTCTTGAGAATACGGACATAAGAAAACTGACGCTCATAGATATAGCAAAGATATAAGAGAGATCGGGGCACGGCAATGCCAGAAGGAGCCGTGCCCCGATCTTGTGTATTGTGCCGGGGCAGAAGTTCAAATCCTCCGGCCGGATGTTGCGTTTTGGAACAGAGAGGAAAAGTTAAGATTTATTGAATTTTCCGTGTTTTTTACACAAGGCGTGCAAAATATTGTAGAATATTTTCAGGATGAAAGATTTCAAAGAGTGGGAGCAGACATGATGTATAAAATATTGGTCGTTGAAGATGATATGACTATCGCGGGCGCGCTGGAGAGGCATTTGTCCAAGTGGGATTATGAAGTCCGTTCGGTGGAAGACTTTAAGAATGTTATGAATGAGTTTGTAGAATATGATCCGCAGCTTGTACTGCTGGATATAGCGCTGCCGTTTTTTAACGGTTTTCACTGGTGCAATGAGATACGGAAGGTTTCAAAGGTGCCGATCATTTTTATCTCTTCTGCAAATGACAATATGAACATTGTTATGGCCATGAATATGGGCGGGGATGAATTTATTGAAAAACCGTTTGACTTGAATGTGGTGACAGCGAAAGTGCAGGCGCTGCTTCGGAGGACGTATTCGTTTCAGGGAGCTCTCAATGTGATCGAACATAAGGGCGTGCTGCTCAATCTCAATGATGCCGCTGTCATATACCGGGAAAAGAAGCTGGAACTTACGAAGAATGAATTTAAGATCCTGCAGTCGCTTATGGAACATGCAGGCCAGATCGTCTCCCGGGATGATATCATAGAGCGGCTTTGGGAAAGCGACGAGTTTATCGACGACAATACGCTCACCGTCAATGTGGCAAGGCTGCGCAAGCGGCTGGAGACGATAGGGCTCGGCGACATGATCACTACAAAAAAAGGGATAGGATATATGGTGGAAGTATGAGGCTGTTATGTGATTATCTGAAGGAACATATCAGATCCGTATGTCTCTATATCGGTTTTATCGGCATATTTGCAGTTGTTTTCTATTTGAGTAATGTCCGGCTGGACGCGGTACTGTATGCGTTCTTTTTGTCTGTCATATGGTTTGTGCTGTACGGGGGGATCGGATTTGTACGGTATGCAGACAGGCACAGGAAGCTTCTGGAAGCCGGAAAGCAGATAAAGACGGTCTGGGCGGAGCTCCCGGAAGCTTTCGGCCTGATAGAACAAGATTACCAGAGCATGATCAAAGAACTCTTTGACAGTAAGGTGGAGATGGAATCGGAAGAGGAGATCGCACGGCAGGAGATGATAGATTACTACAGTCTGTGGGCGCATCAGATCAAGACGCCGATCGCCGCCATGCGCGTCCTCCTGCAGTCGTGGGAGGAGGAGCAGACGCCGGGAGACCAGACACATCTGAAGGAATTAAAGCTGGAATTATTTAAGATAGAGCAGTATGTCGAGATGGTGCTCTCTTATCTGCGCCTCGGGGATATGGCGTCGGACATGGTGCTTCAGTGGTATTCCCTGGACGATATTGTGCGGCAGGCTGTCCGCAAGTATTCCCAGATGTTTATTCTGCAGAAGATGAAGCTTGACTTTACGCCGTCAGAAGATATGGTGCTGACGGACGAGAAATGGCTTGTGTTTGTGGTGGAGCAGCTGCTCTCCAACGCGCTCAAATATACGAGGGCCGGCAGTATTTCCGTGTATGCGGACAAGAGCAGAGGGGCGGAAGTTCTTGTGATTGAAGACACCGGTATCGGAATTCAGGAAGAGGACCTTCCCCGCGTGTTTGAGAAGGGCTTTACGGGATACAACGGCAGAAAGGATAAAAAGTCTACAGGAATCGGACTGTATCTGTGCAAGACAGTTATGGACAGGCTGGGCCACGGACTGTGGATCGAGTCGGAGGTCGGCGCAGGCACGAGAGTATTTCTGTCGCTGGAGAGAGACGAGATCGTGCCGGAGTAGGCGCATACCTTACACGATTGTAAGTTTAGGATAAGGAAATGTAAGTCAAATCAATGGCAGAGCATTTCCTTCTTTTATTATAATGAACTTGTAAAACAGAACAGACAGAAAGGTAGGTATGGAACATGTCATTGTTGGATGTCAAAAATGTCAGAAAAATATACACGACCCGTTTTGGTGGGAATCAGGTGGAGGCGCTTAAGAATGTGAGCTTTTCTGTGGAGCCGAGGGAGTATGTGGCGATCATGGGGGAGTCCGGTTCCGGCAAGACGACGCTGCTGAACATTCTGGCTTCCCTCGATAAGCCGACAGGGGGAAAAGTGTATCTGAAAGGAAACGATCTGTCCAAGGTAAAAGAAAAGGAGCTTGCTGCGTTTCGGCGGCAGAATCTCGGGTTCGTGTTTCAGGACTTTAATCTTCTGGATACGTTTTCTCTTAAGGATAATATCTTCCTTCCGCTGGTGCTTTCGGGCAGGAAGTACGAAGAGATGGAAAAGAGGCTGGCGCCGATCGCAGAGAGTCTCGGGATCAAAAGTCTGCTGAATAAATTTCCGTATGAGGTGTCGGGGGGACAGAAACAGCGTGCGGCTGTGGCGAGGGCCATCATTACAAAGCCGCAGCTGATCCTGGCGGACGAACCGACGGGGGCGCTTGATTCCAGGGCAGCAGACGAACTGATGAACCTGTTCGGCGTGATCAATAACGAGGGGCAGACGATCCTCATGGTGACGCACAGTGTAAAGGCTGCGAGCAACGCAAAGAGAGTGCTCTTTATAAAAGACGGGGAGGTATTCCACCAGCTGTACAGGGGCAACCTTACGAATGAACAGATGTACCAGAAGATAGCAGATACACTCACTGTTCTGACTACGGGAGGTGAAAGGGGTGAATAAGTCCATATATTCCAAACTTGCGTTGACGAACATCAAAAATAACCGGAAAACCTATATCCCTTATATACTGACGGCGGTTCTGACGGTGATGATGTACTATATCATGGATGCGCTCGCCAGAAATAAAAGTGTGGGGGACGGAAGCCTGAGGCTCTGCCTGAATTACGCCCTTGGCGTTATCATCGTGTTTGCGGTCATCTTTTTGTTTTACACAAACAGCTTCCTGATCAAACGTAGAAAAAAGGAGATTGGAGTGTACAACATTCTCGGGATGGGAAAGCGGCATATCGCAAAGATGCTGACGGTGGAATCTCTGATCACAGCCGGCGCAAGCATCGCTGTGGGGCTTGCAACGGGCGTGATATTCAGTAAGCTTATGTACCTCGTACTGCTGAAGATCCTCCATTATAAAATAAATATGTCCTTTGAGATCTCACCGGTATCCGTCGCGCGTACGATCCTGCTGTTTGCGGCCATATTTGCCCTGACGCTGCTGTATAATCTCATGCAGATACATCTGGCAAATCCGGTGGAGCTGCTGCGGGGAGGAAACCAGGGGGAGAAAGAGCCGAAGACAAAGATCCTGCTGACGATTTTCGGCGTTGTGACGATCGGGATCGGATACTATATCGCCATTGCCACGGAATCTCCTCTGGAAGCGCTCATGTTCTTTTTTGTGGCGGTCATCTGCGTTATCCTCGGGACATACGCACTGTTCACCGCGGGCAGCATCGCGCTGTTGAAGGCGCTTCGGAAAAACAAGTCATTTTATTATAAGACGAAGCATTTTACATCTGTATCCGGCATGATCTACCGGATGAAACAGAATGCAGTCGGGCTTGCCAATATCTGTATCCTGAGCACGATGGTGCTCGTGATGGTCTCGACGACGGTTTCTCTGTACGCCGGTATGGATGATATACTGAATACGAGGTTCCCGGAACGGTTCCGGGTGACCAACTATGCGGCCACGGAAGAAGGGATGGAAAGGACCGGCCAGATCATCTCGCAGGAGACTGAAAAAGCAGGCGTGACAGTTAAGAATAAAGTCGCATACCGTTCCGGCGAGATGTCCGCAATATTAGACGGAGATAAAGTCCACCTGGAAGACACCGGAAGCTATGGGATGAGTGACATGGTTGAGCTGAGCGTTATCCCTCTGGAGGATTACAATACATTTGAAAAGAAAGACGTATCACTGGGAGACGATGAAGCGCTCATATACATGACGGGCAGAACATACGGAAAAGATACGATACAGGTCGGGAGCAGACGGTACAAAGTGGCCCGCGAGCTGAAAGATATGGTACTGGAGAGAAAGAATAAGTCCAATGTGGTGGAGCGCATGTACATGGTCGTTCCGGATCTTCAGCAGACAGTGAAGATCACGGACGAAGCGTACGGGAACAGTACGATGGATGATGCGTGGACCGAGCGGATGGGAAATGTGCGGTATATCGTCCGTCTCGACTTAAGTGGAAGCGATGAAAAATGCCTGAGCGCGATGAAAGCCATGCAGAAGCAGATCGAGTCAGAAGTATCTCCGTCTGTATGCGAAAGCAGGGATATAAGCGTGGAAAGCTTCTACATGCTTTACGGCGGTCTGCTGTTTATTGGAATCTATCTCGGGCTCATGTTCCTGATGGCGACTGTGCTCATCATTTACTATAAGCAGATATCCGAAGGATATGACGACAAAGAACGCTACCAGATCATGCAGAAGGTCGGCATGGACAAAAAAGAAGTGAAACGTTCCATACGAAGCCAGGTGCTGACTGTATTTTTCCTGCCGCTCATCGTGGCGATCATCCATATCGCAGTGGCATTCAAAGTTATGACAAAGATGCTGGCAACACTGAATCTGGTAAATGTACCGCTGTTTTTGACATGTACGATAATAACAGTTGTAGTTTTTGCGATATTTTACGCAATTGTATTCGCAATTACTGCCAGAGAGTATTATAAGATCGTCAATTAACGAAATTTTGAAAGGGGTCTGACCCCTCCTATATGAGGGGGTCAGACCCCTTTCAAAATTGTTTCAAAATTCAACATACTTGAATTTTAGAATGTACTATATTACAATGAATATAGTAAGCAGTTACAGGAAAAAGGAGGAAGCAGCATGACGAAAGCAGGAGAAAGGGAAGTCGTTACGGTGGAGCGTGCCAACGGCGGAGCCGGATTTATTATGAAAGAAGCGCTCATAAGCGCAGAACAGCTCGGGGAACACTGTAAGATGTTCAGCCGTGTGACTTTAAAGCCGAACTGTGAGCTTGGATATCACGAGCATCACGGGGAGACGGAGACGTATTACATATTGAGCGGGAGCGGGATGTATGATGACAACGGCAAGGCGGTTCCGGTGGAGGCGGGGGATGTGACCTTCTGCAGGGACGGAGACGGACATGGCCTGAAGAATACGGGGACAGAGGACCTTTCCTTCGTGGCGCTCATATTGAAATTATAGGATGACGATAGAACCGGCGGCAGTCAGAAACTGCCGCCGGACTTTTTTTTTCGGATATATCGTGAGAGATTCAGGAGCTTAATCGTTCTCTCAGACAGGCCATGAGCCGGTCATTGTCCTCCGGCTTCATGATGCAGAACCGGATATATTCTCCGTCCAGGCTTTCAAAGGAGGAACAGTCACGTATCATAAGCCCGCGGCGGATGGCGTATTCAAATACATCGAAGGAGGTGAGTCCCTCCCGGAGGAGCCTGATGAGAATAAAGTTGGCGCTTGGACGGTACGCTTTGACGCTCTTCCACGTGCATAGTTCACGGTACAGACGGGAGCGCTCGGAATCAATGAGCGACCATGTCTTCTTTATATAGGCGTCATCCTGGAGCATAAGCTCCCCGGCAAAGGCGCCTACGCTGCTTAAGCTCCATGGATTCTGGTGCCGGCGCAGGGAGGAGAGGAAATCCTCATTGCTTGTGATCCCGTAGCCGAAGCGGAGGCCCGGGGCCGCGAAAAATTTGGACACGCCGCGGATCACCATAAAGTTGTCATACTTCGGGATAAGCCCGATAGCGGTGACAGACGCAGGCTCTGGAGCAAATTCCGCGTACGTCTCATCGATCATCACAAAGATGCCTCTTTCCCGGCACGGCCGGATGATTTCCTCAAGTTCACCGCAGGTGAGCGCGGAAGAAGTAGGATTGTTTGGATTGCACAGTATGAGCAGTCCGGTTTCCGGGGTGAGGGCGGACAGAAGATCCGGAATATCAAGGATAAAGTCTCTGTCTTCCCGCAGGTTATAATATTCCAGCGTACCGCCTGCCAAAGAGAGTTCCCGGGCGTACTCCGAGTAAGTCGGACCGATGACGAGCGCCTTTTTGGGCCTCTGCCGGCCGATGAGCAGGGAGATCAGCTCTGTGGATCCGTTCCCTACGACGATATGTGCCGGGTCCGCGTGGCAGTATGTTCCGATCGTCTGGCGGAGCGCCGTGTAATTGCGGTCCGGGTAGCGGGTGATGACATCGAGGTGAGAGGCGAGCTGTTCCTTAACATATTCCGAGAGACCGAGCGGATTGACGTTAGCGCCGAAACTGACGATGTCCTCCTGCGGTATATGGTAGTATTCTGAGATCTGTTCAATATCACTTCCGTGAAATTCTGGTTTTTTATCCATATCTATACTTCCTGTCTATATATTTTCAAGATTTTGTATCTACAGCATTGCCATTACAGTCAGAACAATGCTATAATTCATTATAGTATGTTTTTAGAAAAATGCAACGAAAGAAGCAGGTGGCAGGCTTGAAAAACAAAATTCAGAAATTTTCTAAGGGTGACTTCCATAATGCACATCCCGATGTGATCTTTCAGGAAACCAATCTCGTAATGATCATCGGAGAGGGGGAGGTGTACAGGGGAAGTTTTTCTGTGAAAAGCCAGACAGAGGGGAATATACGGGGGTTGATATACCCGTCTTCTTTTCGTGTACATTTTAAAGACCAGGGATTTGAGGGGAATCCTGCGAGGGTAGAATTTACCTACGACGGCAGAGGCCTGCGTCCCGGTCATGTGGAAGAGGGAAAATTTACGGTTGTGTGCAACGGGGGGGAGTACGAGCTGTCCTTCACAGCGATCATCGAGAAGCCGTATGTGATGACTTCCTATGGAAAAGTACAGAGTACAGACGATTTCAGAAAACTGGCGATCAAAGATTATTCAGAGGCGGGGCGGCTGTTCCGCTCCAGAGAATTCTATGAGATATTAAAATATGAAAACGAGCGCATCTTTTACCTCTACGATAATATGAGAAAATGGTCTCTCGGCGAGCAGGCGATGGAAGAGTTCCTTGTGGGCATCAAGCAGAAAGAATGCATCTTCCTCACACTTCCGGGGGAAGGCATGCTGTTTGAGGATATCGAGGAGTCGACGAAAGGGACCCTTACGCTCATGAAGAATACGTGGGGGTTCATGCCGATCAAAGTTGAGGCGGAGGGGCGGTTTATCAAAGTGCTCCGGCCGGAGCTGAGCACCGAAGATTTTGTCGGAAATACGTATGAGGTGGAGTATCTCGTGAGGCCGGAAGAACTGCACGGCGGAAGAAACTTCGGGGCATTGAAGTTCATCACCCCGTATGAGACGCTGATCTATGAGATAGAAGTGCTTCAGAATCAGGATTATGACGAAGACCATCGAATGAAGGAGCTGCTGGAGGCTCAGATTCTGAAAGGTTATGTCGGCTATGTGGCCGGGCGGGTAGAGCTGAACAACTGGGTGGAGAGCGCGATTGAGAAGATGGCGGCCCTCCGCAAGATGGATCCGCAGAGTGAGACGCTTCAGCTTCTCCAGGCCCATATATATGTAGCCGGCAATAAGATAGAAGAGGCCAAGTGGATACTTGAGAATTACAATTACAACCGGTTTGCCATAGGGAAGGATCCCGTGACAAACTGTTATTACCTGTATCTGACCGCTCTCATCCGGGGGAAGGGCAGCCATATAGACAGAGTCCTTGACGAGATAGGCAAGACTTACATGCGCCATCAGGATTCATGGCCGCTGCTCAGCATGATAATCAATCTGGATCCGAGATACCGCAATCCATATAAGAAAATAGAGGTGCTTGAGCAGCAGTTCAGTTTTGAGATACATGAAGTGCTTTTTTATCTTGCGGCGTATGAATGCTATCAGGAAAAACCGACGCTGCTGAAAAAACTCGGAAAATTTGAGATCCAGGTGCTTAACTTTGCCTCCAAATACAGGCTGATGACGAAGGAGCTGGCGCTGTACGTCGCCAATTTTGCCAGCCAGCAGAAAAATTACAGCGACGCTATGTTCCGGATCCTGGAACGCATCTACAAGATGTACAGTGAGACGATGATACTGAATACGATCTGCACGCTGCTGATCAAGGGAAATAAGACCCAGCAGCGCTATTTTGAGTGGTATAAGCGCGCGGTGGACGCAGAACTTAAAATAGCGCAGCTTTATGAGTATTATATGGTGACGATAGAGGAAGAGCGGGTGAGAGGCCCGCTGCCGAAATCCATATTTCTGTACTTTATGCACGGCAATACGCTGGATTACAAGAAAGCCGCATTTCTGTATGCCAACCTGATCACATATGAAGAAGAAGGCAGCGACCTGTATCTGAGTTACAGAGAACAGATGGTGGCTTTTACATGGGAACAGCTGGAAAAGCGCCATATTACAGAATCGCTGAAGATTTTGTACAAGAGGTTCCTCCGGGAAGATGAGATGACTTCAGAGCGCATGGAGGCGCTGCACGACATCTGCTTTGCCTATGAGATCACGACAAGAGTGCGCAATATGAACTGTGTTCTTGTCATTGAGAAGGACGGAAACGTCAGGCAGAGGATCCCTTACGACGAGGAGGACGGCGCGGTCATCTTTCTGTATGACAAGGAGTCGAGAGTTGTGTGGGAGTCTCTGGAGGGAAGACATTATACGGATTCTATCGCTTATGAGACGAAGCGTCTGTTCTACGAGCCGCGTTTCCTTGACATGTACAAAAAATACGCGGCCCACGCCGGTATATGGAAGCATGAAGAGCAGAAACGGGAGGCCACCTTTGACAGTATACGGGAGCTTGGGACGGATGCATTTGACGAAAAGGATATCTTCCGCCTCTGCAGCAAAAGGATAAGAGAAGACAACTATGAGGAAGATGAGTTTTTAAGCTTCCTCTGTTTTGAACTTTTTAAGAAGGAGCAGTATGACAAAGTAACGCTGACATATCTTGCCAACTATTACTGCGGGGCGACTTCGGATATGAAGCGTCTCTGGAAGGTGCTGAGAGAATATGGGATCGCGTCCAACAAAGTCGGCGAACGTATTATCACCCAGATGGTCTTCTCCGAGGATATGTTCATGGAGGAAGATATATTTGAGGACTATTATCTGTCCGACAGCGTATATTTCCGTCTTAAGCAGGCGTATCTGGCCTATGTTTCCAGAGAGTTTGTGCTGAAAGGCAGAGAGACGGGCAGGATCGTGTTTGACATTATCATCCACGAGTGTGAGAAGAAGGAAGAACTGCCGGATATATGTAAAATAGCCCTTTTAAAATATTTCTCCGCGCGGGATTATACGGTGGACGAAGAGCCGGTACTCCACGAAGTCCTGCGGGAAATGTGTGAGAAACAGCTCGTATTCCCATGTTATCTGAACTTTAAGGAGGCGTGGCTCAGAGAGAACCAGCTCTATGACAAGGCTATGATCGAGTACCACGCAAAGCCGGGCAGCAGGGTGGAGCTCCATTACAAGCTGAAGCAGGGCAGAAAAGAAGAACTGGGATACCACATGGAAGTGATGACGCCGGCATATGAGAACATATATGTAAAGCAGTTTATCCTGTATGCAGACGAGAGTATCAGTTATTACTTTAAAGAGACAGCTGACAAAGAGCGTATTACGACGGAGAAAAAGACGCTTTCCAATGAAAGAAAGACCGCCGGCACGGGAAAGTTCGGCAGGCTGAATGAGATGTCCGCCATGAGTCCTGCAAGCAGGAAAAAGGCCATGCTTCTGTACAGGGAGGAAGAGATCATGGCGGAAGAAATATATAAATTATACTAGGAGAGGAGGAGACGGTAATGAACAAGGGGAGTATGCTCGGTTATGATCTGAACGAGAAGAGCTGTCAGATAAGTTATTATGATGAGACAAAAGATGAGCCGGTGACGATGGAAGTCGCGGTGGATAATTACCAGATTCCTCTCATGCTTGGATATTTTAAGGACCGCTGGGTTTACGGCAAAGAGGCAAAGAGACTGGCGACGGTCAATGAGGGGTGCACGGTCACAGATCTTTTCAACCGGGCGGTCAGACAGGAAAAAGTCCGGGTCGGGGCGAAGACGCACGACGCGGTCTGGCTTCTGGCCAAGTTTATAAGCCTGTCGCTTGAGGAATTTGACGAGATCACGTATATCACTTTCTCAGTCCCTGAGAATAATATCGATATGACGAAGATGCTGAAGGGGATCGGAAGACATCTCGGAATAGAGAAGGGCCATATCTGCGTTCAGGATTATAAGGAAAGCTTCTGTCACTATATGTTCTATCAGCCGAAAGAACTGTGGCAGTATGAGTCGGCGCTTTTTTACTGTGATGCCCGTGAGATCAAGGCATACATGCTGCGCAGACTCAACGCGGTCGCCGGCCGGGGGAATGAAATGTTCGTCACGGTCGATGAAGTGGCAAGCGCTCAGATGAAAGAGCTGGAAGCTATTTATCCGGTGCTGAATGTGGATAAGGCAAAGGACGCGGACGGCAGGTTCAAGACTTTCATACAGAGTGTCTTTGAGAAGAAGGTCGTCTCGTCTGTTTACCTGACCGGGGAAGGATTTGAGAACAATTGGTATCCAAACTCGCTGAAGGTACTCTGCAACGGCAGAAGGGCATTTCTCGGAAATAATCTTTACAGCAAGGGAGCCTGCTATACATCCATCCGCAGATGCCGGGATTACGATGAAGGTCCTGTCTATCTGGACGAGACGAAGATGACCGAGCAGATATGCCTGCGCATGCGGGTGGACGGACAGGAAGGCTGGTATCCGATCGTCTCATGGGGAACGCACTGGTATGAGGCGGACGGACAGTGGGAAGTGATACTGGAAGATACGTCGGACGTTGAGATACATATCGAGACGCTGGCGGCAGGGGATCTCCAGGTGGAAACGGTACAGCTTGACGGTCTGCCGGAGAGGAAGGACTACTCTCTGCGTCTTCAGATCGAGACGATGTTTCTCGATGAGAGAACGTGTAAACTCAGGCTTAAAGATATCGGATTCGGTGAATTCTATCCGTCTTCCGGCTTTCAGGTGGAGAAGGAGATACATTTAGGAGGAATCAATGGGCAGTTTAATTCTATGTCATAAGAAAAAAGCAAAACAGCCATACGAGATCACGAGGATCCATATACGTATATACACGATAGAAGAGCTGTGCTATTACATCTGCAACAACCTCTACCTGATAGATTACACGATCATGAACACCCAGCTCTGCGACTGGATAGAGCAGGAGCTTGAGCTTAAAGCGCTGGCGGAGAGACTGAGGCAGGAGATCACGCAGAGCTGTTCCGCGGAACAGTTTGTGCTGACCATTCTCAAGGAGTCCACCATATACGGGCAGGCGGATATCAACAAGATACAGAGTATACTGGAACAGCTGCAGAACCAGAATGAAGTGGAGCGGGAGAAATATAAGGCGGACAGTCTTCTAAAGAGCGGGGAGTACGCTTCTGCAATCCTCGTGTATCAGGCGATCGTGAGCAGGGAGTGGGACGATTCACTGGACAAGGCTTTTTACGGGCGTATCTATGGCTGTCTCGGTACGGCATACGGGCGTCTGTTCTTATATGAGGAAGCGGCAAAGATGTATCAGGAGGCTTACCGTCTCTGTGAGGAGCCGCAGATGCTGAAAGCATATATTTACAGCTGCTACAGAGGCATGCAGGATGAGAAGTTCGTAAAGATGATGTCGGGCAATCCGGCGTATTTAAGCACGGCGTCTCTGCTGAAGGAAGATGTGAAGAGAATACGCAGGGAGATCGACATGGATATCAGCAAAGAGCAGCTGGACCAGTGGAAAAAAGAGTACCGCAGGATTGACAAGAATCACGGAATATGCTAATATAACAGAGCGATTTAGTGTGGTAAAGTAATCAATTGATGAACTGATAACACGGTACAGTGAATGGACATCGCATGCGGTCGCAGATGAGGAGGAAGCATATATGAAAAGAAAATTAGCAGTATTACTCGTTCTTGTAATGGTTGCGGGAATGACGGCAGCGGGATGCGGAAATAAAGAAGATAAGAAAGCTGACGCTAAGACAGACAGCAAAGAAGAAAAAGCAGACAATGACGACGGCACGTTTGTCGTGGGATTTGACGCTGCATTTCCGCCGTACGGCTACAAGGACGACAACGGGGAATATGTGGGATTTGATCTTGACCTTGCGCAGGAAGTGTGCGACAGAAACGGCTGGAAGCTTAAAAAGCAGCCGATAGACTGGGATTCAAAAGATATGGAGCTGAGTTCAGGAACGATCGACTGTATCTGGAACGGATTTACGATGAACGGAAGAGAAGACAAATATACATGGTCAGACCCGTATGTAGATAACAGCCAGGTGATCGTTGTCCCGGAGGACTCCGACATAAAGGAATTTAAAGACCTGGCCGGGAAGATGGTGGAAGTGCAGGCCGATTCTTCCGCGCTGCATACACTTGAGAGTGATGACAAAGAAGAGGGCGGACAGGCGGAACTGGCTGCCACATTCGGAGCGTTAAACCAGGTGGCGGATTATAATACAGCGTTCATGGACCTGGAGTCAGGGGCATGTGAGGCGATCGCCATGGACGTAGGAGTTGCCAATTACCAGATCGACAGCAGAGGCGGCGGGTTCCGCCTGCTCGATGAGAAACTTTCCACAGAGCAGTACGGGATCGGATTCAAAAAAGGAAATGAAGAGCTGCGTGATACGGTACAGAAGACGCTGAATGAGATGGCAGAGGACGGCACTTTGGACAAGATCGTTGAAAAGTGGGCCGACGGCGGCATCAGCGCAGATGCGGTCTGCCTCGGAAAACAGGCCGAATAGAGAGTGTATTATACATAACAGAGGTCAGGTCAGAAAGGCCTGGCCTTTTCAGTCTCAAAGAGAATATATCTAGAAATGTGATTCGGAGGAATGAGTAGATGAATATGGCTTTGATTCTAAAACAGCTGGCCGGAGGTATGGTCGTATCGATAGAGATATTTGCGGCAACGCTGATTTTTTCGCTTCCGCTCGGGCTGATCGTGTCGTTCGGAAGAATGTCCAGGATTAAGCCCGTACAGTGGATCACGAAGCTGTACATATCGATCATGCGAGGTACGCCGCTTATGCTCCAGCTGATGGTAGTATATTACGGACCTTATTATTTGTTCGGGATGCGGATATCGGCAACGTACCGTATGACGGCGGTGCTGATCGGATTTGCGATAAATTACGCCGCGTATTTCGCGGAGATATACAGGGGCGGTATAGAGTCCATATCAGAAGGACAGTATGAGGCGGCCCGGGTGCTCGGTTATACAAGGCCCCAGACATTTTTCCGGATCATACTTCCGCAGGTGATGAAGCGGATCCTTCCGTCAGTCACAAACGAAGTGATCACGCTTGTAAAAGATACCTCTCTGGCGTTTGTCGTAGCGGTGCCGGAGATGTTCACGACCGCGAAACAGATTGCCGCGGCCCAGACGTCCATGACGGCATTCGTGGCGGCTGGTATCTTTTATTACGTGTTTAATCTGGTCGTGGCTGTTGTGATGGAAGCGATAGAAAACAAATTAAACTATTACCGTTAGGAGGATATGTCATGAGTCTGTTGGAGATGCACAATATCAAGAAAAGTTTTGGCGAGACAGAGGTTCTGAAGGATATATCCCTCACGGTGGAAAAAGGAGAGGTTCTTGGCATTATCGGGCCGTCCGGCTCCGGGAAATCAACGCTTCTTCGGTGCGCCACTAACCTGGAGACTCCGGATTCGGGAGAGATACGGTACGAGGGCACCTTTGGCCTTGTATTCCAGAATTTTAATCTGTTTCCACATTATTCTGTTATGAAGAATATCATAGACGCGCCGCTCAAGGTGCAGAAACGGAAAAAAGAAGAGGTCATAGAAGAGGCCCGTATGCTGCTGGCAAAGATGGGGCTTCACGGCAAGGAGGATGCCTATCCGTACCAGTTGTCCGGCGGGCAGCAGCAGCGGGTATCCATCGCAAGAGCGCTCGCCATGAACCCGGACATCCTGTTTTTTGATGAGCCTACGTCCGCCCTCGATCCTGAACTTACAGGGGAGATCCTGAAAGTGATCAAAGACCTGGCTGCGGAACATATGACGATGGTCATCGTGACCCACGAGATGAACTTTGCAAAGAATGTATCGGACCATATTATATTTATGGATAACGGTTATATTGCGGAACAGGGCACCCCGGAGGAAGTCTTTGGATCATCCAACGAAAGAATGCAGGAGTTTCTCGGGAAATTTGGGCAAAACTTATAAGTGGATTACTGTTTATTAGAAAAACTTATAAATAAAAGTGTAATAAATAATGAATAAGAATTTGTACAAGGCAGACAGGAATATTGCTTTTCCGTCTGCCTTGTATTATACTTATACGTGCATAAGGCGTATTGGCGCGTGTTTTCACAATAACCGGCGCTGAGTATGCCTTTGATCTCAGAGGATAAAATAAGAAAAGGATGGGTGTTGATATGCAGAAATTAGAACAGTTATATGAAGGAAAAGCGAAAAAAGTCTTTAAGACAGAAGACCCGGATATTGTAATTGTAGACTATAAAGATGATGCCACGGCATTTAATGGAGAAAAAAAGGGAACAATCGTAGGGAAGGGTGTCATCAACAACCGTATGACAAACTATATTTTCCAGGTTCTTGAAAAAGAAGGAGTACCGACGCACTTTGTAGAAGAGCTGAGCGACAGAGAGACGGCAGTCAAAAGAGTGGAGATCGTTCCGCTTGAAGTGATCGTCCGCAATGTTGCAGCAGGAAGCTTTTCCAAGAGACTTGGAATTGAAGAGGGAACAAACTTACTGGCACCTACTCTTGAATTCAGCTATAAAGACGACGACCTCGGCGATCCGCTCATCAATGATTACATGGCGATCGCCATCGGCGCGTCCACAAGAGAAGAGATTGAAAAGATCACAGAATATACATTTAAAGTAAATGAAGTGCTCAAGAAATTCTTTGCGGAAGCAGGAATTGAGCTGATCGACTTTAAGATCGAATTCGGAAGATTCCACGGAGACGTCATCCTGGCAGACGAGATCTCTCCGGATACGTGCCGTCTGTGGGATATCAATACACATGAGAAGCTGGACAAGGACCGTTTCCGCAGGGATATGGGCAATGTGGAGGACGCGTATCAGGAAGTGTTCAGGAGAATCGGCATAAAATAGTAAGGAGCATAAACATTCATGAACCAGTTTGAACAGGTCACAACAGGAATGGGAGAAGAATGTGGTGTATTTGGAGCCTATGATATGGATGGGGGCAATGTGGCCCCCACCGTATATTATGGGCTTTTTGCATTACAGCACCGCGGGCAGGAAAGCTGCGGCATCGCGGTGACGGACACATATGGAGAACGGAAAGTACGCTCGAAAAAAGGACTCGGTCTTGTCAACGATGTATTTGACGGGGAGTCTCTTGAGGAACTGAAAGGGAATCTCGGAGTAGGACATGTCCGCTATTCTACAGCAGGGGGCTCCAGGGCGGAGAATGCCATGCCTCTTGTCATAAACTATGTGAAAGGGACGCTGGTGATCGCCCACAACGGAAATCTGACGAACGCGATCGAGCTCAGACGGGAACTGGAATACACGGGCGCCATCTTCCAGACGACCATCGACTCGGAAGTGATCGCCTACCATATCGCCAGAGAGCGCCTGAACGTAGGAAAGGCAGAGGATGCCGTAAAGAATGCGATGAAAAAGATCAGAGGGGCATACGCGCTTGTCGTCAGCTCTCCGAGAAAGATGATAGGGGCGCGAGATCCGTTTGGGCTGAAGCCGCTCTGTATCGGAAAGCGGGACAATACGTATATACTGGCGTCGGAAAGCTGCGCGCTCTCAGCGGTCGGCGCGGACTTTGTGCGCGACGTCGAACCGGGAGAGATCGTCTCTTTTACGAAGAACGGGATAGAGTCCGACCGGAGCATGGCGATTCCCGCGGATAAACAGGCCAGGTGTATCTTTGAATATATTTATTTTGCAAGAACCGACAGTACGCTGGACGGAGTAAATGTATACCATGCGCGCATCACCGCAGGCAGGGCGCTGGCAAAATCCTACCCGGTCGAAGCGGATCTGGTCGTCGGCGTGCCGGATTCTGGTCTCGTGGCGGCAAAGGGGTATTCGGAAGAGTCCGGGATCCCATACGGCATGGCGTTCCACAAGAACAGCTACGTGGGCCGTACCTTTATCAAACCGAGTCAGAGCGAGCGGGAGTCAAGCGTGAAGATCAAGCTCAATGTCATCGAGGAAGTGGTCCGGGGCAAACGTATTGTGATGGTGGACGATTCCATCGTGCGGGGCACGACCTGTGCCAATATCATTAAGATGCTGAAAAAGGCAGGCGCGTTGGAGGTTCATGTCAGAATAAGCTCGCCGCCGTTTCTGTATCCGTGTTATTTTGGCACCGATGTGCCGTCCAATGAGCAGCTGATCGCCCATGCGCACACACCCAAAGAGATACAGAAAATGATAGGGGCCGACTCTCTTGGATATATGGAGATCGACAGGCTGAAAGAAATGGTGGGAGATCTCGGGTACTGTGACGCGTGCTTTACCGGGAATTATCCGATGGAAGTGCCGGGCAGGGATGTGTCGCAGGCCTTTGAATAGCCTGCAGAAGGAAGCGGCAAATATATGTTGATTGATGAAAGGAAAAAAATATGAGTACAGACAGATATGTAAGCCCGTTATCAGAACGTTACGCCAGCAGGGAGATGCAGTATATCTTTTCTCCGGACAAGAAGTTCCGCACATGGAGACGGCTCTGGATCGCGCTGGCAGAGACAGAGAAGGAACTGGGGCTTCCCATAACAGAGGAACAGATCGAAGAATTGAAGGAACATGCGGATGATATCAATTATGAAGTTGCAAAGGAGCGCGAAAAGCTCGTGCGCCACGATGTGATGTCACATGTGTACGCGTACGGCCAGCAATGCCCGAAGGCAAAAGGGATCATCCATCTCGGGGCAACGTCCTGCTATGTCGGTGACAACACGGACATTATAATCATGGCAGAGGCGCTTGAGATCGTGAGAAAGAAACTGGTCAATGTGATCGCAGAACTGGCTGAATTCGCAGATGAATACAAAGCGCTGCCGACGCTTGCGTTCACACATTTCCAGCCGGCCCAGCCTACGACGGTAGGAAAGAGAGCCACACTCTGGATGCAGGAATTTATGATGGATCTGGAAGACCTGGAATATGTAAAAGGAAGCCTTAAGCTGCTCGGTTCCAAAGGAACGACCGGAACACAGGCAAGCTTTTTAGAGCTCTTTGACGGAGATCAGGAGACGATCGACCGGATCGATCCGATGATCGCGGAGAAAATGGGCTTCAAGGCATGCTGTCCGGTATCGGGGCAGACTTACTCCCGTAAGGTGGACACGAGAGTTGTGAATGTACTTGCCGGGATCGCGGCAAGCGCGCACAAGCTGTCCAACGATATACGCCTTCTGCAGCATCTGAAGGAAGTGGAAGAGCCGTTTGAAAAGACGCAGATCGGCTCCTCCGCGATGGCATATAAGAGAAACCCGATGAGAAGCGAGCGGATCGCGTCGCTGTCCCGCTATGTGATGGTGGATGCGCTGAACCCTGCCATCACGTCAGCTACCCAGTGGTTCGAGCGGACGCTCGATGACTCGGCGAACAAGCGTCTCAGCGTACCGGAAGGCTTCCTCGCAGTCGACGGCATATTGGATCTGTGCCTGAATGTAGTGGACGGTCTCGTCGTATATCCGAAAGTGATCGAGAAGCGCCTTATGTCGGAGCTGCCTTTCATGGCCACGGAAAATATCATGATGGACGCGGTGAAGGCCGGCGGCGACAGGCAGGAGCTGCATGAGAGGATCAGAGAACTGTCCATGGAGGCAGGGAAAAATGTGAAAGAAAAAGGTCTGGACAACAATCTCCTTGAGCTTATCGCGGCTGATCCTGCGTTTAACCTGAGTGAGGAAGAACTCAAAAAGACGATGGATCCGTCCAGATATACCGGACGCGCGGCGCTGCAGGTGGAGGCATTTCTCAAAGATACGGTGGCCCCGGTCCTTGAGGCCAACAAGGATGTGCTCGGAATGAGCGCGGAGATCAACGTATAAGCGGCAGTAACAGGACGACAGCAGTTCTGAAATGATGAAAATCAGAAGACGGCTGTCCGGGCGCAGGCCCGGGCAGCCGCTTTTTCTTCCGTTTGGAATGTCCCTATGTAATGCACGGGAACCTTTGGCATTTTTCACAAATCAGTAAAATGGAAAGAACGTGAATTCAATATGTAATTTTGAATATTGAAGAAAAATCACCAAAAATTATTACAAATGAAGAATCCTGTTGCAATTACTTTGTTAATAAATTATCATAGACTTATCAGATAATACAGTTTTGTTATCGGCTGTATTTATGAGAGAAGGAGGGAATTTTGAATGGAGACATTAAACAACATTGTCCTGACGATTCAGCACTATCTTGCGGACTACATACTGATCGCCGCTCTTTTGCTCGGCGGCATCTGGTTTACCGTAAGACTTGGCTTTATCCAGGTAAGAGGGTTTAAAGAAGGGATGAAGAGGACGTTCGGCGGACTGTTCCGGAAAAAAGGCGAGGCCGGAGCAGACGGCATGTCCTCATTCCAGGCGCTGGCGACAGCGATCGCGGCCCAGGTCGGCACAGGCAACATTGCCGGAGCGGCGACGGCGCTGGCGATCGGCGGTCCGGGAGCGATCTTCTGGATGTGGGTTGCGGCATTCCTCGGAATGGCAACCATATTTGCAGAAGCGATCATGGCACAGAAGTATAAATGCGTCGGTGAAGACGGAGTGGTGACAGGAGGTCCTGTATACTACATCCGCGCGGCATTTAAAGGCACGTTCGGCAAAGTGCTGGCAGGAATTTTTGCCGTACTTATCATCTTCGCGCTCGGCTTCATGGGAAATGCGGTACAGTCCAACTCCATCGCGGCAGCGTTCCGCACAGCATTCGGCGTTCCGCAGGCGGTCATGGGCATCGTTATCGCTGTTCTGGCACTCGCCGTATTTATGGGCGGTATGAAGCGTATTGCCAAAGTGACGGAGACGATCGTACCGATCATGGCGGCGCTGTATATCGTGGGAGCATTGATCGTGATCATCTATAACTACAGGAACATACCGTACGCGTTCCACGCGATCATCGTCGGTGCGTTCAGCCCGTCCTCCATTGCAGGCGGCGCGGTCGGCGCGACGATCAAGCTGGCGCTGACAAAGGGTGTGGCGCGCGGTCTTTTTTCCAACGAGGCAGGTATGGGCTCTACTCCGCACGCACATGCGGTCGCCAAGGTAGACCACCCGGTGGAGCAGGGATTTGTAGCCATGGTAGGCGTTTTCATCGATACGTTTGTAGTCCTTAATCTTACGGCGCTCGTTATTATTACGACAAAGTCCATTCCGACAGGCAAGACGGGGGCGGAACTGAGCCAGTACGCGTTTTCCACATTGTTCGGAAAAGGCGGCGATATCTTTATCGCAGTTTGTATGTTCTTCTTTGCGTTTTCCACGATCGTCGGCTGGTATTTCTTCGGGCAGGCAAATATAAAATATCTGTTCGGGGCAAAAGCGGTCAAAGTATATTCACTGCTGGTGGCAGCCTGCGTCGTGCTCGGCTCGCTTGCCCAGGTGGATCTCGTGTGGAACATGGCGGACTGCTTTAATTCCATGATGGTCATACCGAATATCCTCGGCCTGTTCGCTTTGAGCGGAGTGATAAAGAAGGTGCACGACGACTACTATAAGAACTTTTTAAATAAGAAATAAAAGTAAATATACATAAAATTGAAGATGGTTTGTTGTATGAAATTAACAAATCGAACTTTCTCATTTGAAAAGGTTGAAAAAATATTAACAATAAGTTAATATAAAAACAAGCAATAAGATTTATTCATTGCGTCTATAAATAAAATTAAACAGCGGGTTGATTTTTCTCAAGAGAGAGCCGTACATATGGCCGCCGAAGAGGCAAGCCGGACAGATGAGGGTGAACATCTGGCGGGTGAAACTTTCAGGCAAAAGGACTGGGAAAAGGACCGCATTCTGAATCTTGTGTTGAAGTGTTTAGTAAGCACGCCAATAGACAGAAAGGACGAATTACACATCTGTGTTTAAATCGTCCTTTTTTTATTCTTTGCCGGATGGAATGTGTTTTTTGGAAAATTCAGCAGTTCGGTGAGTAAAATATCCAGATCAAAAGAGGTGGATGAGATGCAGAATCGTTACATAATAATAACAAATAATCCACTCGTCCCGGAGAAGATTGGCGGAACACACAATGTGGAGTACAAAGAGATCTCCTACGAGGAAGTTCTCAGGACAGTCAGAGACAGAATACATGAAGGGCACACGCTTTTATCACATCCCCTGTCGGGGAGTGTAAAGCCTAATGAAACACCATATAAATCAATCATGCTGTCGGCAGGAAAGGGGGAGGTGGACCCGGGGTCGGTAGTTATCATTGAAAACGCCATAGAGGCGTGCCGGAAGTTTGTGTTTAAGTCAGACAAATACAAACCTGAGGTGTACGATGATTTTCAGATGATAGACTGGACTCTACTGGAAAGTGCGATCACATCGGCGGATGTAATGTAAGGTATGCGAGAGGTTGTAACAGGCGAAAGCTTCAACAAATAACAACATTTAACTTAAGGAGGGAACAATACGTGAAATTAGAAATGGGACACATATACATCAAGGATATTCAGTTTGCAGCAGAATCCAAGATCGAAGACGGAATCCTTTATGTATCAGAAGAGGCTGTAAAGGCAGTTGCTCTTGAAGATGAGAAGATCAAGAGTGTATCATTTGACATTGCAAAACCAGGAGAGAGCGTGAGGATCACGCCGGTGAAGGATGTCATTGAGCCACGTGTTAAAGTAGAGGGAAAAGGGGGAATCTTCCCGGGCGTTATCTCTAAAGTGGATACAGTAGGAAGCGGCAAGACATACGCATTAAAGGGGATGGCGGTTGTCACAGCCGGCAAGATCGTAGGGTTCCAGGAAGGCATCATCGATATGACAGGCCCTGGCGCGGACTATACTCCATTTTCAAAGACACTTAACCTTGTTATGGTATGTGAACCGGTGGACGGCATCAAACCGCACGATTATGAAAAAGCAGTAAGATTTGCCGGCTTCAGAGTTGCGGTGTATATCGGAGAGCTGGCCCGCAGCCTTACACCGGACGAGACAAAAGTGTATGAGACATACACAGTCAAAGAAGGTATGGAGAAATATCCCGACCTTCCGAGAGTGGCGTATGTACAGATGCTCCAGAGCCAGGGACTTCTGCACGACACTTACGTGTACGGCGTGGACGCAAAGAAAGTGCTTCCGACGATCCTGAATCCGACAGAGATCATGGACGGGGCTATCGTATCGGGCAACTGTGTGTCCGCATGCGACAAGAACCCTACTTATGTACATCTGAACAACCCTGTCGTACATGATATGTTTGAGGAGCACGGCAAGACGATCAACTTTGTATGCCAGATCATCACAAATGAAAATGTATATCTTGCGGACAAACAGCGTTCATCAGACTGGACGGCAAAGCTGTGCAAGATGCTGGATCTTGACGCTGTAATCGTATCACAGGAAGGATTCGGCAACCCGGATACGGACCTGATCATGAACTGTAAGAAGATCGAGGCTGAGGGTGTCAAGACAGTTATCATCACAGACGAGTATGCCGGACGTGACGGTAAATCCCAGTCTCTCGCAGATGCAGACGCAGCTGCAGATGCAGTTGTTACAGGCGGAAACGCAAACCAGGTTATTATCCTGCCTAAGTTGGACAAAGTTATCGGAACTCTTGACTATGTGACAAAGATCGCCGGAGCCAGTGAAGAGACGCTCCGCGAGGACGGTTCCCTGGAGGTAGAGCTTCAGGTGCTGACAGGAGCAACAAACGAAACTGGTTTCAACAAACTGAGCGCGAGATAATAAGGGAGGATACAGTAAATGAGCAAAATTAAAGTTGTACATTACATCAATCAGTTCTTCGCCAACATCGGCGGGGAAGAAAAAGCGGATTATCCGGCAGAGCTTCGCGTAGGTGAAGTGGTTGGACCGGGTATGGCGTTTAACATGAATTTTAAAGATGAGGCGGAGATCATTGCAACGATCGTTTGCGGAGATTCTTACTTCAACGAGAACCTTGAAAAAGCAAAGGCAGATATTCTTGCAATGGTAAAAGAGCAGGCTCCGGATGTGTTTATCGCAGGACCGGCGTTCAATGCGGGTCGTTACGGCGTTGCATGTGGCACTATTGCGGCTGCGGTTCAGGAGGAACTGGGCATTCCTGCGATCACAGGTATGTATGTGGAGAATCCGGGCGCTGATATGTTCAAAAACCAGGTATATATGGTCTCTACAAAGAACAGTGCTGCAGGTATGAGAGACGCAGTTGCCAAGATGGCTCCTCTTGCTCTTAAGCTTGCCAGAGGTGAAGCAGTCGGCGCTTCCTGTCAGGAAGGTTACATGCCGAACGGTGTCCGCGTAAATTTCTTCGAGGAAGAAAGAGGTTCAAAGAGAGCGGTAAACATGCTGCTTAAAAAGCTTGCAGACAAACCATTTGAGACAGAATATCCGATGCCGAACTTTGACAGAGTTGATCCGAATCCGGCCATAAAAGATCTTGCACATGCGAAGATAGCACTTGTTACCTCCGGCGGTATCGTGCCGAAGGGCAATCCGGACCATATCGAAAGCTCCAGTGCGTCACATTACGGAGAATATGATATTACCGGCGTTATGGACTTGACAGAAGAGACATATGAGACGGCCCACGGCGGATACGACCCGGTATACGCTAATGAAGATTCAGACCGCGTACTCCCTGTTGACGTACTCCGCGATATGGAGAAGGAAGGAAAGATCGGAGAGCTTCATCACCTGTTCTACACAACGACCGGTAACGGAACTGCGGTGGCATCATCGAAAGCGTTTGCCGCTGAGTTTTCGCAGAAGCTTCTGGCCGACGGTGTGGATGCCGTAATTCTCACCTCCACTTGAGGCACCTGTACTCGTTGCGGTGCAACGATGGTTAAAGAGGTCGAGAGAGCAGGACTTCCTGTTGTACATGTATGTACGGTAACTCCGATCTCCATGACAGTTGGCGCGAACAGAATCGTTCCGGCTATCGCAATTCCACATCCTCTTGGAAATCCGGCTCTGGATAAAGATGAGGAGAAAGCACTCCGCCGCCAGATCGTAGAGAAAGCACTTGATGCTCTTACGACAGAAGTTGACGGACAGACAATATTTGACTAGAGCATCTGACGAGGTCTTTCGGACCCGGTGCAGAATGATGTAACTTTAGTAATAAAGGAGAAATAGCAAAATGAGCAAGATTTATGATGTTATTATCCTGGGTGCAGGTCCTGCCGGTTTAGCGGCAGGACTGTATGCAGGAAGAAGCCGCCTCTCTACTCTTATCATAGAAAAGGGCCAGGACGGCGGACAGATCGCGATTACAGATGAGATAGAGAACTACCCGGGTCAGATCGTGGATGGTGAGTCCGGTCCGTCTCTCATCGCAAGAATGACGGAGCAGGCTGAAAAATTTGGGGCAGAGCGTATATCTGATACGATCACAGAAGTACAGCTTGACGGCGAGGTAAAGGTATTAAAGAGCGCAAAGGCAGAATATCAGGCAAAGAACATTATCATTGCCACAGGCGCTTATTCCAGACCGATCGGCTGCAAGGGCGAGGCTGAGTTCATGGGCAAGGGCGTGTCCTACTGCGCCACATGTGACGCCAATTTCTTTGAAGATTTTGAAGTGTATGTAGTCGGCGGCGGAGATTCCGCGGTTGAGGAAGCTATGTATCTCTCTAAATTTGCAAGAAAAGTAACCATTATCCACAGACGTAATGAACTTCGCGCCGCAAAGTCCATCCAGGAAAAGGCATTTGCCAATCCGAAGATCGATTTCTTCTGGGACAGCGTGGTTGAGGAAATATATGGGGATGACATTCTCCAGGGAATGATCGTCAAGAATGTCAAGACCGGTGAGACCCGCAAAGTTGAGGCGGATCCGGAGGACGGAATGTTCGGACTGTTCGGATTCATCGGCACGGTGCCGAATTCCAAGCTCTTTGAAGGCATCGTAGAGATGGATGAGAGAGGGTACATTAAGACGGACGATGACATGCATACGAATGTTCCGAACGTATACGCGGCCGGAGACGTCCGCATCAAGAGCCTGAGACAGGTTGTAACTGCGGCGGCTGACGGCGCGATCGCAGCGGTTCAGGTGGAAAGAAGCTTATCAGATTATTTTTAGGAGGTAGAGATCATGATCGATGTAACAAAGGAAACATTTGAAGAGGAAGTATTAAAGGCTGAAGGATATGTGTTTGTAGACTTTTACGGCGACGGATGCGTGCCGTGCCAGGCTCTCATGCCAAAGGTACACGAATTCGCAGACACATACGGGGACAAGATGAAATTTACATCCCTGAACACAACAAAGGCACGCCGCCTTGCCATCGCGCAGAAAGTATTAGGACTTCCTGTTATGGCAGTATACAAAGACGGTGAGAAAGTGGAGGAAGTCGTGAAAGATGACGCGACTCCGGAAAATATTGAGGCGATGATCAAGAAATATATCTAATTTAAGATAGTTTTCTTTATCATAAATACAACTAGCAACATACAAGAAAGGAGAAAGCATAATTATGGCTATTTTAGAAGGAAAAAAAGCAATAATTATCGGAGACCGTGATGGAATTCCGGGACCGGCTATCGCTGAGTGCGTTAAGACTGCCGGCGCTGAGGTAGTATTTTCATCCACGGAATGTTTCGTCTGAACGAGCGCAGGCGCAATGGACTTAGAGAATCAGAAGAGAGTAAAAGAATTTGCTGACGAATATGGTGCAGAGAACCTTGTAGTAGTTCTCGGCGCTGCAGAAGGTGAGGCTTCAGGCCTTGCAGCAGAAACCGTTACAGCAGGTGACCCTACTTTCGCAGGTCCATTGACAGGGGTCCAGCTTGGACTCAAAGTGTATCACGTTTGCGAACCAGAGATGAAAGAAGAGTTCGACGAAGAAGTGTATGATGAGCAGATAAGTATGATGGAAATGGTACTTGATGTTGATGATATCATTAACGAGATGACAGCCATCAGAGACCAGTTCTGTAAATTTTAAGTGTGTGGGGTGGTGTCACCCCACCACCCCGTATATTTAAAGAAAGGTGGAAAACCAATGAACAGTGTGATCAAAGGGGCCAGTTACGTATTGGTACATACCCCTGATATGGTTTTATATAATGGAACGACTCAGACAACTGAGAAGATCGTCAATCCGGATTCAGATTATTTAAAAGAAGTGCCGAAAAATCTCCGCTCCTATAAAGAGGCGGTTGAGTATTGGCCGAACCAGACATATATCGGCAACGTACATCCGGATGAATTAGCAGAGGTAGAGTTCCCCTGGTATGACAAGAAAAAAGAGGGAGCTGACCGTTTTGGCAAATACGGCGAGATCATGCCGCAGGAAGAATTTCTCTTCCTTGTACAGGCAAGCGATATGTTTGAAGTCGTAAGACTTGACAAAGAATTTGTCGCCCGGTACAAAGACGCGTTTGCCAGCAATCCTGTCATCTCTGAAGATATCGTTGAAAAGATCCACGAGGGTGTCGATATCAGCGAGATAGAGCATTTTGTAAGCGAAGAACATGCAGAAGGATTATATCACGATGGAAAATTAGTAGGCTGTGTAAAAAGAGCCCATGATATTGATGTAAACTTGTCCGCCCATGTGATGCATGAGAACCTTATGAGCAAGGCGTCCAGTGTTCTGGCACTGCTCCATGCGGTACGCAATGCAGGCATTGAGAAGGCGGAAGTAGAATATGTGATCGACTGCGCGGAAGAGGCGTGCGGCGATATGAACCAGAGAGGCGGAGGTAACTTTGCCAAGGCTGCCGCAGAAGTTGCAGGGCTTGTCAGCGCTTCCGGTTCTGATGCCAGAGGATTCTGTGCCGCGCCGGCGCACGCAGTGATCGAAGCTGCCGCTCTCGTAAAATCCGGGGCATACAAGACTGTAGTTGTCACGTCCGGCGGATGTACGGCCAAGCTTGGCATGAACGGCAAGGATCATATTAAGAAGGGTCTTCCGATCCTGGAAGACTGTCTCGGAGGCTTTGCGGTAGTTATCTCTGAGAATGACGGAGTGAATCCTGAGATCGATCTGAATATGCTCGGCCGCCACAGTGTGGGCACCGGTTCCGCACCGCAGGCTGTGATCGGAAGTCTTGTGACAGACTCACTTGACAAAGCGGGGATGAAGATCCCGGATATCGACAAGTATTCACCGGAGATGCAGAATCCTGACATCACAAAGCCGGCAGGAGCAGGTGATGTTCCGCTTGCGAACTACAAAATGATCGCAGCTCTGGCTGTAAAGCGCGGAGAGCTGGAGAAAAAAGAACTTGCCGCATTTACAAAAGAACACGGCCTTACCGGATGGGCGCCGACACAGGGACATATTCCTTCCGGCGTTCCGTATATCGGATTTGCGCGTGAGGATATCCTCAGCGGCAAGATCAGAAATGCCATGATCATCGGTAAGGGAAGTCTGTTCCTTGGAAGAATGACGAATCTTTTTGACGGTGTATCCTTTGTGATCCACGGCAACACCGCTGAGGCGGAAAGCGCAGCTTCGGGAGTGTCAGAAGAGGAAGTTAAAGGACTCATTGCGAAAGCTATGAAAGATTTTGCCGCGACCCTGATGGCAGAGTAAGGGGTGGTGAATATGGCAGATAATATTGAAAAAATGATTGCCTCCACCTTTATGGAGATGGCAGAAGGTCTTGAGACCGGAAGTTTTGGAAAGAAGCCGAAGATCGCGCTGACAGGCATGGGAAGCGAACATGGGGAAGAGAATTCCATCGCGGCAGCGGCGGCAGCGGCAAGAGAAGGTATCGATGTATATTATATCGGTACGCTGGAAGCAGAAGGTGTTACGACAGTCAAAGTGGCCGACGAAGACGAAGGCCATAAGAAGATGGAAGAACTCCTGAAGAATAAGGAAGTGGACGGTGCGGTGACCATGCACTTTCCGTTTCCGATCGGTGTATCCACTGTGGGGCGTGCGATCACACCGTCAAAGGGCAGAGAGATGTATGTCGCGACAACGACAGGAACGTCCAGTGCCGACCGTATCGAAGGAATGATCAAAAATGCCATCTACGGTATCATAGCAGCAAAGACATGCGGAAATGCAGATCCGACAGTAGGTATCCTCAATGTGGACGGTGCCCGCCAGACGGAGATCGCTTTGAAACAGTTAAAAGAAAATGGATATGATATTACATTTGCCGAATCGGCCAGAGCTGACGGAGGATGCGTGATGAGAGGCAACGACGTGCTCCAGGGCTCACCGGATATTATGGTGTGTGATTCTCTGTCGGGAAATATTCTTATTAAGATGCTTTCCTCTTTCACAACAGGAGGAAGCTATGAGGCATCCGGTTATGGTTACGGCCCTGGAATTGGAGAAGGGTACGACCAGCTTGTGATGATCATTTCCCGTGCTTCAGGGGCTCCGCTCATCACCGGGGCGATCCGTTATGCGGCGCAGCTTGTCAGAGGCAAGGTGTTTGAGGTGGCAAAGAAAGAGTTTGAAGCTGCCAACAAAGCCGGGCTGAAAGATATACTTGCCGCCAGAAAAGCGTCTGAAAAGCAGACGGGAGATTCCGAGGAAGTATCAGCGCCTCCGAAAGAGCCGGTCACATCCCAGATCGCGGGAATTGAGATCATGGACCTTGAGGACGGCGTGAAAGCGCTCTGGAAAATTGGTGTCTATGCAGAGAGTGGTATGGGCTGTACAGGACCGATCATCCTTGTCTCAGATGCAAATCTTGTGAAAGCAGAGGAAGAACTCAAAAAAGCGGGATTTATTAATTAGATCATCCCTTAAAACCACCAGATTGTTTTATAATATGGAAAAGTGGCATCTTGCATGTGGCGAGATGCCACTTTTCATTTCTTCTTTCCATGCCTTATAATGAATTGAATGTGAGGTGTTAATAGTGGAAGATGTATTGACATTGCGGACAGTGGGAAGGAGAACCAGGATCTCAGCCGGACATATTACTGCGGTGATCCTTCTCATACTGTTCGTATGCTGTCTGTATATTATCGGTCTGGGACAGGCGGTGCCGGGGACGGTTTCCTCCGGCCTGGAAAATGTAGAAGACACGGATATACAGATGCCCGGACCGCGTCCAAAACAGCCTGATGTAAAACCTTTCAGGCGGATCCTGGACCATCCGGAAGAGATAGGCATTGTGATTCTTCCTGGAAAAGAACCGGCAAAAGACCGTATGAAAGATATGGCGGCTGCGGATAAGCTGAAGCCAGATAAGGCCGGTTCGCAGGACAGGCCGGTCACAGTTCCGGGAAGTTCAGCAGCAGAGGAGGAAGTACCGGATGACGGCACCGGTGTTTCAATATCTGTACATGTGACGTTTCATGGAAACGGAGGCACGCTGTCCGTGACGGAAATGACGCTGGAGGAATATTATCTGGACCTTTCTGCCCTGGAAAATCCGAGAAGACTTGGCAAAGAATTTGACGGCTGGTATATAGATCCTTCGTGTACCACCGCGTTTACCGGCATTGAGGAAGGCCAGACGAGGGTGGACCTGTACGCGGGATGGAAAGAGATCACTACTTATATATGCGACGACAGAGGCTATATAACCGGATACAGTGACGCGGCCGCGGTTGCGGATGAAGGCACCATTATCCTGCCGAATTCCCCGGACTGTCTCGGAGTGGAGGCAGGCGCTTTTGCCGGGCTGGAGTATGAGATATTTGAAGTGTTCATTCCTCCCAACATAATTTATATCGCGCCGGGAGTGCTGGAATCATTTCCCTATCTGATGTATATAGAAGTTATGGCCGGGAACCCGGCATTTTACAGCGACGGAGGCGTACTTTATAAAGCAGACGGGACACTTTACGTCTTTCCGGCGGGAAGAGACAACTGGGGAGCAGGTGATAATGATTAGTTCTGCATGAGTGGACAGGAAAGAGCCGGCGGCCGAAAATGACCGCCGGCTCTTCAAATTTGGATTTTGTGAAAGATTCTCTGTAATTTTTGCGCCGCTGGTGATATAATAGGCTGGATCAAATAATTGCAGGGGAAATATGTATGAATATCAGACAGATCACAGAAGACAAAAAAGCATATTTGGATCTATTACTGCTGGCGGATCCACAGGAGAACATGATCGAGCGTTATCTTGACGGCGGAGAGATGTTTGTGCTGTGCGACCGGGAGCAGGTAATGACCGTAGCGGTGGTGTCCGTGCTGAAGAACCGGAAATGTGAGCTTAAAAATATAGCGACCAGGCCCGAATATCAGGGCAAGGGGTATGCGAGATATATGATCCATTACCTGTGTGAGCATTACAGCAACCGGTGCGACACGATGTATGTCGGTACGGGCAACTGTGCCAAGAGCATAGGGTTTTATGAGAAATGCGGGTTTGTAAACTCTCATATAATCATGAACTTTTTTATAGACAATTACGATGAGCCGATATATGAAGACGGAAAGCTGCTGACGGACATGGTCTACCTCAAAAAGTATCTTGATTCTGAAGTGGATGTAAAGAAGGTAGTGAATCTGGCCCTTGAAGCGGGACGGATACTTCTGAAAAACGGCGGTGAGATCTTCCGCGTGGAAGAGACGATCACGCGCATATGCAACCGATTCCATGTGGAAAAAGTCGATATTTTTACGCTGAGCCACGGTATATTTGTCAGCGCTGAAAATGGGGTGCAGGAGGCTTACACGAAGGTGAAGCACGTTCCTTTGTCGGCGCCGCACCTTGGCATCGTAGCGGAAGTCAACGATCTCTCCAGAGAGATCTCGGCCGGCCGGGTCGGTGTGGATGAAGCGCTTAAGAGGCTGGAAGAGATCGATCATATGCCGCCCAAGCGCGGCTATTTTCAGATACTGGCCGCCGGAGCCGGAAGCGGTTTCTTCGGATTTCTGCTCGGGGCGTCGGCGCTTGAGAGCGTGATCGCTTTCTGCATCGGCTGTCTGCTTTATATGTGGGTACTCGCCGGTAAGCGGCATCATATGTCAAAGATCATCATAAATATTGCCGGGGGCGTGATCATCACTGCATTGGCCATAGTGGCAGTGCATCTGCCTTTTCCGGAAACAGTCAGGCTGGAGGGTATGATCATCGGTTCTATAATGCCTCTTATCCCTGGGGTCGCATTTGTCAATGCGATCCGCGATATCGCAGACAGTGATTTCCTCTCAGGCACGGTGCGGATGATAGATGCTCTGCTCGTGTTTGTATATATCGCCATAGGAGTGGGCATCACACTTAGTATCTATAATAATATGTTAGGAGGGCTGGCGCTTTGATACACGACATATTTATGAATGTAGTCTGCCCGTTTATAGGAACGATCGCGTACGCGGTGCTCTTTAACGTACCGAAGAGGTATTACTTAAGCTGCGGCATGACCGGGACGGCGGGATGGCTTGTGTTTGCCCTGTCGGGCGCTTATACGTCCTCAGCGGTGGCGGCGTTTCTGGGGGCGCTTGTCGTTGTCCTCATCTCCAGAATGCTCACGGTAAAGATGAAATGCCCCATTACAGTCTTTCTTGTATCAGGCATCTTTCCGCTCGTGCCCGGCGCAGGTATCTATTATACGGCCTACTATCTTGTGACGAACCAGCTGTCCCTCGCTGCCCAGAAAGGCCTGGATTCCATAAAGATCGCGTTTGGGATCGTCCTTGGAATCGTGTTTATCGTCTCCGTACCGAGAGAATTTTTCCAAGTCCGTTACTGGAAGGAAAGAAGGACCGGAAAAGGTTGGAGCAAATAGGAAAATATGGTACAATAAAAGTACGATAAACGGCAGGAGGGAGGGCAAGCATATGTTAGGAAAGACATTATTGGATATATTGAAGGAGAGCAGATACACGACAGTTTTAAGCGGATTTGGAATGCTGCTGGAAAGTGGATATCCGGCCATCAGGGACGGGGATGAGTCATACGACGTTGAACTGAAGTACGGTTATTCAGTGGAAGAGATATTCAGCAGTTCTTTCTATTCTACAAGAAAAGAACAGTTCTATGAATTTTACCGCAGCGAGATACTGAAGATGCTGGAAAAGCCGCCTGGAAAATGCTTTTATGAGATGGCGGAGCTGGAGAAGAGAGGTCTTATCCAGTCCGTTATCACGAGACGTATCTACGGACTTCCGCAGAGGGCCGGCTGTAAAAATGTCATCAACCTTCACGGCAGTGTGTATGATAACTATTGTCCGCACTGCGGTAAGGAATATCCTGTAGAATATATCGTCAATTCCGCAAGGATTCCGCTCTGCGAAGTGTGCAGTACCCCGATACGCCCGAGAATATGCCTGTTTGGAGAGATGGTCGACAACCGTATCATCACAAAGGCGGCGGAGGAGGTCAGAAAGGCAGATGTGCTGCTCGTTTTGGGGACCAATCTGAAGACCTATCTGTGCAGCCAGCTGATCGACTACTATGAAGGCGATAAGCTCGTTCTGATCAATCCGGAAAAGCATTTTTCAGATAAGCTTGCCGATGTGGCCGTACATAAGAGTGTGGAAGACGCACTCGGAGAAATACTAAAAGAATTAGGAGAATGATCATGAGTAAAGTAAGAACAAGATTTGCACCGAGTCCTACCGGGAGAATGCATGTAGGAAATTTGAGAACAGCGCTCTATGCGTATCTGATAGCCAAGCATGAAGGAGGAGACTTTATGCTCAGGATCGAGGATACGGATCAGGAACGGTTTGTGGACGGTGCGCTTGAGATTATTTACCGTACGCTTGAGAAGACCGGGCTCGTTCACGATGAGGGACCGGATAAGGATGGAGGAGTGGGCCCTTACGTACAGAGTGAAAGAAACGCCTCCGGGTTATATATGAAATATGCAGAACAGTTGGTCGAGCAGGGGGACGCGTACTATTGCTTCTGTGACAAAGAGCGCCTTGATTCCCTGAGGAGCAGGGTGTCGGAATCCGGGACAGAGATCGTAACGTACGATAAGCACTGTCTGAACCTCAGCAAAGAGGAGATGGAGGCCAACCTTGCCGCCGGCAGGCCGTATGTGATCCGGATCAATATGCCGGCAAAAGGCACGACTACGTTCCACGACGATATATATGGGGACATCACGGTGCCGAATGAGGAACTGGATGATATGATCCTCATGAAGTCAGACGGCTATCCGACTTATAATTTTGCAAATGTGATCGACGATCATCTTATGGGGATCACCCACGTGGTGCGGGGCAATGAATATCTGTCATCCGCACCGAAATATAACCGTCTGTATGAAGCGTTCGGATGGGACGTTCCGACTTATGTCCACTGTCCGCTCATCACGGATGAGAACCATAAAAAGCTGAGCAAGCGCTGCGGGCATTCCTCCTATGAGGATCTGCTGGAGCAGGGATTTGTGTCAGAGGCGGTCGTCAACTATGTGGCCCTGCTTGGCTGGTGTCCGGAGGATAACCAGGAGATTTTTTCACTGGATGAACTTGTGAAGGCATTTGATTACCGGCATATGAGCAAATCTCCGGCTGTATTTGATGTTGTGAAGCTTAGATGGATGAACGGCGAATATCTGAAGGCCATGGACTTTGACAGGTTTTATGAGATGGCAGAGCCTTATATCAAAGAGGTGGTCACGAAGGATTATGATCTGAAGAAGATCGCGGCGCTGGTAAAGACGAGGATCGAAGTATTTCCGGATATCAGAGAACAGATCGACTTCTTTGAGGAGCTTCCGGAATATGACACGGCCATGTACTGTCACAAGAAAATGAAGACAGATGAAGAGAAGTCTCTGGAGGTACTAAGAGATATCCTGCCGGTTCTTGAGGCGCAGGATGATTTCAGCAACGATGCTCTGTTTGCGGCGCTGAAAGGTTATGTGGACGCGAAGGGCTGTAAGGTCGGGTTCGTGATGTGGCCGGTGCGTACGGCGGTGTCCGGCAGGCAGAACACTCCCGGCGGCGCCACGGAGATCATGGAGATACTCGGGAAAGAGGAATCTCTTAGAAGAATCCGCAGAGGAATCGAATTATTAAGCAGATAAGAGGTATATATGGGGTTAAACAGTGCTCAAAGTAAGGCGGTCGCCCATCACGACGGACCTTGTATGGTCCTGGCAGGTCCCGGTTCCGGGAAGACACTCACTATTGCAAAGCGAATAGAATATCTGATAAGGAAGCATAAGGTAAGGCCAGAAGAAATTCTGGTCATTACCTTTACTAAATATGCGGCTAATGAGATGAAAAGCCGGTTTTTGGCCGTAATGAAGGAGCCGCTTGCAGTCACCTTCGGAACGTTCCACGGCATTTATTACGGAATACTGAAGTGGGCATATGGAATCGGACAGAGCAATCTGCTCACAGAGGAGGAACGTTACAATCTTCTGAGACAGATCGCTTCCGCGTCACATACGGACGAAGCGCTCACAGAGGAAGAGGAGAAGGACTATTTAAAAGAACTGGCGGCAGAGATAGGGAAGATAAAGAATGACCGTCTGGATATCCGCGCGTATGAGTCGGAGAGGTTCGGCAAAGAACGGTTCCAAAGCATATACCGCGATTATGAGGATGCGAAGAAAAAGTGGAATAAAATAGATTTTGAAGACATGCTGCTGCTCTGCTGCCGGCTGTTTTTGGAGCGCCCTGATGTACTTGAAAAGTGGCAGCGGAAATTCCGTTACATCCTTGTGGATGAATTTCAGGATATCAACCAGGTGCAGTATGATGTGCTGCGTATGCTTGCGGCTCCGGAGGACAATCTTTTTGTCGTGGGTGACGACGACCAGTCTATCTATGGATTCCGGGGGGCCAGGCCCGGGATCATGGCGGAGTTCAAAAAAGATTATCCGCAGGCCGGCCAGATACTCCTGGACGTCAATTACAGGTCTACTTCCCATATTGTTAACGGGGCGCTCAGAGTCATCGGGCATAATCAGAAGAGATTCAAAAAGGCAGTCCGTTCCGGGAAGAAACAAGGGGAGACGGTCCACGTGCAGGAAGTAAAGGATTCTGTAGAAGAGGGCGCGTATGTTGTGGGACAGATCCGGGAGCTTGTACGGCAGGGGGTCCCCTTAAGCGGGATCGCTGTCCTGTACCGGACGAACCTGGACGCCAGGGCGCTGTCGGAGTGCCTGATGGAATATCAGATCCCGTTTTGTATGAAGGAGTACATGGATAATATATATGACCACTTTATCGCAAGAGACATAAGCAGTTATTTTCATCTTGTGCTCAAGGAATTCGAGCGCACGTATTTCCTGCAGATCGTGAACCGTCCGAACCGGTACATCGGAAGGGACAGTATGAGCGGGGAACCGGTGACGTTTGAATCGCTCCGCCGTTTTTACTGTGACAAGCAATGGATGATGGACCGGATCGACCAGATGGAGTGGGACATAAAGATGATGGAGAACAAATCTCCGTATCTTGCGATCCAGTATATGAGAAAAAGTATCGGCTATGACGAATTCCTGAAAGACTACGCGGCATACAGACAGATCCCGGCAGAGGAGCTTTTTAAAGTGCTCGATGAGATACAGGAACTCTCCAGAGGCTCCGGGACGATCGGTGAATGGTTCGCACATGTGGAAAAATACGGGGCCATGCTGAAAGAGCAGAGAAAGAAAAGCAGAGAGACAAAAGAGAGCGCCGCCCTGATGACAATGCACGGCTCAAAGGGGCTTGAATACGACACGGTATTCATTATCCAGGGAAATGAAGGGGTAGTTCCATACAAGAAGGCAAAAACAGAAGACGAGATAGAAGAGGAACGCAGACTTTTTTATGTGGCCATGACGAGGGCAAAGCGGAAACTCATTATCAGCTATGTGAAAGAAAAAAACGGGAAAGAAGCAGCTCCCTCCCGTTTTGTAAATGAATTATTCCTCAATGTCTGATTCGTCGAATTCCTGTGTGTCCAGCCATTCGTCAAATGCGTCTGCGGCGATCTCATATTCATCGTCATCTTCGATATTCTCCAGTTCCGGTTCTCCCGGAGCTGTTTCTTTATAGCGGTAAATGTAAACATCGCCCTCTTCGCTCTCTCCGTTCTCGTCCAGCGGAAGGAGCGCGATATATTCATTTTCACCAGCCTCATAAATGGTGAGGATCGCACAATTCACCACTTCATCATTATCAAGAGTCAAGGTGACCATAGGTGCTTCGTCATGTCCGCAGCAGTCATCATGTCCGCAGTTGTGTTGCTGTTCGCTCATAGTTTTATCTCCTTTTATATACCTAATAGTTATCTTAGTTTCAAGATACTTTTACTGTACCAAAGGAACGTACAAAAAGCAAGGGAGTTTTTGCCAATGGCGGGCACATGTGAAAAGTGTAGCCAAAACAGCGAAAATGGTGTAAAATATATCTGTGCGTTTGAAAAAATAATGCATAAGGAGGATAAAATCTTATGATGAAGAGGAGAATGTTAAGTGTTATTGCGGTGCTGCTTATCTGCATATTCGCATTGTCCGGCTGTAAAAAGAATGTAGGTACGCCGGAAGACAATGCGGTGAAAGATGAGGAAGCCGATGAAGATACAGACGGAGAAGATGAAGATGCTTACGTGTTCGGCTTTTCCGTTATTGATATGCAGAACCCTTATTTTATAACGCTGGAGGGCGCAACGAGAGAGGCTGTGGAAAGCGGGGGCTACCGTATGATCACGAAGGACCCGGCTTCGGACGCGGCGGCGCAGGCAGCACAGATCCAGGAGATGATTGCCGAAGGCATCGATGCGGTCTTTCTCTGTCCGGTAGACTGGGAAGAGATAACGGACTCACTCAAGGCGCTGAAAGATGCGGGGGTCAGGATAATCAATGTGGACAGCCAGGTGAAAGAGATGGAGTACGTGGACGCCTACATAGGTTCTGACAACCACAACGCCGGATTTATATGCGGGGAAGATCTGATCGAGAAGCGGCCGGACGGCGGGAAAATCGCCATTCTGGAATGCCCGACCCAGAACTCGATCAACGACCGTATCACGGGATTTGAGGAAGCTATCGCAGACGCGGAAAAGGGATTTGAAGTTGTGGCGAGAGAAGACACCGGCGGTGAGTTTGACAGGGCGCTCGAGGCGGCCGAAAAGATTCTGAAGGAAAACCCGGACATTACGGCGATCATGTGCGGCAACGACCAGATCGCGGTGGGCGCCATGACGGCGGTGAACCTGGCAAAAATGGAAGACGTCATCATTTACGGCGTTGACGGCTCCCCGGATATAAAGAAAGAGTTTAAAAAGGCAGGCTGTCAGATCGCCGGAACCGCGGCCCAGTCTCCGATAAATATGGGAAAGACGGCGGCCAAAACAGGGATCAGTATTCTGAAGGGCGAAGAATTCGAGCGGGAAGTATACGAAGAAGTATTTATGATAAACAAAGATAATGTGGATATGTATGGAGTAGATGGCTGGCAGTAACAGGAAGGGCAGAATATGAGAGCAGTTGAGGGGAAACCATTGCCGTTGGGCGTTACAATCACAGAGAGCGCAGTTAATTTTTCCGTCGCGGTGCCGGAGGGCAGGACATGCAGTCTTCTGTTATATGAACCGGGAGGCTGTGAGCCATACTGGTCGGTACCGATGGAGCAGTCCGCCGGTGAGGTGCGTTTTACCGCGCTGGAAGGTATAGAGGCAGGCGGCCTGGAATATAATTATATGTTCGATGAAGAGATCGTGGTTGACCCTTACGCGGGGGCGCTCGCCGGCAGAAGTGTATGGCACAGAGAGTGTGATATACAGAAGCATGAGGTGCGGGGGATCGTCCGGACAGAAAGTTATGACTGGGAGGGGGATACACCTCTTCACATTCCGTATAATGAAGTGACTGCTTACAGTCTTCACGTCCGCGGCTTTACAATGCACAGTTCATCAAAAGCGCGCCATAAGGGGACGTTTGCCGGGGTGGCGGAAAAGATACCGTATCTGAAGGAGCTTGGGATCAACCAGATCCACTGTATGCCGGTCTATGAGTTTGAGGAGTGCATGCAGTACACTAATTACTGGGGATATGGAGACGCGTTCTTTTTTGCACCGAAAAGCGCCTATTCTGTTTCCGGCGACGGTGTGAGTGAGCTGAAGGATATGGTGAAAGCGTGCCACAAAGCCGGCATTGAAGTTGTTCTCGAGATGCCGTTTACGGATAAGACGCCGAAGCAGCTGATGGTAGAATGCCTCCGCTATTATATGCTGGACTACCACATTGACGGCTTTATCCTGAACCCGGCGGTGGCTCCGATGGAGACGCTGTACGGGGATCCCATTCTGAAAAAAACGAAGATCATGAGACACGACATGGGCTTTCAGACTGTCATGCGCCGTTTCCTGAAAGGAGACGAGGGCATGGTGGGAGAGGTTATCTACTGGCTTAGACACAATTCCCGTCCGGACGGGATATTTAACAGTATAACCTGCCACAACGGATTCACGCTCAATGATCTCGTATCTTACGACGGGAAGCACAATGAGGCAAACGGTGAAAATAACCAGGACGGGCCGGATTATAACTACAGCTGGAACTGCGGGGCGGAAGGGCCGAGCAGGAAGAAGGCGGTGAATGAACTGCGCAGAAGACAGATGAGAAATGCGTTCTTTCTGCTGCTGCTCGCACAGGGGACACCGTGTATTCTCGCGGGGGATGAATTTGCCAATTCCCAGAAAGGGAACAATAATGTCTATTGCCAGGATAATCCAACCGGATGGCTCGATTGGAATAAGGCGGCAAAGGAACAGGAATTGTTCCATTTTGTAAAAGAACTGATCGCTCTCAGGAAGAAGCATCCGGTCCTGTACCCGCCGAAAGAGGCAGAAGGTACCGATATGCTCTGCTGCGGCATGCCGGACGTATCGTACCACGGGGAAAATGCATGGAAGGTGCCTTCAGAAGTATCCAGCCGGCAGTTGGGGGTCTTTTATTACGGGGCATATGCGGACGACGAGGACTGCTTCGTCGTCTATAACATGCATTGGCTTCCCCACACATTTGCGCTTCCGTCTCTTGCGAAGGGAAGGAAGTGGTATGTGGCCGCCTCCACGGAGGACGGCGTACTGGCGGACTATAGATCATTAAAGAACCAGCGGCTTCTGGAAGTGAAGGAGCGTACAGTGATATTGCTGGCGGGGCGGTAAATATGGAATGGATTCGTAATAAGATCGGGCTGACGTCGTTTCAGCTGAAGTGTATCGCTATCATATCCATGGTCATTGACCATACCGGAGCGATACTGTACCCGGACGAGATGATCTTCCGCTATATCGGCCGGATCGCTTTTCCCATCTTCTGTTTTCTGCTTGTCGAAGGATTCTGCCATACGGGCAATGTGTACCGTTATATGAGAAGAATGCTTGTATTTGCCTTTGTGTCGGAGATACCTTATGATCTGGCGTTTCAGGGCAGGATACTGGAATTTGGCCATCAAAATGTGTTCTTCACACTGTTTCTCGGCGTTATACTGATGTGGGCGCTGCAGAGGGCGGGAGAGTGGCCGGAGAAAGCGGCGGAAATAGTGCTTGTAATGTGGATCGCCGGAATCCTCAAGACAGATTACAGCTATACGGGGATCCTGCTGATCGCGGTGTTCTATCTGCTTAGAGACGGGTTATGGATAAAGCTTGCCGCGGGTACGGCATGGTGTTTTATCTGGAACGGTTTTGTGCAGAAATACGGCGCTCTGGCTATGATTCCGGTCGCCCTGTATAACGGGGAGCGGGGAAGGAGCATGAAGTATTTCTTTTATGCGTTTTATCCGCTGCATCTGCTCATACTGTATGGGATCAGCAGATGGATGATATAGTTTAGTACGTGGAAGTGGAGTAAGAATTATGAAAGCATGGCAGCATTTTTGTACGATCAATCACCATAAGATGCTGGTGATGAAACAATGTTTTAAGGTTGGACTGTATAAGCAGGGTCTGCTGCACGATATGTCAAAATATACGCCTTCGGAGTTCCTCGTGGGCTGTAAATATTACCAGGGAACGAGAAGCCCGAACAATGCAGAGCGGGAAGCTACCGGATATTCTTCCGCGTGGCTGCACCATAAAGGGAGGAACAGGCATCATTATGAATACTGGATCGACTACAGTGCCGATCCAAAAGAGGGGATCGTTGGCCAGAAGATGCCGACGCGGTATGTGGTAGAGATGTTCATGGACCGGATCGCGGCGTCCAAGACTTATATGAAGGAGGCCTACACAGACGCCCATCCGCTGGAATATTATGAAAAGGGAGCTGCAAAGCTCGGCAGGATGATCCATAAAGATACGGCGGCGCTTCTCCATCATCTGCTGAAAATGCTGGCGGAAGAAGGCGAGGAGAAGACATTTGCATATATAAGAAAAGAGATCTTAAAAAAGAAAAGAAAAGGGAAGCAGCGGTAAAAATTCCGCCGCTTCCCTTTTTTAGCCGGCGCTGTTCTTGAGACTCATGCTCCATTCCTCCACATAGTCGAGAAACTTAAGTGTGGCCGGTGTGGGCGGCGCGTCTTTCGGACAGGCGACGCCGAGTATGCGGGAGTAATGCTCCGTAAATGAACGTGTGCACACGTCAAAAGGCGCATTGTACAGGAGGAGCCGGGGCAGTATCGTGATGCCGAACCCTTTTTCCACCATTTTGAGTGTGGCAAAGTCTTCATTGAGCCTGTAGCGGATCCTCGGCTTTATGTCATTCAGTTTAAATATATTGCCGGTCTCATAGTCAAGCCCGTCAGAGGAAAGGACGAAATTTTCGTTATTGACGTCCGTCAGAGACACAGCTATCTTTTCAGCCAGCGGATGCGTCTTGGGAGTCACAAGCATGAGCTCGTCGTTTCCCATGGGGATAAAGGGCAGCTCCGGGACGCTGTAGCGGGATACGAAGATGCAGTCCAGCCTGCCGGCCTGCAGCATCTCTTTCAGCGGGTTAAAGCCGTCCACAGTCATCTCAAAACGGATATTCGGATACAGCCCGGAAAATTGCTTTAATATATCAGGAAGCCAGTGGTAGGAGATGCTCTGGATCGTGCCGATGCGGATGTAACCGCTGTCCAGGCTGGTGAGGTTTGCGGCGATCTGCCGGATCTTCTTCTTTTCCCGGCAGATGACTTTCAGCGACGCAATGATCTCCTCCGTGTTCGGCATTAGCTCCATGCCGTGTTTTGAACGCTTGAACAGGGGAAAACCGAGTTCTTTTTCAAAATTCTTGATGGCCTGGCTGATGGCAGACTGGGTATAGTTCAGGCTGGCGGCAGTTTTCGATATGCTGTGAGTGTCACATACGCTTATAATGATTTCATATTTATTCATGGCAGCTCCTTTATATTAGTAATTTTAAAGTCTCTGTTCACAACTGCTTAAGTCCGGAACGAAAAATACGCCTTTTCTTCAGGTATAAGAGAAATTGAACACAGCCTTAAGTAAAGCTGGCTTTTATATCGGGACTTGTTCCTATATTATAAACATAAATGATAAATTATTGTCAAGCAAGTTATAAACAGAAGCAATAAACAAATGTAAGGAGGAATCATATTATGGGAACAGAATTCTGGAACGGGGCGGAAGCAGCCCACAGAAGAGTGATGATGAAGGCGGCAGGCTATTCTGACAAGGACATCAGAAAGAAGCCTCATATCGGTGTGCCGAACTCTTATATGGCAGGTTCTCCGGGGTCCGCACATCTGCGTCAGATCGCGGAGGCTGTGAAAGAAGGGATCTGGGCGGCCGGAGGCGTCCCGGTTGAGTTCGGCATCCCGGCTACGTGCGGCAACATAGCCAACGGCGCTGAGGAACTGAAATACGAGCAGGTAGGCCGTGACATCGTTGCAATGAGTGTTGAATTTGTCACGAGAGTACATAACTTTGACGGTCTGGCAATGATCGCTTCGTGCGATAATATCATCGCCGGGTGTTACCTGGCCGCAATGCGTCTGGATATCCCGTCCATGATCGTTACAGGAGGATCCATGCAGCCCGGGCAGTACTGCGGCAAGACGGTGGTGGAGGCAGATCTGGATGCCGCGCGTTTTTCCGGCGCAGACGAGGAGGCGCTTATGGACATGGAAGACAATGTATGTCCGTCCTTCGGCGCATGCCCGTCCATGGGAACGGCCAACACGATGCAGATGCTCGGTGAAGTGCTCAATCTTGTCCTTCCGGGGACGTCTACAATACCGGCTTCCGACAATGCCAAGCTGAGAAAGGCGAGAGAGGCAGGCATGTATGCGGTGGAGATGGCAAAGGCAGGGAGAAAGCCGTCCGAGCTCATCACAAAAGAAGTGCTGCTCAATTCAATCATGTTCGACATGGCGGTTGCGGGTTCCACCAACGCGGTGCTTCATATTCTGTCTTACGGCTATGAGCTTGGGATCGAACTTACGCTGGAAGACTTTGAGAAATATGCAAAAGAGATTCCGTGCATCAATGCGGTCGTGCCGAGCGGTCCGTATACCGTGGTGGATTTCCATTATGCCGGCGGTGTTATGAATGTGATGAAAATGCTGGAGAGCAAGCTGTTTACTGACGTGCCGGGCATGTACGGAACTTCCTGGGCAGAGATGCTCGCAAAAGTGAAACCTCAGGAAAACAAAGTCATACATTCTCTGGAGCGTCCGCTGTCCCAGGAGCCGGGGCTTAAGATACTGAGGGGAAATCTCTCGCCGAACGGCGCTATTGTACGGCCGACAGCGGTGTATGAAGAAGTGAAATACATGAAAGGCAAAGCGAAAGTATTTGAGGGAGACCGCGCCGCGTTTGAAGCTATCCAGGCCGGCGAGATCGTGCCCGGTGATATTATTGTCATCCGTTATGAGGGATGCAAGGGAGCTCCGGGTATGAAAGAACTGATGCTCAGCATAGACGCCCTGATCGGACTGGGACTGCACAAAAGTGTAGGACTGATCTCCGACGCAAGATTTTCAGGCTTCAACTTCGGCGCGATCATCGGTCACGTGTCTCCGGAAGCTTACGACGGAGGCAATATTGCTCTCGTGGAAAACGGCGATGAGATCGTCATCGATATTCCGGGAGGAGAAGTATCCATGCTTGTATCGGATGAGGAGCTGGAAAGAAGAAGAGAAAAATGGGTATGTCCGCCGCTCAAAGAAGAAAAGGGCTGCCTCAACATTTACGCAAAGATGTGCCGTCCGGCAGAAGAAGGCGGAGCAATGCAGCCGTGGGGGCTTGATGCCAGATTTAAGAGGTAATGCACAGTCGTTCCGGGGAAATCCGAGAGGGGGTGTCCCTGGGACGGATCACCGGATTTCCCTGTTTCCGGGAGAGGGCAGAAAGCGGGAAATAAAAAGATAAAAAAATTGAAAAAATTTGTTGACATTTAGGCCAAGTCATAGTAATATATTCTTCGGACGGTTTAAGTCATGCGGAAGTGTCGGAACTGGCAGACGAGCAAGACTAAGGATCTTGTGAGCAATGCGCTCGTGTGGGTTCAAGTCCCATCTTCCGCAGTTTGTTGAAAACACCGGATACCACTGATATCGTGGTATCCGGTGTTTTTTGTTTGAAATTTATATCAAATAGGTCAGAAATGGGGCAGTATTATGACAATAAATGACAGTATGCAAATTACTAAAGAAGATTAATGAGAGTCCCTCTTTGTCCCGATAGCAGCTGATAAGATACAGTTATCAAATTACAAGGAGGAATACAAAATGGAAGAAAACACAGGCTTCATACCGGAGATTTATATCGGTGAAAATGGGAACTGGTTTATCAACAACTATGACACAGGAGTTAAGGCAAGAGGTGACGATGGTATCACGCCTCATATCGGCGCCAATGGAAACTGGCACATCGGTGAAACAGATACACAGGTGCCGGCTACAGGTCCAAAAGGCGACAAAGGGGACACCGGTCCAATGGGGCCGCAGGGATTAACGGGAGCTGCCGGTCCACAGGGGGCCACTGGTCCGCAAGGCCTGACCGGCCCGCAGGGTCCCACCGGAGCCACAGGTCCGCAGGGAGCCACGGGGTCAAAAGGAGATACCGGAGTTGCCGGTCCACAGGGACCAACTGGTGCTACAGGACCAAAAGGCGATCCGGGTATAGCGGGGCCACAGGGAGCAAAAGGCGACAAGGGAGACGCTGGTGCCGCCGGCGCACAAGGCCCGCAGGGACCAAAAGGTGACAAAGGGGAGCAGGGTCCGGCAGGACCGGTGAATATCGTGAACAACCTTGACACGACAGAAGAAGGCTACGCGCTGGATGCCAGACAGGGGAAAGAACTGGGGGATAAGGTTACAGATTTGGAGGGCAGATTGTCTTCATATATCGTGGACTCCCGTATCGTGAATGGAATAACATACGAAAAATGGTCAGATGGGAGATTGCGCATGCACGGAAAAGGGACTTCTTCGAGCCAGGCGTTTGCAACTATTACGTTCCCTGTTTCATTTATAAATACTCAGTATCATATGGTTGCTGTTGCGGAGTATTATTCGTCTTCTTACATTTCTTTTTTATGCAGCGTACAGCCTATCAAACCATCATTCGGTTATGTCTATACAAGGCAGCATAATGGAGAAGCTATTTCGGGAGTCAGCTTTCATTGGATAGCTGAGGGACGCTGGAAATAATAGTATTTGGAGAGCTTGGAAACAGGCTCTCTTTTTATTATGCTTATTTTGGCGCCATTTGGGTCGATAATCATATAGAATATCACAATCTGATAACCGGCCGGACTTTTTCACAAGGTAAGAATAAAACGGCAGGTGCAGGGAGGAGTTTGGCGTATGAAAGTTTTAAAATCATTGTCAGAAGAAAATTTACAGTCTAATATAGAGTCCAGCATGTTTATAATGGAACTTGGCAGCGAAAAATGTTTCTGGTCGAAAGGTTTTTTACTGGCAATGGAGCCCCCGAAAAAGAATGAGAGCCCGGAACATTTTTTCGCCTCCGTTTTGCATGAAGACGATATCGGCCGTTTTATGCGGGATTACCGTAAGATCGCAGATGGAACGTTTTGCAGCTGCGCAAATTCATACCGTATGAGGGATATGGGCGGATGTTATCAGAACATGAGCGTTAAGCTGTGGACGGCAGGTGAAGAGTGTACGGAAACGCGTAAATACCTGGCGGGTATCATAGCAGAGGCGGACAATTACGGCAATCTTGATCCGGTCACATTGCTTCCCAACAATTACAGTTTCAGAAAATATCTGTACGAGGAAGTGAAGAAAAAGGAAAACTGGGCGGTCATCATGCTCGGTATCGACGATTTTACCAATATAAACGAACTTTTTTCTTATTCTACGGGGAATCTGCTCCTGCAGGATTGTGCCAGACGCATACAGCAGCTTCTGCCGGACAATGCCGGTCTGTTCCGGCTGGACGGGGACGGCTTTGGCGTCGTTTTGTACGGCTGTGATGAAGAGGGCGTGAAGGCGTGGTATGAAGAACTCAAGAAAAGCTGCATAACAGAGAAGTTCAATGCCAAGGGATACAAATTCTTTCTGACCATATCGGGCGGTTCGTGCTGCTTCCCAAAGGATGGGAATGACTTTGAGACTATTTACCGCAACGCCAGCAAAGCGCTGCAGACGTCCAAGAAAAACGGCAAGAACTGCCTTGTAGTCTACAGTGAGGAACTGGCTGAAAAGGACAGGCGCAAGGCAACGCTTTTGTCTGCTCTGCGGGAGTCTGTCGTGCTCGGCTTTAAAGGATTCTATATGGTATATCAGCCGATCGTAAGCGCGGAGAACCAGACGCTGGTCGGGAGTGAGGTGCTGCTGCGGTGGGACAGCCCGTATTTTCCCGAGGAGGAGATATCTCCGGTTGAATTTATTCCCGTGCTGGAGGAAAACGGCCTGATGCTGGAGACGGGGAGATGGGTGCTGGAGACCGCGATACGGCAATGTGCCGAATGGTGCAGATACAAACCGGATTTTCAGATGAATATTAATGTGTCCAGTCTTCAGTTTGAAGTGCCGTCATTTAAATACCTGTTAATGGAAATGCTCACGGAATATGAAGTGAAGCCAGCCAATATAACCTTGGAGCTGACTGAGAGCGGAAAAGTGAAGGACCCGCTTGTTTTAGGCAGACAATTTGACTTTATCAGAGGACAGGGCATCCATATAGCGCTGGATGATTTCGGGACGGGGTATTCTTCCCTGGAGATACTGAGACTTCTAAGCGCAGATGAACTAAAGATAGACAGGTCGTTTCTGGAGCGCATTTCCTATGACGTCACAGACCAGGCTCTGCTCTCTACACTTGTCAGCCTGAGCCGCAACATGAATATGGAAGTGTGTGTGGAGGGGATAGAGAACAGCAAGATGGAAAAGCATGTGTGCAGTCTGAATCCGGATCTGCTGCAGGGGTTTTTATACAGTCATCCGCTGAGGGCAAAAGATTTTGAGGCGAAATATTTTGACGGAATTCCCGTTGACAGACAGACGAGAACAAGTTCCCGTCCGGAACACAGCCAGAGTCTTGTATATGCGTCGTTCCGTCCCGCACAGTCCATGAGTTCCCAGGAGATGATCGACAGCGCCTATGCAGGTATTTTCCAGGTAGGCATGGACGAGGAATTTTCGCTTCTTACGTGCAATGAAGGATACCGGCGGATGCTCGGTTATACGGCTCAGGAGGTGGAAAAGAAATTTAAAAACCATGCGCTTGGGCTTGTTCATCCGGATGATATAAAATACGTGAATGAGGAGATACGCAGGCAGCTCGGTGAAAGTGATACTGTTACAATCGAGTTCCGGGTCGTCAGAAAAGACGGAACACCTATCTGGATCGTGGGTACAGGCAATGTATATCACAGCAATGACGGCAGCGCAAGCCTCGTGGTCGTCATCATCAACAATGATGAGAATAAACGCAGGCAGCTTAGCATGGAGAGAGAACACGCGATGTCGAAAAACATTCTGAACAATCTCCCGACCGGTGTAAAATGCGTCCGGTTCGATGCAGACTTTACAATAGACTACATTTCAGACAGCATGCTAGGTCTCACAGGATATACGAGAGAAGACATCAGAGAACTGTTTGATAATAAATACATCAATCTGATCTATGAGGAAGACCGTGCGGCGGTGACAAATGACATTCTTGAACAGCTGAAGGTGAGCAATGTCGTCACGATGCGGTACCGTACCCCGTGCAAGGATGGGCGCTACATCTGGCTGGAGACCATTTCAAAACTGTGCGAGGCGGGAGAGGACGGCATTCAGCGGGCCTATTCCATGGTGATGGATATCACGGATAACGGTGAAGAGAAGAAGGATACAGACAGAGGGCTTAAGATCGCCAACCGGTATGAAATGGTTGCCGAACAGCTGGGAGAATACTTTATGGAGTATGATTTTGACAGCGACAAAGCAGTGTTCTCGGATAATTTCAACCGTGTATTCGGGTATCAGGGGGAAATATCTCTCGCCGAATTGATGACGAGGGTGCATGAAGAAGATATTCCTGAGCTTCAGAAAAGAATCGATGAGGCGAAGGGCGGAACGCGGCCGGATTCTGTCGAACTGAGGCTGTTTATCCCAGGTAAGACTTACCGCTGGTTCTCAGTCACAATGACGATTCCGGAGAAATTCGGCGATAAACCTATGACGGTTCTGGCAAAGCTCACAGACATTGACGAGGAAAAGAAAGAGATCGAACAGCTGCGTTTAAAATCCCAGCACGATTCCACCACGGCTCTGCTGAACAAGGCCGCCACGGAGGATCGGATACGCGCCCTGCTTGACGGAGCCGGCCCCGATGAGCATTATGTGTTCTTCATGATAGATATTGACCATTTTAAGCGAGTCAACGACATGTACGGACATTTTACAGGTGACGAAGTGCTCCGCAGTCTGGCGCAGCGCATCAGAGGCCGTTTTCGCGGGGAAGATATCATCGGAAGGATCGGCGGCGATGAATTTCTCGTCTTCATGTCTTACAGCGGAGATATACAGGAAGTGATCAGTAAGGCAAGGCTGCTCGTAGATGTGCTTCATCAGCCGATCCAGGTGGACGGTGAGACTGTAAAAGCGACAGTGAGCGTCGGTGCGTCCTGCTATCCGGAGGACGGAAAAGATTTTTACAACTTATACAGAAGAGCTGACAGCGCGCTCTACCGGAGGAAATCAATGAATCGGGACGGTTTCTGCCTTGCGGCCAGGTTTGAACCGCCGGCAGAGTAAGATGGCAAAAACATATATATAAGCTTCAAAGCGGAGGACATACAATTGAGATATGTCTTCCGCTTTTGTACTGCCTCTCGTACCGGGCGGAATAATCCGCTTAAGATGCGGGTATGTTAGTAATAAAAATGCGAAAAAAGAAAAAGACGAATAATTCTGATGAATTAAAAAAATGTAATAAAAAGTCTAACATTATGCATCGTATAGTGTATAATGAAGTTAAATAACTGAAATTGCGAAAGGGGTCAGACCCCTGCTGCGCGAGGGGTCTGACCCCTATGAAAAATGGAGGGATTTGTATGCTGGAGAAGTTGGATTTAACGAAATCGTTGAGTAAGTCTGAATATAAGGACAAGATGTTGGAGTTGGAGCCAAAACTCGGTAAACTGCAGCGGGAGTGCCGGGAACTTGGGATTCCGGTCATGATCGCATTTGAAGGTTACGGGGCGGCAGGCAAGGGCGTACAGATCGGGGAGCTCATTCAGGCATTGGACCCGAGAGGTTTTGAGGTGCACGCGGTGAAGAATGAGACGCAGGAGGAACGGATGCATCCGTTCCTGTGGAGATTTTGGACGAAAATGCCATCCAGCGGGCGGATCGCGATCTATGACAGCACGTGGTACCGCAAGGTACTCGTTGACCGTTTTGACAAGAAGACGAAGAAGAAGGAATTGTCCGCAGCTTATGATTCGATCTGCTCTTTTGAGCAGCAGCTGGCGGATGACGGCATGGTGCTCATTAAGATCTTTCTTGCCATTGACAGGAAGGAGCAGAAGAAGCGGTTCGAGAAGCTGCTGGAATCGCAGGAGACGGCGTGGAGAGTCAGCAAAGGGGACTTAAAGCGCAATAAGGAATTCGCACGCTATGAAAAGATGAACGAAGATATGCTGGCCCGCACAGACACGGATTATGCGCCATGGAATATCGTGGAGGCTACGGACCGCAGATTTGCGGCGGCCAAGATATATTCCATCGTCATCCAGGCGCTGTCGGAACGCATTGACTGTGTGAAAAGAGCACAGGAAGAAAAAGAAAATGTGAAGGTATATACGTCAGAAGACCTGCAGGAAATGAGCAAAGAAGAGGCCGGGAAGGATAAAAAGCTCGGGGAGTCCATTCTGGCAAAGGCAGATCTGAGCCTTTCCTACAGCAAGGAAGAGTATAAAAAGAGGCTCGATAAGCTGCAGAGTAAAATGGCAAAGCTGCACGGAGAGCTGTACCGGAGGCGGATTCCGGTAGTGCTTGGATTTGAAGGATGGGATGCCGGCGGCAAAGGCGGGGCGATTAAACGTCTCACAGCCAGGATGGACCCGCGGGGGTATGTTGTCCATCCGACGGCGTCCCCAAACGATATCGAAAAGGCACATCACTATCTGTGGAGGTTCTGGACAGCAATGCCGAAGGCCGGACACGTCACCATCTTTGACCGCACATGGTACGGCAGAGTGATGGTTGAGCGGATCGAAGGATTCTGTACGAGAGCAGAGTGGCAGAGAGCTTATAAAGAGATAAATGACATGGAGAAAGACCTTACAGATGCGGGGACGGTCGTAATAAAATTCTGGATGCAGATCGACAAGGATGAACAGGAACGCAGATTCAAAGCGCGTCAGGAGAATCCGGAGAAAGAGTGGAAAATAACAGAGGAAGACTGGAGAAACCGGGAGAAATGGGACCAGTACGAGGAGGCAGTCAACGAGATGCTCATACGTACGTCTACCCCAAAGGCACCATGGGTCGTCGTGGAGGGAAACTGTAAGTATTACGCCAGGATAAAAGTTCTGGAAACAGTAGTGGACGCCATAGAAAAGCGTCTTGCGTCGGAAAAGAGGGATGGCAGATGAGAAATCACGAAGTGACAAAAAGACAGCCGCTTCTGAGGGAAGACGGCACTCTCACCGAACCGGGATGGTCAAAAAAGCTCTTGCAGCAGTATGACAGAAGCCGGATCAAGGCGCCGAAGTTCAGGATCAAAGAGTGGGATTATTATCTTGTGCTGAATGAAGAGTTTGCGGGGGCTTTCACCATATCAGACGATGGTTACATCGGGCTCCAGTCCGTATCTCTGCTCAACTTTAAAGAAGGGTGGGAGCATACGGAGACGATCCTGAACCCATTTCCGATGGGGCGGTTTGCGCTTCCGCCCACCTCGGAGGCAGGGGATACCTCATACAGAGATAAACGCCTTCAGATGCGGTTTCTTGTCTCGAAAGGGCAGCGGCGCATCGTGTGCGATTTTGACAGATTTTATGACGGAAAGCCGTTTTCCTGCGATATACTGCTGCATCAGCCTGAGATGGACACAATGGTGATCGCCACGCCCTGGAAAGAGAAAAAGACTGCCTTTTATTATAATCAGAAAATCAACTGTATGAGAGCGGAGGGCACCATGCAGTACGACGGAAGAACTTACACATTTGCGCCGGAGACGGATTACGGGACATTGGACTGGGGCCGGGGCGTGTGGACGTATGACAACAGGTGGTACTGGGGATCCGGCAACATGACGGTGGACGGAGTACCTTTTGGATTCAATATTGGATATGGATTTGGTGATACGAGGGCGGCTTCGGAAAATATGTTATTTTACGGCGGGATCTGTCATAAATTAGAGGATGTAACATTCCACATTCCGGAAGGCGGTTATATGAAGCCGTGGAAGTTCACGTCGAGCGACGGACGGTTTGAGATGGACTTTACACCTGTCCTTGACCGTGCGGCCAAAACATCGGCGCTTGTCATCGTGACAGACCAGCATCAGGTGTTCGGCAGGATGAGCGGCAGGGCCGTTCTCGATGACGGTAAAGTGATAGAGGTGAAAGATATGATGTGCTTTGCGGAAGACGTACATAACAGGTATTAAAGGAGCGGAGGATAGAGGATGACGATCAGGGAACAGCTGGAACTAAGAGAAATTGAATACTTGAGCCCGTATGCAGCGCTCAGCAAGGACTCCGGCGGCAGGAAGAAGGAAGAGGAGGAATGCGATATCCGCCCCGTTTTCCAGAGGGACAGGGACAGAATCCTTCACTGTAAGGCATTCCGGAGACTGAAGCAGAAGACACAGGTATTTCTGCTTCCAAAAGGAGATCATTACCGTACGAGGCTCACCCACACACTGGAAGTTTCGCAGAATGCCCGGACGGTGGCAAAAGCACTGCGGCTGAATGAGGATCTGGTGGAGGCGATTGCGCTCGGCCATGATCTTGGGCACACACCTTTCGGCCATGCAGGAGAGCGGGCGCTGAACGAGGTGAATCCGGCCGGATTCCGCCACAACGAGCAGAGTGTAAGGGTGGTGGAATGTCTGGAGAAGCAGGGCGAGGGACTGAATCTCACAACGGAAGTCCTCGACGGGATCCTGAACCATAAGTCCAGCGGAAGGCCCCGGACGCTGGAGGGGCAGATCGTACAGCTCTCAGACAAGATCGCCTATATCAACCACGACATAGATGACGCTGTCCGGGGCGGGATCTTAAAGGAGGAAGACATTCCGGCCAAATACACGGATATTCTCGGAAATTCTACAAAAGTACGGCTCGATACGATGATCCACAATGTTATCACAAACAGTATGGACCAGCCGAAGATAAGCATGTCTCCGGATGTGAGAGAGGCGACCCTTGGGCTGCGCAGATTTATGTTCGAGAACGTATACCAGAATCCGACAGCGAAGGGCGAAGAAGTCAAGGCTGTCAATATGATCACAAACCTGTATGAGTATTATATAAGACATCTAAAGCTGCTGCCGGAACAGTATCTGTCCATGATGGAAGAAAGCGGTGAGAGCAGGGAACAGATCGTGTGTGATTACATTGCCGGGATGACGGATACATATGCGGTAAAGAAGTTTGAAGAATTTTTTGTACCGGAATCTTGGAAAATTTAAAGGAAATCAAGTGGTTTTGTCGAATACTATATATGAGGACATTTTTACCCGGGGCAGTTTAAATGTATCTGCCCCGGGTATCTCAGTGTATATATAGGAGGAACGATGTATTATTCAGATGATCTGATCGAAGAAGTGAGAGCGAAAAATGACATAGTAGATGTGATTTCAGGTTATGTGAAACTGCAGAAAAAAGGAAGTTCCTATTTTGGTTTATGTCCGTTCCATAATGAAAAGTCACCGTCTTTTTCTGTCAGCAGGCAGAAGCAGATGTACTATTGCTTCGGGTGCGGCGCCGGAGGCAATGTATTTACGTTTATAATGGAATATGAAAACTATACGTTTCTGGAAGCGCTCCGCTATCTGGCAGAGCGTGCCGGTGTCGAACTGCCTGAGCAGGACGAGTCCGAAGAATCAAGGAAAAAGGCCGGTGTAAGGTCGACGCTTCTGGAGATCAACAAGCTGGCGGCACAGTTTTATTACGCGCAGCTGAAAGATCCAAGGGGAGAGCACGCGCTCAGCTATCTGAAGCAAAGGGAGCTGAGCGATGAGACGATACGGGCGTTCGGCCTTGGGTATTCCGGCAAGTCGGGAAAAGAACTGTACAGATACCTGAAGTCTAAAGGATACTCGGATGACATATTGTTTAAGGCGGGACTGATCGCGTTTAATGAGAAAAGCGGTCCGTATGACAAGTTCTGGAACCGTGTCATGTTCCCGATCATGGATGCCAACAGTAAAGTCATAGGCTTCGGAGGACGGGTGATGGGCGACGGACAGCCGAAGTATCTCAACTCCCCGGAGACGATGATATTTGATAAGAGCAGGAACCTGTACGGACTCAACAGGGCAAGAACATTCAGAAAACCATATTTTCTGCTCTGTGAAGGGTATATGGATGTCATATCTCTGCATCAGGCCGGGTTCGGCAATGCGGTTGCTTCGCTCGGAACAGCGCTCACCTCGGGACATGCGTCCCTGATCCGCAGATATGTGGAGGAAGTATATCTTACTTATGACAGCGATGAGGCAGGGACGAAAGCCGCGCTCAGGGCCGCGCCCATCCTGAAAGAGGCGGGGATCACCGCCAGGGTGATCCGCATGGAGCCATACAAAGACCCGGACGAATTCATAAAGAATATGGGAGCTGAGGCCTTTGAGGAGCGGATCGGCAAGGCGCGCAACGGATTTATGTTCGGGCTGGAAGTGCTGGAAAAGCAGTATGACATGAAAACGCCGGAAGGCAAGACAGAGTTCATGCGGGAGGCGGCGACACGTCTTACTGAATTTGACGAAGAGATCGAACGGAATAATTACATAGAAGCAGTGGCCGGCGCGTACCACGTCGGGTATGAAGATTTGAGAAAGCTGGTAGGGCGCATGGCGGTCCAGAAAGGACTTGCGAAACCTGTCGTGAGAGCGAAGACGGCTTCCGGCCGTGAGAAGGAGAACGGGATCGTCAAATCCCAGAAAATACTGCTCACCTGGCTGATCGAGGAAGAAACCATTTTCCGGCAGATAGAGAAATATATCAAGCCTTCCGATTTTACGGGAGAGCTGTACCGGACAGTCGCACAGCTGTTGTACGAACAATACGAGGCGGGGGAGGTAAACCCGGCGAAGCTTATGAATCACTTCACGGATGAGGAAGAACACCGGGAGGTTGCAGGCCTGTTCCACACGAAGATAAAAGAGCTTTCCACCGCGGCAGAGCAGGAAAAAGCACTGAAGGAGACGGTAATGCGGGTGAAGAGCCACAGCATCGAGGAGGCCACGCACAATCTGGAGCCTGCGGATATCCAGGGTCTGCAGCGGCTGATGGAAGACAAAAGAGCCCTGCAGGACCTTGAAAAACTGCATATTTCTGTCAATTAAGGATAAAATATAAACAAGCAATGAGAGGATGGACACTACATGGAAGAAAACACAGTGAAATTTGAGGAGAAATTAAAAGAACTCGTATCTCTTGGAAAAAAGAAGAAAAGTATTCTGGAGCTTCAGGAGATCAACGATTTCTTCTCTGACATGGAACTTGAATCTGAACAGATGGAAAGAGTGTTTGAACATCTGGAAGCGAACAACATTGACGTGCTGAGAATCAGCGGGGATGACGATGATATTGACGATGCGGATATCATAATCTCCGAGGAGGATGAAGTAGACGTCGAAAAAATAGATCTTTCTGTTCCGGATGGGATCAGTATTGAAGATCCGGTCCGCATGTACCTGAAAGAGATCGGTAAAGTTCCGCTTCTCACGGCGGATGAGGAAGTAGACCTTGCAAAGAGGATGGCAGACGGGGATGAGGAGGCCAAGAAGAGACTCGCCGAGGCGAATCTGCGTCTCGTAGTCAGTATCGCCAAGCGTTACGTGGGCCGGGGCATGCTGTTTCTCGATCTGATCCAGGAAGGAAACCTGGGCCTTATTAAAGCCGTGGAAAAGTTTGACTATCATAAAGGGTTTAAGTTCAGTACGTATGCCACATGGTGGATCCGCCAGGCGATCACGAGAGCCATTGCCGACCAGGCGAGAACGATCCGTATTCCGGTCCATATGGTGGAGACGATCAATAAGCTGATCCGTGTGTCCAGACAATTACTGCAGGAGCTGGGGAGAGAACCTACGCCGGAGGAGATCGCGGCCGAGCTGGACATGCCGGTAGAGCGGGTCAGGGAGATCCTTAAGATCTCCCAGGAGCCGGTGTCTCTCGAGACGCCGATCGGCGAGGAGGAGGACAGCCATCTCGGTGATTTCATACAGGACGACAACGTCCCCGTGCCGGCGGAAGCAGCGGCTCAGACGCTTCTGAAAGAGCAGCTGGACGAGGTGCTGGATACTTTGACGGAGAGGGAGCAGAAGGTCCTCCGGCTGAGATTCGGCATGAATGATGGACGGGCCCGTACGCTGGAGGAAGTCGGCAAGGAATTTGACGTCACAAGAGAACGTATCCGCCAGATCGAGGCGAAAGCACTTAGAAAGCTGCGTCATCCGAGCCGCAGCAGAAAATTAAGAGATTATCTGGATTAAGAAAGAGGCGCCTATGGAACTATCAAAAAGACTGCGTGCAGTAGCCGGTCTTGTGACAGAGGGCGCCTCTGTTGCAGACATCGGAACTGACCACGGGTATATACCTATTTATCTCGCCGCGCACGGGACCGCCGGGAAGGTGATCGCCTCGGATATCAATGAAGGGCCGCTTGAGAGGGCCAGAATACATATACAGGGACAAAAAGATGTATGCGGAAAGATTGAGACGAGACGGTCGGACGGCCTTAAAGCCATAAAGCCCGGGGAGGCTGATACAATGATAGCCGCGGGAATGGGCGGAGGACTCATCATCCGTATACTGGAAGAAGGAAAGGACGTGACAGAGCAGATGAAAGACCTTATCCTCCAGCCTCAGTCCGAGGCCGGGAAGGTGCGCAGTTATCTGAACGGCCACGGCTTTGTCATTGTAGAAGAGGATATGGTGGAGGAAGAAGGAAAATACTATCCCATGATGCGGGCGGAGCACGGAACAGCCGGCACATATACAGAGACTGAGCTTTGTTACGGAAAGCTGCTCCTGGAACAGCGGCATCCCGTATTAAGAGAATATCTGCTGAGGGAACAGCGTATAAAAAGGGATATAGAAGTACAGCTGGGTGAAAGCGAAAGTGAGCGCTCAGCAAAGCGGAGGAAAGAGCTTGAAAAAGAAAGAAAGCTGATACAGAACGCGCTTGAATATTATAGATAGAGGAGGAGAGGGCATGCGGTGTAAAGAAATCATAGACCTGATCGAGAAAAAGTATTCTCCGGAGTACGCGCTTGAGTGGGATAACGTGGGACTGCTTGCAGGCAGAGACGACAAGGAAGTGAGGCGTATCTACGTGGCGCTGGATGCGACAGACGAGGTTGTGGATGCGGCGGCAGAGCAGGGAGCAGATATGCTCATCACACATCATCCCCTCATTTTCGGCGCGGTAAAGCGGGTGACAAACGAGGATTTTATCGGGCGGCGGATGATCAAAATGCTGCAGAATGACATATCTTATTATGCGATGCATACGAATTATGATGTGCTCGGCATGGCGGAGCTGTCCGGAAAGATGCTCGATCTTCATGACGCGGAAGTTCTGGAAGTGACGAGAGACGACGGGCATCCTGAAGGGATCGGCAGAGTGGCAGACCTGAAAGAGGCCATACCGCTCAGAGAGTGTGCCGGATACGTAAAGGACTGCTTTCACCTCGGGCCGGTCAAAGTATTCGGGAAACTGGAGCAGAAGGTGAAAAGGATCGCCATATCACCGGGCGCGGGAAAAAGCATGACGGGCGCGGCGCTCCGCAAAAAGGCGGATGTGCTCATCACCGGAGACATTGACCATCACACGGGCATTGACGCTGTGGCAGACGGGCTCTGTATCATTGATGCCGGACATTATGGTGTGGAACATATTTTTATCGGTGATATGAAACGGTATCTGGAAGAAAATACTGAGCATATAGATATAACAGCAGCGCCTATACAGCATCCGTTCGAGATCATATAAACTCTGTGTCCCTGGGCGTACAGCGCGGACGCCGGAAAGGCACACTTTCTATTAAAAGAGGAGGAAGATATGGATAAAGAAATGTACAGCGTACAGATAGGGGAGGAAATAAAGCGTTATGAGCGCGGAACTACATATGAACGGATCGCTCAGGAATATCAGAAAGATTATCCTTATGATATCGTGCTCGTATTCGTGAACGGACGGCTTCAGGAACTGTATAAGACGCTGAACTCCGACGCTGTGATAAGCTTTGTGACAACGGCTGACAATATCGGCCACAAGACGTACAAGAGAAGTATGAGCCTGATGCTTGTAAAAGCTGTCTATGACGTGGCCAACCACGAGGCGATCGACAAGGTCCGGATCCACTATGCGGTGAGTAAGGGCTATTACTGCACGATAGAGGGAGACATTGAACTAAATGAAGAGTTCCTTGATAAAGTAGAGGCACGTATGTACGAGATGGTCGAGATGAATATGCCCATTCAGAAGAGAAGTATCCATACGGACGACGCTGTAGCGCTCTTCCGCCAGCACGGGATGCGGGATAAGGAGCGTCTGTTTGAATACCGGAGAGTGTCAAAGGTCAATATATACAGCATGAATGAATTTGAAGATTATTATTACGGATACATGGTGCCGAGCGCCGGGTATCTGAAATATTTTAAACTGTACCTGTATGACGAGGGCTTTGTCATCCAGATGCCGGTGGAAGAGGCGCCGGATATCGTCCCTCCTTTTGAGCCTCAGAACAAGCTGTTCCAGGTGCTGAAGGAATCTACAAAGTGGGGGGATATACAGGGAATAGAGACGGTAGGAGCATTGAATGACAAGATAACCAAAAGCGACGTTCGTGAAGTGGTGCTTGTGCAGGAGGCCATGCAGGAAAAGAAGATCGCGGAGATCGCATCCGAGATCGCAGGCCGCCCGGAAATAAAGTTTGTACTTATCGCCGGTCCGTCCTCTTCCGGAAAGACGACATTTTCCCACAGGCTCTCGATCCAGCTTCGTGCAAATGGACTCGTGCCCCATCCGATAGCTGTGGACAATTATTTTGTGGAACGGGAGAACAATCCGAAGGACGCGGACGGGAATTATGATTTTGAATGTCTTGAGGCTGTGGACGTAGAGCTGTTTAACAGACAGCTCCGGCAGCTGACAGAAGGAAAAGAAGTGATCATCCCCAACTTTAACTTCGTGACAGGACACAAAGAGTATACGAACAAACCGAAGAAGCTCGGCGCAAACGACGTGCTCGTGATAGAAGGGATCCACTGTCTGAATCCGAAGCTTACCGAACAGCTGGCAGATGAGAACAAGTATAAGATATACATCAGCGGCCTGACCCAGCTTAATATCGATGAGCATAACCGGATCCCGACCACAGACGGAAGACTCATACGGAGGATCGTGCGTGACGCAAGAACGCGCGGATCGTCCGCCCGAAGGACGATCAGTATGTGGCCGTCCGTGAGAAGGGGAGAGGAACAGAATATATTTCCGTTCCAGGAAGAGGCAGACGTAATGTTCAACTCTGCCCTCATCTACGAGCTGGCCGTCCTGAAGCCGTATGTAGAGGCGCTTCTGTTTGGCATTGAGAAAGACTGCGTGGAATATATAGAGGCAAAAAGACTTTTGAAATTTCTCGATTATTTTGTCGGGATCGGAAGTGAATATGTGCCGACAAACTCTCTGCTGAGAGAATTTATCGGCGGCGGCTGCTTTAACCTGTAAGGAACGTAACGCGGGGCGGCAGAAGGATGGTCACAGTCTCATATCATCCGGCAGGGGGGACTCAAAGTCCATAAGTCTACCCGTGACCGGGTGCGGGAAAGTAAGCCGGCAGGAGTGAAGCGCCTGCCGGCTTATTATCGTATAGTCCGGGTGATAGAGAAAGTCGCCCGGGAGCGGATGGCCGATATGCTTCAGATGGACGCGGATCTGGTGCGTGCGCCCGGTATCAAGCGTGACGGACAGGAGGGAATACCCTTTCCGGTAGTCCAGCCGTCTGTAATGTGTGCAGGCATATTCACCGTTTGTTTCATCTACGCACCGTTCGATCGTGGAGCGGGAACGGCGGGCGATGGGGGCGGTGATCGTGCCCTCAGAAGGGGTCAGCCCCTCTGCCAGCGCCAGGTATTCCCGGTGGATGCGCCGCTCTTTGATCATGGCATACAGTATGGAAGCGCTGAGCATGTGCTTTGCGACGATGAGCAGTCCGCTCGTATTCTTGTCCAGGCGGTTGATGCAGCGGTAGGTAAAGGGGATGCCCCGGCGGCTGTAATAACAGACAAGGGCGTTGGCCAGTGTGTTGTCATGATTGCCCTGGGACGGCTGGGTCGGCATGCCTGCAGGTTTGTCAATGACGAGCAGGTCTTCATCTTCATAAATGATATGCAGGGGAAGGGAAACCGGCGCAATGCCGGCGGAGCCTTCCTTTTCCTCTATCGTGACCGTCAATCTGTCGCCGCATCTCAGCTTGTCACAGGTCCTGGCCCACGCGCCGCCGCGGCAGATTCCGTCCGGAGTGTGCTTCAGGTGGGTGATGACAGTATGAGAATATCCCCGGCTTTTCAGAAAGCCGAGGATATCCGTTCCGTCATATTCTTTTGGAATGCAGTAGTCAAGGATCCGTTTCATAGTGCACCTCTTGTCACTTGGATTTTACTTCGCGCCACAGTTCATTGTATATGGCATCGTTTTCATCACCAAGGAACCGGAACGTCTCACACCGCTCCAGGTCTTTTTCGGGGGGAAAGGCTATCGGGTTGTCCCGGAGCGCTTCGTCCTCGATCAGGGCGCGCCCGCCCACATTAGGGGTGGAGTAGGTGATATAATCGAAGTTCATTTTGGCGATGTCCGGCCGGCACAGGAAATTGATGAACTTTTCGGCATTTTCCTTGTGCTTTGCATTTTTCGGGATGACCCAGGAATCGATCCAGACGTTGGAGCCTTCTTTTGGAATTACATATTCCAGATCCGGGTTTTCCCACTGCGTGTATATGGCTTCCCCGGAATAGATAACCCCGATGGCCGCCTCATTGCCGATCATCTTATCGCGCACCTGGTCTATGACATAGGCCTGCACGAGCGGCTTTTGCTCGATCAGCAGCTTTTTGGCTGCCTCCAGCTCATCCAGATCCGTGGAATTTAACGAGTAGCCGAGATATTTCAGTGTGATCCCGAAGGCGTCACGGACGCTGTCCTGCATCAGTATACTGTCTTTGTATGTTTCATCCCACAGCACGCTCCAGCTGTCGATCGGTTCATCGACCATCTTCTTATTGTACAGAATGCCGACGGTGCCCCACGTGTAGGGGACGGAATATTTGTTTTCAGGGTCAAACTGGCGGGACATGTCCATATACGTATCCCCGATTTCTTTTATATTGGGGACATTGTCAAAATTGATCTCTGCCAGCAGGTCGTTTTCAAGCATACGCTGTATCATATAGTCCGAAGGGCAGACTACATCGTAGGCGATCGCGCCGGACTGTATCTTCGGATACATGATCTCGTTTGTCTCATATTCTTCATATACGACATCAATGCCCGTCTCTTCCTCAAATATGGTAATCGCATCAGGGTCCAGATATTCCCCCCAGTTGTAGACGATAACCTGATCAGCGCCGCCCGTATCCGCCCTGGAACCGTAGAAAACGCCGCCTACGATCACGACGGCCGCCATCATGACCGGCACAACCTTGCGGAAAAGGAAACGGCTTATCTTATGCCTGCGCCGCGGTTTTTCGGGTATCCGCCCGCGCACCTGCTTCTCCTCGGGCGCTATATTTACGAGGACGAGCAGGAGAAGTACGGTGACAAACATGATGGTGGACAGGGCGTACATCTCCGGTTTGATCCCCTTGCGCACTTCACTGTATATTTTGGTAGACAGGGTGTCCACGCCCGGTCCCTTTGTAAAATGTGTGATGATGAAATCATCCAGCGACATTGTGAAGGCCAGGAGAAATCCGGAGGACACTCCCGGAAGGATATCTGGAAAAACGACTTTAAAAAACGCATGGACAGGGGACGCGCCCAGATCCAGCGCCGCTTCATAGGTGCTCTTATTCGTCTGCTTCAGCTTCGGGGTGACGCTCAATATGACATACGGGATATTGAACGTTATATGGGCAAATAAAATCGTTGAAAAGCCGAGGGAGAAGCGGAACGCGATGAACAGAAGCATAAGGGAGATACCAGTCACGATATCCGCGTTCAGCATCGGTATGTTCGTGACCCCCATCATAAATGTACGGAACTTACTTCTGAGCGCCTGTATCCCGATCGCCGCGGCTGTTCCGATAACCGTTGCGATCAGAGCGGAGAGCAGGGCGATGATGAGCGTCGTATATAAGGCGTTCATGATCTGTTCATTGCGAAACAGTTCCACATACCATTTTGTTGTAAATCCTCCCCATTTCGAGCGGGACTTGGACGCATTGAAGGAAAGTATCATCAAGGTCACGATCGGCGCATAGAGAAGGATGAGGATCAAGGTGAGATAGACTCTCTGTAATACACTTTTCATCAAAACGCAGTTCCCTCCCCGTCTTTGTCATATTTGGCGATGAGCGCCATGCTTATGATAATAAATACCATCAGTACGAGTGAAAGCCCGGAACCGACGTGCCAGTTGCTTCCCTGCTTGAACTCCTGCTCGATGACGTTGCCGATCAGCAGTATCTTGCTCCCTCCGAGCAGGTCGGAGATGACGAAGGTAGTGAGCGCCGGGACAAACACCATGGTGACTCCGCTGATGATGCCCGGGACGCTGAGGGGTAGTATGATGCGCAGAAACGTCTGCACGTTGTTGGCGCCAAGGTCCCGTGCGGCGGCAATGATATCCTTGTCGATCTTCGACAGTACGTTATAGATCGGCAGCACCATAAACGGCAGAAAATTATACACCATGCCGAGCACAATGGCATAAGGCGTATTGATGATATCCAGCGACGGAAGGTGCAGGAATTCGAGGACAACGTTGATAATGCCGTTCTTTTCCAGCAGATTCTGCCATGCCAGTGTCCGCAGAAGGAAGTTCATCCACATGGGAAGGATGAAGATGAGTACGATAAAGCTTTGCTGGTTCACGCCGAGATTCGTAAGGATCATGGAGAGCGGGTAGGCGAGTATAAGGCAGAAGACCGTGCTGATAAAGGAGAGCAGCAGAGCCAGCCCGAGCGCTTTTAAGTTCTCCGGCGTTGTTATCCTGGCGATATTCAGCAGAGTAAAGCCCCCGTTTTTGTCCGTGAGACCATAGTACAGGATCATGAGCAGGGGAATGATGATGAAGGCTGCACACCAGAACATGTACGGTCCTGCCAGCAGCTGTTTCATTTTCTTGTGTTTATTCTTCAATGGTTACCGCCTCCGCATCTTCAGATTCTGGTTTTTTCATTATCTGTATATCAAAAGGGTCCACCTGGATTCCTACCTCAGTGCCGACAGGAACCATGTCCGTACTGTGCACGAGCCATTCAAAATTGTTGGCCGTTACCTCCATCTCATAATGGACTCCCTTGAAGATAAGATGCGTCACGACACCTTCGATAATACCGTCTTCCGGCTTTACAAGGTCAATATCTTCAGGACGGATGACGGCATCCACCGGTTTGTTTTTTCCGAAACCGATATCCACGCACGGGAAGTTTGCGCCGAGTATTTTTACGAGCTTATCCTGGACCATTGTGGCGGGGAGAATATTGCTCTCTCCGATAAAGTCGGCCACAAAGGCGTTCTTAGGCTCGTTGTATATGTCCTCAGGCGTACCGATCTGCTGTATATATCCCTGGTTCATGACGACGATAGTGTCGGACATGGTCAGCGCCTCCTCCTGGTCATGTGTGACATATACAAAAGTGATGCCGAGCTCATTTTTCAGCCGGATCAGTTCATACTGCATATCCTGGCGCAGCTTTAGGTCGAGCGCGCCGAGCGGTTCGTCGAGAAGGAGCACTTTCGGCTCATTTACGATGGCCCGTGCGATGGCGATCCGCTGCTGCTGGCCGCCGCTTAAGGAGTCAGGCGTGCGGTCCTCAAAGCCTTCCAGATTGACTAGCTTCAGAGCGTAGCGGATCTTATCATTGATATAAGACCTGGTCTTTCCTTTGATCTTCAGGCCGAACGCAATATTTTCTGCGATCGTCATATTGGTAAACAGGGCATATTTCTGAAATACGGTGTTCAGCTGGCGTTTGTTCGGCGCAAGGTCCGTAATATTCTTTCCGTCAAAAATAACCTTCCCGGTGTCGGGAGACTCAAACCCTCCGATGATCCTAAGCAGAGTAGTCTTGCCGCAGCCGCTCGGACCGAGCAGTGTCAGAAATTCATTTTCCCTTATATACAGGTTCAGGTCATCGAGTACAAGGTTATCCCCGAAAGATTTTGAGACATTTACAATATCAATTAATTTGTTAGACATAGTTTCCTCCTGGTTTGTATATTTAAAAGCTGGGCGGGGTGCTTACCCATATGATGACTGCCCCTGTCGTTCTGCTTCCTTCTATATAATGCTCAGAGTGCGGGGTAAAATAAAATGCCTCCCCCTTTTTGGCGCCGTACACTTTCTTGCCGACATGGATCTTAATGCTCCCCTTCAGTACATAACCGAATTCCTCGCCCTCGTGGGGAACATCCAGATACGTGGAACCGCCCGGTTCAAGTGTAAGCCGGATAGGTTCCATCATATTTTTCTGTGCATTGGGGATGATCCATTCCGTCTTGTTCTTAAGGTCGGTATCTATCTTTTCAAAATAATCTTCATCGTGGAAGACGATCTGTTCTTCCGGGTCCTCGCTGAAGAATTCATTGATCGTCGTACCGAGCACCTGCAGCAGATCTACGAGCGTGGCGATGGAAGGTGACGTAAGATCCCTCTCAAGCTGTGAGATAAATCCTTTAGAAAGCTCGGCCCGGTCCGCCAGCTCTTCCTGTGTAAGGTCCTTGGCGATACGCAGTTCTTTCAGTTTTTTTCCGATATCCATAACGGTCCTCCGCGAAACTATGATTGTAAAAGTAAAAATAAACATAAAGTTTAGTATTTCTTAACTCACATGCAAAATCTATTATACTATATCTACCCGAAAGTTCAACATTTTTTTGCATATTTGTGGGAATTTTGTTGGGGATTTTTGGGAGTTGGGGGTGGACGGCAGATGGTATGGATGCGCGCGGGTGTGGAAGGACGCTCCGGCAGGCGGGAAGCCGTAACTGCAGAGCGGACCGGAAAGCAGACAACCGAGCCTATTCGGAATGAAATCCTGAAAGGATTTCCTCCCTCAGAGGCTCTCGGGAATGTTATTTGAGATAACATTCCCGTGTCTGTTTCCGGCCCGCCCTGCAGCAACGTCTTCCACACCTGCCTCCGAACGCCCTCCCACACCCGCGCGCATCCATACCATCTGCCTGTTCATCGCCAAACATCCAAACATTCCCAACGGGAAGGAATTCCTGGGGTGTCTCAATGGATAGACTTGTATCCTGGAAAGGATGAGGGGCGGTGAGCTTAGTATACAGCATTTCAATCTCAGCAGCTAAAAACGGTAGGGATACAATTTAAATCTAAAATGCAAATCCATTGTGATCAGCCATGGGAATCTTACGTGTTGAAGGAATTTGAGTCATGTGAAGTGTCAGGCGGAGGAACGGCGGCAGGGAGCTGTGGGCGTTGGAGGGAGCTTTGTCAAGATGTTAGGGAAGAAGACACGGTAGGAACAGACCATAAACTGCACCACAAGTGCAGTTTATGAGACAGCTGACACAGGAAATCATCCAGATTTCCTGTGGAATTCTGTCGGTGTCTGTTCCTACCGTGTCTTCTTTCCTTACAGCTTGCAAGCGCACCGACCGTCCTGCGGCTCCCTGCCGCCGTTCCTCCGCCGTACGTTGCAACCCTCCCAAATTCCTCCAACAAAATTCCCCTCTATAATTCCCCGAGGTAGAATTTTTCTAACGACTCCATCTTTGCGGACATGTTTGTCATGAGCAGATCGGCCAGTGTGACCGCGACCATGGATTCGATCACCACGACGGCGCGGGGGACGATCACGGGGTCGTGGCGGCCTGTGATGGTTATTTCCGTGTTGGCTCCTGTACAATCTACCGTCTTCTGAGGCTGGGCGATGGATGGCGTCGGCTTTATGGCTGCCCGCAGCAGGATCGTGCTGCCGTCGCTCATGCCTCCGAGGACCCCGCCGGAATGGTTTGTTTTTTTCGTTATATGTCCGTCAGAAGAGCGGAAGGCGTCGTTGTTTGTGCTGCCATTCGCGGCGGCAGCACGGAAGCCGTCTCCGATTTCCACACCTTTAACGGCGCCGACCGACATCACTGCTTTGGCAAGGCCCGCGTCCAGCTTGTCAAATACAGGTTCCCCTATGCCGGCAGGCATGCCGGTCACCGCACATTCAATGACTCCGCCTGAGGAATCCAGGTTTTTGATACATTGTTCCAGGTAGGCGGAAGCTTTGAAAGCATAATCGTTGTTTGGCATATACAGGGCATTTTCACGGATGCATTCATAATTATATTCAGATCTGGGCACAGTAATAGTACCGATCGCGCTCGTGTAGGCTGTGACCTGTATACCAAGGCCTGCAAGCAGCCTGGAAGCGACAGCCCCGGCAGCGACTCTGCCGATCGTCTCGCGTCCGGAGGAACGCCCGCCTCCCCTGTGATCCCGGAAACCGTATTTGCAGTCAAATGTATAGTCTGCATGTCCCGGGCGGTAACAGTCTTTTATCTTGCCGTAATCCCGGGAACGCTGGTCCTGGTTCCTTATAAGAATAGAGACAGGTGTTCCGGTCGTCTTTCCCTCGAATACACCGGAAAGTATCTCCGCCTCGTCGGATTCCTGCCGCGCCGTCGTATATCTGCTCTGCCCCGGCCGTCTCCGGTCAAGAAATTCCTGGATATCTGTATTGGTAAGAGGGAGTCCTGCGGGACAGCCGTCGATGACAACGCCGACAGCCGGACCGTGGGATTCTCCCCAGGTTGTGATCTTAAATAAAGTTCCATAAGTTGATCCTGCCATGATTCGTCTCCTTTGTTGTGAAATACATAATCCTATTATACCCGTAATCACCAAATCTTCAAGAATTCTTCAGCAATTTTTCACTAATTAGCACTGTACTTTTGACAGGCATCATATTATAATAGATGCGTGTGAATATTTTAATGAGGAGTAGACGACTATGTCAGATATGCAGAAGAGACCAGAAGATATCGACAGAGAATCCGAAGAAATCATAGAAGAAACTATGAAGGAGATCTTTGACGATATCAATAACTCAGACGAATTTAAGGAAATGGATGACAGCTATGAAGAATCCGAAGAAGCAGCAGATGAATCTGGTCAGGAAGATAAAGCAGAAGAGGAAAATGGCAGGCCGCTTAGTGAAGATACTGACGCCGGTGGCCTATCTTCTGATGACAGTGATATTGAAACAGCCGGAGTAGAAGAAGAGCCTGACTCTGAAGACGAAGCGGCGGAGGAAGAAGCATCCGAAGATGGCGATGAATCTGATGAGGACGACTTTGAACCCGATGAGGATGACGTTGAATCCAATGAGGACGACTTTGAACCCGATGAGGATGATGTTGAATCCAATGAGGACGACTTTGAATCCGATGAGGATGACGGGGAAGAGGAAGAGACGGAAGCGGAGAAAGAGCTGAGGAGGCACAGAAGGAGAAAGAAGGCCGGAATTATTGCCGCCTCTGTTGCGGGGGCTCTTATTCTTATATATATTGGATTTGCTGTTTTTTTCAGCAGTCATTTTATGTTTTTCACAGAGATCAACGGACAGGACTTTTCGATGAAGAGTGTCAGCCAGGTGGAAGAGTATATGAAAAAGCAGGTTGCTGATTATGTACTGACACTGAAAGAATCGGACGGCGGTACAGAGACGATACGCGGCGCGGATATTTCCCTGGAATATGTTCAGGGAAAGGAACTGAAGCAGCTTGTCAAAAAGCAGAATAATTTTCTCTGGATCGAGTCGCTCTGGAAGCACCCTGAGATCACGGCGGAAGTCGGTGTTAAATATGACGAGAATGCGCTGAAAAGTATTACTGAGAATTTAAAATGCCTGAACCCGGACAATCAGACGGCCTCTGTTGACGCACATCCGGAATTTAAAGATACAGAATTTGTCATTGTTCCGGAAGTGATCGGCACTCAGATAGATACTGAAAAGTTTAATGAGGCAGTGTCTACCGCGATCAACGGGTTCGTATCAAGTGTGGATCTGGCGGATGCGGGGTGTTACATCAAGCCCAGATTTGTCTCTGATTCCAAAGAGGTGACAGCGGCAAAGGATGCCATGAACAGTTATCTCGGTGCGAGTGTTACGTATGATTTCAGTCCGAACACGGAAGTTGTGGACGCTTCTGTCATCTCCCAGTGGGTGAAGGTGGATGCCGACATGAACGTGACCTTTGATGAAGAGGCGGTAAAAGCTTACATCCAGACGCTGGCGGATAAGTATAACACAAAAGGGAAAACGAGGACATTTACCACGGCAGGCGGCAACAGTGTTACCGTGGAGGGCGGAAGCTACGGATGGAGGATCGACCAGGAGGCAGAATACAATGCGCTGACAGCCAATATAAAGAACGGCGAGACAGTGACAAGAGAGCCGGAATATTCCAGCCGGGCGGCAAGCCACGATGTAAATGACTTTGGAAATACGTATGCGGAAGTAGATCTTACGAACCAGCAGATGTATTTTATACAGAACGGCCAGGTAGTGCTTCAGACCGGAATTGTAACCGGGAATCCGAACAAAGGAAACGGAACGCCGCAGGGGACGTACTCTCTGGCGTACAAAGCGCTTGACCAGGTGCTCAGAGGCAAGAAAAAACCAGACGGCACGTATGAGTACGAGTCGCCGGTTAAGTTCTGGATGCCATTTAACGGGGGCATCGGGTTCCACGACGCGACATGGCAGCCTACATTTGGAGGCTCCAGATATCAGACAAACGGTTCACACGGCTGTGTGAATATGCCGTATGACAAGGCGGCCCAGCTGTATGATCTTATCTCAGCGGGCACACCGGTAATTCTGCATTATTAATCAGTATAAAAGTAAGAGGTAGAGATCATGTATGAAGTGTTAAAACGAGATGGTCTTGCCAAAAGAGGAAGGCTGCAGACAGTACATGGAGTCATTGAGACTCCTGTATTCATGAACGTGGGAACAGCGGCGGCGATCAAGGGCGCTGTTTCCACCGAAGATCTGCAGGAAATAAAGACACAGGTGGAGCTTTCCAATACATATCATCTGCATGTACGTCCTGGTGACGTTGTGGTGAAAGAGCTTGGCGGGCTCCACAAATTTATGGTCTGGGATAAGCCGATCCTTACGGATTCTGGCGGATTCCAGGTTTTTTCTCTGGCAGGGCTCAGAAGGATCAAGGAAGAAGGGGTATACTTTCAGTCTCATATTGACGGAAGAAAGATATTTATGGGACCGGAGGAGAGTATGCAGATACAGTCTAATCTGGCGTCCACTATCGCCATGGCATTTGACGAATGTCCGTCCAGCGTGGCGGACAGGAATTATATAGAGAAGTCTGTGGAGCGCACAACGAGGTGGCTCGCCCGGTGCAAAAAGGAGATGGAGCGTCTGAACAGTCTGCCCGGTACGATCAATCCGCGCCAGCTTCTCTTTGGCATCAACCAGGGAGGTATCTGTGAGGATATCCGCATCCGGCACGCAAAGGAGATCGCGGCTATGGACCTGGACGGCTATGCAGTAGGCGGGCTGGCAGTGGGAGAGTCACATGAGGATATGTACCGGATACTCGATGCGGTCGTCCCGCATCTGCCTGTGGATAAGCCTTCTTATCTTATGGGTGTGGGGACGCCGGCAAATATTCTGGAGGCAGTGGACAGGGGAATTGATTTCTTTGACTGTGTATACCCGAGCAGGAACGGGCGGCACGGCCATGTATATACGAACGGCGGAAAACTCAACCTGTTCAATGCCAGATATGAGCTGGATGCCGGACCGATCGAGGAAGGATGCGGATGTCCGGCGTGCAGAACTTATTCAAGGGCGTATATAAGGCATCTTCTGAAAGCAAAGGAAATGCTCGGAATGCGGCTCTGTGTTCTGCACAATCTCTATTTCTACAATACGATGATGGAAGAGATAAGAGAAGCTATTGAAAAGGGCAGTTATAAGGAATATAAGACAAAAAAGCTGGCAAAGATGGCAGGACAGGAAGTATAAAATTTCCATGAAATACGGAAAAGTACTTGATGAAAAAAGCATTTTTGTGTATGATAGCAATAGTGTTTAAAGATATGTAGGAGGAATAAGTTATGTACGCATTGGCAGCACAGTCCGGGAGTAACTGGATTTTACTCATCTTAGTATATGTACTGATCTTCGGAGGCTTCTGGTTCATTTTCATGAGACCGCAGAAAAAGGAGCAGAAAAGACTGCAGGCTATGATCGCAGATATGGCAGTGGGAGATACAGTTCTTACGACAAGCGGGTTTTACGGTGTCATCATCGATATAACAGATGACGACGTTATCGTAGAATTTGGCAGCAATAAGAACTGCCGCATCCCTATGCAGAAGGCGGCGATCGCGCAGGTTGAAAAAGCAAGCGCAGAATAAAGACAAGAGATGAGCGAGGAATCCCGTGAGGGATTCCTTTTTTGCTTCTTTTAAAGGCTGTGAGATATATACGAGTAATATTTTGTATGAAAACAGGAATACTTAAGTATAGAAAGTATCATTGACAAATGCGGAAATACAGATTATGGTAATATATGTTTGTGAACTGTGAATGCTCATCATGTATGGAAATCTCCATGTCAGATGATCTAATGAAGGAGACGGTTATGGAATTAAACGGACTGGAAACACTTGTAAAAACAAAATATGGCAGAGAGATCAAAGAATTGAGCGATGCGGAGATCTACTACGCTCTGCTTGCATTTACGAAAGAAAAATTAAAAAATACGCCTGACAACAAGGGCGGCAAGAAACTGTATTATATTTCAGCGGAATTTCTCATAGGGAAGCTTTTGTCCAACAATCTGATCAATCTGGGCATCTATGAGGAGGTGTCTGAACTGCTGGCGAAAAACGGCAAGGAACTGGCAAGGATAGAAGAGGTCGAGCCGGAGCCTTCTCTCGGAAACGGGGGGCTTGGCAGGCTTGCGGCCTGTTTTCTGGATTCTGCGGCGACGCTTGGGTTAGAAGGAGACGGAATCGGGCTTAATTATCATCTCGGCCTCTTCCGACAGGTTTTTGAGGGACATAAGCAGAAGGAACTGCCCAACCCGTGGATCGGGGAGGAGAACTGGCTTACGGATACCGGGATCAGGTTCCAGGTGCCTTTTGGGGACTTTACACTTACGTCCAGACTGTATGACATGGATGTGTGCGGTTATGAAAGCGGAAAGAACAGGCTGCATCTTTTTGATGTGGAAGGCGTGGATGAGAGCATTGTAGGAGAAGGGATCTCATTTGACAAAAATGATATCCGTAAGAATCTGACGTTGTTTCTCTATCCGGATGACAGTGACAGGGCGGGGAATCTGCTTCGGATCTACCAGCAGTATTTTATGGTCTCAAACGGGGCGCAGCTCATTTTAAAGGAATGTGAGGAGAACGGATATGAGCTTCGCAGACTCCATGAGCATGTGGCGGTGCAGATCAACGATACGCATCCGTCCATGGTCATACCGGAGCTTATCCGCCTGCTCGTCGAAAGAAATATTGACTTTAATGAAGCGGTTGAGATCGTACAGAAGACATGTGCGTACACGAATCACACGATTCTGGCGGAGGCGCTGGAGACGTGGCCGCTTGCGTATCTTGAACAGGTTGCGCCGCAGATCGTACCGATCATAAAAGAACTGGATCTGCGCGTAAAAGGAAAGTATCACGATGAGAGAGTGCACATCATCGACAGCCAGGAACGGGTTCACATGGCCCATATGGATATCCATTACGGACACAGTGTCAACGGTGTTGCGGCGCTCCACACGGAGATACTTAAGAATACAGAGCTGAAACCGTTTTACGATATATATCCGGATCGGTTTAACAATAAGACGAACGGCATCACGTTCCGCCGGTGGCTGCTCCACTGTAACAAAGAGCTTGTGCGCTGGATAAGCGGTTATGTGGAAGAGGATTTCCGCAGAGATGCAAACAAGCTGGAGAAGCTGCTGCGCCATATCGAGAGTGATATTGCGCTGGAAAAGCTTCTGGATGTAAAGCATGAAAAGAAAGTGCAGCTTGCTCAGTATCTGAAAGAGACACAAGGGATAGAGCTGAATCCTGACTCTATCTTCGACATACAGGTAAAACGGCTTCACGAGTACAAACGTCAGCAGATGAACGCGCTGTTTGTCATCTACAAATATCTGGAGATCAAGGCGGGAAAGATACCGTCCACTCCGATAACGGTGATCTTCGGGGCAAAAGCGGCGCCGGCGTATAAGATCGCTAAAGATATCATACACCTTATTCTCTGCCTGCAGGAGCTTGTTGACAATGACCCGGATGTATCTCCTCATCTTCAGGTCGTTATGGTGGAGAACTACAATGTGACAATGGCAGAGCACCTCATACCAGCCTGTGATATATCCGAACAGATATCACTGGCGTCCAAAGAGGCGTCCGGCACGGGAAATATGAAGTTCATGCTGAACGGGGCAGTTACGATCGGAACGGAAGACGGGGCGAACGTAGAGATACATGAACTTGTAGGGGATGACAATATCTATATCTTCGGACAGTCCAGCCGGCAGGTGATAGAACACTACGCCAAAGGCGATTACCGGGCCGCCGATTACTATATCAATGACGAGCAGATACGTTCCCTTATCAATTTCATAATCAGCCCTGAGATGATGAAGATTGGAGATCCGTATCACCTGCTTCAGATACACGCGGAACTCATATACAAAGACTGGTTTATGACACTGCTCGATCTGAAAGAGTATATTGCGGTCAAAAACAGGGCATACGAAGATTACGCGGACCGCAAGGCGTGGAGTAAGAAAATGCTCACAAATATCGCAAAAGCAGGTTATTTTTCATCAGACAGAACAATTGCAGAATATAATAAAGATATCTGGCATCTTCAATAATTGTCGAAGGGGTCAGACCCCTATGCACCATAGGGGTCTGACCCCTTTCAAATTATATATCTATTGACTTGATTTGTGGATTGTTTTTTAACAGTGTGAATATTTCATAGATATCGTAAGATTCGGGAAATTTTACATGCAATTTAATTTCCAGAGTCGTATCATCTACTTTTCTGGCGTTGATGTTGGATATTTTAATCTTGCTGGATGAGAAGATCCCGCCGAGCAGTTCTTTTATTTCTTCTTTGGAATCGACTTGTATGGTGATCTGTTCCATCACAGCATTTCTGCCGTACAGAAATCTTGTGTGGAATAAAAACTGGAGTAAGACAATAAATAAGGAGGAAGCAATGCTAAGCACATACATTCCCGCGCCGAACGCCATGCCGATGCCTACGGTGGCCCAGATCCCGGCGGCGGTCGTGATGCCTACAACGTTCATCTTCCGGTTGAAAATGACGCCTGCGCCGAGGAAACCGACTGCAGTTACGACTCCGGCGGCGATACGGGACGGGTCAAGGCCTATATGTTCTCTGGCCAGAATGTCGTAAAAGCCGTATTTGGACAGCACCATCATCAGAGACGAGGCGAGCGCTACGATGGCATGTGTACGTATACCGGCAGACTTCATATGACTTTCGCGTTCGTAGCCGATGACCGCACCGCAGGCCGCGGCTCCGAGTACGCGGAGAAAATATTCCAATTGCAAAAGAATGGCAGCTGACATTTTATCCCTCCTGTTCTTATATATAAGTATATATGATGCAGAGGGAAAAAACCACACAATTGTCAGGAAAGACTGGTTTATGGGGAGACGGAATGATATGATATAGGAAGGTAAAGAAAGGGGATGTGCACATGATCAATTATTCAGAGGACAAAGACAGACAGTATCATATACAGGTCGCAGAAGGAGAAGTCGGCAGGTATGTCATTCTTCCGGGCGACCCGAAACGGTGTGAAAAGATCGCCGCTCATTTTGACAACGCGAGGCTGATCGCGGACAGCAGGGAATATGTCACATATACAGGTGAGCTGGACGGGGAGAAGGTGAGCGTGACGTCCACCGGCATCGGAGGTCCTTCCGCCGCCATAGCCATGGAGGAACTCGTCGGGACGGGCGCAGACACTTTTATTCGCGTCGGCACGAGCGGAGGCATGGCAGAAGAAGTAAAGAGCGGTGATATCGTGATCGCGACGGGAGCCATCCGGATGGAAGGGACGAGCAAAGAGTATGCCCCGATAGAATATCCGGCTGTCGCGGACATCAGCGTGGTCAATGCCCTGATGGAGGCCGCCGGCAGGCTGAAGCTTGACTATCATACCGGCGTAGTACAGTGTAAGGACTCCTTCTACGGACAGCATTCCCCGGATACGAAGCCCGTCGGGTATGAGCTTATGGAGAAATGGAACGCCTGGGTGAAATGCGGCTGCCTTGCCTCTGAGATGGAGTCGGCTGCCCTTTATATCGTCGGCAGCTGCCTGCGCGTCAGAGTCGGATCGGTCATGCTCGTGATGGCAAATCAGGAGAGGGCCAGAAAGGGACTTCCGAATCCGGTCGTCCACGATACAGAGGCGCCGATCCAGGCAGCAGTGGAAGCGATCCGCATATTGATACAAAAGGACAGACTACAGGAGGGGGAATAATCATGAAAATAGAGGAAATATTAAGACATGTTGATCATACGCTGCTTGCGCAGACAGCCACGTGGGAGGACATACGCGGCATCTGTGATGACGGTATGACATATCATACCGCATCCGTATGTATTCCGCCGTCTTATGTAAAACAGGCGAAAGATTATGCAGGGGAAAATCTGGCCATATGTACGGTCATCGGCTTTCCGAACGGATATAATACGACGGCGGCCAAGGCAGCGGAGACAAAAGACGCGGTGGCCGCCGGCGCGGATGAGATCGACATGGTAGTCAATCTTGGATGGGTAAAAGATAAAAAATACGACAGTATAGAAGCCGAGATACGGCAGATAAAAGAAGCCGCGGGCACAAGAGTGCTCAAAGTCATCATTGAGACCTGTCTTTTGACGGAAGAGGAAAAGATAAAAATGTGTGAGATCGTCACGGCGGCCGGGGCTGATTACATCAAGACATCCACCGGCTTTGCAGATGGCGGAGCCACATTTGACGACGTAAAGCTGTTTGCGGAGCATGTAGGAAAAGGAGTGAAAATAAAGGCGGCAGGCGGGATCAGTTCCATCCGGGACGCCGAGGAATTTCTGAGACTGGGCGCAGACAGGCTCGGGACGAGCCGGATCGTCAAAATAGCAAAAAGTAAGGCAGGGGGCCTGCAGCAGAAGGAGTGCTTGAATTGAAAAAAGAGAAACTGCCGGTGCGGGAGATGATCCAGAAAGCGATGGAAACACTGGAATGTTCTTACGCGCCTTATTCTAATTTTAAGGTGGCAGCCTCGCTGCTCACCGAAGACGGTGTTATATATACGGGCTGTAATATTGAAAATGCTGCCTATTCACCTGGCAACTGCGCTGAGCGCACGGCGTTTTTCAAGGCGGTCAGTGAAGGCGTGCGGGAGTTTGCTGCCATATGCATCGTCAATGAGGACGAGAAGGGCGGCCACGGCATCTGTCCTCCGTGCGGCATGTGCCGCCAGGTCATGATGGAATTCTGCCGCCCGGAGGAATTTTATATCATACTTGCGGCAGACGAGGCGCAGTATGAGATCCATACGCTCGCAGAACTGTTCCCCATGGGATTCGGACCGGGAAGTCTCAAGGGATAAGACATATAAAAGAAAGAGGTCAGTTTATGGAAAGATTTCACAGAGTATTTATCATAGTTCTGGATTCGCTCGGCATCGGGGAGATGGAAGACGCGGCGCGGTTCGGGGACGAAGGAGCAGACACGCTCGGGCATATCGCGCAGGCGGTGCCCAGGCTTTCCCTGCCGAACCTTGCAAAGCTCGGCCTATGGAATGCCCATCCGTCCGGAAAGGAACAGGCGGAAAAGCATCCGGAAGGATACTACGGCGTGCTGCAGGAGAGAAGCAACGGAAAGGATACGATGACCGGCCACTGGGAGATGATGGGCATATACACGACGAAGCCCTTTAAGACATTTACAGAGAACGGTTTTCCGGAGGAGCTCATAAAGGAACTGGAAGAGAGAACGGGCCGCACGATCATTGGAAATAAAAGCGCAAGCGGCACAGAGATTCTGGAAGAACTCGGGGAAGAGGAGATCGCCACCGGACATATGATCGTCTATACTTCTGCGGATTCTGTGCTTCAGATATGCGGAAATGAGGAGACGTTCGGCCTTGACGAGCTGTACCGCTGCTGTGAGATCGCCAGAGAGCTGACGATGAAGGATGAGTGGAAAGTCGGACGGGTCATTGCAAGGCCGTACGTCGGAAAGAAAAAGGGTGAGTTTGTGCGCACGAGCAACCGGCATGACTATGCCGTAAAGCCGCCCGGCCCCACCGTGCTCGACGCGCTGAAAAAAGCCGGGTACGACGTGATCTCCATCGGAAAGATCAAAGATATCTTTGCCGGGGAAGGAATTACCAAGGCATGGAAATCAAAGAGTTCCGTTCACGGTATGGAACAGACGACAGAGGCGGCGGACCAGGAGTTTCACGGACTCTGCTTTGTCAATCTGGTAGACTTTGACGCCCTCTGGGGACACCGGCGGGACCCGGAAGGCTACGCCGCGGAGCTGGAACGTTTTGACAATAAGCTCGGTGAGCTGCTTGACGTGCTGCAGGAAGACGACCTTCTGATGATCACGGCAGATCACGGAAATGACCCGACCTACAAGGGAACAGACCACACGAGAGAAAAGGTGCCGCTCCTTGTATATTCAGGCTCAGACAAAGGCGCCGGCAGTCTGGGAGAGCAGGATACGTTTGCGGTGATCGGTGCGACCGTGGCAGAAAACTTTGGGGTGGAGATGCCGGAAGGGACGATCGGACATTCTCTGCTACATCTGATCAGGTAATTTAGCGAATTAAAGTCTTGAAACAAACATTAAAATAGGATATTATTAATTCTATAGTTTTTAACTGAATTTTTATACAGGAAGGATGAGGGTATATGAACCTGAACATTGGTGTGATAAAAGGAGACGGAATCGGTCCGGAGATTGTAACTGAAGCCATGAAAGTGCTCGACAGGGTTGCAGAAGTATACGGACATTCGTGTAAATATACACAGCTGCTGCTGGGAGGCGCGTCCATTGACGTACATGGCGTTCCGCTTACCGATGAGACCGTGGCTGCTGCAAAAGCATGCGACGCGGTGCTCATGGGCTCTATAGGGGGAGATGCCGCGACGTCTCCGTGGTACCGGCTGGAGCCTTCCAGACGGCCGGAGGCAGGGCTTTTGAAGATCCGCAAAGAGCTGAATCTGTTTGCCAATCTGAGACCGGCGGTGCTTTACGACGAATTAAAAGGCGCGTGTCCGCTGAAGGAAGAGATCACAGAAGGCGGATTCGATATGGTCATTATGCGGGAGCTGACCGGGGGGCTGTACTTTGGAGAGCGCAGGACGGCGGAAGAAAACGGGGTGCTCACGGCGTATGATTCACTTACATATAATGAGAACGAGATCAGGCGCATAGCGAAGCGCGCCTTTGACATAGCGGAAAAAAGAAGGAAGAAAGTAACGAGCGTGGATAAGGCAAATGTGCTCGATACGTCCAGGCTGTGGCGCAAAGTGGTGGAGGAGACCGCGGCGGATTATCCGGATGTGACACTGGAGCATATGCTCGTAGACAACTGCGCCATGCAGCTTGTGAAAGATCCGAAGCAGTTTGACGTCATCCTGACGGAAAACATGTTTGGAGATATTCTCTCAGACGAGGCGAGCATGGTGACCGGGTCTATCGGAATGCTGGCAAGTGCGAGCCTGAATGAGACAAAGTTCGGCCTGTATGAGCCAAGCGGCGGCTCCGCGCCCGACATCGCTGGCAGAGGGATCGCTAATCCGATAGCGACGATCCTGTCCATGGCTATGATGCTCAGATTCAGCTTCGACCTTGACCGGGAAGCAGACGCGGTCGAGCAGGCCGTGGCAGATGTACTGAAAGAAGGATACCGCACCATTGACATTATGTCCGAAGGCAAAAAGCAGACAGGGACAAGTGAGATGGGTGATTTGATCGCGGGATACATAAGGAGGTAGAATATGAGAAGTGATACAGTAACAAAGGGGATGCAGCAGGCGCCCCACCGGTCTTTGTTCAATGCGCTCGGTTACACGAAAGAGGAACTTGAGCGTCCGCTCGTAGGTATTGTAAGTTCACACAACGAGATCGTTCCGGGACATATGAATCTGGATAAGATCGTGGAGGCGGTAAAGATGGGCGTCGCCATGGCAGGAGGGACACCCATCGTATTTCCGGCCATAGCGGTATGCGACGGAATCGCCATGGGCCATATCGGGATGAAATATTCCCTTGTGACGAGAGATCTGATCGCAGACTCCACAGAAGCCATGGCGCTGGCACACCAGTTTGACGCGCTCGTCATGGTTCCAAACTGTGATAAGAACGTTCCGGGGCTTCTCATGGCGGCGGCGAGGATCAATGTGCCGACTATATTTGTGAGCGGAGGTCCTATGCTCGCGGGCCGTGTGCAGGGTAAGAAGAGAAGTCTTTCCAGTATGTTCGAGGCGGTCGGCGCTTATACAGCAGGGACGATGACAGAAGAAGACGTCTGTGAATTTGAGAATAAAGTATGTCCGACATGCGGGTCCTGCTCCGGCATGTACACGGCAAACAGTATGAACTGTCTCACAGAAGTGCTCGGTATGGGACTGTCCGGCAACGGAACGATCCCGGCGGTCTATTCTGAGAGGATCCGCCTTGCGAAACACGCGGGCATGCAGGTGATGGAACTTTGGAAGCAGGATATCCGTCCAAGAGATATCATAACAGAGGAGGCGGTACTGAACGCGCTGACCGTGGATATGGCGCTCGGCTGTTCCACCAACAGTATGCTCCATCTTCCGGCCATTGCCCATGAGATCGGGATGGACTTTGAGATAGACTTCGCCAACGGTATCAGTGAGAAGACGCCGAACCTGTGTCATCTTGCGCCGGCCGGGCCTACATATATGGAAGATCTGAATGAAGCCGGCGGCGTGTACGCGGTCATGGCAGAGCTTAATAAGAAAGGGCTTCTGCACACGGAATGCCTGACCGTCACCGGGAAATCGGTGGGAGAAAACATAGCGGGAGCGGTCAACAGAGATCCCGAGGTTATAAGGACGATCGACGATCCATATAGTACTACAGGAGGAATCGCAGTGCTGAAAGGCAATCTTGCCCCGGACGGAAGCGTTGTGAAGCGTTCTGCGGTTGCGGAGGAAATGCTCGTGCACGAAGGTCCGGCCAGAGTATTTGACTGTGAGGAAGACGCGATCGCGGCCATCAAGGGCGGAGAGATCGTAGCAGGCGATGTGGTAGTGATCCGTTATGTAGGGCCAAAAGGCGGCCCCGGCATGCCGGAGATGCTGAATCCGACTTCGGCCATAGCAGGAATGGGACTTGGCTCCACAGTCGCGCTCATCACGGACGGACGGTTCAGCGGCGCTTCCAGGGGAGCTTCCATCGGCCATGTGTCGCCGGAAGCAGCCGTAGGCGGACCGATCGCGCTTATTGAGGAAGGGGATATCATCAAGATCGATATACCGGGACTGAAGCTTGAGCTTGATGTGACAGAAGAAGAACTGGAGAAGAGGAGAGAAGCGTGGGAGCCGAGACAGCCCCGCGTCACGACCGGCTATCTTGCGAGATATGCATCCATGGTCACGTCCGGCAACAGAGGCGCGATCCTGGAAGTGCCGAAGAATAAATAGATAGGAGATACAAAGGTATGCAGTTGACAGGAGCAGAAATTGTGATAGAGTGCCTGAAAGAACAGGGGGTAGATACCGTATTCGGCTATCCGGGCGGCTCTATATTGAATGTATATGATGAATTATATAAACACAGCGATGAGATCACACATATCCTGACTTCCCATGAGCAGGGGGCGGCACATGCGGCCGACGGATATGCAAGGGCAACGGGGAAGGTCGGAGTGTGTTTTGCCACGAGCGGCCCCGGCGCCACAAACCTGGTGACCGGAATCGCGACCGCATGCATGGATTCCATCCCGCTGGTGGCCATCACGTGCAATGTAGGTGTTTCCCTGCTTGGGAAGGACAGTTTCCAGGAGATAGACATCACGGGCATAACAATGCCCATAACAAAGCATAACTTTATCGTAAAAGATGTAAAGAACCTGGCAGAGACGATAAGAAAAGCATTTGTCATTGCTCAGAAGGGCCGGCCAGGTCCGGTCCTTGTGGATATCCCCAAGGACGTCACCGCCAACAAGGCAGAGTATAAGAAGCAGGAGATCGCCCCGGTGACAGCATCAAAGGACATCTGTGAAGCAGAGATCGAAAGCGCGCTTAAAATCATCTCAAAATCCAGGAAGCCGTACATATTTGTAGGCGGCGGGGCCGTGCTGGCAGACGCAAGTGAAGAACTGTACGAATTTGTGAAAAAGGTGGATGCGCCTGTCACAGACAGTCTGATGGGGAAAGGAGCATTCCCTGGAACTGACCCGCTCTACACGGGGATGCTCGGAATGCACGGGACAAAGACATCGAATTACGGAGTGAGCGAATGTGATCTGCTGATCGTGATCGGAGCCAGATTCAGTGACCGTGTGACCGGAAATGCAAAGAAGTTTGCCAAAAATGCCAGAATACTGCAGTTTGACGTCGATGCGGCAGAGATGAATAAAAATGTACTGATCACCGATGGAGTCGTAGGCGATATCAAGGTGGCGCTCGGTATGATCAACAGAAGACTTGAGGAACAGAGCCATCCGGAGTGGATCGAGAAGATCATGGCTTACAAAGAACAGTATCCGCTGAAGTATCACGAAGAGGGTCTGACGGGGCCGTTCGTCGTGGAGGAGATATACAGACAGACAGAAGGAGACGCCGTTATCGTGACGGAGGTGGGCCAGCATCAGATGTGGGCCGCACAGTTCTATAAGTTCACGAAGCCGAGAACATTTCTCACCTCCGGCGGCCTTGGGACGATGGGATACGGACTTGGAGCCTCTCTTGGAGCGAAGGTCGGCATGCCGGATAAAACGGTCGTCAACATCGCCGGGGACGGGTGCTTCCGTATGAACATGAATGAGATCGCCACAGCGGCCCGCTATAATATTCCGATCATACAGGTTGTTGTGAACAATCATGTGCTCGGGATGGTACGGCAGTGGCAGAACCTGTTCTACGGGAAGCGCTATTCCGCCACAGTGCTGAATGACAGCGTGGATTTTGTGAAGCTGGCAGAGGCGCTGGGGGCTACAGGTGTACGCGCCGCGACAAAGGAAGAGTTCAAGTCGGCGTTTGCATCGGCGCTTACGCTCGGCAGACCGGTGGTCATCGACTGCCAGATCGATTCCGACGAGAAAGTGTGGCCTATGGTGGCGCCGGGAGCGGCGATCAGCGAGGCTTTCGACGAGAAGGATCTGGAAGAAAGAAGCAATTGATTTTTACTGAAAAAGAAAGTGGAGGAATGAAAAGTGAGCAGAGTGTATAATTTTTCAGCAGGACCGGCAGTACTGCCGGAAGAAGTGTTAACGGAAGCAGCGGCAGAAATGCTTGATTACAACGGGACCGGCATGTCCGTGATGGAAATGAGTCACCGCTCGAAGGCTTTCCAGGAGATCATAGACTCGGCAGAGTCTGATCTGAGAGAGTTGATGAACATTCCTGACAACTATAAAGTATTATTTCTGCAGGGGGGAGCATCCCAGCAGTTTGCCATGATTCCGATGAATCTGATGAAGAACCGTGTGGCGGATTATATCGTTACCGGGCAGTGGTCCAAAAAAGCTTACGCCGAGGCCGCAAAGTACGGCAAAGCCAATAAGATCGCCACATCGGAAGACCGGACATTTTCCTATATTCCTGACTGTTCGGACCTTCCGGTGTCAGAGGATGCGGACTACGTGTATATCTGTGAGAATAATACGATCTACGGAACAAAGTTCAGACATCTGCCGGATACAAAAGGCAAGCCGCTTGTGGCGGACGTCTCCTCCTGCTTTTTATCCGAACCGGTGGATGTCACGAAATACGGCGTTATCTACGGCGGTGTACAGAAGAATGTCGGACCGGCGGGAGTTGTCATCGTTATCATAAGAGAAGATCTTATAACAGACGATGTGCTGCCCGGGACACCGACCATGCTCCAGTATAAGACACATGTGGATGCAGGTTCACTTTACAATACCCCACCGGCTTACGGCATATACATATGCGGGAAAGTATTCCGTTGGCTGAAACGTCAGGGAGGTCTTGCCGCCATGAAGGAACGCAATGAAAAAAAGGCAAAGATTCTGTATGACTACCTGGATGCAAGCCAAATGTTCAAAGGCACGGTAGAGGCAAAAGACAGGTCGCTCATGAATGTGCCCTTCGTAACAGGAAGCGATGAGCTGGACGCCAGATTTGTGCAGGAAGCGAAGGCGGCCGGGTTTGAAAGCCTGAAAGGACACCGCAGCGTGGGCGGTATGAGGGCGAGCATTTATAATGCCATGCCGGAAGAGGGTGTGAAGGCTCTCGTTGCATTTATGAAAACGTTTGAAGAGGAGAATTTGTGATCATGTATAAATATCATTGCTTAAATCCAATCTCTGATGTAGGGTTGGAACAGTTTACAGAAGACTACATCCCTGTCAGTGACGCGAAAACCGCAGATGCTGTGCTCGTAAGGAGCACAGCCATGCATGAAATGGAGTTTGGTACGGAACTCAAAGCGATCGGCAGAGCCGGGGCAGGCGTGAACAACATACCGCTTGAACGGTGCTCAGAGAACGGGATCGTCGTATTTAACACACCGGGAGCAAACGCCAACGGTGTGAAGGAGCTGGTGATCGCCGGAATGCTTCTCGCTTCCCGGGATATCATCGGCGGCATCAACTGGGTGCAGGAAAATGAGGAGGACGGCAATATAGCCAAAGACGCGGAGAAGGCAAAGAAGGCATTTGCTGGCTGCGAACTGGACGGCAAGAAACTGGGAGTGATCGGTCTTGGCGCCATCGGTGTTCTTGTGGCGAATGCGGCTACACACCTCGGCATGGATGTGTACGGTTATGATCCTTATGTATCTGTCGATTCGGCGTGGAGACTTTCCAGGAGCATCCGCCACGCAAAGACGGTGGATGAGATATATAAGGACTGTGATTACATTACGATCCACGTTCCTGCTCTTGAGAGCACAAAAGGCATGATCGACGCAGATGCTTTAAATCTCATGAAAAAAGGAATCGTTGTGCTGAATTTTGCGAGAGACGTACTTGTGGATGAAGAGGCGATGATAGACGCGCTGCTGTCAGGCCATGTTAAGCACTATGTCACGGACTTCCCCACACCGGCCATGGCCGGAGTAAAGGGAGCGATCGTGATACCGCATCTCGGGGCCTCCACAGAAGAGTCGGAGGATAACTGCGCGAAGATGGCGGTAAAGGAGATCCGGAATTATCTGGAACATGGAAATATTACAAACGCCGTAAATTTTCCCGACTGTGATATGGGATACAAGGGAAGCAACACGAGAATCGTGCTGCTGCACCACAATATTCCCAACATGCTCGGCCAGTTTACAAAAGTCCTGGCTGAGGATAACCTGAATATCGCGGATCTGGCCAACAAAAGCAAGGGTGAATTTGCCTATACGATGATAGATATAGACTCAGAAGTGCCGGCCGGCGTGACGGAGGAACTCATGAAGATCGAAGGGGTGAGAAGAGTAAGAATCATTGAATAATTCTTAAAAAAGCTGTATACTCAACATAACAGGGGAAATGTTGTTTATTACAGGGGAGACATACGAATGAAAAAAAGAAGAATACATAAGAGACGCCGGAATAACAGAGGAAGAGCAGGGACCTTTTTCAGGGTTCTTGCTCTTCTTGTCGTCTGTTTGATGCCCTTCCTTCTGTTTCGGACAGCGGCAGCGGCACAGCGGGAGGAACAGATCATCATCAAAGCCGTATCCGGCGAGATACTGCAGGGGGAAGAACTGTCTGAGCCTGCTGTGCAAATATACGCAGATGGCAGCGAAAAAGCTGTGCTCGACAAAAAAAGCGGATACACGGCGGGAGACTTGCTGAATGACCTGAAAAGCGGAAAAGGCTACACGCTCAAATGTGAAGCGGACGCGTCACTGGAAGGCGACTATCCGGTAGAGATAGTTCTGGATGGTGATATGAGCAGCGCTTTAAAAAACGCGTGGATCGGTCTCGTTTCCATCAAGACGGAAGACGGACTCATCCGCGTGAAAAATCCGGTTGGAGAATGGGAAGGCAGCAAGTTCAGGCGTTACGACGGCAGTTATGTGCTCAGTGATTTCGTCGTATCAAAGGGGAATACATATTATTTTGACGGAGACGGCAATAAAGTGAGCGGGCTTACCAATATAGAAGGCGCTGTATATTATTTTGACCGTGACGGCATCATGCAGACAGGCTGGCAGGAGATCGAAGAAAGCCGTTATTACTTTACAGATAAAGGCGCGGCGGCTGTGGGCTGGCAGGAACTGGACGGAGCGACCTATTATTTTGACAAGGAAGCAAAGATGGCGACGGGAGAAACATATCTCGGGCTCACCCTCTGTCTGTTTGATAAAGACGGAAAGCTGCTGTCCAAAAAGGAAAGCAGCATAGACCCGAACAGGCCGATGGTCGCGCTCACTTTTGACGACGGCCCGGGGCCGAGGACAAAAGAGCTTCTCGATGCGCTTCAGAAATATAATGGCCATGCCACCTTCTTTATGCTTGGCCAGAAAGTTCCCTCATACGCAGAAGTGGTAAAGCGGATGAAGGAACTTGGATGTGAGCTCGGCAACCATTCCTATGACCATGCGGACTTGTCAAAGATGGACGCGGCAGGCGTACAGAGCGAGGTGGACAAGACGAACGAAAATATCAGTCAGGCGGCGGGACAGGGAGCCAGCGTGATGCGTCCTCCTTACGGTGCGATAAGCAGTACGATGAAGACCACGATAGGGATGCCGATGATGCTCTGGAACATAGACACGCTTGACTGGAAGACACGGGACGCGCAGAAGACGATCGATGCGGTCATGGGAAGTGTAAAGGACGGAGATATCATTCTTATGCATGATATACATACGGAGAGTGTGGATGCGGCGCTTGAGCTTATTCCCCGGCTTATGGACGAAGGATATCAGCTAGTGACGGTGTCCGAGCTGGCTGCCGCAAAAGGAAATGAATTGCAGAACGGCGGTGTGTATACGGATTTTTAGACATCGTTAAAAAATGCACAAAATGAAGGTGCATAAATATGCAAAGTTTGTTAAAAATTTATCTTTACAATATCTCCGGTTAGTGTTAATCTTTTAACGGAAAGAAAAATAAAAGATTAACATAAAAGGAAGTGAGATTCGATGAAGAATTTAGTTTCTGCTCTAAAAAAATACTTTACAGAAAATACTGCTCTTACAACTTACATGGAGAAGCACTGATCATAAAGTATTGAGAGGGAAAAAAGAAGCCGGACCCGGGAGCGGGTTCAGGCTTCTTTTTTGTGGAGAGAGCTGATCTCACTTTTTTATTTTCCTGCGTTATGCCGTTCCAGCAGCGCATGTATCTTATCGGTTGGGTTTAAGACAGAACCGATCGTAATGTCGTGATTCAGAGAATCTATAATGAGGGCGATGAACTTGCTCAGATCCGCAACGACAAAGTACGGTTTCTCATAGGCGGCAGGAGGAAGGTAAGTAAGGTTTGTCGTAATGACCCTGTCGATGTAGCCGCTTTCATAATAGTCGTCAAACTTGTCAAAACCTTCGGTGAACAGTCCGAATGTCGTACAGACGAACACCCGTCCGGCTCCTCTTTCCTTCAGCTGCTTTGCCACGTCGAGCATACTTTCCCCGGAAGAGATCATATCATCTACGATAATGACATTCTTGCCTTTGATGTCGTCGCCGAGGAATTCATGGGCCACGATGGGATTCTTGCCGCCGACAACAGTGGAATAATCACGGCGTTTGTAGAACATTCCCATGTTGACGCCGAGTACATTGGAGAAGTATACGGCCCGGTGCATGGCGCCTTCATCGGGGCTCACTACCATTAAGTGTTCCTTATCCACAGAAAGATCCGGTTCGGCTCTAAGCAGCGCTTTCATGAACTGGTACGGCGGGTTAAAGTTGTCAAAGCCCTGTAGTGGGATCGCGTTCTGGACACGCGGGTCATGGGCGTCAAATGTGATAATGTCACTTACACCCATTTCCATGAGCTCCTCAAGAGCGAGGGCACAGTCAAGTGATTCCCGTTTCGTCCTCTTGTGCTGCCTGCTTTCATACAGAAACGGCATTATGACATTGATGCGGTGCGCCTTTCCGGTGGCTGCGGAGATGATCCGCTTTAGATCCTGATAGTGGTCATCCGGAGACATGTGGTTCAGGTGGCCGTTCACCGTGTAAGTAAGACTGTAGTTGCAGACGTCGACCATAATGAACAGATCCTTGCCCCGAATGGACTCTCCGATAATGCCCTTGGCTTCGCCGGTGCCGAAGCGGGGACATTTACATTCGATCAGATAATTTTCAAGCTGGTAGCTGGAAAAGAGCGGGGAGTCAAGCGATTCTCTCAATGTTTGCTGACGGAACCGGACAATATAATCATTTACCTTCTGTCCAAGTTCCCGGCAGCTTTCAAGAGCTGCGATCTTAAGAGGTGCTACCGGAAGAGCTTCTTCCATTAGTTTAATATTCGGCATAATATTCTCCTGTATCTCAACAATATTTTGGACCGGCTGAACATCTGCAGTCCAATATGTATACACATTCGTACAACTTATTTATATCACCTTTTCCATGAGATGGTCAACACCCTTTCGCCTTCGGGTGGACTATTTTCGGAAGGTGGGGTATAATAATAAGGCTAAGATAAAATAAAACCGAGGAGTTTATTTATGAGACATGAACATATCATTAAGGAAATTGTCCCGGGAAGCATTGCAGAGGAAATGGGAATTGAACCCGGGGACAGACTGCTGTCCGTTAATGATAAAATAATAGAAGATGTATTTGATTATCATTTCTGTGTAAATGAAGAGGAGCTTGTCGTTCTGATCGAGAAGCAGAACGGGGAAGAGTGGGAACTGGAGATTGAGAAAGACTATGAGGAAGATCTGGGGATCGAATTTGAACAGGGACTGATGGATGAGTACCGTTCATGCCGCAATAAGTGTATGTTCTGTTTTATAGACCAGATGCCGGGAGGAATGAGAGACACGCTCTATTTTAAGGATGATGATTCCCGCCTGTCGTTTCTTCAGGGCAATTATATTACACTGACGAACATGAGTGACCATGATATTGAGCGCATTGTGACATATCATCTGGAGCCGATCAACATTTCCTTTCACACGACAAATCCCGAACTGCGCTGTAAGATGCTTCACAACCGGTTCGCAGGTGACGCGCTGAGGAAGGTGGACAGACTGTATGAGGGCGGCATCACGATGAACGGACAGATCGTCCTGTGCAAAGGCATCAATGACGGGGAAGAACTGGAGCGGAGCATTCGTGATATGTCCCGTTACCTGCCGTATCTGCAGAGCGTATCTGTAGTGCCGGTAGGGCTTACGAAGTACCGGGACGGACTGGAACCGCTTGAACCCTTTACCCGGGAGGATGCGGGGGAGGTGCTGGACATCATCCACAAATGGCAGGACAGGCTTTACGAAGAGCACGGACTTCATTTCATACATGCAGGTGACGAGTGGTATATACTGGCCGGACAGGAGATGCCGGAGGAGGAGAGATACGACGGATATCTTCAGCTTGAGAACGGCGTCGGTATGCTGCGGCTTCTTGAAAATGAGTTTGAGGAGGCTTATGCCAGGCTGGACGGCGACAAAAAGATAAGGGAAGTGTCTGTCGCCACGGGTCTGCTGGCAGAGCCGTACATCAGGAAGATGGCAGAGCGGCTGAAGGAGAAATATCCGAATACGGCGGTACACGTATATCCGATCCGCAATGAGTTCTTCGGGGAGCTCATCACAGTATCCGGATTGATCACCGGACAGGATCTGGTAAGCCAGCTTAAGGGGAGAGAGCTTGGAGAGCGTCTCCTTCTGCCGTGCAATATGTTCCGGAGTGAGGAGAGTGTATTTCTGGATGATGTAACACTTGATGAACTGAAAGAGACTTTACAAGTCCAGGCAGATATTGTAAAATCAAGCGGACAAGATTTTATAGAAGCAATAATAAGGTAAGAATGGATATGCATATAGATTAGGAGAATAAGTATGAGTAAACCAGTTGTAGCTATTGTGGGGCGGCCCAATGTAGGCAAGTCCACACTTTTTAATGTACTGGCAGGCGAGATGATCTCGATCGTAAAGGATACGCCCGGAGTGACGAGAGACCGTATATATGCTGAGGTCAGCTGGCTTGACAAGGAATTTACGCTGATCGATACCGGCGGTATTGAGCCGGAGAGCAAGGATGTGATCCTGTCTCAGATGAGGGAACAGGCGCAGATCGCCATTGATACGGCGGACGTCATTGTTTTTATCACAGATGTGAGGCAGGGGCTTGTAGATTCGGATTCCAAAGTGGCGGATATGCTCCGCAGGTCCGGCAAGCCGGTGGTGCTCGTCGTAAATAAAGTCGACAGCTTTGATAAGTTTATGCCGGATGTATATGAGTTTTATAATCTCGGCATCGGGGATCCGGTGCCTGTCTCTGCGGCGTCCCGCCTCGGCATCGGGGATATGCTGGAGCGGGTGGCACAATTTTTCCCGGAGCACAGCAGTGAGGAGGAAGACGACGAACGTCCGAGGATCGCGATCGTAGGGAAACCAAATGTCGGAAAATCCTCCATCGTAAACAAACTGCTCGGGGAGCAGCGCGTCATTGTGTCTGACGTGGCGGGAACGACACGGGACGCCATCGATACGGAGATCATACACGGAGGCAGAGAATATGTCTTTATCGATACGGCAGGACTGCGCAGAAAGAGCAAGATCAAGGAAGAACTGGAGCGGTACAGCATTATACGTACGGTGACAGCTGTGGAACGCGCGGATGTGGTCCTCGTTGTCATCGACGCGGCTGAGGGCGTGACGGAGCAGGATGCCAAGATCGCGGGAATTGCCCATGAACGGGGCAAAGGTATTATCATTGTCGTGAACAAATGGGATGCCATAGAGAAAAATGACAAGACGATGCGGGAGTATGAACACCGTGTCAGACAGGTTCTTTCCTTTATGCCCTATGCTGAGATCATGTACGTCTCGGCGGAGACGGGACAGCGCCTGAATAAGCTGTATGATATGATAGATATGGTCATTGAAAACCAGACGCTGCGCGTGGCGACAGGTGTGCTCAATGAGATCATGACAGAAGCGGTGGCAATGCAGCAGCCGCCTTCTGACAAAGGAAAGAGGCTGAAGCTCTATTACATTACACAGGTGTCGGTGAAGCCGCCTACCTTTGTGATCTTTGTCAATGACAAGGAGCTTATGCACTTTTCTTACACAAGATATCTGGAAAATAAAATACGTGAGGCATTTGGCTTTAAGGGGACTTCACTGAAATTCTTTATACGGGAGAGAAAGGAAAAGGATCGTTAGTTATGGAACGCTTGATATGTGTGATGATCGGTTACGCATTTGGACTGCTGCAGACAGGATATATCTACGGAAAACTGCACCATGTCGATATCAGAAAGCAGGGCAGCGGCAACGCGGGGACGACAAATGCCCTGCGCACGCTCGGCTGGAAAGCCGGCGCCGTCACTTTTCTGGGGGACTGCTTTAAGTGTGTATTCGCCGTTATTGTAGTACACCTTATCTTTGGAGGAACACATGGAGATATCATGCCGGTATTGTCCATGTATGCCGGTATGGGAGCGGTACTTGGACATAATTATCCGTTTTATCTTGGATTTAAAGGTGGTAAAGGAATCGCCGCCACCGCAGGGCTGATCGTCAGTACGGTGAACGCGTGGATGGTGCTCATCTGTCTCGTTGTGTTTGTGGGACTTGTGGCGGGCACCCGGTATGTCTCTCTCGGTTCTCTGGCAGTGGTCATCGTATATCTGGCAGAAGTTGTCGTGTACGGGCAGACGGGGGGATTCGGCGTGTCCGGCAGCAGTCTGTGGGAGATGTACGGCATAGCGCTTTTTCTCATGCTTTCCGCATTCTTTAAGCACAGGGCAAACATTAAGAGGTTACTGAACGGAACAGAAAATAAACTTGGTTCCGGGAAAAAATAAGGAGGATGTATTATGGCAAAAGCAGGTATTATGGGGGCGGGAAGCTGGGGAACGGCACTGGCGCTCCTGCTTCACAAGAATGGCCATGACGTGGCTGTGTGGTCCATCAACGAAGAGGAAGTAAAGATGCTCTCCACAAAGAGAGAGCACGAGAGCAAGCTCCCGGGGGTAAAGATTCCGGACGATATGGAATTTACTACGGATATGGAGTCCGTCATCAGAGGAAAAGACTTCCTTGTACTGGCAGTGCCGTCTCCGTTTACGAGAAGTACGGCGCGCAGTATGAAGCCTTTTGTCGCCCAGGGCCAGATGATCGTGGACGTGGCAAAGGGGATCGAGGAGACGACATTGATGACGCTCTCCCAGCAGATCGAGGAAGAGATCCCACAGGCGGATGTGGCGGTGCTGTCCGGACCAAGCCATGCGGAGGAGGTCGGCAGAGGCCTTCCTACGAGTGTCGTGATCGGAGCGAGGACGAAGGAGACAGCAGAATATCTCCAGGGAATGTTTATGAGCGAAGTGTTCCGCGTATATACAAGCCCGGATATGCTCGGCATGGAGCTGGGCGGTTCCCTTAAAAATGTGATTGCTCTTGCGGCAGGTATCGCCGACGGTCTCGGATATGGAGACAACACGAAAGCGGCGCTTATCACGCGCGGAATCGCGGAGATCGCAAGGCTCGGAGTGAAAATGGGCGGAGCGATCGAAAGCTTTACCGGCCTGACCGGGATCGGGGACCTTATCGTCACCTGCGCCAGCCAGCACAGCCGTAACCGCAGAGCCGGATATCTCATCGGCCAGGGCATGAGCATGCAGGAAGCAATGGATGAAGTGAAGATGGTCGTAGAAGGAGTATATTCCACCAAAGCAGCCGTGAAACTCGGTGAGAAGTACGGCGTCGCTCTGCCGATCATTGATGAGGTGAACAAGGTACTGTTTGAAAACAAAGACCCTAGAACAGCGGTCAATGAACTGATGCTCAGAGACAGCAAGGCAGAACACACTGCACTGCCCTGGAAGGAGTAATTGGGGTTTTTGTTGGGGATGTTTGGAGGTATTGGCGGTGGACGGCAAAGGGGACGGGCGCACATGACTGTGGAAGCGCGCTCCGGCAGGCGGGAAGCCGTAACTGCAGAAAGAGCCGGAAACGGACAACCGAGCCTATTCGGAATGAAATCCTGAAGGGATTTCCTCCCTCAGAGGCTCTCGGGAATGTTATTTGTGATAACATTCCCGTGTCTGTTTCTGGCTCTTTCTGCAGCAACGGCTTCCACACCTGCCTCCGAACGCGCTTACACAGCCATGTGCACCCGTCCCCTTTGCCTGTTCATCGTCAGGAACTTAAACATTCCCAACGGGAGAGGATCCCCTGGAGTGTTCCAATGGATGAAATTGTATCTGGAGTGCTGGGCTGGTTAGCTTAGAGGTGCATGCAGATGGCAGCGGCCTATGGCCGGTGGTTATGAAAGTTACATCCACAAGGTAAATCCATGGAATCCCGCCAGGGAGTCTCGAATGTTGAAGGAATTTGAGCTTTGTGAGATGTCAGGCTTAGGAAAGGCGGCAGGGGGAGGCGGGGCGTTGGAGGGAGCTTTGTCAGGCCGTTAGGGAAGAAGACACGGTAGTAACAGACCAGAAACTGCGCTACAAGTGCAGTTTATGAGACAGCTGACACAGGAAATCATCCAGATTTCCTGTGGAATTCTGTCGGTGTCTGTTACTACCGTGTCTTCTTCCCTTACGGACTGCAAGCGTACTGACCGCCCCGCCTCCCCCTGCCGCCTTTCCTAAGCCGTACACTGCCATTCCTCAAATCCCTCCAACAAAACCATCCCGTCACAGTTTGGCGTGTTCTGTGACGTATCTTTTGAAATCGATGATGGCGGGCGCCTGGTATACATTTTTCAGGGTGGCCATGTAGAAGAGACGTTCCCATGCGGGCTCGTGTATGGCGATGGTATGTACGGGCATATAGCCGAGTATTTCCATTCTCGGTACTACCGCTATGCCGAAGCCTGCGCCTACAAGGCCTGCCACTGCCTGGTCTTCTTCCAGGGAGTAGACGATGTCGGGCTGGCCGCCGCACTGTTCAAACAGATGGTCAATGATGGGCCGCAGGCCGCTGCGTTTGGAAAATACGATCTGCGGATAGGGGAGAGTCTCTTTTAGATCTATCTCATGGCGGCCGGAGAGCGGATGATCTTCCGGGACGATCACAACGAGTTCCTGCCTGGCGACCGGCGTGAATTCTATCGCCGGCTCATTTTCCATGAGAGAGCAGAAGGCAACGTCATACCGGCGCTCCTTTACGCCCTGTATAATATCCGGCGTCAGGCCGGTGGAGGTGTGAAAGTAAAAGTCTATATTTTTTTCCGGCCGGGTATCTAGAAAGCCCCGGACAAACTGGGGAACGACCGATGTGCTCAGTGTGCGCAGAAGCGCCACGTCGATCCGTCCTTCTCCCGAACCGGTCATCTGCAGCTTGTTGATACTGGAATCCAGCATGCCGAGCGCCTGTTCTACGTCAGTGAGGAACGCCTGGCCGCACTTTGTCAGAACCACATTTCTTCCTTCTTTCTCAAACAGCTTTACACCCAGTTCTTTTTCCAGAGAGGCGATCGCGTGGCTCAGACTTGGCTGGGTTATGGCGAGGATCTCAGCAGCTTTCGTATAATGTTCCAGATGTGCCAGTGTAACAAAATATCTGAGATGATACAGATTCATATGCGTCTCCTTTCGTCTTTTATCGACATGTCCACATTCTAACATAACCCATAAACAAAATCTATGAATTCGGCTAATATTACCAATTTGTTTTTAATTTAACGATAGAATATAATAAAACCATAGTAAAAGTAACAAGATTGAACGGGTAAAATATAAGAATCATGTTCAATTTCAACAACGGAAGGAGAATGTAATATGTCAAAAAAATATCCAATCACAATCAGTTCCTGGACACTGGGAGACCAGTGCAAGTTTGAAGACCGTGTTATCGCCGCCAAAGAAGCGGGATATGAGGGGATCGGCCTCAGGGCGGAAACATATGTGGATGCGCTCAATGAAGGATTATATGATGAAGATATCATGGCGGTCCTTGAGAAACACGGCATGAAGGTTACTGAGGTTGAGTACATCGTACAGTGGGCGGAAGATAACCGTTCTTATGAGCAGAAATATAAAGAACAGATGTGTTTCCATATGTGCGATCTTTTTGGCGTGAACCATATCAACTGCGGCCTCATGGAAAACTACTCCGTGGAGCATACAGCACAGAAATTAAAAGAACTCTGCCACAGAGCGGGAAAACGGATCATTGGTGTAGAACCGATGCCATACAGCGGCATTCCGGATCTGAAAAAAGGCTGGGAAGTAGTCAAGGCGAGCGGATGTGACAACGCCATGCTTATTCTTGACACATGGCACTGGGTGCGCGCAGATCAGCCGTATGACATTCTCACAGAAGAGATCGCAAAGAAGGTTGTATCTATCCAGATCAATGATGCGTACGACAGACCATATGCAAAGACGATCTTGAGAGACGAGTCCATGCACGACAGGCTTGCACCGGGAACAGGAGCAAAAGACACGGCAGGATTTGTGAAAATGATCAAAGATGCGAAAATCGAACCGGCAGTAGTAGGCGTGGAAGTGATCTCAGACGAAATCCTCGCAAGGGGCATTAAAGAGGCAGCGGCACATACATACGACAACACGGTGAAAGTGCTGAGAGAGACATGGCCGGAAGTGGTTGAAGATTGATTGTTTAAGAGAAAGTTAAAGAGAGAGGGAAAAATATGAAATTTGACAATATGTTTTCACCAATACAGATTGGTCCTATGACTGTAAAGAACCGTTTTGTAGTCCCGCCGATGGGAAATAATTTCGCCAACACAGACGGCACGTGGAGTGAACAGTCCGCCGCCTATTACGCAGAGCGGGCAAAAGGGCAGTTCGGCCTCATCACGATAGAAGCTACGGTCGTCCACGAGGGAGCCAAAGGCGGACCGAGAAAGCCTTGTCTTTACAATGACAACAGTATTGAGAGTCTGAAGAAGATCGTGGATGCCTGTCACGCAGAAGGAGCAAAAGTGTCTGTACAGCTCCAGAACGCGGGGCCGGAAGGAAACGCAAAGAATGCGGGCGCACCGATCCAGGCGGCAACGGCGATCCCGTCGACATTCGGGCGGGACACACCGGAGGAAGTGCCGGCTGCTCAGGTATATGAACTCGTAAAAGGATACGGGGAAGCTGCGAGACGCGCGATGCAGGCAGGGGCCGACGCAGTGGAGATCCATATGGCGCATGGATATCTTGTGAATTCCTTTATCTCCCAGAGGACAAATAAACGGGTAGATGAGTTTGGCGGAAGCTTTGAGAACAGGATGCGGTTCCCGCGCCTTATCATTGAAGAAGTGAAGAAAAATGTAGGGGATAAAGTGGCCATACTTGCCCGCATCAACAGCGCGGACGAGGTGCCCGGCGGTGTGGATGTACACGACAGCGCGGCGATAGCGGCCTATCTGGAGGAATGCGGCGTACAGTGTCTTCATGTTTCCCGCGCGGTACATATCAAAGATGAGTACATGTGGGCGCCCACCACGATACACGCCGGTTTTTCGGCAGAGCTGGTGACAGAGATAAAAAAAGCGGTCTCCATACCGGTCATTACGGTAGGACGCTATACAGAGCCCCAGTTTGCAGAACTGCTCGTGAAGGAAGGACGCACCGATCTGGTTGCCTTTGGCCGTCAGTCACTGGCAGACCCGCATATGCCGGAGAAGGCAATGCAGGAGCGTCTGGAAGACATGATCCCTTGTATCGCCTGTCTTCAGGGCTGCGTTGCAAATATGTACAAAGGGGAGCCTATCTGCTGTCTGACAAATCCGTTCCTCGGACATGAGGCGGAAGGTTATCCGAAGGCAGAACAGGCTAAGAAGGTCATGGTGATCGGCGGCGGTGTTGCAGGCTTATGCGCGGCATTTATCTGTGCGGAGAGAGGCCATGAAGTTACCTTGTACGAAAGCACGGGCAAGCTGGGCGGCAATATGAGACTTGCTGCTTATCCGCCGGGAAAAGGCGATATCACAGGCATGATCAGAAGCTATATCGTAAGATGTGAAAAGGCCGGCGTAAAAGTGAAAATGAATACGGCTGCCGACATGGACACAGTGAAGGAAGAAAAGCCGGACGCAGTCATTGTGGCGACCGGATCCAAAACATTGATCCTTCCGATAGAAGGTATTGATGATCCTGCCATCATCCATGGTTCCGATCTGTTGGAAGGCAGACGTCAGGCGGGAGAAAAGGTACTCGTTGTGGGCGGCGGAATGGTCGGCTGTGAGATCGCGGCATTTCTCGGTGAACAGCAGCACAAGGTGAGCATTATCGAGTTCCGGGATTCCATGGGCGCGGATATGATCACAGAACACAGAAAGTATGTGATGAAAGACTTTGAGGAATACAAGATAGAGCAGATCGTCAACGCAAAAGTGTGCAAGTTCTATGAAGACGGCGTGGAATACGAATCACCGGACGGAGTAAGACATGAAGTGAGAGGATTTGATTCGGTCATCCTTTCCATGGGATTCAGAAATTACAATCCGTTTGCGGAGCAGCTTGAGGAGCTCGGACAGGAAGTATACGTAGTCGGTGACGCCACAAGGGCGCGCAGGGCGCTGGATGCGACTAAAGAAGCATATGCGGCGGCAATGCAGATCTAAGCAGAATACTGGAGGGAATGAAAATGGAAAAGAGAATATCAGGACATACAGGTTTAATGGCGCTGTTTGGGACACCGGTGGGGCACTCAGGCTCCCCGGCCATGTATAACTTCAGCTTTCAGCATGACGGCCTGGATTATGCTTATATGGCATTTGACGTAAATGTGGAGCAGATGCCGAAAGTATTCGAGGCGATACGCCTTTTGAATATGCGGGGCGGAAACTTTACGATGCCCTGTAAGAATGTGGCGGCCAAGCTCGTAGATAAGCTGTCCCCGGCGGCAGAGATCATCGGCGCGTGCAACGTGTTCGTCAACGATGACGGCGTGATCACAGGACATGTCACAGACGGCGTCGGGTTTGTGAAAAATCTGGAGCTCAACGGAGTCGATGTGAAGGGTAAGAAAACAGTCATACTCGGAGCCGGCGGAGCAGCCACCGCCATTCAGGTCCAGCTGGCCCTCGACGGCGCAAAGGAAGTGAAGATATTCAATCCTAAAGATGATTTCTTCGCGAGAGCAGAAGGGACAAAGGCAAAGCTGGCTGACAGATGCCCACAGTGTGTTGTGACGGTAGAAGACCTGGATGACAAAGAGAAGCTGGCAGAGGCAGTGAATAACTGTGATATCGTGATCAATGCGACGATCATGGGGATGAAACCGTATGATGATGTGTCGCTTATCGACAAGTCTTTGTACCGCAAAGACCTGATCGTGGCGGATACCGTGTACAGCCCGGAAAAGACAAAGATGATTCTTGAGGCGGAAGAGGCCGGCTGCAAAGCGGTCGGCGGAAAAGGAATGCTTGAACAGCAGGGAGCCGTGAACTATGAATTATTTGTGGGCAGGAAAATGCCTCTTGAGGAGTATCAGAAGTTCCAGAAAGAAAATAAATAATCGTTTGTTTTTATAGAAGAAAGAATAGGAGAATGAGGATGAAAGCAAAGAAGTATATTCTATCATTGGTGACAGTCTACATGTGTTATTTTACACATGGGATTCAGGCCATTATCCTGTCACAGAACAAAGTAAACTTCTTCACGCAATGGGGATACACAGATGAAGTGGCAGGGGCAGCGGCCGTATCGCTTGCTATAACCGCAACCGGTTTTGGTAAATTTCTGACCGTATGGCTCGGCGGGGAAGTGTCGGATAAGATCGGCCGGAAGAAAATGGCTGTGGCCGGAGGCATACTGTATATCATCTGTTTTGCAGGCCTGCTGTTTTCCACCAATTTTACAGTGGCATGTGTATGTGCGTTCCTCGCAGGCGTGGCGACATCCGGATTCTGGGACGCATCCCTGTATCCGGCGGTTCAGGAGGCAGCTCCAAAGTATGCAGGTTCGGCGCTCATCGGTATCAAGGCGTTTGTATCTGTGTCCGGTATTATCTATCCGTTAATGGCTGTACATTTTTCCGCGGCCGGCAACTGGAAGATAAATGTCTGGATTCCGTTGATTCTGTCTGTCGTTTGTGTTATCCTTGCGGTGATCGCTCCGTTTGTGTATGACGACCAGATGAAAGAGACCGTGAAAACGGCCGACGGCAAGACGACCAATGCGGCGCAGGCAGAAATTGATGCGGCCAAGGCTCGTATGAAAACAAAACCGGGCGGACTTGTAAACTTTGTCACGATGTTCTACGGCTTCATCTGTATGTTCATCATGTACGGTGCACAACAGTATACAAAGGCTTTCGGTATGACAAACTGCGGATTGTCGGAGATGCAGGCGGCAGGCATGACGTCCATCTATACGGCAGGCTCCATCATCGCCGTTGTATTCTGGGCGATCATGATGGGCAAGCTGAAATGGAATCCGCTGAAAGTAGTGCTCATTGATTCCGCATTTACGGCTGCGGCGCTGGCCATCGTACTTCTTGTCAAAAATGTAGGCGTTGTCTATGTAGCGATCGCGCTTCTCGGATTCTTTGCAGCCGGCGGTGCGCTGCAGACAGGACTTGGCGTCCGTCAGGAGATGTGTCCGGGACCGAAGGGAAGAAATACGGGTATCTACTATACATGGATGGGGCTGGCAAGCTGTTTCCTTCCTTACATAGTATCTGCAATGACAAAATCTATCGGAGAAACGTCTGCGATCTACACGATGATGGCACTGCTGCTTGTCGCGTCAGTCATCGCCGTAGTGATGATGGCTTATCTGGTAGCACAATATAAGAAGATATTTGGAAATAACCCGCTTGGAAGGCAGGAAGCGTAAAGTCTTCTTAAACTCTGCTCTTGATCGTGAGAGCAGAGTTTCTTACAGGCACATATTGTTTGTCTATTAACGAACGATAACTGCCATATCATGAGAATGAGGAGGTTGCACAGATGAGTGCAAGAAGAGTAAAAAATCCGAAAGAGCTCCCTTATATTCCGCTCGGGCCGTTTCAGTGGAGGATCCCGGGACTGCACTACCGCATTGAACAGGTGGAATTTTTCCAGGGGCTTGTTCTGGGCGCCACCGCGCTCAGTTCCATTCCGTATCTTACGGACTATCTTGGGATCCCGTATGAACTGGCGTGGAGCTGCGTCATCATAGAGGTGTTCATGTACATGCTTCACGGCTGGCTGGGAGACCCGGTCGTGCCGGGCTGGATCACGCCTACGCTGCCGTTTACCCTGGCGTTTATCACCGGATTTGAAAAAGGACCGGAGAGAATCCAGGCTATGATAGCGGTGCAGCTGCTCGTGGCGTTTGTATTTATCTTCATGGGAGTGACAAAGCTGGCCGACAGATTTGTGCGAAGCGTGCCTACCTCTATCAAAGGCGGTATTCTGTTGGCAGCTCCCATCACGGTCATACAGGGACAGCTTGAAAAAGGGAGCCAGCTTCTGACCGCTCCTGTCGCTACGCTGGCCGGGACACTGCTGCTGGCTTTTCTGAGCTTTTCCCCGTTCTGCGAGAAAAAGAGAGGGAAAATAAAGCTGCTGGATATTATGGCAAAATACGGCAACCTGTTCCCGTATCTGGTCGCCATGCTGCTCGGTGTACTGCTCGGGGAACTTGCAAAGCCTACGCTGGAGCTTGGAAGTATCATCCGTATTCCGGATTTTGGAAATATATTCCGTACCGTCAGCGTATTTTCTGTCGGGTTTCCGCCCCTTTCCATGTTCATACAGGCTATGCCTCTTGCATTGATCTGTTACGTTCTTGCGTTCGGTGATTTCGTCACGTCTGAGACGCTCGTGAAAGAAGCACAGGAGAGCCGGGACGACGAATATATTGATTTCAATTCGAGCCGCTCCAATTTGATCAGCGGACTGCGCAACCTTATCCTCGCTCTGTTCGCACCATTTCCGCCGCTGGCAGGACCGCTCTGGGTCGGTGTGACGGTATCGGTGGCGGTGCGCTACAAGGAAGGGAAGAAGGCGATGAAATCGCTGATCGGAGGGATGAGCTCCTTCCGGATGGCCACATTTTTGAGCGTTATTCTTGTTCCGGTCGTCTCCTTTATGAAACCGATCATGGGAGTCGGTTCAGCGATCACGCTGCTCTTTCAGGCTTATGTCTGTGCGAGGATCGGCATGGAATACTGCAAGTCGAACACGGACAGGAGCATAGCCGGAATCATGGCGGCAGTTCTGGCCTTTAAGGGTTCCGGCTGGGCGCTGCTTGCGGGATTTGCTCTGAATTTTCTTCTGTCCAACATGGAATTTCAGAAGAAGAAGCTCGGTGTGCCGACGACGGCGGAGCTGGAAGTGATAGAAAAATCGAAAGAAGAAGAGATAAAAGCGCTTGCGGCAAAGAAGTGCATAGAAAATTAATCGGAATAATCCCCCCTTGTAACGCATACACTTGTATCAGCATAACAAGGGGGTATTCACAATGAACACGTTTCAGCTGTACAAAGATATACAAGCCAGGACAAACGGAGAAATATACATAGGAGTCGTAGGACCGGTGCGTACCGGAAAGTCTACATTTATCAAACGTTTCATGGATGTGCTGGTACTCCCGCATATGGAGGATGAGCATGGAAAGTCACGGACGAAGGATGAGCTGCCCCAGTCTGCGTCGGGCAGGACGATCATGACGACAGAGCCCAAGTTCGTGCCGAAGGAAGCGGCAGAGATCAGGCTGTCTGACGATGTGTCTGTAAAGGTGCGCCTCATAGACTGTGTGGGTTACATGGTAGAAGGCGCGTCCGGCCATATAGAAGGCGGGGAAGAACGGCAGGTAAAGACGCCATGGTTTGATTATGAGATACCATTTACGAAGGCGGCTACGATCGGTACGAGAAAGGTGATCCATGACCATGCAACGATAGGAATCGTGGTGACGACAGACGGAAGCATCGGAGATATTGAGCGGCAGGGATACCGGGAAGCCGAGGATAAGACGATCCGGGAGCTGCAGAGCATCGGCAAGCCTTTTATCGTACTTGTGAATTCTAAAAAGCCATATGGGGATGAGGCCAGAGAGACGGCGCAGGAGCTGGAGCAGCAGTACGGTGTGAAAGCCATGCCGGTAAACTGCGAACAGCTGAAAGAAGATGACATCTATCAGATCATGGAGGCGGTACTGTTTGAATTTCCGGTGTCGGAAGTGCAGTTCTTCATTCCAAAATGGGTGGAGATGTTACCGAGAGACCACAGAATCAAGCAGGATATGCTGGAACATATCCGGGCTGTCATGGATGGCTTAGGCGAGATCAAAGATGCCGCCGCCGGAGTGGAAAAACCGGAAAGTCCTTACATAAATGACATGAAGGTAGACCATATAGAGATGGATACCGGATGCGTGAAGGTGAGAATAGACATCGCCGATAAATTCTACTATGAGATGTTAAGTGAACTGACAGGCACGCCGATAGCAGGGCAGTATGAGCTTATCACAGCGATGAAGAACCTGTCGGAGCTCAAGGATGAATACGAAGGAGTAAAGGATGCGTTCGCCGCAGTCCGCATGAAAGGCTACGGAGTTGTAAGCCCGAAGAAAGAAGAGATCACGCTGGAAGAGCCGGTCATCATCAAACAGGGCAACAAGTTCGGAGTCAAAATACACTCAGAGGCGCCGTCCATCCATCTCATACGCGCCAACATAGAGACCGAAATAGCACCGATCGTCGGAAGTGAACAACAGGCGGAGGATCTGGTCCGCTACATCAAGGAAGCCGGTGACACAGAAGGCGGTATCTGGAGCACAAATATATTCGGAAAATCCATCGAAGATCTCGTGATGGACGGCATGCAGAATAAGATGGCTGTCATCAATGACGAGAGCCAGGTAAAACTGCAGGATACGATGCAGAAGATCGTGAACGACAGCAACGGAGGACTCGTCTGCATCATCATATAAATTGTCAGATAATTTAATGAATTTTGAAAGGGGTCAGACCCCTGCGGCATGCAGGGGTCTGACCCCTTTCAAAATTTACTGCCGGGGGTGGAATTTGACTGCATTTTTATGTTATACTCTTTTGGAGACTGCGCGATATGCAATCTATTTTTACGATGGGAGTTTTGTTTATGAATATGAAAATACTGAGGCAGCTTGGAATCATCCTTGCGCTCTGTCTCGCGGCGGAATTTGTTGTATCTCTGCTTCCGATCGCCTTTCCGGGCAGTGTGACGGCTATCCTGATACTGGCGGCTCTGCTGGGGCTTAAGATACTGAAAGAGGGGCATATTAAGGAGACTGCGGATTTCATGCTGTCCAATATGGCGATCGTGTTTGTGCCGGTATCTATCGGCATGGTGGAGGATATCGGACTGCTTAAGGGGCAGCTTGCAGGGTTCCTCACCGTTGTCTGTATCTCTCTTATTCTGACGTTTCTTGGTACATATGCCTCAGTGAGGCTTGTTCAGGTATGTATGGGCAGGCTGTCGGGAAAGGGAGGTGCGGCCGGTGCGTGAGTTATGGGCGAATCCTTTGTTCGGGGTGTTCCTGACTGTTACCACTTTCTATATCGGCGACTGGACGGCCAAAAAGATAAGATCACCCCTTGCCAACCCGCTGCTCATCGCCATGGTACTCTGTGTGGCGGTGCTTAAGCTTCTGCATATTCCGTATGAGGATTACATGGAGGGAGGACAGTTTATCTCACTGTTTCTCGTCCCGGCGACGGCGATGATCGGTCTGTCTATCTACCGGCAGAGGGAAGTGCTCAGACAGCAGTTTTTCCCCATTGTCATCGGATGCCTTGTGGGCAGTGTTATATCCATGGGAAGTACGATCGTGTTGTGCAGGGTGCTGGCGCTTCACCAGGAGATGCTGGCATCGCTTTTGCCGAAGTCTGTGACGACGGCCATCGCGCTCGATCTGTCTGACCAGCTGGGCGGTCTGCGCTCTGTCACCATGATGGCAGTTATCATATGCGGAACGGGCGGCGCGATCGTGCATCCGTTTATCATACGTCTGCTGAGGCTGAAAGACCCGGTCGCCACGGGGGTGGCATTCGGCACGGCGAGCCATGCGATAGGTACGGCGAAGGCCATCGAGATGGGAGAGGTGGAAGGCGCCGTGAGCGGTGTGTCCATGGGGATTGCAGGAATATGCACCGTAATCATTGCATTATTTTTATAAAAGCGTTAAAATTTTACTATATGACTACGTTAAGAGAAAAATATGGAGGTACAGTATGAAAGTTGCGATCATAACAGCGAGTACAGAGATATACAAAGGGAAGAAAGAAGATGCCGGAGGCCCGGTCGTAAAGAAAATCATGGAAGATGCCGGACACAGTATCGTGTTCATGAAAGCACTGCCGAGTGACCGCAAGGTGATCTCCACTGTCATGCAGCGGATGGCGGACGCCCATCTGACTGACTTGATACTCACTACCGGCGGAGCCGGCTGCGCGCCGAATGATTATACGCCGGAGGCGACTATGGATGTTGTGGACAGGCCGATCCTCGGGATACCGGAAGCCATGCGCGCGTTCACGATGCAGGTGACGAAGCGTTCCATGCTGAACCGGAGCGCTGCCGGGATCAGGGGAGATGTGCTTATCGTAAATCTGCCCGGCAATGCGAAGGCGGTCAAGCAGTGCCTCGATTATCTGCTTCCTGAGATCACTCATGCGGTAGAAGTCATAAAAGGAGTATAAAAGTATTGTATGAAAATAACATATTTGAATCACAGCGGTTTTGTCCTTGAACTGGAACATGATGTCCTTATTTTTGATTATTACAGAGGAGAGCTCCCCGCGCTTCCAAAGGAAAAGAACATATATGTATTTTCCAGCCATGCCCATCCTGACCATTTTCAGAAAAAAATATATGACTGGGACAAAATGTACGGCGGCATCACCTATATTTTATCCGATGATATTCAGACGGAGGGTAGAAACGAGAGGATCATCCACGTGGGGCCGAGGCAGGAACTTGAGGCCGGCGGCCTTCATATTAAGACGTTCCGTTCGACGGATGAAGGCGTGGCGTTTCTCATCCGTACAGAGGGAAAGACGATATATCACGCAGGAGATCTGAACTGGTGGCACTGGGAGGAAGAAGGACCGGTGTACAATGAGATGATGCGCAGGAATTATCAGCATGAGATCGGAAGGATGGAAGGCGAAAAGATCGATGTGGCATTTGTCCCGCTGGATGCGAGACAGGAAGAACAGTTTTACTGGGGCATGGATTATTTTATGAAGCATACAGATACGAAGCGGGTATTTCCCATGCATATGTGGGATAAGTATGAGGTATATGAATGGCTGATGGATAAGGAAGAAGCGGCGGACTACAGAGACAGAGTCATGCATATTACAAAAGACGGACAGACATTTGAGATATAGGAGAGAGATAATATGCAGGTAAAAATATATACAGACGGCGCCGCCAGGGGCAACCCGGACGGGCCGGGAGGGTACGGCACAGTCCTGGAATATGTGGATTCCAGGGGAGAGCTGCACACAAAAGAACTCTCACAGGGATATAAAAAGACGACAAACAACCGTATGGAATTGATGGCGGTCATTGCCGGTCTGGAGGCGCTGAACCGTCCCTGTGAGATCGAACTGTATTCAGACTCCAAATATGTGGTGGATGCGTTCAACCAGCGCTGGATCGACGGATGGATCAAAAAGGGGTGGAAGCGCGGCAAGAATGAGCCGGTGAAGAATGTGGACTTATGGCAGCGGCTCCTGAAGGCAAAAGAACCGCACAAAGTCACATTTATATGGGTGAAAGGGCATGACGGCCATGTGCAGAACGAGCGGTGCGATACACTTGCGACTACAGCGGCGGACGGGGACGGCCTCATAACTGACGAGGGAGTCTGACAGTCGAAGCGGCTTTACAATAAGAGAAGAGTATGGTAAAGTATGAGGTGCAAGTAAGACAGGTAATCGCAGCTGCAGAGGCCGAAAGGCCGCAGGTGAGGAAAGTCCGGGCTTCACAGGGCAGGATGCCGGATAACGTCCGGTGGAGGCGACTCCAAGGCCAGTGCAACAGAAATGTACCGCCCAGAATATCTGGGTAAGGGTGGAAGGGCAGTGTAAGAGACTACCGCCTCTCTGGCAACAGAGAGGGCACATGTAAACCCCATCCGAAGCAAGACCGGATAAAGGCATTGTGGCGGCCCGCCACGCCTTAGGTAGGTTGCTGGAACCTGCTGGCGACAGCAGGTCTAGATAGATGATTACCCAACGACATAACCCGGCTTATCGTCTTGCTTGCCTTTAAACGTGGTATTTTATACCATGTTTTTCTTTTTATAGACGCAATTGCCGGCAGTAAAAGTGTGAAAACGGAGGGATGGATATGGCGGCACAACGTGTAGTCAGATTATTGAAAAAGCAGACGTTTACATATGAAATACGGGATTGTGACCGAGATTTTGAAAGTACGGAAGATTCTATAAAGCTTCTGTCTGTGCCGGAAGAGAAGATCGCCAAAACACTTGTGTTTGCAGCCCCCATAGGCGCCAGCGTGATCATATTGTCGGGGGATGCGAAGATAGATCCCGGCAAGTATGAAAAGCAGTTTAAGGTGAAACGGATCGTCCTGGATGAGGAAGATCTGATGGAATATACCGGATGCCGGCCGGGGGCCGTAAGTCCGATAGCGCTCCCGGGGAAAAGGGCGAAAGTATATATGGATGTATCCCTGCAGCGTTTTATGGACGAGTATGTATACACGTCCGGAGGCACGGGAAACAGCGCAGTCGGCATTACGGCGCGCGACTTATATGAAGTGACCGGATGCCGGCAGTGGATAGATATCAGCAGCGGCTGGAGGAGAGGAGAGGACGAAGAATGAAGAATATTGTAGTGATAACGGGAAGTCCGCGCAAGAACGGCAACAGTGAGAGAATGGCAAATGCATTTATCAAAGGGGCGGGAAGCAAAGGACACCGGCTGACGACGATCAGCGCCGCGGAGCTTAACATTCAGGGATGCAGAGCATGTGACGGGTGCTATAAGACCGGCCATCCTTGCGTATTTGCGGATGATTTCAACCATATTGCACCGGCGCTTCTGGAGGCGGACGTCATCGTATTTGCCACACCGCTTTACTGGTTCACATTCCCGGAACAGATAAAGGCGCTCATAGACCGGTTTTACGCGCTGATGCGGGGGGATATACCTTTCAGGGGAACAAAGGAATGCATGCTGCTCGTGTGCGGGGCGGATGAAAAAGCGGCATTTGCGGGCATTGTGAAGACTTATGAGATTATGGCAGATTACCTGAAATGGAAAGACAGAGGACATGTGATCGCGGAAAAAACAGAGGAGAAGGGTGACGTTGATAAGACCGGCATCCTGGATGAGATCCGGCGCCTCGGCGAAGAGATATAAAGAACAAGCGGAGTGGCCACCCACTCCGCTTGTTGTTACAGATCAGCGTTCATCATATTTTTCTTCACAGTATTTGCAGCGGTAAACTTCTTTCTCAGGGTCTGTCAGAACGAAGATATGATCCAGCTCCTGTTCAATGGAGGTGATACAGCGCGGATTCTTGCACCGGATGACATTTGTGATCTCCTTTGGCAGTTTTAACGCTTTTTTATCCACGATCTTCTGGTCTTTGATGATGTTGATCGTGATATTGTGGTCTATAAAACCGAGGATGTCCAGATCGATAAAATCAATGGGACATTCGATTTTTATAATATCTTTTCTTCCCATCTTGCTGCTGCGGGCATTCTTGATGATGGCGACACAGCAGTCCAGCTTATCGAGCTTCAGGTGCTTATAGATATCCATGCTTCTTCCAGCCTGGATATGGTCCAGAACGAACCCCTCCGAAATACTGCCTACATTCAAAGTATTTTCAACCATGACAATTCCCTCCTAAACTTCGATTTCCAGTAATGTAAGTATGAGAGCCATCCGTACGTAGACGCCGTACTGCATCTGCTTGAAATAGGCGGCTCTCGGGTCGTCGTCAACTTCTACGGAGATCTCGTTCACTCTCGGAAGGGGATGGAGCACAAACATGTCGTCCGGTGCCAGTTTCATCTTCTTGGCATCCAGGATGTAGAAGTCCTTCATACGCACATAATCTTCCTCATTGAAGAACCGTTCCTTCTGAACACGCGTCATATAGAGGATGTCCAGCTTAGGAAGTGCTTCCTCGAGGCGGACGACCTCCTCGTAAGGCACATTCTTGGCATCCAGGACATCATTGCGTATGTAACTCGGAAGTCTCAGTTCCTCGGGTGATATGAGTATAAATTTAATTCCTGTGTAACGGACAAGCGCGTGGATAAGTGAGTGCACGGTACGCCCGAATTTTAAATCTCCGCACAGTCCGATGGTCATGCCGGACAGATGACCTTTTAAAGAGCGGATCGTCAGCAGGTCGGTCAGTGTCTGTGTCGGATGCTGGTGTCCTCCGTCTCCGGCGTTGATCACAGGGATGGAAGAGTGGCGGCACGCCACCATAGGCGCTCCTTCTTTCGGATGACGCATGGCACAGATATCTGCATAGCATGAAATAGTACGGATCGTGTCTGACACGCTTTCCCCCTTAGCGGCAGAACTGGAATCAGCGGTAGAGAACCCCATGATATTACCGCCCAGATTGAGCATGGCAGCCTCATGGCTCAGCCTTGTCCTCGTACTTGGCTCATAAAATAAAGTGGCCAGCTTCTTTCCTTCACACGCATGCGCATATTTTTCGGGATCTGCTTCTATGTCATTGGCCAGATCCATCAGTTTATCCAACTCTTCCACCGAAAAATCCAGTGGACTCATCAAATGTCTCATAAAAACCTCCTTATCGATATGTCAATAATTCTTTCACAGATTTTCTTCCGGGCGCAGCCGGTTCGATCGCGGGCCGGCCGACTGCGATCAGCGCGGCAAGCTCCTCATCCTGCGGTATATCCAGCAGCATGCTGATCCCCTGCTCATCCCAGATCCCCATGATCACAGTTCCAAGCCCCGCGTCATGTGCCGCAAGACAGAACGTCTGGCACGCAATACCTGCGTCGAACATCTGCCAGCGGTCTTCCTTGGCAGTCGTAAAAGAACCGTCGCGTTCAAAACCACAGATACCTTTTACAAAAGTAACTGCGACGAGCAGCGGTGCCTGCTTTACGATTCTGGAATTGAATTCCGGGGTAAAATGAGTAGCGATAGTATCAAGAACTGAAGGATCTTCGACTGCGATATAACGGGTGATCTGACTATTCTTCCAGGACGGCGAATAGGATGCGGCGGATATAATAGATTCTAACAGAGAATGTTCCACACGTTCTGGTTTGAACCTGCGGATGCTTCTTCGTGTCACGATGCATTCCTTGGTATTCATATCATAATCCTCCCATATTGAAAATCTTTCATATATCATATAATAAATACGAAAGATTTTCAACTTCTGGACAGGATTTTTTCAAACAGCAGTCCGGCGCCAAACCAAAGCGGCGCATAATCAAGGCGGACGAGGCCGTTAATATTCAGCGGCGCCTTGCTGTAATCCCACGGACAGGCGTCGATCCTGCGCAAAACAGACCCGGTAATATATTCTCCGACAAAAATGCAGCATGTGTATACACCTCCTCTAAGGACCGGGCTTTTGCCTTTCAGGACTTTGCAGACGGGCGAAAGAAAACTGGCCATACCGTAGATCGGGAACATCCAGATCGACGTGTTGCCCATCAGTGTGGGATTTTTTTCTTTATAGGAATGGAGGCCGGTGAAAAGAATCTCCATACACCAGCCCGCCGTTCCACAGGAGAGAAAATTATGTTTCATACGATGTAAGTATGTCAATGGACAGTAGATTTTATGCATGAAATGTATTATAATACAGATTAGTTTGCAAGAAGGAGAGAGAAAGATATGGCAGAGCTATTAGAGCTGAGAGAACAGTTGGATGAAATAGATGCGCAGATCGTGGAATTATATGAAAAACGGATGAATATCTGCGAGCAGGTGGGCGAGTACAAGATCGCGAAGGGAAAAAAAGTATTCGACCGCCAGAGGGAAAAGAATAAGCTGGCAGATGTGGCTGCCAGAGTGAGCAGTGATTTTAACAAGAAAGGGATACAGGAGCTTTACCAGCAGCTTATGTCCATGAGCAGAAAGCTGCAGTACCAGCAGCTTGTGAAGGCAGGGGCTCTTGGAAGACTGCCGTTTATAGAAGTAGACTCCCTTGAGAAGAGTACGGCCCGCGTCGTGTTCCAGGGAGTGGAGGGGGCGTACGGCCAGGCGGCCATGCAGCAGTATTTCGGAGAAAACTGCAACAGCTTTCACGTGCGGACATTCCGCGACGCCATGGAGGCGATCGAGGAGGGGTCTGCCGACTTTGCCGTGCTTCCGATCGAGAATTCTTCTGCGGGGGCGGTAAATGAAATGTATGACCTGCTCGTGGAGTTTGAAAATTATATCGTCGGAGAGACGATCCTCCCGGTCACACATACGCTTGCGGGGCTGCCGGGGACGAAGCTTTCAGATATCCAGCGCGTATATTCCAAGGCGGAGGCGCTTATGCAGACCTCGCGTTTTCTGGACGTTCACGCGGACTGGCAGCAGATCAGCGTCGTGAATACGGCGATCGCAGCCAAAAAGATTCTGGAGGATGCGGACAGGACGCAGGCGGCAGTCTGCAGCGCTTACGCCGCAAAGGTACACGGCCTGTCCGTGCTTGTGGAAGGTATTAATGACGAAGAGAATAATTTTACCCGCTTTATCGTTGTCACCAATCAGAAGATTTTCAGGAAAGACGCGGATAAAATCAGCATCTGCTTCGAGGTCGCCCACGAGAGCGGTTCCCTGTATCATCTGCTGTCTCACTTTATTTATAATGACCTTAACATGACAAAGATAGAATCCCGTCCGGTGGAAGGACGCTCATGGGAATACCGCTTCTTTGTCGATTTTGAAGGCAGCTTAAGCGACGGCGCGGTTAAAAATGCGATCCGGGGGCTGAGGGAAGAAAGCCGGAGTCTCAGAATTCTCGGCAATTACTAGGCAAGGAGAAAAAGAATATGAGAACAAACGAACTGATCCTCTACAAACATATGGAACAACAGCAGATCCTGGACGATATGACATTCCTTATGGAGAATTTTGACAATGAATATTATAATAAAGAAGACATGAGAAGTCTTCTGTTCGACGTGGTCAATGAGCTTCTGGAACTTGCGGTCAGCCATGGATTTGAGGGGAATCTGTGGCATGATTATCTCACATATCTGCTTGCCAGTGATGAGAATGCGTACAGCACCTCCTGTGAGATCGTCGGGAATGTGGACGGCAGCATCAATGAGGCGGCGCTTCATGATTTTGAGATCTTTAAGGAACTGTTTGACTATGATTTCTCGGCGATGGAAGAGGAACTTGGAGCGGACTGTCTGTCATTTATCCACAATTACAGCGGATTCGGCGATGAACACGGCAAGGTGTTCAATACGAGGATCCGCAGCCGTATATGCGGCCTTGGCGAAGCGCTGGCCGGCGCGGCCGGCGGAAAAGAATTTAAGGATACGGTGACCCAGTTCTACAAGGAATTCGGCGTGGGCAAACTCGGACTTCACAAGGCGTTCCGCATAGAACATACGGAGGAAGGGGCCGAGATAATTCCGATAACGAAGATCGCCCATGTCCATCTCGATGATCTCATCGGATATGAGATCGCCAAGAAAAAGCTTATTGATAATACGAAAGCATTTGTGGAGGGGCGGCGTGCCAACAACTGTCTGCTGTACGGCGATGCGGGCACAGGCAAGTCTTCCTCCGTCAAAGCCATCCTGAACCAGTATTACGACCAGGGACTGAGAATGATCGAAATATACAAGCACCAGTTCCAGGATCTGAACGCTGTCATATCACAGATAAAGAACCGGAATTACAAGTTTATCATTTACATGGATGATCTGTCTTTTGAGGAATTTGAGATCGAATATAAATACCTGAAGGCAGTCATCGAGGGAGGGCTTGAGCGGAAGCCTGACAATGTGCTTATCTATGCCACATCCAACCGACGACATCTCATCCGGGAGACATTTAAGGACAAGGCGGACAGGGATGAGGAGCTTCACACAAATGACACGGTACAGGAGAAGCTGTCTCTCGTGGCCCGTTTCGGCGTCACCATTTACTTTGGACGGCCGGAGAAAAAGGAGTTCCAGGATATCGTGCTAAAACTTGCGAAGAGGAATGACATCGGTCTGCCGGAAGAAGAACTGCTGCTGGAGGCGAACAGGTGGGAGTTATCCCACGGCGGACTCTCCGGGAGAACGGCACAGCAGTTTGTGGATTATCTGCTGGGGATGAAATAAGAGTAGATTCAGCGCGGGGACCGTGTTATAATGTGTAAAAATGTACAGATAGAGTAAAAATGTTACAGAAGGGCAGAGCCGGATTTTCGGTATCTGCCCTTGCCTGCATTATACTCCTTATCGTTTATATTTTTTCCAGAGGATTTCCATAATAACAGCCATTGATACAAAAAGCTTTGCAATCTGAGATGTTAAAGGTGTTTTATCGCCAGTCGAAATCTTCTTCAGTTCATTTTTTCTTTCTGATGGATTCGTGGGGGCTTCCGGGTTAGCCGGAGCAGAATTGACCGGTTCCCACCGGGCGGTGAGAACCATATCTCCCTTTACGGTATCAGTAGCAAAATCCCAATTTGCACTTTCTCCATCCGCCACCCATCCTTTAAAGATAAATCCTTCTTTTTCAGGTGCTGCTGGCTCCGTTATCAGAGAACCATAAGTGACCTCCACTGGCGCCAAAGCGGAACCGCCGTTTGTCTCAAAAGACAAGGTATACTTCTTTGGTATCCAGCCTGCATATAATTCCAGTCCATTCTGTACAACACGGTCAGTGTCTTTCCACTCATCGCCAGCCTGCATCGAATCTGGCAAGCGGTACCAGCCAATGAATTTATAATTAATTCCCTCTCGTTGAAGTTCATTCTCTTGAGGAAGTGTTATTTTATCGCCATAGCCGACTGTTTGAGTTTTCAGCTTATCACCTTCTGGATTTTTAAAAGTACCGCCATTTGCATTGAGTTTGATTTCATATTTGATTTCTTTTTCCTCTAAATTCCATAATGCAGCGAAAACATTCGCCGATCCCGTTAAATTATAGGTATGCATGTATGGTGGCGCCTCATTTGGCGGCTGTGTATCTGCTAATAACTTATTTCTATCAATTCTACCATCGTCACCTGGATAATACGAAACATAAGAGCCCCCTTCTGTAGTTGTGGAGGCGGCAAAAGAACGGAAGCCTAGAGGCAAATTAATGGGATATGTCTCTTGTGTTGGATTATCCCTGTTCTCAACCTTTATAGTAACAAAAGTTGCATCTGGATTATCCGCCGGAGCCTTAGCAGCATCCAATAATGTTCCCTGCACTATTTTCTTGGACGATGCCGTCACATCTGCACAGATAGCTCCTTCCTTCTGAGAACTGTATGTTCTAAGGGCTGCTTCTTCGCCAACGGAAAGCTGCCCGCCTTTGCGCCTGCCTGTATCACTGATTCCACATTCACCGGAACCGCTGATAACAGTCAGAGTACCATTCCCTATGATGTTCAAAGTGGCGCCTGTCTCCAGCGTAATCCCAGGGTAGTTGTCACGGCCGGTAAAACTGGTCTTTTGAGCGCCGAGCACCAGCGTAACCACTGCACCTGACTTAATATGTATTCCGCTGCCGGAACTCTCATTTTCTGTTGGTTCAGTGATAGAAAGACCGTTGACATTAATTACAGGAAATGCTCCATCCTCCACGGTTATGTTGTATTCATCTGATGATTGGCTGATTGTGTATGTTCCATCAAAGGTGCCTGTTGACGAAGTGCCGTTCTTATCTTTCTGTGTATATTTTCCGTCTTTCGACAGTGTAATATTTCCATTTTTTATATCCAGGGCGCCCGTAAAGTCCGCTAAAAGATCAACTGCTTTAACTTCCTGTTGGTTTATGCTGAACACAGCTAAAATAACGGCGCCTGCAATCGATGCTATTTTAAAATGTTTTAATATCTTATTCCACTCCATTATATTCTCACTTTCCTTATGCCTGACTATATTATAATCCAGCCTATTACGATACATTATTTTAATTGTATCAAGTCGCTGGCGCAGTATCCAGTCCCAGTTAAGATATTTTTCCGCTTCGTAAATTATTTTTCCAGATTTTAATCTCAGTCAGCAATATTGCGACAAATACGGATTTTAGAAGAATTGGGCGTAAAAACCGACATTTTTACATCGGTAACCTGCCACAGAAGCAGCGCAAAACATTCAGGACAGAATGTGTTTTTTGTATAGGTGTTAATATTTACCGCTCTTTAATCCGCCTCTTCAATCTCAGATATATCGGAATCGATCACCAAAGAATAATTCGTATAATATACGACAAATCCCGGCTTTGCGCCGTTTGGTTTCTTTACATGCTTCTTTTCCACATAGTCGATCTCCACCTTGTCGCTTCCCCGGTTTTTGGAGTAGTATGCGGCCAGGCGTCCGGCCTCCTCAAAGGTCCGGTCGGGAAGTTCATCTCCGCCGCTTTTGACGATGACGTGGGACCCGGGGGCGCCTTTGGCGTGGAACCACCAGTCGCTGCCGGATGCAAAGTGGAACGTAAGCTCATCATTTTGAAGATTGTTTTTACCGACATACATATGATAGCCGTCTTGAGAGACGTAGTGGAGAGGCCGGCTCATGATCTTGACCTTCTTTTTTGTGTATTTCCTGCGGATATATCCTGCCTGCGTCAGTTCTTCCTTGATCTGCAGCAGGTCATCTTCGTTCTGAGCGATATCGAGGGAGTTGCTTATGGATTCCAGATACCGGATGTCATCGGCTGTATCTCCTATGAGTCCGCTCAGGGCCTCGTAAGTCCGCTTCTGTTTATTGTATTTATTAAAGTATTTCTGTGCGTTTTCCTGAGGGGTGAGATTTTTATCAAGCGGTATGGTGACGGTTTCATTTGTATAATAATTGAGGGCGGTGAGCTCGGACGCATCTTCCGAAAGATTATAACCGTACGTGTTGATCAACTCTCCGTATACCTTGAATTTGTCTCTGTTTTCTGTATCCCTCAGCTGACGGAGCTGCAGATCATATTTTTTTCGGCTCCGTTCCAGTGCAGTCTGTACGACATGACGCAGGTCGGCGGACTTCTGCCGGATGCGGGTCATCGTATTTTTGACCGCATAGTAGGTGGAGAGCAGCTCGGATACAGAGGTGAATTCCTGCCGGCGGTATGCTGAATAATGACTGACAGGAAGGGCGGAAAAGTCTTTCGGGTCACTGCCGCTGTAATAGATGGCAGGGGTGAAGGAACCATGTTTCACCTGCTCAAAATAATAACAGAACTGACGGTACAGGTGGGTCATCATGTCGTCCGACAGGTCCTTTGCGGTCATGGAAGAATCCAGCCCTGCAAGGCAGCATACTTCCTCGGCAGCGACAGGGCTTACGCCGGTGTAACTTAAATAAATTGCCTTTCCAAGCGGCGCGGGCCTGTCTCTTAGTGCCGCCGAAAAGCCGGCAAGGTCTGTATTTAACGGGTCCTGCTTTTCCATCGTATCCGGAATAAAATACTGCCGTCCGGGCAATACTTCACGCACGGAACTCATTTGTGCGGATACGTGCTTGATACTGTCGATTATCATACCTTTGTCGTCACAGAAGATGATATTGCTGTGCTTCCCCATGATCTCCACGATGAGTGTTTTCCGGCAGAGGTCGCCGAGCTCATCCAGATGTTCGATATCGATGTGGATAATGCGTTCCAGCTTCGGCTGGGAGATGCCGGTGATCCTTCCGCCTCCGATATGCTTTCTGAGCAGCATGCAGAAGCCGGGGGCGGTCATGGGACTCGGTTTGTTGTCACTGGTCAGATATATAAGCGGAAGTGAGGCGCTGGCGGAGATATAGAGCCGTTTCTGCCCTCCGGGGGTTTTTACCGTAAGCAGCAGTTCGTCGCTTTCCGGCTGGGCAATCTTGGCAATGCGCCCGTCTGTCAGGTTCTCCTCTAATTCTTTTACCAAAGCGGAAATTGTGATTCCGTCAAAAGCCATGTCGATACTCCCTTTCCATTTTCTGATATGTCTTTGGATTCCGGGGCGTTTGCACCGTGCACCGGGACACTAAAATGATTATACAGGACTTGGGAAATAGAGGCAAGGAAACAATTGACGTAATTTTGCAAATAGATTATAATAAACGATGATTGTTATGAAAAATAGCAGAAGACAATACGACGAAAATATAAAAGAGGTTTATATCATGATTAAGAGTATGACAGGTTTCGGACGCTGTGAGATTATGGAAGGTGAGCGCAGGTTCACCGTTGAGATGAAAGGTGTAAACCACCGTTATCTGGATGTGAATATCCGGATGCCGAAGAAACTGAACTTTTTTGAGACTTCCATCCGCAGCCTGCTCAAGAAGTCCATACTGAGGGGCAAGGTAGACCTGTTTATCACATATGAGGATTCTTCCGAAAACCAGGTGGCTTTGAAGTATAACGAGACGCTGGCAGGGGAGTACCTTACGTATCTCAGACAGATGGAGGAGACCTTTTCACTGGAGAATGACATCCGTGTATCTACGTTATCACGCTATCCGGAAGTGATCACAATGGAGGAGCAGGCCGTCGATGAAGAAGAACTGTGGAACGGGCTCAGGCAGGCGCTTGACGGCGCCGTAAAGCAGTTTGTGGAGACACGTACGCTGGAAGGCGGGAACTTAAAGAACGATATTATCGGCAAGCTGGATGGAATGCTGGAGCTTGTCGCATACATAGAAGAACGCTCTCCCGAGATCGTGGCGGAATACCGACAGAAGCTGGAAGAAAAAGTCCGGGAGCTTCTCGAGGACACCCAGATGGACGAAGGCCGCATAGCGGCTGAAGTCGTGATATTCGCGGATAAGATCTGTACGGACGAAGAGGTCGTAAGGCTTAGAAGTCATATTGAACACATGAAGGAGACGCTGAAGTCTGAGGAGGCTGGGATAGGACGCAAGCTCGACTTTATCGCCCAGGAGATGAACCGTGAGGCGAATACGATCCTTTCCAAGGCCAATGACCTGGAAGTTTCCAACCGGGCCATAGATTTGAAGACAGAGATAGAAAAAGTCCGTGAGCAGATTCAGAATATCGAGTAGAGAGGAAGTTATCTATGAATAAGAAAGGAATTCTTACCGTTGTATCTGGTTTTTCCGGCGCCGGGAAGGGAACGATCATGAAGGAACTGCTGAAGAAATATGACAACTATGCGCTGTCTGTCTCAGCGACTACGAGAGCGCCGCGGCCGGGTGAAACTGACGGCCGGGAATATTTCTTCAAAACAAAAGAAGAATTTGAAAAAATGATTGCACAAGACGAATTGATAGAGTATGCTAGTTACGTGAATAACTATTATGGAACGCCTAAGGCATATGTAGAAGAGCAGCTTGAAGCCGGAAAGGACGTGATCCTGGAAATTGAGATCCAGGGGGCGCTCAAGGTGAAGGAGAAGATGCCCGACACGCTGCTTTTGTTTATCACGCCGCCGTCCGTGGAAGAGCTCAGGAAACGTCTGGTCGGCAGAGGCACTGAGACGATGGAGGTCATAGAATCCCGTTTGAAACGCGCAGGCGAAGAGGCGGAAGGCATGGACAGATATGACTATCTTATCGTCAATGATAAGCTTGACATATGCGTGGAAGATGTACATGAGATTATCAGAGGGGAACATTTGAGAAGTTTCCGCAATGCAGAATTTATAGAGCATATGAAGGCAGAATTGAAAGGAGAATAGTGTATGTTACACCCATCTTACACAGATTTAATGAAAGTAGTCAACAAGGATGTAGAGGAAGGCGAGACAAAAGTAGTCAACAGCCGTTATTCTATCGTTATGGCTACCGCAAAGCGGGCAAGGGAGATCATTGACGGTTCTATGCCGCTTGTCCACGCGAAGGACGGCGAGAAGCCGCTTTCCGTTGCGATCGACGAACTGAACTGCGGCAAGATCACAGTTGTCGGTGAAGAGGAAGAACAGTAAGGTATGATAAAAATGAGGCAGATGCCCGGGAGGTATCTGCCTTTCTGACTATAAATAAGGAGATCGTATATATGAACATATTGTTTATTTCCCTTGGCTGCGACAAAAATCTTGTGGACTCGGAAGTGATGCTGGGACTTCTGGACAGGGAAGGATATCAGATCGTGGATGATGAGGCCGAGGCGGATATCATTGTGGTAAACACATGCTGTTTCATCCACGATGCAAAAGAAGAGAGCATACAGACGATCCTTGAGATGGCGGAGTACAAGCAGACGGGGAGACTCAAGGCGCTCATCGTCACCGGCTGTCTTGCGCAGCGCTATCAGAAGGAGATCGTGGAGGAGATACCGGAGGTGGACGCGGTGCTTGGCACCTCCTCCTATGACAAGATCGCGGAGGCCGTTAAGGAAGCGCTGGAAGGCCATCCGTGCATGGAGATGGAAGACATAGACGTACTCCCGCTCGTGGAATCAAAACGTCTCGTCACTACTGGCGGACATTACGCGTATCTTAAGATAGCGGAAGGCTGTGACAAGCATTGTACGTACTGTATTATACCGAAGATACGGGGGAACTTCCGGAGCGTTCCGATGGAACGTCTCGTTAAGGAGGCAGAAGCGCTGGCGGAGCAGGGAGTGAAAGAACTGATTCTCGTGGCGCAGGAGACGACGCTGTACGGAAAAGACATTTACGGGGAGAAGTCTCTTCACCGGCTGCTCAGAAAGCTCTGCGGCATAGAGGGGCTGCGCTGGATCCGGATCCTGTACTGCTATCCGGAGGAAATCTACGATGAACTCATACAGGTTATAAAGGAAGAAAAGAAGATCTGTCATTATCTCGATCTTCCGATCCAGCATGCCAACGACGACATATTGAAACGCATGGGAAGGCGGACAGACAAGAAGCAGCTCATCGAGATCGTCGGAAAGCTGAGGAAGGAAATTCCCGATATTACATTGCGCACGACTCTCATCACGGGCTTCCCGGGGGAGACGATCAAGCAGCATGAAGAGCTGATGGAATTTGTGGATGAGATGGCGTTTGAGCGTCTCGGTGTGTTTACTTATTCACCGGAGGAGGATACTCCGGCAGCTTCTATGCCGGATCAGATTCCGGAAGAAATAAAATCAGACCGCCAGGCAGAACTTATGGAACTTCAGCAGGACATTGTATTCGAGCAGGCTGAGAGCATGGTCGGGCAAAAAGTGCTCGTCATGATAGAGGGCAGAGTGGCCGATGAGAATGCTTATGTGGGAAGAACTTACAGAGATGCCCCGGGCGTGGACGGGCTTATATTTATCAATACGGAAGAAGAACTGATGTCCGGAGACTTTGCCATGGCAGAGGTGACCGGAGCTTCAGAATATGATTTGATAGGAGAGTTGATATCATGAATTTACCAAACAAACTGACCGTGCTCAGAATAATAATGGTTCCGTTTTTTGTCCTGTTTATGCTGACAGACCTTGGAGGGTCTGCCAACAAATGGATAGCGCTTGTGCTGTTCTGTGTGGCCAGTCTCACAGACATGCTGGACGGGAAGATAGCGAGAGCGAGAAACCTTGTGACCAACTTCGGGAAATTTATGGACCCGCTGGCGGACAAGCTGCTCGTATGCTCCGCCATGATCTGCCTCATACCGCTTGGAAAACTGGATGCGTGGATCGTTATCGTGATCATAGCAAGAGAATTTATCATCAGCGGCTTCCGCCTTGTCGCTTCAGACAGCGGAATCGTTATCGCCGCAAGTTATTGGGGAAAGTTCAAGACCGTTTCCCAGATGTTTATGATCATCCTGCTCATCGCCGATCTGGGCAGCGTGTTTGATGTGATTGGGACTGTGCTCATATGGGTATCCTTAATATTGACCGTTGTGTCACTGATCGATTATGTTGTAAAGAATAAGGAAGTATTAACACAGGGAGGCATGTAAACATGACAGTAGAACTGATATCGGTAGGAACAGAGATCCTGCTCGGCAATATCGTAAATACGAATGCGGCGTACCTTGCGGAAAAGTGCGCGCTGCTCGGGCTGTCCTGCTACCATCAGAGCGCGGTGGGAGACAATGAGGAAAGGCTGGAAGATGCGATCAAACTCGCGCTTTCCCGTTCAGACATCGTGATCTTAAGCGGAGGGCTTGGGCCCACGAAAGACGATATTACGAAAGAAGTAACTGCGAAAGTATTTGGCCGTGAGATAAAGGAGGATGCCCATACGAAAGCGCGCATCCAGGAGTATTTCCGTCAGGTACACAGCGGACAGATAACACCGAACAACTGGAAACAGGCTATGGTTCCGGAAGGGGCTATCGTGGTGGACAATCATAACGGGACCGCCCCGGGACTTATCATAGAGGAGAACGGGAAGGCCGCCATATTGCTGCCCGGTCCCCCGAATGAGATCAAACCTATGTTTGAGAGGGATATCGCTTCCTATCTCAATAAACTGCAGCCGGAGGGAATCTACTCCAAGATGGTCAAAATCTGTTCGGTGGGAGAGAGTAAGGCGGAGACGATGGTGGCAGATCTGATGGACGCGCAGACGAATCCTACACTGGCTCCGTACGCAAAGACGGGAGAGGTGCACTTTCGGGTGACGGCGAGGGCAAAGAGCGAAGAAGAAGCGGAACAGCTCATGAAACCGATGGTGGACGAACTGTATAAACGGTTCGGAGATAAGATATATACGACGGAAGAAGAGGTGACGCTGGAGGAGGCGATCGTAGAGCTTCTAAAAGAAAAGAATCTTCTTGTGACGACCGCAGAGTCCTGTACCGGAGGACTGCTGGCGGGCCGTCTGCTGAATGTGCCGGGAGCGTCTTCTGTATATAAGGAAGGATACATCACCTATTCAAATGACGCCAAAGAGCGGATCCTCGGCGTGAAACGGGAGACGCTTATGGAGTACGGGGCGGTAAGCCCGCAGACGGCCTATGAGATGGCTGCCGGAGCGGCGAAGGCTGCCGGAGCGGACGCAGCTCTCAGTGTGACCGGTATCGCAGGACCGGGAGGCGGCACGAAAGAGAAGCCGGTCGGCCTTGTCTATATCGGATGCTGTGTAAAGGGAAATGTCCGGGTCGAGGAGTTTTACTTTACAGGAAGCCGTGACAAGAACAGAGATTACTCTGTAGTCAGGGCGCTGACGCTGTTGAGGGAGGAACTGCTTAAACACCATTCATAAGGAGGAAATAAGTATGGATATCAGAATTGTGAGGCAGCAGGAACTTCTGCCGGCACTGCATCTTATATGGGATGTGTTTGCGGAAGATGTGGCGCCGTCGTATGCTCCGGAAGGTGTGGAAGAATTCCGGGATTTTATCAAGTACGATAATATAAGTCCAATGTGCGGCAGGGGGGAACTGATCTTCTTCGGCGCGTTTGAAGATGATGAACTTAAGGGGAGTATGGCTGTCAGGCGGGACGGCCATATCTGCCTGTTTTTCGTAAAGAAGACCTGTCAGGGACAGGGCGTGGGCCGCAGGCTGTTCGAGGCCGCAAAAGCGTACTGTACAGAAGTGCTTAAAGTAAATAAGATGGATGTCAATGCGGCGCCTGACGCGGCCGGGCATTACAGCAGCCTTGGATTTCAGCAGTCAGGGGAAGAACAGACCGTAAACGGGATTCGTTTCCTTCCGATGGAACTGAAGCTGGAAGGGACAGGGCGGACGTCTGCAGGGAAGAGTAAAGTGCCTCTGATCGTGGGGATAGCGGCCGGAGGCGTGCTGCTGCTGGCCTTGGCTGTATTCGGCATATACGGCGCCGCCAGAGGGATCTACGGATACGTACACGAGCATTACCCGGACAGTTATACGGAACCCTTTGATGACCGGGACAGTCACGACGGCCGTGATCATGATGACCGCGGTTATGACGGCCATGACCGCGGAGAACACAGCTGGGATTATTATGACGGAACTTACGGGGACGATGAAGATGAGCTCTCCGGGCTTGAGTCGATACCAGTATATGAGGCGGACGATTTATCCTTTGAGACAGAAGAAAAGCTGTATGAATACGCGGATGAAGAGAAAAAGTCCATGGTTATAGATTTCCAGGTCAAATATCCCCAGATCAACGGCCTTGATGAGAAAACAGGAAAAAAAGTCAACGACGAACTGAAAAACTGCGCCATGGAGACAGTAGATAAAATATATACGAACCCGTCGGAGAGTGTGAAGGAGGGGGTCCTCGCCTCCGAATATCCGGCGCTTGTCAGCTATGTGGACTATAAGATAAGCTATATGAACAATGAGTTCGTCAGCGTTGTGTTTCAGGATTACAGCTACCAGGGGGACAGCAGTACATATTATGTGAATCTGAGGACGAGGAATATAAGCCTGAAAGACGGTACGGTGTATGAAGTAAAGGATATTATAAATACGAATGAAGCGTTTATAGACGACTGGCTGGACAGAATGCGGGGGGAAGCCGGCGATGAGGCCATGCTCTCAGAACTGAGCCGCGGTCAGATGGAGGAGGCGCTGAAGGGAGACAGTCTGGACGGAGTGTATGTGGCGAACTTTTTCGCCAATGCAAACGGCATAGAGATTGGATTCGATCTCAACTATAAAGCGGACGATACAAACAACCTTGGATACGCCTGGGTGACCGCTCCGTTTGATTTCGGCGATATTAGGGAATATAAGACAAAGAGTGCCTTCTGGAAGGCAATTGATTAGGCAATTTGTTAATTGACGAATGTCGAAAATTATGAGAAAATAAACCCAGTATGGTGTTAAAGATATAACGATGCATATTTGAAAGGAGTTTTAAAATGATTTATTCACATGAAGTAGAAATGATGTGTCCAGTGGCTCAGGGTGCAAATCACGGACCAGCTCCGATTCCGGAAGAAGCAAAATGGGTACAGGCGAAAGAAGTTAAGGATATCTCCGGTCTGACACATGGTGTGGGCTGGTGTGCGCCTCAGCAGGGGACATGCAAGCTGACTTTGAATGTCAAAGAAGGTATTATCCAGGAAGCGCTTGTGGAGACGATCGGATGTTCAGGAATGACACATTCCGCAGCCATGGCCTCAGAGATCCTTCCGGGAAAGACAATTTTAGAAGCTTTGAATACAGACCTTGTCTGTGATGCAATTAATACAGCTATGAGAGAACTGTTCCTCCAGATCGTATACGGAAGAACACAGAGCGCATTCTCAGAAGACGGACTTCCGATCGGCGCAGGCCTGGAAGACCTCGGTAAAGGACTTCGTTCCCAGGTTGGTACCATGTATGGTACATTGGCAAAAGGTCCGCGTTACCTTGAGATGGCGGAAGGTTATGTGACAGGTATCGCGTTGGATGACCACGATGAGATCATCGGTTACCAGTTTGTAAGTCTTGGCAAGTTCACTGACTTCATCAAAGCCGGCGATACGCCAAACGACGCATGGGAAAAGGCAAAAGGACAGTACGGACGCGTCGCGGAAGCAGCCAAGATCATCGACCCGCGTAAAGAATAGCAAAGGTAACAGAGAATTAATCAGGAGGACAAGTAAATGGCTTTATTTGAATCATATGAAAGAAGAATTGATAAAATCAATGAAGTATTAAACAGCTATGGCATTGCTTCGATCGAAGAAGCAGAAAAGATCACAAAAGATGCCGGGCTTGATGTATACAACCAGGTGAAGGGAATCCAGCCGATCTGTTTTGAGAATGCATGCTGGGCTTACATCACCGGCGCCGCTATCGCGATCAAGAAAGGCTGTACGACGGCTGCTGAGGCTGCAGCGGCGATCGGAGAAGGGCTTCAGGCATTCTGTATTCCCGGTTCGGTAGCAGACCAGCGTAAAGTAGGACTTGGACACGGCAATTTAGGAAAGATGCTTCTGGAGGAAGATACAGACTGCTTCGCATTCCTTGCAGGCCATGAATCATTTGCGGCGGCGGAAGGTGCGATCGGTATCGCAGAGAAGGCAAACAAGGTCCGTCAGAAACCGCTTCGCGTTATCTTAAACGGCCTTGGAAAAGACGCGGCTAAGATCATTTCCAGGATCAACGGATTTACATATGTACAGACAGAATATGACTACTTCACAGGTGAACTTAAAGAAGTGCAGAGAATCGCATACTCTGACGGACTCCGTTCAAAGGTAAACTGCTACGGCGCCAACGATGTGCGCGAGGGTGTTGCCATCATGCACAAAGAGGGCGTTGACGTATCTATCACGGGTAATTCGACAAACCCGACACGTTTCCAGCATCCGGTTGCAGGTACATACAAAAAAGAATGTATCGAACAGGGCAAGAAGTATTTCTCCGTTGCATCCGGCGGCGGTACAGGACGTACGCTTCATCCTGACAACATGGCTGCGGGCCCGGCTTCTTACGGAATGACAGATACATTGGGCAGAATGCATTCTGACGCACAGTTTGCAGGTTCTTCTTCTGTACCTGCTCACGTAGAGATGATGGGACTTATCGGAGCAGGCAATAACCCGATGGTCGGCATGACAGTAGCCGTTGCGGTAATGATCGAGGAAGCTGCGAAGGCTGGCAAATTCTAAGAGAATAAGGAAAAATATAGGCATTTAAAGGCTGCACTAACTATTCTGGTTGGTGCAGCTTTTTGTATTTCTTCATTTCCCGGCCGTCTGTCTAAACGGCCGCTATTTTTTCCATATATCATTGTTATATGTCTTCTGCATAATTCCCATCAGTTTCATACAGAGAAAGAATTCTGTCTCCCCGCCCTGATGCTTATGTTTGGCGGTTGCGGCGACAAGCTCGTCGATGACCTGCTCGGTGCGTATCAGCATCCGGCCTTCCAGCAGACAGGTGATCGGGTCAACGTTAAGCCTCACTTCGGAAAAACGGTAATATGGATTTGCCGCCATGTAGAGAAAGGTGTCATAGCTTAACCGGCATTTTGTGAGTTCCAGAGGCACTTCTCCGGGCTGTACCTGATAATAGTGGTACGCTCCAAGCACCATGAGCAGCCCTTTGTGAACGGGATATTTTCTGGTGTTGACTATTATAGTTCCCCGGCCGTCCCTGATATAGAGCAGTGTTATGCCGCTGTTGTTTTTCAGCACACTTGTATCGGTGACCGTTTTATTTACCGCTGTGATCGGAAACTGAAATTCCTTTTTTGAGTAATAAGGAGAGCTTGCAAACAGCGGCAGGTAGTTGATGTTATTTTTTTTCCCCATTTTATTTTTTTCCTCCACGGTGCGCTTCCCGGTATTCGCTGGGCGCCATTTCGTATATTTTTTTAAATGTTCTGGTAAAGGAACGGCTGCAGTTAAAGCCGACGTTGACCGCGATGTCCACGATGGGCAGGTCTGTCGTCAGAAGGAGAGCTTCCGCATGCCTGATGCGGGTGAGGACGGCGAGATCCTTATAATGAGAACGGAAGGTCTCATAGACCAGATCCCTTATCACACTTTCGGATATGTATAATCTTTTGGAAGCCTCTTTTATATCCACCGGTTCTGAGAAACTTGAGTAAGTGTGATTGAGCACTTCCATGAGTGTCGTGCTCATGATCATGCCGCGGTAGACGCCGCTGCCGTCATTCAAAAGCTGATTTCTATACTCTATAGGTGTTGTACCCATATATTTTTTGAAAATACGGTAGAAAGCAACCTCAGAAGTGAAGCCCGAATGCGCTGCCACATAAGAAAGCGACATACCGTCGTACAGCAGCGCGACGGAGGCAATGTTCACTCTTACACGGTTGAGAAACTGGGAAAAGCTGTATCCGCTGATCAGGCGCAGTTCCCGGTTCAGCACCGCCGCAGCCGAGCCAAAATGAGCAGCCACGCTCTGGGAGGTAAGGTCTTCTGCAAAATGTGCGCTTATGTACAGGACGGCTTTCCAGCCGAGCGGACGTTCGCAGTTCGTCTCCGGGCGGTGCTGCTTTATACTGTGGTGGATAAAAAAGTTTGCAAACTGGCCGAGTACAGCCACTTTTATGAGAGCGCTGCCCGGGTCAAAGCAGGAATCTTCTTCCTCAAATTCATGAAATAACGCTTCTATCTTATCCAGTCTGGCGCCGTCCAGACTGATGACAGGAGGGGCATCTATGATCGCGTCCACTGTGCCCGGTTCCGGTTCGTGAAAGGTAAGAAAAGAAGACAGCGGGTAGTCATATACGCACACGCTCATCAAAAGGGGCTGTACAGAACCTGCCCTGATGGTAAAAGTGTGATACGACTGCAGCCAGATGAAAGAACCGCGTTTCAGGGGGAAAGAGACGCCGTTTATCGTAATGGCGCCGCTTCCGCCTGTGACGAATACAAAGATAGATTCATTTTCCGATATAGGAGGTGTAATGTCGCTGATGCAGTGCTTCTGAAGACGCAGATATTTGTCCCTGCCTGAAAAAAAAGAATGGACTGGCCTGCCGCAGATCGATTTGGATTTTATAGCTTCTTTCATCGGTTTTCTCCTTTTTTAAGTCTATTTTACTTACAGATGTCGGATTATTGGAGATTATTTATCAATTTAATAGTATTATAGCATGATTTGTCCGTTGTTTCGTTAGATTTTACTGGAAAATGTGAAGCTTTAAGGTTGTAATTCGCCACGATATTATCCAATGTCATAGAGTATGTAAGTGTTAAAGTTATATCAAAGGAGGGCGAAATATGGACTTGATGGGTGATTTTTTTAACAAGTTTAATCTGGGCACATCGGACTTTGTTACTCCCGGAAAGCAGCTTCAGTATATCTCAAAACATAAGGCTTACACAACAGCGGTCATCTGCATAGACAAAGACCAGACCGTATCGGAGATCACATGGAAGCAGCTGCATACCCGCTCTAACCAGCTTGCCTGGATGCTGGGAGAATATGGAATAAAAGAACGCGCTACCGTGATAGTGGCCTATCCGAATTCGATCGAACATCTCATTGCCGCTTTTGCCATCTGGAAAGCCGGAGCCTGTTATATGCCCATATCGAGCAAGACGGCGGGGGCAGAGCTGGATGAGATATCCCGTATCATAAATCCGGCGGGGGCCTTTGCGGACTTTGCTGTTCCGGACACAGAGTTCTGTCTGAATTCCGGGGAGATGTACGAAGTGATGAGGCAATATCCGGAAAAGACGCCTCCCGATGTGAGATCTGATCCGAACATGATATCTCCGTCAGGCGGTACGAGCGGAAAGTTAAAATTCATCCGGCAGAACATGCCGGGCGGCATGACAGACAGTATGCTAAAGGGCTGGTTTGAGATGTCGGGCATGGACTTTGAGCAGAGACAGCTTCTGGTTGGGCCGCTGTTTCACGGCGCGCCTCATTCCTCCGCGTTCAACGGACTTTTTGCCGGCAATACGCTCGTGATTCCGCGAAACCTCTGCCCGGACAACATCTGCAGGCTCATAAAGGAATATAAGATTGAATTTATACAGATGGTTCCCACACTTATGAATCGGATCGTCAAGCTGCCCGGTATCCGGAAGGAGGATTTCGCGTCTGTGAAAGCTCTGTTTCATACGGGTGGATACTGTGCGCCTTATCTGAAGCGGAAATGGATGGAGCTGCTGGCGCCGGAGAAGATCTACGAGATGTATTCCATGACAGAAGTGATCGGAATGACGTGTATACGCGGGGACGACTGGCTCAAACATCCGGGCAGCATCGGGCTCCCGGTTGGAGAAGGAAAAGTCTCCATCCGGGATGAAAGCGGTAAGGAACTTGCCCCGTATGAACTCGGAGATATATACATGTCTTCCCCCGGCGAATGCTTTCTCACAGAATATATCAATCATGAGCCGCTTAAAGTCAGCGATGGGGAATACCGCAGTGTCGGGGACATCGGGTATGTAGACGAGGAAGGCTATCTTTATTTTTCCGACCGCCGCAGCGATATGCTGGTGATCGGCGGGGAAAATGTGTTTGCCGCGGAGGTGGAAGCAGCGCTCGTCCGGCACAGCAAAGTGGCAGACGCCGTTGTCATCGGTATTCCGGACGAGGAGTGGGGAAGACGGCTGCATGCAGTGGTAGAGGCCAGGCAGGAGATACCGGCGGATGAACTCAGAGCATTTCTCGGACAATATTTATCTCCATATAAGATTCCGGCCACATTTGAATATGTCAAAACGATAGAAAGAGGAGACAACGGGAAGGCAGACCGGAAGCGGATATTCGAGGACTGCCTTTCGCGGGAAAAATGTTCCTGCAAAGAATAAAAACGGCCGCTCAAAAATTTACATAAAACAGGAGGTTTTAAACAATGGGTTACGAAGCACTATTTTCACCATTCAAGGTCAGGGGGCTGGAGCTTAAAAACAGAATTATTCTGCCTGGCATGAATACGAAGATGACAAAAAACAAACATGATGTGGGAGACGATATGATCGCCTATCATGTGGCGAGGGCAAAAGCAGGGTGCGCGCTCAACATATTTGAGTGTGTCGCCTTATGTCCCGCGCCTCACGCCTACATGTATATGGGTCTGTACAACGACCATCATGTAAGACAGCTCAGGCGCCTGACCGACGCAGTGCATGAAGCGGGCGGGAAAATGGGGATCCAGCTGTGGCACGGAGGATTCAGTCCGCAGTTGTTCTTTGATGAGACGAACACACTGGAGACGCCGGATACACTTTCTGCCGGGCGCATCCATGAGATCGTGGAGGAATTCGGCTGCGGTGCGCGGCTGGCGGTGCAGGCCGGATTTGACGCGGTAGAGTTTCACGCGGCCCACAGCTATCTGCCCCACGAGTTCCTGAGCCCGGGTATGAACAGGCGCACGGATGAATATGGCGGAAGCTTTGAGAACCGCTGCAGATTCTGCTTTGAAGTCATCAGCGCGATCCGCAGCAATATACCGGAAGACATGCCGTTTTTCATGCGCGTCGGCTGTATCGATGAACTGATGGAGCAGAACATGACAGAGGAAGAGATCGTGGAGTTCATCAACAGGAGCGCGGACCTTGGCGTGGACGTGGCGGATATTTCCCGCGGAAATGCGATGAGCTTCGCGACAGTGTATGAAGTTCCTCCGTTCAATCTGCCTCATGGCTTTAATATTGAGAATATCTACAATATTAAAAAGCAGATCAAAATTCCGGTAGTTGGTGTCGGGCGTATCAATACGGGTGAGATGGCCAATCAGGTGATCGAGGACGGTAAGTTTGACCTCGTAGCCATCGGGCGGGCACAGCTCGCCGATCCTGAATGGGTGACAAAGGTGCGGGAAGGCCGGGAGGAACTTATACGCCACTGCATTGGCTGCGACCAGGGCTGTTATGACGCAGTCATCGATCCAAAGATGAAACACATCACATGTACCCGTAATCCGATGCTCTGTCTGGAGTATAAAGGACTTCCGAAGACTGCCGCGCCCGAGAAAGTTATGATCGCAGGCGGCGGGATGGCCGGGCTCTTTGCGGCGGAAGTGCTGAAGAAAAGAGGACATGAGCCGGTCATCTTTGAAGCGTCCGACAGGCTTGCAGGCCAGTTTACGCTTGCCGGTGTGTCACCGATGAAGCAGGACTGGGCGGCGGCTGCAAAGTGGGAGGCAGAAGAGATCGGACGGCTTGGGATCGAGTTTCATCTGAATACGCCCGTGACGCCAAAGCTGATCGAACAATTTGCCCCAGACCGTGTCATCATCGCAACAGGATCCGAATATACAGCTCCCGCTATACCGGGGATAGACGGCCCGAATGTGTATACCCAGTATGAGGTGCTAAGAGGAGAAGCCTCCCCTGCCGGTCATGTGGCAGTTATCGGATGCGGGCTGGTAGGAGCGGAGGTTGCGGAGCTGCTTGCATCCAGGGGAGCGCAGGTCACTGCCCTGGAGAAAAAGGGGGTCGGGACAGGGCTGAATATGCTCAGAAGAATGTTCCTGAACCCCGAATTCAAGTATTACAAGATCGCAAAGATGTCAGGAGCCCTTGTGACGAGCCTGGAACCCGGCATGGTAAATTATGAGATCACTGACAGAAAGACAAAGGAAGTAAGCCGGGGAACACTAAAATGTGACGCGGCAGTGATCTGTACCGGAATCACAGCGCGTCCGTGCGGGAAACTGAAGGAAACGTGTGAGGCAGCCGGCATTCCGGTACAGGTGATAGGAGACGCTCTGGCCGCCAGAGACGCAAGAACAGCTTCCCGGGAAGGATATGAGGCGGGTATGGCGCTGCAGTGACAGAAGCAATGTAAAAAACAACAATTGAACAGAAAGGAAGAAAATCATGAGTATTGAAGAAAGATTAGAAGCATTGGAAAAAGAGATCCAGAAGATGAAAGATATTGAAGAGATAAAAAAATTGAAAGGCCAGTATTTCCGGTGCCTTGACGGCAAGTTCTGGGATGAACTGGAGACTACACTCTCCCCGAACATTGTAACTTCCTACTCCAACGGCAAGCTTGTGTTCCACGGTCCAAAGGAAGTCACAGACTATTTTAAGAAGGCGATGCCGAGGGAAGAAATAAGCATGCACATGGGACACACTCCGGAGATCACGATCGACAGTGAGACTACGGCGACAGGCAGATGGTATCTGGAGGATAAACTGATCTTTACAGAAGAAAGCAAGTATGCCGGTTCAGGCGTGAACGGCGGCGCATTTTACACAGATAAGTATGAGAAGGTGGACGGCAAATGGTATATTCTTGAGACCGGGTATCTTCGTGTTTACGAGGAACATTTTATGCGCGACCCGAAGATCAAGATCACGATGAACATGCACAAAACAAAATAATAAAAGAAAAAGGAGAAAGATAAATATGGCTGGTTTAAAAGATTTTCCAAGTTTCGGAGCCCTTGCAGGCTTGAAGATCCTCGACAGCGGGTCGAATATAGCCGGACCTCTCGGGGGAGGACTTCTTTCCGAATGCGGCGCAACTGTCATCCACTTTGAGGGGCCAAAAAAGCCGGATAATCAGCGGGGGTGGTACGGCTATCCCCAGAACCACCGGAATCAGCTTTCCATGGTGGCCGACATCAAAACAGAGGAAGGCCGCGAGATATTCATGAAGCTCATCAAGTGGGCAGATATATGGGTGGAATCCTCCAAAGGCGGACAATATGACAGGCTTGGGCTTTCCGATGAAGAGATCTTTAAGGTGAATCCGAAGATCGCCATCGTGCACGTGTCAGGATACGGACAGACAGGAGACCCAAGTTACGTCACACGCGCTTCCTACGACGCGGTAGGGCAGGCTTTCAGCGGATACATGTCACTGAACGGAACGACGGAGGCGCTGAAGACGAATCCGTATTTGAGCGATTTTGTGTGCGGACTGACTACATGCTGGGCTATGCTGGCGTGTTATGTGAGCACAGTCCTGACCGGGAAGGGAGAATCTGTGGATATTGCCCAGTATGAGGCGCTTGCCCGTATTATGGACGGACGTGTGATGCAGTTTGCGACAGATGGAGTGAAAGTGCCGAGAACGGGCAACAAAGACGGGCAGGCAGCGCTGTTCAGTTTCTATACCTGTAAGGACGGCAGGACCATATTCATCGGCATGACAGGAGCGGAAGTGTGTAAGCGGGGATTCCCGATCATCGGACTGCCGCAGCCGGGCTCAGGAGACCCGGATTTTCCGGAAGGGTTTACAGGATGGCTCATTGATTCCCCGGTAGGGCGGCGTATGGAAGCGGCTATGGAGAAATATGTCTCGGAACATACGATGGAGGAAGTAGAGGCTGTCATGCAGGAAAACCAGATCCCATGCCAGAGAGTATACGAGCTTGAGGACTGCATCAGCGACCCGCACTGGATTGCGAGAGAGACGATCACAGAGTGGGATGACCCGATGCTCGGGCATGTTACCGGCCTGGGGCTTATCAATAAATTCAAAAATAATCCTTCTAAAATCTGGCGGGGTGCCCCGCTGTTTGGTATGGATAACAGAGATATACTCAGAGACCTTGGATATACAGACGAAGAGATCGACGGTCTGTACGAAAAAGGTATCACAAATGAATTTGACAGGGAGACTACGATAAAGCGTTACCGCCTCAAGGAAGTGATTCCTCACATGAAAGATGAATAGGAGCGCGCCTCTGCGGTACTGCATACTGGTTTTTAAGCTAAAGGAGAGAGATTATGAATACTGCGATCAGATCGAACTATAAGAAAGGTTTTGTTCCATTTGGCATTGCCGCCCTTCTTGTCAGCCTCATCGGGGGATTTACGGCTGTCCTCGGACCGGCATTTGTGGCGGATATTGGAATTGATTACAGCAATACGACATGGATTTCCCTGGCTCTGGCAATGTCTACCGCAGCCTGCGCGCCTATTTTAGGAAAACTGGGCGACATTCTCGGACGGCGCACGACGCTGCTTCTGGGGATCCTCGTATTTACGGCGGGAAACGCGTTGACCGCGGTTGCCACTTCACTTGCTTTTATGCTGGCGGCCCGGTTCATAGTAGGTATCGGAACGGCCGCCATATCTCCGGTCGTCATGGCCTACATTGTCACGGAATATCCTCCGGAGGAGACGGGAAAAGGATTTGCGGTCTATATGCTTATCTCAAGCGGCGCTGTAGTTATCGGTCCTACGTGCGGCGGCCTGATCATGAATGCCGCAGGCTGGCGGGCAATGATGTGGGTATGTGTGGCGTTGTGCGCGGCCGTATTCCTGATCTGTATGTTTACGATCAAAAAGACGGCCTTCCAGAAAAAGAAAATGACAGATTTTGACCGTGCAGGCTCTGTGCTCGTACTTATTTTCTTCAGCCTGTTCCTGTGCATCCCGTCATTTGGACAGAACATCGGCTGGAGCTCCGTACAGTTTATCGCTGTTGCGTCTGTTGCTGCCGTGTCTTTGATCTGTCTTGTGTTTGTGGAGCGAAAAGCAGGCAGCCCTGTATTCAACGGACAGTTTATGGCGCGTAAAGCTTTTATCCTGCCGGTCATCATACTTTTCCTGACCCAGGGGCTCATGCAGGCGAACATGACAAATGTGATCGTATTTGTACGTTATACACAGCCGGATAATGTGATCATATCCAGCTTTGCAATCTCTATCATGTATATCGGCATGTCACTCGGTTCTGTGATCATAGGTCCGATGGCAGACAAGAAGGAACCCCGGACAGTGCTTACGTTTTCTCTGCTTCTGACAGGTGTCGGCTGTGGTATCATGTACTTCTTTACCGCAGAGTCCTCCGTCGCCATTTTTGCGGCGGCGCTTGGAATCCTCGGCGTCGGACTTGGCGGAAACGCAACGATCTTTATGAAAGTGGCGTTGTCCGGTCTCTCCAGTGAAGTGGCCGGTTCGGGAACAGGAACGTACGGATTATTCCGTGATATATCGGCGCCCTTTGGTGTCGCGGTTTTTGTTCCGCTGTTCACGAACGGTGTCACGAGCCGTATGACAGAAGCGGTGGCGGGAGGAGCGAGCGAGGGGGCTGCCACTTTGCTGGCGGCAGTGTCGTCCATCAAAACACTGACCGTCATCGAGCTTGGCTGTATCGTTGCCGGCATTGCCGCGGTCAGGATGCTGCCGAGAATACATGAGAACAATTAAAGAAAAGAGGTATGTTTTAATGGACATGAAAGATTCCAAATTATTTTCCCCGCTGAAAGTCGGATCCCTGACACTTAAGAACCGGGTCGGCATGGCTCCCATGAGTATGGACTATGAGGCGGAAGACGGGACAGTGCCAAAACGGCTGGCGGACATATTTGTCCGCCGGGCCGAAGGAGGGACGGGATATGTAGTCATAGACGCTGTTACGGTTGACCATAATTACCAGTACATTGGCAATACGACATGTCTTGATTCAGATGATCTTGTGCCGCAGTTTAAAGTGTTTGCCGACAGGGTCAGCGCCGCGGGCAGCACGCTCATTCCACAGATCATTCATCCGGGCCCGGAGTCCATCTGCGGATTTCGCAAGATACCGCCCCTTGGCCCGTCCGTGAATACGAATGCCAACTGTCATGTTAGCCGCTCTGTAAGCATTGAAGAGATACATACGATAATCCGGCAGTTCGGCGCGGCGGCGCGGCGTGTCCAGGAAGCAGGATGCGGAGGCATCTCCCTGCACTGTGCTCATGCGTATATGCTGCCGGGCGCTTTCCTTTCTCCGCTTCGCAACAAACGTATGGATGAGTACGGCGGCTGCCTCGACAACCGGGCGCGTTTTATCCTGGAAGTGATTGAAGAAGTGAGAAAAAATGTCAGCGCGGATTTTCCTGTATTTCTGCGGATCTCCGGAGACGAGAGAGCGGAGGGAGGCAATTCCCTGGAGGATATGCTTTATCTGGCCCCTAAGTTTGAAGCGGCAGGGGTGGATCTGCTGGAGGTGTCCGGAGGGACCCAGTATGAAGGGCTTGAGTATATTATCCCGAGTCAGGGCAAGCGCATCGGCATGAACATCTATGAAGCGGCTGAAATAAAGAAGGTGGTGGGCATACCGGTCTATGCGGTCGGTAAGATCAACGATATCAGGTATGCGGCCGATATTGTGGAGAGAGGGATCGTGGACGGTGTGGCAGTCGGCAGGCCGCTGCTTGCGGACCCGGATCTCTGTAAGAAGGCCAAAGAGAACCGCTTTGATGATATCACCCCCTGCGGCAGCTGCGGGGGAAGCTGTATTACAAGAACAGCTCAGAGTCCGCAGTGCCGGTGCCACATCAATCCTCTTGTAGGACGGGAATATGATTTCCCGGCTGTGCCTGCACAGAGATCTAAGAAAACGCTCGTGATCGGCGCGGGTCCCGGAGGAATGTACGCAGCCGTCACGGCGGCGGAACGGGGACATGATGTCACGGTCTGGGAGGCGGAGGATCAAATCGGGGGCCAGCTTAACCTGGCGGTCGTATCACCCGGCAAACAGGAGATGACAAAATGGCTCGTTCATCTGAATCACAGAGCCAAAAAGGCCGGAGTTACATTTGAATTTGGAAAAGAGGCGACCGCGGAGGCAGTCAGGGAATTTGCCCCGGAGGCTGTCATTGTGGCGACCGGCGCCAGGCCGCTCGTGCCTCCCATCAAGGGGACGAAGGAATATCCGGTGCTAACTGCCCACGATTTTCTGCGCGGCAGGTTTGTCATTCCAAAAGGACGCGTCTGTGTTCTTGGCGGCGGCGCCGTGGCATGTGAGACTGCGGAGACGATCCTTGCGAATGCACGTCCGACTGCGTTTACGAGAGGCTATGACGCCAGCATTGGGGATGTGGAAGTAACGCTCGTGGAGATGCTGCCGCAGCTGCTGACCGGCGTGTGTGAGCCTAACCGTGCGCCTATGCTCCGCAGTCTGAAAAAGAGCGGTGTTCACATAAAGGTGAATACAAAGATTCTTGAAGTCACGGATCATGACGTAAAAGTACAGCAAGGAGACGGGACGGAAGAATGGCTGAGAGGCTTTGACTATATTCTCTTTGGCCTCGGTTCCAGAAATTATGATCCGCTCTCGGAAACACTGAAAGAGTTCGTTCCCGAGGTGCATGTCATTGGAGACGCCGTCAGGGCACGCCAGGCAAGCTTTGCCATGTGGGAAGGATTTGAAGCTGCCTACAGTCTGTAGAGATCCGGCAGTACGGCAGTTTGTATGAGGAGGGTTACATGTCTGTAAAAATAATATCAAAAGACGAGAAAGACCGGGAACTGATAATGGAGACTGTCCGGAATGCACGGAATCAGGATTATACGCCTGAGATGCTGTGTGAGCTCCAGAAGGTCATAGAGACAAAATATTATTACTGGTGGCTTATGGATATGAAAGGGGAGGAGTATGCCCCAGATCTGTTCGGCAGAAACTTTCACTATTTTTGCAACGGCCATCTTGTGACCGATGACGGGGCATACCAGGCGCTGACATCCAAATGGGTCAACTCTGCCATGGTCACGATGCATATGGGGCATCAGCCCCTCGTCTGGCTTATGGATGAGAACAACGCCCGCGGCGTGTTCCAGTATGAGGACCACCATGTATATAAAGAAGATGATTCGGTGGTGGAGACATGGATGGTCTACTGTGATGATTTTGAGAAGGACAGCGGCGGTACGTGGCATATCACTAGAATGCGCATGTATCAGAAACAGGCGGACGGCCGGTACCGCGATCCGTTTCCTCCGAAAGACTGGGTGCCGGAAGGATGGAAAGAGTCCTAAGGGCGGATGCCTTCCACAGTGATACATTTGATGCCAAGTATACTCTTTAGACCGAGGGTGACGGTATCATCATAACTTAATGCAGGGGTAAGCACAAGGATCTCTCCGGACTCACCGGGAATCCTTCGGCTTACTCTTTTTTTGCCTGTGAGCCGCTTTGCGGCTTTCCTGTCAGCAAATCTTGCTGTTATCTCCGGCACGCCGGTTCACGAACTGGGAGCGTACGCCTCGATCAGAATGGTATTCAGATTTTTCCTGTTCATATAGTCCTTCAGTTTATTCTCGTATATCACGCGCATTTCCCAACCCTCCATGTGAATGTCCGCCGGATGTTTATATTTTACCATGAAACGTGAAGGATATGGTATACTTAATAAAAAATATGCATAAGGGAGGCAGAAGTTTATGGCAAGGTATAAATGCGGTGTGTGCGGGTACATATATGACGAAGAAAAGGAAGGAAAGCCCTTTGAGGAGCTTGAGTCCTGTCCGGCCTGCAGACAGCCGAAGGAATCGTTCCAGGCAGCGGACGGGGAAGATGGCGCAGGGCAGAAGTGCGGTTACCGTTATATGGAGGTGATCCGGCAGATGGCAGCCACAGGACGGCCGGTCATCGAGGCGATGGGAACGCAGATGCCGGTGCCGGGATTTGATGAGATACTTGTACTCGGAGCGCAGCTGAATCCGCCGCCGCTGGACGCCGGTGAAGACGTGAACATCCGGACGGTTATCGGGAAACATGCGAAGAAGCCTATGGTGCTGGAAGGGCCCATGTATGTCTCACACATGTCCTTTGGCGCACTGTCCAGAGAGGCGAAGACGTCGCTTGCAAGAGGAAGTGCTCTTGCGGGAACTGCCATGTGCAGCGGAGAAGGAGGAATCCTGCCGGAAGAGAAAGCAGCCGCTTACAAATACATATTCGAGTATGTTCCGAACCGTTACAGCGTGACACCGGAGAACCTGCGGGAGGCGGACGCTGTAGAGATCAAGATAGGACAAGGGACAAAACCGGGGATGGGAGGCCATCTTCCGGGCGATAAGGTGACAGAGGAGATCGCCAGGGTGAGAAACAAACCGCTTGGTAAGGATGTGATCAGCCCGTCCAAATTTGAAGATATAAGTACAAAAGAAGAATTAAAGGAGCTCGTGTGGCAGCTTCGGGCATCTTCGCAAGGACGCCCCATCGGTATTAAGATCGCTGCGGGAAGGATTGAGAAAGACTTGGAATACTGCGTGTTTGCACAGCCGGACTTCATCACGATCGACGGCCGCGGCGGAGCTACAGGAGCAAGTCCGAGGATCATCCGGGATTCGACGAGCGTGCCGGCAGTCTATGCGCTCCATCGCGCAAAGAAATATCTGGAGGCGTCAGGGGCAGATATTGATCTGATCATGACAGGGGGCTTTCGTGTCTCCGCTGACGCTGTAAAAGCGATCGCTATGGGAGCATCGGCGGTGGCTGTCGCATCGGCTGCAATGGTGGCGGCAGGCTGCCTGCAGTTCCGGGACTGCGGAAGCGGCAGGTGTCCGGCCGGGATCGCGACCCAGGACGAAAAGCTGAGAGCCAGATTTGATGCCAGAGCCGCCTCCGAACGGGTTGGGAACTACTTTAAAGCCGCCTTTGATGAAATACGCACATTTGCCAGGATCACAGGCCATAAGGACATACACGATATGACAGTAGAAGACCTGTGCACCATAAGCAGGGATATTGCCGAATATACAGATATTCCCCATGCATAGCAGACGTATGTCTGCGGCCATATGTCCTGCCGGTGTGTGAAAAGGCTGTATCAGAGGTTTGCCAGGATGAGTATAAGTATGAGAGCGCACAGACATACGGTTCCGGCAGCGGCCAGGATATTGAGGATCTTATCGAGTTTATCTTTTTGCCGTATAAGCCTGCCGGCGCCGGCATACAGGCCGATACCGATGATTCCGCCAAGCGTATTGTCGATCAGGTCCGTAATGTCGGTGGCTCCAACGGCCAGTATATACTGCAGTGTCTCAAGCAGCAGACTGTAACCGGCGATCAGGGCGGTCCTTTTCAAAAAAGACAGATCACTTCTGAGCATGGACAGGTAGATGCCGACAGGCACGAATACGAGTATGTTCTCAAATATTTCCGACAGCCGTACTTTTCCGTTGACGATCAATGAACCGGCAAACGGGATGAGGTTTATGCTCCGGAAGCGGCCGAATTCCGAAAGGGAAAACTGCATCTTAAACAGGATGATCCATGTCACCAGAAGAAGATAGATGACAAAAAGCGCGGCGGTCAGACGGTTATATTTTGGGTTTTGTTTCATGTGATTACCCTCCTCAGTTTATAAGAACAGTATAAATTAGAAAAATGAAGAAAAGACAAGTTATTTCTTAAGATATTATTTAAATGGTGCAAGATGTGGTATGATATAGACAGTTATATATATTTAAGGAGGGAATATAAATGCAGTATCGTCTGGACGGCAGTATCGTGCCGGTTGGAGATGATGAGACCATTGAGGACAACGAGGCGCTTGTGGTGATCATTACATCAGAGGAGTACGAGTCAGAGTATAAAAAGCAGTTTCAGAAAAAAATGCTGCTCAATATCTATCACACGCATTACTGCAGGGCGGATCTGCTGAAGGATTGTGTCATCGGAACATTTGTTATCCCGAGAAAGGATGACCTGCTCGGGAAGTATATGACATTCGGCTACTATATGACAGCAAAAAAGCTTGTGCTTGTGGATGACTCGGGCATCATTGAAAAGCTGGTAAAGCATATGGCGGATACGCTGACAGTAGAAGAGACATACACGGCGCATTTTCTCTTTGAGCTGATGGAGTATCTTGTCAAAGAGGATGTTATTTTTCTCCAGAATTATGAAAAGAAGCTTTCAGAGCTGGAAGGAGTGCTGCTTCAGGGTGTCATCACGGACTTTGACCGGCAGATGCTGTCGATAAGAAAGGAGCTTCTTGCACTGCAGTCATATTATCAGCAGCTCATCGAGGTGAGCGAGACGCTGGAAGAGAATCAAAATCACATGTTTGACGATGAAGACTGCCGTGTCTTCGACCTGTATTCCAAACGGGCGGACCGCCTGTTCGACAATGCCAGACGGCTGCAGGAATATTCCCTTCAGCTTCGGGAGATGTATGAATCCCAGATAGATATCCGGCAGAACCAGATCATGAAGTTTCTTACGGTCGTCACAACGATCTTTCTTCCGCTCACGCTGATCGCCGGATGGTACGGAATGAATTTTGTCGGTATGCCGGAGCTTAAGAGTCCGTACGGGTATACGGTAGTTATCATAGTAAGTATCGCGATCATTGTCGTGGAGATCTGGCTGTTTAAGATAAAGAAATGGTTTGATTAGAAAGGGTATTCAGAATGGTTTTATGTATCGGGGACAGCCTGACGCTCGGCGTCATGGGATATTCTTATATTTCGTTCTTACGCCGGGAGGAAAGAATCGTAAATCTCGGCGTTAACGGCGATTCACTCTGGGGCGGCACACGGAGGCTGCGCAGCTGCCTGAAAAAAAGCAAATATAAAAGTGCAGATACGGTCGTCATCTCTCTTGGAACGAACGATATACTGCTTCCTTATCTGTCCGGCCGCTCTCTCTTCTGGAAAGCGCAGTGCAGACTGCGGAATCTGTACCGCAGTTTCAGCAGTGACATATGGGAGTTTGCCGAACGCTATGAGACGATAGTCAGAGAACTGGCGGATGAGGAATATAAGGTGATTCTCATAGGACTTCCGTACATACAGCTGGCAGGATATCCGCTCGGGAAAGTGGAGGCATATAACGACTGTATACGGAGTACGGCCAAGAGATACGGCGCACAGTTCATAGACATATATTCTATGCAGAGCAGGCATGTGAAAAAGGTCCGGACGTGCAGCTGGGGAAGATATAATTTCGGAAGGCTGGCGGACGGCATGTTCATGCTGCTGTTTCCGCACAGAAAAGATGTATTGTCCCGGAAAAGAGGTCTGGCGGTGACGGTGGACGGCGTACATTTTAATTCCGGCTCAGCGCGGCTGCTTGCGGGTGCGGTGGAGCGGGTGCTCGGTTGAGAGGAGGCGTTGTGTTATGTTCTTTGACAGAACGGAAGTATTCATGACAATGGAACTGGCGCGGTATGCAAGGGCGAAGGAAATTCTGGACGGGAAGGGAATACCGTACACGGTCAAGACAAAAAGCTCAGGAGGCTACAGCGCCAATTCGCACAGGATGGGAAATTTCGGAGAGAAATTTGAACACAGTATCACATATTATATATACACGAAGAAAGAGCATGCGGAGCGCGCAAAACATTTTATATATAGTGGGCTGCACGGATAGAAAAAAGTTTCCAATTTGGAAACTTTTTTTCTTATTGTTGCGTCTTAATCCGTTGATAATGAGGATAATAATACTATAATGGGATTATAAGAAGGAGGGAAGAAAAATGGCTGCTGTGAATATTGGCAAAAATATTATGAAATACAGGCGGGAAACAGGAATCACCCAGGAACAGCTCGCAGAGCATATGGGAGTATCGAAGTCATCGGTGTCCAAATGGGAGACCGGCAACGCGTATCCGGACATCTGCCTTCTTCCGGAACTGGCAACTTTGTTTAATATCTCTGTCGATACTTTGATGGGATACGAGCCGCAGCTTACGAAGAAAAGAATCGCAAAGCTGTACCGGGAGCTGGCGGAGGCATTTCCGTCAGAGCCGGAGGGGACATATGAAAAATGTGAAAACATGATCAAGAAGTATTATTCCTGTTTTCCATTTTTATATAAGATGGCGCTGCTGTATCTGAATCATGCAGTGCTCATGAAAGAGCCGGATACGGTGATGGAGCGTGCATGGATGCTCTGCAGAAGGATAGAGCAGGACAGCGCCGATGCGTCGCTCATCAAAGATACGGTCTCGCTGGAGGTGACGATACTGATCATGCGCAACAAACCGCTCGAAGCGCTGGAGATACTCGGCGAGGATGTAAGGCCGCTGGGCCAGGACGCAGAGATGACCGGGGCGGCGTATGAGCAGCTGGGCGACCGGAAGAAGGCAAGGGAGATATTCCAGGTCTGCGCGTACCAGCATCTGCTCTTCTTTATGCAGGATTCTGTAAATTTGATGATGCTCAGCACAGAAGACAGGGAATTCTGCGACGAGACGATAAAGAGGCTTACGGAGATCATAAAGCTGTACGGACTGGAAAAGCTGCATTTTTATACGGCGCTGCAGTTCTATATGGCAGCGGCGGAATTGTATGCCGGAAGAAACGAGGAAGGGAAGGCCGTTGAGATGATCGAAAGGTACACCGATGTTGTGTTAAAGACACCGATGCCGTGGAGTCTTGCCTCCAGAGATTCTTACTTTACAGACGTCGATGACTGGCTGAAGCGGTTTGATGCGGATAAAGGCACGCCGAGAGGCTCCAGGCTCATCAAAGAATCCCTTTCAGCTTCACTGACGCAGAATCCGGTGTTTCAGCATATGCGGGAAGAATTCAGGTTCCGCACATGTGTGGAAAAACTTAAGAAATTACAGGAGGAATAAAATATGAATGCATTCGATGTATTAAGGGAATATCTGCCGGTATTGCTGCCGCTTATCCTCATAGAATTAGGGCTGGCGCTTACGGCGCTCATACATGTGCTCCGCCACAGACATTACAAATTCGGAAACAGGGCGCTGTGGGTGATCGTAGTGCTGTTCGTGCAGATCATCGGTCCGGTTGCATATTTCGTATTCGGGCGGGAGGAGTCATAGATGAACACATTGGAGATCCACGCACTTAAAAAACGCTTTGGACAAAACGACGTGCTGAAAGGGGTGGAGCTTTCTGTGCCGCCCCATTCCGTCTATGGACTGATCGGACAAAACGGCGCGGGAAAGACGACCACTATGCGGATCGTACTAGGACTGCTCGCGCAGGATGCAGGGGAAGTGTATGTGTGCGGCGAAAAGGTAAAGTACGGGGAGACAAAGACAAACCGATATATCGGTTATCTGCCGGATGTCCCGGAGTTTTACGGGTACATGTCTCCGGAAGAATATTTGGGACTGTGCGGGAGAATCTCCGGTATGGATCATTCCGGCATCAAAGAAAAAAGTGAAGAATTATTGTGCCTGTCGGGACTGAAAGACAGCAGAAAGAAAAGGATCGCGGGATTCTCCAGGGGGATGAAGCAGAGGCTTGGCATTGCCCAGGCACTTCTGAACGAGCCGAAGCTTCTCATATGCGACGAGCCCACATCCGCGCTGGACCCTATGGGACGCAAAGAGATACTTGACATACTGGAACAGGTAAAAGAGAAGACGACGGTTATCTTTTCGACCCATATCCTGTCTGACGTAGAGCGTATCTGCGATTCTGTCGCAATACTTCACAACGGAACGATCATACAGGACGGGGATCTGGAGGAACTGAAAATGAGGCATATGGCAGATTCTCTTCTGCTGGAGCTGCGGCGTCCGGAGGATATGAAGGGGCTGCTTGGAAAGCTTCAAGGTCTGCAGGCCAAACAGCACGATAAGGTGTCGCTCGTCATTCATGCACCGGATATATACGAGACACAGTACCGGCTGATGAAGATTCTGTCAGAGAGCCGGACGGCGGTGGAAAAGCTGGAGATCCAGGAACCTTCGCTGGAACATCTTTTTATGGAGGCGGTGAGATGAGAGGATTTGCAGCATTTACGAGAAAAGAATTTACAGAGTATTTACGTTCCTATAAACTGCTCATCATTGTGATGGTATTTCTTCTGCTTGGTTTCATGAATCCGGTCTCCGCGAAATATCTGCCGGAGCTGATGGAGAATTTTATGCCCGCAGGGATGAAGATGGAGATCCCGGAACCGGTAATTGCAGATGCGTGGGCACAGTTTTTTAAAAATGTACCGCAGATAGGGCTTGTCGTCATGGTGATCATCACAAGCGGAACGATGTCGCAGGAGTTGAGCAGAGGGACACTGCTGCCGGTGCTGACAAAAGGTCTTAAGCGCAGAGCGGTCTGGCTGTCCAAATTCACAGGCGCCGCCGTACTCTGGACGGGGAGTTATTTCCTTTCATTTGCGGTGACGTATGTGTACAGCCTTCTGTTCTGGGACAAAGCGTCGGTGCCGGAGCTTGGGACGGCGGTGGTCTTTGCATGGCTGTTCGGCCTTCTGCTCCAAAGCGTAGTTCTGCTTGGAAGCACACTGTCCAGAAGCTATGCGGGAGGCCTTTTGTCTGCGGGAGCGCTGGTGCTTGCCGGGATGGTGATGTCCCTGTTCCACGGAGCAGGCAGGTACAGCCCGCTCCGGCTCGCGTCGGACAATATGTCACTGATTGACGGAACGCTGAAGACAGGGGACTTTCTGCCTGCCGCGGCAGTTACGGGCCTGCTCACGGCGGCGGCCGTGCTGGCCGGAATTATGGTGTTTGACAAGAAACAACTGTAAAAAAGAACAGGTTTTGTGATATAATAGGCTGACAGCATTGCTGGCAGCCTATTATATCGTTTGAAAGAAGAGAGGAATTATGTTTGGATATGTTAATATTTACGAACCTGAGTTAAAGGTCAGGGATTTCAGAAAGTATAAGTCATACTACTGCGGACTCTGCCATACGCTGAAAGAGCGGTATGGGTTTCTCGGGCAGATGACGCTTACATATGATATGACATTTGCGGTAGTGCTGCTTACGTCTCTTTATGAGGCGGAGACAGAACATATAACGTGCCCGTGCAAGGTGCATCCGGTAAAGAAGCAGGATATGCTTGTAAATGAATATACGGCATACGCGGCAGACATGAATATGGTGCTCGCTTATTTTCACATGAAGGACGACTGGGTAGATGAGAAGAAGATCAGCGGATTTGCGGGGACATATGCACTCCACCGCAAAGTAAAGAAAATAATAAAGAAATATCCGCGGCAGAGCAGGGTGATCTGCAGGTCGCTGAAGGAGCTGGCTGCCTGTGAGAGAGAGGGCGTCACAGATATTGATATTCCGGCGGGATGTTTCGGCAGGCTTATGTCAGAACTGTTCGTATACAGGAAGGACCACTGGGAGGAGCGCCTCAGAACGCTTGGATTCTTTCTGGGCAAATTCATATATATTATGGATGCCTACGAAGATTTGGAGAAGGATGTAAAAGAGGGCTGCTACAACCCTCTGAAAGAGACGGCAGACAGGCCGGATCATGAGGACAGGTGCCGGCAGATCCTCCAGATGATGATCGCGGAATGCTGCGCCGGATTTGAACAGCTGCCGTGTCTTTTAGATGTAGACATTTTGAGAAATATATTATATGATGGAGTTTGGAACCGCTATAAAAAGGTTCAGCAACAAAAGAAGGAAGCGAAGGAATAAAGCATTATGACAAAGAATCCATATGAAGTGTTGGGGGTATCTCCGAATGCATCAGACGATGAGATAAAGAGCGCGTACCGGGAACTGACAAGAAAATACCATCCGGACGCCAATGTAAATAATCCTTTGGCCGATCTGGCGGAAGAGAGGTTCAAAGAAGTTCAGGAAGCTTACGATACGATCATGAAAGAGCGGGAACAGGGCGGCGGATACCGTTACGGATACGGCGGCGCGTACGGAGGGACCGGCGGCGGGCAGCAGGCAGGTTACGACAGCGCGCAGCAGAATGTGGAGATGCAGGCGGTGTATAACTTTATTAACAGCAGGCGGTTCCGTGAGGCGCTGAATCTACTGGACAGAATGCCCGACAGAACGTCACAGTGGTATTATGCAAGTGCATATGCCAACGCAGGCATGGGCAACAACGTGCTGGCCAGGGACCATGCGGCCCAGGCGGTCAATATGGAGCCAAACAATGTGCAGTACCGTCAGCTTTTGAGCCAGCTTGAATGGAACAGCCAGAGGTATCAGAACAATCCGTACGGCGGATACGGCGCCGGCGGACAGACGTGCGGGACCGGAAATATGTGCTGTGACCTCTGTATAGCCGACCAGCTCTGTGAATGTATGGGAGGAGATCTTTGCACATGCATATAAAGGCAAAATCAATGGCAGTGTGCGGGCTGATGCTGGCCCTGTCCGTCGTCTTTATGGTACTTGGCAGTGTGATAGAGACGAGCACCTTGTTTTTACTGGCAGCTGCCTCTTTTTTTACGGGGATCGTCATTCGGGAGTTCGGCCTTGGAATGGGGGCCGCATTCTGGATTGCGGCAGTCCTTCTCGGATTGCTGCTCGCTCCGAATAAATTCTATGTCATCACTTTTGCGGCGATGGGATTTTATATTGAAGCAGCCGAATTTATCCACCGTAAGCTCGGAACGATTGCAAATCTTAAGAACCGCAGCGCGGTATTCTGGGTGTTAAAGTATATCGTGTTCAATATTTTGTATATACCTGCTGTATTTGGATTCCGGGAGCTCTTGTTCGGACGCAGTATATCCGGCGGATTCCTGGCTGTTGTTATCGTGGCGGGACAGGCGGGGCTGTTCATATACGACAGGGCTTATGAATATGCGCAGAGGCAGATCTGGAGCCGGATGCGCAAGCATCTTATGAATTAGAAATTAAATGTAAAACGCAATAAGGATGGCAGAGCAGCCAACGACTGTTCCGCCATCCTTATTTTAAGGAAGCAGCAGGTCCAGAGCGTAAAGAATTCCACACAACGTGTCTGTCCCGGAAGAATGACCGACGGCGCTGAAGTTACGGAGGATCTCATCTGCCGGAGGCAGATGAGGGAGAGAGCATACGGCCTGGCTGAACTGATTCTGGAGGGCGCAGTGCAGAAAGGTCCGGCTGATATCATTTGTATCGGACAGACGCCCTTCAAGTTGTATGGCGAGAGCGCGGGCAAAAGGATGTGCGTCCTGGCCGCAGAGCGTAAGAGCAGCAAGTATACCGCACAGGAAGTCGTCGCCGCTCGGGGTAAGTCCGATCCCGAGTCCAATCAGCCCGGCCAAGACACCGGCCGCTTCGGAATATTCTTTTTCCCGGAAAAGGATACGGCAGCGGGACATACGCTTTCCGGCTGCAGAGAGCATCAGATCATTTGGAGCTGCCGTCCGGGGAGCAGAGGAAAACAACAGACAGAACCCACTGTTGTCCGAGCCTTTGACGGCCATGCGGACCTGACTGTAAAGTGCGGCGGAAGAAGAGCCGGAAGGTATCGGGACAAGCCCGGACCGATAGATGTGTACAGGCCTGTAAGTGAAGACGGATAACTGTCCGCTGGACGAGATCTCCACAGCTTCACCCGACAGACGCACGGGCTGGCCGGGGCGGATGACGGGAGAAGCCAGGTCCTCCTGCTCAAGATTTGTGACCAGACTGACGGGAGACAGAGGGGAAGCAGCGCTCTGCAGCGCGAGAAGCTGTCCTTCTGTCTGTATATTTATCGTTTTGTTATATACAGAATGAACGATGCCGGAGGAACATTGACACAGGATATTGTCTGCATATGTGGAGGTATGTGTTATTAAACGATTCATAGCGCACGGGCTCCTTGAATGATAGTGGTGGCGGAGGCATTATGACAGACTCCAATCTAATAATAGATTCTATCAAATAATAGAATAAATTACAAAAAATAAATTAAATACGATTTAATTTTATACATATCAGACAAAAAAAGGTTATTTTTTCCCGTTTTCATGTCATTGTTTTTCCCTATACTATCTAATAGAATACAGAGTAAGAAATAAATGGTTAACCAGAGTATGATAAAAAAAAGACAATTTTACCTTTGACAAGGAGGAAAGCAATGTATGATTTAGTTGTAAAAAACGGGAAACTTGTAACCCCGGACAGGATTTACGAAGCTGATATCGCGGTGAAAGACGGAGTATACTCTGCCTTTCTTGCAAAAGGAACACAGACAGAGGCGAAAGAGGTCATTGATGCAGAGGGAAACTATGTATTCCCAGGCATTATTGACTGCCACGCGCATCTCAATGAACCGGGATTTGAGTACCGCGAAGACTTCGAGACCGGCTCCAGGGCCGCCGCTGTGGCAGGCTGTACATGTCTGATCGATATGCCTTTGAACAATGACCCTTCTCTTATGAACAAAGAAATCTTCGATTTGAAGATGGGACGGATCAGCAAGCATTCTGTAGTTGATTTTGCTCTGTGGGGAGGCATTGTAGGAGATTATGACAACGAGCCCGGCTCTGTAAAAAACAATATGAATGACCTTGTGGATCTGCATAAGTGCGGCGTTGCGGCGTTTAAAGGCTTTACATGCCCAAACGGCGACCTCTTTCCTACGGTAAATATGGGAAATGTAAGAAAAGCGCTGGAGATTCTGAAACCATACAATGCACTCTGCGGTTTTCACTGTGAAGAGTTCGGCCAGGTGCTGGAGCGCGAAAGAGAGGCAAAGGCGAGAGAGGGCAGAAGCAGTGAGGAGAAGATCAGAGATTTTCTCGACTCTCACGATGTATGGACAGAATACGTAGCAACGAAAAACGTGATCGATATGGCACGCGCCACGGGCGGACGAGTGCATATCTGCCATGTGAGCCATCCGATGGTCGCTCAGGTCGTAAAAGACGCTATCCACGAAGGACTCCCGGTTACGGCAGAGACATGTCCTCATTATCTCGGTTTTACGGAGGACTTTGTATTTGAAAAAGGCGCGCCGGCAAAATGCACGCCTCCGATGCGTAAGCAGGAGGATATGGAGAAGCTTTGGGATTATGTGCTCGACGGAACATTATCCTGTGTTGGAAGCGATCATTCTCCGGCCGCAGACGAAGAAAAAGATAATGCGGCAAAAGATATATGGCATGCATGGGGAGGCCTGAACGCTATCCAGTATTTCCTTCCTATGATGTTTGACATGACAGTGAACAAGAAAGGCTTAAGCCCGACACTCATCGCAAAAGTGATGGACTACAATCCTGCAAAGGTGTTCGGACTGTACGGACAGAAGGGGGCGTTTGAACTCGGCTTTGACGGGGATATCGTCATCGTGGATCCGGATAAGGAGTGGAAATGTACACAGGAGGAACTTCTTACAAAGGGACACGTTTCCTGCTTTGACGGACTGGAGGGGAAAGGCGCGCCGGTATGTACGATCATCCGCGGCAGAGTAGTCGCTGAAGGCGGAAGCTATAAAGAGGATGCCGTCGGTTACGGAAAGTATGTGACACCGGCAGACGCGAGATAACAAGAGAAGGAATGAAGGAGAAAGATTATGAGTGATGTTAAGAATGAAGTAAAGAAAGAATCAGGCTCACTGGCGCCGATTCAGGAAAAAGACCGTATTATGGGCTGGGGATCTTATCTTATGCTCTGGCTTGGCGGATGTATCTCTATCGGTACGCTGACGATGGGTTCCGCCCAGCTGGACAAAGGGCTTAACCTTATGCAGGTGTTTCTGGCAGTGCTGATCGGCTCCACCATTCTCGTCATCGGTATCTGTGCCAACGACCGGTTCAGTTACAAGTCGGGAGCGCCATATGCGATACAGCTTAAAAGTGCCTACGGCACAAAAGGGAATATCGTACCTGTAATGATCCGTGGACTGCCCGCGATCGTATGGTATGGGTTCCAGACATGGCTTGGAGGTTCTGCGATCAACCAGATATCGATCGCCATCTTCGGATATGACAACGTAGTATTATTCTTCATCCTGTTCCAGGTACTCCAGATCATACTGTCTGTGAAAGGGTTCCATGGGATCAAATGGGTCGAGAACGTGGGAGGCGTTGTCATCGTATGTGCAATGCTCTACATGCTCTATGTATGTGTTACCCAGTACTGGGGAGTTATCGGCGATAAGCTCATCAGCAGGGAAGGTTCCTGGGGGATGCCTTTCATCGCCGCTATCATAGCATTTTTCGGAAACAGTACGACCGTTATGCTCAATGCGGGAGACTACTCACGTGAGCTGAAAGGAGGATTCTCTGTAGGGAAGCGGGGGGTTGCGTACTTTATCGCCATGGTTCCTACCACTGTACTTCTCGGTCTGATCGGTGCGATGGCGTCTACGGCGACAGGTATCGCAAATCCGATCAATGCATTCTCCCAGATGGTTCAAAATAAGGTCCTTCTCGTCGCCACGCTTGGTTTTATCCTGTTCGCGCAGATGACGACAAACCTTGCGAGCAACGTAGTTCCGCCGGCCTACGCATTTATGGACGCATTTAAAATAAAGCACAGGACTGCGGTTATCCTCGTAGGCGTCCTTGCCGTATGTACATGTCCGTGGATCCTCACGAATGACAGTTCGGCGGCAGGACTGGATATGTTCGTCAAGATCTATACGGCCTTCTTCGGACCGATATTTGCGGTGCTGATCACGGATTACTATATTATGCACCGGGGGAAGATCGAGGGAGAGAAGCTTGATGATCTGTATAATGATAAAGGAAATCACGCCGGTGTCAACTGGGCGGCGATCATTGCAACCGCTGTAGGGGCAGTTATCGGTCTGATCAATGTAGACATTTCCTTCTTCACCGCCACAATACCGACAGGCCTGGTATACTATTTCTGTATGAAGAAGATGCCGTCCTGCGGTCGTTTCAGGAAAGGAACTTCACTTGAGAAGTGATAGGAGGTTATACATATGTATGATATTTTAGTGAATAACGGAAAAATTGTGACGGCAGATGCAGTCACAGCAGGAAATATAGCTGTCAAAGACGGCAGGATCGCAGCGGTGCTGGCTGAAGGGATCGAGCCTGAGGCATCCAGGGTGATCGATGCAAAAGGAAACTATGTGTTCCCCGGGGCTATCGATACACATGCGCATCTGAATGACCCGGGCTATGAGTGGCGGGAAGATTACGAGCACGGCACAGCTGCGGCCGCTGTGGGCGGATATACAACAGTTATCGATATGCCGCTGCAGAACGAACCAGCCATGACGAACGCAGACTTATTTGACCGGAAGGAAGAAAAAGTGAGCAGTAATGCATACGCGGACTATTGTTTCTGGGGCGGACTTGTACCGGATAATTTTGAGGACCTGAAGGGGATGCACGATAAAGGCTGTGTGGCGTTTAAGTCATTTATCGGCCCGGTCTCTCCAGATTACAGTTCCTTAAATTACGGGCAGGCATATGAAGCAATGCAGCGCATCAAAGAATTCGGCGGACGTGCGGGATTCCACTGTGAGGACTACTCCCTGATCAAATGGCAGGAGGCGAGGATGAAAAGAGAAGGCCGTCTCGACTGGCAGGGCTTTCTCGACTCCCGGCCTGTCATCGCAGAGATGGTGGCTACTGTTGATATGATAGAGCTTGCCAAGGCTACAGGGTGCAAGGTACATATCTGCCATGTGAGCAGCCCGGATGTGGCGCAGAAGATCAAAGAAGCACAGCAGGAAGGATGCGATATTACGGCTGAGACGTGTTCCCACTATCTGAGCCTTACGGATAAGGATGTCATTGAGAACGGACCGCTGTTCAAGTGCGCGCCGCCGCTGCGCTCCCAGGAGGAAGTAGACAGACTGTGGAAGTATGTGGAGGACGGCACATTCAGCGGTATCGCAAGCGACCATTCGCCATGCTCTTATGACGAGAAGTTCAAGGAGATCCTTGGAAACAAGATCGAAAATGTGTTTGACGTGTGGGGCGGCATAAGCGGGATCCAGAGCGGCTTCCAGGTGGCGTTCAACGAAGGCTGTGTAAAGAGAGACATATGTCCGTCTGTACTGGCTGATTCCATGGCGAGACGGCCTGCGAAAGCATTTGGGATCTATGGCAGAAAAGGAGATATCAAGCCCGGATTTGACGCGGACCTCGTGATCGTAGATCCGGAGAGAGAATGGGAGATCACAGGTGAGTCTCTCCTGTATGTCAATAAAATTTCCGCATTTGCAGGCATGAAAGGAAAAGGACTGCCGGTATGTACGATGATCCGCGGAAATGTCGTTGCCGAAGACGGTAAGATCACAGCAGAAAAAGGCGTGGGCGAGTTGATCAGAAGATTAAGCTAGTCCGTCAAACATCGAGAGGAGAGAGAAGATGAGTAATATTGTAGAAAATCTGGAACTGAACCCGGAACTCGTAACGAACGTGGACCCGGACCTTCAGCCGACAAAAAAACGTATCATGGGATCTTTATCCTATGCCGCAAGCTTTATGGGAGGATGTGTATCCATCGGTACATTTTCCATGGGGGCAGGACTGATCGGGGTGCTGACGGTAGGCCAGGCGATCCTTGCCATGATCATCGGATGCCTTGTTATCGCCATCGCGCTCGTTATTATCGGGAACTGCGGGCATAAGTATGGCATTCCTTATACGGTGCAGCTCAGAAGCAGCTTTGGAACGGCGGGCGTCAAGATTCCCGGTCTGTTAAGAGGCGTGCCGGCGATCATCTGGTTTGGATTCCAGAGCTGGGTAGGAGCGGGAGCGATCAACAGCTGCTTCAAGATCTTATTTGGTTTTGACAACCTCCCGGTCGTCTATGCACTGTTCACGATTCTGCAGGTAGCTTTGGCGATCAAAGGGTTTGAGGGGATCAAATGGCTTGAGAATATATCATGTATTTTCATCATCGCCATCCTTGCCTATATGTTATACGTAGTGAAGACACAGTTTGCCACTGAGATCGACGATGTGTTCTCCGGAATCAAGGGAACGTGGGGCATGCCGTTCTGGGCAGCGACGACGTCCTTCCTGGGGATCTATTCCACTATGATCATCAACGCGTCAGACTACTCACGCAACCTGAAAGAAAACGTGAAGTCCGTGCGCACCGGAAGCATCTACACCGTGGCGATCCTGCCGGTGACACTGTTCATGGGCCTTATCGGTCTCCTTGTGACAGCGGCGACAGGAAACAGCGACCCGGTAGTTGTATTCTCGACAACGATGGGCAGTAAATTCCTCACAGTGGTGACGCTTTTGTTTATCGCATTTGCCCAGGTGACGACGAACGTGCTGAACAACATCGTACCGCCGTCCTATGTACTGATGGAATCCTTCCACATGAAGTGGTCACATGCGACGATAGTTGTAGGTATTCTCTCCGCGTGCTGTATGCCGTGGAAACTGGTCACGGACCAGTCGGCGGCGGGGCTGAGCCTGTTTACCCAGTTCTATTCCGCATTCCTCGGGCCTATCTTCGCGGTTATGGCGGTAGACTATTATATTCTCCGTAAGAAGAAGCTGGATATCAACAACATGTACGATAAACAGGGAGTGTTCAAAGGTGTCAACTGGGCAGCCATCATCGCGATCATCGCAGGTTCGCTCTGTTCACTGCTCATCGTGGAGCTGTCCTGGTATGTAAGCCTCATACCGACAGGACTTGTGTATTACTTCCTGATGAAGTCAATGAAGAGCTCGGCACCATTCCGTAAAGGGACTATTTTTGAGTAGATTTTTGGAGGATCGTGGCGTACGGCGGAGGAAAGGCGGCAGGGGGCTGCGGGACGGTCGGTGCGCTTGCGATCCGTAGGTAAAGAAGACGCGGTATATACTGACACCGACAGATGCGACGGGAAATCTGGATGATTTCCCGTCTTAGCTGTCTCAGAAACTGCACTTGATGTGCAGTTTCTAGTCTGTATATACCGCGTCTTCTTTACGAACGGATCGGCAAAGCTCCCTCCAACGCCCCGCAGCCCCCTGCTGCCTTTCCTCCGCCTGTTACTACACGAAGCTCTAATTTACTCAAGGTGGGAGATAGCTGAGGACTCAATGGATTTATTTTATCCCTATTCACCCTGCTGTACGCCGCCAACTAACCAAACTTAGTCCCCTAAATTCTTATTGAGGAACTTTACTGTCTCCTGGAGTAGTTGGGCGGTGAACGGGTTTGTTTCTTCCCGGTCGAAGTCGTGGGTGTTTCCGGCGGCGATAAACTGTCTGGCCTGGTAGCGGCTGCTCAGTTCGAGGAATTCTTCGTATGGCACATCCGGGTCATTGGTGCTGTGGGCGCAGAAGAGCGGGCAGGGCAGTGCGGCGCAGGCGCGCAGGGTGTAGTCCAGATAGAAGTATTTCTCCCGTCCTTCATACAGGAGGGCGCGCCAGCGGCCCGTCTGTCTTGCGTACACGTAGATGCTGTAGTGTGTGTCCAGTCCTCCCGATGGCTGGAGTCCGGCTCCGGCGTTGTCCAGGCATGAGGCGTCCACGGCCGGAAGGGAACAGTAGTAACTGCTCGGCGTCTGGAACCAGCTGTCGCACAGGAAGCCGTAGCCATAGTAGGAGAGTATGCCCTCCGGCGCGGCGGGGAGGTCGCCCTGGGCGGCGGCCAGAAGGCAGAGGTACGCGCCGGCGGAACGTCCCCAGAGAAAGAAAGGGAGTGCATGGCCGCAATACAGTTCAGGGTATTTGACATAATGGGAGATGGAAGAGGTGACATCATCCAGGATCGTATTAAGCTTTGCCGCCGGTGCAAGAGGATAGTCGAAGGACACGATGATATATCCTGCTTCTGTCAGTGTCTTCTGATGAAGCGCCGGGAGGTCGTCTCTTTCCCCGTACAGCAGCCCGCCCCCGTGGAAGTAGAGGATACAGGCTTTGGGGGTGACGCTGCTGTCCGAACAGACGGTGGCGTGTTTCAGGTAAAGTGTACTGTTTATTTCAATGATTTTTTTCTGCTGCATTGTTCTGGCCTCCTTTTAATGCCCGCGCTGTGATACGAATATATTCTTGTCTGATGCGGATAAAATATTACCGTACGGCGTTTCAACGCCGGCCTTTGCTTAAATATTGATCCGACAAAGCTATTATAGCATATAACAAGATGAAACAGACATGTGAAAAAATTGACAATAGGGTATAAAGTTGATAAAAAATCTATCTGCTTTTCTCAATAATAATAATTGAAAAAACGTGCTGTTGTTGTCATAATTATGGTATAAAAACTGGTTGACCACTAGAGTAAATTTAAGAGGAAAGAAAGAGAGGAATTAAAAATGAGTTATTTAAACGATCAGGTAGGATACCGCGAGGAACTTTTGATGACACGTTCTGTGATCAAGAAAGAGAATTATGTACTTCTCGAGCCAGACGGGCTTGTTAAGAACAGCATTCCGGGATATGAGAACTGTGACGTGACGATCCTTGGCTCACCGGCTATGGGCGCATCCTTTGCGGATTATCTCGTAACGGCAAGAGAAGGCGGAAAGAACAGCGGAATCGGCGGAGAGGGACTGGAGACATTCCTGTATGTGATCTCAGGTGAAGTCACGGTCAAAAATGCGGATAAAGAAGAAGTGCTCACAGAGGGCGGATACATCTTCTCACCTGAGAGCAACGTAGTTTCTTTTGAGAATAAGAGTAAGGAAGACGCAAAACTGTTTGTCTACAAACGCAGATATGAGAGAGTAGAAGGCTACAGCGCGTATACGGTAGTCGGCAATGCCAACGATCTTCCGTGGATCGAATATGAAGGAATGGAGAACTGCCATATCAAAGATTTTCTCCCGGCAGCGGGCGACTTCGGATTCGATATGAATATGCATATTCTAAAGTTCAAGCTCGGCGCGTCTCACGGCTATATCGAGACTCATGTACAGGAGCACGGAATGTATTTCCTTCAGGGCAAAGGTATGTACCGCGTGGACGACGAGTGGGTTCCGGTAAAAGCCGGCGACTATATGTTCCTGGATGCGTACTGCCCGCAGGCATGCTATGCGGTAGGACGAGAAGAAGACTTCGCCTACATTTACTCTAAAGACTGCAACAGAGACGTAGCGTTATAAAGCGGAGAAAGGCAGAGATAAGATGGGCAGAAAAGTTGTGATGTCCCAAAATGCGGGAAAGACCGGTCCATATTCACATGCTGTGGATGCCGGCGGCTGCCTGTTTCTGTCCGGACAGACGCCGATAGACCCGGCGGCCGGACAGCTTGTGGAAGGGGACATTACCGCCCAGACAAGACAGAGTTTCTCCAATCTGTTTCACGTGCTGGAAGAAGCGGGCCTGACGCCGGATGATGTTCAGAAAGTCAACGTATATCTGACGGATATGGATGATTTTGAGGCGATGAACGCGGTGTATGCCGAGCAGTTTTCAGAGCCATACCCGGCCCGCAGCACGGTTGGAGTCGCTGCTCTTGTGGGCGGTGCAAAGATAGAGATCGAAATGATCGCGAAGAAAAGTCAGAACATAGAAGAGTGATTAGGAAAGTAAAGAGGAGCAGAAAAAATGAAACTATCTCGGGATGAATTAAAAAACCTGATGAAAAATAAGCTGATCAAAGCCGGCTTAAGTGAGGAACATGCCGATATGACGGCTGAGATCCTCACATGGTCGGATGAGAGGGGATACCATTCCCACGGCGCGGTCCGTGTGGAGTATTACAGCGAGAGGATCGCAAAAGGGGGCATCACGACGGACCCGAAATTTGAGTGGAAAGAGACGGGGCCGTGTTCTGCCATTTATGAAGGAGACAATGGCTGCGGATATGTAGCATCCACCTTTGCGATGGAAAAGACAATAGAGATGGCGAAAAAGTCAGGCATCGCGGTGACTGGTATCCGCAACATTTCACACAGCGGTTCGATCGGATATTATACAGAGATGGCCGCTAAGCAGGACCTGGTGGCGATCGCATTCTGCCAGTCTGATCCTATGGCGGTGCCGTTTGGGGGGACCGAGCCGTATTACGGCACGAACCCGATTTCTTTTGCGGCTCCGACTGCGGATGACAGGACGGTCGTATTTGATATGGCGACGACAGTTCAGGCGTGGGGCAAGATTCTGGATAAGCGTTCCAGACATGAGGCGATACCGGATACGTGGGCGGTTGATGAAAAAGGGCAGCCGGTGACAGATTCAAGTCTTGTCAACGCACTGCTTCCGATCGCGGGCGCAAAAGGGTACGGACTTATGATGATGGTCGACGTCTTTGCAGGCGTGCTGCTCGGCGTTCCGTTCGGCAAACATGTAAGCTCCATGTACCACGACCTTTCCAAGGGAAGAGACCTTGGACAGATGTTCATCGTGATGGATCCGTCCAGATTTGTCGGTCTGGATGCATTTAAGAAGTCCATGTCCCAGGTGCTGGATGAACTCGGCGAGATGCCCGCTGCGGAAGGATACGGGAAAGTATACTATCCGGGCGAGCGCGCGGTCATGAGGCGGGATAAAGCATATGAAACAGGCGGCGTGGAGATCGTAGATGAGATCTATGATTATCTGGTCAGTGATGATGTGCATTACGACAGATACGACCACAAAAACAGATTTGCCGAATAAGGGAAGGAGAACATATGTTAAAGACGATTGTGAAGAAGGGAAGCTATCACGATTCTGTTGTTCTCATGCTTTTGACGAATCAGATATCAACGATCAAAGGTGTGAAAAAAGTTTCGATCATGATGGCAACACCTGCCAATAAAGATATATACAGACAGAGCGGTCTGAATACGGAAGAACTGGAAAGCGCGTCTGCGAACGATATGGTCGTCGTTGCGGATGTAGATGACGAAAGCCTTCTGGATACGATCATGCAGGAAACAGAAGAGTTTTTCAAAAAGCAGTCAACGAAAGAAAGTGATAAAAAGGGAGCCGAGGCTGTCAAGTCATGGGATAAGGCGCTTGAGAAGCTTCCGGAGGCAAATCTTGCCGTCATCTCTATTCCGGGTGCGTACGCAGCTCTGGAAGCTGACCGCGCACTCGATGAAGGCATGAATGTATTTATGTTCAGCGATAATGTGACGCTGGAAGATGAGATCAAGCTGAAGAACAAAGCACATGAAAAAGGGCTGGCAGTTATGGGACCGGACTGCGGCACCGGGATCATCCAGGGAGTGCCGGTTGCATTTACTAACAATGTAACACCGGGCTCTATCGGGATCATCGGCGCGTCAGGCACAGGGATCCAGGAACTGACAACGATCATTGACCGTCTCGGCGAGGGGGTAAAGAACGCGATCGGTACCGGCGGCCGCGATCTGTCCATAGAAGTAGGCGGAACTACAATGATGGATATGATAGAGGCTATGGAGAGCGACACGAGCGTGAAAGTGCTCATCATCATATCAAAGCCGCCGGCAAAGGAGGTCAGAGACCGCATCTCCGACCGTCTGAGCAACTTCAGGAAACCGGTGATCACGCTGTTCCTCGGTGAAAAGCCGGAGTATCACGAAGAGGGCTTCTACCATGCGTATACACTTGACGAAGCGGCGCGGCTGGCTGTCGGCCTTGTCAGAGGCGAAGAAGTGAAAGAGGCTGAGGTGAAAGCAGATACGGCAGACTTCTTCAAACCGGAAGAAAAGAAGACGATCAAGGCATACTATTCCGGCGGAACGCTGGCCGGAGAGGCAGCAATGCTCATCAAGGATGCGCTTGACATGAAAGTTCCTCCCCAGAAGGCGGAAGGCTTTATGCTGAAGACCGGAGGACATATCGTGGTGGACCTGGGAGATGACGTGTATACCCAGGGGAAACCGCATCCGATGATCGACCCGGCCAAACGTATCGAGTGTATGCAGGAAGCTATTGACGATGCATCTACCGGTGTGATCCTTCTGGATATCATGCTTGGCTACGGTTCCCATGAGGATATGGCGGGGGCGCTCCTTCCATCCATCATCGAACTGAGGGATAAGGCAAAAGCAGAGGGAAGAAAACTGTTCTTTGTCGCGACCGTATGCGGCACGAGAAGAGACTTCCAGGATTATGACGGGGCGGTCAGCAAGCTGAAAGGCGCAGGCGTTATCGTGTGCGAGAACAATAAGCTCGCTGTTCACACGGCGATCCGCGCTATCGGTATGGACTTTGAAGAGCCGGTGAAAGAGATCCGTCCAAAAAAAGTGGCAAAGATCGAAAAGACAGAGGCGTCTGACAAACTGATACAACTCCTTTCCGAGAAACCGAAGATCATCAACATCGGTCTGAAGAGTTTTGCGGAAGTCGCAGAGTCCTTTGGCTGCGGCGTAGTGCAGTATGACTGGATGCCGCCTGCCGGAGGAGATGTAAGGCTCATAAAGATACTGAATTTCCTGCGCAGCTATGAAGGGTTAGACATTGATGAAGCGAACCGCTCTGTGATCGCCAAGATCGTGGCGAGCCAGCCGGTAATTCAGGACGTGGTGTCTGCAAAAACGGTCATCAAAGAGTTGAATGAAGGAAAGGTGATCCTGCATGCGGGGCCTCCGATCCAATATAAGGATATGCCGGATCCGGTACAGGGTTCCTGTGTGGGAGCCGCTCTGTTTGAAGGGTGGGCCGCGACAGAAGAAGAGGCCAGAAAGATCCTGGAATCCGGGGAAGTTACTTTTATTCCATGCCATCACGTGAAGGCAGTGGGACCGATGGGAGGCATCACCTCCGCGAACATGCCTGTCTTTGTAGTGAAGAATATGACGGACGGCAACGAAGCGTACTGCACTATGAACGAAGGAATCGGCAAAGTGCTCAGATTCGGCGCTTATTCACAGGAAGTCGTGGACAGACTGCTGTGGATGAAAGAAGTGCTCGGACCGACACTTGGAAAAGCGATCCGCTCCATAGACGGCGGACTGAGCGTCAATCCGCTCGTCGCGAAAGCCATCGCCATGGGGGATGAATTCCACCAGAGAAACATCGCGGCGTCACTGGCATTCCTGAAAGAGGTAAGCCCGATCATAACGAAGATGGATATGGATGAAAAGGACCGCTATGACGTGATCAAGTTCCTGGCAGATACGGACCAGTTCTTCCTCAATATTATGATGGCGACAGGGAAAGCTGTCATGGACGGGGCGAGACTCCTTACGGAAGGAACGGTCGTAACTGCCATGTGCAGAAACGGCGTAGAGTTCGGCATCCGCATCAGCGGCATGGGAGACGAATGGTTTACCGCTCCGGTAAATACACCTCAGGGGCTTTACTTTACCGGGTATGACGGGGAAGATGCGTGCCCGGATATGGGGGACAGTGCGATCACGGAGACGCTCGGAGTGGGCGGCATGGCCATGATAGCTGCCCCGGCGGTCACACGGTTCGTGGGTGCGGGCGGATATGAAGACGCGCTGCGTACGAGTACAGAGATGACAGAGATCACAATAGACCGGAACCCGAATTTTATTATTCCGAACTGGAATTTCCAGGGAACATGTCTTGGCATCGATGCAAGGCTTGTAGTGGAAAAGGGGATCACGCCGGTCATCAATACAGGTATAGCACATAAAATTGCCGGATATGGACAGATAGGAGCAGGCACAGTACATCCGCCGGTCGAATGCTTTGAAAAAGCGGTCACAGCGTATGCCAAGAAGCTGGGATTCTCTTTTGAATAAGCTGGGAGGACAGCCATATGAAAAAGAAAAGAGTTGTTATTGCACTGGGAGGGAATGCTCTCGGCAAAAATTATGAAGAGCAGAAAGAAGCGGTCGCAAAGACCGCAAAGGTGATCGTGGATCTGGTGCAGCAGGATATGGAGCTCATCATCACGCACGGCAACGGCCCTCAGGTGGGTATGATACAGAACGCCATGGACCAGCTTGCGTGCACGTCTGAAGATTATAAGGAGACGCCGCTTCCGACCTGTGTGGCCATGAGCCAGGGTTACATCGGCATCGACCTGCAGAATGCGATCAAATACGAGCTTTACAGCCGGGAAATGGATGTGAAAGTGTCCACCATTCTGTCACAGGTAGAGGTGGATAAGGAAGATGAAGCGTTCAGAAATCCATCCAAGCCGATCGGCCGTTTCCTGACAAAAGAAGAAGCGGAAAAGAATGAAGCGAATGGCATTACGTGTATGGAAGACGCGGGAAGGGGCTACCGGATCGTAGTTGCCTCCCCGATGCCAAAAAGAATACGGGAACTCCAGACGATAAAGACACTTGTTGACGCCGGCCACATTGTCATCACGTGCGGCGGAGGAGGGATCCCGGTAGTGAACGACGCAGGAAAGCTCTCCGGTGTCAGCGCGGTGATCGACAAAGATAATGTGAGCAGTCTTCTCGCGGCGGAGATGAACGCTGATTATCTGATCATCCTCACTGCCGTAGAAAAGGTGGCGGTCAATTTCGGCAAAGAGAACCAGGAATGGCTCAGCGACCTGACCGTAGACGAGGCGAGGGAGTATATTGCCCAGGACCAGTTTGCGAAGGGCTCCATGCTTCCGAAGATCGAAGCTGCGATCCGTTTTGCAGAGTCCGGTGAAGGGCGGCATACGCTCATAACTCTGCTTGATAAGGCGGCAGAAGGCATCGCCGGCAAGACGGGTACAGTAATACATAAGTAATTAGGAGATAGAATATGAACGTACCAACAAATCTGTTTATGTGGATAATGGCATGTCTGCCAATCATAGTTTTACTGCTGCTGATGATCAAGTTCCAGTGGGGGGCCACAGAGGCCGCCCCGGTGGGACTGCTCATTACGATCATCACCGGCATATTGTTTTACAAAGCGGATATCAGGCTGCTGGCGAGCGAGAGCGCAAAAGGGATCTGGAGCGCGCTTATCATCCTTCTGATCGTATGGACTGCGATCCTGTTGTATCAGGTCGCCGACGAGGCGAAGGCCTTCCTTGTCATCCGGAACGGAATGCGCAGACTCCTGCCCAATGAGCTGCTCGTCGTGCTGGCTCTCGGCTGGATCCTGGAGAGTTTCCTCCAGGGGATCACCGGATTCGGGGTGCCGGTAGCGGTGGGAGCACCGCTTCTGATCGGTATCGGGGTAACACCTCTGTATGCGGTCATCATACCTCTGCTGGGCCAGGCGTGGGGAAATACGTTCGGTACACTGGCTGCGGCATGGGATGCACTCGTAATGTCTACCGGTCTGGAGTCTGGGAGCCCGGATTATCTGGCCGCGGCTTTCTGGGCGGGCTTGTTTATCTGGCTGTGGAATGTCATTACAGGTCTTGTGCTCTGCTGGTTTTACGGCAAAGGCAAGGCTGTGAAGAAAGGGCTTCCGGCGGTACTTATTTTAGCTGTTATCCAGGGTGGAGGAGAACTGCTGCTCACTCAGGTGAACACGACCATATCCTGTTTCCTTCCATCGTGCATAGCGCTGGTCGTTCTGTTCCTGATCGGAAGAATGAAGATGTACAGAGAAGAGTGGAGCCTTTCCGACAGTCCGATCATGAACCGCACCTTTACGTCCGGGACTTCTGACGAGGCTCCGGCAGATATGTCCCTTTTACAGGCGTTTGTGCCGTATATACTGCTCACGGCGCTCACGATGGTCGTATTGGTCGTCACACCGGTGAACAAATTTCTGGGCCAGTTTACCCTCGGATTTTCTTTCCCCGAGACTTCCACGGGCTATGGATTTGTGAACCAGGCGGAAGCCTGCTTTTCGCCGCTTGCGCCGTTCACACATGCAAGCATGTTCCTGCTCCTTTCTTCTCTTGCGGGGATCGTGTACTTTAAAAAGCATGGGTGGATCAAGGCAGGGGGAACAAAAAGGGTGTTTGCCAGATCCATTGCCATGACGATGCCGTCCGGCATCGCAGTGATCGGCCTCGTCATCATGTCTAAAATTATGGGCGGAACCGGCCAGACGATGGTGCTGGCAGACGGTATAGCCAGAATTCTCGGCAAAGCGTATGTCATACTGGCGCCCGTAGTAGGTATGATCGGATCGTTTATGACAGGAAGCAATATGTCATCCAACATTCTGTTCGGCGATTTCCAGGTGACGACAGCAGGCCTGCTCCACCTGGATAAGGCGGCGATCCTCGGTGCACAGACAGCGGGAGGCGCCATCGGAAGCGCCATCAGTCCGAGCAAGATCATTCTCGGCACGACGACGGCGGGAATCCTCGGCAGCGAAGGGCAGGTATTGAAAAAGATCATACCGATCACGCTGACGACAACGCTTTTGATCGGCGCCATCGTATTTGTGTCAGTGATATTGTAGAAGCAGGAGTTGTGGTGATATGGAAAAAAAGAATTTTTTTAAGACAAAAGAAGGCGGACTTACGCTTGCGTTTATCGTCATACTGATAGCGTTCGCACTTATTCTGGCAGGACTGAAAATGAAAGGTGATGGCATGTGCGCGGCCGGCTTTGTGCTCATGGCTGCGGCAATGCTGTATTCACCGCTTAAAGTATATGTGTTTGACCGCATAAAGAAGAGTTAGAGGAGATCCGCCCGTGAAGGCGAGAAAGGGTATTTATATGGTTATTGAGGAGATTACAGGCAGAATCGCAAGAGATTTGGAACATTTAAAACAATACACGGCGACCCCGGGAAATGGCTGTACAAGACTGCCGTTTTCAAAGGAAGCCAGACAGGCCGTGGAATATTTAAAAGAATTGATGCATGAGATAGACCTTGAAGTATCGGAGGACGCTGCGGGCAATGTGTTCGGCCTGTTGAAGGGAGAAGATCCGGATGCTCCGTGCGTGATGATGGGGTCACACTATGATTCCGTGTCAAACGGCGGAGATTACGATGGGATCGCCGGTGTGATCTGCGCCATAGAAGTTGCGCGTCTGCTCAGAGAAAAGGGAATAAAGCCAAAACGCAGCTTTGTAGCGGCGGGCTTTAACGACGAAGAGGGTATGAGGTTCGGGACCGGGTATTTCGGTTCAGGCGCTATGCTCGGCCACCGGGATGTGGAATATACGAAGAAGTTCTGTGACAAGGACGGAATCTCCATCTATGAGGCGATGAAGGAATATGGCCTCGTTCCGGAGAATATCGAAGAGGCAGCGTGGGAAGAGGGCAGGATCGGCTCTTTCCTGGAAGTACATATTGAACAGGGACCGGTGCTGGATGCGGAAGGCGTTGAGCTTGGACTTGTAGACTGTATCGTCGGAATACAAAGATACATGGTCACGGTCAACGGGCGTGCGGATCATGCCGGTACGACACCGATGGATATGCGGATGGATGCTGTGGATGCCGCGGCAAAAGTGATCTCAAAGATCGCGGACTGGGCAAGAGAAAAAGCAGACGGTACGGTAGCCACGGTCGGATATATCAATACGGTTCCGGGCGGAATGAATATCGTGGCCGAGAAGGTGGAATTCACGGTAGACATCCGTTCCAGAAATAATGACAACATTAACGATATCGCCGCCAGGATCAAAAAAGCGCTTGAGAGAGAAGTGGCAGAATATGGCGGAAGCTATGAGATCGAGAACAAACTGACCATCACTCCGGTGGAGCTTTCCGCTGAAATGCTGGACATTATGGAAGCAGAATGTAAGGAGCTCGGATACAGCTACAGGAGAATGCTGAGCGGCGCAGGACATGACGCGCTTGAGATCGGCCAGAACCTGCCGGCGGTCATGCTGTTCCTGCCAAGCAAAGAAGGAAGAAGCCATTGTCCGGTTGAATTTACAAAATACAGTGACTTTGCAAAGGGAACTGTCATCATGCAGAAGCTGGCGGAAAAGCTTCTCGACAAATAATAGACCGGACCGGGGCGCAGAAACTTATGAGCAGCCAGAAGTTGAATCCAATATATAAAAAGGAAAATCTCCGCCAGCTGAGAAGATATCTCAACATGACCCAGAGAGAATTTATCTGCCGGTTCCTTTCCGACGGGGAGGGAACGCCGTCCATGAGCCCGGCTACCTATTCCAATCTTGAGTCCAAAGGCGGGAGACGGCTGGATGAAGTGATCCTCTCAGCCGCCGCCGCTCTGAATATGGATTCCATGCTGTTTTCCATGAAGCCGGAGGAATTTGTGCGGAAGATGGATATTGTCCTTGCGGGGACCGAAGCGGCGGAACGTATGAGCAGAAATGCCGCCAAAAAGGGAAGGATCGATGAACTTCTCTTCAGGCTCACGATGTATTTTGCCGAGAAACTGATGGACAAAGAGCTGAAAAAGGGAGACCAGATAGAGTCGGACAGAGTGCTGGCAAAGAAGATGAATGTCGGGCGTTCGGCGATCCGCGAGGCGCTCAAGGTGCTGGACGTTCTCGGGATGATCGATATCCGTCCCGGACAGGGGACGTATATAAGCAGCGCGGAGGCAGACTTCTTTATAATACCGCTGTCGTGGTCGCTTTTCTTGAACGGCAGCCAGGTGGAGGATATACTGACGGTCAGAAATCTTCTGGAGGTGAAGGCGGCGGAGCTGGCCGCCGGCAGTGCAAAGAGCGCGGGGATCCGGAAGCTTGAGGAGATCTCAGAGCTCATCCGCAGGGCGTACGAAGATCAGAACCAGAAAGAGTTTCTCGAGTATGACATAGAATTTCATACGTGTATCGCAGAGTGCTCCGGAAGCCGGGTCATCTTAAGTATGATCCAGACGATCAGTAATCTCATGCGGCACATAAGCGGTACCGGGATGGCGGACGAAGCGCAGCTGAAGGCTATTTATGAAGAGCACCGGAACGTGTACCGTTTTATACTTGCCCATGACAGCAGCGGTGCTGCCAAAGCCATGGGGGAGCATCTGGAGCAGTCTGTCACGAGGTATAATTACAGATAATGAGACAAAAAAGGCACAGGTATGACAATTTACGTTATACGGCTGTGTCTTTTTGTGATATACTGTAAATATTCTCAGTCGGCCATACTGTAAATGTCCGGCTGTTGTCACCTGCTTATGGCCGGATATATGCGGCTGAAAACGGGCAGTATCAATGTTAGCGGAGAGGTTGAAAATGGGATTTAGTGTGGAAGAGCTGCTGCAGGCAGAGGAATTAAAAGATGTTAAGTTAATAAGCGGTGAACGCGGCCTTGACAGAGAGATCAAAGGAGTGACGATCATCGAAGCTCCGGATATCGTCAAATTTATTGACGGCGGAGAAGTTCTTCTGACAGGACTGTATGCGTTCCGGTCATGTACCGTCGAAGAATTTAAAGTGTATATCAACGAGCTGACGAGAAAGAGTGTCAGTGCGCTCATTCTAAAGCGCGGCAGGAAGGTGGAGAACGCTGACACGAAGATCCATCTTCTGCTGGAATTTTCCGAGACCCACGGGATACCTATCCTGGAGGTGCCTTTTGAATTTTCATTCAGAGATATCATGAGTCTTATCATGGAGCATCTGTTCAATGAAGAAGTGACAAGGCTTAAATATTTTAAAACGACATATGATAATTTTGCGGCGCTTGCCCTGACACCGGATTCCAAGGGAAAAGGGATCGAAAATATTCTGGACGTGCTTGCCAAGCTGATCCGCAATCCGGTCGCCGTCTTTAACCAGAACATGTCCTGTCTGGCTTCTACGGACGGAGCCGGCGGGGAGCTTAAGATCAGGAAGGATGCCGTACCGTTTGAACCGGGAACGTATTCCAATTACACATATCTGAAGCAGAACGGGGAAGTGTCCCAGTGCGTCATTCAGGTGAAGATGAGTTTCAGAGAAAAGATATATCTCGTTGTAAGTGAGGTGAACCAGCCGTTCAATACGATGGACAGCATAGCGGCAGAGAGCGCCATAACGGCTCTCAGGTTTGAATTTTCAAGGCAGTATGCAGTGACAGAGCTGGAAAAGAAGTTTCAAAATGATATTATGCACAATATACTGAACGGGAAAGTGCACTCCATCGGTGAGCTCCAGAAAAATACAGGACTGCTCGGTGTGGAGATCGACGGATGCTACCGGGTCATTGTGTTTGGGATGAAGAACGAGAGCAGTGCGAAGGGGGACTTCAAAGCCAGGGTGAAGGACACAAACGTGCTGAGCACAGCCATATTTGCGCATATATCGGATGCAAAGATACATAATGACCTGGACAAGATCGTCGTGATTCAGAAGGTGCAAAAGGATCAGACGCAGGAGGAGTACCGCAGAGAGATCAAGGAAGTGGCGGAACAGGTACAGGCAGAGGTGTCTGCGTATAACAAGTATCTGAAAGTGAAGGCCGGCGTCGGAAGGCTTGTGGAAGGGATCATCAATCTTCCGGAGAGCTTTAAGGAGGCGAAAGAGGCGTTTATGTTCGTGGATGTGGCAGGGGAAGTATCGGAGGACGGGAATTCCCGGGCGATGCTGTTCTCGGATCTGGGCATATTTAAGCTTCTCTGCCAGCTGGACGACTCGTCCATGATGCTCGAATATGTGCCGGAGGGCCTGCAGAAGCTCTATAATTATAAGAAACCTCAGAGGGACGACCTGATCATAACGCTGAAGACTTATCTGGACAGGAACCAGAATCTGTCCAAGACGGCCCAGGATCTGTATGTACATTATAAGACGGCAGCCTACAGAATAGAGAAGATCACAAAGATAACGGGCATTGACTTTGACAATGCGAACGAAGTGCTGGCAGTGCGCATCGGCCTCGTAGTCTATAAGATGATAGAGAATTACAATAAGGATTTCATATAAATTCCGGGAAGAATCGGGAAGAGAGAGATAGTTTATCCAGACTAGATAAATTATCTCTCTTTTTTTATCTTTTTGCACCGATGTAATATGTTAAAAAATTATCTATAATGTGCAATATAGATAAAAAACATTTAGTCAGCAACAGTTATGTATGCTTATTGAACTACTGACAGCGAAGAGTAAGTGTGCACAATCACCAAGTCAGTAAGCAGTATGGAGGGATTTTATGGACATTAACTTGGAAAGAGTCCTTTCCCGTCTGGAAGAACTGTATCAGTGCGGAGCGCAGGATGACGGAACTTACACGAGAATGGCATATTCACCCGGGGATCTAAAAGGACGGGAGACATTCGCAGGATATTTCCGTAAGCTAGGACTTGAGCCGGTCATGGACAGCGCCGGTAATCTGAAGTTCCGGCTGGAGGGAGAGAATCCAAAACTGCCGGCCATCGTGACCGGTTCCCATCTGGATACGGTTCCGGACGGCGGAAAGTATGACGGCGTGCTCGGATGTGTGGCAGGACTTGAGATCTGCGAGACACTTCTGAAAAGCGGCAGGAGACTGAAACATCCGCTGGAAGTCGTCGTGTTTACCGACGAAGAGGGATTTCGTTTTGGCAGCGGACTTCTCGGAAGCGGCGCCATGTGCGGGGAAGAGCTTCATATCAGTGAGGCCGACGAGGACATGAACGGACAGACAAGGGGCGAAGTGATGAAAGCTTACGGGCTCCATGTGGCCGATGTCCCCAAAGCAAAGAGAGCCAGAGATTCTATACATTGCTTTCTGGAGCTTCACGTAGAGCAGGGAGCCTCTCTGTATAAGAACGGTACGCCTGTGGGCGTCGTATCTTCCATCGCCGGGGTGAGCCGTTATGAGATCACAGTCAAAGGGGAGGCCAACCACGCGGGAAGTACAGTGATGGCGGACCGCAGGGACGCTCTTGTGGCAGCGGCCGGGTTCATATCCGCAGTGCCCCGGATCGTGGAAGAGTACGGCAGCGCATATACGGTAGCCACCGTCGGCACGATGAAGGTAGTCCCAAATTCTGTCAATGTCATTCCGGGGACTTGTACTTTTAACCTGGAAATAAGGGATCAGGACAAAGAGATGATAGAGCTCATCGAAAGGAAACTGGAAGAGCAGCTTGGACGGATCTGTAAAGAGATGGGTGAGACTTACACATTTGAGCGTTTCTCTTACCACGAGCCGGCGCCTATGGCAGAGTGGGTGAAAGAAAGCATTGAAAAGTCGGTACAGGAACTTGACATTCCATATGCCGTGATACCAAGCGGCGCTTTTCATGATTCCCTTATCATGACAGCCAGGTTCCCGACGGGAATGATATTTGTTCCTAGTGTAGACGGCATCAGCCATTCGAGATATGAGTATACAGAAAAAGAAGATATCAGGCAGGGCTTAAGGGTACTTTTAGAAACGATCCTCAAGGTAGATGACATGAATGTCACATGTTAAAAAAATATAAGAAAAAAGAAAGGAAGGTAAAGTTATGGACAAGAAAAAAATTGGTATTATTGGCGGAGGTATTTCAGGAACATGTCTCGGATATCATCTGAGCCTTTATGATAATGCGGAGGTGGTCGTATTTGAAAAAGACACCATCGGAGGAGCTTCCACTGCAAAATCAGCGGGAACGGTATGTCTTTTTGACGATTCTTTGAGAAACAGATACTGGGATGTAAGACTGTATGGATTTGAGTCCTATCTCAAGATGGAGGAGGAAGAAAAGGGCTCCGCAGGTTTTGACAAGACCGGAACACTCGTAGTGGCTACAGACGAGAAGGTAGAGGCAACGATCAAGACTGGCATCGCGCTTGCCAAAGCCGCCGGCTATACAGGAGAATATATTACCGATAAGGACAGGATCAAAGAGATCCTTCCCGACATCTCGACGGAGAATATTCTCGGCGCCGGATATACGCAGGACGACGGATACTTCGACGGAACGATGATCTCCAATACATATGCAAAGAAAATGCAGAAGAACGGCGGAACGATCAAGACCGGCGTAAAAGTTACAGAAGTTAAGGTGGAAAACAACAAGATCAAAGGGCTCAGGACAAGCGACGGAGAAGATTATGAATTTGACTGTGTAGTAGACTGTACAGGGCCATGGAGCAAGTTTACAGGTGAGATGGTAGGAATGGATGTCCCGATCTGGCATACAAAGGCAGAAGCATTCTTCTTATGCCCTCCGGGAAAGAAATTAGGCTATACCTTCCCTGTATTAAAATATCCTGCGTTCTACGCCCTGAGAGCAGGCGACAATATCTTTATCTGCAAATCCCATCTGTCTATGGACCTGAACAATCCTATGCATGCAGGACAGTGGGATCCTGACAAGCTTCCGGCTACGGGCGGGACAGACGACTATTTCATCGATTTCCTGTTAGACCAGCTGGAGTGCAGAGTGCCTGGGATCGTGGACAGCGGTCTTGTATCTTCCTGGCTGTCCTACCGAGCAGAGCCGAAAGATTTCCTTCCGATCCTCGGAGAGACTCCTGTAGAGGGATACGTTCTCGCCACAGGATACGGCGGAAACGGTGTGATCGAGGCTCCGGCGGCCAGCAGAGACCTTGCGAAGTTCATTATGCGCGGCGAGAAGACACCATTGCTGGAAGACTGGGCATTTGAACGTCTGTTGAAATAAGGATATATAACAGAGAGGAGAAGTTATGAATATAGCAGTTCTTATAAAGCAGGTTCCCGTTTCCAATGACGTTTCCGTGGACCCGGAGACTCATGCGCTTGTGCGTGCCAGCTCCGAGGGTATGATCAACCCTGCGGATCTGAATGCGATCGAGGCGGCCATGGTCTTAAAAGAACAGACGGAAGGGAAAGTCGTGGTATTTACGATGGGTCCTCCGGATGCAGAGAAGGCATTGAGAGATGCGATGGCGCTCGGCTGTGATGAGAGCTGTCTCATTACGGACAGATGCCTTGCCGGAGGAGATACTGTCGCCACGGCAAAGGTGCTTGCAAAAAGCCTTGAGAAATATGGGACGTTTGATCTGATCTTAAGCGGCGCGCTGTCGGCAGACGGCGCCACCGGCCAGGTGGGCGCTATGGTGGCGGAATACATGGGAATCCCTCATGTGTCAGAGATACAGGGGCTTACCTACGACGAAAGTACGGCCGGCACGATTCTGGCAGTGAAGAAATTCCAGGGAATGGAACTGAAGATCAAGGCTGCGCTTCCGGCGCTGATGAGTGTCTGCTTTGGGTGCAACGAACCGCGTCTGGCGACGCTGCGCTCGAAGCGGGCGGCTAAAAGTAAACCTCTGGAAGTGTATACGAATGCAGAGCTTGGCATGGCGGCAGGTGAGACCGGCCTGGAAGGATCCCCTACCGTTGTGATCGATTCCTTTGAACCGGAGAGTACGAGAAAGGCTCAGATGCTTACAGGTACACCGGATGAGCTGGCACGTAAACTGAAAGAGTTGATCGAGATCGAGAAAGGAAAAGAATAGATGGCTAATGGAATTTGTGTTTTCGCAGAGAATTATAATGGAAATATAGAGCCTGTCGTGGCAGAACTGGTCAGTGCGGCACATTTCATTAAAAAGACGACCGGTGAAAAGATCCAGGCGGTCGTCGCGGCCAGAGACTGTGAACAGCTCGCAGCACAGCTGGAGCAATCCGGCGTAGATGAGATATATGCGGTCAAGACAGACCGGGACTGTACATTTCAGGATGACGCGCTAAGCCAGGTGCTGGCAGAGATGATCAAAAGAATAGATCCGGCCAGCGTGCTCGTTCCGGCGACTCCAATGGGACGCTCTGTCTTTTCGAGAGTTGCGGCCCGGCTTGGCTGCGGCCTTACGGCGGACTGTACAGAGTTACTTGTAGATAAACGGGAGGACGGAAGCTTCTACATCAAACAGAACAAGCCTTCCTTCGGAGAGAATGTATTTGTCACGATCGTGACAAAAGAAGGCTGCTATCCCCAGATGATGACGGTGAGACCCGGTGTCTACACGCCTTACGAGGCCGCGCCGGATGCGGAGGTCAAAGTCGAGTATTTCGACGATATCGTCCTTCCGGAATCTAAAATAGAGATCGTGGAGGCGCTTCCGGCCTCCAGCGACACGGACAGCATTCTCGCTGCGGAGGTTGTCGTTGTGGGCGGCCGCGGCGCAGAGAGTGAAGAGAACTTTGAATTGCTGAAACGGTTTGCAGGCAAGCTTGAGGCAGCGATCGGCGGCACAAGGCCGCTGGCCGATACCGGAATGATACCGTTTGAACATCAGATCGGGCAGACCGGCTTTACCATCCGTCCGCGCATCTGTATCTCTCTCGGTGTATCAGGAGCGATCCAGCACACGGAAGGCATCAAAGACACGAAGCTGTTTGTCGCGGTCAATGAGGATGAGAATGCGCCGATCTTCAACGTGTCTGATTATGGTATTATCGGAGATATGAAAGAAGTTCTGCAGCGCTACCTGGAGTTATAGTTTTTTACAAATTGACGAATCCCTCCAGAAGATATAACATAGACGTAAACGAGACCAGAGAGAGATATCTGAACAGGGGATATCTTTTTCTGGTTTGTGGTCCTGAAAAAAGAGTTTGATGATAAAGAAAGGGTGTAAATGAGATGGATTTATTAGAAGTAATGCGGAAACGGCGCAGTATCAGAAATTATACGGATGAACCGGTCAGAGAAGAAGACCTTCAAAAGATCATACAGGCGGGTCTGCTGTCAGAATCAGGAAAGGCAAAGCGGCCGTGGCAGTTTATCGTTGTACGCAATAAAGAAGTGCTGGAATACCTGTCCCGGTGCAGAGAAGGCGGAGTGAAAATGCTGAAGGAAGCACAGTGCGCCATCGTTGTGACCGGTGACGCCGAGGCGCAGGACGTATGGGTAGAAGACTGTTCCGTTGCCATGGCAAACATGCATCTGATGGCGTCAAGCCTCGGCGTAGGAAGCTGCTGGATACAGGGAAGGCTGAGGAAGGCGGACGAGAAGACGACAGAAGAGTATGTGAGAGAAAAGCTGAAATTCCCGGAGAACTACAAACTGGAGGCGATTTTGTCCCTCGGAATGCCGGCTGTGAAAATGCCCGCGTATGATCTGGAAGAACTGGACATGGATAAAGTCCGCATTGTTGAGTGATTGGGGATTTTTGTTGGGAATGTTTATTTTTTGGCGGTGGACGGCAGGTCTGTCGGGTGTGCAGGGGTGTGGAAGCGCGCTACGGCAGGCGGGAAAGCGTAACGGAAAAAAGAGCCGGAAGCAGACAATCGAGCCTATTCGGAATGAAATCCTGAAGGGATTTCCTCCCTCAGAGGCTCTCGGGAATGTTATTTGTGATAACATTCCCGTGTCTGTTTCCGGCTCTTTCTTCCGCAACGTTTTCCTCACCTGCCTCCGAACGCGCTTCCACACCCCTGCACACCCGACAGACCTGCCTGCTCATCGCTCAGGATGATAAACATTCCAAGCAAAAGGAAGTCCCCAGGTCTTCTCAATGGGTAGACTCTTATCCAGAAAACTACGGCCGCAGTGTATATCCATTGTGGTTCGCCCAGAGAATCCCACGCGTTGAAGAAATTTGAGCTTTGTGAGGGAACAGGCAGAGGAACGGCGGGAGGGGGCTGTGGGGCGTTGGAGGGAGCTTTGTCAAGCAGTTAGGGAAGAAGCCGCGGCAGGGACAGACCAGAAACTGCACTACAAGTGCAGTTTCTGAGACAGCTGAAATAGGAAATCATCCAGATTTCCTATTGAATTCTGTCGGTGTCTGTTCCTGCCGCGGCTTCTTCCCTTACAGCTTGCAAGCGCACCGACCGTCCCACAGCGCCCTCCCGCCGTTCCTCTGCCGTACGCTAACCACCCTCCCAAATTCCTCCAACAAAATCTCCCATTTAGGGAAAGTGCAGAAGGATGCTGAGTGTGCCGGCGGCATATGATGTCCTTATGCTGCCTCCCATCTGTTCGGTCAGTGTCTTGGCGATGGACAGCCCGAGGCCGGTTGACCTGCTTGCGGCCTCTACCGTATAATATCGGTCGAGCAGCCTGCCGGCCTGTAATTCGTTCAGCTTTGGGGCGTGATTAGAAAAGACGATCCCGCCGTTTTCGTCTAACTTGATCGTTAGATCTCCGTCACTGTATTTGACGGCATTGCCTATAATGTTGCCGAATATACGATACAGCGCATTCTTGTCGAGACTGCGCATGACAGCGGATTCTGGAAGATGGATATCTGGTGTGATGCGGCTGCCTTTGAGCACTGCATAGTATGCAGAGATACTTTCTGCAAGAATACTGTTCAGTGATACGGCTTCTCTTTTCTGCTGAAACGGAGCTGAAGTGGTGACGGAATAACAGAAGAGTTCTTCCGCCAGCCTGTTCAGCACATCGGCGCGGTCCTGGATAATGCAGAGACAACGCCGGACTTCTTCAGACATCTCTTCTCGTTCCAGCAGTTCCAGATACCCGCATATGGCGGTGAGCGGCGTTCTGATATCGTGGGATATGTTTGTTATGGCCTCTTTTATATTTCTGTCACCCTGCTGGAAACGCTGCCGTTCCTCTCTGAGTTTCCGAAGCTGCACATTGATGGTTTCGGCAAGCGCGCTCATATACGGGTCGCGGCTTGAGAGGTCGATAAGAGTATTCGTTTCAGTTTCCAGCCGGTCCGCCAGCGCTTTGCTTATTTCCCCTGCTGACTTCTGCAGTATGCGTATTTTGATGAAAAGTAAAATAACGGTGATGATCAACATGCCGGTGAGGGCACATAACAGGATTGCCATAAGGACTCCTTTACTTGATGTCTTTCCGCCGGAATACTATGATTCCGGCTCCGGAGGCAGCGATAGTGATGATAACAGAATATACGGGCATCTGCCACAAATGCGCGCCGGACATAGAGGCATACTGCAGGCTCTGGCCGGTGGGAAGAATGTCCATAAGCGCTTTGTATACTTTGCGCGTTGTTCCGGATACGTAGGCCTGATTCGGCTGTGCTTCCTGCTCTACCATATTACCGGACTCATCGATGTACGTATAACCTTCGTACATTTCAGGTGAAGAAAGGCGTGAGTTCATGTAAATTGCGGCAAACAGGAGGATGAAGATCGTCAGCAGCACAGTTACAGCGGCGGCCGCCTTATTCTGGATCATCATACTGAGGAACGTGAAGACAGAAGACAGGGCAGTTACCATAACGAGACTTCCCAAAAGGACAGCCAGTACGATCCGGAGTTCAGATTTAAAAAAACCGAGTAAGGGAAATCCGACGGCTCCCGCTGCCGCGATGAAAGACAGCGTCATAAAAATACCCGCGGCTATACATACAAGCAGGTTTGCGGCATATATCCGTCCGCGTGTATGACCGATCATCAGTTTATTGCGGATAGTGCCTTCACTGTATTCGGTGCCGAGAAACAGACAGCAGAATACGGCAGATACGATCCCGATCATGATCGTATAAGAGAAAAATACAGAATCGACAGGAATCGGATCACCGTATCTTTTGGAATCCATGTAATTTCCAAACATGATAAATACGCCGTATGCAGCCATAAAGATCATGCCGCCCCAGAATACTTTGTTTTTTTTAAGACGTGTAAAATTGGCATTAAGCAGTCTATTCATTTCCTTCACCTCCCAGCAGGCTTACATAATAACTTTCCAGTGTTTCATCGTGCTGGCTGACAGATACTGTCCGGCAGTTCTCTTTGGCAAGCGCCAGCACGAAAGCGGTGATATCGACAGTGGAAAAGATGTCCGCGCATGAATCTGACAGGATCTGATATTCCATATGCATACGCTCCGCCACGCGTGTGAGCGCAGTTATATCAGTGACCTTAAACCGTGTACATTTTCTGCACGCGGCATCCAGTTCCCGGGCGCTCATCTCTTTAACCATACGTCCCCGGTCAATGAAGCCGTAATGGGTCGCAAGGCGGGACAGTTCATCGAGCATGTGGCTCGATATGAGGACGGTGATCTGGTGTTCACGGTTCAGCTTTAAAATGAGTTCGCGCATCTCAATGATGCCCTGTGGATCCAGTCCGTTGACCGGCTCATCCAGTACGAGAAAGTCCGGGCTTCCGGCAAGCGCTACCGCAATGCCAAGCCTTTGACGCATGCCGAGAGAAAAGTTCTTTGCCTTTTTTCTGCCGGTGCCCTCCAGACCGACCAGTTTTAAAAGCGCCGGAATATCGTCGAAGGACGGCAGACCGAGTGTACGGTACTGTTCTTGCAGATTATCTTCGGCGGTCATGTCTGAATAAATAGACGGGGTCTCGATGACAGCGCCGATTCTTCTTCGTGATCTGAAGACCGCTTTGTCCGTATTGTCTGTGCCGTACAGTCTGTATCCCCCGGCAGTGCAATGCTGCAGCCCGCATATGAGCCGGATGAGAGTTGTCTTGCCTGCGCCGTTTTTTCCTATAAAACCGTAAATGGAACCTTTCGGGACATGCATGGTCAAATGATCCAGCGCTTTAAAATGTCTGTAATGTTTGCATAATGAATCTGTTGTTAAAACATAGTCCATGTTGTTGGCCTCCTTTTTGGTGATACGGAAAGCTTAACTCATAAAGGTTAAGGAAGCGGTTAAGAGAAGAGTAAAGATTTGGTTAAGATTCAGTTTTCTTTCATTTTAAAACCAATTCCCCATACAGATTCGATGTAATCTTTCCGGCCGGCATCCTGTAGTTTTTTTCTCATATTGCTCACGTGGACCTTAAGGGAGCTTTCGGTGCAGTCGGGCGTGTCTTCACTGATATGTTCCAGTATCACGGATTTCGTGCACACTTGTGAAGGATTCTGCATGAGCAGTTTCAATATGGCATATTCAGTTCTTGTCATCCTGACCGGAAGACCGTGTACATGGACGGTGTGAGATGCCGTATCCACCGTTATATCGTCAAATACAAGACTGTGCGCCGCGCTTGTAACGGCGGTACTTCTCAGTTGTACGGCAATTCTTGCCAGTAGTTCCTTTGTGTCAAAAGGTTTGGTGATATAATCGGCAGCGCCGCCGAGCAGAAGCGTGACTTTGTCGTCCACACTTGTTTTGGCGCTCATGATTATCACGGGGATTCCCTCTAATTCCGGCAGTATTTCCTCTCCGCTTAAGCCGGGCAGCATCAGGTCAAGTAAAATAAGGTCGGGCTTTTCGCGGGACAGAAGCAGCAGCGCCTCGGTGCCTGAATAGGCGCGGCCTGTAAAGTATCCTTCTCTGGTGAGAAGTTCATCCAGCATATTTCCTATATACATATCATCGTCGATGATCAGAATTTTTTTTATGGCGGTCTCCTCCAATCTGTAGTATCACTTTAATAAGAATACTATACTTGTTTTAGCAGGTCAAATAAAGTAAACTTAAGAAAGGATGCCGCGATATATTTCATAAAGAGGCACTTGACAAAAATACAATAAATTGATATCATTAAAAAACAGAACGCACTCTGTTTTAATGATAAAAGAAAAGAGGTGCAGTATGCAGAGAGTATATTCATTACTGGTAGATAATAATCCTGGCGTACTGAGCCGGATCGCCGGATTGTTCAGCAGGCGCGGCTACAGTATCGACAGCATCACAGCGGGCGTCACCGCGGATCCAAGATTTACAAGGATCACCATAGTGGCAAGCGGGGATGAACTGATCCTGTCTCAGATCGAGAAACAGGTGAGAAAGCTTGAAGACGTGATCGAGATAAAGGTGCTGAAGCCGGAAGATTCTGTTTACCGTGAGCTTATCATGGTAAAGATACTTGCCAATCCCGCACAGCGGGCGGAGATCGTGTCACTGGCGGACATTTTCAGGGCGAAGATAGTGGATGTGGAAAAGGAGTCCCTCATGGTAGAACTGACCGGGACACAGTCCAAGCTGGAAGCCTTTCTAAATCTGCTGGACGGATACGAGATACTGGAACTTGCCAGAACGGGCATAACCGGACTCTCACGCGGTATCAAGGACGTTACGATCATAGAGTAGGACAATAATGAAAGAAGCTAAAGGAATCACCCTTTAACGATAAAAGCAATGAAAAGCAGGAGGTATACATATGTCAGCAAAAATTTATTATCAGGAAGACTGTAATTTATCTTTATTGGAAGGAAAGACGATCGCCGTTATCGGTTACGGAAGCCAGGGACATGCACATGCCCTTAACTTAAAAGAGTCAGGCTGCAACGTTATCATCGGTCTTTACGAAGGAAGCAGATCATGGGCCAAGGCCGAGTCACAGGGATTTGAAGTATTTACGGCGGCAGAGGCAGCAAAGAAAGCAGATATCATCATGATCCTTATCAATGATGAGAAGCAGGCTGCAATGTACAAAAAAGACATCGAGCCGAACCTGGAAGAGGGCAATATGCTTATGTTTGCACACGGCTTTGCCATTCATTTCGGGCAGATCGTAGCGCCGAAGAATGTAGACGTGACAATGATCGCTCCAAAAGGACCGGGACATACGGTAAGAAGCGAATACCAGGCAGGAAAAGGAGTTCCTTGTCTCGTTGCCGTTGAGCAGGACGCATCCGGCAAGGCGCTTGACAAAGCACTTGCATATGCACTCGGGATCGGCGGAGCAAGAGCGGGAGTGCTTGAGACTACGTTCAGAACAGAGACAGAGACAGACCTCTTCGGAGAGCAGGCAGTGCTGTGCGGCGGTGTATGCGCGCTTATGCAGGCAGGCTTCGAGACACTGTGCGAGGCCGGATATGATGCGAGAAACGCATACTTTGAGTGTATCCACGAGATGAAGCTGATCGTAGACTTGATCTATCAGTCAGGATTTGAAGGAATGAGATACTCCATCTCTAACACGGCAGAGTACGGTGATTACATAACAGGACCGAAGATCATCACGGAAGATACAAAGAAAGCCATGAAGAAAATCTTAAGCGATATCCAGGACGGAACATTCGCTAAAGACTGGCTGACAGAGAACTCCTGCGGTGCGCCACACTTCAGGGCGATGAGAAAACTTGCTGCAGAACATCCGTCAGAGAAGATCGGCGCAGAGATCCGTAAGCTTTACAGCTGGAGCGATGAAGATAAGCTGATCAATAATTAATATTTTGAAAGGGGTCAGACCCTCTGCATATGCAGGGGTCTGACCCCTTTCAAAATTCACTCCATTTTCTGAAAACTTGGTTGAATCGGATGTATTTTTCGATATAGTATGTTAAAATATAACTATCATATAAATCATGAATTTTCAAATCAAGACGGAAAGGAGAGTGGGCCATGGATGTTAAGTTACAGGATCTGCGTTCTGAGAGAAACCCGAAGGCAAGGATAAAGATCATGCACGGACACTTCGCGAGAAGTCATTCTCACGTGAATACCTACATAGACATATCTACAGTCAAATGCCGGTGCAACAACGCGAGGGAGACGGCCCGGGTGCTGGCGGAACCGTATCTGTCATCCACGCAGATCGACACGATCGTCTGTCTGGACGGCATGGAGACGGTCGGGGCGTTTCTGGCGGAACTGCTGATGGAGCCGGGAAATATATCTGTCAACGGCGGGAAAAACATATCCGTCGTTGCTCCGGAGATGAACCAGCTTGGCCAGATGATGTTCCGGGACAACACGAAGCGGATGATAGGCGGAGCGCATGTGCTGATCCTGGCCGGTTCTGTCAATACGGGCAGGACGATGATGCAGGCCATAGACACGGTTGTCTATTACGGGGGAAATGTATGTGGCGTGTGCGCGGTGTTCAGCGCCGCTTCAAAGGTTGCCGGAATTGATATCCATGCGATCTTTACCACAAGAGAAATTCCGGGATACCAGGTGTATCCGGGACATGACTGTCCGCTTTGCAGACAGGGAGTCAAGGTCGATGCGATAGTGAACAGCTACGGATATTCCGGCCTGTGATCTTACAGCGGATATCCGTTTGACAAGTCAATCATAAAAAGGAGGAGTTAGACCGATGGATTCAAGATTTACAGACCTTCGTTCTGCCAGGAACCCAAAAGCGCGTATTAAGATCATGAAAGGACATTTTGCCACGAGCAATTCCCACTTGAATACGTACATCGATATGTCGACAGTCAAGACGAGACATAACAATTCAAGGGAAGCGGCTAAGGAGCTGGCAAATGAGTATCTGACCAACACAATGGTGAATACGATCGTATGTCTCGATGAGACGGAGGTGATCGGTACGTTCATGGCAGAACATCTCGCGGACAGCAGCAATCTGTCGCTGAGCGCGGGAAACAATATCTCAGTTATAACGCCGGAGTTTGACACATTGGGGCAGATCATGTTCCGCGACAACAAGCAGCGCATGATCCAGAATCAGCAGGTGATCATACTGGCGGCTTCCGTCACGACCGGGAAGACGATCCACAGGGCGATCGACTCCATATTGTACTATGGCGGCACCGTGTGCGGGATATGTTCCATATTCAGCGCGGTGAGCAAGATAGCAGGAATGGAGATCAAGACGATATTCACAAGCAAGGATCTTCCGGATTACCGGGCGTATGACGCAGGTGACTGTCCGCTCTGCAGGGAAGGAAAGCGGGTAGAGGCGCTGGTGAACAGCTACGGTTACTCCAAGCTGTAGCGGCCGCAGGCACGGACAGAAGATAACAGAACGACGGGCGGCCCTCATCCGGCGCCGCCCGTCGTTCTGTTGGATTTTTTATCATATTAAATGGAAGCAGCAAAAAAACAGCCACTGACGGGATGGCTGTTCTTTAAAATCTTCTATTCTAATTAAGCAATCTCGTTTACAGCTTTTGTCAAACGGGAAATCTTTCTTGCGCAGGTGTTTTTGTGATATACACCCTTGCTGCCGGCTTTGTTGATTTCTCTGATCGCAGTCTTAAGAGCGTCTGCAGCAACAGCAGCATCTTTATTTGCAACAGCAGTCTCAACTTTCTTTACGCAAGTTTTAACTTTAGATTTGATTGACTTATTTCTAGCAGCTTTTGTTTCGTTTACTAAAATTCTTTTCTTTGCAGATTTGATATTAGCCAACTCGTCCACCTCCAATATCTTCATATTTCTATTTCGATTTCATATTCGTTAGATCCGGACACGGACGTTCTAACGGAACATACTCATTCATTTTATTCCAAGGAATGCATAATGTCAATACATATTTCTCAAAATATTGTAAAAACTAGCACTTAAATGACGACTAAAGCGAGGGTGTGGAAATGATTGAGAAGTATAGCATCAGAACAGACCTGGCATTGGAACAGAAAGAACGTTTCGAGTCAGACAATGTTGAAGTACAAGGGGTTGTATTAGAAGAAAGCTACGATGAGGAACGTGAGATAAGGATCACCACGGTCAAGATCGAGACAGAGAAAGGCGCCAAGACGATGGGCAAGCCTGTCGGAACTTATATTACCATGGAGGCGCCAAACATGGCGGTGCCGGACGAAGGATATCATGAAGAGGTGTCAAAAGAACTCATGAAATTTCTTCAGAGATTTCTGGACAAAGACAAAAAAGATTATTCTGTACTCGTCGTAGGTCTCGGCAACCGCATGGTGACGCCGGACGCGCTCGGCCCTTATGTGGCTGATAATCTTAACATTACAAGGCATATCGTAAAAGAATACGGAAAGTATGCCATGGGGGAAGAGGAAGTACATCTGGTCAGTTCCATTGTGCCGGGAGTCATGGCCCAGACCGGTATGGAGACCGTGGAGATCATCCGCGGCGTAGTGAAAGAGACAGAGCCGGATATCATCATCGCTGTCGACGCGCTTGCCGCCAGAAGCTCCAAACGTCTCAACCGTACGATTCAGATCGCGGATACGGGGATCAATCCAGGGTCCGGGGTCGGCAATCACCGGAACGCGATCACGGAGGAGACAGTCGGCGTTCCGGTCATAGCGATCGGTGTCCCGACTGTGGTGGACGCGGCCACGATCGTAAACGACACGATGGAGAATCTTATCGCCGCGCTGGAGACATCCGAGACACTCCGGGGCGTGGGCGTCGTGATGCAGGGCTACAATGCGGCGGAAAAGTATGAGCTTGTGAAGGAACTGATATCGCCTCATTTAAATGGAATGTTTGTGACGCCAAAGGATATTGATGAGACGGTGAAGCGGATAAGCTTTACCATCTCAGAAGCGCTGAATATGCTGTTTGCATAGACAGCCGCGGCAGCCAGGTGTTTCTGATGTAAGATCAACCGGGTCATATTGCGCAGGACATGCACATAATCACAGTGCCGGCATCATATAGTGTTAAAACGGCAATTAAAATGTGATCAGATTAGGTGTGTGATTTTATTTGAAAGTAAGACATCGGATAAATAAAATGATTATTGCAGTTCCCGTATGCATTCTGGCAGTATATGCCGGAATGCATACGCATGTAGACCCGGCGGGCAAGGTAAAGTATGAACTGAGTGAAATGCTGATGGAAGAAGCGCAGCAGATCTATCTTCCGGGCTTTGCATATACGCAGGGGAGCAGAGGAAGTTCTTTCAGGGACTGGCTGACGACGGCGGCTATGAATATGATGCCTCTCGGGACTTATGTGGAAGGAAAGTCAGACATACATACAGATGTAGAAGATAAGAAGACATATGAAATGATTCTGGCCCAGCAGGCCAACGATGAAAATGCGGTGGATGAAAACGGCAGACTCATACAGAATGATGAGAAAGATGCACAGAATGAGGAGGCCGTTCAGACATCGGGAACGAAGATAGATACTTCTATGGAAAAGTTGAAAAGCTTTGAATATCTCGTCGGCAATTTCTACGTTATTGACGGCGGAACGATGACTTCGGCAGATGAGCTGAACGCCGAGAAGCTGATGGCAAAAGACATGAAGATCGACCAGAAGTCCGACGGCCCGAAAGTCCTCATCTACCACACCCATTCGCAGGAGGCGTTCGCCGATTCCAAGGACGGGGACACGAGCACGACTATCATGGGGATGGGAGACTATCTGTCCAAACTGCTGAGTGACAAGTACGGTATACAGACGATGCACCATGAAGGCGTCTATGATCTCGTGGACGGGAAACTTGACAGGAGCAAGGCGTATCAGCTGGCGGAACCGGAGATACAGAAGATCCTGGAGGATAATCCGAGCATCGAGGTCGTCATTGACCTGCACCGCGACGGTGTGGCGGAAGGCACTCATCTTGTGACGGAGGTGAACGGAAAACCGACGGCACAGATCATGTTCTTTAACGGGCTGAGCAGAACAAAGGCCAACGGGAACATAGACTACTTAAAGAATCCATACATAGAGGATAATCTTGCATTTTCGCTTCAGATGCAGATTTCCGCCGCAAATAAATATCCCGGATTCACGAGAAGAATATACCTGAGAGGCTACCGGTATAATATGCACCTGAAGCCGAAGACGCTGCTCATAGAAGCGGGGGCGCAGACGAACACGGTAGAAGAGATGAGAAATGCGATGGAAGTCCTTGCAGACACACTAGATAATGTGCTGACAAAGTAAAATGTGTTTGATTAACCCTATATTTCGTGCTAATATAACCTTACGGCAGCGATGCTGCGTAAGGTTAGCCGCGGACGGTCTTCTTGTCCGAGGGTATCCGCTTTTTTTTGAGAGCATGGAATTTTCCGCCGTTTTACAGGCGGAAATTGATGAAGATACAAGAGAAAGGAACTGAAGGAATGGCAAAGAAAAATACATATGATGCTGACAGTATATCTATATTGGAGGGGCTGGAGGCAGTACGGAAAAGACCAGGTATGTATATCGGAAGTGTTTCCACAAAGGGCCTGAACCACCTGATCTACGAGATCGTAGATAACGCGGTGGATGAGCATCTGGCAGGGTGCTGTGATGAGATACGCGTGACACTGGAAAAAGACGGATCTGCCACCGTATCCGACAACGGGCGCGGTGTCCCGGTAGGACTCCACGCAAAAGGAGTGTCGGCAGAACGTATCGTATATACCACGCTTCATGCAGGAGGCAAGTTTGACGACTCATCGTACAAAACGAGCGGAGGTCTGCATGGAGTGGGGTCTTCTGTAGTAAACGCTCTCTCTGCCTATATGGACGTGCAGGTAAGCAGGGAAGGGTATATCCACCATGACCGCTATGAGCGCGGCAAACCGGTCATAGAACTCGAGGACGGTCTTCTTCCGAAGACCGGAAAGACAAAAAAAACCGGTACAAAGATCAATTTCCTTCCCGATGACACCATATTTGAGAAGACCAGATTCCGGGCGGATGAAGTCAAGAGCAGGATGCACGAGACAGCCTATCTGAACCCGACGCTTACGATCATCTTTGAAGATCTGCGCGGGGAGACGCCCGAGCGTATCGTATACCATGAGCCGGACGGGATACTCGGCTTCATAAAAGAACTGAACCAGAAGAATGAAGCGGTCCATGAACCGGTATATTTTAAGGGAGTCGCCGAGGGGATCGAAGTGGAGGCGGCCTTCCAGTATGTGAATGAGTTTCATGAAAATGTGCTCGGCTTCTGCAACAATATCTATAATGCCGAGGGAGGCACCCATCTGACCGGGTTTAAGACGACATTCACGACGGTCATGAACCAGTATGCGAGAGAACTCGGAATACTGAAAGAGAAGGACGCCAACTTTACGGGCGCGGATATACGCAACGGCATGACGGCCATCGTCTCCATCAAGCACCCGGATCCGAGATTTGAGGGTCAGACAAAGACGAAGCTGGACAACCCTGACGCAGCCAAGGCGGTCAGCAAAGTGACGAACGATGAGATCACGAGATATTTTGACCGGAATCTGGACAACCTGAAAAAGGTCATCGCGTGCGCGGAGAAAGCGGCAAAAATAAGAAAGACAGAGGAGAAGGCCAAGACCAATCTGCTGACAAAGCAGAAATATTCCTTCGACAGCAACGGAAAGCTTGCCAACTGCGAGAGCCGGGATGCCTCCAGGTGTGAGATCTTTATCGTGGAGGGAGACTCTGCCGGCGGCTCCGCCAAGACGGCGCGTGACCGGATGTTCCAGGCGATCCTCCCTATCCGGGGGAAAATACTCAACGTGGAGAAGGCCAGTATCGACAAAATACTTGCCAATGCGGAGATCAAAACGATGATCAACGCATTCGGCTGCGGTTTCTCGGAAGGATACGGCAACGACTTTGACATCAGCGGCCTGCGCTATGATAAGATCATCATTATGGCGGACGCGGATGTGGACGGGGCTCATATCTCTACGCTGCTTTTGACCTTGTTCTACCGGTTCATGCCGGAGCTTATCTATGAGGGACATGTATATGTTGCCATGCCGCCTCTTTATAAGGCCATACCGAAAAAAGGGGAAGAGGAGTACCTGTACGACGACAAGGCGCTGGAACGCTACCGCAGAAAACACGACGGTCCGTTTACGCTGCAGCGGTACAAAGGCCTCGGGGAAATGGATGCGCAGCAGCTCTGGGAGACGACCCTGAATCCAGAGACGCGGCTGCTGAAACGGATAGAGATAGAAGATGCCAGGATGGCGTCCGGCGTTACCGAGATGCTGATGGGGACGGAAGTTCCTCCGAGAAGAACATTTATCTACGAAAATGCCACTGAGGCAGAACTGGATATATAAAAGGGAGAAGATAAAATGCAGGATTCACAGATCATAAGAACCGAATATTCGGATTTGATGAAAAAATCATACATTGATTATGCGATGAGTGTTATCGTAGCGAGAGCCCTGCCTGACGTGCGCGACGGACTGAAGCCGGTACAGAGAAGGACGCTCTACGACATGCACGAGCTTGGCATCCGCTACGACAGGCCGTACCGGAAATGCGCCCGTATAGTCGGGGATACGATGGGTAAATACCACCCCCACGGCGACAGCTCTATCTATGACGCGCTCGTAGTCATGGCGCAGGAATTTAAGAAAGGAATGATTCTTGTTGACGGCCACGGCAACTTCGGATCGATCGAAGGGGACGGCGCGGCGGCTATGAGGTATACGGAGGCCCGCCTTGCAAAGCTTACGCAGGACGCATATCTGTCCGACCTGGACAAGGATATTGTGGATTTTGTCCCGAACTTCGACGAGACGGAGAAAGAGCCGGAAGTGCTGCCGGTGCGCGTGCCCAATCTGCTCATAAACGGTGCGGAAGGAATCGCTGTCGGCATGGCGACGAGTATACCGCCCCACAATCTGGGGGAAGTGGTCGACGCCGTGAAGGCATATATGAAAAACGATGAGATCAGCACGAAACAGCTGATGAGATATATGAAGGGACCTGACTTTCCGACCGGGGGGATCGTCGTCAATAAGGACGATCTGCCGGATATCTATGAGAGCGGCGCCGGAAAGATCAAGATCCGGGGCAAGGTGGAGACGGAAGATATGAAGGGCGGCAAGAAGCGCCTCGTGGTGACGGAGATCCCGTATACGATGATAGGCGCGGGGATCGGAAAGTTCCTCAATGACGTGTGCGCCCTCGTGGAGTCCAAAAAGACCAATGACATCGTGGACATCTCAAATCAGTCGTCCAAAGAAGGCATACGTATCGTCATTGAGCTGAAAAAGGGAGCCGATGCCGAAAATCTTACGAATATGCTCTATAAGAAGACCCGCCTGGAAGACACGTTCGGCGTCAACATGCTGGCGGTCGCTGACGGCCGGCCGGAGACGATGGGACTTAAGCAGATCATCGAGCATCACGTGGATTTCCAGTTTGAGCTTGCCACGCGCAAGTATAAGAATCTTCTCGCAAAGGAGCTGGATAAGAAAGAGATTCAGGAAGGTCTTATCAAAGCCTGTGACGTCATCGACCTTATCATAGAAATACTGCGGGGAAGCCAGTCGGTCAAAGACGCCAAGGCCTGCCTCACTAAAGGCGTGACGGAGAATATCAAGTTCAAGACCTCTATCTCAAAGAAGATGGCCGCAATGCTCCGGTTTACCGAGCGCCAGGCATCCGCCATCCTGGAGATGCGTCTGTATAAGCTGATCGGGCTGGAGATCGAGGCGCTTCAGAAGGAGCACGAAGAGACGCTTGAGCATATCGCCTCATATGAGGATATCCTGAATAATTATGATTCCATGTCAGAAGTCATCATGGAAGATCTGGACAGGATCAAAAAAGAATACGGGCGCAGCCGGCGCACCGCGGTGGAAAATGCCGAGGCAGCCGTATTTGAAGAAAATAAGATAGAAGAACAGGAAGTCGTATTCCTCATGGACCGCTTCGGTTACGCCAAGACAGTAGATACGGCAGTGTATGAGCGCAATAAAGAGGCGGCCGACGCGGAGAACCGGTATGTACTTTCCTGTATGAACACAGGGAAGATATGTCTGTTCACCAACACCGGTAAGATGCATCAGATAAAGGTACTGGATCTTCCGTACGGGAAATTCCGTGACAAAGGCCAGCCGATCGACAATGTGAGCAACTACGACAGCACGCAGGAGACGATCGTTTATCTGTGCGATGCCCAGCAGATGCAGATCGCCAGGCTTTTGTTCGTCACGAAGACGGGTATGGTAAAGAAGGTGGACGGCTCGGAATTCCAGGTTGCCAAGCGTACGATAGCCGCCACAAAGCTTCAGGAGGAAGACGAGCTCATAAGCGTGCAGGTGATCAATGACAGCCAGAATATCGTGCTGCAGACTGCGGACGGATATTTCCTGCGGTTCCCGGCAGGAGAGGTGTCGGAGAAGAAGAAGGGAGCCATCGGCGTAAGGGGGATCAGGCTTCACAAAAATGACGAAGTCGAGCATGCGTATCTCTTTGAGGAAGGCACGGAGACGAAAGTAGTGTACAAGGAAAAAGAAGTGACGCTCAACCGTCTGAAATCAGGTAAGCGTGATACCCAGGGAGTGAAAAACAGAGGTTAGACGGCGCAGGGGAACATGTCTCCTGTGCTCCCGGCCGGCCAAAAAGTAAAGTTTTTCCCGTATTTCCTTGCATTTCAAGGTGAACGGTGTTATACTAAGTGACAGTTACATAAAGAAAACGGCAGAAGAGTGAACGAAAGTTCACTCTTCTTTGTTGGTAGGAAAGGAAGTTAGAAATTGTCAAAGAGAGAAATATACGAACAGAAGACGGAAGAGATCCTGCTCCCGATCGTAGAGGAATACGGATTTGAGCTGGTGGATGTCGAGTATGTAAAGGAAGGCAGTACGTGGTATCTGCGGGCATATATCGACAAGCCGGGCGGCATCAATATAGATGACTGCGAGAAGGTAAGCCGTAGGCTGTCCGATATACTGGATGAGAAAGATTACATTGATGACGCCTATATTATGGAAGTGAGTTCCCCGGGGCTTGGCAGGCCGCTTAAGAAAGAAAAGGATTTTAAAAGAAGCCTTGGAGAAGAAGTCGAGATCAGAACCTACCGCATGATGGATAAACAGAAAGAGTTCTTCGGGATACTGAAGGAATATGACGACAGTACAGTTACAATAATGCAGGAAGATGAGACCTTAAAAACATTTGCCAAAAGCGATATCGCGCTTATTCGCTTAGCGTTCGATTTTTAGATTTTAGGAGGAGAATAGTAATGAACACAGAGTTATTGGAAGCGTTAAATATTTTGGAAAAGGAAAAGGATATCAGTAAAGAGACGCTGCTGGATGCAATAGAGAATTCATTGCTGAATGCATGTAAGAACCATTTCGGAAAGGCAGACAACATAAAAGTCATCATGGACAGAGAGACTTGTGATTACAAAGTGTTCGCTGAAAAGACGGCAGTGGAAGAGGTGGAAGATGATCTGGAGCAGATAAGCCTTGAGGATGCGAGAGAGATCGACAGCACGTTTGAGCTCGGGGATATCGTACAGATACCGATAGAATCCAAGTCGTTCGGGCGGATCGCCACACAGAATGCAAAGAACCTCATTCTGCAGAAAATCCGGGAAGAAGAGAGAAAAGTTGTCTACGACCAGTATTTTGAGAAAGAAAAAGATATCGTGACCGGTATTGTCCAGCGGTATGTAGGTAAAAATATCAGCATTAACCTCGGTAAGGCCGACGCCATGCTCACAGAGAATGAGCAGGTCAAAGGGGAAGTGTTCAAGCCGACAGAACGTATCAAGCTGTACGTTGTGGAAGTAAAGAATACGACGAAAGGTCCAAAGATCCTCGTATCCCGGACACATCCTGAACTTGTGAAGCGTCTTTTTGAGTCGGAAGTGACAGAGGTGAAAGACGGCACCGTTGAGATCAAGAGCATTGCAAGAGAAGCCGGAAGCAGGACGAAGATCGCAGTGTGGTCCAACGATCCGGACGTAGATCCGGTCGGCGCCTGTGTCGGCATGAACGGGGCGAGAGTGAATACGATCGTCAACGAACTCCGCGGCGAGAAGATCGACATTATCAACTGGAGCGACAATCCGGCTATCCTGATTGAAAACGCACTCAGTCCGGCAAAAGTCATCTCCGTTATGGCTGATCCGGATGAGAAAGCTGCGAGTGTCATCGTACCTGACTATCAGCTTTCACTGGCGATCGGTAAAGAGGGACAGAACGCCAGACTCGCGGCAAGGCTTACCGGATACAAGATCGATATCAAGAGTGAGACACAGGCGATCGAATCCGGAGAACTGCCGGAGAATTATATGGAACTGAGTGAAGGCGTATATGAGGAAGAGATGTATGAGGATGACTTTGACGGCGAATACACGGAAGAGTATCCGGAGGATTATGATGACGGCGCCGCCGAGGACATAGACGTTACAGATACAGAGGAATAGGGTGATTGTTTGAGCAGCAGTAAAAAGGTGCCCATGCGCAAATGTGTGGGCTGTCAGGAAATGAAGAGTAAAAAGGAAATGATTCGGGTTATCCGGACAGAAGAAGGAGACTTTCTTCTGGACGCCACCGGCAAGAAAAACGGACGCGGCGCTTATGTGTGCCCAACGAGAGCGTGCCTTGACAAGGCGGTCAAAAACAAAGGCCTGGAGCGTTCTTTTAAGCAGTCCATTCCGGGCAAAGTATACGAGACGCTGGAAAAGGAGATGGGGTCGCTTGAGTCAAAATAAGATATTATCCCTGATCGGCCTTGCCACCAAGGCCGGAAAGACGGCGAGCGGCGAGTTCTGTACGGAAAAGGAAGTAAAGTCGGGAAGAGCCGCGCTCGTGATCGTGGCAGGGGACGCATCAGATAACACGAAGAAGAAATTTCAGAACATGTGTGACTTCTATGAAGTGCCAATCTATTTTTATAAAGATAAAGATACCTTGGGGCATGCAATGGGAAAAGAGTTCCGGGCTTCTCTTGCGGTACTTGACGAGGGATTTGCAAAAGGAATCAGAAAGCATATGGATACAGAAGATAATACGATTGCATAAAGGAGGTAGTTAGTATGTCAAAAATTAAAGTTTATGAATTAGCAAAGGAACTTGATGTCCACAGTAAGGATATCATCGAGTTCCTCGGCAAAAAGAATATAGAAGTAAAGAGTCATATGAGCACGCTGGAGGACACAGATGCGGATATGGTAAAAAAGAGCATGGGCAAAGCAGCGGTCCCGGATAAAGCAGAAGCTGGGGACAAAGAAGCAGCCGCGCCTAAAAAGAAAAATATCGTGCACGTGTTCCGTCCGCAGAATACGCAGAATGCCGGTAAACATGGAAACCGCCAGGGCGCGAGACAAGGGCAGCAGGGACAGCAGCCTCAGGGCAAGCCGATGCAGGTGAATAACGGGCGTCCCGCAAGACAGACACAGAGCGCGCGTCCCACGCAGGGGCAGGACAGACCACAGAACGCCCGCCCGGCACAGAGCCAGGACAGACCGCAGAACGCCCGCCCGGTACAGGGGCAGGACAGACCGCAGGGCAGCCGCCCGGCGCAGTCTCAGGACAGACCACAGAATACACGCCCGGCATACCATCAGGACAGACCGCAGGGCGCACGCCAGGCGCAGTCTCAGGACAGACCGCAGGGCAGCCGTCCCGCGCAGTCTCAGGACAGACCACAGGGGGCGCGTCCGTCATATAACCAGGACAGACCGCAGAACGGCCGCCCTGCACAGGGGGCGGACAGAAACGGAAACCGCGGGGAACGCCAGGGAAACCGTCCGCAGAATGGCCGTCCTCAGGGAACAAGGCCGCAGAACGGCCGTCCGTCCTACAATCAGGACAGACCGCAGGGCAGCCGCACAGGGCGCCCGCAGGGAGGCGACAGACCGGCTTATCAGAATGACAGAAATCAGTCGAGAAGACCTGGGGAAAGATACGACCGTCCAAACGATAAAAAGAATACGTCCGTTCCTTCTCCGGCGCTGGAAGGACAGAAGCCGCAGCGCAGCAAGGGCAAAGGAAAAGACGATTATAAGAAGAAAGATTACCGCCGTGACGAGGACGACAGAAACAAAGGCAAGAAACAGAAGACAGATGTCAAGAAAGACATCCAGAAACCACAGCAGAAGGCTGTAAAGGTAGAGGAAGAGATCAAGGCGATCACGATCCCGGAGGTTCTCACGATCAAAGAGCTGGCAGACAAGATGAAGATCGTGCCGTCCGTTATTGTGAAGAAGCTTTTCCTTCAGGGCAAGATCGTTACGGTAAACCAGGAGATCGATTATGCCACAGCGGAAGAGATCGCGCTGGAGTTCGATGTGCTCTGTGAAAAAGAGGAACAGATAGATGTGATCGAAGAGCTTCTGAAAGAGGAAGACGAAGACGAGAAGAAGATGAAGAAGCGTCCTCCGGTCGTGTGTGTTATGGGTCACGTTGACCACGGTAAGACTTCTCTTCTGGATGCCATCAGGCACACGAATGTGATAGACAGAGAAGCAGGCGGGATCACGCAGCATATAGGGGCATATGTCGTTGAAGTCAACGGTGAGCGCATCACCTTCCTCGATACTCCGGGGCATGAAGCTTTCACAGCTATGCGTATGCGCGGCGCAAGCTCCACAGATATTGCCATCCTCGTTGTTGCAGCTGACGACGGTGTGATGCCGCAGACAGTTGAGGCGATCAACCATGCCAAGGCTGCCGGCATAGAGATCGTTGTGGCAGTCAACAAGATCGACAAGCCAAGCGCCAATATAGACAGAGTAAAACAGGAGCTGGCAGAGTACGAACTGATCCCGGAAGACTGGGGCGGAAGTACGATATTTGTTCCGGTATCCGCGAAGTCCGGAGAAGGACTTGAAGAACTCATGGAGATGATCACGCTCACGGCAGAAGTCATGGAACTTAAGGCCAATGCAAACAGGCGTGCGAGAGGTCTCATTATAGAAGCGGAGCTTGATAAAGGAAAAGGCCCTGTCGCCACAGTCCTCGTACAAAAAGGAACACTGCGCGTAGGAGATTCCATCGCAGCCGGCTCTGCTTACGGTAAAGTGCGCGCCATGATGGACGACAAGGGCAGACGCGTCAAAGAAGCAGGTCCGTCCGTGCCGGTGGAGATCCTCGGACTGAATGATGTGCCGAACGCCGGAGAGGTATTTGTAGGATGCGCGAATGATAAGGAAGCAAGAAGCTTTGCAGAGACATTTATCTCACAGGGCAAGGTGAAGCTGCTTGATGAGACGAAGGCAAAACTGTCACTGGATGATCTGTTCACACAGATCAAAGAAGGAAACTTAAAGGAACTTGGCATCGTGGTAAAGGCAGATGTACAAGGTTCGGTCGAGGCTCTGAAGCAGAGTCTTCTGAAGCTGTCTAACGAAGAGGTAGTCGTTAAGATCATACACGGAGGCGTCGGAGCGATCAATGAATCTGATGTAAGTCTTGCATCCGCGTCAAACGCGATCATAATAGGATTTAACGTACGCCCGGATGCGACGGCCAAGGAGACGGCAGAGCGGGAAGGCGTGGACCTGAGACTTTACCGCGTCATATACAATGCGATAGAAGATGTAGAAGCAGCGATGAAGGGTCTTCTGGATCCGGTGTTTGAGGAGAAGGTCCTCGGCCATGCGGAAGTCCGTCAGACATTCAAAGCTTCCGGTATCGGCACGATCGCCGGTTCGTATGTGCTGGACGGAACATTTGAGCGTGACTGTTCCGTACGGATCACAAGAGACGGGATCGTCATTTTCGACGGGCCTCTTGCATCTCTGAAACGTTTCAAAGATGATGTAAAAGAAGTTAGAGCAGGATATGAGTGTGGATTTGTATTCCAGAATTTCAATGATATCAAGGAAGGTGACCTTGTAGAAGCCTTCAAGATGGTTGAAATACCGAGATAACGCATTCATGCGGCTCTGGAAAAGGGAGTAAATAATGAAAAAAAGAAGCATTAAAAATACAAGGGTAAACACAGAAGTGCAGCGGGAGCTGAGCAGCATTATAAGGGGCGGCATCAAGGATCCGAGAGTGGCGCCCTGGACCTCTGTGGTCGCGGCTGAGGTTGCTCCTGACCTCAAGACGTGTAAGGCATATATAAGCGTACTTGGCGACGAGGAAGCGCAGAAGGAGACGATAAAAGGGCTGCAGAGCGCGGAAGGCTATATCCGCAGAGAACTGGCAAGAAATCTCAACATGCGCAATACACCTGAGATAAAGTTTATCCTTGACCAGTCTATAGAATATGGAGTCAACATGTCGAAGAAGATTGAAGAAGTGACGAAAACAACAGTAAAGGATGAGGCAGATGCTGAATAAGTTATTGGCTCAGGCAGATTCTATCGCGATCGGCGGGCATGTACGGCCTGACGGAGACTGTGTGGGTTCCTGTATGGGACTTTACCAGTACATCCGTGAGGTCTGGAAAGAAAAAGCGGTGGATGTATATCTGGAAGATATACCGGATGTGCACAAGTTTATTGAGGCAACAAAGGATATCCGGCATGAGATCGTGCAGGGGAAGACATATGATCTTTTTATCTGTCTGGACTGCGGAGACGCGGACAGACTGGGATTTTCTCTTCCGTTGTTCCGGTCGGCCCGGAAGACATTCTGTGTGGACCACCATGTGAGCAACCGGGAATTTGCAGATGTGAATTATATATTCCCGGATGCCAGCTCTACTTCAGAGCTGGTGTATGATCTCACTGATAAAGACAAGATCTCAACACGGACGGCGGAGGCGCTTTATCTCGGTATCGTGCATGATACGGGAGTCTTTCAGTATTCCTGCGCCTCACCGTCCACCTTCGAGGCGGCGGCAGAGCTGCTGAGAAAAGGGATCGACGGTCCGAAGATCATAGAGGATACATTTTACGAGAAGACGTATGCACAGAATCAGGTACTCGGCCGTGCCCTGCTGGAGAGCATCCTTCTCCTGGAGGGACGATGCATCGCGTCTTATCTCACAAAAAAGCAGATGGAATTTTACGGTGTTACCGCCAAAGATCTGGACGGTATCGTGAGCCAGTTGAGGGTTACCAAAGGCGTTGAGGCGGCGTTGTTTCTGTATGAGCTGGAGCCGAATGTCTACAAAGTCAGCCTCCGTTCCGGGGATATGGTTGATGTGAGCCGTGTTGCCCAGTATTTCGGAGGAGGCGGACATAAAAAGGCGGCCGGGTTCAGTATGACAGGCACACACCGTGACGTGATGAGCAATGTGATAAAGCAGATCGCGCTGCAGCTGCCCGATACCGAAGAAAAGGAGTCATAGAAAACATATGATACACGGAGTGATCAATGTGTATAAAGAGAAAGGTTTTACCTCTCACGATGTTGTGGCCAAGCTGAGAGGAATCACCAGACAGAAAAAGATCGGACATACAGGGACGCTTGATCCGGATGCGGAGGGCGTTCTTCCCGTGTGTATGGGGAAGGCGACACGGCTTTGCGATATGCTCACAGACAAAGATAAAACATATGAGGCGGTCCTGCTGCTCGGGACAGAGACTGACACCCAGGATACATCCGGCGTCATCCTGGCGGGGAAGGATACGTCACATCTGACAGAGGAGACTGTGCGCAGGGCTGTGCTTTCGTTCACGGGGGAATACGAGCAGACGCCGCCCATGTATTCCGCGGTGAAAGTGAACGGAAGAAAACTGTACGAGTTGGCGAGAGAAGGAAAAGTCGTTGAACGCAGTGCAAGAAAAGTCCGGATACATGAAATACGCATTCTTGCTGTTGATCTGCCGAGAGTCAGGATGGAGATCCACTGTTCTAAGGGGACATACATCCGTACACTCTGCCATGATATCGGGCAGAGCCTTGGCTGCGGAGGCTGTATGGAGCAGCTTTTCCGTACGCGGGCCGGACGTTTTGAGATTGCAGAAAGCCTCCGTCTGTCTGAGATCGAGAAGAAAAGGGACGACGGAACGCTTATGGAAGCCGTCGTGCCGGTCGATGAGATGTTTCCGGATTACAGGAAGATCGTTGCCGACGAGAAACAGGAGCCACTTGCGTACAACGGTAATACATTTCCGCACAGAGTGTCCCAGGAAACGGGCGGAGGCCTGGCGGACGGCGAGAAAGTCAGGGTCTACGACAGAGAAGGAAACTTTATCGCGGTCTATGAATACAGGTCCGCAGAGGATAACTTCAGAGTGAAAAAGATGTTTTTTGACAGAAACAGTAAATAGAGGATAAGCTATGCAATATATAAAAGGTCTGGAAGCATATGAGGCGGACGGCCGCAGTGCAGTGACGCTCGGAAAGTTTGACGGCCTGCATCTGGGGCATAAGAAGCTGACAGATATGGTGAAGGAGTACGGCAGGCAGGATGATATAAAAAGTATTGTCTGTGCCTTTGATATGAGCGTTTTGTGGGAAAAGAAGGGAATAAGCCGGGAAGTCCTTATGACAAAGGACGAGAGGAAAAACCATCTGGAGGAAGAAGTGGACTGTCTTGTGGACTGCCCCTTTACAGAAGAATTCAGCCGGATGGAGGCAGAGGAATTTATTGAAAATGTGATCTGTAATATATTCCGTGCAGCTTATGTAGTTGTAGGAACTGATTTCCGCTTCGGCCATGGAAAGCGCGGGGACATACACATGCTGCAGGCATATGCCCGTAAATATGACTATGAGCTCATTGTGATAGAGAAGGAGCGCAGAGAAGGACATATCATAAGCAGCACCTATATCAAACAGATACTGAAGGAAGGAAATATGCCCTTTGTCTGTGAACTGCTCGGATATCCGTACGGGCTTCAAGGGGTTGTGGAGCACGGGAAGAAGCTTGGCAGAAGGCTGGGATTTCCGACGTTCAACGTAGCGCCTGCCAGGGAGAAGGTGATGCCTCCTAACGGCGTGTATCTGAACAGGGTACAGGTCGACGGAGTGTGGTATGACGGTATTGCCAACATCGGCGTGAAGCCGACCGTATCAGATGAGGAGCGGCTGCTTGTGGAAAGCTACCTGTTTGACTATTCCGGGGATGCATATGGTAAAGAGGTACAAATAGAACTGCTTGAGTTTTGCAGGCCGGAACAGAAGTTTGCGGATGTAGAAGAGATGAAGAAATGCGTGGCCGGGGATATTGCCTTTGGAAGACAGTATTTTGAGATGGCGGCGGATTAGGATAGAGGAGAATACAAATGAGTATAACAACGTTTTTCTTACTGCTCGGGGGACTGGGGCTGTTCCTGTTTGGAATGAAGCTCATGAGCGAGGGGCTTGAGAAAGCAGCGGGAGCCAAGATGAGGGGAATCCTGGAATTCTTTACAAAGAACAGGTTTATCGGAATGCTGGTAGGAATTCTGTTCACGGCTGTCGTACAGTCGTCGAGCGCGACGACGGTCATGGTAGTAAGCTTTGTGAATTCCGGTCTTATGAATCTGCTCCAGGCATCGGGAGTAATCCTCGGCGCCAACATCGGTACGACGGTCACCGGACAGCTGATCGCATTTAACTTATCCGACATTGCACCGCTGTTTGTCATCGTCGGTGTTGTCATGGTCATGTTCTGCAAGAAGCTGAATATAAAACGGGCGGGAGAAGTCATCCTCGGTTTTGGAATATTGTTTATGGGGCTTAGCATCATGGGGGACGCCATGTCTTCCCTGCGGGAATCTCCTCATATCGTGGAGCTTCTGAAATCGCTGAAGAACCCGTTTGCGGCCATTTTGACCGGATTTGTCATCACAGCCGTCCTGCAGAGTTCATCCGCCACGGTAGGTATCGTAATATTGATGGCCTCCCAGGGACTGCTGGCTTTTGCGATCTGTCCGTTCCTTATTCTCGGATGCAACATAGGCTCCTGCGTGTCCGCGCTCATCGCGAGTCTTGGCGGAAAGAAAGATGCCAAGCGCGCCGCCATGATCCACTTTCTGTTTAACGTCATCGGTTCGGCGGTCATCCTCATTGTGCTGCTCGTCGGCGTGACGCCGATCACAGATGCGCTGTTCAGACTGTCGGGAGGCAATGCGGCCCGTGCAGTCGCCAATACGCATACACTGATCAAAATATTTGAAGTGATTCTTCTGTTCCCGTTCATGAACTGGGTAGTCAAGGCTACTTACAAGATCGTACCGGGAAAGGATGCGACGTCAGAGGATGGATTCGAGCTGCAGTTTATCGGGGAAGGCTCCATTGTATCTCCGGCGACTGCTGTTGTTGACGGAATCCGCGAGATCGAACATATGGGGAAGATCGCGATCGCCAATTTAAAGACAGGGATGGACGCGCTCTGTTCACTGAATGAAGAAGAGATCAATTTGGTGTACAGCAGAGAAAAGTATATAGATTTTCTGAACAAGAAGATCACGGACTATCTTGTGCGGGTCAACGAGATCGAACTGCCGCTGGCAGATGCAAAGCTCATAGGAGGGCTGTTTCACGTAGTGAACGATATCGAGCGGATCGGCGACCATGCGGAAAATTTCGTGGACTCTGCGAAGATGCGTATTGCGGACAGGGTAGAGTTCAGCGACAAGGCTAAAAAGCAGCTCCATGATATGACTGCCATGGTGACAGAGATACTGGAGTATTCCCTCGATATGTTCACGAACCGCAACCAGGAGCATATGCAGGAGATACTCGACCTGGAAGATGAGATCGACGACAGGGAGAAGAAGCTGCAGCGTTCTCATGTGAAACGTCTCACGAAGAATAAATGTACGCCGGAGGCGGGCATGATATTTTCAGATACGATATCGGGTCTGGAGCGTGTGGCCGATCATGCGACGAATATCGCGTTCGCCATACTGGAACCGGAGGACAACGAGGAGGACGATGAGGAAGAAGAGTAAAGAATGTGAGAAAATACTGCTTTACTTCAATGGTCCTCTGTGATATACTACATGAGTGTAAACAGCCGGCGTTCGGTAATTGGAAGACTCCAACCATTGCTTAATGCCAGGCGGTGCAATATAGAATAACAGGAGGAAAACGTAATGGTTTCAAAAGAGCAGAAAGAACAGATCATCGCTGAATATGGCAGAGGAGAAGGAGATACAGGTTCTCCGGAAGTACAGATCGCCATTCTGACAGCAAGGATCAACGATCTTACAGATCACTTTAAGGCAAATCCGAAGGATCACCACTCAAGAAGAGGTCTTCTTAAGATGGTAGGACAGAGAAGAGGATTACTTGCTTACTTGAAGAACAAGGATATTACAAGATACCGTTCTTTAATCGAGAGACTTGGATTAAGAAAATAATCGGGTTTCGATCAGAAATTGTCTATAAGGGCATTCTCCGCAAGGAGGATGCCCTTATTTTCGTCTTATTCATTTTCATTTTCAATGTATATCGGCAGAGAATGATTATTCTGTATATTTTGTTAAATAAATAACAAAATTCTATTGCAATTTGTACAAATATTAAATATAATAAGCTCAGATTGATAATAAATTAACCAATAGAGGAGGATGACATGTTAGAACAAAGTTATTATGACAAGGCAGATGAAGTGATCGCCTCACATGGCTGCGGCCATGCGTCACTCATTCCGATTATCCAGGACATTCAGAGCGAATACCGTTATCTGCCTCCTGAGCTTTTGAGCTATGTGGCGGGGAAACTCGGTATCACGGAGGCCAAAGCCTACAGCGTTGCTACATTCTACGAGAATTTTTCCTTCGAGCCAAAAGGGAAATATGTCATTAAGGTATGTGACGGTACGGCCTGTCACGTCAGAAAATCGATCCCGATTCTGGAACGGCTTTACAGCGAGCTCGGTCTTTCAAAAGAGAAAGTGACAACGGATGATATGCTGTTTACGCTTGAGACGGTGTCCTGTCTTGGAGCCTGCGGCCTTGCGCCGGTGCTGACGGTGAACGACAAAGTATATCCGGCCATGACACCGGATGCCGCGGCGGAACTGATTCATGAACTGAGAGGAGCTTAGACATGCAGAGGATAGAAAATATAGAAAAACTGGAGCTGGTTCGGGGGAACGCAAAAAAAGCGATAGAACAGAGCAGATGCAGAATTCTCATCTGCGCAGGGACCGGATGCCTGGCCGGTGGTTCGGGAGAAATATATGAAAAGATGAGAAGGCTTACAGAAGAGTGTCCCGACGTAGAAGTGGAGTTTGCCCCGGAGGCGGCGCACGGGGAGAGCGGCGTCGGTGTTAAGAAGAGCGGCTGTCACGGATTCTGCGAGATGGGTCCGCTGATGCGGATCGAACCCATGGGAATTCTTTACACGAAGGTGTCTGTGGACGATTGTGAAGCCATATTTGAGCGGACGATAAAGAAAGGCGATATTATCCGGCATCTGCTGTATAAACAGGACGGCATAGAGTACCAGAGACAGGAGGAGATCCCGTTTTACAAGAGGCAGACAAGGCTGGTGCTGGAAAACTGCGGGCATATCGACGCAGAACATATTGAGGAATACATAGCACACGGAGGGTATAAGGCGCTTGGGAAGGTCCTGTTTGAGATGAAGCCTGAGGAAGTCGTGCAGGAGGTGCTTGACTCCAACTTAAGAGGCAGAGGAGGCGGCGGCTTCCAGACTGGATACAAATGGAGCCAGGTGGCCAGACAGCCCGAGACGACGAGATACGTTGTCTGTAACGGCGATGAGGGCGATCCGGGAGCGTTCATGGACAGGAGCATCATGGAGGGGGACCCTCACAAGATGATCGAGGGAATGATGATCGCCGCATATGCGGTGGGCGCGCAGGAAGGATACATCTATGTCCGCGCGGAGTATCCGCTTGCCATAAGCCGTCTGAAGCTGGCGATCAGGCAGGCGCAGGAGCGGGGACTGCTCGGCGATGATATCCTTGGATCCGGGTTTTCCTTCCGGCTGCATATCAACCGGGGCGCCGGAGCGTTTGTCTGCGGTGAGGGAAGCGCATTGACAGCGTCTATTGAAGGAAACCGGGGCATGCCGAGGGTAAAACCGCCCCGCACGGTGGAGCAGGGGCTGTTTGCCAAGCCGACGGTGCTTAACAATGTAGAAACGTTTGCCAATGTACCTATGATCATCAGCCGGGGCGCTGACTGGTACAAGACGATCGGTCCGGAAAACAGCCCGGGTACGAAAGCATTTGCACTTACGGGAAGCGTGAAAAATACAGGACTTATCGAGGTCCCGATGGGCACGACGCTGCGGGAAGTCATATACGACATCGGGGGAGGGATCAAAGGAGACGGGGAATTCAAGGCGGTGCAGATAGGCGGGCCTTCCGGCGGCTGTCTGATCACGCAGCATCTGGATATAAGCCTGGACTTTGATTCGCTGAAAAAGATGGGCGCCATGATCGGATCCGGAGGACTTGTCGTCATGGACGATCATACTTGTATGGTAGAGGTGGCTCGCTTCTTCATGAACTTTACCCAGAACGAAAGCTGCGGGAAGTGCGTGCCGTGCCGGGAGGGTACAAAGCGGATGCTGGAGATCCTGGAACGGATCGTACAGGGCAACGGCAGGGAAGAAGATCTGGATACGCTGGATGAACTTGCAAGGACGATCACGGAGACTGCGCTCTGCGGCCTCGGGAAGAGCGCCGCGCTTCCGGTTATGAGCACGCTTAAGCTGTTCCGTGAGGAATATATGGAACATGTAGTGGAGAAAAAATGTGTATCTCACACATGTACGGCGCTGCGCAGGTTTGTCATAAGTCCGGAACGCTGCAGAGGATGCTCCAAGTGTGCGAGAAACTGTCCTGCAGGGGCGATCAGCGGAAAGATCAAAGAACCGTATGTCATTGACGACACAAGATGTATCAAGTGCGGCGCCTGCGAGAGCGCATGTGCATTCGGTGCGATCCATATAGAAGCATAGGAGGAAAGAGACATGAAATATATGACAATCAACAACCGGAAGGTGGCGTTCGAGGATGAGAAGAATGTGCTTTCAGTCATCCGGAAGTCCGGGATCGATCTTCCTACGTTCTGCTATCATTCAGAGCTGTCGACTTACGGAGCGTGCAGGATGTGCGTGGTGGAAGATGACAGGGGGAGGGTGTTTGCGTCCTGCTCGGAGACACCGAGGGAAGGCATGGTCATCTATACGAACACACCGAGACTCCAGCACCACCGCAAAATGATACTGGAACTGCTGCTGGCATCCCACTGCAGGGACTGTACGACGTGCCGGAAAAATGGAGTCTGTACACTGCAGAAACTGGCGCAGCAGCTCGGTGTAAGTTATGTCAGATTTGAGAATAACAAGCCGCAGCTTCCGCTGGATGAAAGTTCGGACTGCATCGTGCGTGACCCGAACAAATGTATACTTTGCGGGGACTGTGTGCGCACATGCGACGAGATACAGGGGCTCGGTGTGCTCGACTTTGCCTTCCGCGGCGCGAGGATGCAGGTGATGCCTGCCTTTAATAAGGATCTGGCGAAGACAGACTGTGTGGGCTGCGGACAGTGCAGAGCCGTATGTCCGACCGGCGCCATCACGATCAAGCAGAATATCCGTCCGGTATGGGAGGCGGTTGCGGATCCGGACACCCGCGTCGTCGTGCAGATCGCTCCCGCGGTGCGTGTGGCGGTAGGTGACAAGTTCGGCATACCTAAGGGAGAGAATTCTCTTGGAAAGCTGGCGGCCGCCCTGCGCCGCATGGGATTTGACGAGATATACGACACGAATTTCGGCGCGGACCTCACTGTCATGGAAGAGTCAGAAGAATTGCTGGAGCGCCTGGATTCAGGGGAAAACCTGCCGCTGTTTACCTCCTGCTGTCCGGGATGGGTCAAGTTTTGTGAGAACAAATATCCGGATCTTCGGGAACATATCTCTACGTGCCGCTCGCCTCAGCAGATGTTCGGCGCAGTGCTGAAGGAAGAGGCGCGCATGGACAAAGAGGATAAGAGAAAAACCGTGGTTGTATCCATCATGCCGTGTACGGCAAAAAAAGCCGAGATACACCGGCCGGAGCACAGGACGGACGGAGAGCAGGATGTGGACTATGTGCTCACGACGACGGAAGTGACGCGGATGATAAAAGAGGCGGGAATCGACCTTGCCCAGATGCCGTCAGAGGCGCTTGATATGCCTTTCGGACTTTCTTCCGGGGCGGGCGCCATATTCGGGGTGACCGGAGGGGTGACGGAAGCAGTCCTGCGCCGCCTGGCAGGAAGCAGCCGGCAGGAAGAGCTGGAAAATATAAGCTTTACCGGAGTACGCGGCATAGACGGGATCAAGGAGGCCTCTGTAAGGCTCGGAGAGCGGGAAGTAAAGATAGCCGTGGTCAATGGGCTCAAGTGCGCGGATGAAGTGATGAGCCGCATCCGGTCCGGTGAGACTTATTATGATTTCGTGGAGGTCATGGCCTGCAAGCGCGGCTGCATCACCGGCGGCGGACAGCCGGTGCCGATAGGGGCGCGCACGAAGAAGGCGAGACTGGAAGCGCTGTATAAGATCGATACGGTGGCGCAGATCAAACGGTCTAACGAAAATCCCATTATCCAGACACTCTACAGCGGGCTGTTGAGAGGAAAAGAACATAAGCTGCTCCACAATGAAAAATAAACACGGAAAGCTTAGGGCAGGGAGCCGGTATCCGGCAGCTCTGCCCTACTTTTTCTGAAAACGTAAAAAGAGTGGCATAAATCCTGCGAGTGTGCTATAATATTCTAGATTGTGGACAGGAATGACATATCCGAGACCACTGAAAAGCGTATTTTATGCTGAAAGTATGTTTTTCAGTAGTTTCGGCGTCTCCTGTTTACTTAAAATGTAAGAGATAAAAGGAGAACAATATGTATAAGAAATTTGAGATGGAACTGGCCGGCAGAAAACTCCGTGTAGATGTAGACAGGGTTGCGAAGCAGGCCAACGGAGCGGTGCTCATGCACTATGGGGATACGACGGTACTCTGTACGGCAACGGCTTCTGAGAAGCCGAGAGAAGGAATCGACTTCTTCCCGCTAAGCGTTGAGTACAATGAGAGATTGTATTCTGTGGGCAAGATCCCGGGAGGATTCAACAAAAGAGAAGGAAAAGCTTCCGAGAATGCGGTGCTCACATGCCGTGTCATCGACAGACCGATGCGCCCGCTGTTCCCGAAGGATTACCGCAATGACGTTACACTCGAGAACCTTGTCATGTCAGTGGACCAGGACTGCAGCCCTGAACTGACGGCCATGCTCGGCGCGGCGATCGCTACTACGATTTCTGACATCCCGTTTGACGGACCGATTTCCGCCACACAGGTAGGGCTTGTGGACAATACGCTTGTATTCAATCCGACGGCCGCACAGAAAGAAGCTTCCGATATGGCGCTTACGGTCGCTTCCACAAGAGATAAGGTGATCATGATCGAAGCCGGGGCCAATGAAGTCCCGGAAGATAAGATGATAGAAGCCATCTTCGCCGCACACGAGCTGAACCAGAAAGTGATAGCTTTTATAGACACTATCGTGGCCGAGTGCGGAAAACAGAAGCATACGTATGAAAGCTGTGCTGTTCCGGAAGAGCTGTTCGCTGCGATCAGGGAACTTGTTCCGCCGCAGGAGATGGAAGAGGCAGTATTTACAGATGACAAGCAGACACGTGAGGAAAATATCCGTGTCATCACAGCCAGACTGGAAGAAGCTTTTGCGGAGAAAGAAGAATGGCTTGAGGTGCTCTCAGAGGCAGTATACCAGTACCAGAAAAAGACTGTGCGCAAGATGATATTAAAAGACCACAAGCGTCCGGACGGCAGGGCTGTCGACCAGATCAGAGCGCTGGCCGCAGAGATCGATCTGATACCGAGGGTACATGGTTCCGCCATGTTTACAAGGGGACAGACACAGATATGTACGGTCACTACACTGGCACCGCTGGCAGAAGCGCAGAGACTGGACGGACTTGATGAGGCGGAGACTTCCAAGAGATACATGCATCACTATAACTTCCCGTCTTACTCCGTGGGAGAGACGAGACCGTCAAGAGGACCCGGACGCCGTGAGATCGGCCATGGAGCTCTGGCAGAGAGGGCTCTCATACCTGTACTGCCGTCGGAGACAGAGTTCCCATATGCGATCCGTACGGTATCAGAGACATTTGAATCCAATGGATCAACTTCCCAGGCAAGTATCTGTGCGTCCTCCATGTCACTTATGGCAGCGGGTGTTCCGATCAAGGCCGCGGTCGCAGGTATCTCCGCAGGACTTGTGACAGGCGACACGGATGACGATTATCTTGTGCTCACCGATATTCAGGGACTGGAAGACTTTTTCGGCGACATGGACTTCAAGGTTGCAGGTACGCATAAAGGTATCACTGCAATTCAGATGGACATTAAGATTCACGGACTGACAAGGCCGATCATCGAGGAAGCCATTGCGACGACGAAGAAAGCAAGAACCTTTATCCTTGACGAAGTGATGAACAAGACGATCGCAGAGCCGAGACCGGAAGTGGGAGCGTATGCGCCGAAGATCATCCAGATGCAGATCGATCCGCAGAAGATCGGTGATGTAGTGGGACAGCGCGGCAAGACGATCAATGCCATCATAGAGCAGACAGGCGTTAAGATCGATATTACCGACGACGGTGCCGTTTCTATCTGCGGCGTAGAGGCCGACAGCATGGCGGAAGCAAAAAGACTGATCGAAATTATCGTGGCGGACTTTGAGGCAGGCCAGATACTGGAAGGTAAAGTAGTCAGCATTAAAGAGTTTGGTGCATTCCTTGAATTTGCTCCGGGCAAAGAAGGTATGGTTCATATTTCCAAGATTTCAAAAGAGAGGATCAACCATGTAGAAGATGTACTGACACTGGGAGACGTTGTCACGGTAGTATGCCTTGGCAAGGACAAGATGGGGCGTATCTCTTTCAGCATGAAAGATGTTGCAAAATAAATTAGGGAAGAACCACAGAATGCAGGAAACTGATTCTGTGGTTTTTGTCTTTATGGTACGGTTTCTTTCCCGTTCCATAACAGTTGAGAAGGAGGACATTATCAATGAAAGTATATATTATAGGGATGGGCGCGCTGGGCGTCATGTATGCGGATCACATTAAAGAACACGGCGGCGACGTGGCGTTTGTCATGGACCGCGAGAGGCTGGCGAGATATGAAGGACGTCCGGTCATCTGCAACGGCAGGGAACAGACCTTTGCCATGTTGGATGCTGCCGAGGCGGCCCCTGCGGACCTCGTGATAACAGCGGTGAAATACAGCGGCCTTAAACCGGCCATACAGACGATGAGACACTGTGTAGGGGCAGATACCATCCTTATGTCCGTCATGAACGGGATCAGCAGCGAAGATATCATTGCAGAGACATACGGGAGCGGGAGAATGGTCTATACGGTAGCCCAGGGTATGGATGCCATGAAGGCAGGAAATGTGCTCAAGTACACACAGATGGGCGAACTGTGCATCGGCAGGAAGGAGCCGGCCCAAAAGTCCAATGTAGAGCGTGTGGCGGCATATTTCGACAGCATCGGCATGCCGTATACGGTGGACGAAGATATTATGCACCGGATCTGGGGCAAGTTCATGCTGAATGTAGGCGTGAACCAGACTTGTATGGCATACGGCACTACATATGAGGGCGTACTTCTGCCGGGAGAGCCCCATGATATTATGCTGGAAGCCATGCATGAAGTGATCGCCGCCGCAAACGCGGAGGGAATCGCGCTCGGGGAAGAAGACGTGGATTTCTACGTCGGCCTTTTGGGAAAACTTGATCCGAACGGCTATCCGTCTATGGCCCAGGACAGGGTTGCGCGGCGTTATTCGGAGGTGGAGATGTTTGCGGGGACAGTGATCCCCATATGCGAGAAGCACAAAATACCGGCTCCGGCCAACAGAAAGCTGTATGAGATGGTAAAAGCGATAGAGAAAGAGTACGGACAGGGATAAGGGCGGCGAAGAAAGTGTTCGACGAGCCGGGCGTGAAGAAGCAACCTGAAAAATCGAAAAGAGGTGTTTTTATGGCAAACGTCTTGATTGTGGAAGATGAAAAGAACATGCAGGATATCATTGTTGAATATATGCGGCGGGGCGGTCATACTTGTTTCACCGCCGACGATGGCGTGGACGCTTTAATGATTTTGAAAAGCAATCCAATGGATTTGATGATACTGGACGTGATGATGCCCCATCTGGACGGCTTTTCCGTCTGTAAGCTGGCGCGTGAAATGAGCAATATGCCGATTATCATGCTGACAGCCAAAGGCGGCGAGGACGATAAGTTAAAGGGCTACGAGTACGGAGCCGACGACTACATGACAAAGCCTTTCAGCCCCAAGGTACTGCTTGCAAAAGCAAACGCCCTGCTCCGCCGTTCTTCTCCCGCTCCTTTGGACGCGTTAAATGTTGGGAAAATAATGGTAATACCATCGTCTCATAAGGTGTTTATAGACGGGCAGGAGATCACCCTTACCCATAAAGAATATGAACTGCTGTATTTCCTCATGGTAAATCCCGGACAGATTTTTGCCCGCGACCAGCTATTGAACAGAATCTGGGGATATGACTTCGAGGGTACTACCCGGACGGTAGATACCCATATCAAGACCTTGCGGCAGAAATTGGGCGACGAGGGGAAACATATCGTCACACTCATTCGCTCCGGCTATAAATTCGAGGTGGCAGTATGAAATTAGATGATAATTTTACGTTCCGTACAGTCCGAAAAAAGATACTGATAATTTCAAAGCTGGCCGGTATCCTGCTTATCCTTTCCTACATCCTTTCAACCAAGTTGGAAATCGATCCTGATGTTTCATTTGCGGTTTGGTTTGCCTTTGTGATTGCCATTGTCCTTGTTGTCGATTTTCTAATGGGACACTTTATTTCAAAACCCATCTCTAAACTCAATCAAACGGCCAGGAAGATGGCAAAACTGGATTTTTCCGACCCTTGCACCATTACGACCAATGATGAATTTGGAGAAATGGCCGTAAGCCTCAGCACTATGGCCGAAAATCTGCAACAGGCGCTTACCGGATTGGAAGCAGCCAATACCCGGCTTGAACAAGACGTAGAGCAGGAGCGGCGGCTGTTGGCCGAGCGTAAAGAACTGGTCGATAACCTGTCCCATGAAATGAAAACCCCGCTGGGCGTGATCCGCGCCTATGCCGAGGGTCTGCAGGACGAAGCGGACGAGGCCAAAAAGCAAAAGTATTCAGCAATTATCATAGCGGAAACCGAGCGGATGAGCAATCTAATTACAACCCTGTTGGATTTGTCGGCGCTGGAAACGGGAGCCTGTCGGCTTGTTCCTGAGCGGTTTGATTTTGTGGAATTTTTAGAAACAGTTGCCGGGAGATTGCTGATCGACACGCCGGACGCCAACTTCACTCTGCAATATGAACTTCCCGATAAGAGAGCCTATGTAGATGTGGACAAGGCCCGTATGGAGCAGGTTTTAGACAATCTGCTCGTCAACGCAAAAAAGAATGTCCAGCCGGGTGGTATTTTGAAACTGTCTCTAAAAGAACAGATGGGGACGCTGTATTTCTCCGTCTATAACCAAGGCCCCACGATTCCGCAGGAAAATCTACCTAAGATCTGGACAAAATTTTACCGGGATGTCAACTCTCAATACAGCGGTTCCGGGCTGGGGCTAGCCATCGTCGCGCAGATACTGTCTATGCAGAATTTGAGCTATGGAGTGGAAAATCTTTCCGACGGCGTTCAATTCTATTTCTCCATTCCCACAGTCAAATAAATTGTTTTCATATGCGGCCCTGCTTTCAGAGGATCATATCAATACGAGAGCAGGGCTTTTTCTATTGCAAAATTTCACACCAGCTTCACAGCGGCCTCACATCGACTTCACCACATTTTTATAAATTTTCCTCAACAAGAGGGTTTTGACCCTGGAAAAAAGGAGGCTGTTATATGGAATTTTTAGGTTTGACTTGGTACTGGTGGCTGGTGATCGTGGTGGTGCTGGTGATTTCAATTCCGTTCAAAATCAGGTTTATGAAGTGGTGGAGCAAGCGCCAGCATCACAAGAAAAAGGATCGGCACGGGAAATGGGGTGACGATGAATGATTGAAGTAAAAGATTTGACTTTTTCCTACGGGAAAGATAAACAGGCCCTTCACGGCTTGAACTTCACCGTAGAAGATGGAGAAATCTTTGGCTTTCTGGGGCCGAATGGCTCTGGAAAGTCAACGACCCAAAAAATTCTGACCGGGATTTTGAAAGGTCATGGCGGTAAGGTGTCCCTGTTTGGACAGGATATTTCCGCCGCGCACACGCAGGAGTTTTTTCAAAAGATCGGCGTTTTGTTTGAGTTTCCCTATCTGTACGCCAACTTGAGCGCCATTGATAACCTCAAATATTTTTCTTCTTTCTATCCCAAAGGGCAACTGCGGGATATTCAGGAAGTTTTGGACGAATTGGAGTTTAAGCCTGATTTTTTGAAAAAGCCGGTTTCCTCCTACTCGAAAGGTATGCGGCAACGGGCAAGCATGGCGCGGGCGCTGATCAGCAATCCCAAGCTCTTGTTTCTGGACGAGCCGACCAGCGGGCTTGACCCGTCCGGCGCTGTTCTCTTCCGCAAGATTATTGAAGCGGAGCGGAAGAAAGGCACCACAGTATTTCTAACGACCCACAATATGCTGGACGCCGATCTGCTCTGTGACCGCGTAGCCTTTATCTCCAATGGAAGAATTATGGCGCTGGACACGCCCAAAAATCTGAAAGAACAGAACAGCAACCACCGCGTCGTGATTGATTATCTGTACCAGGGGAAGCGGGAGGAAAAAACGATTGAGGCCCCGGAATTGGAGGCGGGCATCCCCTATGCACATGACGAGATCATCAGCATACATTCACAGGAACCTACCTTGGAGGATATGTTTATCAAATACACGGGAAGGGGGCTGTCTTGATGTGGAAAAGCCTCTGTTCTCTATTCATAAAAGATTGCCGGATGATGGTATCTGGAAAATTTTTTCTTATGTCGGTGGGCTTCCTGGTTCTTTACACTTTGTATGTGAACTTTGGATACGTTAAATTTATGGACGCCGGGCTATACAATGTGTATCTGTATGACCCGGCAGGAACACAGACAACGGTTTCCTCGCTGGTTCAGCGAGTTTCATCGAAAGAAGCACTTGACACAATTTTACTCGATGATACGAACGGAGTTGGCATTGATGCCAGTACCGGGGAGCCACAGCTTGTATTCTATGAGGGAACGGAAAATGCTGACCACCACCGGGTCGATTACGCACTTTCTCTCCTGCAGCCATCAGGGAATCACAGCGCCGAAGTGATAGGCTCCAATACGCCGGAACAAAAGGCAAGGAAAGAGATTACCTGTGAACTGCTGTTTTTTGAAATTGCTGCTGTTGGATTTTTAGGGATCGCCGCTGTGCTGTTCAAGGAAAAAGGGATGGGGGTTATCCGTGTTCATGCCATTATGCCCTTGCGGAAAAATCTATTCATCCTGTCCAAGCTGGCAATTTTCCTGCTGTCCGATCTGCTCTTTGCAATATTGCTCACAATGCTGAATGTCGGATTATCGGATACCGTATCTATATTGCCTGCAGTGTTACTTCAAACGGCGCTCCTGTCCTTGTTTATGGCTTTGACCGGACTGACATGTACCCTGCTTCTAAAAGATTTCCGACAGTTTACATTGGCCTATCTGCTGATTGCTATTTTTGTCTCAACTCCTGTATTTTTGTCGGCAAATACGTCGGTAAAGCTGGATTGGATCGGGTTCCATCCATTCTATCACATTTATATGGGACTGAAAAATGCTTACTTTGGAACACCAACAGCCGGCCCGCTTTACTATTTGGGTTATGCTGGAGCAATCGCGGCGCTATTCGTCGCAGTACAATTTGTGTTCCAGAGAGAAATAGGAAAGGAGGGCTGACAATGAAAGGATTGCGTTATCAACTTAAAAGTGTTCTGAAAGATAAGTTTTGCCTGATGTCTTTTCTTCTGCCGATTATCGTCGCTGTGGCGTTAACCTTTGTCGGCTCGATTGACCTTTCTTCACTGGGAGAACTTCATTTTGGCGTTTTGGAAAACAACTTGTCTGCTCAAACCGTCACATGGCTGGAGCGATATGGCCCGGTGACAACTTATTCAACGCCGGAAGAACTGATGGATGCAATCAACGAGCCTTCTACAAATTTAATCGGTGTGGAGATTGACGGAGACAGTATCAAGACCATTCTTTCCGGCGACGAGCTGGATGTATTTCGTCAAACCGCCGACACGCTCCCCGCTTTATATGAGCAACGCGGCATGGCCCGGCAGGTGAAGGTTCAAATTATGGAACACCCCAATATGATGACGGGATTTCAAGATATGTTTGCTGCCATAACGCTGATCGTCGCTATGTTTATGGGCTGTACCTTCAATGCCATGAACATTGTTTCAGAGAAGGAGGACGGCGTAGCGTTTATCAACGAAATTTTACCCATGACCCACAGCCGGTACATCATGCAGAAACTTATCATTGGTTTCCTCTGTGGGTGCTTGTCCTCGATCATTACAGCTTGTATCTGTTTTCAACTTTCCCTGCATAATACTGCCCTCATGCTGGTACTAATTGTTCTTTCCGCATTTGTGGCCGCTCTCATCGGCCTGTACATCGGCAGGTTTTCTGAGGGGCTTATGGTCAGCGTGGTCTATCTTAAAATCGTTATGCTGTTGTTCATGGCCGTCCCGATCCTTAGCTTTCTTTTGGGGAGCGGCAATTCGCTTCTCTCCGCAATTTGCTACCTTGTCCCCTCGCAGGCAACTTTCGAGGGCATTATGAGCCTTTCGGGCGGAAGTTCTGCAACAATAACAAAAGATATTCTTATACTTACAGCTCATTGTGCGGCATGGTTTCTACTCTACATTGCCCTTTCTGTGCGCCGCAGGAGAAAAGCATAGCAATATAAGCCATCTGCCCAGTGGCAAAAGGAGGAAGGGAAATGCTTGATAAGAAAAGTGATTACGCGCTGAACGCCAGCCTTAGACCCGGTAATGGCACACCGGGGCGAGATCGCGGTAATCTGCCGGAAATAAATTTTTCGGCAGAAGGGGTTGTAAAAAATAGTCAATACGGTATTGTTATATATATGGAATGACCGAAATGGTCAAACCGGTTTGGACAGTGTGAGGGGGTGAGAGGGTGAATGAAAAGTTTTACACGCTTCCGGAGGAGAAACAGCAGAAGATCATCAATGCGGCCATGGAGGTGTTCTCTCAGAATGAATACAAACGGGCGTCCACGGATCTGATCGCGGCGAAGGCGGGAGTTTCCAAAGGTCTGCTGTTTTATTACTTTCATAACAAGAAGGAATTATATTTGTTTCTGTATGACTATGTGATAGAAGTGATGAAGGAGCAGGTCGTGGATGAGAAGTTCTATGAGATAACGGATTTTTTTGAACTGCTTTCCTACTGTGCAGGGAAAAAGGTCAAGGTGCTGAGCAGAAATCCGTACATAACCGACTTTGCCATGCGGGCGTTTTATTCAGAGAAGGAAGCTGTTTCCGAAGATTTAAAACAGATAAACGTATCCCGGACAGAAGAATTGTATGAGATGTATTTCAAGAGCATTGACGCGTATAAGTTCAGGGAGGGTGCAAACCCCTACATGGTCATGAAGATGCTCCTCTGGATGTCCGACGGGTATTTGCATGATCTTCAGATGTCCGGAAAACCAATAGATGTAGATGTGCTGATGGAAGAGTTCGACCGATGGATGACTATGTTCAGAAAGCTCGTGTATAAGGAGGAATATCAGAATGGGCGTGATTGAGATCGACAATATAACAAAAGACTACGGGAAAGGGCGGGGCGTATTTGATGTCAGCTTTTCTGTGGAAAAGGGAGAGGTTCTTGGATTTCTTGGCCCAAACGGAGCCGGCAAGACGACGACGATCCGGCAGCTTATGGGATTTATCAGGCCGGACCGGGGCAGTCTGTCCATTCAGGGGATGGACTGTTTTAAAGAGGCGGACAGAATACAGAAGTCGGTCGGATATCTTCCGGGAGAGATTGCCTTCATCGATTCCATGAACGGTATGGAATTCATAAAATTTGTGGCTCAGATGAAAAAGATGAAAGGGCTGGGCCGGGCGCATGAATTGATGGAACTGTTTGAACTGAACGCATCAGGCAAATTGAAAAAGATGTCCAAGGGAATGAAGCAGAAAATAGGCATTGTCTGTGCTTTTATGGACACGGGGGCGGATATCCTGATCCTCGATGAGCCGACAAGCGGGCTGGACCCGCTAATGCAGAACCGGTTCGTGGAACTCATCCTGACAGAAAAGAAGCAGGGCAGAACGATACTCATGTCGTCCCATATGTTTGAGGAAGTCGAGCGTACGTGCGACCGCGCGGCGATCATACGTGACGGCAGGCTCGTGGCGGTGGAAGAGATGGAGAAGTTGAGAGAGGGAAGACAGAAGACGGTGGAAGTGACCTTTCAGGAGGCTTCCATGGCAGAGGAATTTGCTGCCGGTTTCCCGAAGGCGGCCTATCAGGCGGGCGAGAGAACCGTGACTTTAAGAGTTGGCAGAAATCTGGATTTCTTTGTGAAAAAGGCAGGCGCATATACGGTGACGGATCTAAACGTGCGCACACAGAGCCTGGAAGAGTTTTTCCTGCATTTTTACGGAGAGGGGGCGGAAAAATAATGAATATAACGTTATTAAAAAAAGAACTGAAATCCAACTGGCTTCTGCTTGTTATTTTTCTCGCGGTGCTCAGTATGTACGGCAGCATGATCACCATGATGTTCGATCCGAAGATGGGGGACGGCCTGCGGGCGATGGCGGACAGTATGCCCGGTATGTTTGCGGCGTTCGGCATGACAAATGTGGGGACGACACTGCTGGATTTTGTATCGAGCTATCTGTATGGTATCCTCTATGTGGCATTCCCGGGCGTATTTATCATAATTTTGTCAAACAGGCTGGCAGCCAGATACGTTGACAACGGCTCCATGGCATATCTGCTGGCGGCGCCGGTGAAGAGGTGGAAGATCATGCTGACGCAGGCGCTCTTCCTTCTGCTCTGTCTTGTCATAATGGTCGGCTTTGCGACCGGACTCATACTTGTATTCAGCGAAGCGCTGTTTCCCGGAGAGATGGATATAAAAGCCTTTCTGAGACTGAACGCCGGGCTTCTCGGACTTCTCGTGTTCTTCGGCGGGGCCGGAATCTGCGCGTCCTGCTTCTGCAACGAATCGAAAAATGCATCGGCGGTAAGCACGACAGTTGTCGTATATTCGATCCTTCTGCAGATGATATCACGGGTGGGGGATAAGTTCGAGCATCTGAAATATGCCACTCCTCTGACCCTGTTTGACACCGACGGTCTTGGCGCAGGGGACCATGAGGCGTGGATAATGTGCGCCGTCTTATATGCGGCAGGGATCATTCTTATGGGCGTCGGTATCGTGAGGTTCAGCAAAAGAGACCTTCCGCTTTGAATAAAAGAATAGGAACAAAAAGAAAAGCCGCTCCGGCTTTCCGCACGTAAGTGCAGGAAGCCGGGGCGGCTTTTCTCTATCTGAAAGTAACATTTATGACACATATTTCACTTTTCGTCCCGACCCTCATGTTCGGTCCGAAGACGCCGACACCGGAGGTGACAATATTATGCATATTCCCTTTCTTTAAATATCCGTATGGATTTTCCCACAGAAGCTTTATTGTAAGATTCCCTGGAAACATCTGCCCGTCGTGCGTATGGCCGCACAGATCCAGATCGACTCCCGCACCGGCAAGTTCGTCCAGTTCCTTTGGCTCATGGTCAATGACAAGGACAGGCTTTCTCATATCCATATCTTCTGTCAGTTCCTCTGCTGATCTGCGCTTGTCGATACCTCTGCCGGGCCGTTCTTCATCCGCCCTTCCGTACAGGTAGAAGGAATCTTCTATGAGCACGCCTTCATCTCTTAACAGCGTGATACCCGAATCTTCCAGAAACTGGTCCATCCGCGGGTCACTGACCTTCTTTTCATCATGGTTGAAGGTAAAACCGGCGAGAATCTTTTCCTGAACATCGTGATTTCCGTAACAGGCATATACACCGTAGGTGCTTTTGATCTTCTGCAGTGTAGAGGCGATCTGCTCCGGATCTTTCAGCGCGTCAAAGTCATTGTCAAAGAAATCGCCTGCTATGACGACGAGGTCCGGGTTCTGGGCATTTATCTTTTTCACCATCTGTTCCATCTCATGATTTCCGGTGTTGTATCCGAGATGTAAGTCCGCAGTGAGGACGACTTTCATGGAAGAGATTGCTCCGGCATCTTTGTCTATCGCAACATCATAAGATGTAGTGCGGATATGCTTTCCGTTAAGGACGCCGTAAGCGCTGACAGACAATATAACCGCGATACACAGCGTCCCGGCTGTGACAAAGGTTCTGCGGGAGGAGAGCTTATTTTGGTCTGCCTTTATTACGTACTTAAGGAAGAGGCGGATAAGGTCCGCGAAAGCCACCGTCAGCAGTATGTAACACACGGTTCCGAACCAGATGTTTGTCAGCGTCTTGAGCCACCTGACGGGCCAGAAAAAGGAGATCAGTATGGAAAGGGCAAAGAAGCTGTAGACAACAAGGACCACGGCGCGTACCGGGCGCTTTCTGAAATGGCGGGTGCATGCACCCATCCACCGGATGAGCCAGCGGAATACATATATGTTTAAAAGTATATAGACAGGTGCGAGAAAAACAGCGATCATAATACGAAAACCTCTCTTTATCTGTAGTCTGAACAGCCCGCGGACGGCAGAGCAGAGATCACGCTGCCGCCTGAGGCATTAAGATTGTAACATATTTGGTAATAAATTAAAAGGCTGTACATATATTGTGTAAAGAGGTGGACAAAGATGCAAAGAGACAGAATATTAAAGGTGCTGCCCGTGAAAGTACGCCGGCTCATAGAGGAAGAACAGCTTCAGTACGACTACCTTCAGGAGATCAGATTGAGGACAGGCAAACCGCTTCTTATGATCTACCGCGGGGATGAACTCATCACAGGGCCGGGGCGGGGCGGGCCCTATATCATCACAAAAGAGGATATCCGGGAGATGGTGGGATATATCAGCAATTACTCGCTGTATGCATATGAGCAGGAAATGAAGCAGGGGTTTATCACGATCGAAGGGGGGCACAGAGTTGGAATGACCGGACAGGCGATCATAGAGGACGGGAAAGTAAAGAACATAAAATATATATCTTCGGTGAACCTTCGGATCGCACATGAAGTGCTCGGATGCGCGGATGAAATATTCCCCTATGTGGCCCTCAACCGGAAGCTGTGCCATACATTGATCATTTCGCCGCCCAGATGCGGCAAAACGACACTTTTAAGAGACATGATACGGCAGATATCGGACGGCAACGCGTGGGTGAAGGGGATGTCTGTGGGAGTGGTGGATGAACGTTCCGAGATCGGAGGCTGTTATATGGGAGTCGCCCAGAATCATCTTGGCATGCGCACAGACGTACTGGACTGCTGTCCGAAGGCGGAAGGCATGATAATGCTCATCCGTTCCATGAGCCCGGAAGTGGTGGCGGTGGATGAAATAGGGGCGGCAGAAGATGTACATGCTGTCGAGTACGCCATGCACTGCGGATGTAAACTGCTTGCCAGTATCCACGGCGCTTCCATGGAGGAAATACGAAAGAAACCGCTGCTTGGCAGACTTGTGCAGGAAAAGAGATTTGAACGGTATATCGTACTTGGCAGCCGCATTCATCCAGGTCAGATAGAGGGCATATATGATGACAGAGGAACGCTTCTGTATGCGGAGCAGCCGGCGGGACAAGGAGTGTAGACAATTATGATGAAGATAGCAGGCGCTCTGCTCCTTACGGCAGGAACGACACTGATGGGGATGAGAGCGGCATCGGGGATTCAGGATGAATACAGGCAGATACAATATCTGCAGCAGATCATGTACCTGCTGCTAAGTGAAATACGGTACAGCAGGGCATACCTCGGGGAGGCTTTTCTCCATATAGGGGGACAGGTCAGGGAACCATATTCAAAATGGCTGGCCCAGATGAGCCGCCGCATGGACAGCAGAGACGAAGGCATATTCTCCGATATTTGGGAGAACAGCGCAGAGGAGTATCTGGCAGATTCCGGGCTCCCCGGGGAAGAGATAAGCCGGCTGAAAGCTCTGGGCACAAGGCTTGGGGCGGCAGATATGGATATGCAGCTCAAGACATTGGAGCTGTATCAGGAGCAGCTGGCGGTCTCGATGTCGGAAAAAAGAGAAGGGATGAGGACAAAGATGAGGTTATGCCGCTGCCTTGGCGTTACGAGCGGCATATTTCTGACGGTCCTGCTTGTATAGAGGAGGCGTGTATGAGTGTTAATCTGATATTTAAAATTGCAGCGGTCGGTATTCTAGTGTCTGTGCTGAGCCAGGTGCTCAAGCACAGCGGGAGGGAAGAACAGGCGTTTCTCACGAGTCTGGCAGGACTGCTTCTCGTATTGTTCTGGATCGTACCGTATATTTATGAATTGTTCGAGTCGATCAAAAAATTATTTTCACTTTAGCTTAAAAGAGGGGTTGCCATATGAGTATGGTTCAGATAGGGATTATAGGGGTAGTGGGAGCGCTGCTTGCCGTACAGTTTAAAAGCGGAAAATCAGAATATGGTATTTATATCAGCGTAGTGCTCAGTCTGTTTATCTTTTTCTGTATCATCACAAGGCTGAACATCATCGTGGATATGATGCGCACCATAGGAAGCTATATCAATATGGATACCGCTTATATCGGAACATTGATCAAGATGCTCGGCATCACATATGTGGCGGAGTTCTCCTCCGGGATATGCAAAGATGCCGGTTACCAGACGATCGCGGTGCAGATAGAGATATTCGGAAAGCTGGCGGTTCTCGTGCTGAGCATGCCGGTCCTCATGGCGCTGCTTGAGACAATAAAGGAATTTCTGTCATGAAAAAATGTATTTATGTAATGGCGGCCGTGCTGCTGCTGGCGGTTACCGGACTGGCCGGCGCTGCCGGCGTAAAAGAAGTACAGGCTCACGACAGCCGCAAAGAGCAGCAAAACAGCGCGCAGGAAAATAGTGGAGAGTCAGACGGTAAAGAACAGGAAGATCCGGGAGTGATCGAAAATAAGATCATCAGCCAGTTCGACTTTGACGACATCGATGATTCCCTGAAAGATCTGTTCCCAGGCGAGAAGCTCGACTTTAAAGAGACGCTAATGGCAGTCATCACAGGTGACATGTCACTGTCCGCTGACCTGCTGAACAGGCTTGTGTCGGATCAGCTGACTTATGTAGTGCGCAGCAATAAATCCAACCTGATACATATACTTCTCATCGCTGTCATTGCCGCTGTGTTTACGAATTTTTCCAACGTATTTCAGAACAGGCAGATCTCACAGGTGAGCTTTTACATGCTGTACCTGCTGCTGATCGCGCTCTGTCTGAATTCATTTGAGATAGTCATTGACTGGGTGGAGGGAGGGATCCAAAACCTGACTTCCTTTATGGGGGTGTTCTGCCCGCTTTATTTTCTGGCGGTGGCCATAGCAAAAGGGAGTGTGACATCCATTGCGTTTTTTAATCTTGTGCTGTTCCTTATATATCTCGTGGAGATGCTTATTGTGAATTTCCTGCTGCCGGCGGTCCATATATATATTATGGTCAAGATCATCAATTACCTGTCTTCGGAGGATTATCTGAGCAAGCTGGCAGAGCTGATGCAGGTTGTGATCGTATGGACACTGAAGACGCTGCTTGCCTGCATCATTGGGCTCAATGTGATACAGGGGCTTATAAGTCCGGCTATCGACACTGTCAAACGGAGCGTTGTGACGAGGGGAGCCGAAGCGATACCGGGGATCGGGGATGCCATAGGCGGAGTGACAGAAGTTGTGCTTGGGACGGCAGTGCTCGTGAAAAACGGTATTGGAATGACAGGTGCAGTCATCTGTGTCGCCCTCTGTGTCGTTCCGCTTGTCCAGACCGGCATTGTCGTCATTATGTATAAGCTGGTGGCGGCTCTCATACAGCCGGTGTCCGACAAAAGGATCGTAGGATGTGTGGAAAGCGTTGGTGACGGGTGCCAGATCCTGATGCGTGTCATATTTACGGTAGGACTTTTATTTCTTCTGACGATAGCTATCGTGTCGGCTGTGACGAGCGGGGTGTAAGGAGGCGTTATGTTTCAGTATTTATATGATTGGATCCGGAATATTGCATTTTATATGGTGCTTGTCATGGCAGCCATACAGGTGCTGCCGAATACGGACTACAAAAAATACATAAGGTTTTTTACGGGTCTCGTGCTCATTTTGATGCTGGCGGCGCCGATATTAAAGATTTTCGGTATGGATAAGAAACTGACGGACGTATATAACAATGAGACCTATAAAGGAGAGATCGAGCGGATAGAGGATTCCACAAAATATCTGGAAGATGTGGACGTGTCTGACTATCTGGGGACGCCGGAAGATGAGGAAAATGAGGGAGAGGCCGGCAAAGGAGCGGTAGAAGTGGAGGAGATTCATGTTGGAAGATAGAAAGAAATGGACATTGAAGCTTAAGGAACTGATTCCCGGGGGAAAGCTTAAGAAAGACCAGATCCTCATCATCCTTCTGGCCGGCATTCTTCTGCTCGTCATCGCCATACCGTCCGGTTCCGGCAGCAGAGACAAAGGCAGCGCCAAGTCCGGCGGCGCCGGCGCTTCAGCCGGCAGTTCAGAAGCAGACCAGAATTCCTATGCCCGGGAGATGGAGTCGCATCTGGAGGAAGTGTTGTCGCAGATGGCAGGCGTAGGTGATGTGACGGTGATGATCACCTTAAAATCTTCTTCCGAAAAGGTGGTGGAGAAGGATGTGGAAGGAGAATCGGAGTCCGTGACAGAGTCCGACAGCCAGGGCGGCAGCAGGACGACGCAGAATTCGAGCCGAGGTGAGACGACCGTATACGACGGTAACAGCTCACAGGAAGGGGCTCCTTATATAAGTAAAGAAATAAGCCCGCAGGTGGAGGGGGTGGTAGTGCTGGCATCCGGCGGGAATAATGCGGTCGTCGTTCAGAATATAACTGAGGCAGTTCAAGCATTATTTGGCGTAGACACGCATAAAATTAAGATAATGAAGAAGAACTAAAAGAAGTGGTAAATTAGGAGGGTGAACAGTGAAACGAATATTTAGGAAAAACCAGGTGATTATTGCTGCTCTTGCTGTTATGATCGCTGCTGCCGGGTATCTGAACTATTCCGGCAGATTATTCAATGACAAAGATAAGACCACTGAGACAAGTGGAGAACTGGCAAATAAAGAACTTCTGGATATCTCAGATGATGACCTGGCCAGCGCGTCGGGGGACATTCAGAGCCAGGACAGCGACAGTGAAAGCAAAGACGGAAACGTGGACGGCACTCCGGGCGAGGCTGTGCTCACAAACGGTGAAGCCAGCGCTGTAGTTGCGGAAGCAAAAGTGACAAGAGAGCAGGTACGCGCCAAAAACAAGGAGTCTCTCATGGAGATCATCGACAATGACAAACTGAGTGACGAACAGAAAAAGGATGCGGTAAACCAGATGGTACAGATGACAGATCTGGCGGAAAAAGAAGCTGCCGCCGAGACGCTTCTGGCATCCAAGGGGTTCAATGAGGCAGTTGTGTCCCTTACGGCGGAAAGTGCCGATGTTGTCGTAAACGCAGAGGAACTAAGCGATGCAAACAGGGCACAGATCGAAGACATAGTTTCCCGCAAGACGGGAATTGACGCGCAGAACATAGTGATCACACCGGTACGCTCTGACGGCAAATAACCGGTAGTATAGTAAAATAAGTATTGCTGCAGCATACGGCATAGTCGGTCGGGACTATGCCATTTTGCTGTCCGCAGCTTTGGAAGGAAGGGGAAAAATTCAATTGTAGATTGAAAGAGGGTATGGTATACTGACTAATGATGTTTGAATGGGATATACTTACGGTATATCAAAAATGGAACGGATAGATTTAGGAGTGTATATATGTCACAGATGAGCAATGATATTAAAAATGAGATAAAGAAAAGGCGGACGTTTGCCATCATATCACATCCCGATGCGGGCAAGACGACACTGACGGAGAAGTTTCTTCTCTACGGAGGAGCGATCAACACCGCGGGGAGCGTGAAGGGAAAAGCGACTTCAAAGCACGCGGTGTCAGACTGGATGGAGATTGAAAAGGAAAGAGGGATCTCGGTCACCTCTTCTGTGCTTCAGTTCAATTATGACGGATACTGCATCAATATTCTGGATACGCCGGGGCATCAGGATTTCTCGGAGGATACGTACCGGACGCTCATGGCGGCCGACTCGGCCGTCATGGTCATCGACGCGTCAAAGGGAGTGGAGGCGCAGACGAGAAAGCTGTTCAAGGTCTGCACGATGCGCCATATTCCGATATTTACGTTTATCAACAAGATGGACCGGGAAGCCATGGATACCTTTGAGCTTCTCGATGATATTGAACACGAGCTCGGAATTGCGACCTGCCCTGTCAACTGGCCCATCGGTTCGGGAAAGAATTTTAAGGGAGTGTACGACCGAAGGGAAAAGGAAGTAGAGCTGTTCTCTGATACGAAGAAGGGGACGACGCAGGGAGAAGTACGGAAAGTGAAGTTTAATGATCCGGAGATCGCCTGGCTTATCGATGATTCTCAGAGAGTACAGCTTGAGGAGGAGATCGAACTTCAGGACGGCGCCGGCGCGGAATTTGATCAGGAGCTTGTGAGCAGAGGGGAACTTTCCCCTGTATTCTTTGGCTCGGCCCTCACTAACTTTGGTGTGGAGACCTTTCTGCAGCATTTTCTCAAGATGACATCGTCTCCGCTTCCGAGAAAAGCAGATAAAGGGGAGATAGATCCGATGGAAGAGCCGGACTTTTCCGCGTTTGTTTTTAAGATCCAGGCCAATATGAATAAGGCCCACCGGGACCGGATCGCGTTCATGCGCATCTGCTCCGGCGAGTTTGAGGCCGGCATGGAAGTGTATCATATGCAGGGGGGACGGAAAGTGCGTCTGTCTCAGCCGCAGCAGATGATGGCGAGTGAGCGCAAGATCATTGACAAGGCTTACGGCGGCGATATCATCGGCGTATTTGACCCAGGCATCTTTTCCATCGGGGATACGCTGACCACCTCAGGGGAACGGTTTGCCTATGAAGGAATCCCGACCTTTGCCCCGGAACATTTTGCACGGGTGCGCCAGGTAGACACGATGAAGCGCAAGCAGTTTATCAAGGGGATCAGCCAGATCGCCCAGGAGGGCGCTATCCAGATCTTTCAGGAGTATAACACAGGTATGGAAGAGATCATCGTCGGGGTAGTCGGAGTGCTGCAGTTTGACGTCCTTAAGTACAGGCTGGAGAACGAATATAACGTGGAGATCCGCATGGACAGCCTGCCGTATGAATATATACGATGGATCGAGAATGAGGATGTGGATCTGGCGAAGCTTGTGGGCACGTCGGACATGAAGAAGGTGAAAGATCTAAGAGACAGACCGCTGCTTCTGTTTGTCAATGAGTGGAGTATCCGCATGACGCAGGAGCGCAACGAAGGATTGGTCCTGTCTGAATTCGGACGCTAAATATATTTGCCGGACTGCAATTATTCAATATAGTTTGCAAATAGAGACAAATTTGTTATAATAAAAAGAAGTGTAAAACGAGACAGGAGGTTCATGGATCATGGGAAAAGAAGAGAGAAATGCATATACGATAAACGCGGATGAGAATCTGGGCGAAGTGAAGATCGCTGACGAAGTGGTGGCGATCATCGCGGGTCTTGCGGCGATGGAGGTGGAAGGCGTGTCTTCCATGGCGGGAAATGCCACGAGAGAACTCATCGGAAAGCTTGGAATGAAGTCGCTTTCCAAAGGGGTCAAGGTAGATGTGCTGGAGGGGATCGTGACAGTCAGTCTGGCCCTGAATCTGAAATACGGCTACAGTGTCAAGGATGTCACCGGCAAGGTGCAGGATAAAGTGAAGACTGCCATCGAGAATATGACCGGTCTTGATGTGGCTGATGTGAATATCCGCGTGGCCGGAGTGCAAGTGCCGGAGGAAGCGTAAGTGAAGAGAACACAATTGAGAGAACATATCTTCAAGATGGTATTCTGTATGGAGTTCTGCGGGGAAGAGGAACTGCCGGAACAGCTGGCGCTCTACGAAGAACAGCTTGACAGCGCCGGAGAAGAGGACTTAAAATACATCAGCGGGAAATCACGGAACATTGCAGCGAAGACAGAGGAGATCGACAGGCTGATCAATGAGCATGTCACAGGCTGGAAGACAGGCAGGATGAACAAGGTGGACCTCACCATCCTGAGACTTGCCGTTTATGAGATGAACTGGGATGAGGATGTCCCGACGGGGGTTGCCATCGACGAGGCGGTGGAGCTTGCAAAGAAATACAGCGGCGAAGAAGGGCCCGCGTTTGTCAACGGCGTGCTCGCAAAGCTGGCTGAATAACCGGGAGTAAGTAAAGGATGCGGAATGTATATACAGTAAGGCAAGTGAACGCATACATTAAAAATATGTTTACCCAGGACTACATGCTCGGCCGCATTTATGTGAAGGGTGAGGTCTCTAATTGTAAATATCACACTTCGGGACATATATATTTTTCGTTAAAGGATGAGTCTGGAACGATTGCCTGTGTCATGTTTGCAGGGCAGCGAGGCGGGCTCTCTTTTCGTATGGGCGAAGGTCAGCAGGTGATCGTGATGGGGTCTGTGAATGTATATGAGAGAAGCGGTTCGTACCAGTTGTACGCAAAGGAGATCCGGCTGGACGGGGAAGGCGTGCTGTATGAAAAGTTTCAGATGCTGAAGCGGGAACTGGAAGAGATGGGAATGTTTGCCCCGGAATATAAGAAGCCGCTCCCGCCTTACGCACAGAGGATCGGTATTGTCACCGCGCCGACCGGGGCCGCTGTCCGGGATATCATGAATATAGCCAGGCGGCGCAATCCTTACGTACAGCTTATACTGTATCCTGCCCAGGTGCAGGGGGAGGGCGCGAAGGAAAGTATCGTGCGCGGCATACAGATGCTGGAGCGCGCAGGGGTGGACGTGATGATCGTCGGCCGCGGCGGCGGTTCCATTGAGGATCTGTGGGCTTTTAACGAGGAGGAAGTGGCGCGGGCGATCTTTGACTGTTCTGTGCCTGTCATCTCTGCGGTAGGACACGAGACAGACACGACGATAGCAGATTATGTGGCGGACCTGCGGGCGCCTACGCCTTCGGCGGCGGCGGAACTCGCGGTATATGACATCCAGAAGCTGAACGGTGAATTAAACGAGGCCGGCATGCGGCTTTCCAGACTGATGAGACAGAAGCTTCAGATGGAGCGCATGAGGCTGAGAGAATACGAGACAAAGCTTAAGTATCTGCACCCGGTAAATAAGCTCAGAGAGCAGCAGCAGAGGCTTGTCGATATGGAGGACAGGCTGCGCGGCCTGATGGAGGGCAGACTTACGGCCGCCAGGCACAGACTTGCGGTATACGTGGAAAAGATGAAGGGGCTGTCGCCTGTCGGTAAGCTGAACCAGGGGTATTCGTATGTGCAGGGAAAAGACGGTAAGACGGTGAAAAGTATCCGGGACGTGAAAGAGAACGACAGGCTGTCTGTCTATGTGACGGACGGGATCGTATATGCGGCTGTGGCCGGGGTGAAGGAGGAAGAACATGGCTAGTGAAGTGAAGGAGACAAAGGAGCAGTCGCTGAACGAGATCTTCGGGCAGCTGGAGGAAGTGATAAAGGGCCTGGAGGCAGAAGACGTATCACTTGAGGATTCTTTCCGGCTGTACCACAGCGGTATAGATATGCTCAGAAAGTGCAGCGATAAAGTAGACCGGATCGAGAAACAGATGCTTGTACTCGACGAAGAGGGAGAGACACATGAATTCTAAAAATGATTTTGATATACAGTGCAGCCGTAAGGTACAGGAGATAGAGACGGTGCTTCAGGATTATCTTCCGAGACAGAAGGGGTACCAGAGCATTATCATGGAGGCCATGTCGTACAGCCTGCTGGCGGGAGGCAAACGGCTCCGCCCCATGCTCATGAAAGAGACATATGATCTGTTCAACGGGAGATCCAAGGCGCTCAAGCCGTTTATGGCGGCCATAGAGATGATTCATACGTATTCTCTCGTCCACGACGATCTGCCGGCAATGGACAATGATGAATACCGGAGGGGACGCAGGACGACGCATGTAGTCTACGGGGAAGATATGGGGATCCTGGCAGGCGACGCTCTGCTCAACTATGCATTTGAGACAGCATTTAAGGCGTTTGTCACAGAGCCGGAGGACAGCCTGCTCATCGGAAGGGCGCTCGGTGTGCTCGGTGAGAAGGCCGGTATCTACGGGATGATCGGCGGCCAGGTCATAGATGTCAGGGAGACGGGCCGCGACATATCGAAAGAGGTGCTGGATACGATATATGAGCTTAAGACAGCAGCGCTCATCGAGAGCGCGATGATGATCGGCGCCATTCTTGGGGGAGCTTCGGAAGAGGAAGTAAAAGCGGTGGAACAGATCGCGGGAAATGTTGGAATCGCCTTCCAGATCCAGGACGATATCCTGGATGTGGTAAGTTCGTCCGAGGTGCTCGGCAAACCGGTGCACAGTGACGAGAAGAATAAAAAGACGACGTATGTCACGCTGCTTGGGATCGAGGAGGCGGCCAGGACGGTGGAAGAGCTGTCACAGAAGGCGGTAAGCCTGCTTCACCAGCTTCCGGGCAGGAATGCTTATCTGGAGCAGCTGCTCATGCAGCTGATTCACAGGGACAAATAGAGAGGGTGCCTGATTATGTTAGAACGCATACAGAAAGAAAACGATATCAAAAAGCTTGATATAGATGAACTATATGAGCTGTCCGGTGAGATCCGCCGGTTTCTCATAGAGAAGATCAGCAAGACGGGAGGACATCTCGCTTCCAATCTCGGGGTTGTGGAGCTTACGATGGCCATGCATCTCATGTTCGAGCTTCCAAAGGATAAGATCATATGGGATGTGGGGCATCAGTCCTATACACATAAGCTTCTCACCGGGAGGAAAGCAGGGTTTGACGAACTGCGCAAATACGGGGGAATGAGCGGCTTTCCGAAACGCAAGGAAAGTGCATGTGACGCCTTTGATACGGGGCACAGCTCCACATCCATATCTGCCGGACTCGGTTATGTGGAGGCGAGGGATATCAGAGGGGAAGACTACAGTGTCATCTCCGTGATCGGCGATGGTTCTCTCACCGGCGGCATGGCGTACGAGGCGCTGAACAACGCTTCCTATCTGAAGACGAACTTTATCATTGTGCTCAATGACAATCACATGTCTATCTCAGAAAATGTAGGGGGCATGTCCAAGTATCTTGCAAAGCTTCGGACCGCAGACTTTTATACAGGCCTGAAAAGAGGCATCACAAATACGCTTCACAAAGTACCTGTTGTGGGAGACTCTGCGATCGAGAAGATCCGCAGGACGAAGAGCAGTATCAAGCAGCTCATCGTTCCGGGGATGTTTTTTGAGGATATGGGGATCACGTATCTCGGACCGGTGCCGGGACATAACCTGCCGCTTCTGTGCAAGGCGTTTCAGGAGGCCGGGAAGATCGGCGGTCCGGTACTGCTTCACGTCCTGACGGAAAAAGGAAAAGGGTATGAGCCTGCGGAGGCATTTCCGGAGAAATTCCACGGGATCGGGCCTTTTGATATAGAGACAGGAGAACCGGTATCAAAGAAAGAGAAGGATACGTACACGGACGTCTTCGGGAAGGTGCTCTGTGATATTGCGTTGCATGACCCGGATGTGGCAGCCATAACGGCGGCCATGGCGGACGGCACGGGACTTGACCGGTTCCGCAGAATGTTCCGGAAGAGATTCTTTGATGTGGGGATCGCAGAGGCACACGGGGTGACCTTTGCAGCGGGTCTGGCCGCCGGAGGGGTCAAGCCGGTGTTTGCGGTGTATTCTTCCTTTCTCCAGCGGGCGTATGACCAGATCATACATGACGTTGCGCTGCAGAATCTTCCGGTTGTGTTTGCGGTGGACAGGGCCGGCCTTGTCGGAAATGACGGGGAGACACACCAGGGAATCTTCGACCTTTCTTATCTGAGCAGTATCCCGAACATGGTCGTCATGTCTCCGAAGCATAAGTGGGAACTGGCGGATATGCTGCGCTTTGCGGTTGCGTATAACGGTCCGGTGGCCGTGCGTTATCCGAGGGGGACTGCCTATGACGGATATGAAGCATTCAGGGCGCCTGTCGAATATGGCAGGAGCGAAATGATATATGAGGAAGAGGATATCGCCATCTTAAGCGTAGGCCATATGTTCGAGGAGGCTGCGGGAGTCTGGGAGACGCTGAAAGAGCAAGGATTCAGCTGCACGCTCGTCAACGCCAGATTCGTGAAGCCTTTGGATGAAGAGATGGTCGAAGCGCTTGGGAAGAAGCACAGGATGATCGTCACAATGGAAGAAAATGTGCAGAGCGGAGGCTTTGGAGAACATGTGCTGGAGTTTGTATCGAGAAAGAAGCTGCCCGTTACGGTACTGACGATCGCCCTGCCGGATGACTATGTAGAGCACGGCAATATTGACGTCCTCAGAAAAGAGACGGGCATCGACCGTATTTCGGTGGCGGAGCGGATCATGAAAGCATACACAGGAGTTGTGGAAAGTATATGAAAGAACGGTTGGATATTTTACTTGTAAAGCGGAATCTGGCGGCCTCCAGAGAGAAAGCCAAGGCAGTCATCATGTCGGGCAATGTGTTCGTGGAAGGCCAGCGTGAGGATAAGGCCGGCACGACATTTCCGGAAGAGGCGAAGATCGAGGTGAGGGGCAGTACACTTCCTTATGTGAGCAGGGGAGGGCTTAAGCTTGAGAAGGCGCTGAAAAGCTTTGATGTCAGCGTGGACGGCAAGGTCTGTACAGATGTGGGCTCCTCCACGGGCGGGTTCACAGACTGCATGCTGCAAAACGGCGCCGTCAAAGTATTTGCCATCGACGTCGGAAGGGGACAGCTCGACTGGAAGCTCAGGCAGGATGACAGGGTAGTCTGCATGGAAAAGACGAATATAAGGTATGTGACACCTGAAGATATCGGTGAACCGGTAGAGTTCTCCTCCATTGACGTCTCTTTTATTTCCCTTACAAAGGTGCTGGAACCGATCCGGAATTATCTCGCAGACCATGGTCAGATCGTCGCTCTTATAAAGCCTCAGTTTGAGGCGGGAAGAGAGAAGGTAGGGAAAAAGGGCGTTGTCAGGGAACCGAGGACACATGTCGAAGTGATCAGCAAGGTGATCCGCTATGCCATGTCCATAGGATTTGCCGTGCTGAATCTGGAGTTTTCTCCGATCAAGGGACCGGAAGGTAATATAGAATATCTTGTCCAGCTGGAAAAGTGTGGCGAAACGAACCGGATCTCTGATATGATAGATATAGAAAAAACAGTAGGACAGGCTTTTGGCATGCTCTCCAAAGGCTGAGAAAGAATACTTGAGGATGGGTATGGACAGATTTTATATAGTGACAAACGACGGAAAGGACCCGGAGCAGCAGGTGACGGGCAAAGTGAAACGGCTGCTGGAAAACGGCGGAAAGACGTGTATTTTATGTGAGAAAGATGAACAGAAAGTCATCATTGCGGAAAGTGTGCCGGATGATATCGACTGTGCCGTCGTCATCGGAGGGGACGGAAGCCTTATTGAAGTTGCCAGGCTTTTCAGGGACCGGGATGTTCCGGTGCTTGGGATCAATATGGGAACGCTCGGCTATCTCACGGAGGTGGAACTGTGCCATCTGGATGACGCCATGCAGCAGATCTTGCGGGGAGATTATACGAAAGAGGACCGCATGATGCTGGAGGGGATATTTGAGGACGGGAGCAGCGATGTCTCTCTCAACGATATCGTCGTGTCCAGAAAAGGTGAGCTGAGAGTCATTCATTTCAAACTTTATGTGAACGGAGAGCTGCTCAATGCCTATGAGGCAGACGGGGTGATCATCTCTACTCCGACAGGTTCCACCGCGTATAATCTGTCGGCCGGCGGGCCTATTGTGGAGCCGACGGCCTCTATGATCGTGATCACACCCATATGCTCCCACGCGCTCAACACGCGCAGTATCGTGCTTTCGGCTGAGGATGAGATCGTGATCGAGATCGGACAGGGACGGCACGATACGACGGAGGAAGTGTTTGTCACGTTTGACGGTGCAGATACAGTGAATCTTAAGACCGGCAGCACGGTGACGATCAGGAAGTCACAGGCGGCAACGAAGATACTGAAACTGAGCCAGGTAAGTTTTTTGGAAACGCTGCGCAGAAAGATGAAAGGAAACTAACATCATGAAAGTTAACAGACATGCAAAGATAATTGAACTTATCAACAAATACCACATTGAGACACAGGAGGAACTGGCAGAATATCTCACGAATGAAGGGTTTAAAGTGACGCAGGCTACCGTATCGCGGGACATACGTGACCTGAAGCTCACGAAGGTACCTTTTGAGAACGGGAAACAGCGTTATGCGGTTCACGAAAGTGAAAAGAGCGGCATGAGTGAAAAGTATATGCGTGTGCTGAAAGACGGTTATGTTTCCATGGATATGGCGCAGAATATACTTGTCATCAAGACGGTGGCCGGAATGGCCATGGCGGTGTGCGCCGCCATCGATGCGATGAAGTGGAACGAAGTTGTGGGAAGCATCGCGGGGGACGACACGATCATGTGCGCGATCCGCAGTGTGGATGATACGGTCCGTGTTATGGATAAAATAAGCAAAATTGTCTTGTAGGAGGCAGTATGTTACAAAATTTACATGTGAAAAATCTTGCTCTGATCGATGAGATCGAAGTAGACTTTAAAGAAGGGCTGAATATACTTACGGGAGAGACAGGGGCCGGGAAATCTATTATTCTCGGGTCTGTCAGTCTTGCGCTCGGCGGGCGTTATACGAAGGATATCATACGCGCCGGTGCGGATTATGGGTTCGTGGAACTTACGTTTGTCGTGGAAAATGAGCGGCAGACAGAAAAGCTCAGAGCGCTTGACATTTTCCCGGAGGACGGAGCGGTCGTGCTCAGCCGCCGTCTTATGTCAGGGCGGAGTGTGAGCAGAATAAACGGAGAGACAGTGCAGATGGGGCTTTTAAAAGAAGTGTCATCTATTTTGATCGATATACACGGTCAGCATGAACACCAGTCGCTTCTGTATAAGAAGAACCATCTGGAGATCGTGGATGCGTTTGCGAGAGAGTATATCGAAGCGGTGAAAGAGGAGACGGCCGCGGCTTACCGTGATTACAAGTCGTGCAGAAAAGAGCTTGCGGAGGCCGACATGGATGAAGCGCAGCGTGCCAAGGAGCTTGCATTTCTCAAATTTGAGGCGGATGAGATCGAGAAGGCTGAGCTTAAGACGGGGGAAGACGAAGAACTGGAACTGCTGTACCGGCGCATGACGAACAGCAGGAAGATAGCCGACGGTGTAGCTGAAGCGCATGCATTTACAAGTGAAGGGGAGCAAAGCGCCAGCGAGGCGCTCAGCAGAGCGATACGTGCGCTCTATGAGGCATCGGAGTACGACGGGCGCGCGGCGGAGCTTTATGATCAGCTTGTGGAGGTGGACAGTCTGCTCAATGATTTTAACAGAGAGCTGTCTGATTACAGTAAATCGTGTGAGTTTTCCGAGGAAGAATTTGCCGCCGCGGAGGATCGTTTAAATGAGATCAATCATTTAAAACAGAAATATGGGAACACTATCGATGAAATCCTGGCATATGCGGACAGTCAGCAGGAAAAGATCCGCAGGCTGGAGGATCACGAACAGTATATCGATACATTGAAAAAGGCATGTGACAAGGCTGAGAAGAAACTGAAGCAACAGTCCGCAAGACTGAGCAGGCTGAGGAAAGAGCAGGCTGCGATCCTTGAAAAAGCGATCCAGGAAGGACTGCTGGAACTGAACTTTGAAGATGTCAATTTTGAGATTCATTTTGAGGCGCTGGCGGACTATACGGTCCAGGGGACCGACGATGTGGAATTCATGATATCGCTGAATCCGGGCCAGCCTGTGAAGCCGCTCGTAAACGTGGCGTCCGGCGGCGAGCTGTCCAGGATCATGCTGGCGATCAAGACCGTCATGGCAGACCGGGACGACATAGAGACACTTATCTTTGACGAGATAGATGTAGGGATCAGCGGACGTACCGCACAGAAGGTGTCCGAGAAGATGGCGGTCATCGGAAGAAAGCACCAGGTCATCTGCATCACCCACCTTGCCCAGATAGCAGCCATGGCAGACTGTCACTTCGTCATAGAAAAAACGGCATCGAAAGACAGTACAAAGACAGATATCCGTCCCCTCTCGGAAGAAGAGTCGGTAAACGAGCTTGCAAGAATACTCGGCGGGGCCAGAATTACAGATACAGTAATAAAAAATGCTGAAGAAATGCGGGAACTTGCAAAACAGACAAAATAATCCAGAGTGAAAAACAGAAAAACTCATATACTAAGACAGACATGAAATTGTCTGTCTTTTTTTGATATTGTCATAGGGGTCAGACCCCTATCGCGTCAGGGGTCAGACCCCTATGACAATTCTGTACAATTTTCCAGGAGGGTTTGGTATGCGGAGATACTGGTATAAAAAAATACTTATTATTATTGTTACTTTTACAGTTGCGGTGGGCGGCAGCTATTATCTTATTGAGGATCAGCACAGCCAGCTGAGACAGGAGGTGAATGCGAGCGCAGAGTCCAAGCGGATGGTGATCCCGGGCGGAATGCCGATCGGCATTTATCTCGAGACGGAGGGTGTCATGGTACTTGGCACGGATGCAGTTACATCGGTGGACGGTATGGACTATGAGCCTGCCGCGCATCTTGTGAAGTCGGGGGATTATATTGTGGGGCTTGACGATGAGGAGATCAGGAGTAAGTCGGAGCTCATATCAGCAATGAAGAAGCTGGACGAAGATGAGGTAGTGCTGAAAGTGCGCCGGACGGACAAGTATATCAATATCAAACTGAAACCGGTGAAGTGCAGCGCGAGGGACTATAAGCTCGGCATATGGGTCCGCGACAATGCGCAGGGTCTCGGCACCATCACCTTTCTGAATACGGACAGCCAGTTCGGAGCGCTCGGACATGGGATTCACGATGTGGATACGAATGAGCTCCTGGAAATTGACGACGGAACCCTTTACACGACAAGCATCAAGGACATACAGAAGGGAGAGAACGGAGTACCCGGAGGTATGGAAGGCATCATCATTTATAATAATTACAACGTGCTCGGAAGCATTGACAAAAATACGGAATCTGGAATATTTGGCCGTATTGAGCGGATCGATGCACTATTTTCGGACCAGACGCCGATCGAGGTCGGAAATAAGGACGACATAAAAGAGGGGGATGCTGTCATACGGTGTTCCGTGGACGGCAAAGTGAAAGACTATGATATTCGTATTACAAAAATCGACAAAAATGCCAAGGAAGTGAACAAAGGAATTGTCATAGAAGTGACGGATCCGGATCTTCTTAAGATCACCGGAGGAATCGTACAAGGCATGAGCGGAAGCCCGATAATCCAGGATAACAAATTAATCGGGGCGGTTACCCATGTGTTCGTTCAAGATTCCACGAAAGGATATGGCATTTTCATAGAGAATATGTTGGAACATGTAGAATAGTCTGTAAACTGTCGATTGGTGTCAAGTTTTTACGACAGTAATTTCTTGCTTTGCTATATGACGAAATATATAATGAATTCTGACGGTTTTTATATGAGGAAGGGAGGCTTTACGCCAAATGGGAGAAATAAACGTAGCGATAGCCGACGACAATGAGAGAATATTGGATTTGCTTGGCGAAATAATAAGCAATGACAAGGAACTTACTCTTGTCGGGAAGGCGAATAATGGGGAGGACATGTATGAACTGATAAGGCAGAAACAGCCGGATGTTGTCCTGTTAGACCTGATAATGCCGAAAATGGACGGTCTGAGTGTCATGGACCTTGTAAATGAGGACAAGGAGATCAAGAAACACCCCGACTTTATCGTCGTGACAGCGGTAGGACAGGAGAGAATCACAGAAGATGCCTTTAAGAAAGGTGCGAATTACTATATTATGAAACCGTTTAACAACGATATGGTACTGAACAGGATAAAACATGCGAACCATATAATACGACATGAGATGAAACAGATGACTCCGCAAGAAACAACTTTAAGCCGTCAGCCGGAAGTTAATCTGGAGACAAGAGTGACCGATATGATACATGAGATTGGTATACCGGCCCATATCAAAGGATACCATTATCTGAGGGATGCGATCATTATGGCAGTGGAAGATATGGATGTGTTGAACGCCATAACAAAGGTACTGTATCCCACAGTAGCGAAGATGCACCAGACAACAGCAAGCAGAGTAGAACGGGCAATACGCCATGCGATCGAGGTTGCGTGGAGCAGAGGTAAACTGGATACACTGGACGATCTGTTCGGTTATACAGTAAGCAACGGAAAGGGAAAACCAACGAATTCGGAGTTTATCGCGCTGATAGCCGACACGATTCGTCTGGAATATAAAAACAGATAAGACTTTCCTTCTGAAATAAAATACGGTATAATAATACATATCGTGAGGTTGGGAGGAAAATCTGATGGAAAAAATATTATTTGTGGCTTCTGAGTCAGTGCCTTTTATAAAGACCGGGGGACTGGCCGATGTAGTCGGTTCTTTACCAAAATATTTTGATAAAGAAAAGTATGACGTACGAGTGATGTTACCGAAGTATATGTGCATGAAGGATGAATGGAAAGAAAAACTGACGTACTGTACCCACTTCTATATGGATTTGAACTGGAGAACACAATACGTCGGTATACTGGAATTAGAATACGATGGAATTACGTTCTATTTTATAGATAATGAATACTATTTTAATGGATTTGCGCCATATGGGGATATGTATTCGGATATTGAGAAGTTTGCATTTTTTTCAAAAGCAGTGCTCAGCGCTCTGCCTCTGATCGATTTCAGACCTGACATTTTACACTGCCACGACTGGCAGAGCGGTCTCGTCCCGGTATATCTCGATAACTTCCGCTATGGCAATGAGTTCTACAGGGGCATAAAGACGATCATGACCATACATAACCTGAAATTCCAGGGTACATGGGATACGAAGAGAGTAATGGATATTACCGGCCTGCCGAGATATTATTTCGCGCCGGATAAGCTGGAAGCATATAAGGATGCCAACTATCTGAAAGGCGGCATCGTATATGCCGACCGGATCACGACGGTGAGCAGTTCTTATGCGGAAGAGATCAAGACGCCGTTTTACGGAGAGAAGCTTGACGGGCTTATGAACGCCAGGGCAAACAGCTTATCCGGAATTGTGAACGGGATCGATTATGAAGATTATGATCCGGCGGACGACCCGCACATTGAGAAGAATTACACAGTGGACAATTTCCGCAAGGAGAAAGTAAAGAACAAGACCGCGCTTCAAAAAGAGCTCGGACTCGAAGCAGACCATCGGGTGATGATGATAGGTGTCGTATCGAGGCTGACCGATCAGAAGGGATTTGACCTTATCTCCTATGTCATGGACGAGTTGTGCCAGGACGCGGTACAGCTTGTAGTGCTCGGCACAGGGGAAGAACAGTATGAAAATATGTTCCGGCATTATGCGTGGAAGTATTCGGATAAGGTGTCGGCCAACATTTTCTATTCTGAGCCGATGTCACATAAGGTATACGCGTCCTGTGACGCATTCCTCATGCCGTCGCTGTTTGAGCCGTGCGGATTGAGCCAGCTTATGAGCCTGCGGTACGGGACTGTCCCGATCGTGAGAGAAACAGGCGGCCTCAAAGATACGGTCGAGCCGTATAATGAGTTTGAAAAGACGGGAACCGGGTTCAGCTTCATGAATTACAACGCACATGAGATGCTTGGAACCGTCCGTTATGCAGAGCGCATCTACTACGATAAAAAGAGAGACTGGAACAAGATCGTGGAAAGAGGCATGCAGAAGGATTTCTCATGGAAGAATTCGGCGAAGCAGTATGAAGAATTATACGAAAGCATACTCTGTTAACAGCAGAAAGAATTGATTACATCAAGAGGAGAACAGATGAAGATAAAAGATATACTGAGAGATGAGGAACCACACATTTCATTTGAGGTGTTTCCTCCGAAAACGGATGCGGGATATGAAAGTGTGCTGTCTGCGACAGAAAAAATAGCAGCATTAAAACCGTCATTTATAAGTGTAACCTATGGTGCAGGCGGCGGCACGAGCAAAAATACAGTCAATATCGCATCACATATACAGAACGATCTGGGCGTTGTGAGCCTGGCGCATCTGACCTGTGCTTCATCCACGAAGGAAGAGGTACATCAGGTGATCGAAAAGCTCAAGGAAAAGGGAATTGAAAACGTACTGGGACTTCGGGGCGATATACCCGATGATGTACAGTTCCCTGTGTCAAACCAGTATAAATATGCATTTGAACTTATTCGGGATATAAAATCTCAGGGCGACTTCTGTGTCGGAGCGGCCTGTTATCCCGAAGGACATGTGGAGACGGAACATAAGAAAGACGATATTGAGAATTTAAAAAACAAGGTGGAGTGCGGGGTCGATTTTCTCACAACACAGATGTTTTTTGACAACAATATTCTGTACAACTTTCTATACCGTATCCGCGAGAAGGGAATCACTGTTCCGGTGCTTCCGGGCATTATGCCGGTGACGAATTCCAAGCAGATGAAGAGAATATGCTCTCTGTCCGGAACGGCGCTGCCGGAGAGATTCCGCGCTATCGTGGACCGCTTTGGAGATGATCCGAAGGCCATGCAGCAGGCTGGAATCGCATATGCAACCGATCAGATCATAGACCTGATCGCCAACGGAATAAACAACATACATATTTATTCAATGAACAAGCCTGAGGTTGCAGGGGCGATCATGAAGAATCTGTCGGACATAGTAAAAGTATAAGCTTAGCATAAGGGGAAGACATGGATACAAGGACGAAGGAGGCAGTTCGTTACTTGGGTTATGGGAAACATGCGGTAGATGATTCTACACTTGCGCTGATCGGGGAAGCATTTGAAGAGCTGGACCGATTGGCAGCCAGGCGGATCGTCTACCGTATTTTTGATCTGACCGTAAAAGAACCGGACTGCATAGAGATTGGAAAGTTATGCATCAGAAGCAGAAGCCTCGGCAGAAATATGAAAGGCTGCGAAAAGGCCGTCCTGCTCGGGGCTACGCTCGGTATTGAGATAGATATGTATATGCGAAAACTGAGCATTACAAATATGGCCAAGGCAGTTGTCGTACAGTCGTGTGCGGCAGCTCTGCTGGAAGAATACCTGGACGGCTGTCAGCTTGCCATCGAGCAGGAGGCGGGCGGGCAGGGACTGTATCTGAGGCCCCGGTTCAGTCCCGGATACGGAGACTTTTCCATTGAGCATCAGGAGGAAATTGTCAGGATGCTGGATACAGCCAAGACGATCGGTCTGTCGGTGACTGGAAGCAGCATGCTGACGCCGTCAAAGTCTGTGACGGCCGTGATGGGACTGAGCAGGACAAAGGAACCGTGTCACAGAAAAGGCTGTGAGGAGTGCGGGATGACGGACTGTCCGTACCGAAGATGAAAAAGACAAGGGCAAAGGAGAAAGTGAATGATATCGCAGAGACTTGGTAGAGAATTATTATTTTTTGACGGCGGAATGGGCACACTGCTTCAGTCGAAGGGACTGAAGCCGGGAGAATTGCCTGAGACGTGGAATCTGACCCACCGGGAAGAAATTATTGATATCCACCGGCAGTACGTTGAGGCAGGCAGTGACATTGTGCTGACAAATACGTTTGGCGCCAATGCGCTGAAATTCCATGATACAGAGTATGATCTCGAGGAAATTGTAACTTCTGCGGTCGGAAATGTGAGGGAAGCGGCCAGGACCGGTGTGAACGACGGACGCAGGGTGTACACGGCGCTCGATATCGGTCCTACGGGAAAGCTGCTGAAGCCGATGGGAGATCTGGGGTTTGAGGAGGCGTACGAGGCGTTTAAGGAGGTTGTGCGGTACGGGGAGGCAGCCGGCGCAGATCTCGTTCATATTGAGACGATGAGCGACACGTATGAGGTGAAGGCTGCAGTGCTGGCGGTGAAGGAAAACACGGACCTCCCGGTATTTGCCACCATGATCTTTGATGAGAGAGGGAAGCTTCTGACGGGCGCAGATGTGCTCTCCGTCGTAGCCCTGCTGGAGGGGCTTAGAGTGGACGCGCTCGGGATCAACTGCGGGATGGGTCCTGAGCAGATGATGTCTATATTGGATGAGATCATGAGATACACGTCCATACCGGTCGTCGTAAAGCCGAATGCCGGTCTTCCGAAGCAGCGGGAGGGAGAAGTGTATTATGACGTGGACCCGGAGCATTTTGCAGAGGCAATGTGCAGGATCGTGAAAAAGGGAGCGTGTGTGATCGGCGGCTGCTGCGGCACAACGCCCGCACATATCAAGGCAATGACCGAGCGGTGCGCGGGGCTTGTGCCTGCTGTGCCGACGAGTAAGAAAGAGACCGTTGTTTCCTCCTACGGGCAGGGAGTCGTCCTCGGGGACAGGCCGGTGATCATAGGCGAACGGATCAATCCGACAGGAAAAAGTAAATTTAAGCAGGCGCTGAAAGAACATGATCTTGATTATATTCTGAGAGAAGGAATCACCCAGCAGGAGAAGGGCGCGCATATACTGGATGTGAATGTCGGCCTTCCGGACATAGACGAAGTGTCCATGATGAGGGAAGTCGTCTGTGAGCTGCAGAGTGTCACGAGCCTTCCGCTTCAGATCGATACGGTAGACATAGAGGCGATGGAAGCGGCCATGCGCATATACAACGGTAAACCGATGGTCAATTCCGTCAACGGAAAAAAGGAATCCATGGATGCTGTATTTCCTCTGATCCAAAAATACGGCGGCGTAGTCATCGGACTTACGATCGATGAAAATGGCATTCCGGATTCCGCAGACGGGAGAGTGAAGGTCGCCGGAAACATCATCGAGGAAGCTGCAAAATATGGCATCGACAGAAAGGATATTGTCATTGATGTGCTTGCGATGACGATCAGTTCCGAGCCGGAAGGGGCGAAGGTAACGCTTGAGGCGCTCCGCAAAGTAAGGGAATGCTACGGCGTGCGCACGGTGCTCGGTGTCTCCAATATCTCCTTTGGCCTCCCGTTCCGTCCGGCGGTCAATGCAAACTTTTACACGATGGCTATGCAGAGCGGGCTGAGCGCAGGGATCATCAATCCATCCTCGGAGGACATGATGCGGTCTTATTATTCCTTCTGCGCACTCATGAACTTCGACCATAACTGTGAGCAGTATATTGCACAGTACGGCAGCCAGACGTCTGCGCCTGTGCAGATGTCGGAGATGACGCTTAAAAGCGCGATAGAAAAGGGCCTGAAAGAGGAGTCGTACCAGGCGGCTCTCCGGCTTGTGAAAGAGAAGGCTCCGCTTGAGATCATCAATGAGTATCTCATTCCTGCGCTTGACGTGGTCGGGAAAGGATTTGAGAAAGGTACTGTTTTTCTCCCGCAGCTGCTCATGAGCGCGGATGCGGCAAAGCTTGCATTTGCCGTGCTGAAAGAGGAACTTGCCAGAAGCGGGGAGAGCGCGCAGAAAAAAGAAAAGGTCATCCTGGCGACTGTCAAAGGGGATATTCACGATATCGGGAAGAACATTGTAAAAGTGCTGCTGGAAAACTACAGCTTTGATGTCATTGATCTTGGGAAGGACGTGCCGCCGGAGGAAATTGTCCTCAGGGCTGTCTCGGAGGATGTGCGCCTCGTCGGACTAAGCGCGCTCATGACGACGACGGTGGTCAGCATGGAGCGTACGATAAAGCTCCTTCGCAGGGATAAGCCGGACTGCAAAGTCATGGTGGGCGGAGCGGTGCTGAACGAAGAATATGCGGAAATGATCGGCGCAGATTTTTACGGGAAGGACGCGATGCAGTCTGTTTATTACGCGCAGAAGATCTTGCAGACAGCGGAGTAAGATGAGTACCGGCGCTGCCGTAGTCTAAGCGGGGAATAAATTGCGCTTCATGTTTTTGATTTAGTACAAGTGCGGTTGTTGACAGAAATTTAACGATTCAGTATAGTGGTGGAAGAAGTAAATTAGTGGAAAATATTCAGGAGGAAACTGCTTTATGATGAGAGGACTGGATACGACGGTCAGGAAGCTGAGAAGAAGAGTATTCGAGGAAGTTGCCAGACTTGGTTTTAAGGCGAATGCAGAGACGCTGAACGATGATATGGAGGCTATTCCTTATAAGATGGTAAATGAAGATACCGCGAAGTACAGGGAGAGTGTGTACCGGGCCCGGGCGGTCGTGCGGGAAAGGCTGAGACTGGCCATGGGGCTGTCTCTTCGGCCGGAGAATAAGCCGGTGCATCTGACCGCCGGCGTGGAATCCAGTAATATTTCCGACAAATATTATGAGCCGCCTCTCATGCAGGTGATACCTTCTGCCTGTGAAGCGTGTGAAGAGCGGGGATATGAGGTCAGCAACATGTGTAAGGGCTGCCTGGCTCATCCGTGTATGGAAGTCTGTCCGAAGGACGCTGTTTCCATGGTAAAGGGCCGTTCTTACATTGACCAGGAGAAGTGTATCAAATGCGGTAAGTGTAAGTCTGTCTGCCCCTATGACGCTATTTCAAGGAAAGAACGCCCGTGCCAGAAGGCGTGCGGCGTGGGAGCGATAGAATCGGACAACTGCGGGCGCGCGCGCATCAACAATGAAAAGTGTGTATCATGCGGAATGTGTATGGTGAGCTGTCCGTTCGGCGCCATATCGGACAAGTCGCAGATATTCCAGCTGGCCCGCGCGCTTACAGAGGGGGATGAGATCGTAGCTGAGATCGCGCCGGCCTTTGCCGGCCAGTTCGGGGACAATATCACGCCGAGAAATCTAAAGGCCGCGCTTCAGGAACTGGGATTTTCAGAGGTGTACGAGGTGGCTCTGGGCGCCGACATCGGGGCGGTGGCGGAGGCACATCATTATGTCAATAAAGTGACAACAGGAGAGCTTCCTTTCCTTCTTACTTCCTGCTGTCCGTCCTGGGCCATGCTTGCCAAGAAGTATTTCCCGGATCTGATCGACCAGGTTTCACAGGAGCTGACGCCGATGGTGGCCACCGCCCGGACGATCAAACAGGAACACCCGGAGGCAAGGGTGGTATTTGTAGGTCCCTGCGCGGCGAAGAAGCTGGAGGCTATGCGCAGGACCGTCCGAAGCGATGTGGATTTCGTAATAACTTTTGAGGAGCTTCAGGCGATGTTTGACGCGAAAGAGATAGACCTGACCAAATATGAGGCGGAATCCTCCTTCCACAATGCGACCGGGGCCGGGCGCGGTTATGCGGTAGCCGGCGGTGTGGCGGAAGCCATCGAAAAATGTGTGAAGGAATACTATCCGGGCGTGGAAGTGAGTATTGAACACGCGGAAGGACTTGCAGAGTGCAAGAAGACGCTGGCGCTGGCAAAGGCAGGGAAGATGAACGGCTGTCTCATTGAAGGAATGGGCTGTCCGGGCGGCTGCGTGGCCGGGGCCGGAACGAACATCCAGGTTGTGAAAGCGCAGAAAAAGATAAAAGAGTTCGTGGCAGCATCCTCGAAACAGCTGCCGCCGAAAGAGTTAGAAGAAATAGAGCTGAAATAACAGCCAGGGACAGGGCAAAATGAGCTGGGGACGGGGGAAAATCGATTTTCCCCCGTCCCCAGCTCATTTTGCCCTGTCCCCGCCCGTTGACAAACAGCCGGGTTCTCTTTATAATTAAGACTTAAGTATCAAATAGTCCCGGACGCTTGCGGCTGACGGGGATTTTGGATATAGAAGCAGGAGGGCATATATGCAGAAATACGGAGTAAATGAATTGAGGAAAATGTTCCTGGAGTATTTTGAGAGTAAGGGACATCTGATTATGAAGAGTTTTTCACTCGTACCGCACAATGATAAGAGTCTGTTGCTGATCAACTCGGGAATGGCGCCGCTGAAGCCATATTTTACCGGCCAGGAGATTCCGCCGAAAAAGCGGGTCACTACGTGCCAGAAATGTATTCGTACAGGCGACATTGAAAATGTAGGAAAGACTGCCAGGCACGGGACGTTTTTCGAGATGCTCGGCAATTTCTCGTTTGGGGATTATTTTAAAAAGGAGTCCATCCGCTGGACGTGGGAGTTTTTGACAGATGTGGTCGGCCTTGAGCCGGACAGGCTCTATCCGTCTGTCTATCTGGATGACGATGAAGCCTGGGAGATCTGGAACAAGGATATAGGGATCGCACCGGAGCGGATCTTCCGTTTTGGAAAAGAGGACAATTTCTGGGAGCATGGTTCAGGACCGTGCGGGCCTTGCTCGGAAGTATATTATGACCGAGGGCCAAAATACGGCTGCGGCAGTCCGGATTGTACGGTGGGCTGTGAATGCGACCGGTATATGGAGATCTGGAACAATGTATTTACCCAATTTGACAATGACGGCAATAATAATTATACGGAGCTTGAACAGAAAAATATAGATACCGGCATGGGTCTGGAACGTCTGGCCTGTGTTGTACAGGGCGTGGATTCCATGTTTGATATTGATACGATCAAAGCGCTCAGAGACCATGTCTGCCACATTACAAAGACAGAATATGGACAGGATGATGAGACAGATGTATCCCTGCGCGTTATCACAGACCATATCCGCTCTGTGACCTTTATGATCTCGGACGGAATTATGCCGTCCAATGAAGGAAGGGGCTATGTACTGCGCCGTCTGCTGCGCCGCGCGTGCCGTCATGGAAGGCTGCTCGGCGTGGAAGGAGAATTCCTCGTAGAGCTGGCCCGTACTGTTATTGAAGGCTCCAGAGACGGATATCCCGAACTGGAAGAAAAGAAAGATTTTATATTTAAAGTCATAGCAAAGGAAGAGGAACAGTTTAACAAAACGATAGATCAGGGACTGTCTATTCTTGCTGAGATGGAAGCAGAGATGGAGAAGAACGGGGAAAAAACACTGTCGGGCGATCATGCGTTCAAGCTCTATGACACGTACGGATTTCCGCTGGACCTCACAAAAGAAATTCTTGAGGAGAAGGGCCTGTCTGTCGATGAAGAAGGCTTCAGGGCGTCTATGGAAGTTCAGCGCCGGACGGCGAGAGAAGCAAGAGAGGTGACGAACTATATGGGCGCGGACGCTACGGTGTATGAGTCCATCGCTCCGGAGGTAACGTCAGAGTTTGTCGGCTACGATAATCTGAGCTTTGAATCTTCTGTGACAGTTCTCACGACAGAGACGGAGATCACAGATGCATTGTCAGATGGAGACAGGGGGACGGTATTTGTAGAGAAGACACCGCTTTATGCCACGAGCGGCGGCCAGGAGGCTGATAAAGGGTATATACGTACGGCGGACGGAGAATTCCGTGTGGAGGATGTTGTAAAGCTTTTAGGCGGCAAGATCGGTCATGTCGGCTATGTGACAAAAGGTATGATCAAGACAGGAGATACGGTTACACTTGAGGTCGATGAGGAGAACAGGGCGCTGTCCGCGAGAAACCACAGCGCGACACATCTGCTTCATAAAGCGCTGCGGACTGTCCTTGGAACACATGTAGAGCAGGCCGGTTCTTCTGTAAATGCAGAGAGGCTCCGCTTTGATTTCACTCATTTCTCCGCGTTGACGAAGGAGGAACTGAAGAAGGTCGAAGAGATCGTCAATGCGCAGATCATGGCTGCTCTGCCGGTCAAGGTAGAAAATCTGCCGATCGAGGAAGCAAGAAAGACAGGAGCGGCTGCGCTGTTTGGGGAAAAATATGGCGATATCGTACGTGTTGTCAGCATGGGAGATTTTTCTGTAGAGTTCTGCGGCGGTACGCATGTGGAAAATACCGGTGTCATCACGGCGTTTAAGATCATTTCCGAGACGGGCGTCGCAGCCGGTGTGCGCCGGATCGAAGCGCTGACATCCAAGGGGCTGCTGGACTATTACGACGAGCTTGAGAAGCGGCTTGCGGAGGCGGCAAAGCTTGTAAAAGCCTCACCGGATAAGCTTGCGGAAAAAATCACACATCTTCTGGCAGAGAACAAGACACTGCACAGTGAGGTGGAAAGCCTTAAGAGCAAGCTCGCTCAAGATGCAATGGGCGATGTGATGGATCAGGTCACAGAAGTGAAAGGCGTGAAACTCCTTGCCACGGAAGTGGAGGGAGTGGATATGAACGGACTGCGCGACCTCGGCGACCAGTTGAAGGATAAGCTGGGCGAAGGAGTGATCGTCATTGCATCCGCTGCCGGAGGGAAGGTAAATCTGATGGCAACTGCCACGAAGGGCGCCATAGAAAAAGGAGCCCACGCCGGAAACCTTATCAAAGCGATCGCAGGCCTTGTCGGCGGCGGAGGCGGAGGACGCCCGAACATGGCGCAGGCCGGAGGTAAAAATCCGGACGGAATCAGCAGCGCGATCGCCAAAGCGGGAGAAGTTCTTGAGGAACAGTTATCATAGGGCATAAACTTCTTTGTCATAAGATTAACGTCATAAAAATAACTATGGTTGACAAATTTACCGGGCACACATATACTAAGTAAAGAATAAAGCCAGGTGAAGCGGCGAGGAAGATTTCTGCCTGATATACGGCAGAAAACCGATGAAGCAATTGGGAAGGCTCCTAATCTTTCCAAGAAACTTTCAGGTGCAGGTACCCGCCGTGGATGGGACTCTGGAAAGAGCCTTTAAAGGCCACCGTAGAAGTAAAGCTTTCAGGTAAAAATACAGAGGGTATAGGATACGCTATCAGTACGCCTATACCCTCTTTTGTATTGTCTGAATAGTGTGAGAATCTTCATAGGGGTCAGACCCCTGTGGGCAAAGGGGTCTGACCCCTATGAAAATTTCGGCGAAGGAGAATGTATTATGGAACAAAAACGGGAATTGAAGAAAAATTTAGGTGTGGCGACTGCCATGGCTCTGGTCGTGGGCTGTGTGATCGGGTCCGGCGTGTTTTTTAAGCCGCAGGCTATTTATACGGCAACGGGAGGGGCTCCCGGGCTTGGAATGATCGCCTGGGTCATCACAGGTCTCGCAAGTATTGCCGCGGCTCTTACTTTTGCGGAAGTAGCGATCATGATACCGAAGACAGGGGGAATGGTTGCTTACCTGGAAGAAATCTATAATCCGGTAGTTGGCTTTCTGGCGGGATGGGTACAGACGATCCTGTTTTACCCTGCTATGATCTCGGCGCTTGCGGTTGTGTGCGCGCAGCAGGCAGGTCTTTTTATCGGGGAAGGCTTTACTGTGCCGCTTGCGATCGGCATCATAATTTTGATCATATTTTTAAATAACCTCGGCTCGAAGGTCGGGGGGAGCATCCAGGTTGTATTTACCATATGTAAACTGATCCCGCTCATTCTTCTGATGATTTTTGGATTTGTAAAAGGCAGCGGCGCAAACCCCATCTTCAGCCCTATGGTTGGTGACGGACTGAGTCCGGCGGTGGTGCTCGGGCAGCTCATGGTCGCCATATTATTTGCCTTTGAAGGGTGGACCGGGGTCGGCGCGATCGCGGGAGAGATGAAAAATCCAAGCAGAGACCTTCCGATCGCGATCGTCGGCGGTGTGTCTGTGATCATGGGCGTATACTTTATCATCAATATCGCTTATCTGTGGGTGCTTCCGGCAAGTGAACTGGCGACGCTCACGGCTCCGGCATCCGCGGTGGCTCTGAAGGTGTTCGGTGACATCGGCGGGAAGATCATCTCGGTCGGCATCATGATATCCGTGTTCGGAGCCTGCAACGGCTTTGTGCTGTCCGGCTCGAGAGTGGCCTATTCTCTGGCAGCGGAAGGCAATTTCCCGTACAGCCGTAATCTTGCGAAGCTGAACAATGCACAGGTTCCAACAAATTCGATCATCCTCGTCGGCGGGATCGGCTGTATCTATGCCATCAGCGGGCAGTTTAACCTGCTCACAGACCTGGCCGTATTCTCAAGCTGGACCTTCTATACGCTGACCTTTATCGGTGTGATGAAGTTAAGGAAAGACCGCCCGGACGCAGTGAGAACATATAAGGTGCCGCTGTACCCGGTCGTGCCCATCATTGCTGTCGTCAGCGGAGTGTATGTGATCATTAACCAGCTGTTCATGTCGGGGCTCCAGTCAACGGTGCTCTCAGTGGGAAGTATTGTCATTATGTTAATAGGCCTTCCGGTGTATTCTGTAGTTATGAAAAACAAAGAAAAGAAAAAAACTGCAGCAAATGCCGAAAAAATATTGACGTAGTAGAAATATGTGCTATAATCTTATGTAGTGCAATAAATATACCCGAACAGTCGTATGGTGCACAATATAGGACTGGAGGGAGGTTAGGTGTGAGTCTATGTCAAATGTAATCGTAAAAGAAAACGAGACGTTAGATAGCGCTTTACGCAGATTCAAAAGAAACTGCGCCAAAGCGGGCATTCAGCAGGAAATTCGTAAAAGAGAACATTACGAAAAGCCAAGCGTAAGACGTAAGAAAAAGTCTGAAGCTGCTAGAAAACGTAAGTATAACTAATATGTGCAGATAAATAGAGTGTTGGGGTACAACACTCTATTTTTACGTTAATGAAACCTTTCGGCAGAAGTACCTAAGGAAGAGCAGAGGTGATAAACATGTGGTGGAATAAAGTGATATTTGGCTGGAGCGCGTATCATGTCGTGCTGTGGTTCCTTGTTTACAGTATACTCGGATGGTTTGTGGAATCTGTCTACATGTCATTGTGCAACCGGAAAATAACAAACCGGGGGTTTGCGCGGTGTCCGGTATGTCCCATTTACGGCGTTGGAGCGCTGACTGTATTTTTTATGCTGCAGCCGTACAGTGAACATCCCGTGAAGCTGTTTTTTATGGGAATGCTGCTTGCCACGTCTATCGAATTTATCACAGCCGGAATCATGAACAAGATATTCGGTGAGATATGGTGGGATTACCGCCGGAAACCATTTAATTATAAAGGGATCATATGTCTGGAGAGCTCTATTGCCTGGGGGTTCTACACGCTGGCGTTGTTTGCTTTCCTCCAGAATATGATAGTTGACATCGTGGGTGTCATACCTGTTATGATAGGAAGGATCGGCGGAAGCATTTTGATCATTGTTTATGCGGTGGATTTCTTCATTACTTTATACAGGGAGAAAAAGGAAGATATTCCGGAACGTCTATGGCAGGTAAAGGACAGACTGCTGGACAAGCTGTCGAAGGAATGATATACATAGGAAACAACAATTGACGGATCAATGGAAAAGGTCTATACTGAAAATGTCACAGACGAGGACGTCGTATTTTATATACGGTGTCCTTTTTTTATTTCAGAAAACTGTATATACGGCGCAGAAGAAAGTGAGGAGATTAGTATGAGACTGAGAGAAACCGGGCTTACGGCCGAAGAATTGAAGGCAATGACAGATAAGTATATGGTAGAGACTTATCCAAGGTATGATTTTGTCGCTGAGCGGGCGGAAGGAATGTACCTCTATGATGAGAAAGGAAATGCCTATCTTGACTTTTACGGAGGAGTCGCTGTAAACAGTGTGGGAAACAGAAATCACAGGGTGATAGAAGCAGTCAAAGAACAGGCGGATGATATCGTGCATACGTTTAACTATCCGTATACGGTTCCGCAGGCGCTGCTTGCAAAGAAAATTTGTGACACAGTAGGGATGGACAAAATATTTTATCAGAATTCAGGAGCAGAAGCGAATGAATGCATGATCAAGATGGCGAGAAAATATGGAACAGACAAATACGGAAAGAATCGTTATCATATTATAACGGCAAAGAATGGATTCCATGGAAGAACCTATGGCGCTATGTCGGCTACAGGGCAGCCGGACAGTGCCGTCCAGGAAGGTTTTATGCCTGTGGTTCCGGGATTTTCATACGCAGAATTCAACAACCTGGAAGATTTTGCATCCAAGGTGACCGCAGATACGATAGCTGTCATGATCGAGCCTGTGCAGGGAGAAGGAGGTGTATATCCGGCTACAAGAGAGTTCATGGAAGGACTGAGAAAACTTTGTGATGACAAGGAGATGCTTCTTCTGCTGGATGAAGTGCAGACTGGATGGGGAAGAACGGGCGCCGCAATGGCGTATATGGGATATGGAGTCATGCCGGATGCCGTTTCGATGGCAAAGGCCATGGGCGGCGGCGTGCCGATCGGAGCCTGTTGTGCAAGAACGGAAGTTGCCGAAGCCTTAAGCGCCGGGAGTCATGGTTCTACTTACGGCGGAAATGCACTTGCATGTGCAGCGGCGCTTGCTTCTGTATCAGAGATTCTGGACAACAACTTAAGTGAAAATGCCAGGACAGTAGGAAAATATCTCAGAAAAAAGCTCGCAGAACTTCCCCATGTTAAAGAAGTCAGAGGGCGCGGCCTGCTTGTGGGCTGCGAATATGATATTCCGATCGCGGCAGACGTGAAATGGAATGCCCTGAAAAGAAGGGTGCTCATAACAGCTATCGGGGACAGTGTGAACCGGATGACTCCGCCGCTGACGGCTGAAAAGAAGCATGTAGACAGACTTGTGGCAGCCATGAGAGAAGCTATAGAAGAAGCGGCAGAAGAACAGATAGTCAAAGCAGGCTGATCCGTATATTGTTTACATTAAGCCCTACGGTCACGGAGGCCATGATAGTGCCTTTCACAGCCATAATAAATTTCAGGATGACAAAGACAATTCCTCCCACAAGTGAAATCTTCAGGGTATTTTTTCGTATTTTACTCTGTGAAAATCAGTGTCCATGGAACGCACTCCTGTCTAATTCGTGATATAGACGTGCGATGGGCAGCCCGACGACATTGTTATAGTCGCCCTTAATGCATTTTACATGAATGGCAAAGGGTCCCTGAATACCATAGGCTCCCGCCTTGTCAAAAGGATCTCCTGTAGCGATATAGTCCTGCATATCATGGCGGGAAATAGGATAAAACGTTACATCCGTCACTTCATAAAAAGTGTGGACCGCCGGTGTCCGGGCGCTTCCTGTAACAAGTGAGACGCCGGTATATACCTGATGTGTGCGGTCGGACAGAAGGGAGAGCATATCAAGCGCCTCCCCGCGTCCGGAAGGTTTTCCGAGTATCTCGTCCTTGTATACAACGATCGTGTCGGCGCCGATGACAGTACATGTATCTTCTGACAGTGTCCGGCATACATGAAGCGCCTTCTGGCGGGCCAGATTCATTACGATCTCGGGCGGAGTGCCGCCGGAGATCGTCTCTTCTATATCAGCCGGGATAATATCAAAGGCAAAGCCGGCCTGGGCCAATAATTCCTTTCTGCGCGGTGACGCAGAAGCCAGTATATATTTCATAAGAATTCCTCCTTTTTACAACTGTTATAAATGACCCGTTACCGGGCCGCTATGTTCATTATGATAATAAGATACCACATTTGTGCCGGCTGGAACATATAAGAATGAAAAACTCTATTATTTACCGCGCCGGAAAGCGTCCTGCTGGAATTACGGCAAAGGCTGTTTGATGAATTGGTCTGTTTCTAAGCAGAATCAGACAGAGAAGAATTTAACGAAATTCCCTTTATAAATGCGGACGGTTATCACAGCAAAACGATCGCGGAATTTTCGCAACAGCTGGATCCGGATGCCCTTTTCCCATTATTGGATCATGCATATTGAAGCGTGTCTGCGCATCGAAAATAAAATAGACGGAAGGAAAGCGTAAATCTCGGGGATACATACGGCTTTATTTTTTTCTAGTTTTGCTCTATAATGAAATACGTGAAAATATATTGAATGAAAATAAGAGTAATGGAGGAATGAAGATATGTACATCAGTGAGATTACGACTACTGCACCCACCGATGAGAGGATGCCGCTGGAACGGAAAATGTATGAGACACTCGATAAATTGAAAATACCGTATGAGCGTGTGGATAATGATCCTGCGGCTTCGATGGAGGAATGCGCGGCTGTCGACAAGGCGATCGGAACGGAGATCCGTAAAAATGTATTTCTCTGCAATCAGAAGAAGACGACATTTTTCCTTCTGGTCATGCCTGCGGACAAGGCCTTTGACACAGCTTCTTTCAGTAAGAAACTGGGCGTGTCCCACATGTCGTTCGCTCCGCCGGAGAAGATGCTGGAGCACCTTGGCACTACTCCTGGTTCTGCAAGCGTGGCAGGACTTCTGAACGATGAGGATGACTATGTACAGGTGATCGTGGATAAGGAAGTGGCGGAGAGTGAGTGGTTTGGGTGCAACCCCGGAATTAATACGAGCCATCTGAAGTTTAAGACAAAGGATCTGCTCACGAAGTTTCTGCCTCATGTGCATCACAGGGCAAGGATCGTTGAGCTCTGAAACAGGTGTCGGACGTATTTATTATAATAGAGTAAGGGGCAGGGACATATGAAATCAGAAACAGAGTTAAAACAGTTGTTATACAGCATTGACCATAAGGGGTATCCGGCATATAAGGGTACGAGAGGCAGTTACCGGTTCGGCAGTTATGAATTGTCCATTGACCATGTTCAGGGCGATCCATTTGCCGCCCTGTCGAAGCTGAGTGTGAAAGTGGCGGGCCGCACCGCGGGATTTCCCGGCCGGCTGTATGATACAAAATATAAGCGCATTGCGCTTCAGGACTACGTGACGAGACAGTTTGCCGCCCAGGCCGGCCGTTATACGTTTCAGGCGAAAGGCTCAGGTAAGAGCGGCATTATTTCGGTGACCCGCTGCGGACAGGAGGTGCTGGAGCGGACATCCTGTACGATCGAGGAGCGAACGGGTGACGTGACAGTGCGGTTTGAAGTCGGATTTCCCGCAAACGGACGTACGATCAATGCAAGAGAGCTGATCAAGATACTATATGATTATCTGCCTGCGTGTGTGGAAAAATCCATGATGTACAAGGAGCTGAACGCCGGCAAAGTAGAGAAAGTCATGGAACTGAGTGTGGACAGGGAATTTATACGGGAGGAATTAAAGCGGCTTGACCTTGCGGCCTTCGTAGCCAACGGTTCGATTCTTCCGAGAGAGTCCGGAGTTTCCCAGAGACCGATGAAGGACGCGGTTGCATTTGTGTCGCCGGGATCAATGGAAGTCACGCTTGAACTGCCTTATAAAGGAACACTCACCGGCATGGGAGTGAAAAAGGGGATCACACTTATCGTTGGCGGCGGATATCACGGTAAGTCAACGCTGCTCAAAGCGCTGGAAGCCGGGGTATATCCGCACATTTCCGGGGACGGAAGGGAATATGTCGTTACGGACAGCACCGCAGTCAAATTAAGGGCAGAAGACGGGAGAAGCATCAAACATACGGATATCTCCATGTTCATCAATGACCTGCCGAACGGGAAAGATACAAACGCATTTTACACCGAGGATGCCAGCGGCAGTACATCGCAGGCTGCCAATGTGGTAGAGAGTCTTGAGGCGGGGGCGAAAGTATTTCTCATAGATGAGGATACAAGCGCCACGAACTTTATGGTCCGGGATGAACTGATGCAGCAGGTCATCCACCGCGATATGGAGCCGATCACGCCATTTATAGAGCGGGTCGGTGACTTGTATAAGACGTACGGTATCTCCACCATTATCGTGGCCGGCAGCTCCGGGGCTTATTTCCAGGTGGCGGACGAGATCATACAGATGGACCGTTACGTGCCGAAGGAAATTACCGAAGCGGCAAAAGCGGCCGCAAGAGAATATCCAAGCCTGGAACTGCCGGGCGATAAGCCGGAAATGCCGGAATTCAAGAGATTCGTAAGGAGCAATCCGGACCTGAAGCAGAAGGGGCGCATCAAGATAAAGACGCTCGGAAAAGACGGGGTACAGCTGAACCACGATACGATCGATCTGCGGTATGTGGAACAGCTGGCGGATGCAGAGCAGCTTACCTGTCTTGGCCATATCGTAAAATATATGGAAGAACATATGATGGACGGCAGGACAACGATGCAGCAGCTCATAGAAAAGCTGGCGGCTCAAATGGACAGCTCTGGGTTTAAAGTGATCTGTGAAGAGTCCTATCTTCCGGGAAATCTTGCAATGCCGAGAAAACAGGAGATCTACGCATGCCTGAACCGTTACAGACGGTTGGGGACACGTTAAAATGAATTGGGGACGGGGGTTTTTTAAAAAACCCCCGTCCCCAATTCATTTTAACGTGTCCCCGGTGCCTAGAGCAGCAGGTCGTTCAGGGCGTCTTTCAACGCGCTCTGGTAACTTACTTCATCTACGGTTTCTCCAGCCACGATATCTTTGCTGCCGATTTCTTTTCCGGCCAGATAATATTTCATCTCACCGATTTTGGTTCCTTTTTTTATCGGAGCTTTTAGTTTCTTTTTCATAACCTTTTTCTTTTCTATGCTGTTCAGATCCGCCCCGGTAGTATCTATGTACGCAAATGGCTCTGTCTGCTCAGCCTTGACTGTTTTTTTTACGCCCCGCGACAGTGAGACGGGCTTGATGGAGGCGATTTTGTCCTCCTCGTATTTGTTGCACTTTCCAAAGCCATAGTTCAGCAGCGTGGTGGCGTCGCTGAACCGTGCCTTATGGTCCGGGGCAGCCATGATGACCGCGATCAGTTCCATGCCGTTTTTCTCAGCGGTGGCGGAGACGCAGTATTTGGCTTTGTCTGTGGAGCCGGTTTTCAGGCCGGTCGCATATTCGTACTGTCGTACGAGCTTGTTTGTATTGGTCAGTCCGAATTCGGTAGTTCCTTTATTGGTGGTATGTGTTATGTTTTCCATCCATATCATGGAATAGTCCCGGATCTGCGGGTATGTAGTGATCAATTCGCGGGACATTAAAGCGATGTCCCTGGCTGTCGTGAGGTGTCCGTCTGTATCAAGACCATTGCAGTTCACAAAATGTGTATTGGTCATGCCGAGTCCTTTGGCCCGTTCATTCATGTTCTTGACAAATTCTTCCTCATTTCCACATATGTATTCTGCCATGGCAACGCAGGCATCATTTGCCGAGGCCACTGCGATACATTTTATCATCGTGTCGACGGTCTGTGTCTCGCCGGGTTCCAGGAAGACCTGAGAACCGCCCATAGAGGCGGCAAACTCGGACGTCGATACAGAATCGTCCAATTTGATTTTACCGTCCTTTAAAGCGTCGAATATGAGCAGCAGCGTCATGATCTTCGTCACGCTGGCCGGCGGCCGCTGCTCGTCGGCATCCTTTTCATAGATCACCTGCCCGGTGGACGCCTCCATAAGGACAGCCGACGGTGCGGAGACCGTAAGACCGGAAGCGGCATCCTGGCCGGATTCGGAATCCGAACCGGCGTCTGTGCCGTCATCAGCGCCGGCCTCGTTGTTTTTCTCCTGCTCCTGGCCCGTGTCCTCTTCGTAGAGGAGGGTATTGTCCGGCGGTGCGGCAAGAGCGACAGACTGGGTACATAAAAATACGCATATTAGTAGAGCAAAGAATCGCTTCATTGGCAACTCTCCATATAGATTCTATTATTACCAGTGTAGTGGAAAGAGTGAAAAAATATGACCGGGGACAGGGTAAAAATAAAAAGGGACACGCTGAAATGAGTTGGGGACGGAGGTTTTTTAAAAAACCTCCGTCCCCAACTGCCTTAAAAAAATTAAATTGCTCTTGTGTATCGTCTGAGCCATTCTTTTTCGTCTTCGCTCAGATGAGGGGAGACGATGTCGTATACTTTCGCATGGTATGCATTCAGCTGATCCTTATCTGCCTGGGACAGCAGTTCCGGCTTGACGGCGTCCAGATCTATCGGCACATAGGTGATCGGTTCAAAATAGAGGAACTGTCCATATTCCGTACAGTCACCTTTTCTTACGACCATCTCGTTTTCTGTTCGGATGCCGTGGGAACCTTCAATGTAAAGTCCCGGTTCATTCGTTATGACCATGCCGGGCTCCAGCGGATGTTTTTCCTTTTCGCGGATCGCGCAGCGGAAGCCGGTAGGCGCCTCGTGGATATTCATCAAGTATCCTACGCCGTGGCCGGTACCGTGATTGAAGTTCTGGCCGCGCTCCCAGAGCGGCTGTCTCGCGAGCACATCCAGATTATAACCCGTAGTCCCGTAGAGGAACACTGCGGCGGCAAGATGGAGATTGCATTTGAGAACAGCAGTGAAATCTTCCTTCATATTTTCCGGAACATCACCAAGGGCAAAGGTTCTGGTGATATCGGTGGAACCTTCATAGTATCCTCCGCCGGTATCGGTCAGGAAGAGAGAACCTTCCTTCAGAGGGACATTTGTCTCGGGAGTGGAGGTATAGTGCACGATCGCCCCGTGTTCGCCGAATCCGCAGATCGGTTCAAAGCTCTGCCAGAGATAACCTTCCTGTTCCCTGCGGAATTCCTCCAGTTTGTCGGCAGCGCTGAGTTCGGTGATCTCTGTCTCACCGACATTTTGTTTCAGCCAGTACATGAACTTTGTGACAGCTACACCGTCCTTAACATGCGCATTGACGATATTTTTAAGCTCCGTGTCATTTTTCATGGCCTTCATGACGATCGTCGGATTGTCCTGTTCAATTATCTTTGCGCCTTTCGGGATATTATTATACAGCGCATAGTTCAATCTGGAAGGATCCACGAGTATGGCATCGGTGTCCTTAAAATTTTTTACATCTTCATACACCGCATTGTAAGGATGCAGGGAAATATGATCCGCCGCAAGCTTTGCTTTCATGTCCCCAGTCAGCTTCTTCTCGTCGATGTAAAGCTTCATTTCATCCATTGTGATGACAGCATAGGAGAGCAGAAGCGGGAAAAATTCGATATCATTGCCGCGCAGATTTGTCGTCCAGCAGACGTCATCCAGCGCCGCGATAACGTGGATATCCGCGCCTGCGGCTTTCATGGCCCCGCGGATACGCGCTAGCTTTTCGGCTGTAGATTCGCCCGTATATGTTTCCCCAAGAGCAAAGGCAGGCTCCTCTGAAAGCGGCGGACGGTCAGTCCATATCTTGTCGATCAGGTCCTCGGAATAATCGATCGTTCCGTTTTTTGGGGCAACGGCCGCTTCAAGAGCCTGTCCTTCCCCCATCGCAACGACACGTCCGTCAAATCCCAACGTTCCGTTTTCCGGAAGCATATCTGTGATAAATTCTTCAACAGAAGGTACGCCCGGTTCCCCCATTTTGAACAGCTTGACGCCGCTTCCCTCAAGCTGCCTGGCAGCCTGGATAAAGTACCTCCCGTCTGTCCACAGGCCGGCCTCGTCCTGTGTGATCACGGCGGTTCCGGCAGAACCGGTAAATCCGGTGATAAATGCTCTTGCTTTGAAATGTTCCCCAACATATTCACTCTGATGATTGTCGTCTGTCGGCACCATATAGATGTCGAAGCCCTTTTCTGCCATCAAAGCACGCAGAGCGGTGAGTCTTTCTGGTATATTCATCTTAAAAACCTCCCTTTTTAGAAATGATCTCTAATAAGAGATTCTAACATATTTGTTTGCAAAAACAAAGGAATAATTATATAATTATCACGATAAAAAGGAGCAGAATATGTTAAAAGAGAAAAAGTATTTTTTATTTGATATTGACGGCACTCTCGCTGTGGATGACGTGCTGTTTGACGGAAGCCGGGAGCTTATCGCTCATATCGCGTCGATCGGAGGCCGTTCCTTCTACATTACGAACAATTCTACGAAAAGCAGAAAAGACTATATGGAAAAATTTAAGCGGTGGGGCATCCAGACGGACGAAGACCAGTTTATCACGGCGTCCTATGCCGCCTGCCGGTATCTGAAAGAGCAGTATCACGGCAGGAAGCTCTTTGTCATGGGAACGCCTTCCTTTGTGGAAGAAGTAAAAAGCTGCGGATTTGAAGTGACGGAGCAGGCTGAAAAAGATGTTGCGTGCGTGGTGGTCGGGTTTGACAGAACGCTTTGTTACGACAAGGTGGAGGCAGCCTGTGAACTGCTGTTCCGGCCGGAGGTAGATTATATTGGCACAAATCCGGATTACAGATGTCCGACGTCCTTTGGGTTTGTCCCGGACTGCGGCGGCATATGCGAAATGCTGAATGTGACCGTGGACCGGACTCCGCGTTATGCAGGCAAACCAGATAAAGGGATCGTGACGATGTGTATGGAACAGGTGGGGGCAAAGCCTGAGGAAGTGCTTGTTGTGGGAGACCGTCTGTATACGGATATCGCATGCGGCATCCGGGCAGGTGTGGAGACCGCCCTCGTATTCACGGGAGAAGCGAAGGAGAAAGACCTTGCCCAAACCGAATTTCGGCCGGATCATGTGTACAGAGATATCAGGCAGCTATATGAAGACTTCCGCGGACAAGGAGAATGATAAGTGACGGCCATTATAATAACAGGAATCATAATCGTGCTCTGTATCCTGGTGGAGATCCGGCGGGAGATGCGCACATTTCAAATGACGAGGTACACCGTGCGCTCCCGCAGGCTTGCCGGCATGAAAGGAACGAAAAAGATCCTGTTCCTGAGCGATCTGCACAACCAGACATACGGAGCACAAAACAGCAGGCTTGTGAGCGCGGTGCTGCGTGAGGATCCGGACCTGATCCTCCTCGGGGGCGACATGCTCGTAGGGAAAAGAGGACATTCCTATGAGCCGGCGCTTCAGTTTATAAAACAGCTCGCACCGATATGCCCTGTCTTCTATGCAGATGGGAATCATGAACAGCGTGTAAAAAAGAGGCCGCAGGAATACGGTCTGGACATGGACCGCTATGTACAGGAACTTGGGGAAGCAGGGGTGCGGTTTCTCAGCAACGAATCTGCCTGCATGGAACTGGGCGGCATACCGGTCCGTATCTATGGCCTGGAAATACCGGAGCGCTGCTACGGACATTTCAAAAGAGCGTCCATGGAAGCGGAGGAAATAACTCAGAATATCGGCAGGCGCGGGCCGGACTGCTATAATATACTGCTCGCTCACAATCCGGGCTATGCCGACGTATACAGAGCGTGGGGGGCAGACCTTATACTGTCGGGGCACTATCACGGCGGAATCGTCAGGATCCCGGGTATCGGGGGACTTGTGGCGCCCGGCTTTTTCCTGTTTCCGAAGTATTCCGGGGGGAAATACGAGGAAGGGGACAGCACCATTGTCGTGAGCAGAGGGCTGGGCATGCATACACTGCCTGTCAGGCTTTTTAATCCGGCCGAAGTGGTGGTGCTTAAGCTGAAGGGACAGCAATAAGCGGTATTCCTGCAGATTTAAAATATGAGAAAGAAAACTTGTGCAAACAGCCGGGAACCTGTATAATAAATTAGTTATACTTATTGAATCATCGTTGTTCAATAAGGCACGGCAGAATGAAACAGAGGAGTAATTATGGGAATACCAGTGAAACTTCAGGTGTTTGAAGGGCCGTTGGACCTTCTTCTTCACTTGATCGACAAGAATAAAATTGACATATATGATATTCCGATCGTTGAGATAACAAACCAGTATATGGAATATATCCGGGCCATGGAGAAGGAAGACTTAAATGTGATGAGCGAGTTCCTCCTTATGGCGGCGACGCTGCTGGATATCAAGTGCAGGATGCTGCTTCCGAAGGAAGTGAACGAAGAAGGAGAAGAGGAAGACCCTCGTCAGGAACTGGTAGAACAGCTGCTGGAATATAAGATGTACAAGTATATGTCCTATGAGCTTAAAGACCGGCAGGTGGACGGGGAAATGGTGCTGTATAAGAATCCTACGATTCCGGAAGAAGTGCTGGAATACGTAGAGCCTGTGGATATGGATGCACTTCTCGGTGAACTGACACTTGTGAAGCTGAACCGTATCTTCAGGGACGTGATGCGCAGACAGGTCGACAAGATAGACCCGGTGCGCAGCACATTCGGAAAGATTGAAAAAGAAGAAGTCACTCTGCCTGAGAAGCTGGATCATGTGACAGAGTATGCCAGGATACATAAGAAATTCAGTTTTCGTGAACTTTTAGAGAAGCAATGTTCCAAGGTGCAGCTTATTGTGACATTTCTCGCTGTTCTGGAACTGATGAAAGTCGGCACGGTTTTCATTGAGCAGGAACAGCAGTTTGATGACATTATCATTACATCCATGTTATAGATGAGAGTGGGAAAGGTAGTATGGAAGAAGTGGAGATTCGTAAGTTAGAAGGCGTGATAGAAGCCATTTTATTTACCATGGGGGAGTCGGTGGAACTGAGCAAGATCGCTTCCGCCATTGAACATGATGAAGATACGACGAGGAAAATAATCCGTCAGATGATGGTCAGGTATGACGAGGAGGACCGCGGAGTGCGTATCATAGAGTTGGAGAGTTCCTTTCAGATGTGTACGAAAAAAGAGATGTACGAGTATCTGATCAAGATCGCAAAGCAGCCCCGCAAATTTGTTCTGACAGATGTGCTGCTTGAGACTCTGTCGATCGTGGCATACAAACAGCCGGTCACGAAGCTGGAGATCGAAAAAATAAGAGGAGTAAAGTCGGATCATGCGGTAAATAAGCTCGTTGAGTATAATCTTGTCTGTGAAGTCGGCAGGCTGGACGCACCAGGGCGGCCGCTGCTATTCGGAACGACGGAGGAATTTCTGCGGAGATTCAGCATTCAGTCTGTAGAAGAGCTTCCCAGCCTCAATCCTGAGCAGATGGAGGACTTTAAGACAGAGGCGGAAGAGGAAGTGCAGCTTAAGCTGGATGTATGACAGCCGCGGCCCGAGGAACAAAAATGTTCATAGTATCCGCGCAGAGAACATAGATTACAGTAACACAGATTATATGCGGTGCTGTATATGAAAAAGAAATACTGGATATTAGGTATGATAATGACGATAGTTTTTTCCGCTTTTCCTTCCACCGGCACAGCTGCCGGGGATGGAGACATCCCGGAGGAACTGTCGCAGCTATACGCCCGGTCCGCAGTTCTTATGGATGCTGACAGCGGGCGTGTTTTATTTGGGAAGGATGAAGACGTGGTCAGGCCTATGGCCAGCACAACGAAGATCATGACCTGTATTCTTGCGCTTGAAAATATGCAGGAGGACCAGGTGACGGCAGCATCGGATCATGCTGCAAGCCAGCCAAAAGTCCGGCTGGGAGTAAAAGGGAAAGAGGAATTCCGTATAAAGGATCTTTTATATTCCCTTATGCTGGAGTCCCATAATGACAGCGCGGTAGTGATAGCAGAAGGGATCGCCGGATCGGTGGAGGCCTTTGCCGGCATGATGAATGAAAAGGCGGCAGAGCTTGGATGCAGCGATACATATTTTGTGACTCCCAACGGGCTGGATGGTTATGACGAGGGGGGGACACACTCAACGACTGCCAGAGACCTGGCAGCCATCATGAAATACTGCATCAAGGATTCCCCAAAGAAGGAACAGTTTCTGGAAGTGACCCGGACGAAGGATTACAGCTTCACAAATGTGAAAGGTGACAGAAGCTTTTCCTGCAGCAACCACAATGCCTTTCTGACTATGATGGACGGAGCGCTGTCAGGCAAGACGGGATTTACGGCAGACGCGGGATACTGTTATGTGGGGGCCCTTGAGCGGGACGGAAGGACGTTTATCGTGGCGCTCCTCGCCTGTGGCTGGCCGAACAATAAAGGATATAAGTGGAAAGACACGAGAAAGCTCATGGAATACGGAGTGGCCAATTATGAGTATCAGACCGTATGGCAGGATATGAAACTTAAAGACGTCAATGCAGAACGCGGCATTGAGAAGGGGAATGAATTCGGAGGGGATGCAAAGATTCCGGTCAAGATCGCGGATGCAGACAAAGAATTTAAGGTACTGCTCAGGGAGGGGGAGAAGGTAGACATAACATGTGACGTCAAAAAGAAGCTCGCCGCGCCGGTAGAGGAAGGAACAAAGGTCGGCACGGTCACCTATACGCTGGACGGAGAAGTGCTGAGGCAGTTTTCCGTCGTAACTGCGCAGTCCGCGGAAAGAAAAGACGCCGGGTGGTGTGCAGAGATTCTTTTAAAGAAACTTCTGATGCAGTGAGAAATCATCCATTAATAAATCTAATATCCCCATGATAAACGGTAATTTCCCAAACCTCCGGACAGATGATACTATATAAGTGAGGAAAGAGGAAACGGGTTCATGAGGAGGAGGTGTCATTATGGGAAACATCATAGGATGGGTCATCGTAGCTGCAGCGGCGCTGTATGGAATATATATAGTAATATCTGACAGAAAAAAGCACTTCTAGCCTGAAACAGGCGGTAAAGGCGGAAAGAGTAAGAAGCGGCTGCGGTCTGAATGCTTGTGTATGAACAGCAGACAGACTGCAGCCGTTTTATTTTCAGATAAGATTCTTTTTTACATACTGAAGAAAAAGTTTCATGGCCGGTGAAAGATCTTTGGAAGAACGAAGGGCAATTCCAAGATTGCGGTATGCGTTCGGCACGAGCGGACGCGTCACATAGTCTCCGTCGTATAAGGAGAGAAAGAGACGGGGCATGATACTTACGCCCAGTCCGTGTTCCACCATAGAGGCAATGGAATAATCATTCTTTCCGGTAAATTTTATGTCCGGCGTGATCCCGGCTTTTTCAAGCAGCGGGTGTATATCGGCGTCATTTACCCGGTCGTATATGATAAATGGCTGGTTTTCAAAAAGCTCTATCGGTACTTTTTCAAGCTTTGTGTACGGATGTCCTACCGGGAGGACTGCCAGGAGAGGGTCCTGCTCTACATGGATAAAATCATAGCTTTTATCTTTCTGAAAACTGGTAAGTCCGATATCCACGGTGAAATCTTCGAGCCACTTCGCGATCTCGCCGCCGCTGCCCTCCATGATCTGAAATATGATGCCCGGGTAGTCGGCCTGGAACCGCCGGATGATGTCCGGAAGCCAGTGTATGGAGCAGCTGACATAAGTACCGATACGCAGCGTCCCCTTTTTCAGCCCCTTCAGAAATGAAATCTCCTGATTCACCGTTTCGTTGGAAAAAAGCAGCGCCCGGATAGACGGAAGCAGTGCCTCGCCCTCCGGTGTGAGAGACACACCTTTGTGGCCTTTGTAAAACAGCGGGAAACCGACCTCGTTCTCAAGCGATTTCATCATCTGCGTGATCCCGGACTGTGTATAACCGAGCTTTTCACCGGCTTTTGTAAAGCTGCCGAGACTGATGGCAGTCAACAGTACCTCACATTTTTTTAGATCCATAAGCTTCGTCCCCCTTTCGCAACGGGCGGGATGTGTGTTTCTGCGCCTCTATTTGATTATATAACAGAACAGGCGGAGAAAGAAAGATTTAAAGGGTGGATTTTTCTGCAGATATATGTATAATCTACAGTATATGATCATGTGCAGGCCCCGGATGCCGGGGACAGATGAAGGAGGAGAAACGATGTCGGTAGAAAAGGTCAGGGAGTATTTCCGCCAGTATGGCATGGAAGAGCGGGTAAAAGAAGTGGACGAGTCCAGTGCCACGGTGGAGTCGGCAGCGGCAGCGCTCGGCTGTGAGCCGAAGCGCATTGCAAAGACGCTGTCCTTTCGCGCGGGGGAAGCTGTTCTTCTCATAGTGACGGCAGGCGATAGGAAGATAGATAACAAAAAGTATAAGCAGCGGTTCGGATGCAAGGCACAGATGCTCAGGGCGGAAGAAGTAGAGCCGCTTGTGGGCCATGGTGTGGGCGGGGTCTGCCCTTTTGGCATAAATGACGGTATTGATGTGTATATGGACGTGTCACTGCAGAGATTTGAAACAGTGTTTCCGGCGGCGGGAAGCGGAAACAGCATGATAGAACTCGGGATCGATGAACTGGAGCGGTACGGAAGAAGCAGCGGCTGGGTCGATGTGTGCCGGGAGCGTGAAGAGGCGGCCGCCGAAAAATAACAGGCTGCAGCGTTGCAAAAAACAAAAGATTCTTTTATAATGACAGCATGGAAGAATCGTTTGGAGGCTGGTCTTTTCTTTATATAATCTCAGGAGTATGAAAGGAGGGAGCAGGCGGTCAGATATATTTTTATACACGTATTTTTCACACATTAACCACCGGAGCAGTGTCACTGCTCCGGCGTCTTGACAAGGCGGTATGCCTTTTTTGAAAAATCACAGCCGTTTCTGGCAAAGACCACATTTTGATCAGGAAGAAGAGAAAAGCAGAAATATTCTTTCATTTTTGCCTATATTTTGTTGATTTTCATATTGACATTTGGCGGCAATTATAATACTATATTAATCGAGGAACGAACATTCGTTCGGTGACGAGAAGGAGAGCATGTTATGGTAAGTGATGATAAGAAAAAAGCGCTGGATGCAGCGATATCGAAACTAGAGAAAGATTTTGGAAAAGGCACGGTCATGAAGCTGGGTGATCCGGCAGCCCAGGTGCAGGTGGAGACTGTACCGACCGGTTCGCTGAGCCTTGACCTTGCCCTTGGGCTTGGCGGCGTTCCGAAGGGACGTGTCGTGGAGATATACGGCCCTGAGTCAAGTGGTAAGACGACGGTGGCGCTCCATATGATAGCGGAAGTGCAGAAGCGCGGAGGGATAGCGGGCTTTATAGATGCGGAACATGCGCTGGATCCGGTATACGCCGGCAACATAGGCGTTGATATCGATGAACTTTACATATCACAGCCGGACAGCGGCGACCAGGCGCTTGAGATCACAGAGACAATGGTGCGTTCCGGCGCGATGGATATCGTAGTTGTCGATTCTGTGGCGGCGCTTGTGCCGAGACAGGAGATCGAAGGCGATATGGGGGACAGTCATGTGGGGCTTCAGGCCAGACTTATGTCCCAGGCGCTTAGAAAGCTGACACCTGTGATCAGTAAATCAAACTGTGTCGTGATCTTTATCAACCAGCTGAGAGAGAAGGTAGGCATCATGTTCGGCAATCCGGAGACAACTACCGGAGGACGCGCGCTCAAGTTCTATGCCTCTATCCGCATGGATGTCAGAAGAATCGAGACATTAAAGCAGGGCGGAGAGATGGTCGGCAACCGCACAAGGGTCAAAATTGTAAAGAATAAGATCGCGCCGCCGTTCAAAGAAGCCGAGTTTGATATCATGTTCGGAAAGGGCATCTCCCGTGAAGGGGATATACTGGATCTGGCAGCCAGCATCAATGTGATCAATAAAAGCGGCGCATGGTATGCATACAATGGAGATAAGATCGGACAGGGGCGTGAAAACGCCAAGATTTATCTTGCGGAGCATCCGGATATACTGGAGGCGGTAGAGACGAAGATACGGGCCCATTATCACCTTGGTGAGGACGCGCAGGCAGCGGCAGAAGAGGCCGGAGAACAGGAAGACAAGAAGAAGGAATCCAAGAAAAAGGAAGAGGATAAATAACAATGACAGTCACAAAGATAGAGCCTGTGACAAAGACGAGATACCGGATATATGTGGACGGACAGTTTGCCTTTATATTGTATAAAGGCGAGCTGTCCCGTTATCTTATAGCGGAAGACGCTGAGATCACAGAGGAGACATATGAGACGATCCGGACAGAAGTTATATTAAAGAGGGTAAAGCTTAAGGCCATGCACCTGCTAAGCGACATGGACCGGACGGAAGGACAGTTGAGGACGAAGCTGAGGCAGGGAGGATACACGGAAGATATGATAGACGCGGCCGTGGATTATGTGAAGTCTTTCGGCTATATCGATGACGAAGCCTATGTGAAAAGATTTATAGCCGGCAGGAAAGATAAAAAGAGCAGAAGGGAAATATATGCGGCACTCTGCCGGAAAGGAATTCCAAAGGAACAGATAGAGGCGGCTATGGAAGACTGTTATGAAAAAGAGGATTCCTGTGGAGCCATACGGAAGATCCTGGAAAAGAAGAAGTATGATCCCGCCACGGCAAAAGACGAGGAAAAGCGCAGAATCATGGGCTTTCTGACACGCAGGGGATTCAGTTATGACGACATCCGTCAAGTAATACAAGTTTCTGAGTGGAATGCTTGACATCTTTGTGAAAACAGTATAAAATTTAAGTGTTGTATTTGTACAATGAAAATTAAATAAGGAGGTGCTCCTGTGCCGATAGGAATAGTAATTGCTGTAGCCGTGGTGCTTGTTATAATAACAGCGGCAGTCAGTCATTTTGTTACGGTCTCCAATCTGAAGAAGAATGCAGAATCCAAGATTGGAAATGCGGAAAGCAAGGCCAGAGAAATTATTGACGATGCGGTGAAGACAGCCGAGGCCAAAAAAAAGGAGTCTCTCTTGGAAATCAAGGAAGAGTCTATCAAGAACAAGAATGAGCTTGAAAAAGAGACAAAAGAACGCAGAGCAGAATTGCAGCGTTATGAAAAAAGAGTCCTTTCCAAAGAAGAGGCACTGGATAAGAAGTCAGAGGCTATCGAGAAGCGCGAGTCAGGGTTCGCAGCAAAAGAAGAACAGCTTAAGCAGCGCGAAGCGAAAGTGGAAGAGCTGAGTAAGCAGCGAGTACAGGAACTAGAAAGAATCTCAGGACTTACCTCCGAACAAGCAAAAGAATATTTGTTAAAAACTGTTGAAGAAGATGTTAAACATGATACCGCTAAAATGATCAAGGAGCTGGAGACGCAGGCGAAGGAAGAAGCGGACAAGAAGGCAAAGGAATATGTCGTCACCGCCATCCAGAGATGTGCAGCAGATCATGTAGCGGAAACTACAATTTCGGTTGTACAGCTTCCAAGTGATGAAATGAAAGGAAGGATCATCGGAAGGGAAGGACGCAATATCCGTACCCTGGAGACGCTTACGGGCGTAGAGCTTATTATCGATGATACTCCGGAAGCCGTTGTCTTGTCAGGCTTTGACCCGATAAGGAGAGAAGTGGCAAGAATAGCGCTTGAGAAGCTGATTGTTGACGGACGTATACATCCGGCAAGAATTGAGGAGATGGTAGAGAAAGCGCAGAAAGAAGTAGAGACAATGATTCGTGAAGAAGGAGAGGCGGCAGCTCTCGAGGTCGGCGTACATGGAATTCATCCGGAGCTTATCAAGCTTTTAGGACGGATGAAATTCAGAACAAGTTACGGCCAGAATGCACTGAAGCATTCTATTGAGGTATCACAGCTGTCAGGTCTTCTGGCGGGAGAGATCGGTCTTGACGTCAGAGTGGCGAAAAGAGCAGGTCTTCTGCACGATGTCGGAAAATCTATTGATCATGATGTGGAAGGCTCACATATTCAGATCGGTGTGGATCTCTGTAGAAAATACAAAGAATCTGCGACGGTCATCAATGCGGTAGAGGCCCATCACGGGGATGTAGAACCGGAAACTTTGATCGCATGTGTTGTACAGGCAGCGGATACCATATCTGCGGCCAGACCGGGTGCGAGAAGAGAAACAATTGAAACATATACAAACAGGTTAAAACAATTAGAAGATATCACCAATCAGTTTAAAGGTGTTGAGAAATCTTTTGCAATTCAGGCAGGTAGAGAGATTCGTGTAATGGTAGTTCCAGAGCAGGTATCTGATGCAGACATGGTATTGATGGCCAGAGATATAGCGAAGCAGATAGAGTATGAGCTTGAATATCCCGGTCAGATCAAAGTCAATGTAATCCGTGAATCACGTGTTACTGACTATGCCAAGTAGAAGATAAATGTTGAAGGGAACTGTCACGTTGAGAGATCAGCGGGACAGTTCTCTTTTTTTGTTAAAAAGCCCCTGAAACATACGTGTACAATATACCTGAAAGGTGTATAATGAGTTAAATCATATAAGCCGGCTCTTATTCTTCAGCCGGCTTATATGCTATGAGTACGATATCTTTTTCTGTCTGTTGTCTCAGCTTTTCCTGAAGTTCGTTTATTTCTTTTATACAGTCAGATGAGATGTCTGCTATCTGATATTCTTTCTCCACAGTGCTCACCTCCCCAGTTAGTATTTGGAGAACAGAAGAAAACATACGGAAGATGTACTTAAATTATTTGCCGTCACCGCTCCCCATTCTTTTTGACACGTTTTTTATTTTAAGAATGAAATCCTGCATGTCTGAACATCCTTTCTTTATACAAATAAATTCCTGTTACAATGAGAATACCGGCATGCACATATAACGTCTCTGCTGCACCCTTTGTTTAGCGTTAAAAAAGTAACGTTTGACATTCTATACTGTAATAATTATAATTACAGTATCCGGAGGCATACATTTATACTGTCTGTCAAAGATTGTGAAAAGAGGACTGTATATATAAGCGGTGTTCTGCCGGAATTTACTCGTGTATGGAGGCTGTGATGGAAGAAGACAGAAAAAAGATATGTAGTAATACGGATGTGATAAAGAAGGAGAGACTGTGGCAGGAAGTCTATGCCGGAACGTATACTTCCGAGAAAAGTAAAGGCGTGTACCGCTTTTTGTTCAACAGAGAAAACGCAGAGATGACAGAACCGGAACTTTTTTATGAGGCCGGCAATGCAAAGTGGGTGTCTCTGTCGGGAGATATGCTTGCATTTCCTGTGGAGAAGGAAGGCCGGGCGGGTACTTGTTTTGTCAGTCTGAAGGATAAGGCGGCAAAGCGCGTAGGAGAGATTCTGGAGGAGAAGGATACGCCGTGCTTTATCCTGCAGGACGGTGAGTTCACGTACACAGCCAATTATCATGACGGCACGGTCATGGTATACCATATGGGAAAAGATGGACCCGTCATTGCAGGAAGGATAGAAAACGGCAGAGAAGCGGGATGCCATCAGGTCATAGTACATGGGGCGTACATCATGGTCCCGTGCCTCACACAGCATGTGATACGGCTGTTTGACCGGAGAAACGGTTTCAGAACTGCCGGTACGATACAGTTTCCGGACGGAAGCGGGCCGAGACATGGTGTATTTGATCATTCCCATTCAAAGCTGTATGTGGTGAGTGAGTGGAGCAATGAGCTGTTTATATTTGATGTGCAGGACAATACGTTTCTGCTCCGTCAGCAGCTGTCTGTGCTTCCGGCAAAGACGGCCGGGGGTGAGAATAAACAGAAGGCCTCTGCCGCGGCAGTGCGCCTTGCGGAGGATGAACGTTTCCTGTATATATCGGTGCGCGGACTGGATCTGCTTACAGTTGTGGACGTTAGCGGCAGGAAGGCGGCGGTGCTGGAACATGTGTCCAGCGGCGGTGAACATCCGAGAGATTTCGTCCTGACGGGAGAAGGAGGGCATCTTCTTGTGGCCAACCGCTTTTCCGGAGGCATAGTCAGCATGAAAAGAAACAGAGAAAGCGGCAGGATCACCGGTATCCAAAGCCGTATCAGCATGCCGGAGGGGGTATCTCTGGTCATAAGACAATAGAAATTTTGATGAAGGAGGAATATATGATGCAGAAAACAGATATAGGCGTGATTGGTCTGGCGGTTATGGGCAGAAGCCTTGCTCTTAATATGGCGGACCATGGATTTAAAGTTGGAGGATATAACAGAAGCCGGGAGGTGACGGATGCACTGGTGAAGGAGCACCCGCATGATAACCTTGTGCCGTTTTATGATCTGGAGACACTCGTTGCTTCCCAGGAACGGCCGAGACGTTTCCTCATAATGGTGAAAGCGGGAAAGCCGGTGGATATGGTGATCGACCAGCTCGTTTTGCTTCTGGACAAAGGAGATATGATACTGGACGGGGGCAATTCATTCTTTGAGGATACGAGAAGGCGTGAAAAGCGGCTGAAGGCAGAGGGCATATACTATTTTGGAACCGGTGTGTCGGGGGGAGAGCACGGTGCGCGTTTCGGTCCTTCCATCATGCCTGGAGGGGAGGAGTCTGCCTACAGACATATTGCTCCTGTTCTGGAAGCTGTTGCCGCAAAAGCGCAGGGGGAACCGTGCTGTGCCTATATGGGGCCTGACGGCGCCGGACATTATGTGAAAATGGTGCACAATGGAATTGAGTATGCGGATATGCAGCTTATCGCGGAGGCGTATTTACTGCTGAAATATGCAGGAAATTATACGAATGAAGAACTTGCCGACCTGTTTGAAGAGTGGAATGAAGGGGAGCTGAAAAGCTATCTCATAGAGATCACAGCCAGGATTTTCCGGGAGGCGGATGATTATGCCGAGGGAGAGCTGGTGGACCACATACTGGACAGCGCCGGGCAGAAAGGCACCGGACGGTGGACGAGTCTGGAGTCTCTGAAACAGGGAGTAAACGTTTCCATGATCACAGCCGCGTGCAACGCCAGGATCATGTCAAACAGAATTGCGGAAAGAAACGCGGCGAAAGCGCTCATAAAAGAAGCTGCGAAACAGCCTGCCGCGGATAAGAAAGCCTTTGGCGAGAGCGTCAGGAAAGGGCTGTACACAGCGAAGATCGTGGCATATGCCCAGGGCTTTGACTTGCTGCGCCACGCTTCCTCCGAATATGGATGGGACCTCAATTATGGCAGGATCGCTTCCATATTCCGGGCGGGGTGTATCATTCAGGCGCAGTTTCTGGATGACATAACAAAAGCATTTGAAAACGACTCGGAACTTTCAAATCTGATGCTGGACTCTTATTTCCTGGAGGGTATCAACAGCGGAAAAGGAAGTCTTCAGAGTATTTTGTGTCTTGGCATTCAAAATGGCATTCCGCTGCCGGCCATGAGCCAGGCGGAAGCTTATATCGATGCGTTCAGAGGAACGCCGACGGGCGCTAATCTTATTCAGGCGCAGAGAGACTGCTTCGGGGCGCACACATATGAACGGACAGACCGAGAAGGCGTATTCCATCACGACTGGGGGCAGGACAATGAATAAAGAACAGACTTTTACCATATTCGGAGGTACCGGTGATCTGACTTTCCGTAAGCTGATCCCGGCGCTTTATAATATGGCGGCGGCAGGCAATGAGCAGCTCAATGGCCGGATCGTCGTGATCGGGAGGAGAGATTACACGAGTGAATCTTACCGGAAGCTGGCGGGAGAGTGGGTGGAAAAGTTCGCGCGCCTTACCTACCGTGAAGAGATATACGATAAACTGGCGGAGCGTATCGTGTATTACCGCATGGATTTTACCGACGAGGATGAGTATAGAGGACTCGATGCATTTTACACAGAGATCGGCGCCAGGGCCCATATCTTTTACTTTGCGGTTGCGCCCCGCTTTTTCGGAACGATCGTGCAGGGGCTTAAAAGTGTACACGGAGCCGGGAGCGGCAAGGTGGTTATCGAGAAACCGTTCGGAGAGAACCTTCTGGCCGCAGAAGAACTTAACGTGAGGATGGAAGCGTTTTTCGGGCCGGACCACATATACCGCATCGACCATTATCTTGGCAAAGAGATGGTCAGGAATATACAGACGATCCGGTTTGCCAATCCTATCTTCAGCAATATATGGGATGCGGGCCATATAGAGTGCATTCAGATCTCTGCGCTTGAGGAAGTCGGCGTTGAGACGCGGGGCGGATATTACGACCACAGCGGCGCGCTGAAAGATATGATGCAGAACCATCTGTTCCAGATACTGACGATCGTTGCCATGGAACGGCCCGAGGGGCCGGGGGTGGAAGAGATGCACCGGGAACAGATGAAGGTCCTGAAGGCACTTTGCATGCCGGAAGCAGCTGCCGGCAGTATGGTGCTCGGACAGTACGGCGGATACCGGAAGGAGCAGGCGGTGGATGAGAATTCTGCGACCGAGACTTATGCGGCGCTGCGCCTTTTTGTGGAGAATGACAGGTGGGGAGGCATGCCGTTCTATATCCGAACAGGAAAGAAGCTGAGAAAGCGGGAGATGCAGGTGGCAGTTGTATTTAAGAGTCCGGTTCCCGGCGTTCCGCAGAACATTCTTAATATCAAGATACAGCCGACGGAAGGCGTATATCTTCAGTTCAATATAAAAAGGCCGGGTGAGGCGGATGAGATCATACAGGCGAAGATGGATTTCTGTCAGAGCTGCTCTTATATCAACCAGATGAATACGCCGGAGGCATATGAGAGGCTGCTCGGCGCATGTATCCGAGGGGAACGCTCCTGGTTTTCACAGTGGGACCAGATCGAGACGAGCTGGAAGTACGTGGATGCTATACGGGAGCAGTATGTAAGCGGGAGTCTTCCGGTGTATAGTTATGAACCAGGGACTGCAGGGCCAAAAGAAGCGGATGAGATGCTTAGACAGCACGGCCATGCCTGGTTCGACTGACCGGAGGGAACAGCCGTATAAGATGAGATGCGGCAATGGATATGCAGGATTGAATGCTTGAAATTGCAAAAATAGTATATCAACGCCGTAATAACGTTGAAGCGATCGGGAAAAAGAATATATTGGAAAATAATCTTGCAAATAGAAACATCTTATACTATAATGAATAACTAGAATGTTTAATAAAATATGAAAAGATAGGATGGATGGAACAATGGCGTTAACATTATCAGAAAAGGCGGCTAGAGTAAAGCCGTCATCTACACTTGCGATCACGGCAAAAGCAAAGGCGATGAAGGCAGAAGGGATTGATGTAGTAGGATTTGGAGCTGGGGAACCGGATTTTAATACACCGGATAATATTAATGAGGCTGCGATACGTGCCATCCGGTCCGGATTTACAAAATATACCCCGGCATCCGGTACTGTGGAGCTCAAAAAAGCCATCAGCAGCAAATTCCGGGAGTTTAACGGCCTTGATTATGCGCCGGATCAGATTGTCGTCAGCAACGGCGGAAAGCATTCTCTCACGAATATATTCCAGGCGATCACAAATCCGGGTGATGAGGTGATCATACCTGCTCCGTACTGGCTGACCTACCCGGAGATCGTCAAATTATGCGACAGCGTGCCGGTCGTTATTTACGGTACAAAAGAGACGGGCTACAAAGTGACGGCAAAGCAGATCGAGGACGCGGTCACAGACAGGACAAAGGCTTTGATCTTAAATACGCCGAGCAATCCGACGGGCATGGTATATACGGAAGAAGAACTGCGCGCGATCGCGGACGTGGCTGTCAGAAACGACTTTTATGTCGTTGCGGATGAGATGTATGAATATCTTATCTACGGGGAGAAGAAGCATGTTAGCATCGCGTCTCTCGGAGAGGAGATCTACAGGAGGACGATCACATGCAGCGGTCTGTCGAAGAGCTATTCCATGACGGGATGGAGGATCGGCTACACCGGTTCCAGTGTCGAGATCGCGAAGCTTATGGGGAGTATTCAGAGCCATCAGACGTCCAACCCGAACTCCATCGCACAGAAAGCGGCGCTGGAGGCGCTTTCTGGCCCGCAGGATGCAGTGGAGGCCATGAGAAAAGAGTTTGATGCCAGAAGAAAATATATGTATGAGCGTGTGCAGAACATGCCTTTGTTAGAGTGTCTGGAGCCGGAAGGTGCGTTTTATACATTTGTGGACTTCACGAATGTTCTCGAAAAGTCCTATAAGGGAGTCCGCATCGGAACGGCGTCGAGGGCGGCGGAGATTCTTATTGAAGATTACAGCGTGGCTGTCGTGCCGTGCCAGGATTTTGGATTTGACAATTTCGTGCGCCTGTCCTATGCTATTTCCATGGAAGGCATAGAGAAGGGATTGAATCGGATAGAGGATTTTGTGACTTCTCTGTAGGTTATAGAAAAAGAAAAAAGAAAAGGCAGGGCGCGTCATGAGTGGTGAAGTCAGACGGATAAAGAGAGAGCTCGTCTATAAGGGAGCGATCCTGGAAGTTTATAACGATACGATGGAATTTGCTAATGGAAACAGAGCCGGCTGGGATTATATTCATCACGTGGGGGCGGCAGCGGTCGTGCCTGTGCTTGACGACGGAAGGATCCTCATGGTGAGACAGTACCGCAACGCGCTGGAGCGGGAGACGCTGGAGATGCCAGCCGGAAAGCTGGACGCGGCAGGAGAAGCAGGCATCGAGTGCAGCAGAAGAGAGCTGGAGGAAGAGACGGGCTATAGGGCGGGACAGCTGGAGTGGCTCATAACGATACGGCCTACAGTCGCCTACTGTGACGAGCGGATCGAAATCTATGTGGCAAGAGACCTGACAATGTCTGTGCAGGATCTGGATGAGAACGAGTATGTACTTGTCAGGCCGTACAGTCTCGATGAATTGAAAGGAATGATCTATGACGGTACAATAGAAGATTCCAAGACCGTCGCAGCGCTGCTCGCCTATGAAGACAGGTACCTCCGGTGACGGAGAATGCCCCTGCCAGATGAGGGATGCAGACATATAATAAGAATATATCAGAAGACCCGGCATATAATGAAGTATCTTGACAAGAGGAGGAGTATTTGTGAGGATACGGGAAAACAAAAAGTTTTTTGTTTTATTTTGTATGCTGGGTTTTTTCATTGGAATCCTGTATGCCAATATTGTGTCGAAAGACTACATAACAAGTATGGGTATTTTTAATGATTTCTTTTTAAACGAGTATGCCCAGACGGATATCGGCATGGCGGAGTATGCGTGGTATATTATCCGTATACGGATGATGCCGGTCATACTGCTCTTTGCGCTGGGATGCACCAGATTCAGGAAAGGGATCGTTGTCGCGTTTCTGCTTTGGACAGGCTTTTCGTGCGGTATGATCATGACGTCGGCTATTATGAAGATGGGAATTAAGGGGATCGTACTGTGCCTTCTGGCCATGACGCCGCAGTTTGCCTTTTATATCGCAGGCTATGTCGTTCTGCTCTGGTACCTGTTTTCCTATCCGGAATCCAAGTGGAACCTTACGAAGACCGTCTGTTTTCTGCTTTTGATCGCGCTTGGCATTGTCCTCGAATGTTATGTCAATCCGGTGCTGATGAAAATGTTCCTGAAAACCCTTTAAAGAGAAAGGCGTGCCATGGTCTGGCTGTATAAGCTGTATGCGCCGCGAAAGCCGAAGGAGAAAAGAATGGAGATAAGAGTAAAAGAATACATAGAGTATCTTGAGGCGAGAAAACACATCTCTGCGAACACAAGATCCGCGTATTTAAGAGACCTGGAGCGGATGTACGGATATCTGAGAGAGCACGGAATCGAACAGTTTGAGGATGCAACGGCGGCGACGCTGAACTCTTTTCTGCTCTTTCTTGAGAAAAATGGCCTTGGCGGCGCCACCATCGCCAGAAATGCGGCGGTGGTCCGCGGGTTTTACCAGTATCTTTTCCGGAAAAAAATCATAGAGGACGACATCACCGAGATGATGGAGGCGCCGAAGGTGGAGAGAAAACTGCCAAAGAGCGCCCGGAGAGAAGATATAGACAAAATACTGTCCGTTCCCGAAGGCGGTTCGCCAAAGGCGCTGCGCGACAGAGCCATGATAGAAGTGCTGCGCTGTACGGGTATTCTTGTGGAAGAACTGATAAAACTGCGGACAGAAGACGTTAAGCTGGAGCTGGGGTATGTGCAGTGTCATTTTCCGGGCAACCAGAACGCATATCCGCTGGACGGACCGAGCCTCGGGGCGCTCCGCCGGTATCTGGAAGAAGGCAGGGGAAAGCTCATACGCAGGGAACAGGACGAAGTGCTGTTCCCTAACGTGAGGGGGGCCTATATGAGCAGACAGGGATTCTGGAAAGTGATCCGAAGATACTCCGAAGAGACAGATGGGGAGCAGAAAATAACGCCCAGTATGATCAGACATACGTAGACGATATAAGGCCGGTGCTTGCGCATCGGCCTTTAAATTGTCAAAATAGTGCGGGAATTTTTATAGGGGTCAGACCCCTTTGCCGGCAGGGGTCTGACCCCTATGCACCTTTCTGCGAATTGTCAGATAATAATACAGATAAAAGATGCAGAACAGGAAGATGCAGAGCTGGCTTGCCAGCAGTCCCCACAGGTAGCCGCGGATCCCGTACACCGGGATGAGCAGGAGCACGCTTCCGATGCGGATGAGCAGGCCGATGGCATTGATGACAAAGGAGAGCGTCGTCTTCCCGATCCCGTTGATGATGCTGATGAGTGTATTGTCCGTATAGAGGAACGGGCATATCCAGGCGAGGGTGACGATGAAGCTTCCGGCTGCCGGGCTTTGGAACAGGAAGGTGCCGATCCAGCTTCCGGACAGGAGGAGGAGGGCGCAGCAGCCGCTTCCAAGCAGCACACAGCAGGAGACGACTTTTTTGATAATGGCGGACATCTCCCGCTGGTCATCGAGCGCCTGTATCTCCGCCACGGTCGGGAGGAGCATGGTTGAGATAGAATTGGTGATGGCGGAAGGAAACATGATGCACGGAAGCGCCATGCCGGTCAGCACCCCGTATGTACTGAGCGCGGCCTTGTTCGTCATGCCGTACGCCTGAAGCTTAAGCGGGATGGAGATGGCCTCCACGCTCTGGAGGACGTTGAGCAGCACCCGGCTTCCGGTGAGCGGGACGGACAGAAAGAGAAGCTCCCTTATATTTCTGCCGAAGGAGGGGAGGCCGGGCCGGATCTTCCGCATGGACATGGATTTACCGGTGATGGCTCTCAGACAGAAGAGCGAGGATACGACTTCGCCGGCAATGAGGCCGGCCACAGCGATCGAGATACCGAAGGTGATGCCGTTCTTCTGGCCGAATACGTAGATCAGATACACGGACATGATCCTGGCCACCTGCTCAATGAGCTGGGATGTGGCCGGCACGCCCGTCATCTTAAGGCCAAAATAATAACCGCATATACAGCTGTGGACCGCCGCGAAAGGAAACGCGTACGACAGGATAACGAGCAGTTCGGCGCAGCGCTCATCTTTCAAAAATGCGGAGGAGATGAACCATGCGTATTTCTGCAGCAAAAGAGTAGTGATACAGGAAATTATCACAGTAAATATAATGCTTGTGTACAATAATTCCCTTGCTTCCTTTTCCTGGCCGAGCGTAGTGCGTTTGGCAACGCAGCGGGACAGGGCTATTTCAATTCCGGCGGAAGTAAGGGAAAAGCACAGGGCATAGATGGGGAAAATGAGCTGGTAGAGCCCGACGCCTTCTTCGCCGAAAGTATGGCTCAGAAAAATCCGGTAAAAAAAGCCCATAAATCTGGTGGCAAAACCGGTGAGAGTAAGGATGAAAGTTCCTTTGATAATGGCACGTTTTCTGGACATAATTAACTCCTGTGGGATATCGTTATAAGATATTCAGGATATATGCTTGACAGAACAGATTTAAAAGTGTTATTCTACAGAAAGATAAATCCCAGTAAAATACTAGGAATTAAAAAAGAAGGTGATAGCATGAAGCTTTCTACAAAAGGCAGATACGGCCTGCGGGCGATCATCGACCTGGCAAGGTATGCGGAGACAGAGCCTGTCTCCATAAGCAGCATAGCGGCCAGGCAGGAGATATCGGAACGGTATCTCGAACAATTGGTCGGCCTTATGAAGAAGGCAGGACTTGTAAAAAGTATACGTGGTGCCGGAGGGGGATATGTGCTGGCCAGAGATATGAAAGACATATCGGTCGGAGATGTTCTGCGTGCACTGGAAGGAAGTCTTGAGCCGGTAAAGTGCGCGGCGTTCTATGCGGAAGAGGGCTGCATGGCATCGGACGGTTGCGTGACAAAGTATGTCTGGCAGAAGATCAACGACAACATCAACCACACGGTAGATGAGATCAAACTGGATGAATTAGTTCTGGAGAGCAGGCGCGTCAATCCCGAGGGGGAATGTGCCAATCCCCAGTGCAATAAATAAAAGACAAAAAGGAGGAAAAAATAATGGGACGATTCATATATTTGGACAATGCTGCAACGACAAAGACAGCGCCGGAGGTTGTGGAGGCAATGCTTCCTTATTTCACGGAGAAATTCGGGAATCCGTCAAGCGTATACGGCTTTGCCGCGGCAAATAAAGATGTCATAACAGCACAGAGGGACATCATCGCGCGCGCGCTCGGCGCAAAGAGCAGCGAGATCTATTTTACGGCCGGAGGGTCAGAGTCAGACAACTGGGCACTGAAAGCGACGGCAGAAGCATATGGGCACAAAGGGAAACACATTATCACGACAAAGATCGAACACCATGCCATCCTGCATACAGGGGAATATCTTGAGAGCAAAGGCTTTGATGTGACATACCTTGATGTGGACGAAGACGGTGTCGTTAAACTGGAGGAACTGAAAAATGCGATCCGTCCGGATACCATCCTCATATCGGTAATGTATGCCAACAACGAGATAGGCACGATCCAGCCGATAAAAGAGATCGGCGCCATCGCCCACGAACACGGGATACTGTTCCACACAGATGCTGTACAGGCGTTCGGCCAGGTGCCGATCAATGTGGATGAGTGTCATATCGATATGCTCAGCGCCAGCGGACACAAATTAAACGGGCCGAAAGGGATCGGGTTCCTGTATATCCGCACAGGAGTCAAGATCCGTTCGTTCGTACACGGCGGTGCGCAGGAGAGAAAGCGCCGGGCGGGAACAGAAAATGTTCCGGGCATCGTAGGCCTCGGCACAGCGGCAGACCGGGCCGTGAAAACAATGGAAGAACGCAGCGCCAGGGAAACAGCGCTGAGAGATTACATGATAGAGCGGGTGCAGAAAGAGATCCCGTACTGCAGACTAAACGGACACAAGACGGACCGTCTTCCGAACAATGCCAACTTCAGCTTCCGGTTTATTGAGGGAGAATCTCTTCTGATCATGCTCGATATGAAAGGTATCTGCGCGTCAAGCGGTTCTGCCTGTACCTCAGGCTCACTTGATCCTTCTCATGTTCTGCTTGCCATCGGGCTGCCCCATGAGATCGCGCATGGTTCGCTGAGGCTTACACTGAGCGATGAGACGACAAAAGAAGATATTGATTACGTGATAGATAATCTAAAAGAAATTGTGGAACATCTCAGAAAGATGTCGCCGCTGTATGAAGACTTTGTAAAGAAAAATAGTTAAGACAGACACAGAAGGAGGAAAACAGATATGTATTCAGAGAAAGTAATGGACCATTTCCAGAACCCGCGCAATGTAGGCGAGATAGATGACGCCAGCGGCGTCGGAACAGTAGGAAACGCAAAATGCGGAGATATCATGAGGATGTATCTTGACATAGATGAGGACCATATTATCCGCGATGTGAAATTTAAGACTTTTGGCTGCGGCGCAGCCGTTGCCACGAGCAGTATGGCGACAGAGCTTGTAAAAGGCAGGACGATAGAAGAGGCGCTTAAGGTGACGAACAAAGCTGTTATGGAGGCGCTTGACGGTCTTCCGCCGGTAAAAGTACACTGTTCTCTTCTGGCCGAGGAGGCGATCCACGCCGCGCTTTGGGACTACGCAGAGAAAAACGGCATCAAAATAGAAGGGCTGGAAAAACCGAAGTCAGATATCCATGAGGATGAAGAAGAGGAAGAAGAAGCATATTAGGCGAAGGTAACAGGATGGAAAAGAAAAAAGTTGTCGTTGGGATGTCCGGCGGAGTTGATTCCTCTGTGGCGGCTTACTTGTTGAAAGAACAGGGCTATGACGTCATCGGCGTCACGATGCAGATATGGCAGGAAGAAGAGCGCGCGGTGCAGGAAGAAAACGGAGGCTGCTGCGGTCTGAGCGCCGTGGATGACGCCAGAAGAGTGGCGGCTCAGCTCGGTATCCCGTACTATGTGATGAATTTCAGGCAGGAATTTAAAGAACATGTCATTGATTATTTTGTGGATGAATATACGCATGGCCGTACGCCGAACCCGTGCATTGCCTGTAACCGGTATGTAAAGTGGGAGTCTCTTTTAAAGAGGAGTATGGATATAGGAGCTGATTATATAGCTACCGGCCATTACGCAAGGATCGAACAGCTTCCGAACGAAAGATACGCACTGAAAGTCTCTGCCACAGACACGAAGGATCAGACATACGCGCTCTATAATCTGACGCAGGAGCAGCTTAGGCGCACCCTCATGCCCGTCGGCATGTACGAAAAAGAAGAGATACGCAGGATCGCCGGAAGTCTTGGCCTTGAGGTGGCAAATAAGCCGGACAGCCAGGATATCTGCTTTGTCCCGGACGGGGATTATGCCTCTTATATTGAAAAAGAGGCCGGGGTTAAAAGCCTTCCGGGAAACTTTGTCACTTCCGACGGTACCGTTGTCGGAACGCATAAGGGTATCGTGCATTATACGGTGGGACAGAGAAAGGGTCTGGGGCTGTCTCTCGGACACCCGGTATTTGTCCTTGACATCAGACCCGGGACGAACGAGATCGTAGTGGGGAGCAATGAAGAGTCCATGTCCAGATATGTGAGGGCCGATAACGTAAACTTCATGTCTGTCGGCGGACTGCCGGAGAAAAAGAGAGTGTGGGCCAAGATCCGCTATAACCACAGAGGCGCATGGTGTACGGCAGAAAAAACCGGACCGGATGAGATCGTCTGTACATTTGATGAGCCGCAGCGGGCCGCCACACCGGGACAGGCAGTCGTTCTTTATGACGGAGAGTATGTTCTCGGCGGCGGAACAATTATAGGAGATGAGTAGAAAGATGATGAGAGCAGATGTGCATATGCATACGTCGTTTTCACACGATTCAAAAGCCGCGCCTGAGGAGATGATCCTCGGCGCCATAGACAAAGGCCTTGAGATGATATGTTTTACCGACCATTATGATAAGGATGATATGGAATGGGGGGAAGAGAGCATCTTCGACCCGGAAGAATACTTTAAAGTGCTGCTCCCCCTAAAGGAGAAGTACAGCGGCAGGATGGACATACGTATCGGGGTGGAGCTTGGCCTGCGCCCGTATCTTGGAGATTATTACCGCAAGTTCACGGCTGCCTATCCGTTTGATTTCGTGATAGGGTCCGTACACAGCGTTGAATCCACCGACCCGGCCACAGGGAAACTCTTTGAGGGAAGAACAGATGAAGAGGCATACCGTACCGCTTTTGAGGAAATACTGACAGATATCCGTTCCTATAAAGACTATGATGTGCTTGGTCATCTCGATTACGTGGTGCGCTATGGCGCGGGAAGAGAGAAGGCATACACATACCGCACGTTTGCCGATGTCATTGATGAGATACTCAGGCAGCTGATAACCGACGGCAAGGGGATGGAACTGAACACTGCAGGACTTAAATACGGACTTCCGTTCGCACACCCCCATCCGGATGTACTGAAGCGTTACCGGGAACTGGGCGGAGAGATGATCACCGTCGGGGCGGACGGACACTGCCCGGAACATATCGCGTACGGCTTTGACAGGGCGGAAGAGATCCTGAGATCATGCGGCTTTAAATATTATACAGAATTTTCCGGCAGGAAGCCTGTTTTTAAGCAACTTCCATAAAAATGGTAAAAGCCCTTGAATTTTTGTATCAAATTTAGTACAATTATAGACGGTTGATGATTCTTTAACGATGTTAAGGGATTTCAAGAATAAAGGCTGTGTAACAGTTAATAAACAAACTTTAGGAGGAATTAATCATGGCAGTAAAAGTAGCGATTAATGGATTCGGGCGTATTGGACGTCTTGCATTCAGACAGATGTTCGGAGCAGAAGGGTATGAAGTAGTGGCGATCAACGACTTGACATCTCCAAAAATGTTAGCTCACTTGTTGAAATATGACTCTTCACAGGGAAAATATGCTTTGGCTGACAAAGTAGAATCTACAGATGACTCTATCATCGTAGACGGCAAAGAGATCAAGATCTACGCCAAAGCAAATGCTGAAGAACTTCCATGGGGAGAGATCGGCGTTGACGTTGTCCTTGAATGTACAGGATTCTATACATCAAAAGAAAAAGCATCTGCGCATGTGAAAGCAGGAGCAAGAAAAGTTGTTATCTCAGCACCGGCTGGAAACGACCTGCCAACTATCGTATATAATGTAAACCACGAAACACTGAAACCGGAAGACACAGTGATCTCTGCTGCTTCCTGTACAACAAACTGTCTTGCGCCAATGGCTCAGGCATTGAACGATCTTGCAAAGATCAAGTCTGGTATCATGTGCACGATCCACGCTTACACAGGTGATCAGATGACACTTGACGGACCTCAGAAAAAGGGCGATCTGAGAAGATCACGTGCAGCTGCCGTAAATATCGTTCCTAACAGCACAGGCGCCGCTAAAGCGATCGGTCTCGTTATTCCTGAACTGAACGGCAAGCTGATCGGATCTGCACAGCGTGTTCCTACTCCGACAGGTTCTACAACAATACTGACAGCAGTTGTGGACGGAACAGTGACAGTTGACGAAGTAAATGCAGCTATGAAAGCAGCAGCTACAGAATCCTTCGGATATAACACAGATGAGATCGTATCCAGCGATGTGATCGGTATGAGATATGGTTCTCTGTTTGATGCTACTCAGACAATGGTACTGCCTTTAGATAACGGAACTACAGAAGTACAGGTCGTATCCTGGTATGACAATGAAAACTCCTACACAAGCCAGATGGTAAGAACGATCAAATACTTCTCTGAATTAGCATAAATCTGCTTTAAGACTCACAAAGGGGTCCGGTCTATATTGGGCCGGATCCTTTTTACAGCCCTGCTGCGGCAAAACGCTGCTTAAGGACTGGCCGCAGCCGGTTTTGCCGCCTGTGGGTATCTACTTCTAATGCAATATAAAAAACGGAGGCCAACATATGCTTAATAAAAAATCAGTGGATGATATCAATGTAAAAGGGAAAAAAGTACTTGTAAGATGTGATTTTAATGTGCCGCTTATCGACGGGAAGATAACAGATGAGAACCGTCTCGAAGCCGCGCTTCCGACGATCAAGAAGCTGGCCGCGGACGGCGGCAGAGTGATTCTCTGTTCCCATCTGGGCAAGCCAAAGGGAGAGGCTGTGCCTTCACTTTCTCTTGCGCCGGTTGCGGCGCGTCTTAGCGAACTGCTCGGACAGGAAGTAAAATTTGCGGCAGATCCGGAAGTGGTAGGGCCAAATGCAAAAGCTGCCGTTTCAGCCATGAAAGACGGAGAGATAATCCTGCTTGAAAATACGAGATACCGGGCAGAGGAGACGAAGAACGGAGAGGCATTTTCCAAAGATCTGGCTTCCCTGTGCGACGTGTTCGTCAATGATGCGTTCGGCACTGCACACAGAGCGCACTGCTCTAATGTAGGGGTTACCCAGTTCGTTGACACGGCGGTCGTAGGTTATCTGATGCAGAAGGAGATCGACTTCCTCGGCAATGCGGTGAATAATCCGGAAAGGCCTTTTGTCGCCATTCTTGGAGGGGCAAAAGTGTCAAGTAAAATATCTGTGATCGAAAATCTGCTGGATAAGGTTGATACATTGATCATCGGCGGCGGAATGTCTTACACATTCAGCAAAGCACAGGGCGGAAATGTAGGAAAGTCTCTGCTGGAAGAAGATTACTGTGATTATGCTCTGGATATGCTCAAGAAAGCGAAAGAGAAAGGTGTTAAGCTGCTCCTTCCTGTAGATACCGTTATCGCAGATGATTTTTCCAACGACGCAAATTCCAGAGTTGTAAAAGCGGGAGAGATTCCGGCAGACTGGGAAGGTCTTGATATAGGACCTGAGACCGCAGCTATGTTCTCAGAGGCGGTAGAAGACGCGAAAACAGTTGTCTGGAACGGACCGATGGGATGCTTTGAGATGCCGAACTTTGCAACAGGCACGGAGGCAGTCGCAAAAGCGCTCGCAGAGACGGACGCCACGACGATCATCGGCGGCGGAGATTCCGCAGCGGCCGTAAACCAGCTTGGATACGGCGACAAGATGTCGCATATATCCACAGGCGGAGGCGCTTCACTTGAGTTCCTGGAAGGAAAAGAACTGCCGGGAGTAGCAGCGGCAAACGACAAGTAAAAATCAGGCAGATATGTCAACCGCGCTGCACATAAAATATAAAAGAGAATTAGGAGAGTAGGAAGATGGCAAGAAGAAAAATTATAGCTGGCAACTGGAAGATGAATAAAACACCGAGCGAGGCGGTCGCTCTCGTTGAAGAATTAAAGCCGCTCGTGGCAAACGACGAGGCAGATGTCGTATTCTGCGTTCCCGCAATAGATATCATTCCAGTTGTGGAGGCATGCAAGGGCACCAATATCCAGGTGGGAGCTGAGAATATGTATTATGAGGAGAGCGGGGCTTACACCGGAGAGATCTCACCTGCAATGCTCACAGACGCAGGCGTAGCATATGTGGTTCTCGGCCACTCTGAGAGAAGAGAATATTTTGCCGAGACGAGCGAGACTGTAAATAAAAAGATGCTGAAGGCGTTTGAGCACGGTATCACACCGATCATGTGCTGCGGCGAGACGCTCGAGCAGAGAGAACAGGGCGTGACTATGGACTTCATCCGCCAGCAGGTCAAGGTTGGTTTTATGGGAGTCACAGCAGATCAGGCGAAGACGGCAGTTATAGCCTATGAGCCTATCTGGGCGATCGGCACAGGAAAGACTGCCACAACAGAGCAGGCACAGGAAGTGTGCGCGGGCATCCGTGCATGTATCGCCGAGATCTATGATGAAGCTACGGCGGAGGCGGTCCGCATTCAGTACGGCGGCTCTGTTAACGCGGCTACGGCGCCGGAATTATTTGCCCAGGCAGATATCGACGGCGGTCTTGTAGGCGGGGCTTCCCTCAAGGCAGATTTCGGAAAAATCGTAAATTATAAATAAGCAGTACCGGGAGCCGCAGGAAGCAGATTCCTGTGGCTTTTCCTTGTGAAATTAAAATCTGGAAAAAATAAATGGCAGGAGAGGAATATATGAGCAAAAAACCAACAGTATTGATGATTCTTGACGGATACGGATTAAATGACAGCAGGAAGGGAAATGCCGTTGCAGAGGGCAGGACACCTGTTATGGATAAGCTGAGGGCAGAATGCCCGTTCGTGAAAGGATATGCCAGTGGAATGGCAGTCGGGCTTCCGGACGGACAGATGGGAAACTCTGAGGTCGGCCATCTCAATATGGGGGCGGGCCGGATCGTATACCAGGACCTCACAAAGATCACAAAGGCAATTCAGGACGGGGATTTCTTTGAGAATAAAGCACTGCTGGCTGCGTGTGAGAATGTGAAGAAAAACGGCACATCTCTCCATTTGATGGGGCTTGTCTCCGACGGAGGAGTCCACAGCCACAATGAGCATATCTACGGACTTCTTAGGCTGGCAAAGATGCAGGGCATTGAAAAAGTATATGTGCACTGTTTTCTGGACGGCCGTGACACTCCGCCTGCATCCGGGAAAGAATATGTGGAAGAACTCGTCTTAAGGATGAAGGAGATCGGTGTCGGCGAAGTCGCCACCGTTATGGGACGTTATTATGCCATGGACAGGGATAACCGCTGGGAGCGTGTGGAGAAGGCATACCGCGCGATGGCCGAGGGAATAGGAGAAGCGGCGTCAGGAGGGCCGGAAGGCATTCAAGCCTCCTACGACAAAGACAAGACAGATGAATTCGTTCTGCCTGCGGTCGTGATGAAAGACGGCGCGCCTGTAGCTACAGTGAAGGACGGAGACTCTGTTATATTCTTTAACTTCCGCCCCGACCGCGCAAGAGAGATAACGAGAACCTTCTGTGACGATAAGTTTGAAGGGTTTGACAGAGGAGACAGGATCAAGACGACCTTTGTGTGCTTTACAGAATATGATGTGACGATCGGCAATAAGCTCGTCGCTTTTGTGAAAGATGAGATCACGAACACATTCGGCGAATTTCTGGCAGCAAGCGGAAAGACGCAGGCGCGTATCGCAGAGACGGAGAAGTACGCGCATGTCACATTTTTCTTCAACGGCGGCGTGGAAGAGCCAAACAAAGGGGAGGACAGAATCCTCGTAAAGTCACCGAAGGTGGCGACCTATGATCTGAAACCGGAGATGAGTGCATATGAAGTATGCGGTAAGCTCGTCGATGCCATAAAGTCCGATAAATATGACGTCATCATCATCAACTTTGCCAATCCGGACATGGTCGGCCATACAGGTGTGGAAGCGGCAGCGATCAAGGCGATCGAAGCCATCGACGAGTGTGTTGGAATGGCAGTGGACGCACTGAAGGAAGTGGACGGACAGATGTTTATCTGCGCGGACCACGGCAATGCGGAACAGCTTATCGATGATGAGACTGGAGAGCCGTTTACAGCGCATACGACAAACCCGGTTCCGTTCATTCTCGTGAACGCCGATCCGGCCTTTAAACTGAGAGAAGGAGGCTGCCTTGCAGATATTGCCCCCACGCTCATAGAGATGATGGGAATGGTGCAGCCGAAAGAGATGACGGGAAAGTCATTGCTCATCAGAGAATAACTTTCATATGCCGATCGCATAAAAGACGGGGCTGTAAAAAAGTCCAAAGGAAGAATCGCCAGAACCGGTATTTGCCGGAACTGGCGATTCTTCCTTTAGGAGAGTTTTACACCCTGTTTTTTAATTTCTGCCGTGATCCGGCTATTACCCCTCCATATTCTTATTGGCGGTCGACAGCATCAGTTTGATGCGGTTCAGCTGGTTGACCTCGCTGGCGCCGGGGTCAAAGTCAATGGCGACTACATTGGACTTCGGATACCGTCTGCGCAGCTCCTTTATGACACCTTTGCCCACAACGTGATTCGGCAGGCAGGCAAAGGGCTGTGTACATACAATGTTGGATGCGCCGCTGTGGATCAGTTCCAGCATCTCACCGGTGAGGAACCATCCCTCCCCTGTCTGGTTGCCGAGGGAGACGATCTCAGATGCCATGCGTCCAAGGTCCTCGATATGCGCGGGCGGGTCAAAATGTCTGCTGGCTCTGAAGGCCTCTGTCGCCGGGGCACGGAACCACTCCAGCACTTTGATGCCGAGATTGCCCATTGTCGCTTTGGACTTCTTAAATCCAAGATGTGATACCTTGAAATTCTGGTTGTAGAAGCAGTAGAGCAAAAAGTCGAGCAGATCCGGTACCACGGCCTCAGCGCCTTCATTTTCCAGAAGATCCACAAGATGGTTATTGGCAGCCGGAAGGAACTTCACAAGTATCTCCCCGACGACACCGACTCTCGGCTTCTTCACATCAAGTAATTCTATGTTGTTGTCAAAATCTTCAATGATCTCCCTGCACAGCTTTTTGAACCTGCGTCTGGAAGGATATCCGGCCGATACAAATTCAGCACACACCTTTACCCATTTCCTGTGCATAGCGTTTACGGAACCGGGAACCGCCTCATACGGGCGCAGTCTGTATACGCATTTCATAAAGATATCTCCAAATATGGCAGCGTATACGCCGCGCAGCGCGAGGGCGGGAGTGATCTTAAATCCCGGGTTTCCTTCCAGCCCGCTTAAGTTGATGGAAATGACCGGAATATGGGAATATCCGGCTTTCTTAAGAGCCCTGCGGATAAAGCCGATGTAATTGGAGGCACGGCACCCGCCTCCGGTCTGGCTGATGATGACCGCCAACTTGTCGGTGTCATATTTCCCGGAAAGGATCGCTTCCATGATCTGTCCGACGACCATAAGAGAAGGATAACAAGCATCGTTATTGACATACTTCAGTCCAACATCTACTGCCTGTTTGTTGTCGTTGGGCAGTACGTCTACCTTATATCCGGAAGCGCGGAATGCCGGTTCAAGCAGCTCAAAGTGCATAGGTGACATCTGAGGGCAGAGGATCGTATAATCGCTGCGCATCTCTTTTGTGAACGGCACCTTTTCGATCGCCGAGGAAGTGACGGTGCGCTTCGTGCTTCGCTGTTCTCTGACGCGGATGGCGGCAAGAAGTGAACGTACACGGATCCTTGCGGCTCCGAGGTTATTTACCTCATCGATCTTAAGAGAAGTGTATATTTTATCAGAATCCGTCAGTATATCGGCCACCTGGTCGGTTGTGACGGCGTCCAGCCCGCAGCCGAAGGAATTCAGCTGTATGAGATCCAGATTGTCTACTGTTTTCACATAGTTGGCCGCCGCGTACAGTCTTGAATGATACATCCACTGGTCCATGACATTGAGCGGACGCTCCACCGGGTTTAAGTGGGAGATGGCATCTTCGGTGAGCACGGCGATATTATAAGAATTAATGAGTTCCGGCAGACCGTGGTTGACTTCCGGGTCAATGTGGTAGGGGCGTCCCGCCAGGACGATGCCCCGGTTTCCGGTCTCCTTCAGGAACTTGAGCGTTTCCTCACCTTTACGTCTCATATCATCCCTGCATGCCTCCAGTTCCTGCCACGCTTCATGGACGGCCGCTTTGATATCGTCCTCCAGGATAGAGAACTTTTTGGCCAGTTCCTCTGTCAGGCGGTGAGCCAGGGCAGCTTCATCTGCAAAAGATATAAATGGATGTATGAAATCTACTTCCCCGTTGGCAATGGCATCAATATTGTTCTTGATGTTTTCCGGATAGGATGTAACGATCGGACAGTTATAGTGATTGTTGGCGTCTGCAAACTCATTGCGCTCATAGGGGATGGACGGGTAGAAAATATGCTCAATGCCCTCGTCGATGAGCCACTGAATGTGTCCGTGAGCCAGTTTGGCAGGGTAGCATTCAGATTCGCTCGGAATGGATTCGATCCCAAGCTCATATATTTTGCGGGTGGAGGCAGGCGTCAGCACGACCCTGAATCCAAGCTTTGTGAAAAAGGTAAACCAGAACGGATAATTCTCATACATGTTCAGTACGCGGGGAATACCGATGATACCGCGGACTGCCTCTTCATCGCTGAGCGGAGTGTAGTCAAAGTAGCGTCTCGTCTTATAATCAAACAGGTTCGGCAGCTTGTTTTCGTTCTTTTCCTTGCCAAGTCCGCGTTCGCAGCGGTTGCCGGTGATAAACTTGCGTCCGCCGCTGAAATGATTGACAGTAAGCCGGCAGTTGTTTGTACAGCGTTTACATTTTGTCATGGTTGTCCGGTATTCCAGGGCATTGATGTCCTCAATGGAGAGCATGGTCGTTCCTTCGCAGTCTATGTAACGTTCCCGCGCGATCAGGGCAGCGCCGAAGGCGCCCATGATCCCTGCGATGTCAGGACGTATGGCGCGGCAGCCGGCAATTTTCTCAAAGCTTCTAAGGACCGCATTGTTGTAGAAGGTACCCCCCTGAACGACAATGTGGCTGCCGAGCTCTGCAGCACTTGACACTTTAATGACTTTAAACAGAGCGTTCTTGATAACAGAATAGGCGAGTCCCGCGGAGATATCGGCCACTTCGGCCCCCTCCTTCTGTGCCTGCTTTACCTTTGAATTCATGAATACGGTGCACCGTGTGCCGAGATCGATCGGATTTCTGGCAAAAAGGGCCTCATGCGCGAAGTCTTCCACCGTATAGTTCAGTGATTTGGCAAACGTCTCAATAAAAGAACCGCAGCCGGAAGAGCACGCTTCATTGAGCTGTACACTGTCCACGGTCTGGTTCTTGATCTTGATGCATTTCATGTCCTGTCCGCCGATGTCGAGGATACAGTCTACATCCGGCTCAAAGAACGAGGCGGCATAATAGTGTGAGACTGTTTCTACCTCCCCCTCATCCAGCAGAAGGGCAGCCTTGATCAATGCTTCCCCGTATCCGGTGGAGCAGGAATGTACGATCTCAACGTCTTCCGGCAGCTGGCTGTAAATGTCTTTTATGGCAGAGATAGTTGTCCCGAGCGGATCTCCTTCATTGTTGTGGTAAAAAGAGTAGAGCAGGGTGCCGTCTTCGCCTACAAGGGCGGCTTTGGTAGTTGTGGAACCGGCGTCGATACCGAGGAATGCTTTGCCTTTATAAGTTGCAAGGTCCTTGACCGGAACCTGATGCTTTTCATGGCGTTCCTTGAATTCCAGATAGTCCGCCTCACTGGAAAAGAGAGGCTCCATTCGGTCGACTTCAAACTCCATCTTTATCTTGCCTGCAAGGCGGTTCTGCATCTCCTGGATCGGTATGTCCAGATCCTTTTTGGAACTGAGTGCCGAGCCGATGGCGGCAAAAAGGTGCGAATGCTTCGGTGCGATCGTATGCTCGTCATCGAGCTTCAGCGTGCGCACAAACGCTTCCTTAAGCTCAGACAGGAAGTGAAGCGGACCGCCAAGAAAAGCCACGTGGCCTCGTATCGGCTTACCGCATGCGAGACCGCTGATCGTCTGGTTTACAACTGCCTGAAAGATGGAGGCAGCCAGGTCTTCTTTGGAAGCCCCTTCATTGATAAGAGGCTGTATGTCAGATTTTGCAAATACGCCGCAGCGGGCAGCTATGGAATATAAAGCTTTGTAATCTTTCGCATACTCATTCAGCCCCGAAGCGTCTGTCTGCAGGAGGGAAGCCATCTGGTCGATGAAAGAACCCGTACCTCCTGCGCAGACACCGTTCATACGCTGCTCCACGTTGCCGTGCTCAAAATAAATGATCTTAGCGTCTTCTCCGCCGAGCTCGATAGCCACGTCTGTCTGCGGGGCGTAGTCCTGCAGGGAGGTTGATACGGCGATGACCTCCTGCACGAAAGGAACTGCAAGGTGCTTGGCAAGCGTAAGCCCGCCGGAACCGGTAATGACCGGCGACACCTGGATCGGTCCCAGTTTATAGACCGCTCTTCCGAGAAGATCGGAGAGGGTTTCCTGAATATTGGCAAAGTGTCTTTCATAGTCCGAGAAGACAACGTCGCCGGCTTCGTCCAAAACGGCAATTTTTACCGTGGTTGAGCCGATATCAATACCCAATGTATATAATTCTTTATGACTCATGATATGTACTCCTTATACTGGAAAAATATGTATTACTTCTTATTAAATGTAGTAAGCTATTTACAACTTGTAACATTATACGACAAAAAATGCGAAAAGACAATTCACAAAAGTAATAGATTTATAAAATTGCTGTTAAACTTCATAGGTATAAATTGACAAACAGACTATGAAACGGTAGAATGTCTACAGTGTCTAACATATGAAAGCAGGGAGTAAATATATGAATTGGTTGAATAAACTTGAGCGGAAATTCGGCAGATATGCCATTCCGAATCTGATGTATTATATTATTATCTTATATGGGGCAGGCTTCGTGCTCAATCTTCTGAATCCTCAGTTTTATTATCAATATCTGAGCCTGAATGCGGAGGCCATTCTGCACGGACAAGTGTGGAGGATCCTGACGTTTATCATTCAGCCGCCTTCAAAAAGCATTATATTTGTTGTGTTTGCGCTTTACCTGTATTATCTGATCGGCAGGCAGCTTGAGATGGCGTGGGGGGCGTTCCGTTTTAACCTGTATTTTTTTGCGGGGATGCTGTTCCATGTGATCGCCGCGATTCTGGCATACTTACTGACAGGATTATCCCTGCCTCTTGACGTATGGTATCTGAATCTGTCTCTGTTTTTTGCATTCGCCGCGCTGTATCCGGACGTACAGTTTCTGCTGTTCTTCATTATACCGGTGAAGGTAAAGTGGCTGGCATGGCTGGACGGGGCTTACTTTATCTGGGCGGTTGTCCAGGCGTTCCTGCCGTCTTACGGCGGAGGTGTTTACGGCATTTATTATAAGGCAAATGCACTCGCCGCGGCAGTTTCTCTTCTCAATTTTGTCATCTTTTTCCTCGGTTCGCGGAACATGAAGCCTTATTCTCCGAAGCAGGTGAAAAGGAAGAAAGAATTTTATAAAAAAGTACAGCAGGCGAGAAGGCCGGATAACGTATATGAAAACGGAGCGAGACACAAATGTGCGGTATGCGGCAGGACAGAGCTCGACGACCCGAATCTGGAGTTCAGATACTGTTCCAAATGCAGCGGCAATTACGAATACTGCCAGGATCATCTGTTTACGCACACACATGTAAAGTAATAGTGAAAGAGAGAATATAGAGAGGTATGACTATGAAGAAAACGAAAATAATCTGTACTATGGGACCAAATACGAATGATGCAGGTCTGATGAGAAGGCTTGTTCAAAACGGCATGGACATTGCGCGTTTTAACTTTTCCCACGGCGACCACGAAGAGCAGAAGTCCAGAATGGATATGCTCAAGAAGATCCGGGAAGAAGAGAAAAAACCCATCGCCATTCTGCTTGATACGAAAGGTCCCGAGATACGTACTGGAGTATTAAAAGGCGGTAAAAAAGTCACTCTGAATGCCGGCGATAAATTCGTACTGACGACAAAAGAAATAGATGGGGACGCGGCAGGAGTATCCATTACATATGGGGGGCTTGTGGAGGACGTCCAGATCGGAAAGAAAATTCTCATCGATGACGGTCTCATAGAGCTGACCGTGCGCGAAAAGACAGATACGGATATCATCTGTACGGTAGACAACGGCGGCGAGCTTGGAGAACGCAAAGGGGTCAATGTGCCGAATGTGCCGATACGTCTTCCGGCCATTACGCAAAAGGATAAAGAGGATATTAAATTCGGCGTTGAGCAGGAAGTGGACTTTATCGCGGCGTCATTTGTAAGAAATGCGGAATGCATCCTGGAGATCAGGGCATGGCTCAAAGAGTGCGGTTCTCCGTATATCCCGATCATCGCCAAGATCGAAAATGCCGAGGGGATCAAAAATATTGAAGAGATCATACGGTGTGCGGACGGTGTTATGGTAGCCCGCGGCGATCTCGGTGTGGAGATACCGGCTGAGGAAGTACCTTATCTGCAGAAGATGCTTATACAGAAATGCAATGATTATTATAAACCTGTCATCACCGCCACGCAGATGCTGGACTCCATGATCCGCAACCCGCGCCCGACAAGAGCGGAGGTGACCGACGTTGCGAACGCGGTATATGACGGCACCGATGCCGTGATGCTCTCCGGCGAGACGGCGCAGGGGAAATATCCGCTGGAAGCGCTCCAGATGATGGTGCACATTGTGGAGAATACGGAGGAGCACCTTGACTACGAGGTGATTCTGGAGAAGGCGGCGGAACATAAGAGAAAGGGCATTTCCAGCGCCATCGGTTACGCGTCGGTAGCGGCGGCGGACAATCTCGGTGCAAAATGTATCGTGACTCCGTCTGTTTCCGGCGCTACGGCGAGAGTAGTATCAAAGTTCAAGCCAAAGGCAGACATTATAGGTGTGACCCCGAATGAGTCGACACTGAGAAGAATGCAGATATACTGGGGTGTGAGACCGTATAAATCCATTGAGTTCAATACGACGGAGGATATCCTGACAGGCGCCATCGAACTGATAAGCGCCAAGCAGGTGGTAGAGCCGGGAGACATTATTGTGCTGACGGCAGGAATACCGTCTCCAAATATAAAGCGGTCAAAAGAAGGCGTCAGCAATATGATGCGAATAGCGGTTATAGATTAGTTAGAGGGCACAGGTATTTCTGTGCCCTTTTTAATGTTAAGGCAAGGATCCAGGGTGAACTTTGAGAAAAAGTGGAGGCCGAATATGTACGATTATAAAGAAAAAAACAAAGACAGGGCGGAAAGAAAAAGGCATTTAAATGTAAATGCAGGTACATCAGAGTCGGGGCAAACGATACAAAGACATACAGCAGTGCCGGGCACAGACTTCAGGAAGTCGGCCCCAGGGCCCGATGGGAAGCGGCATATAATGGTAAAGAAGAATGAAGCAGCAACCATCTATATTCGGAACGACTGCCCCTTTATTCCTGCTGAGTTCCGTCCTCTTGGCATATCTGTGATGGGAAGTATTATCGATCCGGAGGACAGCCGGTCAATTTATAATGTTTTTGTGCAGGGACCTGTGCCGGAGTCTGATATCCAAATACGTCATTTAGATAACATGGTAAAAAAGGCGGGAGGACGGGAACGTACGAATGAGGAACAAGTGCATGCGGCAGAACGGCTTGAGCTTCAGAAGAGTTATCTTACCGAGGCGATCCGTGCGGTCGATTCTTTGGATTTGATGATCGATGCTCTGATAAGCGGCGACACTAAAATACAAGCTCCAGTGGTGTACCAGGATATAGACACAATTTTGAAAGGACTGACCGCTCATCATATGTCAGCTGACCCTGAACAGCGCATTACCGCAGCTGCCCTGGGAATGGACATACTGTATGCGGTTTATGCCATGAAAGAAATTCTGGAGAAAATATGGCCGAAATTAGTACAGTATGTAAAGCCTGAAGTTGGGCCTCCTTACGAAATTCTTTCACAGAGGCAGAAAAATGATTGCAGACTGATCATGGATGTGGTCCGCAGTGAATTAGAACTGCGCATGTCGCAGGTGACAATGGAATGTCTGTATATCCCGTTTAAGCCCGAGTTCCCGACAGGATGCGCCATGTCAGCCAATAAGCGGAGCATATTGCTCAGCGGCGGCGCCGACATTTGTGAAGCGGCGGATTTCAGCATAAGCCCTGGGAGCCCGCTGAATGAGGAAATTGGATGGAAAGGGCACCTGGCTACGAGGATCAATGTGGATCCTATTACGAGAGACTCTTTATTTATTGAAGATGCTGTCGGTAAATCACTGATAGATAATGAAGCTTCAAATGCGCATTGGTATGCGAACCTATATGGGATACAGGAGGACAGGGTAAAAACGGAGCCGGACGCAAACATTAAGTCACTTATGCAGCCAAAACCGCAGTGTATCTTCAATAGACTGAGTTATGAGTTCAGATCAAATTACTTTAGAATGACAGGAATCAGGCCAGGAGAGTCATGGAAAATAGATTACTTAAGGAGTAGAGAAGGGCAGAAGAGAAAAAAGCTGGGCACACTTTATATACATATTACATCTGATTTCATGTTTGGTTATGACTTTAATAATACATCTTCGGGTGAGAGTTTTTTTGCATTTGATTTTTCCGATTTTCTGCGGGAAACAGCGGATTCTGTGATCGACGGACTGATACTGCAGCAACAGGCAGTTGCGGCATACCGCCGGGAGCAGGGGAGTTTTGGGATAGGAAAGCGGCACTCTGATTTAAAGACACAGATGAATAGACAGTATATTTTGAACACAAAGACAGAAGATTTTGCTGATTGCTCAGAAATATATCTGTTTGGGCTGGAGGATATCAGTCTGCCGGAGCCGGTTATGGAGCCGGAGGATATCTGTTAATAAGATTTTTATATGGAATCTTGTTTTTATATAAATTTTAATATTGACAGAAAAAATGGAATGTACTATAGTGTTCCTATGGAGAACTACTAGAAGAAAGTGAAGGACAAAATGATGGAAAGTACGACATTTGTGGAGCGTCTGCTGGAGTTTGGTCTTACGAGGCAGGAGGCCGCCATCTACCAGTGCCTTTTGGGCGAAGGCAAGACGACAGGGTATGAGGTGGCTAAGTTAATAGGAATTTCCAGATCCAATGCATATAATTCTCTGGCCAGCCTTACGGAGAAAGGCGGGGCGTATCTGGTGGAAGAAGGTACTACGAGAAAGTACGTGCCGGTGCCGCTCAGAGAGTTCTGTAAAAACCATCTGAGGATGCTTGAGGAATCCAGAAACTGGCTCATATCCCATCTGCCCACGGAAAAGAGCAGTGCGGAAGGATATATAACGATAGAAGGAGCCCGCCATATACTTGATAAGATGAAGAACCTGCTTGCCCAGGCGGAGAGCAGAGTGTACATATCATGTACGAGAAATTATCTGCTCCTTTTTGTGCGTGAACTGGAGGACCTTGTCGCTGCCCGCAGGAAGGTAGTGATCATCACGGACCGTCCGGTCCATCTTGCCAATGTGAAGGTATATCTCGGAGAGGACAGAGGGATGCAGATAGGACTTATTACAGATTCAAAGTATGTACTCACAGGAGAATATGGGGAAGGGAGCCTGAACACGTGCCTGTATTCCGGTCAGAAGAATTTTGTGGAGCTGTACAAGAGAGCTCTGGGAAATGAGATAAAATTACTTGCGTTACGGGAGGAGAACAGAGAATCATGAAAAAAGAAACATTTGTGACAAAAGAGCAGTTGGACGAGATCATCAAAGACTATCCGACGCCGTTTCATTTATATGATGAGAAAGGAATACGCAGGAATATGCAGGCACTGCGGGATGCGTTTTCATGGAATAAAGGATACAAAGAATATTTTGCCGTAAAGGCGACTCCAAATCCGTACCTTATCGATATACTCAGAGAGTATGGCTGCGGCTGCGACTGTTCCTCTTATACGGAACTTATGCTGTCTGAGGCGGTAGGAGCGACAGGGGACGACATCATGTTTTCCTCAAATGATACACCGGCGGAAGAGTTCATATACGCGGAGAAGCTGGGGGCGATCATCAACCTGGATGATATTACACATATAGAGTTTCTGGAGGAGACGATCGGTTATATCCCGAAGACGATCAGCTGCCGTTATAATCCGGGAGGACTGTTTAAGATCAGTAATGACATCATGGATAATCCGGGCGACTCCAAATACGGTATGACGACAGAGCAGCTGTTTGAAGCGTTTAAGATATTAAAGTCCAAAGGGGCCGAGGAATTTGGAATTCATGCATTTCTTGCCAGCAACACGGTGACGAACGAATATTATCCGATGCTTGCCAAGATATTATTTGAAGAAGCCGTCCGGCTTCAGAAGGAGACAGGCGTACACATTAAGTTCATCAACCTTTCGGGAGGAATCGGCATCCCCTACACGCCGGATCAGGAACCGAATGATATAAGGATCATCGGGGACGGTGTGCGGCGCGTATATGAAGAAGTCCTCGTCCCGGCAGGAATGGGAGATGTGGAGATATATACAGAACTCGGACGTTTTATGCTCGGTCCATATGGATGTCTTGTGACAGAGGCGATCCACGAAAAGCACACACACAAAGAGTACATCGGTGTGGATGCCTGCGCTGTGAATCTCATGCGCCCGGCAATGTACGGAGCATATCACCATGTAACTGTGATGGGCAGGGAGGACTGCCCATGTGACCACAAGTATGATGTTGTCGGTTCCCTCTGCGAGAATAATGATAAATTTGCGATCGACCGTATGCTCCCTAAAGTTGAGATGGGTGACATTCTCGTGATCCACGATACGGGGGCCCATGGCTTCTCCATGGGGTACAATTATAACGGCAAACTGAAATCAGCGGAACTTCTATTGAAAGAAGACGGGAGCGCGCAGCTTATAAGACGCGCAGAGACACCGGCCGATTACTTTGCAACCTTTGACTGCTTTGATATCGGTAAGAAACTGCTGAATATGAGATGAAAATTGCTTTTTCCGGGGTGCTGATATATAATGGTATCATTAATACTTTATGTAGGAGGGTAACAATGATGAAAACTAAGAAAAAGAGCCTGCTTGCGCTTTTGCTCGTACTTGTTATGGTATTACTGAGCGGCTGCCAGGGCATGTCCAAGGAAGATGCAAAGGCGTACGCCCAGTCGGTGCTGGACGCCCAATACAAAGGTGAGTTCAAAGCTTACATGGAGCAGACGGATACCACGGAGAAGGAAGCGAAAGAAATGTATGAGGGCAATCTGGACGAGCTCCTTGCAGACGCCGGGATTGATGAGTCTACCTTATCTGAGGACATGGTCAAAAATTACAGAGATCTTTTCCTTGAGGTCGGTAAGCAGGTGAATTATAAGCTTGGCGACGCCAAGGAAGCGGATGATGATTCCTTTACTGTCGATGTAAAGATTAAGCCGCTGAATGCGTTTGAAGGGCTTGACGATGAGGTGCTCAGCGCAGTGCAGGCAGAACTTGGCGATGCGGACGAGATTCCGAGCGAGGATAAGATCAATGAGATGGTCTATGGCAAGATGTACGATATTCTTTCAGAAAAAATCGCCAATCCGACTTACGGAGATGAGCAGGTCGTGACTATCCATGTGAAGCCGGACAAAGACGGTGTTTATTATATTCCGGACGATGATTTGACCGCATTGGACAATGCATCACTTTTATAAAAAAATTATTGTAATTATCGAAACAATATGATACAATAAATCTCGGCTTGGAAAAGCCGGGATGAGCGGATGTGGCGGAATGGCAGACGCACAAGACTCAAAATCTTGCGGGGGCGACCTCGTGTGGGTTCAAGTCCCACCATCCGCAGTTAACTTAAAACACCGGATACTGTGATACCAACGGTTTCCGGTGTTTTTTTGTTTGTCAGGCCCTGCGCCAGACAAACAAAAATGGGTGAAGGAATCTCATCCCTTCACCCTACAGCCGCAGAAAAAACCGTTGCTGAAGCCGGTAAATAAATCTTGCAGACGAAGTTGGGCACTTTCGTCTGACGCCTATATTCTGCCCGTGTGTATCCAAGACCAAAAGCTGGATACTTCATGTGCGCTCCTCCCTTTTAATCCTTTGTGTTTCTTTTCCGATAGAGCAGCAGGAGGGCGCAGCCTGCAAGGACCGACAGCATTGTCAGCAGCCAGGGCAGCAGATTCGCCGTATCGCCGGTCTGCGAAGCGGTGGAAGCGTTGATGGCGGCCGTACCGCTGGGCGGAACCGCCACCGCGAAGGGAGACAGGCTGAAAAATGAGCCTTTTGCCACGCCGTTCTCCACCTTGACAGTCCGGCGCTCCAGCACCTTGTCCTTGCAGTGGATCATCAACACTTCCCGGCCGTTGTGTTTGCTGCCCACGGGAATCTCCACAATGAGGCCGCCGATATATTTGCCGGAGGACAGGCTGATGTCGTGCAGCACGATCAGCCCGCCTCCGTTCTGTCTCTCGCGGATATCGCCGCACGCCGCGTAGGAGCCTTTTTCATGCAGGCTGCTCTTTTTCACTGCCAGAACCGCGTTGCTGGTGAAAGAGCCGCTCACCTTCACGCGTGTAATGGGATCCGTGAGCGTGCGGTAGGAATAGGTTGGGCCGCTGACCGGCGTCCACTTGGCGTACAGGGTCACATCGCCATTGATGGGCGTCGTTTTCGTATATTGGATGCCTGCTCCGTTTTGCCCGGTGAACCAGCCACCAAAGGTATTTCCGCTCTTGAAAGGGGTGTCGGGCCACTCGCTGCCTACTGTCTGGTTCGGCTGGATGCCGGGCACCTCCTTGACTGTCGTGCTGCCGCTGATAAAGGTGACGGTATAGGTGGCGGCAGGGGTGTTCTCCTTGACCGTAAGGGGAATATTCACCGGTCTGCTGGCGTAATCGGTCTTCTTACCGCCGCTTAACTGCTCATTGTACACCTGCAAGGTATAGAGCGCCGGCGGCAGGTCAGCGGGGATGGAAAGAAGAGCGCTGCCGCTTTCTTTGTCGGACAGCTTGGCATAGTGGGTCACCTTTCCGCTTTCGTCCGCCAGCACACAGGAAACCACCTTGCCGCCGCCGATTTTTGCGCCTGCAAAGGTAATCTCCACCGTATCGCCGGGGCTTACCGTCTTTTCCCCGGCGTCGGCGTTCGTCAGGCTCAGATTACCGGTATCATTGTCCAAAATCGTCAATTTCCAATCCCCTGCCGGCGCGCCTGCGTCTATGAAGCCGTCGCCCACGTTCACGGATTTGCCGCCCTCGGCGGCGGATGGGAAGAGTACAGAGGACAGCCTCAGCTTGAAAGCGGGGCGAATGGCGGTCGGAGAAGTCGTGATTTTGCTCCACCCCGTACCACCGTCTGCGTTCACCATATGGGCGAAGAGAGACGATTCACTCAGGGGCGTTCTCAGGCTCCATTCCGAACTGTCGGATGGTCTCGCATAAATGCGCGCGCGCCTGTCCGCATGCCCACTGGGGAAATACTTCTCATTCTCGGCTTCACTGCGGGAGAGCAGCCAGAAAAAGTCGCCGTCATTATCCGCTGTAACCGTTTCTGTTGCCACGCCATCTTTATCATATACTCTTTGCTTATTGATAGCCGAAAGCTCCGCTGCCGTGAAGTTGTTCAGAAATTCCCGGCTGGTAGACATAACAGCAGCATCACCGTTCAGCCAGCTCCGAATATCGGAGGTCGCATAATTATTACCGCCATCAGGATAAGTGAACATTCGATAAGCGGGAAAAAACTCCGGCATCATCATCAATTCCCCGTTACTGTTGTCAAGTACCCGCCACAGGATTTGATCGGTATACTCACCGTCCCGATTTCCGTGATCGTCTTTATCGGTTCTTTGAACATCTCCGAAGTAGATATGCTGGTAGGCGGTGGGGATCGCCACCTCCAGCGGAATATCCTTTGGCGTGCTGGCGTAATCGGTCTGTTTGTCGCCGCCTAATTGCTCGTTGTATACCCGCAGGGTATAGCTGCCTGCCGGCAGGTCGGCGGGAATGGTAATGGAGGCGCTGCCGCTTTCTTTGTCGGACAGCCTTGCATAGTGGGTCACATTTCCGTCACTGTCGAGCAACACACAGGAAACTACTTTATCGCCGCCGGTTTTCGCGCCTTCAAAGGTAATCTTCGCCGCAGTGCCGGGGATTACATTTTCCGTATCAACGTAGGCACGCGTCAGATTCAGGTTATCTGTATCACTGTCCAAAATCGTCAATTTCCAGTCCCCCGCCGGTGTGCCTGCGTCTATGAAACCGTCGCCCACATTCACGGATTTGCCGCCTACGGCGGCGGATGGGAAGAGCACAGAAGACAGCCTCAGCTTGAAGGCGGGACGAACGCCAAAGTAGTTGCTGATAGATTCGCCGTCATCATCGACGCCGCCGTCAAGGTTGACATACGCCGCATTGTTGTATTTGCTGCCGCCGGGCGAACGGAGCCACCAATTTGCACCCTTTGAAGGATCGGCATATACTGGAGCCCTCCTGTCCGCGTTACCACCGGAGAACCACGTGCCCTTAACTTCCTCACTGGAGGGCAGCCAGAAATAGTCGCCGGAAGCGTCGGACGTCACACTTGCCGCAGCCTCGCCGGTTCCGCTGTCGAAAGCCCGCTGCCTGTTAATAGCAGCCAACTCCGCATCTGTGAAGTTACCCAAAAACTCGCGGGTGTTGCCGGTTACGGTTCTGCCGGTCAGCCAGCGCCGGATGTCGGAATCCCGATAGTTATTATTGCCGGCAGCGGGCGCGAATCTTCTCCAGGCCGGATAATATTCCGCCAGCAGTACCATTTCACTGCTGCTGTTTTCCAGCACCCGCCACAGGATCTGGTCGGAATATTCGCCGTCTCTGTTACCGTTCATAACATCGGTTTTCACCACGCCGCCAAAATAGATGTGCCGGCAGGCGGGGGTCGTGCCACCTTCTGTCCCCTTCACACCGCCAGGGATTCCAATATCCGATGTCGGTGCGGCAGCATCGGCACTTACTGAGCACAAGTTGCAGCTATGGGTGCATGGGCTGCCGGCCACCGCCTTTGAAAAGCCGCATCCGCTGTCATGCACATGGGCCGCCTCCACCGCGCATGGCACGGCGTCCTGGGTCTTGTCCCAGCCGCAAGTGTCGTCGTGCTGGTGAGCAAAGGTGCAGGGCAGTGCGTCTTTTGCCTCCGCGTAGCCACAGGTGTCATCATGCGCCGTGTGCGCAGGACAGTGCGAGGGCGAGTCGTCCGTGCCTTCGGCAGACACGGCGGCCGGCATGAGCGGGTACAGCATCATCACCGCCAGCAGCAGTGCCCAAAAACTTTTCCTCATTTTTTTCATATAGATTCCCCCTTTGTTTGTACGTCCAAAACTGTTTCAATCTGCCGCGTCTCTCACAGGTAAAAAGCCGTCCCTGTGGAAGAACTGCCGGCGTCCTGCTGTATCCTGCTTGATAGATAAAAATAGTATATCACACCGAAATGGAAACTGGAACAGAGGAATGAATAAGAAAAAAGTTGACGCTTTTTTTCTCGTGTGTTATACGATTGTTGTGACGCTGTATGTGCAGATCAACGGAGGGATATCAGGAAACGGCGGTGCAGGAGAGCCTGGGAACAGGCTCTCTTTTTGGTAAAAATGATTTTGTGACAATATAGGATAAAGCGTGAATTAAAACTTTAAAGTTTTTTTAATTATGATAACCTTATTGATCATAGGAGGGAAAAACCATGTATTGTTATGATCATAAAAGGAAAGATATAAGATGTAATACGGGAATCTGTGTGAAGAAGATGAATGTAATCCAACGCGTGGGAGCAGCTTATGCAGGAATTGCCCGGAGTGTGCATTATAACACTCCGCGGGATGAGTCACATGTAAAGGGGAGTGCGTTATTAGATGACCGGATAAGAACTTCAGTCATACATCCGGAAAATTTGTATGATCATATTTCAGATAGCGGGGCAAATGGAGCAATGTTTTACTTCAGTATTTTGTGCACGGATCACGCAAATTATAATACTTTAGTGCAGGCAGTAAACAGGGCTCAGCAAGTCGCGGATGCGCACCGGGGAAATAAATTCTATCAAAGGCCATTGGAAGATGCGAGGGCGCGTTTGAGGGCGATAGTTAACCGCTATTTATCTATTCATGCATATGCAGACGTAGAATCAGGCGTATTGATACTTGACACTGCTTATATTAGTGATCGCCGGCCTTACGGGGGAAAAATATGGGGAATCTGACTGCGGCCAGAGCAGAAGTATATTAGGTGTTGTAAAATTCACAATTCACAGATTTCGCGGTATTTCATTTATTGAAAATATATGAAAAAAATTAAAAGTGTCCCTCTATGTCCCTGTGTGAACTGTTAAGATGCATTTACAAAAACATAAGGAGGAACACAAAATGGAAGAAAACAAGAATTTTATACCGGAGATCTATATCGGTGAAAACGGCAACTGGTTTATCAACAACTATGATACAGGAGTCAAAGCAAGAGGGGATGACGGCATTACGCCGCACATCGGGGCGAACGGCAACTGGTTTCTCGGTGACACTGACACAGGTGTAGAGGCCACCGGCCCCAAAGGAGACAAAGGTGATCCCGGTCCGGCAGGCCCTCAGGGTCTGACAGGAGCTGCAGGCCCACAGGGGGCTACGGGACCTCAGGGACTGACAGGCCCGCAGGGCCCGACAGGAGCCACAGGCCCGCAGGGCGCTACAGGTCCAAAAGGCGACACCGGAGCCGCCGGTCCTCAGGGGCCAATCGGGGCGGCAGGACCTAAAGGTGATCCGGGAGCCGCCGGTGTGCAGGGACCTGCAGGAGCAGCCGGCCCCCAGGGGCCAAAGGGAGAAAAAGGCGACACCGGAGCTGTCGGTCCGGCAGGCCCGAAAGGCGATAAAGGAGAGCAGGGCCCGGCAGGTCCGGTGCATATCGCAAACAACCTGATTACAGATACAGAAGGGTTTGCGCTTGACGCGCGGCAGGGCAGAGAGCTGAATGAAGAGCTGCAGGCCATAAGCGGCCGGGTGAACAGTGGTGTGCTTAATATCGGTTCCTATCTGAAGCCGTCTAATGATATTCTGGCGGAAGCGTTAAATACAGAATATATGTTTTCGCTCATTTCATCCGGAGAATTTACGACGAATGTACCGAATACGTATTACAGATACACGCTCGGTATTGTGCTGAGGCGCAAGAGTGACCAGATCACGGTCATTTTGTTTGGGCGTGACAATGGATTGGCCACAAACAGATGGGACGGCACGAGCTGGAGCGGCTGGAAAATAAGGTAATTATTTACATATATTGAGTTTCGGCGTCTCACGGTGTATAATTCTTTTATACTTAAAAAAGGGGTGTTTTCATTGAAGCGCTGTATTGCAATGACTGGAATAGTTTAAGAGGATACATTAAAATGAAGGAGGACTTCACATGACTATTCCAGAGAAACTCATATATCCACGTACGGGGGACAAAGCGACCATATATTTGAAGAATGTAATCAGCAGCCCCAATATAATGGTTGGAGATTACACGATGTACAATGATTTTGTCCAGGACCCGGTTCTGTTCGAGAAGAACAACGTTTTATACCACTATCCGATCAATCACGATAAGCTCGTGATCGGCAAGTTCTGTTCCATTGCGTGCGGCGCCCGCTTCCTTTTTAACAGCGCCAACCACAGAATGAATGCATTGTCAACGTATCCGTTTCCGCTCTTCTTTGAGGAGTGGGGACTGGACCAGAAAGATGTCACTGATTCGTGGGACAACAAAGGCGATATCGTTGTCGGAAATGATGTGTGGATCGGATATGAAGCTGTCATTCTGGCAGGCGTCACGATAGGCGACGGAGCGATCATCGGGACACGGGCGCTTGTGACGAAAGATGTGCCGCCCTACACGGTAGTAGGAGGCGTGCCCGCAAGACCGATAAAGAAGCGCTTTTCTGATGAAACAGTCTCTGAACTGCTGGAAATCAAGTGGTGGGACTGGCCGAAAGAGAAGATTGCAGATAATATAGAGGCAATTAAATCAGGCAGCATAGAAAAGTTGAGATGAACAGCATATGATGCCGGCAGATAATGTGACCCGGACCGTCTTCCCAGTATGGAAGACGGTCCGGGTTATTATGTTGCGGTATTATGCTGCGGACTGCCAATTTCGGATACAGTCTGTAAAAAAATGTCGGCCGGCACAGGCTTTGAAAAATAGTAACCTTGTCCAATGTCACAGGAGAGCGACTTTAAAAATTCAAGCTGTTGTTTTGTCTCGATCCCCTCAGCTACCGTTGCGGCGCAAAGATCCTTCGCCAGATGGATGACATTGCGGATGATCGCTTCGCCTCTTGTCGTATCTGACTGGGTGGAGAGGAATTCCCTGTCCAGCTTGATCTCATCAACATCCAGTTCCCTCAGTGTATTGAGGGAAGAGTAACCGCTTCCGAAATCGTCCATGGATATTTTGAATCCCATCCCGTGGAGTCTGGCGATCACATCTTTGATCTGCTCCAGGTTGTTCATGGCGACTGTTTCCGTCACCTCCAGAAGAATGAGAGAAGGGTCGATCTCGTAGTGGCGGACGATCTGTTCCAGCTTGTTCAGGTATTTTGCGTCGTAAAAAAAGATTCTCGACTGGTTTACCGCCACCGGTACGGCGGCATACCCCTTATCCCGCCAGCCGGCCAGACAGCGGCACGCTTCTTCCAGCATGTACATATCCAGTCTTGTAATGAACCCGTTCTGTTCAAACACCGGGATGAATTCGTCCGGATAAAGCATCTTCCCGTCGCCGGGCATCCAGCGCACGAGCGCCTCGGCACTGTGGAGAACGCCGTCTTTTAATGAAAACTTCGGCTGAAGGTACATGACAAATTCGCGGCGTTCCAACGCACTCCACATTCTGTTTTCTATTTCTGTTCTCCTGGCGGCTTTTTCGTGCAGAGCACTGTCATAGAAAGCGATGGAATCCATTTCATTTCCCTTCACGCTCTCAAGCGCGAGCAGCGCGCCGTTCATAACAGTGTCAAAATCTGCATTCACGTCGGACATACCGTTCTTTTCTATGATCATCACGCCGAAGTTGCAGAGAATGTGGTAGTCCTGATTGCTGTTCAGCCGGAATTTGTGGATCTGTTCCTGGATCATTTTAAGACGCACGCTTAACTTTTCCCGGCTGCGGTATTTCAGGAGCATGCCAAACTGGTCCGCATTATCGCGGTAGCACAGTTCGTGTTCCCGGACATTTTCTGCGAGCACTGCGGCAATATGGCGCAGGAGCATGTTGCCGGCATCGTAGCCATAGAATTCATTCACAAATTTAAAGCCGTTGATATTCAGAAGCACCATGGCATAATGGCCGGATTCTTTTATGAGCCGCTGCATTTCAAGAATGAATTTATTACGGTTGTCGGAGCCGGTGAGAACATCTGTGTAGGCAAGCCTGGCTATTTCCTCTCTGCTTTTTCTGATCACACGGTATATGTAGATAAAGAGAATGGTGAACAAGGCGGTGATACAGAGCATAATCACAGCAAAAACGGTCATAAGCGTGCCGAAATTTTCGCTCAGGTAGTCCTGTGGTACGACACAGAACAAGTTCCAGTCGTTGATTCCAAGCGGTACGATGGTAGTCCAGTATTTTTCATTTTTATACTCAAAGGTAGAGAAGGAGCTTCGGCCTGCTTTGGCAGACTTTTGTATGTATTCCTTATCCTCGGGCGAAACGGTCCCCTCATCAAAGATATTGCCGATATTATCCTGGATCACGGCATGGGAAGAGCGTATGACGAAATCGCCGTTGCTGCGGATAATGTGTGTATATGCGTTCCCTCCAAACAGCTTCTGTTCAATGATAGAAGAGAAACCAGATGCGCTTGTTGTGGCAGTCAAAGCACCGATGACAGCGCCGTCCTGATACACGGGGACACTGTAACAGTTGATCTTTGCATCTGAAAACCGGTCTGTCATCGTGTCAGATACAGAATCTTCCCCTGTAAGAGCTTTGCGGACAAAAGATTCGTTGCCCACATTGACATCATAATGCTCCGTTCCGTCTGTGTCGATAAAATATCCTGTCCCGTCCGCCGTTATATAACCCATCCGCAGAAAGTCATTCTGTCTGCTTTCCGATCTGAGATGGGCCAGTATCTGTTCACGGCTGATGTCCTCGCTTTTCTCGATAAAAGTAGACAGCGCCCGAAGAGTCTGGAGGTTGCCGTCGATTTTAATGCCTATCGCGTTCTTATATTGGGATACGACTTCGTTCAGATACTGCTTCGCCTCCTGCTCCTGTGTATGCTTAAGCCCTCTGTAGGAAAAGGTACTGATGACAGCCAGTATGACTGTGATGACAATACCGAGTATCCCGGCGGCAGTTATCTGTTTGTTCAGATTTTTGGAATTCATTTGTTTCAACGTGGATTCCCTTCTTTTAAGATGAATTTTTGTATCTTATCCGGACTGATATATAGTGGCGCTATCACTTTTTGAACCGGAAGGACTTGCAATTTAAATTATATAAGATTGTTGGAAATGTGACAAGCAGTTTAGGAAAAAGAACAAACCGGACAGATAAAAGAAATAAAAGGATATGCCTTTTAAAAAATAAGACTTTGGTGTATAGTATTAAAGTAGGTTTAGCAGATTGGAGAACTATATATGGCTGAAAAGATAGTATTGATAGACGGACACAGTATACTGAACAGGGCTTTTTACGGACTTCCCGACCTTACCAATTCGGAAGGCCTTCATACAAATGCCGTCTATGGATTTCTGAATATTATGTTTAAAATATTAGATGAAGAGGCGCCGGAGTATCTTACGGTTGCCTTTGATGTGCATGCTCCCACGTTCCGTCATGAGATGTACGCGGACTATAAGGGGACGAGAAAACCGATGGCGGAAGAGCTCAGACAGCAGGTGCCGGTCATCAAAGATGTCCTGAAGGCTATGGGCATCAACATTATAGAACAGGCGGGCCTCGAGGCGGATGATCTTCTCGGGACGATATCAAAGCGCTGCGGACGGCAGGGGATGGACGTGTCTGTCATAAGCGGCGACCGGGATCTTCTGCAGCTTGCGACGAAGCGCGTGAAGATCCGTATCCCAAAGACAAAGCAGGGGAGAACGGAGATAGAAGATTACTACGCGGAGGATGTGAAGGAACGGTATCAGGTGACTCCGGAGGAATTTATTGATCTGAAAGCGCTGATGGGCGATGCCTCAGATAATATTCCGGGTGTTCCGAGCATCGGAGAGAAGACTGCGACAAAAATCATAACAGAGTATCATTCCATTGAAAATGCATATGAGCATGTGGAGGAGCTGAAGCCGCCGAGAGCTGCCAAAGCGCTGAAGGAACATTGGGATATGGCGGTTATGAGCAGGAAGCTGGCAAAGATCAATGTAGACGCAGGCGTTGCATTCAGGCTAGACGAGGCGAAGCTTGGCAATGTATTTACAGAGGAAGCCTACGGATGGTTCCAGCGGCTTCAATTTAAGAACCTGCTCGGCAGGTTTGATGTGAAAGCGCCGTCAAACTCGGTGGAAGACTGCTTCAGGGAGATCGCGTCACCGGAGGAAGCCGGGAAGATACTGGCAGAGGCCAAAAAAGCAGCCCTTGCAGGGGCGGTCATCTTTAAGGATACGAAGAACACACTGCCGCTTTTTGCGGGACAGGCAGATATCGGCGGGATCGGCCTGTGCTATGGGGCAGACAAGATATTCTGTATCCGGGCGGACGGTGATATAACGGCAGAATATCTGCTCCGCGAATTGAAGGAGGTGTCCGGCAGCGTTCAGACATTTTCCATGTTTGATATAAAAGAGTCCATGCAGTATTTTACTGTCGCAGAACCTTCCGCCTGCTTTGATGTGACGATCGCGGCATACCTTCTGAATCCGCTGAAAAACGATTATACGTATGAGGATGTGGCGCGGGAGCAGCTCGGGCTCCTGCTTGAGGATAAAGTAGAAGATCATGTGAAAGTATGCTATGAGGCGTACACGGCATATGCGTCGGTGGAACCGCTCAGACAGAAGCTTAAAGAGACACAGATGGAGCATCTGTTCACAGATATAGAGATGCCCCTTGTGTTCACGTTGTACGATATGGAACAAAACGGCGTCAGGATCGAGGCCGAAGCGCTGAAGTTTTACGGGGAGCAGCTGGGGATCAAGATCGAGGAGCTGGAAAAAGAGATCTATGAGGCTGCAGGGGAAGAATTCAATATTAATTCTCCGAAACAGCTCGGGGTCATCTTATTTGACAAGATGGGGCTGAAAGGCGGCAAGAAGACGAAGACAGGTTATTCTACGGCGGCGGATGTACTTGACAAGCTGGCTCCGGATTATCCGGTCGTGGCGCAGATACTGGAATACCGGCAGCTTACAAAGCTCAAGTCCACTTATGCGGACGGACTGTCAAATTATATCAGCGGGGACGGAAGGATCCACGGGAAATTCAACCAGACGATCACAGCCACAGGGAGGATCAGCAGTACAGAGCCGAACCTGCAGAATATCCCGGTGCGCATGGAACTTGGCAGACTGATCCGCAAAGTATTTATCCCGGAGGACGGATATGTGTTTATCGATGCGGATTATTCCCAGATAGAGCTTCGTGTGCTTGCGCACTGCTCCGGCGATGAACAGCTCATCAATGCATATAAAGAGCAGAAGGATATTCACCGCATCACCGCCTCCCAGGTGTTCCACGTCCCGTTCGGGGAAGTGACGGATCTTCAGAGGAGGAACGCGAAAGCGGTCAATTTCGGTATTGTATATGGTATCAGTTCTTTTGGCCTGAGTCAGGATTTGAGTATCACGAGAAAAGAAGCGGCCAAATATATTGACGATTATTTTAAGACTTATCCCGGCATCAAGCTGTTTCTTGATGACACGGTGGCGCACGCAAAGGAGATGGGGTATGTAGTGACGCTTTTTGGCAGGCGGCGCCCTGTGCCGGAGCTTTCCTCAAGCAACTTTATGCAGCGTTCTTTCGGAGAGCGGGTAGCCATGAACTCTCCGATACAGGGGACGGCGGCGGATATCATAAAGATAGCGATGATAGGCGTGAACAGGCGTCTCAAGGAGAAGCATATGAGATCAAGACTCGTACTGCAGGTGCACGATGAACTGCTCATAGAGGCTTATGGGCCGGAGCTTGAAGAGGTGAAGGCGATCCTGAAGGATGAGATGGAGCATGCGGCATCCCTGGAGGTACCGCTTGAAATAGATATGCATACAGGAGATAACTGGTACGAAGCAAAATAACAGAGGGATAAAAATATGAAAATTATAGGCATCACAGGCGGCGTAGGGGCAGGAAAAACACAGATACTGGAATACTTGAACGACAAATACGGTGCCACCGTATGTCAGGCCGACGAGGTGGCAAAGAAGCTGCAGAAGAAAGGAACAGACTGCCACCGGGCTATTGTTGAGCATTTCGGCGCGGACATTCTGGATCCGAAAGGAGAGCTGAACAGGGAAAAACTGGCGCAGATCATATTTACCGATAAGGAAGAGCGTGCCGTTTTGAATGGAATCGTCCATCCGGCCGTAAAAGAGGAGATACGAAAGATCATAAAGAAAGAAGAGCGGAAGCATACGAGCCTTTTTCTCCTGGAGGCGGCCCTTCTCATAGATGACCATTACGAGCAGATCTGCGATGAGATATGGTATGTCTATGTGGAGGACGCCATCCGGAAAAAACGGCTCATCTATGCGAGAGGATACGACGCGGAAAAAGTGGACGACATTATTGCGTCCCAGCTCCCAAAGGACGTTTTTCTGCGAAACAGCGACAGAGTCATCGACAACAGCGGCATTTTTGAGGAGACAAAGATACAGCTGGATGAGATGATCCGAAATCTCTGGTGATCAGGACAGATGATGTACTAATATATATAATTGACAGGAGTGTATACATACATGAGACTATGCAGCATAGCAAGCGGAAGCAGCGGGAACTGTATCTATGTGGGAGATGACAACACACATCTGCTCGTAGATACAGGAATCAGTAAAAAGAGGATAGACCAGGGCTTACATACACTGGGGATCAAAGGGGAAGAGATCGAGGGTATCCTCATCACCCATGAACATATTGACCACATACAGGGACTCGGCGTATTCAGCAGAAAATACGAAGTGCCTATCTATGCCACCGGCGGAACGATCGAAGGGATCAAATGCACGAACAGCATCGGCAGAATGCCGGAAGGACTGCTCCATGAAATAGAGGTGGACGATGAGTTTCTGCTCGGCAGCCTGAAAATACAGCCGTTTGCCATTTCACATGATGCCCGGCAGCCGTCCGGTTACCGGATAGAAGGAGACAATAAAGCGGTTGCGGTCGCCACTGACCTGGGAAAATATGACGAATACACGGTAGAGCATCTGAGAGAGCTTGACGCAGTGCTTCTTGAGGCAAACCATGACATTCACATGCTGGAGGTAGGCCCTTACCCATATCCGCTGAAACGCAGGGTGATGGGGGAAAAGGGACATCTCTCGAATGAATTGTCAGGCAGACTTCTTTGTGATATACTACATGACAATCTCAAATACGTAATGCTCGGACATCTGAGTAAAGAAAACAATTACGAAGAGCTGGCTTACGAGACGGTCAAGCTTGAGGTCAGCCTCGGGGACAATCCTTATAAAGGAGAAGATATCCCGGTGATGGTGGCAAAAAGGGATACAGTATCAGAAATCATAACAGTGTAGGAAGACAGGAGGAAGAACATGAAGAAATGTATCATTACAGTAGTCGGAAAAGACACCGTCGGTATCATTGCCAGAGTATGTACCTATCTCGCAGAGACGAACATCAATGTGCTGGACATCTCACAGACGATCGTCAACGGATATTTTAATATGATGGCAGTGGTCGATGTGACAAACGCAACGAAAGAAATTGCTGCCGTTTCAAAAGAGCTTGAGGAAGTGGGGCTTGGGATCGGCGTGACGATCCACTGTCAGAGAGAAGAGATATTTGAAAAGATGCACCGTTTATAAGCAAAGACAGAAAGGACAGGAAGACAGCCCATGATCAATATATATGAAGTCAATGAGACAAACCAGATGATCGAACAGGAGAACCTGGATGTGAGGACGATAACACTTGGCATCAGCCTTATGGATTGTATCGACTCAGATCTGGACGCGCTCAATGAAAAGATATACAGGAAGATCACATCCATGGCGGAACATCTCGTCTCAACCGGCGAGCAGATCGAGAGAGAATACGGGATACCGATCGTAAATAAAAGGATATCCGTCACACCGGCAGCGCTGGTCGGCGGCGCCGCGTGCAAGACAGAGGAGGATTTTGTCACCATCGCCCGTACGTTTGACAAAGCGGCGAAGGAAGTCGGAGTCAACTTTATCGGCGGTTATTCCGCGCTCGTATCGAAAGCGATGACAAAGAGCGACGAGGCCCTCATACGGTCCATACCGCAGGCGCTGGCGTGTACGGAACGGGTGTGCAGTTCCGTCAATGTCGGTTCAACGAGGACCGGGATCAATATGGATGCGGTGCGGCTGTGCGGAGAGATCGTAAAACAGACAGCCGAGGCCACGAAGGAAGACGATTCCATTGGCTGCGCCAAGCTTGTCATCTTCTGCAATGCGCCGGACGATAATCCGTTTATGGCGGGAGCGTTTCTCGGAGTTACAGAGGGCGACGCCGTCATCAATGTCGGAGTCAGCGGTCCAGGCGTAGTGAAGCATGCCATTGAACAGGTGCGCGGAAAAGGATTTGAAGAATTGTGCGAGACGATAAAGAAGACGGCCTTCAAGGTGACCCGTGTCGGCCAGCTTGTGGCGGGAGAGGCATCCAGGAGAATGGGGGTTCCGTTCGGTATTGTCGATCTGTCCCTGGCCCCGACACCGTCTGTGGGGGACAGCGTGGCAGAGATCCTGGAGGAGATCGGCCTGGAGCGTACAGGCGCGCCCGGAACGACCGCTGCGCTCGCCATGCTGAACGATCAGGTCAAGAAAGGCGGCGTTATGGCATCGTCCTATGTAGGCGGCTTAAGCGGCGCTTTCATACCGGTCAGTGAAGACCAGGGGATGATCGATGCGGTAAATGCAGGCGCTCTTACGCTGGAGAAGCTGGAGGCCATGACATGCGTCTGCTCGGTGGGGCTTGACATGATAGCGATTCCCGGCAAGACGAAAGCATCTACTATTTCCGGGATCATCGCGGATGAGATGGCACTCGGAATGGTCAATCAGAAGACAACGGCGGTCCGTCTCATACCGGTCATCGGCAAAGATGTCGGTGATACGGCACAATTCGGCGGTCTGCTCGGTTATGCGCCGATCATGCCGGTCAATGAATTTGACTGCAGTGTGTTTGTGAACAGGAAAGGAAGAATTCCGGCTCCGATACACAGTTTTAAAAATTAGAGAGGTAAATAAATGGGAAAAGTAGCAGTTGTGACCGACAGCAACAGCGGGATCACACAGGAAGAAGGAAAAAAACTCGGCATACGCATACTGCCGATGCCGTTTTATATCAACGGAGAGCTGTTCTATGAGGACATAACACTCAGCCAGGAAGAGTTCTATCAGAAGCTTGGGGAGGACGCGGAGATATCTACTTCGCAGCCGTCCCCCGCAGATGTGATGGAGCTGTGGGAGGAACTGCTGTCCGAGTACGATGAAGTCATCCATATCCCCATGTCCAGCGGGCTGAGCAGCTCATGCCAGACGGCAAAGATGCTCTCCGCAGAATTTGACGGAAAAGTGCGTGTCATCGACAACCAGAGAGTCTCTGTCACACAGCGCCAGTCTGCCCTGGATGCCGTCGAGATGGTACGCCGCGGCATGACGGCGTCGGAGATAGAAGAGGTGCTGATGCAGGAAAGGCTGGAAGCGAGCATCTATATCACAGTGGATACGCTGAAGTATCTGAAGAAAGGCGGCCGCATCACTCCTGCGGCGGCAGCGCTCGGAACGGTGCTGAACTTAAAGCCTGTGCTCCAGATCCAGGGTGAAAAACTGGATGCCTTCGCCAAAGTGCGCGGCATAAAGGCGGCAAAGAGAACGATGCTGAATGCGATGGAAAAAGATATAGAAGAGCGGTTCAAAGGCAGGAGAGTGAACCTGGAAGCCGCCTATACGTGCACAGAGGAAGAAGCCCGAGCATGGAAGGAAGAGATAGAGGAAAGATTCCCCGGTTACGAGGTGCACATGGACAAGCTGTCCCTGAGCGTCGCCTGCCACATAGGCCCCGGAGCGCTGGCAGTCGCCTGCAGCAGGGAGATCTAAATGGGGGTTTTTGTTGGGAATGTTTGAGCTTGTTGGCGGTGGACGGCGGAGGGGCCGGGTGCGCGGGGGTGTAAAAGAGCGCTCCGGCAGCCGGGTATCCGTAACTGCAGAAAGAGCCGGAATCAGACAACCGAGCCTATTCGGTATGAAATCCTGAAAGGATTTCCTGCCTCAGAGGCTCTCGGGAATGTTATTTGTGATAACATTCCCGTGTCTGATTCCGGCTCTTTCTGCAGCAACGGCTCCCACGTCTGCCTCCGAACGCCCTTTTACACCCCCGCGCACCCGGCCCCTCTGCCTGTTCATCGCTCAGGATGATAAACATTCCAAGCAAAAGGAAGTTCCCAGGCCTTCTCAATGGATAGACTCTTATCCAGGAAACTACGGCCGCAGTGTAGATCCATTGTGGCTCGACCAGGGAATCCCACGCGTTGAAGAAATTTGAGCTTTGTGAGGGAACAGGCAGAGGAATGGCGGGAGGGGGATGTGGGGCGTTGGAGGGAGCTTTGTCAAGCAGTTAGGGAAGAAGCCGTGGCAGGGACAGACCAGAAACCGCACTACAAGTGCGGTTTCTGAGACAGCTGAAATAGGAAATCATCCAGATTTCCTATTGAATTCTGTCGGTGTCTGTTCCTGCCGCGGCTTCTTCCCTTACAGCTTGCAAGCGCACCGACCGTCCCACATCCCCCTCCCGCCGTTCCTCTGCCGTACGCTTACCACCCTCCCAAATTCCTCCAACAAAAATTCCCATTTATAAAATAACAATAGACTGCTGGTATTCGTTCACAAACGGAAGTTTAAACTTATTCGTTATGATCGCCTCATACAGGTTGGATGCAAATATGTCCTGCGTCAGCATCCGGGCTCCGGTTTCGCTCAGTGTATCTGTCTGTGTCAGCTTCGTGACAAGCGGCACGTTCGAGTGGGCTTTCAGATGAGACAGGACATGGGCCGCGTCTTTTCTGAAACCTAGGATATGTGCGTAATGACAGCAGCCGTCATCCCGGCAGGAGAGCATATCGTATTTAGTGATCCCGAGCAGGATGTGGAACAGGCTTCTGCTTATGCGGGTGTAAGTCATGTCTCTCGTTTTCAGCAGGTCACAGAACTGGTCAAATGTGATGAAGTCATTGGCGTGGTTTATGATCCGGTTTGCCAGGTCCTCGGTGATATCCACATATTTGACAAGTGTGTCCTTTGTCTCTGTCAGCAGCTTATACTTGAGCAGAAGCGAGAAATCGTTGGAATAGATCGGGTAGCGCGTGCGGTGTGTCTCCTCCAGAAGGCGTATGCAGGAAGGCGGAACCTGCCCTTCCAGCCTTGTGAGCACTTCCGACATGACCGGTTCGTCAAACATGCCTTCATCCTCCAGATGGATGGAGTTGCTCGCATAAGCGAGCAGCTTTCGGATGGCTGACGCGGAACTGTAGCTCTCGGAGAGGGATTCGTCGTGGTAGCCTGAGACCATACGCTTGATCGTATACGTCCTTATGGGGCTTTTCTTTAAGTACAGCGCTTTGATATATTCAATACCGAGAATATTGTTCGGCTGCTCCAGTATGGCATCGAGGGAATCGTCTTTAAAGTAAGCTTTCAGCGCCAGCTGCCGGGCCCGCGGAAAAGAAAGCCCTTTGCGGAGTCCTTCCTGAAGTGAGAACTTGTATTCCTCCGGTTCGTCCGCAACGACATGCGCGATCCGCTCCAGCACGCCGTGATCCCCGCATTCGCTTCCGAAGCAGATAGAATCGATGCAGCCGAGCTGTTCAAATAGAGAAATGGCGCCTGCCGCGAAGTATTCGGCGCTGCCGGTGGCAAAGCAGACAGGAAGTTCCATGACCACAGGAACGCCGGCTTCCAGTGCCACCTCGGCGCGCAGATGCTTCGGCATGATGGCGGGCGCTCCTCTCTGTACGTAATTTCCGCTCATGACGACGACCGCAGCGTCCGCTCCGGTTATCTCTTTCGCTTTCTCTATATGGTATAAATGCCCGTTGTGAAACGGGTTGTATTCCGTGATCAAACCTACTATTTTCATAAGAATCTCCTTGTATATCCTTCTGAAATTGATTATACTATAAAAAGACCGGGTGCGCAAAATGAATTGGGTCATTTGGGGAGAAAGCCTTGGGAGAGGAGGGGTACGATGGGTGAAGAGTTCAGCCGCAGCGATGCAGATTTATTGCATAATGCAGAGGACATCTGTGATCCGCCGCAGGAGACTGAAGATTACATGGAAGAGCGGGAAGAACTGACGGAAGAACGTATCCTTGAAATGCTGGAAAACCGCCAGTATAAAGAACTCAAGGAAGAACTTGAAAATAATATGTACCCTGTTGACCTGGCAGATATCCTGGCGGATTTTGAACAGAAGCAGCTTGTCATGGTGTTCCGGCTTCTGGCCAAGGAAGAGGCGGCGGAGACATTCACATATATGAACAGCGATCTGAGGGAACTTCTCATCAATGCTCTGACTGATTCCGAGCTGGAAGAAGTCATGGAAGAGATGTACCTGGACGATACGGTGGATGTTCTGGAGGAGATGCCCGCGAATGTGGTGGACAGGCTCCTCATGGCGACAGACGAGGAGACGAGACAGCAGATCAACGCCCTGCTCCAGTATCCGGAGGACAGCGCCGGCAGCGTGATGAACGTGGATTATATCGCGCTCAGAAAAGAGATGACGGTGGCGGAATCCATACTGAAGATCAGGCAGGTCGGTTTAAATAAAGAGACGATATATACGTGTTACGTGACAGAGAAACGCCGTCTGGTCGGCGTGGTGGATGTAAAAGAGCTTTTAACGACAAGTGAGTCGAAGACTGTGGAAGAGATCATGGATACGAATATGCTCTACGCCCACACGACGGACGACCAGGAAGAGGTGGCCCGGACAATTACGAAGTACGGTCTTATCGCGCTTCCCATCGTAGATCATGAGATGTGCATGGTAGGTATCGTCACGGTTGACGATGCCATGTACGTACTGCAGGAAGAGGTGACGGAAGATATCAGTATCATGGCCGGTGTAAGCCCCAATGAGGAGTCTTACTTTGGGACGGGCGTCATAAGCCATGTGAAGAACAGACTGCCGTGGCTTTTGTTTCTTATGCTGTCCGCAACGATCACGCAGATGATCATGAACCACTATGAATCTGCGCTTGCGGTCATGCCCCAGCTTGCAGGATTTATCCCGATGCTGATGGGGACGGGCGGAAACTGCGGTTCCCAGAGTTCTACACTTGTGATCCGCGGACTGGCAGTGGGAGAGATCGAATTCGGAGATATTGTAAAAGTGATCTTTAAAGAGATAAGAGTCGCGCTTCTTATAAGCGTCATACTGTCTACCGTAAATGGAATACGTATACTCGTTATGGGACAGGGGGATGTGATGATCGCGGTCACGATAGGGCTTACGATGGCCTGCACGATCATACTTGCCAAGATCGTGGGCTGCACACTTCCGCTCGTAGCCAAGAAGATAGGGCTCGACCCCGCCATAATGGCGACGCCGCTCATCTCTACACTCGTGGATATCAGCACGGTGACGGTGTATTTTGCGATCGTCAGTCTTGTGTTTTCCATCTAGCCTGGAGAACAGACGAATGTTTGGGCATATTTACCAAGATGTTAAAAAAATAACGGTTATTGTATTGAAAAATAGACATAAGATTACGGGAAGAGACCTTGTTTACGAGGTCTCTTTGTATTATAATAGAAATACTGAGAATAAATGGAAAGGAGTCTATTGATCATGGGATTTATAGATGAAATCAAGGCGAAAGCCAAGACAAGCAGAAAGACGATCGTGCTTCCGGAGACAGAGGATATCAGAACTTATGAGGCGGCAGAGGCAGTGATAAAAGAAGGCACAGCCAACGTGGTACTTGTAGGGAGCAAAGAGGAGATCGAGAAGAACAGAGGCTCTTTCGATGTCAGCGGAGCGACTGTCGTGGATCCGGCCACGAGTGAAAAGACGGACGGCTATATCGCCAAACTCGTTGAACTGAGACAGAAGAAAGGAATGACGGAAGAGCAGGCAAGAGAGCTGCTCCTTACGAACTATCTGTACTATGGGGTCATGATGGTCAAGATGAAGGATGCAGACGGCATGGTATCAGGAGCATGCCACTCTACGGCCGACACTTTGAGGCCATGCCTTCAGATACTGAAGACGAAACCGGGAACAAAGCTCGTGTCAGCGTTTTTCGTCATGGTAGTGCCGGACTGCGATATGGGTGCGGACGGAACATTTGTATTTGCAGACGCAGGACTTGAGCAGAATCCGGATCCGGAGAAGCTTGCGGCTATCGCGCTTTCCTCCGCAGATTCTTTCCGGCTTCTGACAGGAGAGGAGCCGGTGGTGGCGCTCCTTTCACACTCTACAAAGGGAAGTGCAAAGCACGCGGACGTGGACAAGGTAGTGGAAGCTGCGCGTATCGCAAAAGAAGCTGCGCCTGAGGGACTTATGATCGACGGTGAATTCCAGCTTGACGCAGCTATCGTTCCGGAGATCGGCGCGTCCAAAGCGCCGGGCAGCCCGGTGGCAGGGAAAGCAAACGTACTCGTATTTCCTGACCTGGATGCCGGAAATATCGGCTACAAGCTGGTGCAGAGGCTTGCAAAGGCAGAGGCATACGGACCGCTGACACAGGGGATCGCGGCTCCGGTCAATGACCTGTCACGCGGATGCAGCGCCAAAGATATCGAAGGCGTAGTGGCGATCACTGCAGTTCAGTGTATGGCTGAAAACTAGAACGTGAAAAAAGAATAAAAGAGAGGTAAATTCAAATGAATGTATTAGTAATCAACTGTGGCAGTTCATCTTTAAAGTTCCAGTTAATCAACTCCGATACAGAGCAGGTGCTGGCAAAGGGACTCTGCGAGAGGATCGGGATCGACGGAAGTCTTACTTATCAGCCGGAAGGCGGGGAGAAGGTAAAGTCAGACAAGCCTATGCCGACACATACGGAGGCGATCCAGTACGTCATTGACGCCCTCACAGATGCCGGTACAGGTGTTGTAAAGAGCCTGGACGAGATCGGTGCGGTGGGACACCGTGTCGTACATGGAGGCGAGAAGTTTGCAAGCTCTGTTGTGATCACAGATGAAGTGCTTCAGGCGATCGAGGAATGCAATGACCTGGCGCCGCTTCACAATCCGGCAAACTTGATCGGGATCAACGCGTGCCAGAAACTGATGCCGGGTACTCCGATGGTGGCAGTGTTTGACACAGCCTTCCATCAGACGATGCCGGAGGAAGCCTACATGTATGGGCTTCCGTACGAATATTATGAAAAATACAAAGTGAGACGTTACGGCTTCCACGGGACAAGCCACAGCTTTGTATCCAAAAGAGCAGCTGAGATCGTAGGGAAACCTTACGAAGAACTCCGCACGATCGTATGCCACCTTGGAAACGGTGCCAGCATCTGTGCCGTTAAAAACGGCAGATCTGTGGACACATCCATGGGTCTTACTCCTCTGGAGGGACTTGTGATGGGAACACGTTCCGGCGACATCGACCCGGCCATCATGGAGTTTATCGCAAAAAAAGAGGGACTTGACATTGCGGGACTTATGAACATGCTCAATAAAAAATCCGGCGTGCTCGGACTTTCCAACAATCTGTCCAGTGATTTCCGCGATCTGGATGCCGGAGCAAAAGAAGGCAATAAGCAGGCTGCTGTGGCGCTTAAAGTGTTTGCCTACAGAGTTGCCAAATATGTCGGCGCATATGCCGCCGCCATGAACGGTGTGGATGTCATCGCGTTCACAGCGGGAGTGGGAGAAAATTCCGGGCCGGTGCGCGCCGATGTCCTCGGCTATCTCGGCTATCTTGGGATCGAAGTGGATGAAGAGGCAAACAACACGCGCGGTGAGGAGATCACGATCTCAACACCGGATTCCAAAGTAAAAGTGATGGTGATTCCGACGAACGAAGAACTTGCGATCGCGCGGGAGACTGTTGCGCTTGTGTAGGCAGAAACGCGGCGGCACAATATCTATGAAAAATGACGAATTATAGGTTGACAAACCTCTTTTACACGGATATAATAGTCTAGGTATGAATAGGGGTGACTATATGTTGATTGACCTATCCGAAGTATTGTCTGAACCGCATAAGCCGCTGGATGTGACGGCAGCGTGTACGATGCGTACATTTCAGGGAAAGGCGGGCGTATATCCGGTCGTACCGGAAGAAGATGCCCACATAACCGCAGAGTACCGGGGAAGCGGAAAGCTTCTGATCAACGGTGAGTGCAGACTTAAAGTGCTTATCCCGTGCGACCGGTGTCTCAAAGAAATACCGGTGGAGTTTGACCTGAATTTTACGAAGCGTGTGCTGGTGTCTGAGCCGGAAGAGGACAGCGGACAGACAGAAGAGTATGACGAAGCAAATTATATTGACGGATATCATCTTGACGTAGATAAATTACTCTATAATGAGATATTAATAGGATGGCCGATGAAAGTTCTATGCTGTGAAGACTGTAAAGGGATGTGCAGCGTATGTGGTCAAAACCTAAATGAGGGGACCTGTGACTGTGAAGACCCAGGTCTTGACCCCAGAATGTCAGTTATCCGCGATGTGTTTAAGAATTTTAAGGAGGTGTAACCTATGTCAATTTGTCCAAAGAATAAATCTTCCAAAGCAAGAAGAGACAAAAGAAGAGCTAACTGGAAGATGAGCGCTCCAAACCTGGTAAAATGCAGCAAGTGCGGCGAATTAATGATGCCTCACAGAGTTTGCAAGGCTTGTGGCTCTTACAACAAAAAAGAAATTATCGCTCAGGACTAGTGAGTGGAAGCAAAGGCTTTCCGGGAAACCGGGAGGCCTTTTTCATTTGCGCAAAAAAGAAGCGTGATCTGATGTTTTAATACTGTTTTAATATGAACCTCCGTCTTTTAACACAGCTTTAAGACAGAGCGTGTTAGGATGAATTCAGCTTAATTGAAAAGGAGGTTACAGCTGTGATGGATATAGCGATGGCGGCAGTTCTGCTCGGATGCTTTGGACTCATGAAAGCGTTTACAGAATGGTGCTCGAGACAGGTAGATATAGATATCCATGAGAAGGGATAGGCAGAGGTACTGCCGGATCCAGGGAGAGAAAGGAGAAGCAGGATGATATTACTTGGAATTATCATATTGCTGATTGCAGCATATTTACTTTATGCTCTCGTTCACCCGGAGAAATTATAACATCGATCAAACTGAGAGCAGGAACAGGAGGACAAAAAAAGTCATGTTACAGATTGCGCTGACTTTAGCGATATTTATTTTGGCAGTGATACCGATGGGAAGGTACATGTACCATATAGCTGCCAATAAAAAAACGTTCGCGGACCCTTTATTTGACAGGGTTGACAACGGCATTTACAAAATATGCCGGATAGACAGAAAGGGAATGAACTGGAAGACCTATGCGTTAAGTCTTCTCATGACCAATGCGGTCATGATACTCGTTGGATATCTCGTGTTGAGACTCCAGCACTCATTGTTTTTAAATCCAAACGGAATCGAGGGGATGGAGCCAACCCTCTCATTCAACACGATCATCAGCTTTATGACAAATACAAACCTGCAGCATTACTCAGGAGAGTCAGGACTCTCTTATCTGAGTCAGATGCTTGTGATCATTTTCATGATGTTCACTTCAGCGGCATCCGGATATGCCGGGTGTATGGCGTTCTGCAGAGGACTTGCGGGCAGGAAGAAGGATCTGGGCAATTTTTATGAGGACATGGTGCGGATCACGACCCGTATCCTGATCCCGTGGTCTCTCATATTCGGCCTCGTACTTATTTGGCAGGGGTGTCCGGAGACATTCGGGGCCAACATAACTGTGGAAACGATTCAAGGAAAACTGCAGGACTTTGCGGTGGGCCCGGTGGCCGCGCTGGAGATCATAAAACATCTCGGGACGAACGGAGGAGGTTTTCTGGGCGCAAACTCGGCCACACCGTTTGAAAATCCGACGATAATAACGAACATGATCGAACTTATATCCATGATGATCCTTCCGGGGGCATGTGTGCTGACATTTGGTAAAATGTGTCAGGATCGGAAAAAAGAGGAAACAGCGGCCGCAGTAAAAGTAAAAGAGCCTCTGTTCGGCAGACAGGGCAGGACGATATTCGCAGCTATGTCCATCATATTCCTTGTGGGACTGACTACTTGCTTCCTGTCCGAAAAAGCCGGCAATCCGGTTCTTGAGGCGTCAGGGATCAGCCAGGACATGGGAAGCATGGAAGGAAAGGAAGTAAGGTTCGGCGCAGACCAGTCGGCGTTGTTCACAACGGTCACGACTTCATTTACTACGGGTACGGTCAATAATATGCACGATACCCTTACGCCTCTCGGGGGAATGGTGCCGCTCTTACATATGATGCTGAACTGCGTATTCGGCGGAAAAGGTGTAGGCCTTATGAACATGCTGATGTACGCCATCCTCGCCGTCTTTATATGCGGACTCATGGTAGGGCGGACACCGGAATATCTGGGAAAGAAAATAGAAGGGCGGGAGATGAAGCTGGTCGCACTCGTGCTGATCATACACCCGCTTCTGATCCTTGGATTTTCCGCGCTGGCAGTCTCAATACAGCCAGGACTGGACGGCATAACGAATGATGGATTCCATGGTCTGTCACAGGTGCTGTATGAATACTCATCTGCGTCGGCCAACAATGGTTCAGGCTTTGAAGGATTATCGGACAACACGTATTTCTGGAATATCACGACCGGGCTTGCCATGTTCTTCGGGCGGTATATTGCGATCATCGCCCAGCTGGCCGTTGCAGGTTCGCTGATGGCCAAGAAGCGTGTGAAAGCATCAGCGGGAACGATGCGCACTGATAATGTGATCTTTGCGGTGCTGCTCGTGTTTATCGTTTATATCTTTGCCGCGCTGACATTTTTCCCGGCGCTTGCACTGGGGCCGATCGCAGAACATCTGACCTTATGGTTTTCATAAAATGAAGAAAGGGATGTAAGAGAAGAAATGTCTAAGAAACAACAAAAAACAAAGTTCGTGACAAAGGATATTCTGAAAAGTTCCGTTATCGGAGCGTTTCAGAAGCTCAATCCGGTATACATGATAAAAAATCCGGTCATGTTCATCGTAGAGACAGGATTCGTACTGACACTTATTATGACGGCCGTTCCGACAATATTTGGAGATGACGCATCACTTGGTAATCTCAGGGTCTATAACGGGATTGTCTCTGTCATACTTTTTATTACCGTGCTGTTTGCAAATTTTGCCGAATCCGTCGCGGAAGGCCGGGGAAAAGCCCAGGCTGCGTCGCTTAAGAAGACTAAGCAGGATACGCAGTCGAGACTTATAGGGAGAGACAACACGGAACGCATCGTGAATGCCTCTCAACTTAAGAAGGATGATATTGTACTAGTAAAGGCAGGGGAAATAATCCCAAATGACGGTGAAGTCATCGAAGGCATCGCATCTGTGGATGAATCTGCCATAACAGGGGAGTCCGCGCCTGTCACACGGGAAGCCGGCACTGATTTTTCCTCTGTGACCGGGGGCACGACAGTCGTGAGCGACTGGCTGAAGATCCGTATCACATCCAGACCGGGCGAGTCTTTTCTTGACAAGATGATCGCTCTTGTGGAAGGGGCCTCACGGCAAAAGACGCCGAATGAGATCGCGCTGAACACCCTGCTCGTAGGATTGACTGTCATATTTCTCATCGTAGTCGTATGTCTGTATCCCTTTGCTACATATTCAGGCGTGCAGATACCAGTTTCTACCATGATAGCGCTGCTCATCTGCCTGATCCCGACGACGATCGGCGGGCTTCTGTCAGCGATCGGTATCGCCGGAATGGACCGGGTGACAAGATTCAATGTCATTGCCATGTCCGGGAAGGCTGTGGAGGCGTGCGGTGACGTAGATACGATGATTCTTGACAAGACGGGGACGATCACATTTGGAAACAGGCTGGCCGCAGAATTTTATCCGGTAAAAGGAAGAGAAAAAGAGGATCTGATCGACTATGCGGTAATGACGTCCCTCTGTGATCCGACGCCGGAAGGGAAGTCTACGGTAGAGCTCGCCCGGAGTATGGGGACGATGATCGATGAAAGTGCTGCCTCACAGATGGAATTTATCGAATTTACAGCGCAGTCCAAGATGTCAGGCGTGAATCTCCCGGATGGGACAAAGATAAGAAAAGGTGCGGCCGACGCCATAAAGGCAATGGTGACGGAACAGGGCGGCAGTATTCCCAAGGATCTGGACGGCCTTGTGGAAAAGATAGCCGGACTTGGGGGAACACCTCTTGTCGTGGCAGCCGGTAATGTGATCTGCGGGGTGATCTATCTGAAGGATACAGTGAAGCCGGGACTTGTGGAACGGTTCCAGAGACTTCGCGACATCGGCATCAAGACGATCATGTGTACCGGTGACAATCCTCTCACAGCGGCGACGATAGCAAAAGAAGCCGGTGTCGACGGATTTATCGCAGAGTGTAAGCCGGAAGATAAGATCGAGGCGATAAAGAGTGAGCAGGCCGAAGGAAAGCTGGTAGCCATGACCGGAGACGGCACAAATGACGCTCCGGCGCTGGCTCAGGCCGATGTGGGCCTTGCCATGAACTCCGGCACCTCGGCGGCAAAAGAGGCGGCCAATATGGTGGATCTCGATTCCGACCCGACCAAGATCCTGGAAGTGGTGGAGATAGGGAAACAACTCTTGATCACAAGAGGTTCGCTGACTACATTCAGTATAGCAAACGATGTGGCAAAATATTTTGCGATCATACCGGCCATGTTTACATTGGTCATACCGCAGATGCAGATGCTGAATATCATGCATCTTGCAACGCCTATGTCGGCAATACTCTCAGCCCTGATCTTCAACGCCGTCATCATACCGTGCCTGATTCCCATCGCCATGCGCGGCGTAAAGTATAAGCCTATGAGCGCAGAGCGGATGCTTCTGAAAAATATGGGAATATACGGGCTGGGCGGTATCATCGTGCCGTTTGCCGGAATTAAAATTATAGACTGTCTTGTGGCGCCGTTGTTGTCGGTGCTTGGTATATAGGAGGGAAGTAAGATGAAATCATTTTTAAAATATGTAAGATGCGCCGCTGTTTTAACCGTGCTTATGCTTGTTGTCTGCGGTCTTGCATATCCGGCCGCCCTGACAGGCCTTGGACAGGCGCTCTTTGCGCATCAGGCGAACGGAAGTCTCATTACGGCGGAAGGAGAAAAGACGACAGACCCCGACAAAGCGGTCGGCTCCGCCATAGCCGGACAGGACTTTTCCGGCAGCCCCGAATACGTTCAGAGCCGCGTGTCGGGAGTAAATTACAATACGTATACAAAGGAAGAGAAAGAGGACGGTTCGTATTCCGGTGTGGCATCCGGCGGATCAAATCTGGCCCCTTCAAGTGAAGAACTGAAGAAACGTGTAGAAGAATCGGTGGAGCAGTTTCTAAAGGAGCATCCAGACGTAGAGAAAGGGGATATACCCGCGGATCTTCTGACGGCGTCCGGTTCCGGCCTGGATCCCGATATTACACCGGAGGCGGCCAGGATACAGATACCGGCCATCGCGGCCGAGACAGGGCTCAGCGAACAGGAACTGGAAGAAATCGTCAGCCGCAGCACGGACGGTAAAGTGTTCGGGGTATTCGGACACGAGCGGGTAAATGTCCTGAAGTGCAACCTTGAGATCGCAGAAGCACTCGGCGAATTATAAGCCCGCGGAAAACACATCAAGATCATGAGACAGGGAACTGCCGGCAGCCATGGGATGGCCTGACGGCGGTTCCCTGTCCGTGCAAGAAGGAGAGATCTTATGGACAGAGATAAAAGGCCGGATCCCCGGGAAGTGCTTGAAAAGATTCAGGCAGAGGAGGATAAGATACGAAGAAAGGAATACGGAAAGCTCAAGATTTTTCTCGGGTACGCGGCAGGTACCGGTAAGACATATGCGATGCTTGAGGAGGCGTTAGAACTCAGGAAAAATAACATAGACGTGGTCGCGGGGTATATCGAGCCCCACGCGCGTCCGGAGACGGCTGCTCTCCAGGAGGGATTGGAGCACATTCCATTCCTCATGAAAGAGTACAAAGGCGTGAACATACGGGAATTTGATCTGGACGCCGCGCTGGCGCGCAGACCGAAGGTCCTTCTCGTAGATGAGCTGGCTCATACGAATGTGAAGGGATGCCGTCATGAAAAACGATATCAGGATATCGAGGAGCTGCTGGAACACGGGATCAACGTCTATACGACCGTAAATATACAGCATCTGGAGAGTCTGAACGACAATATCGCCGGCATCACGTCGATACAGATGAAGGAGAGGATCCCCGACAGCATCTTTGACAGGGCAGATCAGGTAAAGCTTGTGGACATTGAACCGGAAGAGCTGATCGAACGCATGAGAGAAGGGAAGATATACGGCGGGATACAGGCAGAGCGCGCCCTGCAGAATTTCTTTACAATGGATAAGCTGACGGCGCTGCGGGAAACAGCGCTGCGCCGTATGGCGGACAGAGTGAACCACCTTGCAAAGGAGGAAAAGAAGCTTTTGGGGAGAGGAGAATACTCTGCAGGAGAACATGTTCTCACCTGTATCTCTCCGGCTCCGTCAAACGCAAAAGTCATCCGTGCGGCGGCGCGCCTTGCATATGCGTTTCATGCAGAATTTACGGCTCTCTATGTAGAGACGAAAACGATTCAGAATGCGTCGGAGAAGGTGAAGAAAATGAGGGATGAGAACATCCGTCTGGCAAGAACACTCGGCGCAAAGATAACGACAGTCAGTGGTGAGGATGTGGCGAGGCAGATCGCGGAATATGCGAAAGTCAGCAATGTGACGAAGATCGTGATGGGCAGGACCGCACATAAAATCTTTTTCGGACAGACGAGAAAGACGCTCGTTGAGAGTCTGAATCACTATGCCCCGAATCTGGATGTCTATATCATACCTGACCTGCAGAGCGGCAACGGGCAGAAACCTCCGTCGTTCCTGAAGACAGAACATTGTCTGAAGGGGCTTAAGAAGACAGATGTTCTCATACTGCTTTTCATGCTGGCGCTTGGCACGGCGGCGGGTTTTGCCTTCAGTGCGTTTCATATGTCGGAAGCCAATATCATAATGGCGTATCTGCTCTGCGTTATGCTCACAGCCATCAATACAGAAGGGTATATCTGTTCCGTGCTCTCGTCGGTGTTCAGTGTGCTGCTGTTCAATTACTTTTTTATCAAACCGCTTCACAGTCTGCAGGCCTATGATACAGGGTATGTGTTTACCTTTGTCATGATGCTTTCCGTGAGCCTTCTGACGTCGTGGAATATGTCCAATATACAGAAGCAGAGCAAGGAGAATGCCAAGCGCGCATACCGGACGGAGATCCTGCTTATGAACAGCAAGAAACTGAGGCGTGTGAAGGGACGCAGAGATATTGGCGATGAGCTGGCTTCCCAGATACAGAAGTTGATGAACTTCACCGTAATCATATATATGAAAACAGGCGGTCGTATCCAGCAGCCGGATGTCTATTTGAGAGAGGGGATACGGAAAGAGAACAGGGCTTCGCTCATACAGGACTATACTTCCACAGAGGAGCGTGCCGTTGTCTCATGGGTGTTTGAAAACGGACACAGAGCCGGCTGTACGACACATACACTACCGTATGCGAAGGCTATCTATCTCCCGGTCATGGATGACGACAATGTATCGGCGGTCGTCGGGATGGTATTGGAGGAGAGGCGGGAGATCGCGGCCTTTGAATATGATTTGATAAATGCGATGCTCGGGGAGGCGGCCCTGGTGTTTGAGCGGTTTCAGAAAATGGAGGATAAGACGGGTGATTCTTTAACAAAATGATTGATTTTTACAGGAATGTCTAGTAGAATTAATCCTAGTAGTGCTGGGAGGAAGAAAGAATGACTGAAATTACAAGAGTAGCGCTGGATGCCATGGGCGGTGACAACGCCCCGGGCGAGATGGTAAAGGGTGCTGTTGACGCTGTGGCGAGAGAAAAAAGCATCAAGGTTTTTCTTGTCGGTAAGGAAGAGGCCATACGCAGGGAACTGGAAGGCTGTACTTACAACAGCGAACAGATTGAGATCGTGAACGCCACAGAGGTGATCGAGACGGCAGAACCTCCTGTCAATGCCATTCGGAGGAAGAAGGATTCCTCTATTGTCGTAGGCATGAAGATGGTGAAGGCCGGCGAGGCAGACGCGTTTGTGTCAGCGGGGAGTTCAGGGGCCATCCTTGTCGGAGGCCAGACGCTTGTAGGCAGGATCAAGGGTGTGGAGAGGCCGCCGCTCGCGCCGCTCATCCCGACCAAGACAGGAGTATCTCTTCTGGTAGACTGCGGAGCCAATGTTGACGCGAGAGCGTCCCATCTTGTTCAGTTTGCAAAGATGGGTTCCATATATATGGAGAATATCATGGGAGTAAAGAACCCCAGGGTCGGCATTGTCAATATCGGCGCAGAGGAAGAAAAAGGGAATGCGCTCGTCAAAGAGACGTTTCCGCTTTTAAAAGAGACAGAAGGAATCAATTTTATCGGCAGCGTAGAAGCGAGAGATATCCCTCACGGAGCAGCGGATGTCATCGTGTGCGAGGCGTTTGCGGGTAACATAATACTTAAGCTTTACGAAGGGGTCGGGGATGTCCTGATCAAAAAAGTAAAGGCGGGTATGATGACGAGTCTGCGCAGTAAGATCGGAGCGCTGCTTGTAAAGCCTGCTTTAAAGGAGACGCTGAAAGCTTTTGACGCCAGCGAGCACGGCGGAGCGCCGCTGCTTGGACTCAACGGGCTTGTGGTGAAGACACACGGAAGCTCAAGGTCCAAGGAAGTTACGAATACACTCATACAATGTGTGACATTTAAGCAGCAGAGAATTAATGAAAAGATCAAAAATTGTATTCAAACGGATGCTGCATCCGCTGAATAAAGATTACTCAATGGATTAAGAAAGGAAGAAATGGTATGGAATTTGAAAAGTTGCAGGAAATCATTGCAGATGTGTTGAATGTTGAGGCAGGGGACATTACAATGGAGACTACTTTTGTAGATGATTTGGGGGCTGATTCCTTAGATATTTTCCAGATAATTATGGGAATAGAAGAGACCTTTGATATCGAGATCGATAATGACGATGCTGAGAAGATCGTATCGGTAGGCGATGCGGTGGAACAGATTAAAAACGCGACAAATAACTAGGTATAAAAGATGCGGAAAAGCCCGGCAGGGCTTTTTCGCATTATGAGGAGTGTAACTTTATGAATCAGGATTTAAAACAACTGGAAAAAAGGATCGGCTACACATTTAAGGAATTCGGACTGCTTAAAAAGGCGATGATGCACAGCTCATATGCCAATGAACAGCATCTGCACAAGTACGAGTGCAATGAACGGCTGGAGTTCCTCGGAGATGCCGTGCTGGAACTTGTGTCCAGCGAGTTTTTGTTCTATGAGCACGCAAAGATGCCGGAGGGAGAGCTGACGAAGACGAGGGCGAGCATGGTATGTGAGCCGGCGCTGGCATTTTGTGCCAGAGAGCTGCAGATCGGTGATTTTCTGCTGCTTGGAAAAGGGGAAGACGCTACAGGAGGGCGAAAGAGGGAGTCTATCACATCGGACGCGATGGAAGCGCTGATCGGAGCGATATATATAGATGGTGGTTTTGCTAATGCAAAAGAGTTTATCGAACGGTTTATTCTGAAAGACCTGGAGAACAGAAAACTCTTTTTTGATAGCAAGACTATCCTGCAGGAGATCGTACAGGCTAATTTTAAAGACGCGATCACCTATCATCTCATAGGGGAAGAAGGGCCTGACCACGACAAATCATTTCTGGTAGCCGTGCACATAGGGGAAGATGAATACGGCATTGGCCGCGGGAGGACAAAGAAGGCGGCAGAGCAGGAGGCTGCGTATCAAAGTATTCTGAAGCTGCACAAGAAGAATATAAAGTAGGTGGAGTATGTATTTAAAAAGCATAGAAGTGCAGGGATTCAAGTCATTTGCACATAAGATAAAATTTGATTTCCATAACGGCATAACTGCCATTGTAGGGCCGAACGGAAGCGGGAAGAGCAATGTCGCAGACGCGGTGCGCTGGGTGCTCGGTGAACAGAGAGTGAAGCAGCTGCGCGGCGGCAGCATGCAGGACGTCATATTTTCCGGCACGGAGAACAGAAAGCCTCTGAGTTATGCGTCTGTGGCGATCACGCTGGATAATTCAGACCATCATCTTCCAATAGACTATGAGGAAGTGACGGTGGCCAGAAAGCTTTACCGTTCCGGGGAGAGTGAATATCTGATCAACGGAAGCGGCTGCAGGCTGAAAGATGTCAATGAGCTGTTCTATGATACCGGCATCGGAAAAGAAGGCTACTCGATCATCGGACAGGGCCAGATAGATAAGATATTAAGCGGAAAACCGGAAGAGCGCAGGGAATTGTTCGACGAGGCCGCCGGTATCGTGAAGTTCAAACGGCGGAAGAACATGTCGGTAAAGAAGCTGGAGGAGGAAAGGCAGAATCTGCTCCGGGTAAACGATATCCTCTCGGAGCTTGAAAAACAGGTCGGCCCGCTTGAAAAGCAGGCCGAGAAGGCAAGGGAGTTCCTGAAGAAAAAAGAAGAGCTGAAAAAATATGACATCAATATGTTTCTGCTGGAGACGAAGCGGCTGAGCGATCAGATACAAAGCATTGACGGCAGACTCGATACCACGCGGGCAGAACTGGATGAGGCGAACAGCCGTTATGAGGACATGAAGACAGAATACGAGTCCGTGGAAGAGCAGGTCGACAGCATCGACGCGTCGGTAGAAAAGGCAAAAAGCCAGCTGAATGAGACAAATATGCTGAAACAGCAGCTGGAGAACCAGATAGCGCTCCTAAAAGAACAGATCCACAGCGCGCATATGAACGACGAGCACTATGACCAGCGTGCGAAAACGATCGACAGTGAGATAGCAGAAAGAGAAAAGCAGCTGACGGAACTTGTCACGGAACAGGAGAGTATTCAGGCGGAGCTGGATGAAAAGGGGAAGCTTGAACGCCTGGCCAGGGCAGAGCTGATCGAGGTGGAGACGCGCATCGCCACGCTGACGGCATCCGTCGAGAGCAATAAGAAGGATATTATCGAACTGCTGAACAGCAGGGCATCTACGAAAGCCAAGATCCAGCGCTATGACACGATGCTGGAACAGATCGAGGTGCGAAAGAGCCAGATGAACAAGCAGGTCATCGAGTGTGAGAGCGAAGCCGCAAAGCAGGAAGTACATCTGGAAACGTTCCAGAAGGAACTCAGAGAGATATCCGGACAGATCATAGAGCTGACAGAAGAGAGCAGTACATACGAAGACAAGATCAAGGTGGTCCAGGATAAGCTTGCCGGCCAGAACGAACAGTTCCGCATCGGCCAGACAGCATATCACAGGGAGCAGTCGAGGCTTGAGTCTCTGAAGAACATCACGGAGCGGTATGACGGTTACGGCAACAGTATCCGTAAAGTTATGGACAACAGGGAGAAGGAAAAAGGACTTCTCGGAGTCGTGGCCGATATTATAAAAGTGGATAAAGACTATGAGATCGCGGTGGAGACAGCTCTCGGAGGAAGCATTCAGAATATCGTGACTTCTGATGAGGACACTGCAAAGCGTATGATTCAGTTTCTGAAACAGAACAAGTACGGGCGAGCAACGTTCCTTCCGCTTACGGCCATTAAGGCAAACGGGGGCATCTACAGGCAGGAGGCGCTGAAGGAGCCGGGCGTGGTCGGCACGGCGGACAAGCTGGTCACGACAGGAGAAAAGTTCAAAGGACTGGCAGAATATCTCCTCGGAAGGACTCTCGTTGTGGATCACATAGATCACGGGATCGCCATAGCGAGGAAATACAGGCAGTCCATCCGCATCGTTACACTTGAGGGAGAACTGATCAATCCGGGAGGCTCCATGACCGGAGGCGCATTCAGGAATTCAAGCAATCTGCTGAGCAGACGCCGTGAGATAGAAGAATTTGAAAAGACGGTCAGACAGCTCAAACGGGAGATCGACGAGCTGGAGGCAGCGTCCGACGCACTGCGTCAGGAGCGCACCGGATATTATGATAAGCTGGAAGAATTGAAAAGCCGGCTGCAGAAAGCATACGTCATCCAGAATACGGCAAAGATGAATGTGGACCAGGCGGAGGCCAGAATACGGACCGCCAGAAACTCGGCGTCCGGTCTTAAGAGAGAAGCCGACGAGCTGGACAGCCAGATCACAGATATCATTGACAACCAGGAGTCCATCAATGTAGAACTGGATACATCGGAGAGTCTTGAGAAGGAACTTACAGACAAGATAGAAAAAGAACAGAAGATATTGGAGGCTGAACGGGAAGAAGAGGGGCGGAAGCAGAAAGCCGCGGAAGAGATCCATCTGTCCTATGCCGGATTAGAGCAGAAGTATACGTTCCTGCTTGAAAATACAGAACGTATCCAGGAAGAGATCGCCAAATTCCAGGAGGAGCTCAGTGAGCTGGAAGCCAGCAAAGGCGGTACCTCCAGGGAAATCGAGGAAAAAGAAGAGCAGATAGAGGATCTGAAAAATACGATCATCAACTCAAAAGAACTGTTTGCCGAGATCCAGCAGGAGATTGAACGGCTGAAGCAGGAGCGGGAAGAACTGAACAGAAAACATAAGGTATTTCTGCAGAAGCGGGAAGAGCTGTCCCGGCATATGTCGGAGCTGGATAAAGAGATATTCCGGCTCGAAAGCCAGAAAGAGGGCTACGAGGAAGCTTCTGAGAAGCAGATGAATTATATGTGGGAAGAATATGAGGTCACATATAACCATGCGCTGGAAATAAGGGATGAATCACTGACAGACCTTGCGCGGATGAAGAAGCAGATCCAGACGTTAAAGGGCGAGATAAAGGGACTCGGAGATGTCAATGTCAACGCGATCGAGGATTATAAAATTCTGTCCGAGCGGTATGAATTTCTTAAAAACCAGCACGATGACCTCGTGGAGGCAGAGGCCACGCTCGTGCAGATCATCGAGGAACTGGATGAAGCGATGCGCAAGCAGTTCAGGGAACAGTTTGACCTTATAAGCGGGGAATTTGACCATGTGTTCAAGGAGTTGTTCGGCGGGGGAAAGGGTACGCTTGAGCTGATGGAGGATGAGGATATTCTGGAGGCAGGCATCCGGATCATCGCACAGCCGCCGGGGAAGAAGCTGCAGAATATGATGCAGCTGTCTGGCGGGGAGAAGGCGCTCACCGCAATCGCCCTTCTTTTTGCCATCCAGAACCTGAAACCGTCACCGTTCTGTCTGCTGGATGAGATCGAAGCGGCGCTGGATGACAGCAATGTTGTAAGATTTGCAAAATATCTGCATAAACTGACGAAGAATACACAGTTTATAGTTATCACACATAGAAGAGGAACAATGACGGCTGCAGACAGGCTCTATGGAATCACCATGCAGGAAAAAGGTGTATCTACCATGGTCTCTGTGAGCTTACTCGAAGAGCAGCTGGATAAATAGGAGGGGTTATGTCCGAGGAAGTTAAAATGGAAGAAGTGAAGCAGGAATCCGGGGAAAAGCAAGGATTTTTCCGGCGGCTCGTCTCCGGTCTTACGAAGACGAGAGATAATATCATTTCCGGCATGGACAATATATTCAGCGGATTCTCCAGGATCGATGAAGAGTTTTATGAAGAACTGGAAGAAGTTCTCATAATGGGAGATCTCGGTGTCCAGGCGACCGACAATATACTGGAAGACTTGAAAGAGAAGGTCAGAGCCAGACATATCAAGGAGCCGTCCGAGTGCCGGCAGCTTCTGATAGACAGTATCAAGGAGCAGATGGATATCGGTGAAACGGCCTACGAGTTTGAGGACAGGACTTCTGTCGTGATGGTCATCGGTGTAAACGGGGTCGGAAAGACAACGACAATAGGAAAACTGGCAGGGAAACTGAGAAGCCGCCATAAAAAAGTCGTGCTTGCGGCGGCGGATACCTTCCGCGCGGCGGCGGGGGAACAGTTGAAGGAATGGGCAGACCGGGCTCAGGCCGAGCTTATCGGCGGCCAGGAGGGGTCAGACCCGGCTTCGGTCGTATATGATGCTGTGGCGGCCGCAAAGGCACGTCATGCAGACGTGCTGCTCTGTGATACGGCAGGACGGCTGCACAATAAGAAGAACCTGATGGAAGAACTGAAGAAAATGAACCGTATCATAGACAGAGAATTTCCGGATGCCTACAGGGAAACGCTTGTTGTCCTCGATGCGACGACAGGACAGAATGCTCTTATGCAGGCGAAGGAATTTAATGAAGTTGCCGATATCACCGGAATCATCCTGACGAAGATGGACGGGACGGCAAAAGGCGGCATAGCAGTCGCCATCCAGGCGGAGCTCGGAATTCCGGTGAAGTATATCGGGGTTGGAGAGACGATAGAAGATCTGCAGAAGTTTGATGCGGACGAATTTGTTAATGCGTTATTCACGACTGAAAAGCCGGAAGAATAAATAGGAGAAAAAAGGGAGGTATTCATATGATGACACTAGAAAAATTCGAGCAGGCAAGTGAGCTCGTAAAAAAAGTAACCAATCCCACCAAGCTGGTCTACAGTGAGTATTTAAGCCAGCAAAGCGGCGGAAAGATATATCTGAAGCCGGAGAATATGCAGTACACAGGTGCTTACAAAGTCAGGGGCGCTTATTATAAAATCAGCACTCTGTCGGAAGAAGAACGCGGGAAGGGCCTCATTACGGCCTCTGCCGGCAATCACGCCCAGGGAGTCGCCTATGCGGCCCAGAAGTATGGCTGCAAAGCTACGATCGTGATGCCTACAGTGACTCCGCTCATCAAAGTGAACCGGACAAAGAGCTACGGGGCGGAAGTCATTCTCCACGGCGACGTGTACGACGATGCATGTGACTATGCGCTTAAGCTTGCGGAAGAAAACGGATATACATTTGTCCATCCGTTTGATGATCTCGATGTGGCTACGGGGCAGGGAAGCATTGCAATGGAAATCGTGCAGGAACTGCCTACGGTAGATTACATACTCGCGCCGATCGGCGGCGGCGGCCTTATCTCAGGCGTATCTACCCTGGCAAAGATGCTGAATCCGAAGATCCAGATCATCGGTGTGGAGCCGGCCCAGGCAGCCAGTATGACAGCCGCGCTCGCCAACGAAGGTCCGGTCACGCTTCCGAGCGCCAACACAATTGCGGACGGTACGGCTGTAAAGCGGGTCGGTGAGAAAATATTCCCGTATGTACAGGAGAATGTAGACAGGATCGTCACGGTAGAAGACGATGAGCTCATAGGGGCTTTTCTCGATCTCGTGGAGAACCACAAGATGGTCGTGGAAAATTCAGGCCTGCTCACTGTAGCTGCGCTGAAGCAGCTGGACTTAAAAGGAAAGAAAGCGGTAGCGATCTTAAGCGGCGGCAATATGGACGTGATCACGATGTCCTCTATCGTACAGCACGGACTGATACAGAGAGACCGTATCTTCTCCGTGTCCGTGCTTCTGCCTGATAAGCCGGGTGAGCTTGTACGTGTAGCGGCTACGATCGCGGACGCCCAGGGTAATGTCATCAAGCTTGAGCATAACCAGTTCGTAAGTACGAACCGCAACGCCGCGGTGGAGCTTCGTATCACAATGGAAGCATTCGGGACAGAGCATAAGCATGAGATCATGCAGGCGCTGGAGGATGAAGGATTCCGTCCGAGGGAGATCGGAGCAAAATTATATTAGTGTAAAGGGGAGATGCATATGGAACATCACATTCCTCAGAAAGGAGAACGTTACCGCCATTTTAAGGGGAACCTGTATGAGGTTCTGGCGGTGGCGTCGCATTCTGAAACGGCACAGCAGCTTGTCATTTATGAAGGCCTTTACAGGGAACATCCGGTATACGCCAGGCCGCTTGAGCAGTTTATGGGCAGAGTAGACGCGGAGAAATATCCGGACAGGGGACAGGAGTACCGTTTTGAGCTGGAGGAAGAGAGTGAGGCCGGAAACGGACAGAGTCTGATCATGGAGTTTCTCGATCTGGATACAAAAGAGGAGAAGGTTGAATTCCTGCAGCGGGAGAGGATGAACATAACGGAGGACTTTTTATGTGCGGCGGCCATGAGTCTGGACTATGTGGAGAGCAAGGAGGATCCAGACCTGCGTTATGAAGACCTGATGCATTATCTGAAAACGTTGATACGCTATGAAAACAGGAGAAGATGAAAGTCTTCTTCTTTTTTTATTTTATTTTAATACAGGCGGCACATCCTTTAACACCTATTTTATATGACGACTGTTATGATGAGTTTAGAAAGGAAGAAGAATCAAGGAGGCAGTGGATGATGAAAAACAGAGAAAAAGATCAGGCCGGTACAGACGGTCCGCAGATGGCAGAGCTTTGCGCGAAGGTAAAGGAATATGTCGAGAATGAAGACTGGGAAAGCTGTATGGAACTGATACCAAAATATATGGAGCAATATCCGGACAGCGCAGTGCCCCATAATCTGATGGGCATTGTGCTGGAAAGCCAGGGAAAACACCCGGAGGCGATGCGGCATTTTCGCGCGGCATGGTCGCTGGACTCTACGTTTGTGCCGGCAAACCGCAATATGGACGCATATGCTGTCTATGACAGGACGCAGAAAGTAGAGCCGGCTTATACGATGGAAGACTGTATGCCAAAGACGGAACCGGGGGCCTTGCAGAAGACAAGTTTTTTTCTGCGCAGCCTGCTTGCGAACCACTCGAAGAAAGCAGGCGCGGCATAAGAGAGTGAAACGCTGCGTATGCGCGTAAGCTAAATCTTGCATTGGACGACATTTTGAAGTAAGATATACGCAGGTGAAAATGATGGATTTAGAAGAAAACAAAATAATTCCGGATGCGCGCGCAAAGCGGCACGGAAGAGGAAAACTTAAGATTTTTTTCGGATATGCGGCAGGCACAGGGAAAACGTATGCCATGCTGCAGTCTGCCCAGAAAGCAAAAGAGGCGGGTATTGACGTCGTCGCCGGCTATATCGAACCCCATACAAGGCCGGAGACGATGGCGCTGGCCCAAGGGCTGGAAATGCTTCCGGCAAAAGAGCTGCCGCGCCGCAATATGATCCTGCGGGAATTTGATCTGGAAGCAGCGCTTGAACGCAGACCGGAACTGATTCTCATAGATGAGCTTGCACACGCGAATGCTGCGGGGTGCCGCCATGAAAAGCGGTACCAGGATATAAGAGAGCTGCTGAAAGCAGGTATTAACGTGCATACGACTGTAAATGTACAGCACCTGGAAAGCCTGAACGATCTGATCGCCGGAATTACGGGCGTCATTGTGAAGGAACGGATTCCGGATTCAGTGTTTGACGGGGCGGATCAGGCAGAACTGGTCGACATAGAACCGGAAGAACTGCTGGAACGGATGAAAGAGGGGAAAATTTACGGGAAAAGCGGGGCGGACCGGGCAATGGGTAATTTTTTCACAGAAGAGAATCTCGTCTCACTGAGAGAAATTGCCCTGCGAAGAATGGCCGACCGTGTGAACCGCGCACGGGATACGATGACTCCTTTAAGGAACGGGACGGCGGAACATATCCTCATCTGTCTGTCTCCGTCTCCCTCCAACGGAACGGTCATCCGCCAGGCGGCCAGAATGGCGGCGGCCTTCCACGGCGATTTTACGGCGCTGTACGTTGAGACGCCGGAAGCCTCTGACCGGTCCAGAGCGGATATACGGCAGATGAATGAAAATATGCGGCTGGCAGAACAGCTCGGCGCGAAGATCGTCACTTCGTATGGGAGTGATATTGTAGAAGAGATCGCGGCTTACGCCAAGGTGGCCCGGGTCACGAAGATCGTACTTGGCAGGACATATACACGGCGCAGGCTTCTGTTTATCAAAGACAGTTTTTCAGAGCAGCTGAGCAGGCTGGCGCCGACGCTGGAGATTTTCCTTATCCCGGATACTTATGACAAATCGTACAGAGCGGAAAAAAGGAGAAAAAAACCGGCGGATGTGCAGAGCAGTACGGCCAAGGATGCCGTTGTATGTGTGCTGAGCCTTATATGCTCCACAGCTATCGCGTTTCTGCTGAACCGTTTCTTTGGTTTCAGCGCGGCCAATATCGTGATGGTCTATATGCTCAGTGTGCTCATGTCCGCCGTGTTTACAAGCCGTCAGGTCTGGGGGATCATCGCAAGTGTAATGAGCATTCTCATATTCAACTTTTTCTTCACAGAGCCGTACCGTACGCTGCAGGTAAATGACCCCGGATATCTGATCACTTTCTGTGTTATGTTTATTACAGCTGTCATCAGTTCAGCCCTGACGAAAAAGGTAAAAAACTATGCGAGGCAGAACGCAAAAAAGGCGTACCGGACGGAGATCCTTCTGGAGACGAGCCGAAAGCTCCAGGATGCAGGGACGCTTGAGAATATAGCAAAGAAGACGGCCGAGCAGCTCAATATGCTGCTGGAACGGAATGTTTATTTCTATCTCGGGAGGCCGGAGAAGAAAAACAGGCCGGTCGTGTGCAAGGCAGATGAGACCGCGCCTGATATGCTGGAGGATGACGAGCTTGCCGTGGCACAATGGACATACCAGAATAATAAGCATGCAGGATACTCCACGCAGACGCTTCCGGGGGCGCGGTGCCTCTGTATGGCAGTGCGCAGCGCAGATAAAGTGTTTGCGGTCGTGGCGATAGATATGCAGCTAAGAGAGATCCCTGCTTTCGAGGAGGGGATCATGGGTGCGATACTGAACGAATGTGCGTTTGCTCTGGAGAAGGAAGAATTGATCATAGAACGGAAAGAGGCAGACGTAAAGCTTCAGAAGGAACAGCTCAGGGCGAATCTGCTACGGTCTATCTCGCATGATCTGCGCACGCCTCTGACGAGTATTTCGGGAAACGCAGAGACTTTGATGGGAAATGACAGTGAATTGAGCCGGCAGCAGAGGAATGCCATTTATAAGGATATATACGATGATTCCATGTGGCTCGTCAATCTTGTGGAGAACCTGCTGTCTGTCACAAGAATTGAGAATGGCTCGATGGAGCTCAATATACAGGGAGAGATACTGGAGGATGTCATAACCGAGGCGCTCAGGCACGTAAACCGCAGGGGACGGGAACAGGTCATCACAGTTGAGTGCGATGAACTTCTCATGGCCCGGATGGACGTCAAACTGATGCTGCAGGTAATTATCAATCTGACGGACAATGCGGTCAAATATACGCCGCCCCACTCTGAGATCATGATAAAGGCCAGGCGTCATGGTGACAAGGCGGTCGTCACTGTCGCGGATAATGGTCCGGGTATAAAGGAGGACGAAAAGGACCGCCTGTTCCAGATGTTTTATACGTCCAGCAATACGGTGTCGGACGGCCGGCGCGGAATGGGACTTGGCCTTACGCTCTGCCAGGCGGTGGTAGGAGCACACGGCAGTGAGATAAAAGTGTATGACAATGTGCCGCATGGTGCGGTATTTAGATTTGAACTTGAAGTGGAGGAAGTAATATTATGACAGCGAACGGAAAACCGTACGTCCTTGTAGTGGAAGATGACGCGCCGGTCAGAAATCTCATAACAACAACGCTGGAATCCCAGAATTATAAATACATGACGTCTGCAAACGGGAGTCAGGCAGTCATGTCGGCGGCCTCCGGGAATCCTGATATCATATTGATGGATCTGGGACTCCCCGATATGGACGGTGTGGATGTGATCAAGAAGATACGCACATGGTCGGTGGCCCCTATAATTGTGATCAGTGCCAGAAGTGATGATAAAGATAAAGTAGACGCCCTTGATGCAGGGGCAGACGATTATCTGACGAAACCGTTCAGCGTGGAGGAACTGCTCGCAAGACTCCGGTCAACGCTGCGGCGGATCCAGTATCTGACACAAAAAGGGGAGGAGGAGCCGAGCGTATTTCACAATGGCAGCCTTACTATTGACTACGGTGCGGGCACAGTGTATGTAGGTGAGCAGGAGATCCATCTGATGCCGCTCGAATACAGCCTGCTCTGCCTTCTGGCCCAGAATGTCGGAAAGGTGCTGACATACCAGTTTATTCTCGATAAGGTATGGGTCAATGCCATTGAGAGCGACATGTCGTCACTTCGCGTCTATATGGCTTCTCTCAGAAAGAAAATTGAAAAGAACAGCAGTCAGCCGCAGTGTATTCAGACTCATATCGGAATCGGATACCGGATGGTCCGGCTGAATTAAGGAGACAGTTCTTAAGTGATAATACAGAGTCAGTTCCCTGCAACGTGAAGAGAACGGGTGAGTTCATCTTCCGTCGCAGAGAACGGGCTCTTTTTTGGAATAATTTTCTTGACAATGAATGTATAATTGTATACAATTATACATATTAAGGCGGCACTGCGCTGAAGCGCCGCACTATTTATTCAGAAGGAGAGATAATGATGGAAGACAGGAAAGTATATCTTGATAAACATTCAAATCTGCTGCAGCTGGAGGAGCATATGTATCCGCTTGTGGACGTGGAAAAACCGAATGTGTTCCGCAACCTTTTTCATTATGATGAGATACCGAAGATCGCGTTTAATGACCGTATCGTGCCGCACAGCATGCCGGATGAGATATGGATCACGGATACGACTTTCCGGGACGGGCAGCAGTCACGGGCTCCTTACAGTACAGAACAGATCGTGACCATGTACGATTATTTTCACAGGCTGAGCGGACCGAAGGGGAAGATCCGGCAGTGTGAGTTTTTCTTATACAGCGGCAAAGACCGGGACGCTGTGTACAAATGTCTTGAACGGGGGTATGAGTTTCCGGAAGTGACGAGCTGGATCAGGGCCAGCAGGAAAGACTTTGAACTTGTAAAAGAGATCGGGCTGAAAGAGACGGGCATTCTCGTAAGCTGCTCTGACTATCATATTTTTTACAAGCTGAAGATGACGAGGCGGGAGGCAATGGAACATTATCTGTCCGTGATACGCGAGTGCCTGGAGACGGGGATCCGTCCGCGCTGTCATCTGGAGGATATCACAAGATCAGATATTTATGGTTTCGTCATTCCGTTCTGTCTTGAGCTGATGCATCTGATGGAAGAATATAAGATACCGATCAAGATCCGCGTGTGCGATACGATGGGTTACGGGGTGAACTATCCGGGGGCTGTGATTCCCCGCTCTGTTCCGGGAATCATCTACGGCCTGCGCGTCCATGCCGGCGTGCCGAGCAGTCTCATAGAGTTCCACGGGCACAATGATTTTTACAAGGCGGTCAGCAATTCAACAACGGCATGGCTGTACGGGGCAAGCGGCGTAAACTGTTCTTTGTTTGGCATAGGGGAGAGGACCGGGAACACGCCTCTGGAGGCGATGGTATTTGAGTATGCCCAGATCCGGGGGACGCTGGATGGGATGGATACGACAGCCATCACGGAGCTGGCAGAATATTACGAGAAAGAGATCGGATACAGGGTTCCCTCCAGGACGCCCTTTGTCGGGAGAAATTTTAATGTGACACGAGCCGGAATTCATGCAGACGGGCTCTTGAAAAATGAAGAGATTTATAATATATTTGATACGGAGAAGTTTTTAAACCGGCCGGCGCTCGTGGCCGTATCCAACACGTCGGGCCTTGCGGGCATCGCCCACTGGATCAATACATACTACCGGCTGCGAAAGGATGAGCAGGTGGATAAAAGTTCTGAACTTGTGGCGATGGTAAAAGCGTGGGTCGACAGGGAATATGAGGACGGCCGCGTCACTGTTCTGACTGACGAGGAACTTACAGGCGTCATAGAAACGGCCTGTAAACAGCTTGGAATATGTCTTAAATAAATCATTGGGGGTAAACAGAAGTAATGGAAGAGTATCAGGACAGGTCTCTGCGGGGCAGGGTTTTCCAGAAGCTGAGGGAGGATATCCTCTCCGGCGTGTATAAAGAACACGATGAACTGCGGGAGATCACGCTTGGGGAGACGCTGGGGGTCAGCAGGACGCCGGTCCGGGAGGCGCTGCGGCAGCTCGAACTGGAAGGGCTTGTGACGATCGTTCCGAACAAGGGAGCATATGTCACCGGGATAACACAGAAGGATGTGCACGACATCTACAAAATACGTTCTATGCTGGAAGGTCTGTGCGCTCATTGGGCGACAGAGCATATTACGGACAGGCAGATAGAAGAGCTGGAAGAGATCATCCTGCTGTCGGAATTTCATCTCGGAAAGAAAGGAAGCGAGCAGGCAGAGCAGGTGAGCGAACTGGACGGAAAGTTCCATAAAGTCTTGTATGAAGCGTCGGATAGTCGTATACTGGAACATGTATTATCTGATTTTCACAAATACGTGCAGATGGCGAGAACGATGTCCGTAGGCGCAAAGGAAAGGGCGGAAAAGTCCATAGAGGAACACCGCGCGATACTCGAGGCGATCAAGCTTAAGGATGCCGACAGGGCGGAACGGCTTGCCAACGCGCATATTATGAAAGTGATGGAAAACCTTCACATAGAGGAGTAAAAAGAAAAGGAGAGTTACAGAAAATGGCAAAAATCAAGATGGCAACACCAATCGTAGAGATGGACGGGGACGAGATGACAAGAATCCTCTGGCAGATGATCAAGGAGAATCTGCTGGAACCGTTTATTGAATTAAATACAGAATACTACGATCTCGGCCTTGAACACAGGAATGAGACAGACGATCAGGTGACGGTCGACTCTGCAAATGCGACGAAGAAGTATAAAGTGGCTGTAAAATGCGCGACCATCACACCGAATGCCGCCCGTATGGAGGAATACGATCTGAAAGAGATGTGGAAGAGCCCTAACGGAACGATCCGTGCTATCCTTGACGGTACTGTATTCCGCGCTCCGATCGTAGTCAAAGGGATCGAGCCGTGTGTGAAGAACTGGAAAAAGCCGATCACAATTGCAAGACATGCGTACGGAGACGTCTACAAAGGTACGGAGATGAAGATCCCGGGCGAGGGAAAAGTAGAACTCGTATATACGGCCAAAGACGGATCGAAGAGCAGGGAACTCGTACATGATTTCACCGGCGCGGGTATTGTACAGGGGATGCACAATGTCAATGAGTCGATAGAGAGTTTTGCGCGGAGCTGCTTTAATTATGCACTCGATATCGGGCAGGATCTCTGGTTTGCCACAAAGGATACGATCTCTAAAAAATATGACCATACATTCAAGGACATTTTCCAGGAGATCTTTGAGGAAGAGTACGAGAACAAATTTAAAGAGGCTGGCATTACATATTTTTACACGCTGATCGACGATGCGGTGGCCCGCGTCATGAAGTCAGAAGGCGGCTATATATGGGCGTGCAAGAATTACGACGGGGATGTGATGAGCGATATGATATCGTCTGCATTCGGTTCTCTTGCCATGATGACATCTGTCCTTGTATCGCCGGAAGGATACTATGAATACGAGGCGGCACACGGCACCGTTCAGAGACATTATTATAAACATCTGAAGGGCGAAGAGACATCCACAAACTCCGTGGCCACCATATTCGCATGGTCCGGCGCGCTCAGAAAGCGCGGAGAGCTGGACGGCAGCAGAGAGCTTATGGAATTCGCCGACAGACTGGAAAAAGCGACCATAGACACGATAGAAGAGGGAAAAATGACAAAAGACCTGGCACTCATCACGACCGTGGAGAAACCAGTGGTGTTAAATAGTGAAGAATTTATAAAGGCAATAGCAGAAAAACTCGCATAGACGAATATGTACGGCACGTTTTGGTACGCAGCACATGAAAAAGGCTGGGTGCCAAATTGTGTTTTCGCGTGTACGAGGTTAAAATACGGTCTGTACTGATAATAAGGTGAGTATACCATAGTGAGACACCAGATGTAAGGACGATAAAGGGGAGAACTAAAATGAAGATACTGATGATCAACGGAACCATGCAGAAGGGCTCCACATATACGATTGGAAAGATGTTTATTGAGAGGACAGCGTCTGAGGAAGATTCAGTTAAGGAACTGTTTCTTCCGAAAGATATGCCGGAATTCTGCCGCGGCTGCGCGGTGTGTATCCGCCAGGATGAAAAGAAGTGTCCGGATTATCTCATATATATGCGGCGGATCACAGAGATGATAGACGAAGCAGATCTGCTCGTGTTCACGTCACCTGTTCTGGTGTACCATGTGTCAGGGCAGATGAAAGCACTTCTGGATCATTACGGTTACCGGTGGATGGTACACCGCCCGGACGCATCCATGTTTCGCAAGCAGGCTGTCTGTATCACAACAGCAGCGGGCGCCGGAATGAAAAAGGCGCTGCGGGACATGACGGACAGTCTCAGATACTGGGGGGTGGCCAGAATATATACGTACGGCGTCGCTGTAGGTGGCGGGATAGACGACACGAACAGAGAGAAGATAGAGACAGCGGTCCATAATCTTGCCGAAAAAATAGAGCATGATGCGTCGAAAGTTACGCCGGGACTGCGGGTAAGGATTCTGTTCTATATCATGAGATTTATGCAGAAACGAACAGGCACGACAGAAACAGACAAGAACTATTGGGAAGAAAAAGGATGGCTTGGAAGAAACCGTCCATGGAAATAAACCGCCATAACAGCAGATACATGAGGCTGCCGCACTATGCGGCAGCCTCATGTATTACAGACCAGGCAATGACAGATGATTTTGTTTTTGCAGAATGAACTTTTGTGTGGGATAACCAAACTCTATGAGCAGTTCTGCCTCGGAAAAGCCTAATTGCCGGAATACTTTTCTATATCCGGTGTCGGCTTTATCGCCCTCTCTGAAAGTTGTAATACTTATCGGAACATCGGTCAAGAGTTCACCCCTTACCTTTTGCAAAAAAGCTTTGGCAATATCATTTTTTCTGTATTGCGGGTGTATTCCTAAGAAATCAATGCTCCCTGCCGCATTGTTAAATATCATTGCGCCGATGATAATATTTTTGTCTTTCATTATGAGCGCCTGCTTTTTTTGGACACTTTGTTTTAACCGCTCCAAATATTCATCTTCATTCAAGTAAGGAAAACCATCTACAACAAGACAAAGCAGATCCATCCAGGCCGGAATATCGTTTTCCACAGCATAAACAATGTCTGCCTGCCAATCAATATCTGTGCTGGTCTTTGTGGGATTATCATTCAGAATATATGTAAGCTGTAATGGGTAAAACTCCTCTGCCTCTCGATACTGGTTTGGAGTTTTTTTGTACATGTGCTTAAATACAGTGGTAAATGACTGCTGACTTTTGTAACCCGCGGTCAAAGCGATCTCAATAATAGGTTTATCGGAGAACACAAGCAGTTTAGCAGCTTCAGTCAATCTGCGCCGCTGCACATAGTCATGAATTGTCAGACCGACTGTGTCTATAAACACACGGTGCAGATGATACTTGGAATAATGGACCGCATTGGCTACTATTTCCAAATCCAGTTTGCCGGCTAAATTGCTTTCAATGTAGTCTATTGCTGCTTTTACACTTATAATGTTGATCTGCATTGCGGTCCCCTCCTTTCTCTGCAATATTATATCAGGTATTTTACACGAATCTTTCATTATTCTTGCTGTTATTATTTAATACAGGGAAAATACACGGGGCGCACATTAAGTAATCAATGCGCGCCCCGTTCTCTGGCGGGAGAGTGTCCGGGATCAATCAGCCAGCTCTTCCCATCTTATATACAATTCTTCAAGCTCTGTGTGGATTGCGGCTTTCTCTGCCGCCAGCTCCTGACATTGTACGGAATTCGTGTATACCTCTTCCTGTGTCATGAGGATGTCTATCTCAGTGTCGCGCTCTTCCAGAGCAGTGATCCGTTCTTCTGTCTTTTTCAGATCATTCTGGCGTTTCCGTTCCTTCGCCTGGGCTTCCTTTTGTTCCTGCCAGCTCAGTTTAGATTCGGACACGGCCTCCTGCGCCCGGGATAAATCTTCAGACTGCCCGGATCCGGCATATACGGCGGTAAGCTCTTCTTTCTTTTCAAGGTAGTAATCGTAATTCCCAATATAATTGACAAAGGTCTGATTCACGAGGTCAAGGATTCTTGTGGCCGTCTCGTTGATAAAGTACCGGTCATGCGACACATAAAGCACAGTGCCGGTGTAATCGTTCAAGGCTTTTTCCAGAATCTCCTTGGACGTAATATCGAGATGGTTGGTCGGCTCGTCGAGGATGAGAAAATTTGCTTCCGAGAGCATGAGCTTGGCCAGTGACACACGTCCCCGCTCGCCGCCGCTTAAGTCCCCGATCATCTTGAACACGTCGTCGCCTGTGAAGAGGAAGGCGGCCAGCATATTGCGGATCTGCGTGTTTGTGAGATGCGGATAGTCGTCGGAGATCTCTTCAAAGATCGTCTTGTCCATGTGGAGCACGTGGTGTTCCTGATCATAGTATCCTATCTCTACATTGGTTCCGAGCGTAAAGGTCCCGCTGTCGGCAGGCACTACGTTGTTCAGTATCTTAAGAAGCGTCGTCTTGCCCGTTCCGTTGTCACCGATGACGGCAACATGTTCGCCTCTTTTTATCTCAAAGCTGACATCGGAAAACAGACGCTGGGACGGAAAGGACTTGCCCAGATGCTCCACGCTCAGCACATCATTTCCACTGATGCAGGACGGCTCCAGCGACAGATGTATCTCTGTGTTCGTCTCCTTTGGTTTTTCGACCGGCTGCAGTTTGGATAGCATTTTCTCGCGGCTTTCGGCCCGTTTGACAGATTTCTCCCGGTTAAAGGAGCGGAGCTTTTCGATCACTGCCTCCTGATGTTTGATCTCCTGCTGCTGGTTCATATATTCTTTCAGCTTCGCGTCCCGTATCATCTTTTTTTTCTCGGCATACTGGCTGTAATTGCCCATGTAGACGGAGAGTGTGCCAAGTTCGATCTCAAGCACCTTCGTCACGACTCTGTTCAGAAAATAACGGTCATGTGAGACGATAAGTACGGCGCCCTGATAATTTAACAGATAGGTTTCAAGCCATGCGATGGAGTTGAGGTCCAGATGGTTCGTCGGCTCATCCAGAAGAAGAATGTCAGGCTTTGTCAAAAGAAGCTTGCCGAGAGAGACCCTGGTTTTCTGCCCTCCGGACAGTGTGTCAACGCTCTTGGCAAAATCCGATTCGTCAAACCCGAGACCTTTTAAAACCCCGGTGATCTCACTTTCATAGGCATAGCCGTTGGCCCGCTCAAAGGCAGCGGTCAGACGGTTATATGTGTCAAGGCGCGCTTTTAAAGCATCTCCTTCGAGATGCTTTAATTCCAGTTCGATCGTGCGTATCTGGCGTTCGGTCTCGATGATATCCGCCTTTGCCGTCCTCACCTCTTCATATATAGTATTGCCGCCTGTCATTTCCTGGTGCTGTGCCAGATAGCCGAGCGTCTTTCCTTTTGTGAGTATGACTTCTCCGGCGTCAGCCGGAAGCTCGCCGACCATCATTTTCAGTATGGTCGATTTTCCGGCGCCGTTTGGCCCTACGAGGGCGGCTTTCTCATAGTCTTCTATATGAAAAGACGCATCTCTTACGATGACATCTTCTCCAAATGCTTTACTTATTCCGTGACATGCCAGTATCATAACTTCCTCCCACGCCGCGCCTGCAATGCTTCAAAAGCGGGCGCTGCTACCATTCATTATATCGAAAATAGGACAAAATACAACTAAAAGTTTGACTTTGAAGTGACAATTCTATATAATATTTTTTAGAACGTAACAGGAAGGTGAGTGCTAGTGGAAGAAAGAGAAATCTCTCAGGCGGTGATACGCAGGCTGCCAAGATATTACAGATATTTGGGGGAACTGCTGGAAAACGGGGTCGAAAGAATCTCCTCCAACGATTTGAGCAAGAGAATGAAAGTTACTGCATCTCAGATTCGTCAGGACCTTAACAATTTCGGCGGTTTCGGACAGCAGGGATACGGTTACAATGTAAAGTATTTATATACAGAGATAGGCAAGATTCTCGGTCTGGAGGAAGACCACAATATTGTCATCATCGGAGCAGGTAATCTGGGACAGGCGCTTGCCAATTATGCGGCTTTTGAAAAAAGAGGGTTTATCTTAAAGGGCATTTTCGATGTGAACCCGAGGCTGAACGGTGTTTCGATCAGAGGCGTGCCGATACGCATGATGGACGAACTCAAAGACTTTGTCCAGAATAATAATGTAGAGATCGCCGTACTTACGATTCCGAAGGAAAAGGCGATCGAGGTGGCAAACATGCTTGTAGAAAATGGTGTGCGCGCGATCTGGAATTTTGCGCATACCGATCTGAATCTGCCTGACCACATTATCGTCGAGAATGTTCACCTGTCTGAAAGCCTCATGAGGCTGTCTTACAATATCAGCCGTTACAACGATGAGCACAGCGGCAAAAAATAAGGAAGTATAAAAACGTGTAACGATGGGCATGTGAAGAACAGGCTTGTCTTTACACGTTCTTTTATATACCGGGGAGCTTTGGGTGAAAAAGGTTCCGGGAAAATAACAGGAGGTGAGAGGTATGAAATATTTACTGAATGCATCCCAGATGAAGCGCGCAGACGAGTATACGACCGGCCGGCTTCGGATTCCGTCACTGGAACTGATGGAGCGTGCCGCGGCCGGGTGTGTGGATCACATGGAAGAAAGCGGCCTGGACCTGACAAATGTGTGCGTAGTATGCGGGACCGGAAACAATGGCGGCGACGGCTTTGCGGCCGCAAGGATGCTGACAGAAAAAGGGCACAGGGTCACGGCTGTTCTCTGCGGGGAAGAAGAACACTGCACAAAGGAGACAAAGGAGCAGATAAAGCGGCTGAGGCAGACGGGCGCCGCAATCACTACGGAATTCAGGGAAGACAGCTACAGTGTGGTCATTGATGCACTGTTCGGCGTCGGATTAAACCGTGAGATCGAAGGAAAACGCAGGGAGCTTATTGACGCCATGAACCGCTCCGGGGGATTTAAGCTGGCGGTCGACATTCCGTCCGGCGTGTGCGCGGACAGCGGCGCTGTCATGGGGACTGCCTTTCGGGCGGACGCGACAGTGACGTTCCAGGAGATGAAGCTTGGCATGGAATTATATCCGGGAAAAGAGTATGCTGGTAAGACAGTGACAGTCAATATAGGGATAGATACGTCAGAGATAAAAAAGGAAAAAGACGCGGCATTTACGTATGAATGCGGTGAGTATAAAAGCCTGCTTCCGGTGCGCAGGGCGGATTCCAACAAAGGTACTTATGGCAGGGTGCTGGTCATCGCGGGAAGCAGGGGCATGTCGGGGGCGGCTTACCTGAATGCCAGAGCAGCGTATACGGCGGGCGCGGGACTCGTTCAGATCTATACGTCGGAGGATAACCGCGTGATACTGCAGACGCAGCTGCCCGAGGCCATCATCAGGACATATGACTTTTACGATGAAGTGGAATTGTTAAAGCTCCTGAACTGGGCTGATGTCGTAAGTGTCGGTTCAGGGATCGGAACGAGTGACAAATCACGAAAGATACTCAGGACGGTTATGGAGAATGTGGAGGTGCCGTGTGTGATAGACGCGGACGGACTGAATCTGATAGCAGACCATAAGAAGTATCTTGACCGGCTGAGGCATGAAAACTTTATATTCACCCCCCACATGAAAGAAATGTCCCGTATGACAGGCAAAGATATTCCGCAGCTGAGAGCGCGCAGAATAGAGATACTGCGTGAATTTGCAGAAGAGTACAGTGTCACGTGTGTGCTTAAGGATGCCCGGACAGTTACCATGCCTGCGGGAGGCCGTCCTTATGTGAATCTGTCCGGAAATGCATCTATGGCCAAGGCCGGTTCAGGTGATGTGCTCGCCGGTATAATTGCCGGTCTGCTCGCGCAGGGACTGGACCTGACAGACGCCGCAGTGCTTGGGACATATCTTCACGGCAGGGCGGGAGAACTGGCAAGCCGTGACAAGGGGAGTTACAGTGTCATGGCCTCTGACCTGATCGAATACACAGGGAGAGCCATGAAGGAAGAGGAGGACAGATAGATGAAAGCGTATAACAGAGTATGTGCCAGGATAGACCTGGATGCAGTGGAATATAATATAGAAATGATGAAGAATAACGTCCGGGACGGCGCAAAGATGCTCGGTGTTGTCAAGACAGACGGTTACGGACACGGTGCGGTACAGATCGCAAAGATGCTCTCGCCGAAGGATTATATGTGGGGATTTGCGGTTGCCACACTTGACGAGGCTGTTGTCCTTCGCCATGGAGGGATCGAAAAACCGATCCTCGTTCTCGGATGCATTTTCCCCGATCAGCGGGAGGATATGATAAAACACGACATCCGTATGACTTTGTACACCGAAGAAATGGCCCGCGAAGTGTCTGAGCTTGCGGTCAAAATAGGAAAGCAGGCATATATTCATATTAAGCTTGATACTGGAATGTCAAGACTTGGGTTCCTGATCGGGGAAGAAGCGGCGGACATCATAGAGCGCATCAGCAAAATGCCGAATCTCGTCATGGAGGGCATGTATACACATTTTGCGAAAGCGGATGAGATCGATAAGTCTTTCACCGGGAAGCAGATCAGGAACTATGTGTGGATGAAGGAAACACTCGAAAAGAGAGGGGTGGCCTTCACGTATTACCACTGCTCCAACAGTGCGGGAATCATCGATGTCCCGGAGGCGAACATGGACCTGGTGCGGGCCGGTATCTCTACTTACGGCCTGTATCCGTCCGAAGAAGTACATAAAGAAAATGTTCCGCTTAAGCCGGCTATGGAGCTTATCAGCCATGTGGCGCACGTTAAATGGGTAGATGCGGGGACGCCGGTAAGCTACGGCGGCACGTACATTACAGACAGGAGAACAAAGATAGCCACGATCCCGGTAGGGTACGGTGACGGCTATCCGAGAAGTCTCTCCAACAAGGGATATGTCCTGATCCACGGGAAAAAGGCACCTATTCTCGGGCGCGTGTGCATGGACCAGTTCATGGTCGACGCGACAGAGATAGATGATGTAAAGTATGCAGATAAAGTGACACTGGTAGGAAATGACGGCGGTGAAAAGCTTCCGGTGGAAGTCTTAAGCGGACTGTCCGGAAGATTCAACTATGAATTCGTGTGCGATCTCGGCAAAAGAATACCGAGAGAGTTCATCCGTCACGGTGAAATCGTGGAACAGATGGATTATTTCGTATAAATCACGGTATTACTGCAGCTCTATAGAATACATTTGAAAAAGATGGAAATACTAATTTTATCTTAAGTAAATGGAGTGTGAAATAGAGTGCAGGTTAGACGTGGAGATATATATTATGCGGACTTAAGTCCGGTAGTCGGATCAGAACAGGGCGGCATCAGGCCTGTATTGATAATACAGAACGATATAGGGAACAAACACAGCCCTACGGTCATCTGTGCCGCCATCACATCAAAGATGAACAAGGCGAAGCTGCCGACACACGTGGAGATCGATGCGAAAAAATACCAGATAGTGAAAAATTCAGTCATATTGCTGGAACAGGTGAGGACAATTGACAAACAGAGACTCAAAGACCTTGTCTGCCACCTTGACAAACAAATAATGAACAAAGTAGATGAGGCGCTGAAGATCAGCTTCGAGCTTCATACATAGTAAAAGGAGTTTAGAAAAACAGTTATGGAAGAAGGCAGTTTGTTTCAGAGAATGAAACAGATATTTCAGATCAAAGAGGATGTTGAAGACGAAGGTGTCTGGAAAGAAGCGGCGGAATTGATCCGCAATATATTCCGTTATATGGATAAAGACGCAAAGGACATTATGACACACAGAAAAAATATCGTGGCTATCGACGGAAATGAAAAGCTCGCGGATGCCCTCAGGTTCATGCTTGATGAGAGCTATTCCCGTTTTCCGATATATGAGGAGGGCATTGACGAGATCATCGGCACGATACATCTCCGGGAGGCGATGACCTGCTATTTTAACGAAGACCTGCGCCAGATGCCGGTCAAGCAGCTTGACGACTACATAAGGCCGGTGGCGTTTATTCCGGAGACAAAAAGTATTGATACCTTATTTAAAGAGATGCAGGCGGAGAAAAATCACATCGCGATCGTGCTGGATGAATATGGGCAGACATCCGGACTTGTGGCTATGGAAGATATTCTGGAAGAGATCGTCGGCAATATTCTCGACGAATATGACGAAGAAGAAGAGCTGATCGAGATACTTCCGGACGGCAGATGTATTGCGAGCGGTATGACAGATCTGGAGGATCTGGAAGATATGCTGCCGATGACATTTGAAAAAGAAGAATACGAGACACTCAACGGTTTCCTTGTTGACCAGCTGGACAGGATCCCGTCTGAGGAGGAGACATGCATCGTGGAATACGATGGATACCGGTTCACTGTTCTTTCCGTAGATAATAATACGATCGAAAGAGTTAAGATTGAAAAACTAAACGAAGAGTGCTAGAATAGAAAAAGTGCGGGAAACAGCGAAAAGATAAGGTATAAGGAGAGATTTAGAACATGTCAGGACATTCAAAATTTGCAAATATCAAGCATAAGAAAGAAAAAAATGATGCCGCCAAGGGCAAGATTTTCACCAAGATCGGTAAGGAACTTGCCGTGGCGGTAAAAGAAGGCGGAAGCGCCGACCCGGCAAACAACAGCCGTCTGCGTGACGTCATAGCAAAGGCTAAGGCAAACAACATGCCGAACGACACGATCGACAGGAATATCAAGAAGGCGGACGGAGACGCAAACGCCGCCAATTACGAATATATTACATATGAAGGCTACGGGCCGAACGGAACAGCTATTATCGTTGAGGCGCTCACCGACAACCGGAACAGAACTGCTACAAACGTAAAGAACGCATTTACGAAAGGAAGCGGCAACGTCGGAACACCGGGATGCGTGTCCTTTATGTTTGACAAAAAGGGACAGATCATCGTGTCAAAAGAGGAATATGAAGGCGATGCGGACGACCTGATGATGCAGGCGCTCGATGCCGGGGCGGAAGATTTCGCGGAAGAAGAGGACAGCTATGAGATCGTCACCACGCCGGAGGACTTCAGTACAGTCAGGCTGGCGCTCGAAGAGGCCGGCATTCCCATGGCGGCGGCGGAAGTGACGATGATTCCGCAGACATACGTGGAACTCACTGATCCGAAAGACATCCAGAATATCCAGAAGACTCTGGACATGCTCGACGATGACGACGACGTACAAGACGTATACCATAACTGGGACGAATGATGGACGAAGTCTGTGCGGGGACGAAGGATAATGCGCTGCTGTGCAGACAATGGAGGAGACATATGGAACAGACGAAGCAGGAATTGATCCAGCTCTTTGAAGAGATGCTGACGCAGATCAAACATTTTAAACGCAAGACATACGAAGGCATATTTAAAGACTGTTATGACAAGTATAAAGGTACGGTGGCGGCCGTCGCCCGGCTGTGCGAGGAAGCGCCGGAGGATGAGAGGGAAGCGGTGGCGGCGGAACTTGCGCTTGTCATTCCGGACTATGCTTTTGAAAAAATGCAGGCATTGTCAAAGGGAAAGAAGGAACGGTTTTCTGTAGACTACAATATGAACATGGCAGTCTACGTCGTGCCGATGCTTACATACACACATAACGAATACTGTGAAAAGATCGCCTCCAAAATGGTGGAAGCCTGGAATGAAAAGGGTGTCACAACGCTCACACTCGGGCAGTCGAGTTATGATGATATCGCGGGGGGCTTTAAAAAAGGCTTCTGCTTTATCACAACAGCGGTCTGTGAACAGCAGGACAAGCCGGACGACTGTTATGAGCTCAGGACACTCCGCGCCTACAGAGATGATTATATGATGAGTACAGAGGACGGGAAAGCTCTCGTGGAAGAGTATTATGACATAGCGCCCGGTATCGTGCAGATCATCAATATGCAGAAAGACGCAGAACATATATATGAAGCACTGTACAGAGACTGCCTTGCCCCGTGTATCAGCTGTATCGAGGCAGGGGAAAAAGAACGGTGCAAAGAGCTGTACACGCGTATGGTCCGCGGCTTACAGAAAAAATATTTATATTCATAGGAGGACTTGTATGAGCAATTATAAAATGGAAACAAAATGTATCCAGTCAGGATACCAGCCTGGAAACGGAGAGCCTAGAATTCTTCCGATCTACCAGAGCACGACGTTTAAGTATGACAACAGCGAGCAGATGGGACGTCTGTTTGATCTGGAGGAATCCGGCTATTTCTATACAAGACTTCAGAATCCGACCAATGACGCCGTGGCGGCTAAAATCTGTGATATGGAGGGCGGTGTGGCCGCGATGCTCACATCTTCCGGTCAGGCGGCCAGTTTCTATGCCATCATGAATATCGTGGAGGCGGGGGACCATATCGTATGCACGTCAGCGCTTTACGGAGGTACATATAATCTGTATGCCCACACGATCAGAAAGATGGGTGTGGAGGCTACGTTTGTAGATCCGGATTGCACGGAAGAAGAACTGGACGGGGCGTTCCGGGACAATACGAAAGCCGTTTTCGGGGAGACGATCGCCAATCCTGCGCTTGTAGTCCTTGATCTTGAAAAGTTTGCGAAGGCGGCTCACACACACGGAGTGCCGTTTATCGTTGACAATACATTTGCCACGCCGGTCAACTGCCGCCCGTTCGAGTGGGGAGCGGATATCGTCACACACTCTACGACGAAGTATATGGACGGACATGCGACAAGTGTGGGAGGGGCCATCGTGGATAGCGGTAATTTTGACTGGGAAGCACATGCCGGGAAGTTCCCGGGGCTTACGACTCCTGATGAGACTTATCACGGCATCGTCTACACCGAACGCTTTGGCAAAGGCGCATATATCACAAAAGCGACCGCTCAGCTCATGAGAGACCTCGGTTCGATCCAGGCGCCGCAGAATGCCTTTTTGCTTAACATCGGTCTTGAGACGCTGGCGCTTCGCATGGAACGCCACTGCCAAAATGCGCTGGCGGCTGCAATGTATCTTAAGAACCATGAAAAAGTCGCATGGGTAAGCTGCCCGGCGCTGCCGGGTGACAAATATTATGATCTGGCGCAGAAGTATATGCCGGACGGTACATGCGGCGTTATCACATTCGGACTGAAAAAGGGAAGAGACGCGGCCGTGAGGATGATGGACAGTCTCAAGATGATCGCGATCGTGACACATGTGGCGGATGCGAGAAGCTGCGTTCTTCACCCGGCGAGCCATACCCACCGCCAGATGAATGAACAGGAGCTTCTGGAAGCTGGCGTCCAGCCGGATCTGATCCGGTTCAGCGTGGGAATAGAAAATATCGATGACATTACCGCAGATTTGGAACAGGCATTAATGCAAGTATAAAATATGCAAAACACCTTCATACTATTAAAAATGGTATGGAGGTGTTTTTTACATGGCAGATCAAGAGAAAGAAGAACAGAAAAATAATGAGATAAAAGAGATGGGAAGCATAAACCTGGATGAAAACAAAAGCAGCCACCGGATCAAGCTTCTGACGATCATCGGAGAGATCGAGGGCCACGAGGCGGTATCAGGCAATACAAAGGCCACAAAATACGAACATTTACTGCCGATGCTTGCCGAGGTGGAGGACAGTGAGGAGATAGAAGGCATGCTCATTCTGCTGAATACGCTTGGCGGAGATGTTGAGGCAGGACTCTCTATAGCGGAGATGATCGCATCACTGAGCAAGCCGACCGTGTCGCTCGTACTGGGAGGAAGCCACTCGATCGGCGGTCCTCTGGCAGTGTCCGCACAGTATTCATTTATCGTGCCGAGCGGAACGATGATCATACATCCGGTACGTTCCAGCGGTATGTTCATAGGGGTAGAACAAAGCCTGCGCAATATGCTGCGCACACAGGACAGAATAACCCGTTTCCTTTCCAAACATTCCAATATGAGCCAGGAACGCATTGAGAAGCTCATGCTGAATCCGACAGAACTCGTAAAAGACGTAGGCACGCTGCTGGAAGGCGAGGACGCTGTGAAGGAAGGGCTTATAGATGAAGTCGGCGGTATGAGCCAGGCGTTGCATAAATTGCACGAAATGATAGACGGGGAACGGCAGAAAAAGCATAAAAATATGTAATGACAGCCCTTTTTAAAGATGCTATACTATATATAGTATGTGCCAATAAATAAGGGGGAAATAGTATGGCTGCAAAGTCAAAAAAAAGGAAGAGTACGCGGCAGACAAAGAAGAAAAATAATGAGCAGAGCTTTGTGAGGGATGAGATCATCATTTGGTCCGCGCTTGCCGTCAGCATCCTGATTCTGATCAGTAATTTTGGAATGGGCGGACTTGTGGGAGCGGCCATTTCGTCATTTCTTATAGATGTATTTGGATGGGCGGCATATGTGATCCCATTTGTATTGTTTGGATTTGTTGCCTTTATTGTGTCCAATAAAGGCAATTTTTCCGCGTATATGAAAGCAGCGGCCGGGTTAGTGCTGCTCGTTCTCGTATGTATGCTGCTCCACCTGATCGACGGCCGCGGCGGAGACCTCGGAGAGGTTCTCGCGGGAGCGCTCGTGCCGGCCATCGGAACAGCAGGTACATATGTGGTGGATATCATTCTCATCATCATCTGCCTTGTGATCATCACGGGAAAGTCGGCGCTGAAAGGCGTGAAAAAGCACAGTGATAAGGCATATGACAAGGCAAAGAAAGATGCACAGAGAAGACGGGAGCAGGCAGAAGAGAGAAAGGCTGAACGGGAAACCAGACGCGATGCGCGCAGGGAGGATAAAAAGCGGACAGCCCACCATGTGGAAGGAGTATCGTTTGATACCACTATCGCGAAAAAATCTCCGGAATTAAAAGAGCTGACAGCCGCCCCGCCGGATCTCTCTGTTCAGGAGAAGGCAGAAGAACCGCAGTTTGTCATTAACCGCGGTGAGATGCCAAGGATGGCTGAAGTACAGGAAGAGCAGGTTCCTGAGGCAGAGGAAGAACCGGCCATACCTGTAAGATCTGCAAACGCGGCGGGAAAAGGACAGGACAGGGCAGGCATTGCGGCAGAGGCGGCCGGAGTGGCAGCCAGCGTGGCTGCTGCTGAGGCGAGGCCGAAGAAAGCATATAAGTATCCGCCCATTTCACTGCTCACGAAAGGGAAGAAGAATTCCGGGGAGTCGGACGCCGCTCTGCGCGAGACAGCGATGAAGCTGCAGCAGACGCTCCAGAACTTCGGGGTCAACGTAACAGTCACAAATGTAAGCTGTGGTCCTGCAGTGACGCGGTATGAACTTCAGCCGGAAATGGGGGTCAAAGTGAGCAAGATCGTAGGTCTGGCGGACGATATCAAGCTCAACCTGGCGGCCGCTGATATTCGGATCGAAGCGCCGATACCGGGAAAGGCGGCTGTCGGGATCGAGGTTCCGAACAAGGAGAATGCGGCGGTCATGCTCAGAGACCTGCTGGAAACCGCGGAATTTAAAAACAGCGCGTCAAAGCTTTCATTTGCGGCGGGTAAAGATATAGGAGGAAAGGCAGTCGTAACAGATATTGCCAGGATGCCTCATCTGCTTGTGGCAGGCGCTACAGGCTCCGGAAAGTCTGTGTGCATCAACACACTTATTATGAGCATATTGTATAAGGCGGCTCCGGATGAGGTGAAACTGATCATGGTGGATCCCAAGGTCGTTGAGCTGAGTGTATATAACGGCATCCCCCACCTGATGATCCCGGTCGTCACAGACCCGAAGAAGGCGGCCGGCGCCCTGAACTGGGCGGTGGCTGAGATGGAGCGCCGGTACAAGGCATTTGCGGAATATAACGTGCGTGATATCAAAGGATATAATGATAAAGTACCGGAGATGCCGGTGATAGAAGGCAGGAAGCCTGAGAAGATGCCTCAGATCGTGATCATCGTGGACGAGCTGGCTGATCTGATGATGGTGGCGCCCGGAGAGGTGGAGGAGGCAATCTGCCGTCTCGCACAGCTGGCGAGAGCGGCGGGGATCCATCTTGTCATAGCGACGCAGAGGCCGTCTGTCAACGTTATCACAGGGCTGATAAAGGCAAACATGCCTTCCAGGATCGCATTTTCCGTGTCCTCCGGTGTGGATTCCAGGACGATCATAGATATGAACGGCGCGGAGAAGCTGCTCGGGAAAGGGGATATGCTTTTTTATCCGTCCGGATACCAGAAGCCTGCCAGGGTGCAGGGAGCCTTTGTATCAGACAAGGAAGTGCAGAGCGTCGTAGAGTACCTGAAGGATCACAACGGAGATGCTACATACAGTGAAGAGATAGAAAATCACGTAAATACGAGTGCGGCCGGCGGAAATGCCGGACCTGGCTCAGCGGACGGTGAGGAACGCGACCTGTATTTTGCAGATGCGGGACGCCTCATTATAGAGAAAGAGAAAGCATCCATCGGCATGCTGCAGCGGACGTTTAAGATCGGATTCAACCGGGCTGCCCGGATCATGGACCAGCTGTGCGAAGCTGGTGTTGTGGGCGGTGAAGAAGGGACAAAACCGAGAAAGATACTTATGACGGCCGAAGAGTTTGAACGCTATATGGAAGAATAAGCCTGAAGAATCAGAGGAAAGGAAAGGGTTGACAAATGAAAACAGATATTCAGATTGCACAGGAAGCAGAAATGGCGCACATCAAAGAGGTTGCGGCCCAGGTTGGAATTGAGGAAGATGAGCTTGAGTTCTACGGAAAGTATAAAGCGAAACTGTCCGACGATGTGTGGGAGAAGATAAAGGACAGGCCGGACGGAAAGCTTGTTCTCGTTACAGCCATAAACCCGACGCCTGCCGGTGAAGGAAAAACAACGACGACGGTAGGTCTTGGAGAAGCGATGGCCAGGCTGGATAAAAAAGCAATCATCGCGCTCAGAGAACCGTCTCTTGGCCCGTGTTTCGGGATCAAGGGCGGGGCGGCCGGCGGAGGATATGCACAGGTCGTGCCTATGGAAGATTTGAATCTGCATTTTACCGGAGATTTTCACGCGATCACTTCTGCGAATAATCTGCTGGCTGCTCTTCTGGACAATCACATCCAGCAGGGTAATGCGCTCCAGATCGATCCGAGACAGGTCGTCTGGAAGAGATGCCTGGACATGAATGATAGAAATCTTCGCAATATCGTGGTGGGACTCGGCAGCAAAATGGACGGAATGGTGCGGGAAGATCATTTCGTGATCACGGTGGCGTCTGAGATCATGGCGATCCTCTGTCTGGCGGACGACATTCACGATCTGAAGAAAAGGCTTGGAAGGATCATCGTGGCTTATGATTTTGCGGGGGAACCGGTCACAGCAGATGATCTGGAGGCGACCGGCGCCATGACCGCGCTTTTGAAGGATGCGATCAAACCGAATCTGATCCAGACGCTGGAGCATACGCCGGCGCTTGTGCACGGAGGACCTTTTGCCAACATCGCTCACGGATGTAACAGTGTGCGGGCGACGAAGATGGCGCTGAAACTGAGCGATATCACGATAACAGAAGCAGGCTTCGGCGCGGATCTCGGCGCGGAAAAATTTCTGGATATCAAGTGCAGAAAAGCAGGATTTAAACCAGACGCGGTAGTTTTGGTTGCAACTGTGCGCGCTTTGAAGTATAATGGTGGAGTTGCTAAAAATGATTTGTCAAAAGAGAATATAGAAGCCCTGAAAAGGGGAATCGTAAATCTTGAGAAACATATAGAGAATATTCAGAAATATGATATTCCTGTAGTTGTCACCCTGAATTCCTTTATCACAGATACGGATGCCGAGAATGAGTTCATCCGGAAGTTCTGCGAGCAAAAGGGCTGTGAGTTCGCACTGTCAGAAGTGTGGGAGAAGGGTGGAGAAGGCGGCGTCGCGCTGGCAGAAAAGGTGCTGGATACGCTGGAGAATAAAGAGAGCAACTTCCATACGCTGTACGAAGATGAGCTGTCACTGGAAGAGAAGATCGAGACGATATCACGGGAAATCTACGGAGCACGTGGTGTTGTATACGAACCGGCCGCCCAGAAGCAGCTTGCGAAGATCGCGTCGATGGGATTTGGGAATCTGCCGGTCTGTATGGCAAAGAACCAGTATTCCCTTTCTGACGATGCCAAGAAGCTTGGACGTCCGACGGATTTCGACATTCATATCAGGGAAGTCTATGTAAGCGCAGGCGCTGGTTTCGTGGTCGCGCTCACAGGAGCGGTGATGACGATGCCCGGGCTTCCGAAGGTGCCGGCGGCAAACGGCATCGATGTATCTGAATCAGGCAGTATAACAGGATTATTCTAAGGAGATATGTAATATGGCCATGTTAATTGACGGGAAAGCAATTTCCGCACAGATAAAGGAGGAACTGAAGAAGGAGACCGCACTGCTTGCAGAAGAAGGCAGGCACGTCTGTCTTGCAGTCGTACAGGTCGGCGGTGATCCGGCTTCGTCCATCTATGTCGGGAATAAGAAAAAGGCATGTGATCAGGTTGGGATCGAATCACTGTCATATGAGCTTGAGGAGCAGACTTCTGAGGCAGAGCTGCTGTCCCTGATCGACAGGCTGAACCGGGACGATAAGGTGAACGGGATTCTCGTTCAGCTTCCGCTGCCGGGGCATATCAACGAAGATGCCGTGATCCGTGCCATACATCCGGACAAGGATGTGGATGGGTTTCACCCGGAGAGTGTGGGAAGGCTCTGCATCGGAGAGAAGGGCTTTGTACCCTGCACACCGGCGGGGATCATCCAGATGCTGAAGCGGTCCGGTATTGAGATCGAGGGGAAGGAGTGCGTCGTCGTAGGCAGGAGCAATATCGTGGGTAAGCCTATGGCCATGCTTCTGCTGCGGGAAAATGGAACCGTCACAGTGGCACACTCGAGAACAAAACAGTTGAGGGAAGTGACAAAGAGGGCAGATATTCTGGTCGCTGCAGTCGGGAAACCGAAGTTTATAACGGCAGAATATATAAAAGAAGGGGCAGTCGTCGTTGATGTCGGAATACACAGGAATGAGAATAACAAACTGTGCGGAGATGTGGACTTTGACGGCGTAAAAGAGAAAGCGGCGGCAATCACACCAGTTCCAGGAGGAGTTGGGCCGATGACAATAGCCATGCTGATGAGCAATTGTGTTGAGGCTGCAAGGAAGTAGGAGGTTAACGTAAAGATGAAATGTAGGTATTGCGGGCACGAAATACCGGAGGGTATGTTATATTGCGGGGAGTGCGGAAAGGAAGTACGTATTGTTCCCGACTATAATCCTTTAGATGATATGCTCACGGCACAGATAAAGGTGTCTATCAATGAGGAAGACGGCGCTTTATCCGGAAGTGATTACGATATGTTTACGGGAGACATACCCGCAAGGCGCAGAAATACAGGCACCGGGCGGAATACAAACGCAAGGCGGAACACAAATACCGGAAGAAATACCGGAAGAAGCTCTGTGGGCAGAAACACGGGGCGCAATACAGGCAGAAATACGACAGGCAGAATGATGTCAGAGAAAGAACAGCGCAGAAGACAGATGGAACGGCGGAAAGCCCTGAAACGGAAAAAGCGCAGGAAGGTTCTTATCATTCTGGCTGTACTTGTCGTTGCCGCTGTGGCGGCCGGAGTCGTATGCTATCAGAATTCTTACAACGGCATTGTAAATAAAGGTTACAGCGCGCAGAAGGAAAAAGCTTACGAGAAGGCGGAGACTTATTTTAAGAAGGCCATCTCAAAGAAGCCGGAAAAAGCAGAGGCATATACGGGACTGTCCAAAGTATATATCGCCCAGGACGATCTGGAGAAGGCGGAGGACGTATTTTTGAATGCCATCGATAAGCAGACGAAAAACGCGGACCTCTATGAAGCGTGTGTAAGTTTTTATATGGACACAGACCAGAAGATGGAGATTCCCGTACTTCTTGAGGATGTGGATGACAGCGTGGCAGAAAGGCTGGGCGGGTTCATCATAGACGGTCCGTCCTTCAGTCTGGACGACAAGGAGACGTACGAGGAAGTACAGGAACTTACGCTTAAGTCTGACGAGGCGGCAATTTATTACACGACAGACGGAAGCGAACCGAGTACGAAAAGTGAGAAGTACAAAGAACCGATCCAGCTTGGCGAAGGCGAAAACATTATCACGGCCATAGCCGTGAACAAAGAGGGTGTGCCGAGCCTTCCGGTGAAGAAGACATTTACTATTGAACTGCCGGTAGAGGACGCCCCTGCCGTATCTCCGTCCACGGGCCAGTACGATACGGCCGCGCAGATAGAGATCAAAGTGCCTGACGGTTATGAGGCCTACTATACGATGGATAAGAGCGATCCGACTACCGCCTCCACAAAATATGAGGGACCGATCGACATGCCGCAGGGCGAGACAATATTCAAGGCTGTTCTTGTTAACGCCAAAGGACGGATGAGCGGGATCACAACGAGAAATTATATGTACGAACCAGAATAAATTGTCAGAAAATATAAAGAATTTTGAAGGGGGTCAGACCCCTCCGCTTGCGGGGGTCTGACCCCTTTCAAAATTCATCGAATTGTACGTAAATAAATACAAAATTTTCCTTTTATTCTATTGCGTTAATTATTTAACAGGATTATAATAACTATATTGATAAATTATTAACAAATAATTCAAAAGGAGATGCGGAAAATGAGCAGATTTACATTACCAAGAGACGTATATCATGGAAAAGGCTGTATGGAGGAGTTGAAGAATCTAAAGGGCAAAAAGGCGATCCTTGTCGTGGGCGGAGGTTCCATGAAGCGTCAGGGCTTTCTGGACAAAGCTGCCGGATATCTGAAGGAAGCGGGTATGGAGGTTGAGCTGTTTGAAGGCGTCGAGCCTGACCCATCTGTGGAGACTGTAATGAAAGGCGCAGAGGCGATGCGCAAGTTTGAGCCTGACTGGATCGTGGCCATGGGCGGAGGTTCACCGATCGACGCCGCTAAGGCGATGTGGGCATTTTATGAATATCCGGAAACAACATTTGAGGATCTGTGCATCCCGTTTAACTTCCCGGAATTGAGGCAGAAGGCAAAATTTGCTGCGATTCCGTCTACATCCGGTACTGCGACTGAGGTTACGGCTTTTTCTGTCATCACAAACTATGAGACCGGAGTGAAATATCCGCTTGCGGACTTTAACATCACGCCGGATGTTGCGATCGTTGACCCTGAACTGGTAGAAGCACTTCCGGTAAAGCAGGTGGCCTACACAGGTATGGACGCACTGACACATGCGATAGAAGCATATGTCTCTACACTTAACTGTGCATTTACCGATCCGCTTGCCCTGCAGGCCATAGAGATGGTACTCGATCATCTGCCGGCTTCCTATCACGGCAATATGGATGCAAGAGAACAGATGCACTACGCACAGTGCCTCGCAGGAATGGCCTTCTCAAATGCTTTGCTTGGTATTGTACATTCTATGGCGCACAAAACTGGCGCGGCATTTTCCACCGGTCATATCACACACGGATGTGCCAATGCAATGTATCTGCCATACGTGATCAAATACAATGCTAAAGATGCCACAGCAGCATCCCGCTATGCTGAGATCGCCCGCAGGATGGGACTTGACGGTACGTCGGAAAGGTCGCTTATCAACAGCCTCTGCAAGAAGATAGACGCTATGAACGCAGAATTTGACATTCCGAAAACGTTAAAAGATTTTGGGATCATAGAGAATGAATTTAAAGAAAAGATCGCAAAGATCTCTGAACTTGCCGTCGGCGATGCATGTACCGGCTCCAACCCACGTTCGATAGACCCGGCTGCCATGGAAAAATTATTTACGTGCATTTATTACGGAACAGAAGTTGATTTTTAATAATCTTACATATAAAAACAGGTGCCGTAAAGCGCCTGTTTTTTAGTGGTTAATATTTGGCTTTGCGGAAAATAAGTTACTTGATATTTTGTAATATATGCATTATTATGGAATAAGTATTAAATATTAGGAGGAAATGAGATGTACAAGATATTAAAAGCCGAAAATCCGGCTGATAAGATTTATCTTATGGACGTAGAAGCGCCCCGTGTCGCGAGACATTGTGAGCCAGGCCAGTTTGTCATCGTAAAAATGGATGAAAAAGGGGAAAGAATCCCACTTACGATATGTGACTATGACAGAGAAGCAGGTACGATCACGATCGTATTCCAGACGGTCGGCGCGTCCACAGAAAAGATGGCCGGACTGAAAGCCGGAGATTATTTCAGAGATTTCACAGGCCCTCTCGGCTGTCCGTCTGAATTCATTCACGAGGACATTGAGAGCCTGAAGAATAAAAAGATGCTGTTCGTTGGCGGCGGTGTCGGCGCCGCGCCTGTATATCCTCAGGTCAAATGGCTTCATGAGCACGGAGTGGATGTGGATGTCATCGTAGGTTCCAAGACAAAAGACATGCTTATTCTGGAAGACGAGATGGAATCTGTGGCGGGCAATTATTATCCTTGTACAGATGACGGTACATACGGCCATGCGGGTATGGTCACCACGAAGATAGAAAAGCTGGTGGAAGAAGGAAATAAATATGACGTCTGCGTGGCGATCGGACCGATGATCATGATGAAGTTCGTCTGTCTGCTGACGAAGAAGCTCGGGATCCCGACTATCGTGAGCATGAACCCGATAATGGTAGACGGGACCGGAATGTGCGGGGCGTGCCGTCTCCATGTTGGGGAAGACATTAAATTCGCATGCGTTGACGGTCCGGAATTTGACGGACACCTTGTCAACTTTGACGAGGCAATGAAGAGACAGCAGATGTACAAAACTCAGGAGGGACGTGCGCTGCTGAAAATACAAGAAGGCGACACCCATCACGGCGGATGTGGCAACTGCGGAGGTGACAACTAATGGCTGATGTATTAAAGAAAGTTCCTGTGAGAGAGCAGGAGGCAAAAGTAAGAGCGGCAAACTTTGAAGAAGTCTGCTACGGATATAATAAAGAGGAGGCAATGGAAGAAGCTGTCCGCTGTCTGAACTGTAAAAACGCAAAGTGTATCCAGGGCTGTCCGGTTGCGATCAATATCCCCGGATTTATCTCAAAAGTAAAAGAAGGGGACATTGAGGGCGCCTACAAGGTGATTGGAGAATCCTCAGCGCTTCCGGCCATCTGCGGACGTGTGTGCCCGCAGGAATCCCAGTGTGAGTGCAAGTGTATCCGCGGGATCAAAGGGGAACCGGTATCTATCGGAAAGCTGGAGCGTTTTGTTGCCGATTATGCGCTGGAACATGATATCAAACCTCAGAAGGCTGAGAAGATGAACGGACATAAGGTGGCCGTCATCGGTTCCGGACCGTCCGGTCTTACATGCGCAGGCGATCTGGCAAAGCTTGGATATGATGTCACTGTATTTGAGGCGCTTCACGAACTGGGTGGAGTTCTTGTATACGGTATTCCGGAGTTCCGTCTTCCGAAAGAAAAGGTCGTAAAGAAAGAGATCGAGAAGGTAAAAGAGCTTGGAGTAAAATTTGAGACAAATGTTGTGATCGGTAAATCAACAACGATCGACCAGCTGATGGAAGAGGAAGAATTCGAGGCAGTATTTATCGGTTCCGGTGCAGGGCTTCCAATGTTCATGGGTATACCGGGAGAGACGGCGAACGGTGTGTTCTCCGCAAATGAATACCTGACGAGAAGCAATCTGATGAAAGCATTTGATGACAACTATGACACTCCGATCGCGGCCGGTAAGAAGGTTGCTGTCGTAGGCGGCGGCAACGTGGCGATGGACGCGGCGAGGACCGCACTTCGTCTCGGCGCTGAAGTACATATCGTTTACAGAAGAAGTGAGGCTGAACTTCCGGCCAGAGTGGAAGAAGTACACCATGCAATGGAAGAAGGCATCATCTTCAATCTGCTCACCAATCCGAAAGAGATCCTTGTGGATGAAAACGGATGGGTACGCGGCATGAGAGTGATAAAGATGGAGCTCGGCGAGCCTGACGCTTCCGGAAGAAGACGCCCGGTAGAGATCCCGGGTTCTGAGTATGAGATTGAACTCGATACAGTTATCATGTCACTTGGAACTTCTCCAAATCCATTGATCGCGTCCACGACAAAAGGTCTGGAGACAAACAGGAGAAAATGTATCGTGGCAGAGGAAGAGAACGGGCAGACATCCAAAGCTTGTGTATACGCGGGAGGAGACGCCGTTACCGGAGCAGCTACGGTTATTCTTGCCATGGGCGCCGGAAAAGCAGGTGCAAAAGGGATACATGAACTGCTCAGCAGTAAATAGACACATATATACAGAACCGCAGCCTTACAATGTGCTGCGGTTCTTTTTCTGTATCGTGGATCTCCGGCTCAATTTTACCCTATACCGCAGTCGGCGGATATGGTATGATAATGAGGAAATTTACAATATATGAAAGAAGGGTTTATATATATGACTATATTTTGGGGCTTAATGATACCATTTATCGGCACGACGGCAGGAGCGGCGTGCGTACTGTTCATGCGCAGGGAACTGAAACCATTGATCCAGAAAGCGCTGCTTGGATTTGCGGCAGGCGTCATGGTCGCCGCTTCTGTCTGGTCGCTTCTCATACCGGCGATGGATATGTCAGAGGACATGGGAAAATTCGCCTTCATGCCCGCAGCGGTTGGCTTTATTATCGGTATCGCGTTTTTGCTGTTTCTGGACAAGGCGATCCCACATCTGCATATCGGATGTGACGAGTCTGAAGGACCGAAGTGTACGCTGAAAAAATCCACCATGCTCGTGCTGGCGGTCACCATACATAATATACCGGAAGGTATATCAAGTGGTGCCGTGTTTGCAGGGCTGCTCACAAATAATGCCAATGTAACAGTTGCGGGGGCGTTTGCCCTGTCCATCGGTATCGCGATCCAGAACCTGCCTGAAGGCTTTATCGTATCCCTGCCGATTCGGAGTGAGGGAAACGGAAGAGGAAAGGCGTTCCTCTATGGAACCTTATCCGGCGTCGTGGAGCCGATCGCGGGAGGGATCACGGTCCTTCTGGCCGCTTACATCACGCCGATACTGCCGTATCTGCTGGCGTTCGCAGCCGGCGCCATGATATATGTTGTTGTGGAGGAATTGATCCCTGAGTCTGCGGAAGGGAGCCACAGCAATATCGGCACAGTAGGTTTTGCGTTGGGTTTCGTCCTGATGATGGTGCTGGATGTCGCATTGGGATAGTGTTCCGGTGATATGAAGGCGTGTGAATGTGTTATTTTTGGGAAGGGAAAAGAGAAAATGAATATTACGATTCTTGCCGTAGGTAAAGTAAAAGAGTCATTTTACCGACAGGCGGTAGAAGAATTCAAAAAGCGGCTGAGCCGCTACTGCAGGCTGCAGATCGTTGAGGTACAGGACGAGAAGACGCCGGACAATGCCGGGGATGCGCTGGAGCGCCAGATCAAGGCAAAGGAGGCCGCGCGGTTGCAGAAGTATATAAAGGACACGGATTATGTGGTAACGCTGGAGATCGAGGGACAGCAGCCGGATTCTGTCGCGCTGGCGGACAAACTTCAAAGACTCGGCGTTGACGGGACGAGCAGTATTGTATTTGCCATAGGAGGTTCTCTCGGTCTCCATGAAGATATTACAAAGCGTTCAAATTACAGGCTCAGCTTTTCCAACATGACATTTCCGCACCAGATGATGCGGGTGATTCTGCTGGAGCAGATATACCGGAGTTACCGGATCATAAATGGGGAACCGTATCACAAATAAGTGTTTCCGACTTTCTGATCGGTCTGATATACTTCCAGAATTTCTCCGGGTTGTGATAAAAATAGATTATTCTGCCGGGAGAAGTATCATAGCAGTAACCTGTGCCTTCAAAGTCGAAGTCTGCCATTGCCTTCTCCACTTTTTCTTCTACGCTGCGGTTTTCCTGTTCATAATCAAAAGGCCCGTGTTCAAAGACGATATATTCAGCTTCGGGGATATCGATCATAAGCATCTGCGCAGGCACTTCACCTTTATGATCAGCCGGAAGCCGCGCTCCATAACATTCGGTCCGCAAAATTCCCCAATCGCAGAGCCTGCCGTCCGGGTCGTTGATGTATGCCATCACCTGTCCGTTTCCGCTGTTGGAATCGCTCCCGCCGTCGTCATCCAATTTGCCCTTGATGCTGTCGAGCAGACCGCAGATCGTTTCGATGTCCTGCCCCGGAATCTGATTCTGTTTCTGCCAGAAATCCCAATATCCATTGCTTTCATAGTTTTTGATGTGCAGAAATTTGTGTGCTGGAATCGTTACGAAATAAATTTTGACATCATCTGTAGATTTTATCATGCCAATCTCTCCTAATCCTAAAAAGTAACGGTCAAAAGGATTTATTTTTGTGCGAAGTACGACAGGCTTTGGATTCTTCCGGTATTCGCTTGGCGTTACCCCATATGTTCCTTTAAAAGCTCTTGTAAAAGCTTCATGTGAAGAAAAACCATAGTCAAAAGCAATATCCAGAATACTTTTTTCGCTGTCCCGGATCTCTTTCAGCGCAAAGGCCAGTTTTCTCAGTCTAAGATAGTCTCTGAACTGGATTCCCAAAATCTCTTTGAATTTCCTCGTTGTATAGAATTCGGAATAACCGAGTCTGCGGGAAAGAAAGCGAAGTGTTAAGTCCTCGCCGTTATAATTCTTAATGCAGCTGTCGATCTCATCAACGATCATCTGAATTTGTTTCTGCCATTCGTACATTCGTCTGTTCCCCCGTTTCTACCGTTCTTCCCTTATTATAAATAAAGACAGAGAGTGCCGCTTGATCTTACTTGCTGTAATTATTTTACCGAATCCCGTGGTCATGTGTCCGGACGCCAGAATGATTATACCACGCGGCCGGAACTTCACGGATAATATTTTAATGCTGCGCCATCGGAATTTTTTCGCGATTTAAGGATTTTTTAATAATCTGTCCGTTATACTGTTCACAACGGACAGGGGCAGAAAATGGAGACAGCTGCTGTTCCACAAAAGGAAAGGAAACTTGTTATGATACGAAACATATTAAAAAAAGATATGAGGCGGAGAAAAAGCGTGAATATAATTCTTTTTCTTTTCATCACTATGGCAACTGTATTTCTGGCCAGCAGTGTCAATAATATCCTCGTCGTAACCTCTTCTGTAGAGTATTATATGGATTATGCCAATGTGCCTGATGTCAACCTCATTGTAATTGGTGACAGCGAGAGGACAGAGATTGAAAGCTGGATCAAAAAGAACGGACCAGGCGTAAAAGAATACGATTACAATACGCTGATGGCTCTCATTAATAAAAATATCACCGTAGAAAAAGACGGGAAGGACGGACCGCTCGACTCCGGCGGAGGCGGAATGTATCTTGGTACGACAGACGCCGGATACTGCAGAGTGTATGACCGAAACGGAGCGCCTTTTGTATTGAACGACAATGAGGCGGCGGTAAGCAAATCCATTATGGAGAGGAACGGCCTCAAGGAAGGAGATACGGTAACAGTACGTCTGGGAGATGAAAACAGAGAATATCGGATCAAGGCAGAGACAAAAGATGCCGCGTTTGGAAACGAGATGGTTGGAATGAGCAGGATTCTCGTAAACGAGGATGAGTACGCACATTTTACCGATAAGAATGACAGTGATATATTCGGCTTATATTATGTAGATACGGATAAGGTAAATCCATTCATCAAGGAACTGAACGATCAGAACTTTGGTACAGTCATCAATGCCATAACAAAAGATACATACTCCCTCGTATATTCTTTTGATATGATCATGGCGGCGCTGCTGATCCTGATCGGAATCTGTCTCATACTGGTAGCGCTTCTGCTTCTGCGGTTCACACTTGTATTTACGATCGAGGAGGATTACAGGGAAATCGGCATTATGAAGGCAATCGGTATGAAAGAATCTGCCATTCAGAAAATTTATCTGGCAAAATATTTTGTGCTCGTGTGCGCCGGGGCTCTGACCGGATTTGCGGCAAGTGTTCCGGTGAGCAGGCAGATGGTGGCCGGGGTAAGTAATAACATGATCATGGAAGACAGCAGCGCAAATCTGGGCGTCAACATTGTGTGCACACTTTCGGTCGTGTTCTTTGTACTGCTTTTCTGTTATAAATGTACGAGCAGAGTAAATAAGATATCAGCCATAGCAGCCATACGGGGCGGACATACAGGCGAAAATTACAAAAGGAAAAGAGGACTTACCCTGCATCTTCGGAAAAAACTGCCTGTGCCGGTTTATCTGGGCCTGAATGATATATGCAGACAAACCAGAAGATACCTCATACTCATGATCGCTTTCTGTCTCAGCTTTATTTTGATAACAATTCCCCTAAATACGCTCAATACGATGCGAAGCCGGGAGATGGCGGCTAAGTTCGCTATTGATCCGGACAGCGCCGTGTATGTAGGCGGCATCGAGCGTCCGGGAGAGAGCAGTTACAAGACGGGACGGGAACTTGAAAAAGGGATGAAGCGTGTGGAGGAGGAGCTGGCAGAGAAAGGATATGATGCATCCCTCACCGGACTTCCGATCTACTTTTTTTCCTACGGGGAACCCGGAAAAAAGGGGCGGAATAAAATCATGACGGTCCAGACGCTTGGAGAGAACAATAAGTATATGACATATATAGACGGAGAGGCGCCTGTACTGCAAAACGAGATCGCTTTTTCTCAAAAAATAATGGAGGAGAATGGCTGGGAGATCGGAGACAAGGTGGAGACTGAGATCGGTGGTGAGAAGTTCAGCTTTCTCATTACAGGAACGTATTCTGATTACATGCAGCTTGGAAGGAGCGCCCGGTTAAATCCGGGTACAGACCTTAGAGACGAGGCAATGTTCGGCTGGTGGAATATCATGGTGGATATGGAGACGGACAACTCACAGGCCAAGACGGCTGAGATACTTGAAAAAGAACTGCCCGGTTACGACTGGTCAACTGCCCAGGAAGCTGTTGACAGCAATGTAGGAGGAATACAGGATTCACTTCACGATCTGGTAATGCCGATGACAGCCATGCTCTGTGGTGTGATCATGCTGATCACCCTGCTGATGGAACGGCTTTTCATCGTGAGGGAAAAAGGCGAGATCGCCATGATGAAAAGTACGGGATTCAGAAATGGAAGCATAAGATCGTGGCAGGTGCTCCGCATGACAGGCGTCGCGCTCGTCTCCATGGCAGCTGCAGTTCCGCTCTCTCTCGCCAGCAACCAGTGGGTGCTGAAGCCTATATTTGCGGTCATGGGCGCTGATGTGGATATACAGGTCGTGCCATGGCAGATATACGGCGTATATCCGGGTATACTTCTGGCGGGAATAATAGCCGCGTCTTATCTGGCGGCAAGGAAGATCAAAAAAATAGATATCAGGGAATTAAATAACCTGGAATAGGAGGAAAGTAATATGAGAGCCTTGAATGTCAGAAATCTGTGTAAAACATATATAAATAACAAACGTCAGATCAACGTGCTCAGGAACGTTGATCTGGAGATAGAGGAAGGTGAGATGGTAGGGATCATGGGCCCCTCCGGATCGGGCAAGACGACGCTGCTTTATACTGTGAGCGGAATGGACAGTGCCACTGCCGGAAACGTAGAGTTCTTCGGCCGGAATATGTCCGGCCTGACGGCGGGCGAGATGAGCGATCTAAGGCTTACAGAGATGGGATTTGTGTTCCAGCAGATGTATATGCTGAAAAATCTCTCCATATATGATAATATTATCCTGCCGGCATGCCAGTCGCCGGAAGGAAGAAGCAGAGAGGGCAGAGAGCGCATCAACGACCGCGCGAAAGTATTGATGCACAAGCTTGGCATCAGTGAGATCGCCGGCAATGATATCAATGAGGTATCGGGCGGACAGCTTCAGAGGGCCTGCATCTGCCGGAGCCTTATAAACTGTCCGAAGATCATTTTTGCCGATGAACCTACCGGCTCGCTGAATAAACAGAATTCTATAGAAGTGATGGAGGAGCTGAACCACATCCACGCGGAAGGAACGAGTATTCTGCTCGTGACGCACGACATGAAGGTGGCGTCCAGATGCAGCAGGGTTCTGTATATTGAAGATGGAAATATAAGGGATGAGATCGCGCTCGGCGGATGGAAGGAAACAGAAGATCCCAGACAAAGAGAACGAGTTTTGAATGACTGGCTGATCAAATTAGGATGGTAATTGATGGATGTACGATATATTACTTGTTGAAGATAATGAAGAACTGGCCGGGCTGCTGCGGGACTTTCTCGTGGACAGAGGCTACAGTGTGCTGCGTGCCGCCCGAGGGGATGATGCCGTCCGGTATGCAGAAAGAGGAGAGGTACGCCTGGTGCTTCTGGATATCATGCTTCCGGGTATGGACGGTTTTGCCGTGTGCAGGCAGATACGTAAGAGTCAGAACGTACCTGTTCTCATCATGAGCGCAAAATCGGGAAAGCAGAATAAGCTTACAGGTTATGAACTCGGGGCGGATGATTATATGGAGAAGCCTGTGGACCCTGAGATTCTAAGTGCGAAAGTGAATGCGCTGCTTAAGCGTTCCGGCAGAGCACAGGAGGAAATGCTGCTCGTATCGGGGGAGATCACGCTCAACCGCAAGGCACGGACCGTGAATCTCAGGGGAAAGCCTCTGGAACTGAATGTGAAGGAGTATGAGCTGCTCCTTCTGTTTGTCCGCAATCCGGGGAAAACACTCCGTAAAGAGTATATTTTTGGAAATGTATGGGGGACAGACAGTTTCAGTGAAAGTCAGACGCTGACTGTACACATCAAGATGCTGCGCGCGAAGATCGAAGAAAACCCGAGGGAACCGAAGCGGATTCTGACAGTCTGGGGAGTAGGTTACAGATATGAGGAAATTTAATACAGTCATTGCGGCAGCAGTCCTTTTTTATCTTCTGACGGCCGCTGCGGCAGGATACGGAATACACAACGCGGCCACGGTACAGGAACAGGTCCATAAAATAGAGATCAACAGGATATACAGCAGTCTGCGGGATGGAGTCCCGCAGGAGAACATAGACCTGTCCGAATTTCGGTATGTGAAAGGAATCTCTTATCTTCCGGCCGGACAGATGGAGGAAGAAGACATGGCTGCGGCATTCTATGAAGAGAAAAATCATCTGGGCAGCCAGGTCATACCTGTATTCACAGACGGAAGCCTGGAAGGCTTATGGAGGTTCGACTACGAAAAACCGGTATTCCAGGCGGAGAATATTCTTTTGATTACGGAAGTATGTCTTGGGATCATGGGGGCGGTCCTTATTTCTGTATTGTGTTATCTGAGATCACAGCTGATCGGGCCGTTTCTCCGTCTGAAAACGCTGCCGTACGAGCTGGCAAACGGACATCTGTCCGGGGAGGTGCCGGAAGAAAAGAGCCGGTTCTTCGGAGACTTCTTCTGGGGGATGAGCCAGTTGAAGGATACGCTGGCTCTGTCGAGGAAGAGACGGCTGGAGCTTGAGAAGGAGAAGAAGACAATGCTGCTGTCTCTGTCCCATGATATAAAAACTCCGCTTCACGCGATCCGGCTGTACGGCAGAGCCCTGGAGGAGGATCTGTATCACGGAGAAGCACAGCGCAGACATGCCGCGCGGCAGATCGGTGAGAAGGCTTCGGAAATCGAGCGGCATGTAGAGGAAATCATGAGAAATTCCAGAGAAGATATTCTGGATATCCATGTGGACAACGGGGAATTTTATCAGGCAGAACTGGTCAAAAGGATACTGGATACTTATGAGGAGAAATGCAAGATCCGTATGGTGGATCTGGAGGTTGGCCCGTATGACGATCTGCTTCTGAAAGGGGATATGGAACGAACGCTGGAAGTGATCGGCAATCTGTTTGAAAACGCGTTCAAGTATGGAGACGGAAGAAGCATCACACTTACCTTTTATGAGGAAGATTACTGTCATCTGGTCCGCGTGTACAGCAGCGGCAACCCGGTGACGGACAATGAGTTCAACCATATTTTTGAAAGCTTTTTCAGAGCCTCCAACAGCAGAGGCCTGGAGGGGAACGGGCTGGGTCTCTACATCTGCCGGGAGATCATGAGAAAGATGGACGGCGAAATATTCGCCCAGAAGGAGGAAGAAGGTATGGCGTTTGTTCTTGTATTCCGGTAAGAGGGGGGCATTGATTCCATATATTGCATGTTGCACAGTCTTCTTTTTGTGTTAGGATATAAAACGTAACAAATATGTAACATATTTGTAATAAATATCTTGACCAGAAGGAGGAGGAAAATGAAAAACAGAATTTTCATTACATTGGCTGCGGCAGCAGTCGCGACAAGTATGGCAGCGCCGGTTGTATCACAGGCTGCGGAAGGAAACGGGCCTGTCAGGAAAGGATACATAATCGCAGGGAACGGCAGTAGTGTCAGCGTGAACGAGATCACGAACGAAGAGCTCAAGCAGAAGCTTAACATAGAAGAGATCATAAACAAACTCTGTCCCGGCGGCACCGGAGGCGGACAGAATAAGCCGGACAACAAGCCCGACAACAGACCGGACAACAACAAGCCGGACAACAACAAGCCGGACAACAACAAGCCGGATAACAACAAGCCGGACAACAACAAGCCGGATAACAACAAACCGGACACAAATGTTCCGGAGACGCCGGATAAACCGGGGACTCCCGAAAAACCGGAGACGCCGGATACACCGGACGGCCAGCCTGACCAGGGTGAAAACAGCGGCAAGTCATTTGCGGAGCAGGTAGCTGTGCTTGTCAACAAGGAGAGAGCAAAGGAAGGTCTCCCAGCGTTGAAGATGGATGCTTCCGTATCAAAAGCCGCTTTCGTGCGCGCAAAAGAAACGGAGATCTCTTTTTCGCATACAAGACCTGACGGCAGAGGGTTTAACACTGCACTTACCGAACAGGGCGTAAAATTCCGGGGTGCCGGTGAGAATATCGCGTGGGGACAGAAGTCTCCGGAAGAAGTCATGAAAGGCTGGATGAACAGTCCGGGACACAGAGCGAATATAATGAATTCCAAATATACAACCATCGGAGTCGGATACTACCAGAACGCGAAGGGGACAAATTACTGGACGCAGCTGTTCACTTATTAATGCATATACGTATAGAGGAAAAGGGCCGGGAGATATCAGATGTATCTCCCGGCCCTGCCTGTATGCCGGCCTGCGCCGCCTGCACGTACAGCTCAGATCGAACAGGAAGAGCCAACATGATCTCAGCGGCAGTATTCCTCCAGAAGAGTTTCAAAAATATGAATGTGTATCTCCTCGTCCTGGATGATTCGTTTCAGACATTCTACAATATGTATATCCTTTATCCTGCGGCACTGCTCTTCATACTTCTGCACTGTTTTCCGTTCGCCGTTGAGCGCGTTTGTGAGCAGAGGACGAATCTCGATCGGGTAGTTGTTGTAGGAAGGACTCCAGTATGTCATCTGATTTCCTCTGTAAGTCCAGAGACGGGGATTTTCTCCCATCATTCTCGCGATCTCTCCGAAGATATGCAGGTGGTGCATTTCCACAATGCTTATCTTGTGAAAAATACCGGACAGGCGCGCGTCTTCGTCGATGAGCAGGTTGTTGTACACATACAGGCTCACCGCGGACATCTCGGAGTTCTGGCCGCCCATATTATCGAGCATCATTCTTCCGTATGCTCTGTTGCGCTCACAGATACGGACCGGAGGATAAGGCCCTGAAGCGGCGTACGAAGGCTCTTTTGACGCCTGTGGTTTTACGTCATTACATTCACATTCACAGTTGCGGTTTAGTTCGTTATTCATATAATACACTCCTTTTAATTTAAGGCTGCTGACAAAACAATCTATGAATAAAGAATGGAATATATACGGATATTTGAAGAATAAAGACGGCGCCGGGTGGCAAAAAAATACACTTAGTGGTATGATAGACCGATACATGAAAGTTGGAAGAAAAGAGGAAGCGCAAAACGTATGAAGAAGAGAACTTCTGAAAAAACGGTATTTAAATGGAGATATCTGCTGGCTGTGATCATACTTTTTATATCATATGTCTTTCTCGGGACGGTGCTGTCTTACGTGAGACAGCCCGGTGTGAGCCGGGCATATGAGAAGGAATTCGACCCAAAAGACTGTTATTGTGACGAAGTGTCCTGTGACCGGGCGTGTGTGATAGAGGACAATGAAAGGGCGCTTGAGGAGCGGCTCAGAATGATCGGACAGGCGAAGGAACGCATCATATTATCCACCTTTGATTTCCATGACGACAGCAGCGGAAAAGATGTGATAGCCGCGCTCATCGACGCTGCAAAGCGGGGCGTGGATATAAAGATACTTGTGGACGGATTTTCGGCGCTGCAGCAGATGGACGGCAGCGAATATTTCTATGCCCTCTCTACTATGGACAATGTGGAAATCAGGATATACAATAGAATTAACTTACTGACACCGTGGAAAAGTATGGGGCGGCTTCACGACAAATATGTTATCGTTGATGCCGGACTGTACCTGCTCGGCGGCAGAAATACATATGACTATTTTCTCGGGGACAACGGATACAAGAATTATGACAGGGACGTACTCGTATACAGTCAGGACCCGGAAAATGAGGAAAGTTCCATCCATCAGCTGGAAGCATATTTTGAATCCGTCTGGAACCTGGAAGACTGCAAAGTATTTCATGACGATGAGGAGGATGCGTCACGGCCGGATACGGTCAAGGCGAAAAGAGAACTTGAAGGGCGTTACCGCAGGCTGCTGCAACAATATCCGGCGATCGGCGAAAGTGCAGACTATGTAAGTATGACTTTTGAAGTCAATAAGATCACACTGTTGTCTAATCCTGTCCACGTATATTCCAAAGAGCCCCGGGTATTTTATTCACTTGTACAGCTCATGAAGGAGACAGAGGAAGAGATAGACATACATACCCCCTACATCATCTGCAATGACTGGATGTATGACTCACTCGAAGAGGTATGTAAAGGCGGCGGCAAAGCCGCGCTCATGACGAACTCCGCCGCAAATAACGGAAATCCGTTCGGGGCGTCAGATTATGTGAAAAACAAGGGAAGGCTGCTGGAAACAGGCATCACGGTATACGAATATGAAGGCGGTGTATCCTACCACGGAAAGAGTATTACGATAGGAGACGAGCTGGCGGTCGTCGGTTCGTTCAACATGGATATGCGCAGCGCATATCTGGATACAGAACTTATGCTTGTCATTGACAGTAAAGAGGTGACCGGACAGCTGAAAGGTTATATGAAGGAGTATGAGGCAGATTCGGTCAAGGTACTGGATGAGAAGCATTATGAAGTGCCGGAAGGCGTCGAGAGACAGAAGATCAGCGGAAAAAGAGAATTCAGAGTCAAAGTCCTGGCTTTGTTCAACTGGCTTCGTTTTCTTATGTAGGCATGTTGATGGTCAGGCGGTCAGGCCAAAGAGGCCGGTCATCAGGGAGGGATACTTATGAAGAAGGTTTTAAAAGCAGTTGTTGTCATCTTACTCGTTATTGCCGCCGTCATAGCCGCGGCGCTCATATTACTGACGGTGAGAGAATACCGTCCGGAGGCGGTGGAGACTTTGAAGCCGGCGGACGGAACAGAGACACTGAAGGCGGGAGATACATTTACCGTGCTCACATACAATACGGGATATGCAGGCCTGAGCAGGGACGAAGACTTCTTTATGGACGGCGGGGAAAAAGTCATGCCGGACAGCCGGGAACTGGTAGAGCATAATCTGAAAGGGATAACGTCAGTTTTAAGAGAACAGAAGGCAGACGTATATTTTCTGCAGGAAGTAGATTTGGACTCCAAGCGTTCCTATCATCTGAATGAAAAGGAATATTACGAAAAGGAGCTGGGGCTGCCGGGGATATTCGCATACAATTTCAAGTGTGATTATGTGCCGTATCCTCTGCCGCCGATCGGTAAGGTAGAAAGCGGCCTTTTGACAATGACCGGCATCGGCATGAGCGAAGCGTCCCGCATATCGCTGCCGGAATCTTTTACATGGCCGGTCAAGACGTGTAATCTGAAGCGCTGCATGCTGGAAACAAGGATCCCTGTCGGCGGCGGGGACAAGGAACTCGTACTCATCAATTTTCATCTGGAAGCTTACGACAGCGGGGAAGGAAAGATCGCCCAGAGCAAAATGCTCGCCCAAAAGCTGGAGACAGAATATAAAAAAGGAAATTATGTCATCGCGGGCGGCGACTTTAACCAGACGTTTGAAGACATGGACAAATACCCGGTCCACAGCCGGGATAACTGGACGCCGGGTGTGGTCGGCAAGGATGATATTCCGGAAGGGTTTTCCTTTGCCGTCTCAGATAATGCGCCGACGTGCCGGCTCTTGAACGGGCCGTACAGCGGAAACTATGAAGATTCACAGGTGTACGTGCTTGATGGGTTTATCGTATCAGACAATGTTGAAGTAAAAGAATTGGAGAATATTGACACACAATTTGAATATACAGACCATCAGCCTGTCAGGATGGAAGCCGTATTGATACAGTAGAAGACAGAAAAAAGGAGCAGATTATAAATCCGCTCCTTTTTCTGTCTTAATAATACCACAAAACAGCCGGTTTTTCAAGTCTTGTAATGTGTCCCGCCCGGTCCTATAATAGACGACTAAGGCAAAGGAGGGTGCAGTATGGACAACGAGTTATACGAACTTCTGGCAGTGAACAGGAACAGGGAAGAACTGGCCGCGATAAATTCTCGTAACGAGAAGATAGGGGCACAGTTCGGCCTCGGTCTTACAGCGGAGGAAACAAAAGCTTTGATCGAGGCAAAAAATGTAAGTCTCAAAAGGCATCAGAGGGTGGAATTCGGCAGAGGGATACTGGATCATATTATGTTTACGTTTTGTGATTCACAGTACATCAGCCGGGAGAATTATGCCGGGACATTGATGAAGCTTCAGGATATCTTCTATAAGTTTAAAAATGAAGCGCAGGACAGACTGACAGACGAGGAACTGCTCACGTTCATGAAAGAGCAGTTTGAAGGCGTCTGCTTTGGAGATACGGAATATCTGGAGGGAACCTGCCTTGAGCGTTTTGCGGCTGCAGTGCGTGCCGGATACCGCGGGTATGAATCAGACGGAGGTAAAGGAGAGTATGAGAGGTTAAGCTGTGAGAAACGGTGGGACAGTGAACTGTATATGGAGGTGCTAAGAGAGTTGTTCTGGGAATAGTTTTCAGATGTGAAAAGAGTAAAGGAGAGCGTATATATGGAATATAAGATGGAAGAACTCATACCGGTCACTGCTGTGCTGGCAGAGAAGTACACGTCAAAAGAGAGCAGTTCTGTGACTTATGAGACGGCCAGGATGCTTTTGGAAGCGGTGGTATATTGTATAGAAGAGCCGGGACTGCCCGGTTCATTTGTTCCGGCAAAACGTAAGAGGCCGGAAGCGCCGGAGGCTTACGCCAGAGGATATAAAAGAGTGCTGGATAAGGTATACAGCGCAAAAGAAGTCTATGACAGGCTGACAGAAGCGTTTGAAGATTATGGATGCGGCAACTACAGAGATACCATCATCAAAGGTATGCCCCGCTTTTTTCTCTATTATGATGCAAGATTCCAGCCGCACGATCATATCCTTACACTGGATTACCCTACGGTCAACCATTACGGAAATCTGTGCGGAATAGATCTCATTTACGAATATCTGTGTGACATTGAGACGGAGAGCAGGCTTTTAAGCTGCTTCGAGACCGCTGCTGTGAAGGAACTGCTTGGAAGGACGGAGGAACGCTTTGGCATCCGATATATGGAGAATCTGTGTGCGCTTGTGCTGCTCAATGCCATCGGATGCGTTATTGCAGAGCGTCCGCTGCAAAGCCTGACGCTTGCAGACAATGAGATCGAAAAAATCCGGCGGTACTTTCAGGAGGATGACCTGCAGACGGTCGGGCAAAAGACAGGCGCATATATCCGGATCATCACGGAGGCAGCCGGATGTGGGGAGATACAGGATTATTTTCAGGTTTTGAGGAGAGAGTATGCGCTTCGTATTTTTAACGGTGTGGAACACCGGTCGCTTGGAGGGGTATTTATGTGAACGTCTGCCGCGGGGCGAATAATTCCGGGGACAATGTATAAAGGACAGCTGCCGCTCATAGATTACTATAAAACTATGTGTGGCAGTGTTTTTATGAAGGCAAGAAAGAAAGAACGCAGACAGGATATAGAAAGCCAGTCGTTTAAGAATAAAGTTGCAGAGGCCTCCGAGATGCCAAAAGACGTAGTGCTTGGAATGCCTGTACTCACTATAACGGGGCAGCTGGAGATGAGCCTGGAGAATTACAGGGGCATTCTGGAATATACCGATGCTCTCGTCCGCATACAGACGAAGATCGGGCAGATCCGCATCGGCGGAAAGAACCTGCAGGTCGCATATTATACAAATGATGAGATGAAAGTGACAGGGCGGATAGAGTCCATAGAATATCATCACTAAAGGGGGATAAAGATTTGCTTTTATCCATGATTCGGTATATAAAGGGATATGTACAGATTCGGGTTATCGGTTATTCGGCAGAACGGTTTTTAAATGCCTGCAGCCACAGAGGCATCTACATATGGGGACTTAGACCGTCAAACGGGGCGTATGAGATGTACATGTCTGTTGACGGTTTCCGCAGGTTAAAACCGATTATCAAGAAGACCGGAACAAGAGTAGTGATAGTAAGGCGGTTCGGTCTTCCTTTTTTTTTACACAGATACCGGAAAAGGAAGTTGTTTTTTATCGGGGCATTTTTAAGTGTTGCGCTCATATACATATTATCTCTTTTTATATGGGATATTGATATAGAGGGAAACCTTTCGCAGACAGATGAAAATATTCTGGAATTCCTTCAGACGAAAGAAGTAGAGCACGGAATGAAGAAATCAAATGTGGACTGTGCCAGGATTGTAAAGGATATCCGAAAAGAATACGACGGGATCATCTGGGTGTCCGCCTCCATACAGGGTTCCAGACTGCTCATTCAGGTGAAGGAGAATGAAGACTCCCTGCCTGCCGCCGGGGGAGATGAGGAGATAGAAGAAGGAGCGGACAAAGAGAGCGCGGAAACAGAAGAGGAGCCTCAGGATATTGTGGCCGACCGGGACTGCACGATAACGGAGATGATCACACGGAAAGGGATACCGGTGGTGAAAGAAGGCGACGCGGTCAAAAAAGGAGATATTCTTGTGTGCGGCAGGGTGCCGGTGAACAATGACGCGGGGGAGACGACCGGCTACCACTACAACAGGTCGGACGCCGACATTAAAGGCAAGACCGTTCTGCCATATGAACAGGAACAGGACCTTACCTATATTGAGAAGGAATTCCCTGCTGTCACAAGGGAAGAGTTGTATCTCAAGGTAGGAAAGTACCGGTTCGGGCTTGGGAGCAGAAATCACGATTATGAAAATTATGAAGTAACTTCCCATGAAAAGCGTTGGAAGATCGGGGAGGAATTCTACCTGCCGGTCTCCACGGGTACCCGGACGATACAGCCGTATACGCCGAAGAAGCACAAATACAGTGAGAAACAGCTGCAGAGCATACTGAGCGCGCGGTTTAACAAGTATTGTGAAGATTTAGAGAAAAAAGGGGTAGAAATTATTGAGAATGATGTTAAAATATACACAGGGTCCGAAGAAGCCAGAGCGAAGGGGAATCTTACGGTCATCATGCCGATAGGGACGCCGGCGCCGACGGAAGTTATCGATGTGCCAAAAGAAAAAGAGAATGAAACGACAGGAGAAAATATAGATGGGAATGATGGAGACAGTCATTGACATACCGGCAGAGCATGAACAGAATGTGTTCGGTCAGTTCGACGCATTTGCCAAAAAGATCGAGCGCACGCTGCACGTGACGCTTATCGCGCGGGACGGCAGCGTAAAGATCATGGGGGAAGCGGTTCAGACAGAACGGGCAAAGAAAGTATTGGAACAGCTCACAGGCCTGTCTGTGAGAGGCAATACGATTCAGGAACAGAATGTCGATTATACATTATCTCTCGTGATGGAGGACAGCGCGGAGAGCGTTGTGGAGATGGATAAGGAGCTGATCTGCCATACACTGCAGGGCAAGCCGATCCGCCCGAAGACACTGGGACAGAAAAAATACGTGGATGCCATACGGAGTAAGATGATCGTGTTCGGACTCGGTCCGGCAGGCACAGGAAAGACGTATCTGGCCATGGCGATGGCGATCACTGCATTTAAGAACAATGAGGTGGGCAGGATCATACTGACGAGACCTGCCATTGAAGCAGGGGAGAAGCTCGGGTTTCTGCCCGGCGACCTGCAGAGTAAGATAGACCCATACCTGAGACCGCTGTATGACGCGCTTTATCAGATCATGGGAGCAGAAAGCTTTTTGAAAAATTCGGAAAAAGGGCTGATCGAAGTGGCTCCTCTTGCCTATATGAGGGGGCGCACGCTCGACAATGCCTTTATCATACTTGACGAAGCGCAGAATACGACCCCGGCCCAGATGAAGATGTTTCTGACGAGGATCGGTTTCGGCTCCAAAGTGGTGGTTACCGGAGACGCCACCCAGAAAGACCTGCCGTCCGGGCAGGTATCCGGGCTTGACGTGGCCGTATCCGTAGTAAAACATATCGAGGATATCAGCGTCTGCCAGCTGACGAGCAGAGATGTTGTCCGCCATCCGCTCGTGCAGAAGATCGTCAAGGCATACGAAGACTATGAGAGCAGAGGCAGGGCAAAAGGAAAAGACCGAAGGAGAAAATGAGAAGAATGACACTTTATTTTGAGGAAGAAGGGGAGACCGTTCTGCCTATACCTTGTGAAGAACTGGCACGAAAGGTGGCAGAGGAGGCACTTGACTATACAGGCTGTCCGTATGAGGCACAGGTGAACCTGCTGCTTACGACAAACTTACAGATTCAGGAAATGAATGAAGAATTCCGGGGAATAGACCGTCCGACGGACGTACTTTCATTTCCTATGGCAGAATATGAGCACCCGGGAGATTTCGGGTGTCTTAAGGAACAGGAAGACTGTTTTGATCCGGAGTCCGGGGAACTGCTCCTCGGCGATATCGTGATATCAAAAGATAAGGTGATATCTCAGGCAGAAGAGTTTGGACATTCTCTCAAAAGAGAATACGCTTTTTTAATTGCACATTCTATGTTACACTTAACTGGATATGACCATATGGAGGAGAAAGAACGCCTCGATATGGAAGCAAAGCAGAGAGAGATTCTGAACAGATTAAATATATTACGATAAACGGAGCATGAAGTATGGCTGAAAAACGCAGAAAAAAAGAAGCCAATTTCCTGATACAAGGATCTATTCTTGCCATTGCAGGGGTAGTTACAAAGATAATTGGTGTTATATATCGTATTCCGCTGCGCAATATCGCAGGACAGGAAGGGATGGGCTACTACGGCGTAGCCTTTTCCATCTATATCGTGGCGCTTACCCTGACATCTTACAGCCTTCCGCTGGCTGTGTCCAAGCTCGTGTCAGCCCGTGTCGCGGTAGGAGAATATAAAAATGCATACAAAGTGTTCAGGGGAGCATTGATGTTTGCCGTAATGGCAGGCGGATTTGTCGCGCTTCTTATCTTTTTTGGCGCAGGCTTTATCGCGAACAATATCATGTCTATTGACATGAGCGTATATGCGCTTCGCGTGCTGGCCCCGTGTATACTCATAGCGGCAGTGCTCGGAGTCATGCGGGGATTCTTCCAGGGCATCGGTTCCATGGTGCCGACCGCCATCTCACAGATCATCGAGCAGATCGTAAACGCAGTCATATCTGTGACGGGAGCTTACGTATTGTTCAGCGTAGGAAAGGGAATCGCCAAGACGAGAGGCAATGATTCCTATGGTCCTGCATACAGCGCGGCCGGAGGCACACTCGGCACTGTGGCGGGAGCGCTGACGGCGCTGCTCTTCGTAGTGTTTATCTTCATGGCCTACAAAAAAGTCTTCCGGCGGAAGATGCGCAGAGACAGAAGCCGGCACAAAGAGTCGTACAACCGGATATATAAGGTGCTGTTAGTCACGATCGCCCCGGTCATACTGAGCGCTACGGTCTATAACATCTGTGATTTCGTGGACAGCGCCATGTTCAGTAATATCATGGCAGCGCAGGGGGAGAAAAAGATCGTATATACGAAGCTGCTCGGAATACTGACCGGGGACTACACGACGCTGATCAACGTGCCCCTTTCCATTGCAAGTGCGTTCGCCTCTTCGCTCATACCGAGTCTCGTTGCAACGGCGCAGACAGGCAGCCGCAAGCAGATACATAGCAAGATAAACATGGTAACGCGCTTCAACATGATGATCGCCATTCCGTGCGCGGTTGGTTTTCTCGTACTCGCAAAGCCGATACTGGATCTGCTGTTTTATGGCTCGGACAATACGACTTCCGCATATATGCTGCAGCTTGGAGCGATCTCTGTCGTGTTCTTCTGTCTGTCCACAGTGACCAATTCCGTGCTTCAGGGTCTGGATGACATGATGACGCCGGTGAAGAATGCGGCAATATCTCTTGTTATTCATGTTATCTCACTGTTTTTGTTCATGGTTATCTTCAAATGGAACATTTATGCGGTGATTTTGAGTAAGATCGTTTTTTCCGGCGCTATCTGCATTCTGAATTCACATGCGCTGCGCAGCCGGATAGGATATGTACAGGAACAGAAGAGGACATTTATCATACCGGCCATTTCAGCGGCAGTCATGGGCGTGATTACCGTTGTCGTACATCTGGTGGTCGAACTCTTTATCGGCAGTAAGGCCGCGACTATACTCGCGCTTGTAGCAGCGCTTATCTCATACGGGATCACACTTATCCTGCTCGGAGGGCTGACGGAGGAAGAGATGCTCCAAATGCCGAAGGGCGCTGCCATCGTGACTGTCTGCCGGAAATTACATTTGATCCGGGGAGAGTACAGATAACACAAATTACCACTGGAAGTATAAATAATTGAAAAACGGCCAATACTGTACTTAAAAAGGAGTTGTCCTTATGAAAAATAAGTATGGTATTGGCTTTTTTGCGGCGGCTATTATAACGGTACTGGCAGTGTCCAGTGCATATCAGCTCAGTTATCAGAAAGCAAAAGAACGGGCGGAGGCAGAGACAAAGATCGAAAAAGAGCAGGAAACTGCCAAAGCCAGAACGGAGCCTTCGGTGAGAACAGAAGGTTCCGCACTGAAGGAGGACTGCTATTACCTCATGGAGGTAAATGGTTATATCGTCGTCTACTTAAGCGACAAGAAGACCCCGTATGAGTACACGAATATACAGTACGATGAGCTCCCGGCGGCTGTGCGGGAGGAGATACGCAACGGCAAATATATAGAGGACACAGAAACATTGTACGGCTTCCTGGAAAATTATTCGAGTTAGAAATAAGAAGTAGACTTTACACATTTTATAGTGTATTATAAAATTCGTAATTTCCATGATTTCAGGAAGGACGAAAGAGAAATGGATGAAAAGAAGATAGCAAGAATCAATGAACTGTATCACAAGTCCAAGGCGGAAGGGCTTACGGAAGCTGAGCGGAAGGAGCAGCAGGTTCTGAGAAGGGAGTATGTAGATGCTTTCAAGCAGAACCTGCGCAGCCAGCTGAATCAGATCTCGATAGAAGAGGCAGACGGAACGATAACAGAACTGGGTGAGAAATTTGGCAAAAAAAGAGGAAATTAGACAGGAAATTCTGAAGAAAAGGCTGGATATCAGTCCGGTCGAGTGGCAGAACGGCACGGAGTCCATCACAAAAGAAGTGACGGCACATGCCTGGTTTCGGGAAGCGACAGATATTTATTGTTATGTGGACTGCAGAAAAGAAGCGGGAACGAAACTGATAATAGAAGAGGCATGGAGGCTTGGAAAGACTGTCTGGGTGCCGAGAACTGCAGGAGAAGAGATGGATTTCTATGAGATTCATTCGTTTACAGAGCTTTCCAGGGGATGTTTCGGTGTTCTGGAACCGGAGGGAACAACTGCGGCTGACGGCAGCGACGGTCTGATGATCATGCCGGGAGTCGTTTTTGACGAACACCGCGGACGGCTTGGATACGGGAAGGGATATTACGACCGTTACCTCGGTAAGCATCCGGGTCTTCACACGATAGCGGCTGCGTTTGACCTGCAGATCGTAGATGAAGTGCCGCAGGAAGACGAGGACGTAAGGCCCCAGCTGATCATAACGGAAACGAGGACTATTTAGACGCGGAAAGGAAGGATACGGATGCAGTTTGGACTGCCGAAAGATCCCATGCTCCTTTTGAGCGTGGTGAACACGAAGATAAGAGACTATTACCACACGCTGGACGCAATGTGTGAAGATATGCAGATAGATAAAAATACGATTGTAGATACATTGAAAGGGATCGATTATGAATACGATGAATCCAGACATCAGTTTGTCTAGTGAGATACCGGAGACGGAGCCTCAGAGACAATACTATTACATAGAAAAGGCAAAACAGTATGTGACGGAAAAGGCAAGGGAGATCGCAAGGCCGCTTACCTTCTGTGTAACGACCTTCGGCTGCCAGATGAATGCCCGCGATTCCGAAAAACTGAGGGGGATCCTTGAGCGTATCGGTTATGAGGAGGCTGCGGAGGACGAGGCGGATTTTGTCATCTATAACACGTGCACGGTCCGGGAGAACGCGAATACGAGAGTGTACGGGAGACTTGGACAGCTCAAGCCGCGAAAGAGCAGGAATCCTCATATGATGATCGGACTGTGCGGCTGTATGATGCAGGAGCCGGAAGTGGTGGAGAAGCTGAAAAAGAGCTACCGCTTTGTCGATCTGGTCTTCGGTACACATAACATTTACAAATTTGCAGAACTCATTGTCTCACGTTTTGAGTCGGGAGGCATGGTCATCGATATATGGAAAGATACGGATAAGATCGTGGAGGATCTGCCGAACGAGAGAAAATATTCGTTCAAGTCCGGCGTCAATATCATGTTTGGATGCAACAATTTCTGCAGCTACTGCATCGTACCGTATGTGCGGGGAAGAGAGCGCAGCCGTGCTCCGGAGGCTATTATCCGGGAGATAGAACATCTTGTTGAGGACGGTGTGACCGAAGTCATGCTTCTCGGGCAGAATGTCAATTCTTACGGCAAGACACTGGATACTCCGGTCACTTTTGCGGCGCTCCTTAAGGAAATTGAAAAGATAGAGGGCCTTGAGCGCATCCGGTTTATGACGTCACATCCGAAGGATCTGTCCGATGAGCTGATCGAAGTGATGGGCAGTTCGCACAAGATATGCAGACATCTTCATCTGCCCGTACAATCCGGAAGTACGGACATCTTAAAAAAGATGAACCGGCATTATACAAAGGAACAGTATCTGGAGCTCGTGAGAAAGATAAGAGAAGCAGTGCCCGGCATCTCACTTACGACGGATATCATCGTCGGGTTCCCGGGAGAGACGGAAGAAGACTTCCAGGAGACGCTGGATGTAGTGCGCAGAGTCCGTTATGACAGCGCGTTTACTTTCATCTACTCAAAGCGCACAGGAACACCTGCCGCCGTCATGGAAGAGCAGGTTCCCGGGGAGGTCGTAAAAGACCGGTTCGACCGGCTGCTCGGCGAAGTCCAGTCTATCGCGCGGGAAGTCTGTTCTGTACATGAAGGCAGCGTACAGCGCGCACTTGTAGAGTCGGTAAGCGATCACGACAGCACGCTTGTCACCGGAAGGCTTGGCAATAATCTGCTCGTTCATTTTCCGGGCAGCCCGGACCTGATCGGGACGTATGCGGACGTGGAGCTAACGGAATGTAAAGGTTTTTACTATATTGGCAAAGCATGCCGATAAAGAAATATATACCACCCATATTATAAGCCAGAAACGCTCAAACTATAATTAAGAACATATAGTGAGGGCGTTTTTACATGAAGAAAATCAGTGAGTATTTATTTTTTATCAGCGCGGGAGGCTGTATTTATTATACATTTGAAGTCATATTCCGGGGGTTTTCACATTGGACGATGTTTCTGCTTGGAGGCATCTGCTTCCTGTTTTTTGAGATACAGGGCAGAATGGTACACTGGGAGGACGCTTTGTGGCTTCAGCTTGTAAGATGTATCGTATTTGTCACTTCCATGGAATTTATCACCGGAATTATCGTGAACAAATGGATGCGCCTTGGGGTGTGGGATTATACGGGACAGCCGTTCCAGCTGTTCGGGCAGATCTGTCTTCCCTTTGTCGTCATCTTTTCGGGACTCAGTGTGATCGGCATCATCGTGAGCGGTTATCTGTCGCACTGGCTCTATAACGAACCAAAACCACATTTTCATGTGCTGTGATGAGAATTTTAAGTCTTTAATATTTTGAAGATTAATGATATAATTAAATGTAAAATTTTAGACAAAAGAGGAGAGAATTGTGGCTGAATTAACACCCATGATGCAGCAGTACGTAGATACGAAAAAAGAGTATCCTGACTGTATCTTATTTTATAGATTAGGCGATTTTTATGAGATGTTTTTTGAGGATGCGCTGACGGCGTCGCGGGAGCTGGAGATCACGCTTACAGGAAAGAACTGCGGGCTTGAGGAACGGGCGCCCATGTGCGGCATCCCGTACCACGCTGTGGACGGTTACCTGAACCGGCTCGTATCCAAAGGGTATAAAGTGGCCATCTGCGAACAGATGGAGGACCCGGCGGCCGCAAAGGGACTTGTGAGGCGCGAGGTAGTCCGCATCGTAACGCCGGGGACAAACCTGGATACGCAGGCGCTCGATGAGACAAAAAATAATTATATCATGTGCGTCGTATATATCGCGGACCGCTACGGTCTGTCGGTGGCGGATGTCACGACAGGCGATTATTTTGTGACAGAACTTGAGACAAGCGAGAAATTATTTGACGAGATCTATAAATTCATGCCCTCAGAGCTTATTTGCAATGAGGCTTTTTATATGAGCGGTATGGATATGGACTTGCTGAAGGAACGGCTCGGCATTGCCATCTACGCCCTCGATGCGTGGTACTTTGACGACGCGCTCTGCCAGAGGACGCTGAAAGAACATTTTAAAGTGAGTTCGATGGAGAGCCTCGGTCTTGGAGATTATGACTGCGGGGTTATCGGAGCGGGTGCGCTGCTTACGTATCTGACAGAGACACAGAAGACCGATCTGACGCATCTGTCGAAACTGACCGGATACGCCGCCGGAAAGTATATGATGCTGGACAGTTCTACAAGAAGGAACCTGGAGCTCTGTGAGACATTGCGTGAAAAGCAGAAGAGGGGTTCCCTTCTGTGGGTGCTGGACAAGACGAAGACAGCCATGGGAGCCAGAACACTGCGCAAATATATCGAACAGCCGCTCATAGACAAGGAAGAGATAGAACGGCGTCTCGACGCGGTGGAAGAATTTAAGGAAGGGGCGATCGCCAGGGAGGAGATCCGGGAGTATCTAAGTCCGGTCTACGATCTGGAGCGGCTTGTCTGCAAGATCACATATAAGTCCGCCAACCCGAGGGACTTGACTGCATTTAAGAGTTCTCTTGCCATGCTGCCGCACATCCGCTGTATACTCGGCGATATGAAGAGCCCCCTTCTGCGCGGGCTGTTTGACAGCCTGGATACGCTGGAAGATCTGTGCAGTCTCATCACAGACGCCATTTTGGAAGAACCGCCGATCGCCATGAAAGAGGGCGGCATCATAAGGGAAGGCTACAACGAAGAAGTGGACCGTCTGCGGGCGGCAAAGTCGGACGGAAAAGAATGGCTTGCAAAGCTGGAGGAACAGGAGCGGGAAAAAACCGGGATAAAGAACCTGCGGATCCGTTTCAACAAAGTGTTCGGCTACTATCTGGAAGTCACGAACTCATTCAAGAACCTTGTGCCGGATTATTATACGAGAAAGCAGACGCTTGCCAATGCCGAGCGGTATATCATTCCGGAGCTGAAAGAACTGGAGGATACGATCCTCGGCGCGGAGGACAAGCTTTACGCGCTGGAATACGAACTGTACTGCCAGGTGCGCGACGCGATCGCGGCGGAGATCGTACGGATCCAGACGACGGCCAAGGCGGTCGCGCAGATTGATGTCTTTACCTCGCTGGCACTTGTGGCGGAGCGCAATAATTACGTGCGGCCGAAAATAAATGAGCGGGGGATCATTGACATCAAGGACGGAAGACATCCGGTCGTGGAGAAGATGATCCCGAACGATATGTTTATCGCCAATGATACGTTCCTGAATGACAGGAAAAACAGGATATCCGTCATCACGGGGCCGAATATGGCAGGAAAGTCTACATATATGCGTCAGACGGCGCTCATCGTGCTTATGTCACAGATTGGTTCCTTCGTGCCTGCTTCCTCTGCGGACGTGGGGCTTGTGGACCGTATATTTACGAGGGTCGGGGCCTCGGATGACCTCGCCTCCGGACAGAGCACGTTCATGGTAGAGATGACGGAGGTTGCCAACATTCTGAGGAATGCCACGGGCAGGAGCCTTCTTATACTTGATGAGATCGGCCGGGGGACCAGTACATTTGACGGCCTCAGTATAGCCTGGGCGGTGATCGAACATATCAGCAACAGCCGGCTGCTCGGAGCAAAAACATTGTTTGCCACCCACTATCATGAACTGACAGAGCTGGAAGGCAAGATCGACAATGTGAACAATTACTGTATCGCAGTCAAGGAAAAGGGCGACGACATCGTGTTTCTGCGCAAGATCGTCAAAGGCGGGGCAGATAAAAGCTACGGCATACAGGTGGCAAAGCTCGCAGGAGTGCCGGATACGGTGATCGAGCGCGCCAAAGAGATCGTGGAAGAACTGAGCCACGCGGACATCACAGCCAGGGTGAAGGATATCGCTGTAAACGGCCACGAGGCAAAGATCAAGACGAAAAAATATGATGAGGTTGACCTGGCCCAGATGTCACTGTTTGATACGGTGAAGGATGATGATGTCATCGCTGAGATCAAGAATCTGGATGTGAGCAACCTGACGCCGATCGACGCGCTGAACACACTGTATCAGCTGCAGAACAAACTGAAAAACAGGTGGTAAGATGAATAAGATACAAGTACTTGACCAAGTTACAATAGACAAGATCGCGGCCGGAGAGGTGATCGAGCGGCCGGCTTCCGTCGTAAAGGAACTGGCAGAAAACGCCATAGACGCGGGCGCGACATCCATAACTGTGGAGATCAAAGAAGGAGGTATCTCCTTTATCCGTATCGCGGACAACGGCTGCGGCATCGGAAGGGAAGATGTGCCGTCCGCCTTTCTGCGGCATTCTACAAGTAAGATCCGCTCTGTGGAGGATCTTGTACATATCGGTTCCCTCGGCTTCCGGGGAGAAGCGCTCTCCAGCATCGCGGCAGTTTCGCAGGTGGAGCTGGTGACGAAGACAAAAGCCGACACGTTCGGTACAAGCTACCGCATCGCAGGCGGAAAAGAGGAAGCGCTGGAAGATACAGGAGCGCCGGACGGAACTACCTTTCTTATCCGGCAGCTGTTCTATAATACTCCGGCCAGAAGGAAGTTTTTGAAAACGCCGATGACGGAGGCGAGCCATGTGGGAGAACTGGTGACACGGCTGGCGCTGTCCCATCCGGAGATCTCGTTTCAGTTTATCAATAATGGACAGTCGAAAGTCCACACTTCGGGAAACGGAAGTCTGAAGGACGTCATTTATCACGTGTACGGCAGAGAGATCGCCGCGAACCTGCTCGCCGTAAACTACGAGCGAACCGGGATGAAGATCACCGGGTTTCTCGGCAAACCGCTCATATCAAGGGGCAACCGCAATTTTGAAAATTATTTTATCAATGGACGGTATGTGAAGAGCAATATGATCGCGAAAGCCATTGAAGATGCGTATAAGGATTTCACCATGCAGCACAAGTATCCGTTTGTCGTACTGCATATGGAGATTGACGGGGAACATATTGATGTCAATGTTCATCCGACAAAGATGGAACTGAGGTTTAACAATCAGCAGGATGTCTATAATTCTGTATATGAGGCGGTGGACAGAGGACTTCACGCGGAGGAAATGATCCCTCATGTGGAGCTCCCTGAGCCTCCCGGAGGGGAGACGCCGTCCGTGCGCCCGGCAGAGCAAAAGCCGGAGCCGTCGCCGGAGAAGGAGTATGCGGCGCAGAGACCGCCGGTGAAGGAGCCGATACAGCAGGCGCAGCCGATGCGGGAAACGCCCCGGCAGACGCAGCCGGTAAAAGAGCAGCCGGTACGGGCAGAGGCACCGTCTGGAAAGGGAACTGCGCAGAGAGATGTGAATTATTTCCTGGAGGAGATGAAGAAGAGAGTACGCTCCTACCATGAACAGAATTCTTCTGCGGAAGTACAGGATAAAAATGCCATATTTAAGCCGGGCATCCAGGCTGACCGGATACGGGAGGCTGCAGCGTACGCCAAAACAGACGCGAAAGCAGACGACGTGCAGAGGAACAGCGCCCCACTCAAGGAGACAGACAGTGCAGGGAAACAGATGGAGAGCGGGACCGCGAAGCAGATGGATATGTTCGAGGAAAAGTTTCTTGACCGTGAACGGAAGGCGGAATACAAGCTTGTCGGCCAGGTGTTTGACACATACTGGATCGTGGAATTCCATGACAGCCTCTACATTATCGATCAGCACGCAGCCCATGAGCGGGTGCTCTATGAGCGCACGCTGAAGAATATGAAGACAAGAGAATTTACGTCCCAGTATATCAGTCCGCCGATCATTCTTGACTTGACGATGCAGGAGGCAGAGCTTCTGACTATGTACATGGAACAGTTTACAAAAGTCGGTTTTGAGATCGAAGAATTCGGACAAGATTCCTATGCGGTGAGGGCGGTGCCCGATAATCTGTTCAGTATTGCCAAGAAGGAACTGCTCATGGAGATGATCGACAGCCTTTCTGACGAGATCAGCCGGACACTTTCACCGGACCTCATCGATGAGAAAGTGGCATCTATGTCATGCAAGGCTGCGGTCAAGGGGAATATGAAGCTTTCAGCGGCTGAGGTGGACACTCTGATAAACGAGCTTCTCATGCTGGAGAATCCGTATCACTGCCCGCACGGGCGTCCGACGATCATTGCCATGACGAAGCGGGAGCTTGAAAAAAAGTTTAAAAGGATAGTATAAATATGAAGAAGCCATTAGTGGTACTGACAGGGCCTACTGCGGTGGGCAAGACAAAAGCGTCCATCGCTCTGGCAAAAGCGATCGGCGGAGAGATCATATCCGCCGATTCCATGCAGGTGTATAAATATATGGATATCGGTTCTGCGAAGATACGGCCTGAGGAGATGGAAGGGATTCCCCACTATCTTGTAGATGAGCTGATGCCGTCGGAGGAATTCAATGTAGTCCGTTTTCAGAAAATGGCAAGACAGGCGGCCGAGTGCATTTATGAAAAAGGCCGGATCCCCATTGTTGTCGGAGGGACCGGCTTTTACATCCAGGCGCTGCTCTATGATATTGATTTTACAGAGACGGAAGCAGGAACGGACATCCGGAACAGACTTGCCGGGTACGCGCAGAGATACGGGGCGGATAAGCTGCATGAACGGCTTGCCGAAGTAGATGAGGCATCGGCTGCCAAGATACATCCGAACAATGTCAAACGGGTCATCCGGGCGCTGGAGTATTATGAACAGACCGGGAAGCGGATTTCAGAGCACAATGAACGGGAGCGGATGAAGGAATCCCCTTACAGCGCAGTATACTTTGTGCTGACCGATGACAGGGAAACGCTCTATGACCGGATCAACAGGCGGGTGGACAAAATGATGGAGGACGGACTTGTCGGCGAGGTGCGCAGGCTGAGACAGATGGGGTATACGAAAGAGCTTGTCTCCATGCAGGGCCTTGGATATAAAGAAATACTTGACTATCTTGACGGAAGCTGTACACTGGAAGAAGCGGTCTATACGATAAAAAGGGATACAAGACATTTTGCCAAACGGCAGATCACATGGTTTAAGAGGGAGAGAGATGTGATCTGGATAGACAAGGGGGCGTACGGACATGATGAAGAAAAAATTCTGCACGCGATGATAAAGCATTTGGAGGGAGTACTATGTTTAGAAAATTATTCGGGGGGAACCAGTTCCTGAAGAAGATGAACACATTGATGGAACTTTATTCGCGCAGCCATAACGCGGCTGCTACATACAAACAGCTGCTGGAGCTTGCGCCGCTCATACGCACGAACGGGGAGGAAGCGCTGTATGATCTGAACCGCGCTGCACTTCTGTACGATATGAAGCGTTACCGGGAGTCGGCAGATATAGTGCTTGAGATAAAGCCGTTAAATCCGGAATTTGACGCCAGGTGCGCGTCTTTAAAGACTAAGATCATGAATGCCTGGCAGGGAGGGGACAGTTATTAAGATGCAGGATATAACAAAGCTGTATGAAGAGATGGGAATAAGGGAAACGGTTCTTGCATTTGGGCGGGAGACAGAGACCGCGCTGAAAGATCGTTTCGATGAGATAGACAGAACCGCAGAATATAATCAGCTGAAAGTGATCCGTGCCATGCAGGAAAACCGCGTATGCGAGGCATGCTTTAACTACGCGAGCGGATACGGATACAGTGACCAGGGCAGAGATACGCTGGAGGAAGTGTATGCCTCTGTGTTCCACACGGACAGCGCGCTCGTGCGTCCGCAGATCACATGTGGCACTCACGCGCTTTCTCTTGCGCTCGGCGCCTGCCTGCGCCCGGGGGATGAGCTGCTCTCCCCGGTGGGGAAACCGTATGATACACTGGAGGAGGTGATCGGCATCCGCCCGTCAAAAGGTTCACTTGCGGAATACGGCATCACCTATTCGCAGGTGGAACTGCTGGAAGACGGGACGTTTGACTATGATAGGATCAGAGCTGCTCTCAATGACAGGACGAAGCTTGTCACCATTCAGCGTTCCAAAGGATACCAGACACGTCCAAGCTTTTCGGTCCGGCAGATCGGAGAACTGATCGCCTTTGTAAAGCGGCTCAGGCCGGATGTGATCTGCATGGTAGACAACTGTTACGGGGAATTCGTGGAGACGCTTGAGCCTAGCGATGTCGGAGCGGACATGGTGGTCGGTTCCCTCATAAAGAATCCCGGAGGGGGACTTGCCCCTATAGGCGGATATATCGCGGGCAGACAGGACTTGATCGATGCCTGCGGTTACCGGCTCACCGCGCCTGGACTGGGCAGGGAAGTAGGAGCGTCACTCGGGGTGATGCAGTCTTTCTATCAGGGGCTTTTTCTGGCGCCTACGGTGGCGGCCAGCGCGCTGAAGGGGGCCGTGTTTGCAGCCAGTCTCTATGAACGGCTCGGTTATGGTGTCGTTCCCGGCGGATCAGAGAGCAGGCATGATATCATTCAGGCCGTAGAACTTGGAACACCGGAAGGAGTGATCGCTTTCTGCCGGGGAATTCAGGCCGCGGCTCCGGTGGACGCTTATGTCACCCCGGAACCATGGGCGATGCCTGGATATGACAGCGACGTGATCATGGCGGCAGGGGCTTTTGTGCAGGGGTCATCCATTGAACTGAGCGCCGACGGGCCCATCAAACCGCCATACGCAGTGTACTTTCAGGGAGGGCTCACATGGCCTCACGCAAAACTGGGGATCCTTATGTCGCTGGAATATATGGCAAGGGAAGGGCTTGTAAAAATATAGGGCGTCAAAGAAGGGAAAAGAGATGGGAACGATAGCAGTGATCGGCGGCGGCGTCTCCGGAATGACGGCCGCGGCAGCGGCAGCCCGTAAGGACCGCCGCGCCGGCGTGTATATACTGGAACATAACGACAGTCTTGGCAAAAAGATACTTTCTACGGGAAACGGGCGGTGTAACCTTACGAACCTGAACATGTCCGCAGCCTGTTTCCGGGGCGGGGACCAGGAGATCGTGGAGGCTGTGCTGCGCCGGTTTGGCGGGAGGCAGACGGAGGAATTTTTTCACAGCGTCGGGGTGCTGACACATGCGAGGGGAGACTATGTCTATCCCCGCTCCGAACAGGCCGCAGATGTCAGGGAGAGTCTGCAGATGGAACTTGCGCGCCTTCGGGTCGGCTGCCATATGAATAAACATGTAAAAAAGATACGAAAAGAAGGACAGGAATTTATCATAGAGAGCGGAGGTAAACAATTCCGGGCGGACAAGGTGATCCTCGCCTGCGGAAGCCGCGCCTCTAAGATCGCCGGCTCGGACGGAAGCGGCTATACTCTGGCAAGGGAGCTGGGCCATACGCTGGAGCCGGTCGTTCCGGCGCTTGTCCAGCTGAAAGTCCGCGGCAATCCTTTCGCCAAAGCGGCAGGGGTGAGGACAGAGGCAAGAATTGCCGCCATAGTCGGAGGAAGAGAGGCGGCTTCCGATACTGGAGAGCTGCAGATCACCAGTTACGGCGTCTCCGGTATTCCGGTTTTTCAGGTCAGCCGTTTTATTTCAAGGGGACTATATGAAAAACGCCGTGTACAGACAGAGATCGACTTTCTGCCGGAGATGTCCCTGCAGGAGACGGAACGTCTGTTTATAGAGAGGAGACAGCAGTTCAGGGGGCGCAGCGCCGGGGAATTCCTTACCGGTGTATTCAGCCGGAAACTCATCCCAAGGCTGCTGGAGCTTGCAGGCATCCGGCTGAATACACCGGCAGAAGGCATTACGCCAAAACAGCTTAAGTCGCTCTCTTATGTATGCAAGCGGACAGTCCTTGACATTGAAGATACGAATGGATTTGAACAGGCGCAGATATGCGCGGGAGGAGTGAAGACTTCCGAGATATGTCCGGATACGATGGAATCTCTCCTTATGCCCGGCGTGTATATCGTTGGGGAACTTATGGATGTGGATGGTATGTGCGGAGGGTATAATATCACCTATGCTGTCGCGACCGGATATATCGCCGGCTGCCATGCGGCTGATGCCGTATAGCTTCTGCCGGAAGCTGCCTGTTTGTAAAATTACGGAACAGCACAATATATTCTGCGCTGTTCCAAAGTAAGAAAGGAAGAGTCAGATGATACGTATGACCCAGCTTAAGCTGCCGGCAGATCACACGAGGGATGAATTGAAGGATAAGATTTTAAAACTGCTGCGCATTGATACTCATGCGCTTCTTTCTTATGCGGTAATAAAACAGTCGCTGGACGCGAGAAAGAAGCCGGAACTTTATTACGTCTATACGGTAGATGTACACGTATCGGATGAGCAGGCTGTAAAAAGACGGACAAGACATAAAAACATCATGTTCTGCAGACCGGAACCTGACTACGTGTTAAGAGCCCGGGGCGATCAGGCGCCGGCGCACCGCCCGGTCATCATAGGGACAGGCCCCGCCGGCCTTTTCTGCGGATATGAGCTTGCGCTGCTCGGATACCGCCCGATTCTTCTTGAGCGGGGGGCAGACGTTGACAGGCGGCTTGCGGATGTAAAGCAGTTCTGGGAAGAAGGAAAGCTTAATATCCATTCAAATGTCCAGTTCGGCGAGGGCGGCGCAGGTACGTTCTCAGACGGGAAACTGAACACGCTTGTGAAGGACCCGCAAAGGCGCAATGCAAGAGTGCTTAAGGTGTTTACGGAACACGGGGCGCCGGAGGAGATCCGGTATCAGAACAAGCCCCATCTCGGCACGGATATGCTGACCGGGATCGTAAAGAATATGCGGAAGTCCATAGAAAAGCTGGGGGGCGAAGTGCGTTTCGACTCCCTCGTCAAAGACATCCGGACAGTCATAGAAGGAGACGCACGGCGGCTCGCCGGACTGCTCGTCGAGGATCTGCGGTCAGGGGAGCGGTACTGGCTTGAGACCGAAACTGCAGTTTTTGCCATCGGACACAGTGCAAGGGATACGTTTGCCATGCTTGAGAAACAAGGACTGCCCATGGAGGCAAAATCATTTGCGGTCGGAGTGCGCATTGAGCATGCCCAGACAATGGTGGACAAAGAACAGTACGGGGAGGCGAATGCCGGGAAACTGCCGCCGGCTGCTTACAAACTCACCGCATCCGCCTCTGACGGGAGAGGGGTATATACGTTCTGCATGTGCCCGGGCGGATATGTGGTCAATGCGTCTTCCGAGGAGGGAAGACTTGCGGTGAATGGAATGAGTTACCATGACAGGGGCGGAGAGAATGCCAACAGCGCGGTCATCGTGACCGTGTCCCCGGACGATTACGGAGCAGACGGGCCGCTATCCGGAGTGGAATTCCAGAGAAGGCTTGAGGAGGCCGCTTTCCGGGAGGGAGGCGGAAACGTCCCGGTCCAGCTTTTTAAAGATTTCCGTGAGAACAGGCCGTCCTCCGGCGGCGGAAATGTGTCCCCACAGATAAAAGGAGCGTACCGGTGGGCAAATGTGCGCAGTATATTTCCGACATTTCTCGCGCGGGATATCGAGGAAGGAATCGCGGCATTCGACCGGAAACTACCCGGGTATGCCGGGGACGACGCCGTAGTGTCAGGTGTGGAGAGCCGGACGTCTTCACCGGTGCGGCTCGTGCGCGGAGAGGATATGGAGAGCGGGATAAGAGGGATCTATCCGTGCGGCGAAGGAGCGGGATATGCGGGGGGTATAACTTCCGCCGCTATGGACGGTATCCGGACAGCGGAAGCAATCGTCAGAATATACCGTCCTTTCGACAAACGTGACGAAGCCTTAAGAAATTTTTAATGGGATAAGTATATACACGTATTCTTAAATATGATAAAATATACTGAGTTTTTCTAGTGAGATAAATGAGGAGGAGTACATATGAAGGGAACAGGAAGCAAGAATGCCTGGGCGCTTTTTCTGTTGATCCTGACAGGGATCGTGCTCGGTGGTTTTATCGGAATGCTGGCGGACAAAGTTCCGGCTCTTTCCTGGCTCGGATACGGACAGTCTTTTGGGCTGGATGAACCGGTCGTCATGAATCTGGGACTGCTGGTGATCACGTTCGGGCTGACGATAAAGATCACGATCGCAAGCATCATCGGCGTAATAATATCGATTATCATTTACCGCTTCTTATAAGTTTCTCTGCGAAGTGTCATACGAATCTGCTGATAATATGAATCAAACAAATACCATTCGAGAAATTCCTGAGATGGAACGCCCATATGAAAAATGTGAGCGCAGGGGGGCTGGCAGCCTAAGTGATGTAGAGCTGCTGGCTGTATTGTTACGTACAGGCACGAGAGGTGAAAATGCGCTGACGCTGGCACAGAAGATCCTGTATCATACCGGTGAGACGGGGATATTGAGCATCCATCAGTTCAGCATAGAAAGGCTGATGCAGATAAAAGGGATCGGGAAAGTGAAAGCAGTCCAGATATCCTGTATCTCGGAGCTGGCGAAAAGGCTGGCAAAGGCGTGCGCAGGGGAATCTCTCTGTTTTACCAGGCCGGAGACGATAGCCGGTTATTATATGGAGGATCTAAGACATGAGAAGCAGGAACAGATGAAGCTTTTAATGCTGAATTCAAAATCAAAACTCATCGGTGAGACAGATATATCAAAGGGCACGGTCAATGCCTCCCTGATCACACCGAGGGAGTTGTTCATAGAAGCGCTGCAGAAAAACGCGGTTGCGATCATTGTGCTGCACAACCACCCGAGCGGCGACCCCTCACCTAGCAGGGAAGACAGGCTGCTGACGCAGAGAATCCGTGAAGCGGGAGCTTTGATCGGAATTGACCTGTTAGACCACGTCATCATTGGCAATAATTGTTATATGAGTTTCCGGGAGGAGGGCATACTTTAAGAAAGGGCAAAGTCAAATGGCTAGAAATATATACGGATTGGATCTTGGGTCTTATGAGATCAAGGTCTACGATAAAAAGAAAGATGAGATATGGAAAGAGAAAAACGTGATCGCGATCGCCAATAAAAAAGAGATATTTGCGGTCGGAGACGACGCTTATGAAATGTATGAGAAAGCTCCGGACAACATTGAGGTCATTTTCCCGATGCAGGAAGGTGTCATATCTCATTTTAACAATATGCAGTTCCTGCTGCAGAACCTGCTGAAGAAAGAGCGGCAGTTTGCCAGGGGATCCGAGTATGTTATCGCGGTTCCCACGGACGTGACGGAGGTTGAAAAGAAAGCGTTCTTCGACCTGGTCATACATTCTACCGCAAAGGCAAGGGAAGTCAATATCGTGGAGCGCTCCATAGCCGACGCCGTGGGACTCAATCTGGATGTAAAGAATACAAAGGGACTGTTCATTGCCAATTTCGGCGGTGAGACGACAGAACTGTCTGTTCTGGCAGGCGGAGGTATGGTCTTGAACCGGCTTGTAAAGGTAGGCGGTGTCACCTTTGACCATTCAGTGGCCAATCTTGTCCGCCACAGCCATGACTTTCTCATCGGGAGGCTGACGGCAGAGATGCTCCGCAAGAAATTCGGTGTCTTTACAGAGGATACGTCCTCGACGCTTAGGGTGGCGGGCAGAGATATGATCATGGGAGTGCCGATACAGAAGGACATCTCGATCAGCCTTGTGCGCGCCGCCCTGAAAGAGCCGCTGCAGGAATGCATACGGGCGGTCTACTCACTGCTGGACCGCACGCCGCCGGAAGTGAGAAGGGCGATCTATAAAAACGGCATCTTCCTTACCGGAGGGATCGCCAATACGCCCGGGCTGGAGGATTATATAGAAAAGGCAGTCGGAATACCGGTCAGGACTGCGGTGGAGCCGGATATATGCGCGGTCACCGGTCTTAAGAAGATCATTATGTCAAAAGATCTGAGAAAACTTGCATATTCAATGTTAGACGAAAATTATAGGTGGATGAGATAATATGAAAATCAAAAATCAATCTTCGCTTTCAAGTAAATACTGGCTGCTCATCATAGCTGTCGTCTGTGTGATACTTATGGGTATCGGCAGTCTGCCCGGCGTAAGGGGACCTTTGCGTTTTGTGGCAAACTATACCGTGATACCGATGCAGAAAGGAATCAGCTATGTAGGAATGTGGATGAGTGATTTTTCCAAGAACTTTGAGACGATGAATGATATGAAGAAGGAAAACAGCGAGCTTCAGTCAAAGGTAGACGAGCTGACGATCGACAACACAAGACTCAGGCAGGACCAGTATGAACTGGAGCGGCTCAGAGAGCTTTACAAGCTGGATGAAAATTATTCGGATTATAATAAGATCGGCGCCCATGTCATTGCCAACAACGGGACAAACTGGTTCAGCGACTTTACCATTGACAAGGGAAGTAAAGACGGTATCAAGGTAAACTGTAATGTTATGGCCGGAAGCGGCCTTGTCGGCATTGTAACGGAAGTAGGGCCGAACTATGCGCAGGTGCGTTCTATCATAGACGATGCCAGCAATGTGAGCGGCATGGTGCTTTCTACCTCAGACACGTGTATCGTGCGGGGGGATCTGAAACTGATGTCGGATGGGAGGATCCGGTTTGAAAAGCTGGCGAACAATGACAATAAAATAGAAGTCGGAGAACAGATCGTGACGTCCCACATCGGGGACCGTTTTCTGCAGGGACTGTTTATCGGATATATAAGTGAGATAGAAGTGGATTCCAACAATCTGACACGTTCAGGGTATATTACACCTGCGGCGGACTTCAGCAAGCTGCAGGAGGTGCTCGTCATCACGACGACAAAGCAGGATATGATCAACAAGGATGCCGGCACAAAAGACGGGGGGGAATGATCATGAAACGCAGAGTAATCACCCTTGTCATAATCATCGTCTGTTTTCTGCTTGGAAGTACGGTTTTTCATGTGCTCTCCTTCGCAGAGATCAAGCCGAATCTGCTTATCATCGTCACCGCTTCTTATGGATTTATGCGCGGGAAGAAGGCAGGCATGGCTGTAGGCATGATCTCCGGCCTGCTTATGGATATCTTCTGGGGCGGGACCCTTGGCTTCTACACACTGCTTTTTGCGGTGATCGGTTATGTGAACGGCTGTTTCCGGCGCCTGTTCTACGATGAGGACATCAAACTGCCGATCGCGCTCATTGCCGCAAGTGAGCTTGTGTACGGACTTGTTTTATATATTTGCTTTTATATGCTGCATGGAGATTTTTCTTTTGGAGGGTATCTTACAAAAGTGATCATGCCGGAACTTGTATATACTATTCTGGCAACTCTGGTACTGTATCAGATCATATTACACATTAACCGAAGGCTGGAAACAGAAGAACAAAGGAGTGCAAGTAAATTTGTATAGCTTATGGGACCGGGTGAAATCCGGGATATATGAAGTCGTAAAATCAAGAGTATTTGTAGCCGTCATCATTTTCTGTGTTCTGTCGGCCATCCTTCTGCAGAGAGTATTTTACCTGCAGATCGTAAAGGGACAGAGCTTCGCGGATGAGTACAAGCTCCAGATACAGAAAACAAAAGAGATACAGGGCACGCGCGGGAAAATATATGACCGCAACGGAAACCTGCTCGCCTACAATGAACTTGCCTATTCTGTCACGATAGAGGACAACTGGGAAGACTCAGCTGACAAGAACAAAGAGATCAATAAGGTCATCAATACGGTGATCGATATCGTAGAGTCCAACGGTGATACAGTGATCAATAACTTTGGCGTTATTCTGGACGGTGACGGCAATTATAAGTTTGTGGCTGAAAATGACACGCAGCGTCTCCGCTTTATCGCCGATGTGTACGGCAAAAAGACGATAGACGAGCTCAGTGACAAGCAGAAGAGCAGCACGGCACAGGATATTATCGACTACCTCTGCACGGACAAGCTGTACGGTTATGGCATCAATGAGAAGAAGATGGACAAGGAGGCGGTGCTGAAGCTTGTCAATATAAGGTATGCCATCTCCCTGAACAGCTTCCAGAAGTTCATAGCTACCACGATCGCCGAGGATGTAAGTGATGAGACCGTGGCTGTCATCATGGAGAATCTGGATTCCCTGCAGGGGATCGACATTGAGGAAGAGTCGCTGCGCCGGTATACAGACAGTAAGTGCTTTGCATCTGTCATCGGATACACGGGACAGATATCCCAGGAAGATTATGACGCGCTCAGCAAGAAAGAGCAGGAAGAGTATTCCAAGCAGGATACGGTCGGCAAGGCAGGTCTTGAAAAGACGCTGGATAAGCAGCTCCAGGGGAAAAAGGGACAGGTGAAGCTCTATGTCAACAGTGTCGGCAAGGTGATAGAAACGGTCAAGGGAAAAGACCCTGAGGCAGGAAATGATGTCTATCTTACGCTGAACGCCAACCTGCAGAAGGCGGCCTATCATATTATAGAACAGGAGCTTGCGGGCATTCTGCTCTCCAAGATACAGAATACACTGGACTTTGACAGAACGAAGGTGGAGGACGGCAGTGATGTCATCATACCGATCGGCGATGTCTATAATACGTTCATTTCCAATGATATACTGGATATGAGCCATTTCGGGGAGGAAGATGCGGGAACGACCGAGAAAGAAGTGGCGGCCATCTTCGGTTCAAGGAAGGAAGAAGTGCTGAGCAGTCTCACTTCAGCTCTGACAGATCCCGATGAGAGGGCATATAAAGATATGTCCAAAGAGATGCAGGCGTATATGACATATATCGTATCGGAAATACTGACGAACACGACCGGTGTGATCATGTCAGATGCTATCGATACGAACGACTCGACGTATAAGGCGTGGAAAGATGACGAAACGATCAACGTCTATACTTATCTGAATTATGCCATATCCAAAAACTGGGTGGACACGTCCAAGCTGAAGGAGTTTGTGAAGGACGGCAAATATTCAGACGCAGGAGAACTGTATCAGGGAATGGTAAAGTATATTATCGATTATGTGGAATCCAACAGCGGATTTGACAAACTTATATACAAATATATGATAAAATCAGGAGCAGTGACCGGACGGCAGATATGCCTCATGCTTTACGAGCAGAAAATACTGGAATACGACGAGGCACAGTATAATGGTCTTCTTTCCGGCAGCATAGGAGCCTACGATTTCCTGCGGGGCAAGATACAGGATCTGACGATCACCCCCGGACAGCTTGCGCTTGAGCCGTGTACAGGCTCCATCGTGATGACAGATACGAACAGCGGGCAGGTGCTGGCGTGTGTTTCTTACCCCGGATATGACAATAACCGGCTGGCAAATGCCATGGACTCCGATTATTACAATAAGCTGCTGACAGACCAGTCGAGACCGTTTTACAATAACGCGACACAGGAAAAGACAGCACCCGGTTCGACGTACAAGCCTCTCGTCGCTGTGGCAGGTCTCACGGAAGGTGTTATCAATACGGATTCTTATATTACGTGCCACGGCATCTATGAAAAGATCCAGCCGAGCCCGAAATGCTGGATATATCCGCAGGCGCACGGAACACTTAATGTGGAAGGCGGAATTGAGAATTCCTGCAACAGTTTCTTTTATGAAGTCGGGTACCGCCTTGGCCTGAAAGAAGGAGGACTTAGTCAGGTCGCCTCCGACAATAATGAAGGCAGCGCGACCAACTCATATTATTCCAGTGACCTGGGACTTGACAAACTGAAGAAGTATGCGGAGGCATTCGGCCTGAATGAGACTTCCGGACTTGAGATCGATGAGTCAAGCCCTCAGATATCAGATGAGGATTCTGTACGTTCAGCCATCGGGCAGGGCAGAAACAACTATACAACAAGCCAGCTGGCAAAATATATAACAGCAGTAGCCAACAAAGGAACCGTCTATGATCTGACGCTGCTGAACAAAGTGACTTCCGTAGACGGAAAGACGATAAAAGAATATGAACCTAAGGTCAAAAACAAGCTCTCGGATGTGACCGCCTCCACCTGGAATGCCGTGCACAACGGCATGCGGGCGGTAATTGTTAACCACAGCGCCACATTCTCAGATTTGAATACAAGCAGTTTAAAACTGTCGGGAAAGACAGGAACAGCACAGCAGAGCACGACGCATCCGGACCATGGATTGTTTGTAGGCTTTGCGCCGAGCGACAGCCCGGAGGTGGCATTTGCGATCCGCATTGCAAACGGATACAGTTCTACATTTGCCTCCGAGGTGGGCAGAGATGTCATGAAGTACTACTATGAGATAGTCCCGGAGGATGAGATCATCACCGGTGAAGCCGCAACGATCGGAAGCAGCGCAACAGGAGGGGATTAGCAGAAAGGATGAGTGAATGTGAAAGACCCGGTTCTCATTAAGAGTAATAAATACGGCATCACGATCCGCCTAGACGGGGAGATGCCTTACAGAGATTTGTTACCGGAAGTCAAGACCAGATTCGAGTCTGCCGCGCATTTTTTCAACAATGCACAGATGGCAGTAGAATTTGAAGGACGGACATTTACGGAAGATGAGGAGCGTCTTCTCATAGAGACGATCGAGGACGCTGCGGGAATACACATACTTTGCGTTATCGAGAAAAACACGTACACGGAGCAGATGCACAAAAGAATGCTGGATGAGAGCCTTTCTGAGATCCATGAAAGAGACGGCCAGTTCTATAGAGGTACACTTAGAGGAAGACAGATCTTAGAATCTGAGACGAGCATCGTCATCATCGGGGATGTAGAAGAAGGTGCAAAGGTGGCCGCCAAAGGCAACGTGGTGGTCATCGGCACGATATACGGCACAGTGATAGCAGGTGCCGCGGGTGATGACAGCGCAGTCATAGCAGCACTCCATATGAGCCCCAAAAGGCTTCGCATTGGAGATATTGAAGTAAAACCGAATGTAGGAGGAAGTTTATCATGGGCGAAGTTATCGTAATCACATCAGGAAAAGGCGGGGTCGGAAAGACCACAACAACGGCAAATATTGGAGCTGGATTGTCCCAGTTCGATAAAAAGGTCATAGTGATCGACACAGATCTGGGGCTCAGGAACCTGGATGTTGTCATGGGACTGGAGAATCAGATCGTATATAATCTGGTGGACGTGATCGAGGGCACGTGCAGGCTGAAGCAGGCACTCATAAGAGATAAACGGTATGAAAATCTCTGGCTGCTCCCGTCGGCGCAGACAAAGGACAAGACTGCCATATCACCGGGGCAGATGAAGAAGCTGACATCTGAGCTCAAAGAAGAATTTGATTACATACTTCTGGACTGTCCCGCAGGAATCGAACAGGGATTCCAGAATGCCATTACAGGCGCGGACCGCGCGATCGTAGTGACGACACCGGAAGTATCTGCCATCAGAGACGCCGACAGGATCATCGGGCTGCTGGAGAACAACGGACTGAAGCAGGTAGAGCTCATCATTAACCGCATTCGTATGGATATGGTCAAAAGAGGCGACATGATGTCCGTGGATGACGTCACGGAAATCCTGTCGGTGCCTCTCATCGGAGCGCTACCCGATGATGAACATGTTGTGATCGGCACAAATCAGGGGGAGCCGGTCATCGGTATTGACTCAAAAGCGGGCAGGGCATATCTCAATATATGCAAGAGGATCATGGGAATAGAAGTACCTTTTATGGATTTGAATACAGAATCGGGATTCTTCACTAAACTTTCACATTTATTCAAGAAAGATTAGGGGGGGAGCCATATGTTAAAAAAATCTTCTGTCTCAATAGCCAAGAACCGGCTGAAAGTGCTTGTCACCTCAGACCGTGTACAATGCGCGCCGGCCGCATACGATAATATCTGCCGGGAATTATACAAAGCGTTGTCCAAGTATATGGAACTTACAGAAGATGAATTTGATGTAGAGATAACAAGAACTCGCATATTGATCAAAATAGCAGGAGAAGAGACGTGAAATTACCCAGATTTACAAAACCGTACCGGTTAAAAGATTACAAGTTCACATTAGTCATATCCGTACTGGCCCTGTCAGTGCTCGGCGTTCTCGTAGTCGGCAGCGCCAATGAATCTTATCAGAACAAGCAGATAGTCGGCCTTGTGTTCGGACTGGCCGTCATGGCTGTCGTATCTCTGATCGACTATGTATGGGTGCTGAATATGTACTGGCTCATCTATGGGTTCTCTATACTGAGCCTCCTGCTCGTGCTGTTCATCGGGGATGAAGTCAACGGGGCGACCCGCTGGATCAACCTCGGATTTACGACATTTCAGCCTTCGGAGCTGGCGAAAATACTGCTTATTCTCTTTTTTGCCAAGTTTATCATGAAGCATGAGGAGGACATCAATTATAAGTGGACGATCATAAAGTATGCGGTGCTGGCCGGAATACCGCTGGCGCTGATCATTGTGGAGCCGAACCTTTCCACGACGATCTGTACGGCGCTTGTGATCTGCCTGCTCATCTATATCGGCGGGCTGAGCTATAAATTTATCGGTACGGTGCTGCTCATACTCATACCCGCCGCGATCATATTTCTCAGTATCGTTGTACAGCCGGACCAGAAGATTCTGAAAGATTATCAGCAGGAGCGTATCCTCGCCTTTCTCGAACCGGAGAAATATGCAAGTGACGGCGCGTACCAGCAGAATAACTCCGAGATGGCTATCGGTTCCGGACAACTGACGGGTAAGGGGCTTAATAACAACACGACGACATCGGTTAAAAACGGAAACTTCATTCTGGAGCCTCAGACAGACTTTATATTTGCTATTGTGGGGGAGGAATTAGGGTTTGTAGGTTCTTGTGTTGTTATTGCACTAATATTAATAATTGTGATACAATGTATACTGATAGGGCTTCGATCGCAGGATATGGCGGGGAAGATCATATGCTGCGGCATCGGAGGACTCATCGGGTTTCAGAGCTTCATCAATATCGGGGTCGCGACTAAGGTGCTTCCGAATACAGGAGTTCCGCTGCCGTTTGTAAGTTACGGACTGACATCTCTCGTCAGTTTATATATCGGTATTGGATTTGTTTTAAATGTAGGTCTACAGCCGAAAAAATATCAATAAGGAGTGAATACTATGAATATAGGCCTGATTGCACATGATTCCAAGAAGACGCTGATGCAGAACTTCTGTATCGCTTACAGGGGAATTTTAAGCAAGCATGAATTGTTTGCCACCGGAACGACCGGACGTCTCATCGAAGAGGTGACAAACCTGAATATCCACAAATATCTTGCGGGTCCTCTTGGAGGTATGCAGCAGCTGGGAGCACAGATAGGGCAGAATGATATCGACGCGCTTATTTTTCTCAGAGATCCGCTGACCCCAAAACCGCACGAGCCGGATGTCAATGACGTCGTACAGCTCTGTGACATGCACAATATACCGATGGCCACAAATCTGGCCACCGCGGAGATGATCATTCTAGCAATTGACAGAGGGGACTTGGATTGGCGTGAAATGTACCGTTAAGACTTTAATATGTGTAAGTGCGGTTATGGCAGGCGCGCTTCTTACGGGCTGCTCTCTGCTTGGCGCTCAGGATGTGGCTGCCGGTTATGAGGCGGAACAATATAATAAAAGTATATATAAAGCAGGCCTTTTTGCGGAAGACTTGTGTGTCACTGCAAAGGATGTTCCCCTTGCGGACGCACCGGATACAGGCTCGTTATCTGCGGCGGCTCTGTTCGATGTGGATAAGAGTGACGTTGACTTTGCCTATAATGTACACGAGAGGCTGTATCCTGCAAGCACGACCAAGATCATGACAGCGCTCGTGGCGATCAAAAACGCGGACCTATCCGATGTCGTTACGGTCGGCGCGGATGCGGATGAGAGCAGTTTTGCGGCAGATGAGCAGACGTGCGGCCTGAAGGCGGGCGACAGGCTGACGCTTGAGGCTCTGCTGAACGGACTTCTTCTGTATTCCGGGAATGACAATGCTGTGGCGATCGCAGACTATGTAGGCGGAAGTATGGAAGGGTTTGCAGAAATGATGAACGAGGAAGCCGCCCGGCTTATGGCGACGGAGAGTCATTTTTTGAATTCCAACGGGCTCCATAACGAAGACCACTATACGACCGCATATGATCTGTATCTTATTTTTAACGAATGTATCAAGCATGAAGAATTTCTGGATATCATAAGAGCAAAATCTTACACTGCCGATATTACCGGGGCAGACGGGAATAAACGCCAGATCACATGGGAGCCGACGAGCTTTTATGCACTCGGTGAGGCGGCGCTGCCGCAGAATGCGACGATAATCGGCGGCAAGACCGGCACAACAAAAGAAGCCGGCAACTGCCTCATACTTCTGTCGGAAGACGGGCAGAGCAGGCCATTTATTTCCATTGTCATGGGTGCGGACACCAAAGCGATATTGTATGAAGATATGACCGGGCTTATTGAAGCGATCCCGGCAGATAAATAATAACAGAGGGGCATCTCATGAAAGGGATACCCCTCTTACTTATGAACGGCTGCCTGGTGTGTTGGAAATTCTGCCGTAAAGGCTGATGAGGTATAAGCCGCATAAACCTACGATTGTGTAGATGATTCGTGACAGCCAGGAGAGATTACCAAACAGAAAAGCTACGAGGTCGAATCTGAAGATTCCGACCAGAAGCCAGTTAATTGCACCTATGATGACAAGTGTCAGAGCGGTATTGTCAAACCATTTCATGTGATTTCCTCCTTTTTTCGATGCTAAACATAGTATGTCTGCGGAAATTCAAAATTATACATGAGAAAGGAAAATTTGTCAGATGGGACCGAACATGTATTATTATCCATATTCAGAATTTTTAAAAAATAAATATGGTGAGAAGGTGTATAAGCTTCCGGTAAACCTCCCGGTCACGTGCCCGAACCGCATTGCGGGCAGAGGGTGCATTTTCTGTGCCGAGCCGGGTACGGGCTTTGAAGCGATGGATGCGCAGGTACCGGTAGCAGAGCAGATAATCCGCACGAAGGAGCATATTTCCAAAAAATATAAAGCCCGTCTGTTTATTGCATATTTCCAGAACTACACAAATACGTTCCTGCCGCCGGAATCCTTCCGCGCTTATGTGACCGAGGCGGCTAAGATAAAAGATATCGTTGAGATCGCGGTCTCTACGAGACCGGACTGTATCACGGAAGAATATCTGGACATCCTGCAGAAGGTCAGCAGAGAGCATCAGGTCGAGATCACGGTGGAACTCGGCCTCCAGACCGTCAATTATCATACGCTTGAAAAGATCGGGCGGGGGCATACGCTTGCGGCGTTTATAGACGCGGTGCTCATGATCCGCTCTTACGGCTTTGACATATGCACCCATGTCATCTTAAATCTGCCGTGGGATGACAGGAGCGACTGTCTGGAAACAGCGAGGGTATTGTCAGCGCTTAAGGTCAATGCGGTGAAGATACATTCTCTTTATGTGGCAAAAAACACACCATTGTGCGAAGCCTATGAAAATGGTACAATAACTCTATGCTCAAAAGAAGAGTATATGGAACGGCTTATATGTTTCCTTGAGCTTTTGGATCCAGATATGGCCGTGGAACGGCTTTTCAGCCGCATTCCCGAAAAAGACGCAGTGTTCTGCAACTGGGGGATGAGCTGGTGGAAGCTGAAGGACGAGCTGACAAAAGAGATGGAGCGGCGGGGGACATATCAGGGAAGAACGTATGGGTATCTCCACGGAGCGGCTTTACATACATTAAGAGATATACGATAGCACAGGGGGTTATGTTGTGGCGGGAAACGATTTGACCAACATACAGGTCTACCGGAAAAAATGGAATATCAATATAGGGGTCATCATATTCGGCGTTATTTTCATCTATCTGGCCGTGACCGTGCTCATTTACCTCACGGACAAGAAAGTGTCCGCTTATGAAGTGCGGGAGGGCTCCATATTAAAAGATACAGCTTATACAGGATTTATCGTCAGACAGGAAGAGGTTGTGAATGCCGAGGGGGACGGCTACATCAATTATTTTGCGCCGGAAGGGGCGAAAGTCGGAGCAAGGACAGATGTATATACACTTTCTCCGGGCAAGCTTGACTTTGATGAGCCGGACAGTGGGGAAGCCACTGAGCTTACGGCAGAAGAACAGGCCGCCATGCTTGTAAAGACACAGTCTTTCAGCGAAAATTTTAATGAGAGCCAGTACAGTGATGTCTACACATTAAAAAATAATATATCTGCCGTGCTGGAGAGCAAATCAAGCCAGAGCAGGCAGTCGCAGCTTGACGCCATGATAAGCGAAGGGAAAGAGGGGCTTCAGGTGTACCCGGCGTCCGACGACGGGATCGTCATCTACTCCACAGACGGTTATGAAGGGCTTGAGCTGAAAGATGTGACAAAAGATATGGTGGAGAAGAAAGATTATGAAAGGAAAAGCATAAAGAACAATACGAAAGTCAGGTCGGGAGAGCCGGTATATAAGCTGATCACCGATGATGCCTGGACGCTTGCGGTCGTTCTCGAGGATGAAACGGCCCAGGAGCTGGCGGAGACAAAGCGGGTAAAAGTCCGGTTTACGAAAGACAACGAGACGACGACCGCCGGATTTGCAGTATATAATACGAAAGATTACAATATTGGATTTCTGACTTTTACGAGTTCCATGATCCGTTATGCGCAGGAGCGTTACCTGGATATAGAACTCATACTGGAGGATGAATCCGGTCTGAAGATACCGAAATCTTCCGTTGTAAAGAAAAAATTCTATACGGTACCTGAGGATTATCTGACGCAGGGGGGAAACAGCAGGGATACAGGAGTGCTCATTGATACCGGCAGGGACAATGCCGAGTTTCAGAAAGCGGATGTCTATTACAGAGACAGTGAAACAGGGATGGTCTATCTGAACCCGGACGCCTTTGAGGAGGATACGGTTTTGATCAGGCCAGATTCAAATGATACATACAGGCTCAAAGATACGAAGAGTCTGAAAGGTGTGTATAACATCAATAAAGGCTACGCCATTTTCAAACAGATCAAAATACTGTGTGAGAGTGACGAGTATTATATAGTAGAATCCGGAAACAATTACGGACTGGCCAATTATGACCATATCGCTCTGGACGGCAGTTCCGTAAGAGAGAATAAGGTTGTATTTTAAACAAAGGGGTGACAGAAATGATGAAAGAGAAGCTGGAAAATGTGGAGGAAAGGATTCGCGCGGCCTGCGAACGGGCGGGAAGAAACCGCAGCGAGGTGACGCTCATCGCAGTGAGCAAGACAAAGCCTGTGGAGACGCTCAGAGAAGCTTACGGCCTGGGGGTCCGTGTGTTTGGGGAGAATAAAGTCCAGGAGCTTGTCGATAAATATGGCGCGCTGCCGGAAGATATACACTGGCATATGATCGGACATCTGCAGCGCAACAAGGTAAAATATATCATTGATAAAGCAGAACTCATACATTCTGTTGATTCTTTGAGACTTGCAGAAACAATTGAAAAAGAAGCAGAAAAACATAATATTACGGCGAATATCTTGATCGAAGTCAATGTTGCCAGAGAAGAGAGTAAATTTGGCGTAATGCCCGAGGAATTAGATGAAATTGTAGAGAAAATTGCAGGATTCAATCATCTCAACGTAAAGGGCCTTATGACAATCGCTCCATACGTCGAAAATCCTGAGGAAAACCGGGCTGTTTTCGCTCGTCTGCGCAAATTATCTGTTGACATTGCCAGTAAAAACGTTGATAATATGAATATGAGTATACTTTCCATGGGTATGACCAATGACTACGAAGTTGCGGTCGAAGAAGGGGCTACCATGGTGCGAGTGGGAACCGGTATATTCGGTGAGCGTGATTACGCTCAAGTATAACGTAAGATAGGAGATTTTTTATAATGGGAGTATTAGATAAGTTCCTGGATATCATGAAGCTGAGTGATGACGACGATTACGATGACGATGATTTCTTCGACGACGACTACGATGATGACGATTACGAAGAGAAGCCTAAGAGAAGTTTCTTCCGGAAAGAAAAGGACTACGACGATGAAGAAGAGGATGATTACGAACTTCCGGCCAGAACATCTTCCAAATCTTCCCGTTCAAATAATAAAGTAACACCGATGCGCCAGCCTGCAAGGAGAAGCGGGGTGAGCATGGAAGTATGTGTTATCAAGCCTACTTCTGTCGATGATGCAAGGGAGATCACGGAGACCCTGCTGTCAGGCAGAACTGTCATTCTGAATCTGGAGGGGTTGGATCTGGAAGTGGCACAGAGGATCATTGACTTCACATCAGGCGCTACCTTTGCGATCAACGGCAATCTTCAGAAAATATCAAACTACATATTCCTCGTAACACCTACTAACGTAGATATATCCGGAGACCTTCAGGATCTGCTGAACACATCTTTTGATGCGTCGTCTATGAGGTCGAGGTTTTAGGACAGGTTATGAATAAGGAAGAGCAGTTATTACAGAAAAGGCTGGCTGAGTTGTCTGACCTGGCCTTTACACGCGGTATCGTTACATTTTCGGATTTTCTTAATTTAAATGAACTGAATATACTGCATACAACGCCAAAGCATATGTTTCCCGCGCATTACGAGACATATGGCGGCTATGATCTATCAGAGCGTCAGATGGTTGCATTTCTACCTGATGCTCTTTATTATGAGTACACGTATCCGCTGAGCGTCATAGAGGTGGCGCCGGTCAGCCGGAAATTTGCCGAGGAACTGACGCACCGTGATTATCTCGGCGCGCTTATGAACCTTGGGATCGAACGTTCCAAGCTGGGAGATATCATAGCCGGCAGTTTTGGCGCCTTTCTGTTTGTAAAAGAAGAACTGGCGGCGTATATCACAGGAGAGCTGACACGGATCCGGCATACGGCCGTTCAGGCAGTACAGCGCCCGGCGGCAGAATTTACCTATGAGCCGAAATATGAAGAGATGAAGGGAACCGTTCCTTCCGTCCGGCTGGACACGGTGCTTTCAGTTGCGTGGCCGCTGTCCAGGAGCAAGCTGACGGCTTATATTGAAGGCGGGAAAGTATTTGTAAACGGAAAGCTGATCACGAGCAATGGTTATCATCTGAAAGAATCTGACCGTATATCTGTCCGCGGAATGGGGAGGCTTACTTATGAAGGAATCCTTTCTCAGACAAAAAAAGGGCGGTATATGATATCTGTTCACAAATATATATAGAGAGATGACATATTATAGAATGGACAATAACAATATGAAAGAGGAAAACAGAATAAAGCATTATGCGGCTGCTGTCACAGCGGCTGCAGCCGGGGTACTCATTGACCAGCTCACAAAATATATGGCGATCGCAAAGCTTAAGGGGCAGGAGCCTTTCGTACTTCTAAAAGATATCTTTCAGTTTGAATATCTGGAAAACAGGGGAGCAGCTTTTGGACTGTTTCAGAACCAGCGTATTTTCTTTTTTATCAGTGTGGCCGTCATCTGTGCGGTCGTTATATGGTTTTATATGAAAGTTCCGATGGAGCGCAGGTTTCTTCCGCTTCGTATCTGTGCCGTGATGATAGTGGCGGGTGCGTTCGGCAACTGTATTGACAGAGTAAGGCTCAATTATGTGGTGGATTTCTTTTATTTTAAACTGATCGATTTCCCTATATTTAACGTGGCCGACATCTATGTGACAGTATCCACGTTTGCGTTGGTGATACTCCTGTTCTTTTATTATAAGGAGGAAGATTTTGAGCGAATTTTTCACCGTAGAAAATGAGGAAGGAGAACGGATCGACCGCTATCTTGCGGAAATGCTTTCTGACCGGTCCCGTTCCTATATCCAGAAGCTGATCAAAGACAGTCATATCTTAGTGAACAACAAGCCTGTAAAAGCCAATTACAGGCTTTCCTGCGGTGATATGCTGGAAGTTACGATACCGTCCGCAAAAGAGCCGGATATTCTGCCGGAGGACATACCGCTTCATATCCTTTATGAGGATGCGGATATTATCATCGTCAACAAACCGAAGCAGATGGTCGTACATCCGGCTCCCGGCCATTATTCAGGGACACTCGTCAACGCGCTTATGTTCCACTGCGGCCGGGAACTGTCCGGCATCAACGGCATGATGCGGCCCGGGATCGTACACAGGATAGATATGGATACGACGGGGTCTCTCATTGTATGCAAAAATGACATGGCACATCAGGCTTTGTCGGAACAGCTGAAAAAGCACAGTATACGCCGTATATATGAAGCGGTCGTACACGGTGGTTTTAAAGAGGAAGAGGGGACGGTCAGCGCGCCCATCGGAAGACATCCCACAGACAGAAAAAGGATGAGCACCCATGCAAAAAACGCAAGAGAGGCGGTCACGCACTATAAAGTGCTGGAACGGTTCGGAGAATATAGTTATATACAGTGCGAACTGGAGACAGGCCGCACACACCAGATCCGTGTTCATATGTCCAGCATCGGCCATCCGATCGTCGGTGATATGGTATACGGCCCGCGAAGATGTCCTTTTCCCGGTCTTCAGGGACAGACACTGCATGCAAAGACGCTCGGGATCATACATCCGCGCACGGGTGAATATCTGGAGGTGGAAGCGCCGCTCCCACAATATTTTGTGGAATTGTTAGAGAAACTAAGGGATATTTAGTGTAAGATTTTCGGAAAATTGTGTACTTTTCACATATATTGTTATATAATATAGGCATACTTACAAAGGAGTGTGATTGCATGGCTGAAAAGACTAATACAATTATTACGATAGGAAGGCAGTTCGGAAGCGCGGGGCGCGAAATCGGCTATAAAGTTGCAAAAGACCTGGGAATCAAACTTTATGATAAGGAGATGCTGGACAGGGCGGCTAAGGAGAGCGGCATATGTCAGGAGCTGTTTGAGACACATGATGAGAAGCCTACCAACAGTTTTCTGTATTCTCTCGTTATGGATACGTATTCTCTCGGATATTCCAGCGGAAGCTACACAGATATGCCGATCAACCACAAGGTGTTTCTGGCGCAGTTTGACGCGATCAAGAAGATAGCTGATGAAGGTCCGTGTATTCTCGTAGGCAGGTGTGCAGATTATGCGCTCCAGGAATATGAAAATGTACTCTCTGTTTTCATTCATGCCAGTCTTGACGCGCGCATCCGGCGTATCGCGCGCATCTATGAATTGACGGATGCAAAGGCAAAGGATATGTGCCAGAAAACAGATAAGAAGCGCGCGAGCTATTATAATTATTACACAAATAAGAAATGGGCGGATGTAGAGAGCTACAATTTCAGTTTAGACAGTTCTGTGCTGGGGATCGAAGGGACTGCCGAAGCCATAAAGAGACTCGTGGAGCTCAAGGAGAGAGGGCTGGACCGGAAGCTGTAAACGTGGCGGTGTAACATAAACAAATGAAAAGACGGAAAGAAGCAGCGATGCTTCCTTCCGTCTTTTTTACTGCCGTATGTGCGGGACACGGTCCGGCCATCCTTTAATATTTCCGTTCAAAACAGCTGTAAACATACGCTGTCTTGCTCCCGGATGTTCGTCATTCAGCTGTTTTACAAGTTCCTTGGCATACTGCCGTTTTGTGTATCCGTCGATGGGACAGCGGCTTGTCACTACAGGCAGGTCATATTTATTCTTAAACCCTATGATATCTGCCTCGTCCACGAACATGACAGGGCGTATGACGGTGAGGTCCATACGGTCCAGATAAGTCCGTGGAGAGAAAGAATAAAAACGTCCCTCAAACAGAAGGGAGAGGAGCATCGTTTCGATGATGTCATCCTTGTGATGCGCGTAGGCCACCTTATTGCAGCCCATCTCTTTCACGGCCTGATTCAGTGCGCCTTTTCGCATTTTGGCACAGAGAGAGCACGGATTGCTCTCTTTGCGCTCCTCAAAGAGAATATGGGCGATATCGGTCTTTACGATCCGGTAAGGGACGCCCAGTTCCTTACACAGCTTTATGACAGGGGTAAAATCGCATTCACTGTATCCTAGGTCTACCGTCACCGCGCTCAGCTCAAATTTGTTCGGATAAAACCGTCTGAGCCCGTGCAGCGCATATAATAATGTCAGGCTGTCCTTTCCGCCGGATATCCCGACCGCGATGTGGTCGCCTTCCTCGATCATGCCGTATTCATCGACCGCTTTTCTCGTATAGCTGAGCAGCTGTTGCAGTTTCATATCTCACTGGTCCTTTCTGTTCTCACTCCCTTTTTACAGGGAATCATTCGTACGAGCTAATATTATATTATTTCAGGAAATATTACAATAGGTAATAGTAAGATGGAAGATGGAGCGCAAAGAGACTCATATGGCTTGATTCGATAAATGCTTTCATGTAAAATGAGACGAGAGGATGAAAATATGCAGAAAATCAAGATATTGATCGTAGAAGATGACAAGGCGATAGCGGACGCGGTCGCCTACACACTGGAAAAAGAAGAATTTAAGTTCATAATTGCCGGCAGCGCCGCTGAAGCGCTCCCTTATATCGGAAGAAAGGATATCGGCCTGTATCTGCTGGATGTAATGCTTCCGGACGGAACCGGGTATGATATATGCAGAAAAATAAAGAGATACCACAATGTTCCGGTTATTTTTCTCACTGCCTGTGACGAGGAAGCCAATGTCGTTATGGGGCTCGATATCGGTGCGGATGATTATATCGTAAAACCGTTCAGGATCCGGGAGCTGATATCCCGTATACGCAGCGTGCTGCGGCGTTATGACAGCAGGCAGGACATAAGACCTGCCTCTGTCTATTGTGCCGGAGATATAAGGGTGCTCACGGCAGAGGGCAAGGTGTACTGCAAAGAAGAGGAGATCTGTCTGAGCGCGCTGGAGTACAAGCTCCTCCTGTTTCTTATCCGCCATGAGGGGCAGATCGTGACGAGAGAGCAGCTGCTTTCCCACATATATGACATTGCGGGTGAATATGTTAACGACAATACGCTGACCGTGTATATAAAGCGTCTGAGGGATAAGCTGGAAACTGACACAGAGGGCCCGGAGATCATAAGGACAGTACGGGGGCTTGGATATACGATAGGAGAATCACATGTTTAAAAACAGAGAAATCACATATACTGTCATTTTTATGATCCTCGTAACTGCCGTCTCATCTGCCGTATGCGCTCACGTGCCGTCCTTTGGCCCATATGTGGTGCTGGCGGACGGTTTTCTTTATCTGGCCGGCTTCCTGGCATTTTCATCTTACCGTTACGGTAGATTGAGAAAGCTGTCAGAATTTCTGAGAAAAGCGCAGTCACAGATGCTCCCTCTTGAAGTGCCGGACCAGATGGAAGGGGAACTCGGCGTGCTGAAAAGCGAGTTCTATAAACTGATCACAAAATGTCACTCTCAGGCAGAACTTCTGAGCAAAGACAGACAGTTCCTCTCCGATACGATCTCAGATATCTCGCATCAGCTGAAGACGCCCATGACATCCATGAATGTTATGATCGATCTGCTGAAGGACGAGACGCTGCCGGCCGGCAAGCGGCTGGAGTTCACACATGCCCTCCGCACCCAGCTTTCCCGGATGGAATGGCTTTTGTCCGCGATGCTCACGATGTCGCGGCTGGACGCAGGCTCCATCGTGCTGAAAAAAGAGGAGGTAAATGTATCGGAAATGCTCAGCAGGGCATCGGAGCATCTTCTCATACCGATGGAACTGCGGGACCAGACACTGATACTTCCGGAGAATTCTCCGGCTGTATATCAGGGAGATCTGCACTGGAGCAGCGAGGCGGTATCCAATATATTAAAAAACTGCATGGAACACACCCCGTACGGCAAAACGATCACGATTGAAACGGCTGAGAACTCTGTCTATACGGTTATCACGGTAAAGGATGAAGGCGGCGGCATCAGCGACAAGGACAAGCCGCACGTTTTTGAGCGCTTTTACAAGGGGGCAAATGCCTCTCCCGACAGCGTCGGTATCGGGCTGGCTCTCGCAAAGCAGCTCATCACGGCACAGAACGGGACGGTTGAGATCGAATCTGTCTATGGGAAATATACTGTATTTATCATAAAATTCTATCACTTTAATATGTGACGATATTGTCATATATTCTGTCACCTCATTGTCACCTTCCGTGTATATACTGAGAGCATAAAGGAAGAACACTGCAAGGAAGGAGGCATCTTATGGATATTATCCAAACACTAACCATCCGGCACCTGAAACATAATAAAAAGCGGACGCTTTCAACGATAGCGGGCATATTGACTGCAACGGTCCTGCTTACAATGCTGTCTGTTTTTATGACATCTTTTGTACACAGACTGGAGGCTGCCGATGTCACACAGGAGGATGTGAAGCCGCTTTTGAGCGCAGCGTCCGGAATGATAGCTGTTGTTCTGGCCGTACTCGTTATATTTTTGTACAACATGCTCGTCATCTCTTTCAGGGACAGGGGGCGTTACCTCGGCATATTGGCAAGCGTGGGAGCTACCCCGTTTCAGAGAGGAAGGATCGCGTTTGTGGAGGCCGTTATACTGGGAAGCGCGGGAATACCGGCAGGTATAGGTATCGGTGTCCTGCTTTCGGCCGCTGTCTTTCCTTTCCATGTGGTCCTCTCCTGGCGCGTACTGCTGCTCATATTTCTGAGTGAATGCGCGGCCGTACTGCTGACAGGCCTGGCATGTACCGGGCGGCCGGGAAAAGGCTCTGTGATAGAGCTTATTCACAACAGGGCAGACAAGAGAACGTTTAAGAAGCCGGTTGTCCTTCCGTTCTGGACAGCAGGCCGGTTCGGAGCAGAAAGTAATCTTGCCCTGAAGAATCTTGTGTTTTTTAAAAGACGTTATCTGATCATTGGTATATCCTTTGCGGTAGCCATGCTTTTATTTCTGGACGGTTATATATATATGAATTACCTGGATGGCGGATATGAAACACGGGACAGACGTCCGAAAGACAATGCGGATCTGGTGCTGGAGGAAGATTACAACAAAAGGAATGAAAAGTGGGATGATTTTATCTCTGAAGTTATTTCCATTCCTGCGGTGGAAGGATACTCCATACAGGATAGGGCCGACATGGGAACCGTGCTCTTTGAAGCGAAGGATATCGATCCCGGGCTTAAGGAATACACGAGTTATATACTCGGTATGTCCTACAATAATCCAATGAAAATAAGCAGCATAAAAGGAGATGTGAAAAAAGGGTACGCCATGAATCTCGTTCTTGTCGGAATGGATGACAAGTCGTTCCGGGACTATCTTGATAAGGCAGGGGTACCTGCGGAATATGATGCCGGCAAAGGGCAGATTCCGGTGCTGGTGGAAGATCACCCGATCGTGAAAGACGGCAGCACGACTAAATACAGGAGTATATTTGCGGAGGGAACGCGCGGAGCTCTTTCCTTATTTACCGATTCGGGACAGTGGATGTATCCGGTGGCAACGCCAGAGGGAGAGCAGGTGAAGCAATTTAAAAAATGGGAGTTTGATGTACTTGGCGTCACCACACAGACTGTTCCGTGCTATACAGCCAGCGCGGTGGAAGAACCAAACACGATATACTTCTATACGCCGCAGGATGTCTTTGATCAAGTTGTAAGGACAGACGGTTTCCCGGCAGAAAACGGCCAAACACACCGAAGGCTTGCGTTAAAGTTAAACAGTGAGGCGCCAAAGCTTCCTGACAACGTGCTATATCCTGCAGTGGTCCGATTTGGGAACACTACCACCCGGGGACTGAAGCTTGTATCATCTTCCCTTTCCTTTCTCGCTGATGAAAAGATGCAGAATACTTTAATGGAACGCGGAGAAGAAGCCGGAAAGGTACAGAATATGATTGAGGACATCGGGGAAAGGTACGGGCTGTCAGATGGAAGGAACATGGATATAGACAACTTTGACTGGTCTGCGCTCGACTATACATGCAACAGTTATGCCGCGCAGATAACGGGTACTATGTCAGATCCGTTTCCGCTTCTGCGTCATCTTTTTTCCTATGGAGTTCTGATCTTTCTGACTGTGATCAGCGTCTTTCAGATGATCAAGATCATTACTTCAGCCGTGCAGACGCGCCGGCGGGAATTTGCGGTGTTTCTCTCGCTTGGCATGAGCAGGAAGCAGATCGCGAAAATGCTCTATATAGAGAACCTTATCTACACAGTGTGTGCCTATGTTGCCGGACTTATATTCAGTATACTGCTGGCGCTGGCGCTGTTCTGGTCATGGGGGAGAGAGCAGGCGGTGGAGCCTGTATTCCCATATGAGATCTTACTGATGGAAACAGCGGTATTCCTCGTGCTCAGCATTTTCTCTGTGTATCTGTCGGTAAGAAGTGTGAAAAAGATACAGCTCATTGATATCATCAAAGAAGAAACCATGTAGGAGGAGTGTGTATGGAACTGTTAAAGGTCGAAAATGTAAGCAAGATATATGGTACAGGAGAAAATGAAGTAAAAGCGCTGGATAACGTTTCCTTTACGGTAGATAAAGGAGAATTTGTAGCAATCGTGGGTCCCTCCGGATCCGGCAAGTCCACACTCCTTCACATGTTGGGGGGTGTGGATGTGCCTACCTCGGGTGATATATGGGTAGAAGGCGTGAAACTTGGCAGTATGGATGAGAAGAAGCTGTCCATCTTCCGCAGAAGGCAGGTTGGACTTATCTATCAATTTTATAATCTGATCCCTATATTGGACGTTCAGGAGAATATCTCACTGCCTCTTCTGCTGGACGGTCAGAAACCGGATGCCGGATATCTGGATGAACTGATCGGGACACTCGGGCTCTCGCAGAGGCTGAATCACCTTCCCGGCCAGTTGTCGGGCGGCCAGCAGCAGAGAGTATCCATAGGGCGCGCCCTCGTCATGCATCCCGCCCTCGTTCTGGCCGATGAGCCGACGGGAAATCTGGACAGGAAGAACAGCGCGGAGATCATCGCACTGCTGAAAGAGTCAAACAGGAAATACCGGCAGACACTGATCGTGATCACTCACGACGAAGGTATTGCGCTGCAGAGCGACCGCATACTCTATCTGGAGGACGGCAGGATAACCGAGAGAAATTAAGGATAATGTATTGGTAGTATACGTCTGTCAAATAAAATATGAGTGACCTGAACACGGGAATGAATGGATATATAATATTTCATTTCCGTGTTTTTGTAATATTTGCGGCCGCCAATGGTAACCGATTTCTTTACCGATGTTGTATCTGCCGCTATTGTTTTGTATAATGGTTAACAAACTTTAACGAAAGGAACAAGGCTATGAATAAACATCACGTAGAGATCGACGCGTGCCGGTGTATCGGCTGCGGAGCATGTGTGAGGACATGTGCAGCACATAACATTGAATTGAAGAACAAAAAAGCGGAAACGATATTGAGTGACTGTCTGATGTGCGGACAATGCACGGCAGTCTGCCCCGCTGAAGCGGTATCGATCAGCGGGTATGAGACGGAGGATATTATAAAAACAAACAATGAGCGGTTAGATCCGAAGCAGGTTCTGGACGTCATCCGCTTTAGAAGAAGCGTCAGACAGTTTCAAGATAAAAAGATCCCGGGGGAAGTCATCGACGAGATCCTAGAGGCCGGACGGCTCACCCATACAGCAAAGAATAAGCAGGATGTGTCATTTGCCGTGCTGGACAGAGAGAAGGATCATATAGAGCAGATGGCGGTCAGCATGTTCAGGAAATGGAAACCCCTGGCCGATTTGTTCAGTCCCATGGCAAGGCAAAATAAGATCGACAGACACTTTTTCTTTTTCAAAGCGCCGATCGTCATTGTCATTATGGCAGGAGACAAGACAAACGGGATCCTCGCGGCACAGAATATGGAGTTTGCTGCAGAGGCAAACGGACTTGGGGTATTGTTCAGCGGTTTTTTCACAATGGCGGCAAACAGTTCTTTAAAGATAAGGAAAGCATTGAAAATGCCGAAAAAGAAACGCGCAGCGATGACCCTTGTATTAGGTTATCCGCGCGTAAAGTTTCTTCGCTCTGTGCAGCGTGAAAAATTAAAGGTAACATATTTGTAAAAAATCGGAGTATGTGGATGGAATGTGAAGAAAGACTTAAAAAAATAGTAGATGGTTTCCAGATATGCAGAAACGCGTTTACTGCAATAGGAGACGATACGAGACAATTGATCCTGCTTGTGCTGCTGGAAAGTGATCTGTCAGGTATCCGGGTGGGAGAGATCGCGGAAAAGACCCATTTGACGAGACCTTCGGTATCTCACCATCTAAAGATATTGAAAGAGTCAGGGATCGTGGCAATGCACAGAGAAGGAACAAAAAACTATTATTATCTGAGCACAGATGAGACGCAATGGAAAGAGATCGCGGATCTGGTTGATCTTATCTATGAAAGCATTCAGCATATGAGTGCTCAGTCTTAGCTTTATTTAAGGAGGACAAAAATTTGATCTTATATTTTTCAGGAACAGGCAACAGTGAATATGCGGCAAAGAGGATCAGCAGAGAGATCCACGATGAGACTGTGGATTTATTTAAGAAGATCAGAAACCATGATTTTACAGAACTATATTCCGAGAAACCGTGGATCATCGTCTCCCCTGCCTATGCGTGGAGGATTCCGCGTATTCTGAATGAATGGCTGGGAAAGACAACGCTGGCAGGCAGTAAAGAGATTTATTTCATAATGACTTGCGGGGGTAGCATTGGGAATGCGGGCGCTTATCTCAAGGAGTTATGTGCCGGCAGGCAGATGGATTACCGCGGATGCCTTCCGGTCATTATGCCGGAAAATTATATTGCCATGTTCTCCACTCCGGCTGAGGAAGAGGCGCTTAAGATCATTGAGCATGCAGAAGCCACTATAGACAAAGCAGCGTCTTTCATAAAGAGCAAAGCGACATTCCCGCAGCTTTCGGTTACAGTGAAAGATAAAATGAGCAGCAGTATCGTAAACCGTATCTTTTATCCGATGTTTGTGCACGCTAAAAAGTTCCATGTCAAGGATACTTGCATTTCCTGCGGAAAATGTGAGGCGCTCTGTCCGCTTGCCAACATACGTATTGTGGACGGAAAGCCTGTATGGGGAACGGACTGTACACATTGCATGGCCTGTATCTGCCGGTGTCCTGTTGAGGCGATAGAGTACGGAAAACACAGCAGCGGACTGCCGAGGTATACTTGTCCGAAGTTATATTGAAAACATATTATCGTTATACCGGAGAGACACCCCTTCCTGCGGGGGAGTCTCTTTTTTTGCGCCTGACTATGTGAGTTGTGATTGGGTCTTTCTTCATAAGCTAAACTTATGGTGACGGATTATTTTTAAATTATACAGGCTGATTTTTAGATGTTAGAATAAAAGCAGAAAAACATGTTATTAAAATAACAAATGATCAAAAAAAGGAGGCAAATGCGATGGCAAACTATGTACCAGGCACGTACGAAGGTATCGGTCACGGATACCAGGGCAGGCTTATCGTGAATGTAACAGTTACGGAAGATGAGATCACGGAGGTTAAAATCATCAAACATAAGGAAGTGCGGGGGCTTGCGTGGGACCTTCCCACATCCCCTGTCGAGGTGATGCCGCCTCAAATTGTCAAATATCAGTCTCTGAACATCCCTCTCGTGAACGGAGCTGACTTGACGAGCGGTGCTATCTTAGAAGCGGTGGAAGGGGCGCTTAGGGCCGCAGGGGCGGCGGACGATGTCATAGAGAAGCTCAAGGCGGCGCCGGGACCGGAGGCGCCGGAAGTAAAAGACGAAGTGCGCACGGTCGACGTGGCTGTATTTGGCGCGGGGGCCGGCGGACTCGCAGCTGCGATCGAGGCAAAAGAAGGCGGTGCCGACGTTGTGCTCATAGAAAAACAAGGTATCACAGGAGGCTCTACCGCACGTTCCGGCGGAAAGCTGCTCGGAGCCGGAACGAAATGGCAGAAAAAGCAGGGGATCTACGATACGGAGGAGATGTGCTACAACTACCTGATGGAAGTCGGGAACCGCAGAGGCAATTTCATGGACGCGTCCAAAAACCGCTATCTTGTAAAGAATCTGAACAGTACGCTCGACTGGCTCGGGACAATGGGATACAAAGTACAGGACGTGGAGGCGATCCATGTGTCCATGCAGCCGTGGCGTGTACATAACAGCATGGGAGGAGGCGGCCAGACAAACGGCCAGGGCGGCGAGATCACGACTCCTTTGACGCGCCATTTTGCCGGCAGACTGGGCGGTGAGATCATATACAACACTGCCTTAAAAGAACTTCTCACAGATGAAAATGGTGTGGTAAACGGCGCGGTGTGCGAAAAGCTTGACGGTTCCAAATTGACTGTCTATGCGAAGAAGGGCGTCATTCTTGCCACCGGCGGTTATTCACGCAACAAGGAGATGTGCGCAAGGTATCCGGTCGCCCATTACTTCTGTACTGCTCCGAAGAGCAATGTAGGGGAAGGCCTTGTAGCGGCAGAAAAGATCGGAGCCCGCAACTTTGTGCATCCGGGCATACAGGTGGTGTATACGAGTCTGTCATGCGGCATCGGCATCAATGACGAATCAGGACTGATCGTAAATGAACGCGGGGAGCGGGTCGTCAATGAATGGAGCTACCAGTATCACGTATCCGACGCGCTGGCTGCATCCGGAAGCAACTGCGGATGGTACATCACAAGCGGCGACGAGCCGTACGGCGGCGTTCAGTACGGGTTCAAACAGGCCGTGGAGGGCACGAGCCGTGACAAGGCGGCAGACAGTATTGAGGAACTTGCTGCGCTGATAAAATGTGACCCGGCCACACTGCGGGCTACATTTGACCGTTATCAGGAACTGACCGCCAGGGGAGAAGACGAAGACTTTGGGAAGCCGGCCAGATTCCTGCATCCGATCGACGGACCAAAATATGCGGCGCTCAGACTTCATCCGTGTGTCACGGTATCGTTCGGCGGGCTTGAGACCGATATATCGGCACGTGTGCTCGATAACGAAGGAAGGCCGATCCCAGGATTGTATGCGGCAGGAGAGGTGGCTGATACGGGAATGTTCGGGACAGAGTATCCGACATGCGGGACCTCGATCGGAGGCGCTTTATTCTATGGTAGAATCGCGGGGCGCATGGCATCCGGACAGTCCATGCTTTAGAACATATTATTTCGTGCCTGAAGTCAGGCACGGTTGAAAGGAGAATATAGAGATGGAAGGAACAGGGCTTAACAATTTTCCGCAGTTTGGTGTGCTGGCAGGAGTAAAGATCCTTGTATGCGGCGGAGCGATAGCAGGTCCGTTCGGCGCGACGCTGCTGGGGGAGATCGGCGCTGAGGTGGTGCACCTTGAATCGCCGAAAAATCCGGACAGTACACGCGGACATTATGGGTATTCACAGAATCACCGCAATCAGATATCCATGGTTGCAGATATGAAGACGCCGGAGGGACTTGAGATATTTAAAAAGCTGATCAAATGGACGGATATTTTCATTGAATCCTCCAAAGGCGGAACTTATGAAAAAATGGGACTCACAGACGAAGTGCTCTGGGAAGTCAATCCGGGTCTTGTCATCGTGCACGTATCCGGGTTCGGGCAGACCGGTGTGCCTGAATATATCAGCCGTGCGTCTTATGATGCTGTCGGCCAGGCGTTTTCCGGATATATGAGCTTTAACGGTACGCCGAAGGAGGCCTTGAAGATATCTCCGTACCTGAGCGACTATGTGACGGCGCTCAACACTTGCTGGACGGCACTCGCCGCCTATGTACATGTGCTGCGCACCGGCAGAGGGGAAGCGGTGGATGTGGCCCAGTATGAATCTCTGGCCCGTATACTTGACACACGGCCGATCGAGTATTTCACAGACGGAAAAGAATTTCCGCGCACAGGTAATAAGGACTCCCAGGCCGCTCTGTTCAGTTTCTATACGTGCAAGGACGGAGGGACCATTTTCATCGGAATGAACGGATATGGACCCGTCCATCGCGGATATCCTCTTATCGGTCTTCCAAAACCGGGTGACGGAGACCCGGAGATCGACCAGATCATATCGGGATGGATGGCTGATACCGATCTTGGCCGCAGGCTGGAGGCCGCCATGGAGAAGTTTGTGTCGGAGCATACCGTCGACGAAGTGGAAAAGATAATGCTGGAGAATCAGATCCCATGTCAGAAAGTATATTCTCTCGAGGACTGTGTCAGAGATCCGCACTGGAAGGCAAGGGAGATATTTACAGAATGGGATGACCCTATGATGGGCAGAGTCAAGGGTATCGGCATTGTGAACAAATGGAAGAATAACCCCGGAGAGATCAAATGGGGCGCCCCGCTGTTTGGGGAAAATAATAAAGAGGTACTCCGTGATCTGGGCTACACGGAAGAAGAGACAGAAGATCTTGCCAGACGCGGGATCACAGCATGCCTGGATTTTGAGCAGACATATGAGACCTACAAACTGGGAGAATTGTTCCCGCACTATCGCGAAGGATTTACGGAGCATTGGAAAACGGAACAGGAGGATGAAACATATGAGATTTGAAGGAAAAGCAATCATTGTCACCGGAGCCAGTTCCGGTATCGGACGGGCAGCGGCGCGTCAGTTTGCCATGGAGGGGGGCAGGGTCGTAGCCGCCGCCAGACGCCTCGAACTTCTGGAAGAACTGAAGGCGGAAGTGGAGGCGGCTAAAGGAGCAGGATGCATCCTGCCGCTTCAGACCGATGTCCGTATTCCCGAACAGATCGACCGGATGTTTGACGTCTGCCTGGAGAGATTCGGACATGTAGATGTGGCAGTCAACAATGCCGGCGTTCTGGACGGACAGCTTCCCATTCACGAGACATCACAGGAAATCTATGACTATGTGTATGAGACGAATCAGCGTGCTGTCTACCTCGGATGCCAGCGTGCCATCGAGATATTCCTCAAACAGGGAACACCTGCCAATATTGTGAATATCGCTTCCGCGGCATCTGTCAGAGGATTGAAAGGCGGTACTACGTATGTCATGACGAAACATGCCGTCCTCGGTATTACCCGCAATATTTCCGCCAGCTTCTTTGAGCGGGGGATCCGCTGTAACTGTATATTGCCGTGCAATGTCAAATCCGGGATCAACCGTGCGGCCCGCGAGCTGAATATCGGTATCCTGGACTGGCAGATGCGCGCCGGCAATGCGGCTCCGATGCATACGATCACCCCTCATACAGAAGGGGCGAAGCCGATGCTGGGGCAGCCTGAAGACTGTGCGAATATTATCACGTTTCTCGCCGATGACGCCGCTGCACGCTATATATCCGGAGCAGAAGTCAAGGTCGACGCCGGCTTCCTGAATATGTAGACACAGACAGGAGGAATAAGCAGGAGGCCGCCGCATGGCTATGATGTTGAATACTGACAGTCATATGAGCGGTTTTGTCCGCGCGATGGTTATATAATCCGGAAGAACGCGAACCAATCAGGTTGTAATATGTAGTGTGTTTATCCAATGTCATAACGTACTAAGTGTTAAAGTTATATCAATTAAAGTTTTAGCACATATAAGCAAAGCTAAACGCAGGAAAGGAAGGAAATTCATGAAACTTGTACAGGACAAAATCACAGTTATCACAGGCGGAACCCGGGGCATTGGATTTACGGCGGCAAAGATTTTTATTGAAAATGGAGCAAAGGTCTCCATATTCGGCGAGACAAAAGAGGAGGTCGACACCGCACTGGCAGAGTTAAAAGAGCTTTATCCCGAAGAAGAAGTGCTCGGCTTTGCGCCGGATCTCACATCACGTGACGCAGTTATGGCTGCGGTAAGAGCAGTGGCGGAAAAATACGGGAGGCTTGACGTTATGATCAATAACGCGGGCATTACGATGAATACCGTATTTTCAAGAGTGACAGAGGAAGCGTTCAAGCATATGATGGATATCAATGTGATCGGTGTGTTCAATGGCGCATGGGCGGCTTATCAGTGTATGAAGGGCGCGCAGCAGGGTGTTATAATCAATACGGCATCTGTGACAGGCATCTACGGTTCTCTGTCCGGAATAGGGTATCCTGCGAGTAAGGCGGGTGTGATCGGTCTTACACAAGGTCTCGGAAGAGAGATCATACGAAAGAACATCCGTGTGGTCGGCGTCGCTCCCGGAGTTGTGGATACAGATATGACAAAAGGCCTGCCGCCGGAAATTCTCGAAGACTACCTCAAATCATTCCCGATGAAACGTATGCTGAAAGCGGAGGAGATCGCCAACGTATATCTTTTCCTGGCGTCAGACCTTGCCAGCGGCATTACGGCAACGACGGTCAGCGTAGACGGGGCATACAGGCCATAAGACAAGCGCGTTATAAAATAAGTATACATAGTTCAGCGTTCCTCTGGTAAAAAAGAGCAGGCATGAAACTTCCGCGGTCACACCGCGCGGGATTCTGCCTGCTCTTTTACTGTATGTCACAACGGTATGTCATAGCCGTTTCAGTCAGCGCCGTCTGACGCTTCCGTATCTTTATCCTTCAGCGTCATGAGAAATTCTTCCCGCACAGGGTTGGAACTGCTCTCCATATAGATGACAGAACAGCTTGTCTTAAGTGTCCGTCCTGTGATCGGGACATAAGAAAGTCCATCCATGGGCATGGTACTCATACACGCGGGGACGATGCCGAAGCCGATATCCGACTTGGCGAGCAGCGCCATGCTGTAATAATCATTGGCATAGATGACTTCATTTCCGCCGAGTCCGAGAAAATTCATGACATTCCAAATCTGCCATTCATAGGACGTGAAGTCATTTTCTACCGTTCTAAGCAGAGGTTTTCCGACCAGTCTGGAAGGTTCGAGACTGGAAGACGCAGCGAGCTCACTGTCGGAGCTAAGCAGGAACAGACAATTGTCGTGCCTGAGAGGGACGGATTTCAGCCATTGGCTGTAGTTGCGGTCATAATCAGATACGACCGCCAGATCCAGAAAGCCGTCCTCCAGCTGCTGAAGGACTTTTTTCTTTCGTTTACCGTAGATGAGCTCTACCTGGGAGGATGGATGTCCTTTGTAGAACCGGGATACGAAGGGCGTGACCGCCAGCTGTTCATACGCGCCGGAATATCCGATCCTCACCTGTGGTTTATCTTCTTCCGACAACTGCCGGGCATGGGCGACCGCCTGATTGTAATCAGCCATGATATACTGGCAGCGTTTGTAAAGGTAACCGCCTGCCTTCGTGAGGGTCACTCCTGTGTTGCTCCGGTTAAAAAGCTGAAACCCGAGTTCATCTTCAAATTTTTTGATCTGCAGGCTCATTGCGGTCTGTGAAATGAACTGCTCGCTGGCTGCTTCCGTAAAATTCAGATATTTGGCTGCAGATAGAAAAAAGGGGAGCCTTTTGATGCTCATGGCGGTACCTCCTGTCAGTGTATCGGCGGGGTGTCTGTGATTTAATTGTACCATAGATCATACTTATAGAACACCATATTGTTATCTTGATAAATAAAGGCCTGCATGATACAATATGTTGAGATAGTTATAGCCTCAGATGTGAAACAGGACGGGAGGAATTGCCATTATTTCTCCTGTCCAGTTTCATGTTCAGGTATTTCTGCGGTTCAGCAAGAGGCTGCCCGTAAGTCATTAAAAATTCGTGCGGGGATCATACCGGCCGGAGAGATAAGAGGATGATATATGAGTGCAAAGAAAAAGATATTAGTGATAGAGGACAATGCCATCAACCGGATGATGCTTTGTGAGATCCTCGCGCCGGAATATGAAGTTCTGGAAGCAGAAAACGGACAGACGGCGCTCGCCATGCTGGAGCAGTGCAGTGAAGAAATATCTCTGATCCTCCTTGATATCGTCATGCCGGTCATGGATGGACATACGTTTCTATCCATTGTAGAAAAGACTCCTTCTTATGCGTCGATCCCTGTCATTGTGACGACGCAGAGCGACAGTGAGGCTGATGAAATAGCCGCCCTTTCAAGCGGAGCAACGGAATTTGTCACAAAGCCGTACAGACCGCAGGCTATCCTGCGCAGAGTGGCCAGTATTATCCGTCTGCGTGAGACAGCGGCGATTATCAATCAGTTCCAGTTCGACAGTCTTACTGGATTATACAGCAAGGAATTTTTTTACCGCCGTGTAAAAGAGACACTGGAGCAGAACCCGGGGAAGGAATATGATATCCTCTGCTCAGACATTGAAAATTTTAAACTGGTAAATGATATTTTCGGGGTGCCTGCGGGTGACCGTCTGCTTGGCAGCATAGCTGCAATATACACAAAGCTTGTGGGGGAAAAAGGGATCTGCGGACGTCTGCATGCGGACCAGTTTGCCTGTTTGATGGAGCGGCGGTACGATTATGCAGATGCCTTTTTTGTGCAGGCAGATATGGAGCTTGGCAGGACGAGCAACATGAGGAATACTGTGATGAAATGGGGGATCTATGCCGTCGAGGACCGCACGCTGGCAGTGGAGCAGATGTGCGACCGCGCGCTTCTGGCCGCCCGCAACATCAAGGGACAGTATGGAAAGCATTATTCCAGATATGATGATGAACTGCGCAACAAGATGCTCCACGAACAGGCGATCACAGATATTATGGAAGAGGCGCTTTCAGAGGAGCAGTTTGTGATTTATCTGCAGCCAAAGTACAGTATAAGCAAAGACCGGCTGGCCGGAGCGGAGGCGCTTGTACGCTGGGAACATCCGGAGTGGGGCTTCCAGTCTCCGGCGGCCTTTATACCGCTTTTTGAAAGAAATGGATTTATAACAAAACTTGACCAGTATGTCTGGAAGAAAACGTGTGCTGTCATGCAGGAATGGGACAGGAAGGGCTATCCTCAGATCCCGGTGTCTGTCAATGTGTCCAGGGCGGACGTATATCAGGTGGATCTGGCAGAAGTTCTGATGGAAACAGTGCGCAGATACGGAATCGCCCCTTCGCGCCTTCATCTTGAGATTACAGAAAGCGCCTATACAGAAGACCCGGAGCAGATCATCGACACCGTACGCCATCTGCGTAAACTGGGCTTTATCATAGAGATGGATGACTTCGGCAGCGGCTATTCTTCTTTAAATATGCTGAATCAGCTTCCGCTTGATATCTTAAAGCTGGATATGAAATTTATTCAGAGTGAGACGGCAAAACCGATCGATAAGGGAATCCTTGGCTTCATCATGGGGCTGGCGCGGTGGATGAAATTAAGTGTGGTGGCAGAGGGCGTGGAGACACGGGAGCAGCTGGAGCGTCTGAGAGAGATCGGCTGTGATTTTGTACAGGGATATTATTTCGCCCGTCCTATGCCATGCACTGATTTTGAGGCTCTTCTGAAAAGACTCGACACCGAAGTCTGTGAGAATGAGACGCAGGCGGGAGGCGGTCAGGAAAGCGACGCGGCGCAGAGTTATATTCTGATAGCAGAAGAGGATGAAGAGCAGCGCCGCGAACTGCGAAAGCTCTTCCAGGGCAGGTATCAGATCGCGGAGGCGGCTACAGGGCAGGAGGCGCTGGGATTTATCGTGCGTTTTGAACGTGAACTTTCCGCTGTTGTTTTAAGTCTGACACTGCCGGAATTAGACGGTTTTTCAATTCTGGACGTTCTGCAGAGAGAAAAAGCGGTCTGGAATATACCGGTTATCGCTACAGGGCAGCCGGATATCACGCTGGAGGAAAGAGCGGTCGAACTGGGCGCCGATGATTTTGCGTATAAGCCTTATTCGGCCGGTATGCTGGAGAGACGTCTTATCCATGCAATGAGACGCACGCTGTCCCGCGAACGGGAACAGGCGCTGCAGGAGGAGGCGGGCAGAGATTTCCTCACCGGCCTTCTCAACCGCCGCGGGCTTAATGCGTCAGCCCGCCTTGTGAGAAAAGAGGATGCGCCTATGGCGGTATATCTGTTTGATCTGGACGATCTAAAACAGATCAATGACACTTACGGACATGAATACGGCGACCGGCTCATTAAAAAGTTTGGAACGCTTCTAAGCGAACGTACGAGAAGCTGTGACATCCTTGCAAGGTTCGGGGGAGATGAATTCATCGCTGTCATCAAACAGATGGATTCAAGAGCGTCGGCGCTTAAAAAGGGAGAAGAAATCTGCAGTGCGTTCCGGGAAGGAGAGCTTACGGAACAGTTTGCCACGAGCTGTACAGGCGGTGTCGCCATCTGGGATGCCGATATCCCCATCGCCAATATAATCGTCGAAGCTGACAAAGCCTTATACTGGGCAAAACGGAGCCGTAAAGGCGGATGTTGTCTGCAAAGAGGGAGTGACATATGATAACACAATTAACGGCATTAGAGACAGTAGAAAAATTTTGCCACAGCTGGTTTGAACTGCGTGATCTGGAGCTTACCCTTTCTTTTCTGTCGGAGAATGTAAGCTTTGTAGGCAGCGGAGAGGGAGAGTCAGCCTGGGGAAAAGAGGCCATGGCTGATTATATCCGGCAGGATATCGCCGAGATCCCGGAGCCTTTTTCCTGCCATATATCAGTCATATATGAGCAGACTCCGGCCGGGAATGTCCGGAATCTGTCCATGGAGATCACACTTAAAAACACAATGTATACCTGGTATCTGCGCGGTTTCTATACACTCGTCCTGGAAGACAGCAGATGGAAAGTGTTCAGCATACATGTTGCAGAGCCAAGCCGCAATCAGGCCGGCGGGGAACACTACCCTCAGACTCTGGTGGTGGAACATATCGCGCAGCAGCGCCAGAAACTTCTGAACGATTCCGTTCCCGGCGGAATGATGGGAGGATATATAGAGGAAGGCTTCCCTTTCTACTTTATCAACCATAACATGCTTGATTATCTCGGCTATGAGAATGAGGAAGAGTTCTGTCTTGATATTGACGGTATGATCGCCAACTGTATGCACCCCGACGACCGGGACATGGTGGATACGGAAGTGGCCGCACAGTTGGAGAAGGGCGGAGAATATGCGGTTGATTACCGGATGAAAAAGAAAGACGGTTCTTATATATGGGTGCACGATTCCGGGCGGAAAACGGTGGCGGAGGACGGCAGGGATGCCATCGCCTCTGTATGTGTCGATATCACAGCCCAGAAAACGGCGCAGGAGGAAGTGCTCCATCTCTATAATAATATACCCGGCGGTGTTTTCCGGTGCAGATTTGATGATGATCTATCGGTGATCGGAGCGAACGACGGTCTGTATGAATTTCTTGGCTACGGCAGGGAGGAATTCGCTGCAATGGGCAATAAAATGTCGGCGGTCATCCATCCCGACGACTTGGGACCGATATCCGGCAATCTGACGGAACAGTTGAAACACAGCAATGCGATTCATTATGAGAACCGCGTCATCTGCAAAGACGGAACAGTCAGATGGGTGTCAGTAAAAGCCCAGCTCTTTGCGGAGCAGAATGGGGAACGTCATTTCTACTGTGTGCTCGTGGACAATACGAAAGAAAAGCGTCTGCAGGAGAGGGCCAACGAGCTGTATGAGCAGGAGATGACTTATTTTGCAGAACTCTCATCAAGGGACGGCGCTTTTCAGGGACGCATCAATGTGACACAAAATAAGCTGGAAAATTACATATCGACTGCCAATGTGGCGGTATCCCGGGCGGGGGACAGTTATGAACAGACGGTGGAGCATCTGGCCTGTTCTGCAGTAGATCCCCATTATGGGCAAAAACTGCGCGAGACATTAAAACGGGACAAGGTACTGGAAGATTATGCGGCGGGGAAGGCAGATTATAATTTTAGTTTTCTGTGCAGGAGAAAAGACGGAACAGCCTTCTGGAGTGGCTCAAATTTCCATACTTGCCTGAACCCCGAGACCGGCGACGTGATGATGTTCTTTTACACGCAGGATATCACAGAGCAAAGGCTGCAGGATCAGCTGCTGAAAAAGATCACAAAACTAGATTACGATCTTATCACAGAGATAGACATCACAACATCCACGTACAGGCTGGTCGGGTTTTCCGACGAATGGAAGCAGGCTGTTTTACAGCAGGGAGATTTTCAGCAGGAGATCCGCCGGATAGCCGAGAGCCGGATGAACGAGGAAGCCCGGAAGGTATTTCTGGAAAAACTGGATTTTGAATACATGAAGTCCTGTCTGGCCCGGCAGAATTCATATACTTTTATATTGGAACTCACAGAGGACCGGGGGACACGGGTAAAGAGATTTCAGGTGTTTTATATTAATGAAGAGCTTGGCCGGGTATGCATGACCTGGTCTGATGTGACAGATGTGGTGAGACAGGAACAGCGGCAGAAGGAAGAATTGGCGGCCGCGCTCGTGGCTGCTGAACAGGCTAATGTTGCAAAATCAGATTTCCTCTCCCGCATGAGCCATGAAATCCGGACGCCGATGAATGCGATAATAGGAATGAGTACGATAGCCGCCCAGTCCATTGGAGATGACGAGCAGATTGAAGACTGTATCTCCAAGATAGGTATCTCCTCGAGGTTCCTTCTGTCGCTGATCAATGACATTCTGGATATGAGCCGTATTGAGAGCGGCAAGATGCTGCTCAAATCCGAGAGGATACCCACGGAAGAATTTTTAAACGGTATCAACTCTATCTGTTATTCACAGGCAGCGGTCAAGAATGTAGACTATGAATGCATTATCGATCCGGTTCTCGCTGATTATTATGTAGGTGATGCGATGAAGCTTCAGCAGGTCCTGATCAATATACTGTCCAATGCGATCAAATTTACAGGGGAAGGCGGAAAAGTGACTTTTTCTGCGGCGGAGCGCAGGAAGACAAAGACCGATGCGGTTCTGCGCTTTATCGTAAATGATACCGGTGTCGGTATGAACGAGGATTTTCTGCCGCATATATTTGAGCCTTTCTCCCAGGAGTCTACAGGTACGACCGCGTTGTACGGCGGCACAGGACTCGGTCTTGCCATATCCAAAAATATCGTGGACTTAATGGACGGAAAGATAACAGTGCGCTCTATCAAAGGGATCGGCACCGAGTTTACCGTTGATGTTAAAGTAGGGATCAGTGAGGAAGAGAAGCTGCGGCACCACCAGAAGAAGCAGAATTATAATTTTGCTCATTTAAAGACGCTCGTTGTAGACGATGACGTGGCTGTATGTGAAAGCGCGGTCGTCACGCTGCGTGAGATGGGAATCACCGCAGAATGGATCGACAGCGGGAGAAAAGCGATCGACAGGGTCAAGATGCTTTGGGGAGAAGGCCGGTACTATGATATGATCCTCATAGACTGGAAGATGCCGGAGATGGACGGGCTTGAAACCGCACGGCGCATACGTTCCATTGTAGGGCCGGAAGTCACGATCATCATTATGACGGCCTACGACTGGGTCTCCATCGAGCATGAGGCAAAACTCGCCGGTGTGAACATGCTTATGAGCAAGCCCATGTTCAAATCTTCTTTGATATCTGCCTTTACGAAAGCGCTCGGTGATAAGGAAGAGCAGTCGCAGAGGCCGGAGCCGGAGGATTTTGATTTTACAGGCAAACGAGTGCTTCTGGCGGAAGATAATGCCATTAACACAGAAGTCGCCGTAATGCTGCTGGAGAGCAAGGGCTTCCAGGTAGAAACAGCGGAAAACGGTCTGCGCGCACTGGAGATGTTCAGTAAGTCCGAGACGGGGTATTATGACGCCATACTTATGGATATACGCATGCCGATCATGGACGGGCTGACGACAGCTTCCAATATAAGGCATCTCAGCAATTCTGACGCGGGCAATATCCCTATCATCGCCATGACGGCCAACGCCTTTGATGATGATATAGAAAAGAGCAAGGCCGCGGGAATGGATGCGCATCTTGCGAAACCGATCGATCCGGGCCGCATGTATCAGACATTGTATGATTTTATATATGATAAGGAGGATTGAGCGGATGGATGAAGTTCAGGAGATAATGAAGTCTTATGGAATGGACGGCGAGGCCACAATGAGGCGGTTCATGGGTAACACGAAGCTGTATATCAAACTGCTTGATATGCTGCCTGCCGACAACAGTATCCATGAACTTGACGACGCCCTGTCCGCAGGCGATCTTGACAAAGCTTTTGAGGCAGCGCACACGCTCAAGGGAGTTGCCGGAAATCTTGGGCTGTCCCCTCTTTACGATGCTGTCTGCGTGATCGTAGAGCCGCTTCGCAAGCGGGAGGCAATGGATGGCTACCCGGCGCTTTTCGGGGCTGTACAGAAAGAATTTAAGAATGCCCTTGCCATGCTGGAGGCATTAAAAAACTATGGTTAGAATTTTTGCAGGGAGGGAGAAAAAAGGTGGCAGATGACCAGAAAATACTGTTATTTGAGAAGTTGCCGATACCGAAGGCTGTAATGCAGCTGTCAGTTCCCACTGTACTTAGTTCACTCGTCATGGTGATCTATAACCTGGCTGATACTTATTTTGTCGGAATGATGAATGATCCGGTTCAGAACGCTGCAGTGACGCTGGCGGCACCGGTACTCCTGGCATTCAACGCAGTCAATAACCTGTTTGGTGTCGGAAGTTCCAGTATGATGAGCCGGGCTCTTGGGAGCCGGGATTACGATAAGGTCGGCAGGAGTTCTGCATTTGGATTCTACTGTTCGCTGATCGCCGGTCTGCTGTTTTCATTTTTGTGCTTTTCTTTCCGCGGTCCGCTGCTTAGAGTGCTAGGGGCTGATCCGAGTACAGTGGCGGCAACACTGGAATATTTACGCTGGACGGTAATGTGCGGCGCGGCTCCGGCAATTCTGAACGTTGTAATGGCTTATATGGTGCGGGCGGAGGGGGCATCCCTGCATGCCAGTATCGGAACGATGAGCGGTTGTCTTTTAAATATTATTCTGGACCCTGTTTTTATTCTGCCATGGGGGCTTAATATGGGAGCAGCAGGCGCCGGTCTGGCCACATTTTTGTCAAACTGCGCGGCGTGCTGTTATTTCTTTGTACTATTGTATGTGCGCAGAAAGAAAACAGTTGTATGTATATCTCCGAGAAAATTCGGCTTCCGGAAGGAAATAGTTCTGGGAGTCTGCGGCGTCGGGGTTCCCGCGGCGATCCAGAATCTGCTCAATGTGACCGGCATGACGATCTTAAATAACTTTACGGCGCCGTTCGGTGCCCACGCTGTAGCTGCAATGGGGATCGCCCAGAAAGTGAATATGGTACCGCTGCAGGTGGCGATAGGATTCTCCCAGGGAGTCATGCCGCTGATCAGTTATAATTACGCCAGCAAAAACCGGGAGCGAATGAAAGCGTCTATTATGTTTACGATCAGGACGATCGTTCCGCTGATGGTTGTTGTATCAGTTCTGTTCAGCGCAGGGGCAGGGCCGATCATCAGTGCTTTTATGAAAAATGAAGACATCATCGCCTATGGGACAAGGTTTCTGCGCGGCGCCTGCCTTTGTCTGCCGTTTCTCTGTATGGATTTTATCGCGGTGGGAGTGTTCCAGGCATTGGGCCATGGAAGGAAAGCGCTGGTGTTTGCCATCCTGCGGAAGATCCTGCTTGAGATCCCGGCACTGTATGTATTGAATTTTCTGTTTCCGCTGTATGGGCTTCCGTATGCACAGTTTGTTGCGGAGTTTGTATTGTCCATTGCATCGGTTGTGATGCTGAATCGGATATTCAAGTCAGAGGGAAGACCGGCAGGGCAGAAAGATACCGGAGAGCAGGAGTCTTTAAATTAAATAGTTCAGCTTTCCCGAAGCTTCACAGCCGATGCTGCTTTACGCCGCCGGTCTTCATCTATGGCAGCATAGTGCTTTTTCGTCGTATTGACATCCTTGTGGCCGAGAACGTCGGCGACAAGATAAATATCGCCCGTCTCTTTGTATAGTGAAGTGCCGTAAGTGCTTCTCAGCTTATGCGGTGTGATCTTTTTGTTTGGAGTTACCTGTCTGGCGTATTTCTTTACCATATTTTCCATCGCCTGTATTCCCATCCGTCTGCGCTGAGTAGAAAGAAAGAGGGCATTTTCATGGCCGGAGAGGGGAGTGGCGGCTTTTCTGTCTCCATTGATATATGTCAGCAAAGCTTTCTCAACCTCTTCTCCGAAATAGACTACCATCTGGTTGCCGCCCTTTCGCGTCACGGTAATTCCATTGTTCTTAAAATCCACATCCGTCAGATCAAGTCCTACACATTCCGACACACGGATGCCTGTGCCAAGAAGCAAGGTCAAAATAGCCAGATCCCGGTCCTTAGTCTTGTGGTAATAAGTCAATGCCTGTCCGGATAATTTACTTCCGCATGTTTCTACGTAGTCCAGAAGCAATGCGACTTCATCTGCGTCAAGCCGTATGATCGCCTTGTCGTGCAGCTTTGGCATGTCTACAAGCAAAGTGGGATTCTTTGTAATTATCTGGTGCTTAAAATAATAGCTGTAGAAGCTCCGCAGGGCGGACATTTTTCTGGAAAGGCCTTTTTCACTGTTTGTGATCAGTTCATCCTCATGCCTGTATACTTTCAGATATTCCATATATTCCTCAATGTCTACGGGTTCGAGCTTCTCCAGATCTGAAACGTCAAACTGCGAGATCGTATGATTTTTATAGTTCGGATTGGCCTCCATAAGAAAATGAAAGAAAACCCGTATGTCATATGCATAGTTTATCCTCGTTTTAGCTGAAGACTTTGGCTCCATTGCGCGAAAATAATCCCTGGCAAACGGCGGCAGGGTTTTTAAGACTTCTCTGAGCCGAAGTGTCTGATTGATCTGTGTCTGTTCATGATACGATTTTGATTCTGCCATAAGAAATAAATTCCCCCTTGTTATCTTGTCAGGCATGTATTGATGCCTGAAACCCCTTGAATTATGGTAATTATAGCATTATATGATTTCTTTGTCCATATCTTTTGGAAAAATCGGTATTTGTCGTATAGATGTATTGCGCAAATAAAAAAGAAAGTGTCCGGCACAGTATAACGGCGGCATGTTCTGTCATGCGTTACTGCTCTTTGAACACGCCGCCAATAGGTGAGTATAATATATATAAGGCTGTATAAGCTTATATATCCATCTGAATTACATACTTGGGATCCCGGCACTGTATGTGCTGAATTTCCTATTTTATCTATATCTATTTTTATCTATATCTATCTGAATGCAGTATCATAATACGCGATCGTCAGATACTGGCTGTCCTGGATATCGTCAGACTTGAGTCCGTTGATCTCTTTTACTTCATCAATATATTCAATTATAGAACCGTCTTTCTCATTCATATATTCCTCGGCAATTCCCCACAGTGTGTCACCTGACTGAATCTCGATACTTTTGTAATATCTGTGTTCCACCGGCGCTTCGTCTGTGCTGCCGTGCGCATCGGCAAAATTGCAGCCGAGCAGGATGCTCATGCACAACACCAATACGAGTGCCGATACAACAACTGCCAGTTTCTTCATATATACTTGTCTTCTTCTCTTGCCTGCCGCGTATGATCTGTGTGCTCTCATAACTGCTCCTCCTCATTACCCCTTCTTCTAAACGAACAACTGTTCTATATAAAGATTATATAATCCGAACGCACGTTTGTCAATAGTAATCCTTAAATTAATCGAACATATTTTCTAAACATTTGTTTGCTTTTTTACTTTTGCTATGATAAAATAAGTATAAAAGCAGAAAGTACGGATAAAAATTAAGGAGGTTTCTTATGGCGCAAGGTAAAATCAGTCCTAAGCAGCAGGAAATATTAGAATACATAAAGGCACAGATACTGGAACGGGGATTTCCGCCTGCAGTGCGCGATATCTGCGAAGCGGTACATCTCAAATCTACGTCATCGGTCCACTCTCACCTGGAGACGCTGGAAAAGAACGGATATATCCGTAGAGACCCGACCAAGCCGAGAGCAATTGAGATATTGGATGATTCCTTTAATTTTACGAGACGTGAGATGGTAAATGTCCCGATCCTCGGGCGTGTAGCGGCAGGGGAACCTATTCTTGCCGAGCAGAATATAGAGAACTACTTCCCTATTCCGATGGAATACATGCCGAACAAGCAGACGTTTATGCTCAAGGTGAAAGGTGAAAGCATGATCAATGCCGGGATCCTGGACGGAGATTATGTATTGGTGGAGGAACGAAAGACAGCCCGCAACGGGGAAATGGTCGTCGCGCTCGTCGATGACGGAGCTACGGTCAAGACGTTCTACAAAGAAGAAGGCATTATCCGCCTGCAGCCGCAGAACGATACAATGGATCCTATTATCGTGCGTGACGTTCAGATATTGGGGAAGGTTATTGGCGTATTCCGTTTTTTTGACTGATCCCTTACATAACATAAATAAAATATGAAAAAGAGCGTTCCGTGACTGTGTTAATAGTCATGAAGAACGCTCTTTTCCTATTTTGGCATTTTGTTATGTCACCTGATGTCCGCCAAAGATGTTTCGGCAGCCTTTCCACGCTGTCAATCCCATAACAATGGTCAGAAAGATATTCAAATATGACATCGGTATGCGAAGGCCGCCAAGCCTCATGTCTTCCATTCCTAGCACTAACGCTGCGTTGAAATCCCCCGACGGCATGATGGAAAGGAACTGGTTGAGCGGCAGAATGTCCAGTTTATCAATCAGTATGATCGGAACAATGTACAGCAGCAGGGCGACCAGCACAGCTGTAAATGCATTTTTTGATAACGCAGATATAAGCAGTGTGATGCAGGTGAGAAGCACAGCGCCTATTACCGCGAATATTATGACAAGTATCATAGCCTGCAGACAGCTGAGTGTGCGGGGGACTGTCCAGAACAGGCCGTGTGCGGCTGCCTGCACCGTCGCATCCCATCCTTTTACGCCATATTGTATAAATATTGCCCCGGCCGGGAGGGCGATCGTGAAAAGGGCAAGCAGGACGGAAAAGCAGACGGATGCTGTTATCTTAGCCCGGATGCACGTGCTCTTTCCTTTTTTGGATGTCAGCAGGAGCGCGTCCATACCGCTGGAATATTCCTCCGAGAAAACAGGCGCCACGGTGATGACGATCAGAAACCCGGCTATGAGAAGCATGGATTCCATGCATAGCATAGCTGTCTCCCACCCCCTTGTATACCCGATCTGAAATGGCTGCTCTTTGATCTGCGGGTAAGCGGATTCAATGTCTTCCTCAGTCAAAGGTTTCACCTTATCCCACGATTCCCATACAAACATGGACGATATGGATTTTGTCACCCAGTCTCCCTTGTAAGATAATTCCTCCGGGCTGCCGGAGTCTATGGCTGCCTTTAGAATATCATTTACCTTGTCTGCATTCAGCTCTCCTCTGTACTTATCTGCAATTGTTTTTTCATACGCCGCGGCTTTCCTGCCGTGATATGTCGTTCCATCCGCAGTTTTTACTTCCAGATAGTCGATGCGCTGATTAAGCAGCAATATGATCATAACGAGCGTGTAAGCCGCAACGGCAGCCAGAATGAGCTTTTTATGAATTAATTTTCCGAACTCAAAGCGAAACAGCTGTCCCATAAGCGTCCTCTCCTTTCCCGCTGAAATAATAGAGATATATGTCTTCCAGCGCCGCCTCTGCTTTTACCGCCTCCTCAGCAGGTTTTTCCTCAGATACAATGCGCAGTACGGTCCTGTCTCCCCTGCTTTTTACATTTACGACTGTATAAGCCTCCTCCATTTTGGCAGCTCTTGATGCGCTGACCTCACATTCCCATACAAAGTCTCTGATATCCGAAGTGATCTCTTCCAGTGTTCCGGTTTTGATAAAACGTCCTTCCTTCATGATGAAAATTTTATCCGCAATGTATTCAATATCCGCCACAATGTGCGTTGAGAGCAGCACGATCTTATCTTTTGAAAATGAGCTGATAAGGTTGCGGAAACGCACGCGTTCCTTCGGGTCAAGGCCCGACGTCGGTTCATCCAGCACGAGTATTTTCGGATCGTTCAGCATTGCCTGGGCAATACCGAGCCTGCGCTGCATTCCGCCGGAAAAGGTTTTGATCTTTCTGTCTTTCTCAGACAGAAGCCCCGTAAGCTCCAGCAGTTCCATGGACCGCTCCGCAGCTGTCATTTTATTGAGTCCTTTTAGCGCTGCCATATAGAGTAAGAACTTAAGTGCTGTAAATTCGGGATAATAACCAAACTTCTGAGGCAGATAGCCTAAAATACCGCGGTAGTCCTCTCCCATCATATGAATGTCCTGCCGGCAGTAGTATATGGAGCCGGAGGTGGGGGCGAGTATGTCGCATATAAGCCGCATCAGCGTCGTCTTGCCCGCTCCGTTGGCCCCAAGCAGACCGTAAATGCCCGGTGTCAGGCACATACTGAGCTGATCTACCGCCAGTTTGGCGCCGTACCTTTTTGTTATCTGTTCTAATTGTAATTCCATAACTCATCCCATCCTTTCCCTTTCTGTCCGATAAACCTGACATATAAATATACCTGAACGCTAAGAAGGATCATGCTGGCAGCGAGCGCGGCAGCGGTTACGGCTGTTGTCTGAATGCCGGAAAGAATCTCCTCCAGCAGAACATAATACTTCTGCATGTACAGGCAGACGAGACAGAGAAAGATTCCGGCGCATACAAGGATATAATTCACACTGCTGTTCCTTATTCTGCGTATCAGATACATGTATACGGAACAGGATACAGTGAAAGGGACCACTACCCGGAGCAGACAGCTGTATGGTGCAGTACCGGTTTTCACTATGGCCGCCGAAAGGACGGCCAATATGAACGTATCGGCCAGCCCGAATATGAGAAGTCTCATGCAGCATATGTCTTTCAGGTTATATCTGGATGACTGCTCCAGCTCCCACATTCCTTCCGAAAAGCTGCGGGCGAGCACTGGAAATACAGTGACGCCTAACACCGGGGAAGCCACTGACAGCGTGGTGAGTCCGTTTGAGTGCGGAGCATGCACGCAGATCCACAGTCCAAATATAAGAAGGAAGCTTTCTGTCAGCCAGAGTGAGGCTGGAATATAGGCCAGCTGTATTTTCAGCCGCAGCCAGAATGGAGTCTTCTCCTTTTTGTGCTCTTTCCCTGCCTCTGTTTTCAGTTTGTAAAGTGCAGCGTTTTTCCGGCCGGAACTGATATCCGGAGGGCTGTACGCTTCCAGAAGTGTCTGCAGTTCCTTTTCTTTTTTTGATAAAGTCAATTGAATTCCTCCTCATCCAGCAGTTTCCGCAGCTTGTCCATGCTTTGTCGCAGCCTGGATTTGACCGTGGGGATGCTGCTGTCCGTTATCGTTGCTATTTCCTGTATCGAGAGCTGGTGGTAAAATCTCAAAATCACCACATCCCTCTGCATCCGGGGCAGTTTCTCAAGTGCGGCCCTGATGACCTGGCCGCTCTCCATACGGGCAAGATTTTTATCCTCTTCTGCCCTGCCTGGGGAGAGACCGAGCGTGACAGCTTCTTCGGGAATCTCTTTTTCCTTACGGAAATGATCATAGCAGACGTTCCGGGCTATCCGGAACAGCCACGCTTTGAACTTCCGCTTTTCTGTATATGTGCCGTAAAACCGGATCAGCCGCAGAAAAGTCTCCTGGGTGCAGTCATACGCGGCCTCTTCATTGCCTGTCATGTAATAGGAAAAACGGAAAATCTCGTCATAATACTGAAGTATCTTTTTTTCGTCCAGTTTCCGGCACCTTCTTTCTGTCTGTAAAACGTCTTACATATATATAACGCATAAAATCGAGAAAAGGATTTAAAAAAGAGGAATGTTTTTTCATTCCTCTTATCATACAGCATTAATTCAGTTTTTCACGTTCCACGGGCGTGCCGTCGCTCCAGATTCGTTCCAGGTTATAGAAAGCACGATTTTCTTTCTCAAACACATGCACGATGATATCGCCGTAGTCCATCAGTACCCATGAACCGCTGCTCAATCCCTCCTGCTGTCTCAGCGTGTAACCGGCCTTTGTCATCTTCTCATCTACATTTTCTACAAGCGCCTTTATCTGACTGTCGCTTGTTCCGTCAGTGATAATAAAATAATCCGCGAGAACCGATACACCGGATATATCGATGATCTGTATATTCTCTCCTTTTTTATCAGATAATGCATCGTATGCGATGCGGGCCATTTCCATTGCGTGTTCCATACAGGCTATTCCTCCTTCTTGCCAAGTTTTTCTTTATAATATTGATATGCTTTTTCTGTCATAGGGTCAATGGGCATATTTTTGGAGTCCAGATAGACGAGGGAGTCTTTCAGGATCCGGTAAAGACACTCATCGATATCGGAAAATGCAAGCTTTCTCACCGCCGCCATATTGGGGAGTTCTTCTCTTCCAGGTTCGATATAGTCCGAAATATATATAATCTTCTCAAGCAGTGTCATATGTGGCCTGCCGGTCGTATGGCTTGCTATGGCGTCAATGACGTCCTTATCGCGGATATGGAATTTCTTGGCGGCGAGGTACGCGCCCAGTTTTGCGTGAAGAAGGCTTGGATTGGCAAGCTCAATATCTGACACGCTCAGATGATACCGGTCACAGAGCTTTATTTTTGTATCTGGCGCGATACATTTTGCACAGTCGTGGAGAAGTCCTGCCATGAGCGCCTGGTCTATGTCCTCATCGTACCGCATGGCCATGGCTGCCGCAGTATACATGACGCCCAGCGTATGCTCATAGCGCTCTCTGTCGAGGTCTGCCTTTATCCTTCTGCGTATTCTGCTTATCTTCTGCTTCATATTACACTTCCTTATATAGATGATGTTTCTTAATATATGCGCGGACTTTGTCCGGCACCATTGCCCGTATGTCCCCGTTCTGCTTTAATCTCATCCTCAGTCCGCTGGATGAGACGTTCATCAGCGGAGTTGCAAGCAGTTCGATCCTCGCATCATATTTATCCCTGAGATAATTGATCTGCCCGCACATCTCTTCTTTCGTATCTATATCGTCTCTGTAAGCGGCGAGTATCGTACACGTCGGAAAGAGCCGCTCCGGGTGGACCCAGCTTTCAATGGCAAAAAGAGAATCTGCGCCTATAATAAAGAAGAACTCACAGTTCTCATATACGCTGCTGAAATGCTCCATTGTATCGCAGGAATAGGAGACTTCCTTTTTCCTCGATTCGTATTGCTGAAGTTTAAAATTATCGTGTCCTTCGATCGCAAGCCGTACCATCTCCACCCGGTCTTCCACATCTGACTCTATAGATGAACGGCGCTTATGCGGCGGATTTCCGTTTGGCATGAACCATACTTCATCGAGCCTGAATAACTCATATGCCGCCTCGCCAAGCATGAGATGCCCATTGTGTATGGGATCAAATGTACCTCCCATAATGCCTATTTTCATTTATCTGACCTCTGTTTCGGTAATTGGTTTACATAAATAAATTATGGTAACTCAATGCGCTTGTTTTTATCTTTTCCTTCTCTGTAAAGGACTATTTTCTTTCCGATGACCTGTACGACCTGCGATTGTGTACGCTCTGCGAGAAGCTGTGCGATCTCTTTAGGATCATCCGCGCAGTTCTTAAGTACGGCGACTTTGATGAGTTCTCTCGCCGCAAGCGCCTCCCGTACTGCCTCCGTCACTTCGGGGGTTATACTGTTCTTTCCCACCTGAAATACCGGGTCCATTGTCATGGCCAGGCTTTTCAGGTACGCTCTCTGTTTTGTCGTCATAGTAATGTCGCTCCTGTTCTATTTATAATAATCAAACTGTAATCCATACATCCGCACTGTATCGCCTTCCTGTATGCCCGCTTCTTCAAGCTCGTCCAGAATGCCCGAATCCTTGAGGAACTTCTGGAAGAACGCAAACCCTTTTTCCGAATCCAGGTTCGTGTAACCAAGCATTTTCTCTATCTTGGGACCTTCCACAACATACATGTCATCCTCTTTTTCCACGGTATACGGCAGATTTTCGTATATAAGCTCATTCTCCGGGAAATATTCCTGTTCAAAGATGACCGGGCTTCTGTCCAGCTTTCCAAGCTGTTCAGATACATAATACAGCAGTTCGCTTATCCCGTCCCCGGTTGCGCCGGATATCGCAAATACCCGGATCCCTTTTGGCTCGAACTCTTCTTTCAGCAGTTTCACAGGATCCTCACTGTCTCCGCTGTATATGAGATCTGTCTTGTTCGCGGCGATGACCTGTGGCCTTTTTGCGATGTCCGGATTATACGCCTCAAGTTCTGCGTTTATTTTATAGACATCTTCCACCGGACTGCGGCCTTCGCTTCCCGCTGCATCCACTACATGTATCATCATCTTCGTCCGTTCGATGTGCCGCAGGAATTCATGTCCAAGCCCGACTCCTTCTGAGGCGCCTTCGATCAGTCCCGGTATGTCGGCGATGACAAATCCCTGTGCTCCGTCGAGATCCACCACCCCGAGATTCGGATTGAGCGTTGTGAAATGATAGTTGGCGATCTTTGGTCTTGCATTGGTCACTCTTGATAAAAAAGTGGACTTCCCTACGTTCGGGAATCCTATAAGTCCTACATCCGCAATAACCTTAAGTTCCAGATTCACCCACAGCTCCTGGGAAGGCTGTCCCGGCTGGGCATACTTTGGTATCTGCATCGTAGCTGTGGCAAAATGCTGGTTTCCAAGTCCGCCTTTGCCTCCCTTTAACACTACCTGCCGTTTATTATCCCCGGACATGTCAGCGATGACCTTGCCGGATTCTGCTTCTTTTATCACCGTTCCTTCCGGAACCTTCAGCACGATATCATCCGCGTCCGCGCCGTGGCATCTGCGCTTACCGCCCTGTTCTCCGTCGTTGGCCGCGTATTTTCTCCTGTGGCGGTAATCCTGAAGTGTGTTCAGGCCTTCATCCACCTCAAAGATAACATCGCCGCCCCGGCCTCCGTCACCGCCGTCCGGGCCCCCGTTCGGTACATAAAGTTCCCTGCGGAAACTCACGTGTCCGTCGCCGCCCTTTCCGGAACGGATAAATATCTTCGCTCTATCTGCAAACATAAAATTTTCCTCTTTCTGCTTTCTGTCATAGTCTTACTTTATATGATGCTCAATATATATCATATCATGACTGAAACATTGATTCAATTGGGGACGGGGGAAATTTAATTTTCCCCCGTCCCCAATTGAACCTGGTTAAAATAACCCTGCCAGTGTCTGGCAGGGTTATTCGTCAACTCACTATTGTGCTGCTGGGTAGATAGAAACCTGTTTCTTGTCTCTTCCTTTTCTTTCAAATCTTACAACGCCGTCAGCAAGTGCGAATAATGTATCATCGCCGCCGCGTCCAACATTCACACCCGGGTGAATCTTCGTTCCGCGCTGTCTGTAAAGAATATTTCCAGCTTTAACAAACTGTCCGTCAGCTCTTTTCGCACCGAGTCTTTTGGACTCTGAATCACGGCCGTTCTTAGTAGAACCAACCCCTTTTTTATGAGCGAAAAATTGAAGGTTTAATTTCATCATGTTTTTACACCTCCTCAAATATAATATCGATGTATCGCGTGTAATCTTCGTCGTCTTCCATAGCTGTCAGTCCCTGGACCATAGTTTTCAGAAGAAGCTCTGCTTCTTTTGACGGATATTCCGCAAGCATACATTCCATACTGCCGCTGCTTTCTTCAGTCTCAAGGGAAAACTTGTCTCCGGTGTACTGTTCGATCGCGTTTACGGTGTTGATCATCAATATGGATGCCGCCGCGCATACGATATCCTGTCCACTTTCATTCTGTCCTGCATGGCCGGAAGCTTTAAATCCTACACATTCATTCTTTTCATTGTTATAGATAGTTACCTTAATCATCGGTCATTTCCGGATTAGGCGTTGATCTTGTCAATCTTTACAGCAGTATACTGTTGTCTGTGACCGTTTTTCTTATGGTATCCAGATTTTCTCTTATACTTGTAAACGATGACTTTTTTAGCTTTTCCATTTTCAACTACAGAAGCTTCTACAGTTGCACCTTCAACGGTCGGATTACCAACCTTTAAACCGTTGTCGTTTACTGCAAGCACTTGGTCAAATGTATAAGTCTCGCCGGCTTCTGCACCAAGTTTCTCTACTTTAATGATATCGCCTTCAGCTACTTTGTACTGTTTACCACCTGTTGCTATGATCGCGTACATATGGCACCTCCTATTATCATTACTCGCCAATTATGGTGGCTGCATAGAAAAGCAGCGCTTTAAAACCTCATTGTGCGGCATACTGTTGTATTATAGCATAGACTTTTGTCAAAATCAACCAGAATATCTCTTTTATTTTACAAATACATTTGCGCTCATTCATATTTCCCCTTCACCTGTTTACGGCCATTTAAGATACGGTCATTCTTGCAGGCGAAAGAACGGAGCCTGGCCTTTAAAAGCAGCCTGCGGCCCTCAGGGGTTCTCGTATATATGGCCTCATAGTTTCCAAGTACCCTCTTCATGCACATACGAAACGTCATGGCATCTTCCTTGTTCCTGCCGAATATTTCAGGTACGGCATAACAGTCGCTGATCTTGCCTCTCCACTTCTTTCGCGCCAGAATATATCTCGGATTGTCGATCACGCCCCAAAACTGCGCAAGACATTCTGCAAACAAAGTCTTATCCCGTGTAGTTCCGCCTTTCAGGCATGCCAGTACCAGAATCTCTTCTTCTTTTACTTCCGATCTGCAGTGCTGAGGTTCTTCTATCTTTCCGGTCTGGACAAGCGCGTCCAGGATTCCTTCTGCGGCCCTCTTCATCCGCTTCTGCGGTGTACAGAGGCGGAAGATCCGGAAGCCGTATTTACCTGCAAAGGCTGCGGCTGCAAGGAATAAAACTCCGGCAGCCGTAAACCAGAAAGAAGCATGTTCCAGTCCCGCTGTTATAAATATTCTAAAAAACAGAAGCAGAAGCATCCAGACGCACGATACTATTTCCATTACAACCGCGTTCAGAAAAAGATAACCCGGTGCCAGTATCTGTTTGTCTACTTCCCGGATTTCCTCCACACACATGTCGTCGTGGATCACTTTTAAAGATTTTTCCCAGGAACGCCGGAGTTCATCCCGTTTTCTGGATCTTGCAAGCATATTTTTGTTAATGCTTTTGAAATCGTTTTCTACATTCAGATATCTGTCCAGTCCCAGTCTTTCAATTCCGCTTTCAATGACGTCCTCTTTGTAGGAAATACCGAGAAAGGCTCCGAATCTGCGCACCAGTGTGTCGTAGTCCCCCGCCGGTGCTTCTTCAGAATTATAGGTTATCCGGCCCGGAAGGATACAGGCAAGATGCCAGATATTACTCGTTTTGTCCGGCTGCTCCTTGCATGTGCGGATCGCGCGTCCGCGCATCTGGTTGCTGAGCATGAAGGATCCTACGTAGGTAGCCAGAATCAGTGAATTGATGCAGGGCGAATCCCAGCCCTCCCCCAAGAGTGACTTTGTACCAGCAAGCACATGGATACTTCCTCTCGTAAATAACTCTGTTATAACTGCGACGATATTATGGCTGCTTCCTTTTACCGTCAGACTTCCATAACCGGTATCCTCAAGTTCTGCAAGCGCCCCTTGCAAGCCGTAGACGTCAAGCAGTCCCATAAGTTCATCCTCCACATCCATCGGCACGATGATCACGCTTCCACTGAGCACACCGAGACGTAAGCCTTCTATACCGGCTCTTCTCACATATTCAAATATAGGAACTGCCCCGATCTCTCCGGTAAAAGCTTCTGTCCCCCCCACTTTACTCAGATATTCCTTTTTTATAAAATCACAAAGTATCAAAAGCCGCAGGCCGTTTCCCATTCCGGCATATTCTGATTTGACAATTTCCCGGATACTGTTCAGTTTCCCCCTGCTCTTGATCAGTAATCTGTTTATTTCCTCATTTCTAACGAGCCGGACTTTTCTGCGGTACATACAGCCGGCTTCCTTCAGTCTGGCGATCAGCCCCTCTCTGTACACCGTATCCGACGGATAAGCCGCGGCATCATCGTACAGAAAGCCCTGGAGCAGCACCTCCAGCCAGGTATTATCAAGGCTCGGGAGATGTCCTTTTGTGCCGGTCAGTTTCTTAAGATATGGTGAAAAAGGAATTCCCATTTCCTGCAGGAAGATTAATATCGAAGAAAAATATCTGGGATTGTCCAGGAATTTTTCACCGTACTCTTCCGGAGCCTGCAGTCCTTCATGGGCTGAGATCATCGCTTGGAATTCCCTGTCCTGTATGAGTTCTCTGACAAATGCTTCCGCCTGCTGTGTGTATCCTTTTACAGCCTCCAGTTCCTCCTTTGCCGGCTGATTGAAATAGACATAATCCTGATGCGGGCACAGGCTGCCTTCCTTTACCAGTTCCGGTGTAAATATCTCTTCGTCGATCGGACCGCACAGATCGATATATCTTTTCCACTGAGCCGGCGTACTGTCATAAGGCGGTGTGGCCGTGAGCGACACCAGTTTTACGTCCGTCACATTCTTCAGGAATTCTTCCAGCGCCCGCCACCATTCACTGCGGAGATGGTGGGCCTCGTCCAGACAGAGCGTCCGGATTCCATTCTCACGGATCACTTCGTAGATGTCAAAATTCTTGTAATCTACCATTTCCGTGTTTTTCTCTTCACTTTCTTCTTCTGAATCCTCCAGCAGTCCTGTATATTGCTTCATACTGCTGTAAAGCGCCTGGTATGTGATCGCTGTGATCGGTTTTGCCTTACGGATATCATTAGAAAACCACTTTTCCGCATCTTCCCCTTCGGTAAGAAATCCTTCTTCCAGCCGTGCGATCCACTGTTGCCGGATAGTTATACTCGGGGACAGAATCAGACACGGGTTTCCAAGTCTTCGGATGAGTTCAATACCGAGCGTTGTCTTTCCGGACCCGGGAGCAGCCACAATGTGTACTTTGTTGTCGGACATATACGCTTCGGAGTGATGAAGCACACGCTCCTGATAATCTCTCCATATTCCTTTGAATTCTAATACGCCGTCAAAGATGTTCATATTATCTGTTCCTTATTTTATATTTGGGATATTTCATATTTAACATGGTTTACTCTCGGGCATTACATTTGCGTAAATAATGCCTCCCATTATGATCACAGCGCCTGCCGTCTGAAGCCCTGCCATCCGTTCACCGAGCAGGACGAAGGATGCCGCTGTAGTAAAAACAGGCTGAGAGCACATGATAAGAGCAGCCTTTGTGGAATCGATCTTACTGAGCGCAAAGTTCTGCAGGCAGTAGCTGATACCGGTGCAGCCGATCCCCAGATACACAAGCGCGCCCCATGCTGCCGCCGGCACGCCTGTAAATGCCGGCATAACCTCATTGTTCGCAATACCAAGGACGAGACAGACGACACCGGTAAAGCCGGACTGGTATGCCGCCAGAAGCAAAGGCTCCATATGTTCCAGATAGTGGGAACTGAACTCAAAAACGCAGGCGACAAGAAAAGAACTCGTTACAGCCATAGCCTCTCCCGGGCCGAACACAAACCCTCCGCTGCCGCAGCAGAGCAGGTACGTCCCTGCGACTACAATGCATATCGGTATGTATTTTTTCTTTTCTATTTTTACTTTAGAGATGAACCGCATGAGAAACGGGGTAAATATAACAGGAAGCGCAAACAGGAATCCCGCGCTGGTCGCCGTCGTATATTTGAATGTAAGCGTCCCGAGGATATACGCGCCTGCGTTCAGCGCCGCGATGAGCGTACCGGGCATCCAGAAGGAAGTCTTCATCCCCTTAAATATCTTTTTATGAAACAGGAGAATGAGAAACAGGCTTCCCATGAGGAAGCGCACGGCCACGTACAAAAAGAACGGAAAGGACGACATCCCGTACTTGGCGATTGGATTGCCGACGCCGAGCAGAATATTCTGCGTCAGGATCAGGGATCCATAGAAAAGGCTGCTTCTCTGTTTCATATCATTTTCCCTCCGTCATTTCTGCAAAACCACGGTTACAGGTCGTCGACCAGTGCGCTGCTCTTGGCATAGGCGGTGCTCTTTGCCTCAAAAAAATCTGTCTTTATTAAATTGGCGTTGGAGTATTGCTCCACCCAGCGCATACTCTCCGGTATTGTGTCATACCCTTCATATATACGTTCAAATCCAAGTCCGGTACATCTGAGATTTCCGAGATACCGGATATAGCTTGTTATCATATCCTTCGTCAGACCTTGTATCTTATCTCCGATGACATAATGTCCCCACCGTATCTCCTGTTCACAGCCTTCCCGTATCATTTGGCGGTACATTTTTATATCTTCCGCAGCAAACAGCTGTGGTTCCTCTTTTTTCAGCTCCTGTAGCATGCTGCGGAACAGCCACAGATGCGTGTTTTCGTCCCGGTTGATATAACGGATCTCCTGTACAGAGCCGGGCATCTTCTGGTTTCTTCCAAGATTATAAAAGAACATAAATCCACTATAAAAGTATACACCCTCCAGTATATAATTGGCAATAAGAGTCCGTACAAGCGACCGGGCGCTTTTTGTCTCCTGAAACTCATTATACAGGCTGCCGATAAACTCATTGCGCAGAAGCAGGTGTTCGTCCTCCTTCCACTGGTACAAAATCTCCTCTCTCTTCTGTGGTTCACAGATGGTGTCCAGCATGTAACTGTAGCTCTGGCTGTGCACCGCCTCCTGGAACGTCTGGATGGACAGACAGAGATTGATCTCATTTGCGGTGATATATTCTCCTATATGTGGAAGATTTGCCGTCTGTATACTGTCCAGGAAGATAAGGAAAGAAAGAATTTTGTCGTAAGCCCTGCGTTCCTCGGCGGGAAGACGAGGGTAATCCTTGATGTCCACTCCGAGACTGATCTCCTCCGGAATCCAGAAGTTATTCATCGCCTGCCTGTACCAGTCGCTGACCCACGTGTATTTCATATTATTAAAGTCATTCAGATTTGTCGTATTGCCGCCGATCATCCTTCTGCTTCGGACATCCGTATCTCCGTCCGGATTAAAAAGCATTTTCTTTATCAATTCTGCCATAATATTCTCCTCTCTGTCAAACATGCCTTACGAAGAGCATACATCACACTCTTCCACTTCCAGACTTCTGGAACGTATATAATAGACCGTTTTAACCCCGCACTCCCATGCAAGGAGATACAGATCGAGTACGTTCCGAAAAGTATATTCGTTTGTAATGTACAAGTTCATGCTCTGCGCCTGGTCGATATGCCGCTGCCTGACACCGCAGGCTCGTACAGACCATGTCTGGTCAATAAGATGCGCATTCTTGTAATACCAGAATGTATCCATGGATAACTCCGGAGCCACCCTTGGCACGAGTCCGTTTTTCTTTTCCTCCAGATAGAACCTGTGCATGACCGGATCAAGCCCGGCTGTAGTGCCGGCAATAATACTCGTGCTGCTCGTCGGAGCCGCGGCCAGCATATATCCGTTTCTTACGCCGCAGGAGGCTGCCCGTGCGCGAAGCTGTTCCCAGGCCGCTCCGGTCAGCTTCCGCTTGTCAAAGTAAGCACCCGTCTGCCAGTCACTTCCCTCAAAGCAGGCATAGACACCCTTTTCTTCCGCAATATCACAACTCGCCGCTATGGCGGCACGGTGCAGTGTGTCGAACACCTTGTCGGCAAATGCCAGGTGCTCTTCGCTTTCCCACTGGATCCCATGTTTTGCGAGCATATGATGATAACCGCTGACGCCGAGACCGACCGGGCGGTATTTTTCATTGTTCAGCTTTGCGTACGGGACCGGAAAGAAGTTGAGGTCTATGACATTGTCCAGCGCGCGCATGGCTGAGGATACGGTGCGGTATATTTCTTTTTCATCCGACACGTCAATATGTCCAAGTGACACGCTTGCCAGATTGCACACGACAAATTCACCGGGCTTTGTGACAGTTACGACAACGGTCTCTCCGTCCACGGTCTCGATACTCTGCCTGACCTCTTCCACCGCGCCCATGTTCTGTGCGATCTCCGTGCAGAGATTGCTGCAGTAGATAATGCCCTTGTGGCCATTTGGATTCATCCGGTTTACCTCGTCGCGGTTGAAGACAAACGGAGTACCGGTCTCCACGGCGCTGCGTATGATGAGACGGATGATCTCCTTTATGGGCAGGACCCGCTTGGATATCCTCTCATCCGCTACACAGTCCAGATATTTTTCTTCCCATTCTTTGCCGTAACAGTCCTCAAGCGCATACCCTTTCACAGTCAGTACCTCGTGGGGGCACATGAGATACCAGTCGCCTTCTATATGATCCCTGGCCATTTTCCAGAAATAGTCCGGATAGCAGACGGCCGGAAATACGTCATGCGCTTTCATCCTGTCGTCGCCGTTGTTCGTCCGAAGCTTCAGAAATTCAGGAAGGTCTCTGTGCCATACGTCCAGATACACGGCAACTGCCCCCTGCCGGACGCCCAGCTGGTCCACGGCAACTGCAGTGTCATTTGCAAGCTTGATCCAGCGGATAACGCCGCCCGCCGCTCCTTCAAACCCGCGGATGGCACTGCCCCCTGCCCGCACTTTTCCGAAATACATTCCCATTCCGCCGCCGTATTTACTCACCTTCGCAAAGCTGTCAATGCTCCGGTAAATGCCGTCCAGGCTGTCCGGGACCGTGTCGATGAAACAGGATGAGAGCTGATGGTAGGGCTTTCTGGCATTGGAAAGGGTCGGAGTAGCCATCGTCACCTTCAGAAGACTCAGCATGCCATAAAACCGTTTTACCCATTCTGAGCGGTTTTCCTTTTCTTTCATGGCCAGATGCATGGAGATACCCATAAACATCTCCTGAGGGGTCTCAAGGATAACACCCTTTCGTGTGCGGATAACATAACGGTTAAGAAGCAGGTCAAGGCCGGAGTATGTAAACAGCCGGCTTCGGTCTTCCTCGATCAGTTTGGCGAACGCTTCTATCTCCTGTCTGCTGTAATGTTCCAGTATATAACTGCCGTACAGGTTCTCTTTTGTCAGATATACGATTTTTTCATAAAAGCTTCTGATGCCGCGGCTTTTCATGGCATCCTCCAGGCTGTCGCGAAAACCGGCATACAAAAGCCGTGCCGCGATCATTTCCCAGCCCGGCGCCTCCTGGGTCGTGAGTTCTACCGCAGCCTTTGTAAGCAGGGAAAGCTGTTCTTTGTCCGTCAGCCCGGGTTTTTGAAGAGACGCGTATTTTTGGTACAGCTGTGCCAGGTCATATTCAGGCTCTTTGAAATCTCCTTGTATATGTGCAAGAACTTGATTTAGTCCTTTTATTTTTATGTCTTCCATTGTTCTTCCTCCATATATCGCAATTTATTGTGGATATATCAGATGTTATCACAACATATAGTATTTATCAAGATGAAGTTCTTTCCACAAAATTCCTGCTTTATTCTGCCGTGGTAAAATCCGCATCAAGAATCGCTTGACTTAAGCCTGTCTGTAAGTATACATTAAAAGGTAGAATAATACGCAAAGGAGTCTTACATATGGAACATTTAATCACCCCGGACAACTACACATCTCCTCTTACTATCCGGGAAACTGAAGTCGCGATCAAAGAAGTGAAGGACCACTTTGAACGCGCGCTGGCCAAATCCTTACACCTGACACGTGTCTCTGCCCCTCTGTTTGTAAAGCCGGAGTCAGGTCTTAATGATAATCTCAATGGAGTAGAAAGACCGGTATCTTTCGGTATCAGGGAGCAGGAGGATGCGCCGGCTGAGATCGTCCACTCTCTTGCAAAATGGAAACGCTACGCTCTGAAGCGCTATGATTTTCACTCAGGGGAAGGTCTGTACACAGATATGAGCGCGATCCGCCGCGACGAGGATACCGATAATATCCACTCTATCTATGTGGACCAGTGGGACTGGGAAAAGGTCATCTCAAAAGAGGAGCGGAATACAGAGACACTTCAGTACACAGTACGTAAAGTATATTCTGCGCTGAAAGAGACGGAAGAATTCATGTCGAGAAGATATAACTACATAGAACCATTTCTTCCGGATGAAATAACCTTCATCACCTCACAGGAGCTTGAGGACTTGTATCCCGGCGCCGACGCAAAAGAACGTGAATACCGCATTGCCAGGGCAAAAGGCGCAGTGTTTATCTCACAGATCGGCAAGGTGCTTTCCTCCGGTGAAAAACATGACGGGCGTGCGCCTGACTATGACGACTGGGAATTAAACGGCGATATCATCGTATACTATCCGGTTCTGGACATTGCACTTGAACTTTCATCCATGGGCATCCGTGTGGACGAGGAGGCGCTACGGCGCCAGCTTAAGGCTGCCGGCTGCGAGGACCGGGCAGAACTTGAATTTCAGAGACTGCTGCTTAACGGACAGCTTCCCTACACGATCGGAGGCGGTATCGGCCAGTCCCGGATCTGTATGTTATATCTGAGGAAAGCGCATATCGGAGAAGTTCAGTCGTCCATATGGCCGAAAGAAATGCTTGAGGAAGCTTCTTCACACAACATAAATCTTCTGTAGAACAGAGGTTAATGATAGAGGGAAACGGCCGTGGGTTTTACCGCGGCCGTTTCCCTTCTGTTGTTTATGGGCTTTAGTCTGGGGTAACAAAGTAGTACAAACGCCCTTTGAAGGGCGGCGACGAGTCAAAGGCATAGTAACTTGAACAAAGTGAAAGCCAGCGTCTTTAGGCACTGGCCGGTAACAGAGGCTTATAACTTCAGAGCAAACCACCCGTTTTACGGGTTACATACTTTACACGCCCTGTATTTGCCGGACCGTGCCTGTGCTGCAGACATGTAAGTAAAAGAACTGAAATGCTGATACGATACTTAGTATTCCTTTGTTGTTGTTCAGTTTTTTCGTATGATTTGATTCCCTTGCCGGCAGATCTTGAGATGGAAATATTGAACTATTGTCTTCTGTATGATTATTCATTTTGGTCTCTCTGTGATTTTTTAGGGTTCAGCTGCAGTATTACGAGCGCAGCCACCACACATATGATTCCGACAAGGTTAAACAGATCGAGTGTCTCGCGGTACAGGACAACGCCAAAAAGGCTTGCGGCCACCACTTCAAAGGACGCAATAATAGACGCTTTACTGCTCTCGATATATTTAAGAGCCGTTGAGTAACAGATGTACGGCAGCGCGAGCGTGATGACACTTCCAATGACCGTCACAGGCATTTTTGAGGCATTGGAGGCTATGATCCTTCCCATGGAGAGCGGTTGTGCAATGAGGAGCGATGCAATACTTGCAAGGATAAAGGTATATACTGTGACAGTGAGCGATTCATATTTTCCCATTAGAACCTTGCCGAAAATACTGTAAAGCGAATAGCCGAAGCCTGCGCTCAGGCCGATCAGAAGCGTGACGAGTGCGTTATCGCCTACATTCGCTCCTGAAAGCCCTACCACAAGTATACATCCCGCAAACGACAGGAATAAAGCTGCTATTTTCTGTACCGTCAACTTTTCCTTAAAAAAGATGACGGACATGATCATAACAAAAAACGGCGCGGTATAAAGAAGCACTACCGCCACGGAGAGAGATGCCCTCTGCACAGTGGCAGCATATGCCAGATTATTGATAAAAAGACTTCCGAGGCCGGTGCCCAGGAACCATTTGAGATCCTTTTTGTCTATCTTAAGTTTGTTCCGGTCTGTGATAAGAAGGAACAGTATGAGCACGACCGCTGCGGACGTTATCCTTACTGCGGCGGTCTGTCTTGTGTTGAACCCTATTGCCGCCACGTATCTCGTGATAATTCCCATGGAGCCCCAAAGTACCGAGGCCATCAAAACAAATACAGGTGCCAGTCTTTTCATAGGCCATTCCCTGCCCTTTCTTGGTTTACTGAAGATCAAGAAGCCGCTGCGCATTTTCTCCCAATATACTGTTCTTTTCTTCGTCGGTAAGGTCCATAGATTTCAGATAATCGACAAACTCCTTCTGTCCGGCCCATGGAGAATCTGTTGCAAACAGAATTCTGTCTGCGCCGTGGGTCCTGACAATTCTAATGAACTGCTCGTCGGAGATCCTGCCGAATACAACGCCTGTGTCAAAATAGACATGCTTTCCGACAAGACACTCTTCTACTTCATCCCACTGAAAATTGCCGCCGAGATGGGCTAGCACAAGTTTTTCCGGCTGCACTTCACGGATGAGCTCCGCGGCCATCTGCGGGGTACAGTGAACATCGTCCGGACATTTCGGGTCTTTCCCGGCGTGAACACTTATGATAAAACCAAGTTCCGAGGCATACTCGACGATCCGTTTATAGCGTATATCGTTAAAATATACTTCCTGATAATCCGGATGTATCTTGATCCCTTTTATCCCCATATCTTTGATCTGTCTCAGCTGTTCTTTATAGTTTTCACTGTCAGGGTGAACGCTGCCGAATGAAAGGATACTGCCATTTTGGTGTTCCGATGCAAACCGGTTGATGGATGCAAACTGTGACGGCTTTGTCACGATGGGAAGTGCAACGCTTAAATCGACCCCGGCTGCCTTGCCGGATGCCTTCAGTCCTTCGTACGTACCGTCTGTATATGGTTTTATGTGGCAGACCGACCCGAGAAAGTCAAGCGTTCCTGCCGCGATTTTGTCAGGAAACATATGTGTGTGAAAATCTATCGTCATTGTTCTCATCCTTTTATTGTTATATCTGTCCGTCCCTGCCTGCAGAGGCACGCATTGTTCAGCGTTTATCACAGTCGCTCAGTTTATTATAGCAGTAGCCGATAATATCACGGCGCGTGATAATGCCGATAAAATGCTCCTCATCATCCACTACAGGAACAAAATTCTGCTCCATGGCTCTGCCGATCAGATCTTCCATATTGGATTCTGCGTTGACGCATTGGTAGTCCAGTCTTCGGTCTATCTTCATGATACTGATATCCTCAGCGTCGTGGAGATTCATCAGATCCAGCCGCTTCAGTCCCCACAACAGGTCTCCCTCTGTGATGGAACCGACATATTTGCCGTCCCTGTTCAATATGGGCACGGAAGAATATTTGTGGTATTCCATGATCTCAAGCGCCTGACGGAGTGTATGGTAATCATATATGTAAGCCAGCTCACTTTTGGGTTTCAGAAAAAATAAAATATTCATTGCAGACCTCCCCTTGTCTTATTATATCTGCGTTGTCACAAAAATATCGTACAGTGCCCTTACCGCGGCTTCAAAATCATGGTTTCGTACGCCGATTATGATATTAAGCTCACTGGAGCCCTGGTCGATCATCTTTACATTTACATTGGCGTGTGCCAGCGCTGAGAATATACGTCCTGACGTGCCTCTGGTCGCGCGCATTCCGCGGCCCACGACGGCGATAAGTGCAAGATCAGATTCCAGCTCGAGGAAATCCGGTTCCACGGCCCTGTGTATACCGGCGATCACTTTCTGCTCTTTCTCCTCAAATTCATCCTGATGCACAAAAATCGTCATTGTGTCAATGCCGGACGGCATATGCTCGATAGAAATATCATTATCTTCAAATACTTCCAGCACTTTTTTACAGAATCCGACTTCGGAGTTCATCATTGCTTTTTCTATAGTGATAGAGGCAAAATCTTTTTTCCCGGCGATACCGGTGATCGTAAACCTCGGCTTGCGGCACGTTCCTTCTACTATGAGTGTTCCCTTATCTTCCGGAATATTCGTGTTTCGGATATTGATCGGAATCCCCTCTTTTCGGACAGGGAAGATGGCATCCTCATGCAGTACGGTGGCTCCCATGTAAGACAATTCTCTGAGCTCACGGTATGTGATGACATCAATTGCTTTGGGATTTCGGATGATTCTCGGATCTGCGATCAAAAACCCGGACACATCCGTCCAGTTTTCATACATATCTGCATGCACGGCTTTTGCGACGATGGAACCGGTGATATCGGAACCGCCTCTTGAAAAGGTCTTGATCTTTCCGTTAGGCATGGCACCGTAAAATCCCGGGATCACCGCACGTTCTGTCTCTGCAAGTCTTTCGGACAGAAGCTTATCTGTAGAGAATGCGTCAAATTCGCCTGCTTCATCAAATACAATGATCTCTGCGGCATCAATAAACTCATATCCGAGATAAGCGGCCATAATAATGCCGTTTAAATATTCTCCTCTGGAGGCAGCATAGTCTCTCCCGACTTTTTTGCTGAAATTTTCTTCTATTATTTTGAATTCAGCATCCAGCGACAAGTCCAGTTTAAGGCCCTTTATGATGCCTTTATACCTTGCCTTTATCTCTTTGAGCTGCTCTTCAAACTCTTCCTCTATGATGGCCTGGCCGTAACAGCTGTACAGCATGTCTGTGACCTTTGTATCATTCGGCGTTCGCTTCCCGGGTGCAGACGGAACGACATAGCGTCTTGAGTCATCTTTTTTGATTATTGTTCCTGCTTTCTCAAACTGCGCGGCACTTGCCAGTGAACTTCCGCCAAACTTTACAACTTTCTTCATCTTTTCTGTGATCCTCCATAACTGCCATTGTTTTCTTGCGTAATTCTCTATCTATATTACATCATTTTCCGAGCATCCGCAATGGAATATCTGTAGTAAATAACACTCCGTTTATACCTGACTTCTGTGCTGCTTCCACATTTTCCAGGCAGTCGTCAAAGAAAAGAGCTTCCTGCGGTTCTATGTCATACCGCTTTAGAAGCAGGCTGTATATTGCGGGATCCGGCTTCATCATCTGCTCTTTCCAGGAGAATATCCCACCGTCGAGCATATTGAGAAATGAAAGCTGATCCTTTGACTGACGGTACATCTCGGCTGAATAGTTGGACAGATAGTAGAGCCGAACGCCCTGATCTTTGAAGTATTGGATCCACTGTTCCGTGAAGGAATACGGAAGGATGGAGCGCCCGAAATGTGCGAAGACTTCCCTGATCTGGGGCTCTGCATCCGGTGCATTTTCGATAAACAGTTCAAGCCATTTCTCTGTCGTGATCAGACCGGAATCGCCCATGTTCCAGTCCTCGTTCCGGAACATGGCGTCCGCCACTTTCTCGTACATGTCGGGACTGTACCGGAACGAAGCCAGGTAGCGGTCCCAGGCAAAGTCGATGAGGACATTGCCGATGTCGAGTATCACTGTATCAATATTTTTACCAAGGTATTCCATCTGTGTTTCCTCCTGTCTGTTGTGCTGCCTGTTTTGGTTACTCGTGTATGACATCGGCATACGACGCGTCTGCCGCTCTTCTAAGATCCTCCGGCGCAAGTTTCAGCTGCATGCCAAGCTTACCCCCGCTTACATACATATGAGAAAGAGATTGTGCCGATTCCTGGATCACCGTCGGATACTGCTTTTTCATCCCGATCGCTGTGCACCCTCCGCGGATATAGCCTGTCACCTTTGTCAAGTCCTTGAGATGCAGCATCTCCAGCGACTTCTCGCCGACGACGCGGGCAGCCTTCTTAAAATCGATCTCCGCCTCGATCGGAATGACAAACACATAAAAGCCCCCGCTCTTCCCGACAGTCACCAGCGTCTTGTAGACAAGACTGCGGTCCGTACCAAGCATGTCGGCAACCTGGAGCCCGTCCACAAACTCATCACATTCGTAAGTATCATACTCGTACGAGATCTTCATACGATCCAGAATGCGCATCGCATTCGTCTTAACTTCCTTCTTGCCCATAGCTCCTCCTTTTTTGAAAGGGGTCAGACCCCTGTGATATGAAGGGGTCTGACCCCTTTCAAAATTCTCCTTATTTTCAGACTTCTAAGTGAATTGGTTATCGTCAAACAAACTCAACTGTTCACACTTATATGGTGCCTTGTAGTTGTGTATGATATCTTTCATACTGTATAAAATCTCATTTTTTTCGCATTCTTCTTTGAAACATGTCCATAGCTTTCCTGCTCTTGGACTTCTGCATTCATAATATGTTCCGTACCGCTTGTTATATTTTTCGGAAAGCTTCTCTCCGGGAAACAACTGATCCAGCTTTTGCAGATACCACTGCCGTTGATTATTGCGCAGTGTCACACCAAATGCAGGATAGATAAAACGTGCTCCGCATTGCGCAGCTCTACGAACAATTGCACGTATATTGTCGTCACTGTCCTCCAGAAATGGGAGGACAGGCATGAGGAGAATTCCGGCCGGGATTCTCCGGCCGGACAACTCGCCGAGCATATCAAAACGACTGGAAGATACCGGCGCCCCGGGTTCAATTTTGGAAGAAAGGGCGTCGCCCGCCGTAGTAATGGTAACTTTACACAGAACAGGTGAATGTTCCCTGATACTTTCCAATATATCGATATCTCTCATGAGCAAGGTACTTTTTGTCGCGATCGTGACGCCGAATTCAAATGCATCGCACAACTCAAGTGCATGTCGCGTCAGCATAAGTTCTTTTTCATACGGGTTATACGGATCGCTCATCGCTCCGGTAGCAATGACCCCTTTTTTCGTCTTCCTCCGCAAATCATCTCTGATTATCTGTAGCGCATTTTCCTTAGCACGGACTTCGTCGAACCTGTCAATGCCGTAACAGTCTGAACGACTGTCACAATAGATACAGCCGTGACAGCAGCCTTTATAAATATTCATATTATAATCCGCACCAAACCACTCTCCTGGTTTCTTCATACGCGTCACAATCGTTTTTGCCGGTATATATTCCATAATTTTCATAGGGGTCAGACCCCTTCATATCACAGGGGTCTGACCCCTATGAAAATTCTCTCCTTTTTCTGAATTCTTCTGGTCTTTTTATTATAACTGTGATATCATGTTTGCACAATAAGAAAGGAGGTAACTATGCCGAGAAAACCGAGAATGCGAAGCTCTACAGATATGTATCATATTACAAACCGCGGCATCAACAAAGTCAACATCTTCAACTCTGAAAATGATAAGAAACAGTTCTTACGTATCTTACATAAAACATGTAAACAGTATCCAATTGAAATCTATTCTTATTGTGTAATGTCAAATCATTTCCATTTGCTTCTGAGAATTCCTTTTGCCGAGCTGTCCGCTTTCATCCAACAGATTTCCACTACTTATGCAGTGTATTACAATTTCAAATATAATAGAGTAGGTCATGTATTTCAGGGACGTTATCACAGTGAGACTGTTGAGAGCGAAAGATATTTCTGGTGCTGTGTCCGCTATATCCATCTCAATCCAGTTCACGCCTCACTTGCACCCTCTCCTGCACATTATAAGTTCAGCAGTATGAAAGAATATCTCAAAAAATCCAGACTTCTTCTCCATCCGAAAGCATTTCAGCTATATATCCAAAATTTCCCGGGCGCCGCCGATTTCCAACAATTCCATAACAATCGTGACCATTTCATCTATATTGATACGCCTGAAGAATTGTTTGCCAGAAAAGAACTGCTTATTGACGAATGCGCAAAAATTTTCCTGGCGGGAAAAAATCTGCCTTCCAAAGAAGCAATCTTCTGGTCTCCCGAGTTAAAGAAAGAGTTTATAACATATGCGTCAGACAACTTAAAGGTATCGAAAGCAGAAGTCAGTCGATATGTTAAATTTTGAAAGGGGTCAGACCCCTATGCGCATAGGGGTCTGACCCCTTTCAAATTCCTTTCAAATTTCAAGCGCATCAAGCGGCACGAGCTGGCTGTCTTTTCTGGCGTATACTTCGAGTCTGTGATAGTGTACGGGTATTTCTGCCATATCAAGTCCCATATATGTGCCAAACGCTTCCATTACAAGGTCAGGTTTCAGATTTTGTTCGCTTCCGGTGGCGAGCAGCAGATAGATACTGTCCTCGCTCACTTTTAACTCGTAGATCATTGGTTTTATGTCTACTTCTTTTTCACTTCGCTTCGTCTTTTTCCATACGACGATCTGTTCTTGATCCATGAAAGATTCTGCCTGCTCCGCCCACGATTCGGGCAGTTTTTTTGTGACTTCAGACGTCCGGAACGTCTCCGGAAGTGTCACTTGATAACCTGCGGCTGCCACGATGGTCATGCCGCTGCTTTTCTTATCGTCTGCTATTCTTACAAAACTGACAACTTCGATTCCTTCTACCATGACTGAGTTGAGCTGGCTTACGGCATCGTCAGGTGAGATATTCCCGGTCAGTTCAATATCGAAATACTCTGCATCACTTGTGATTCCAATGCCAAGCGGCTGTGCGAACGACATGACCATATGCGGACTGTAGCCCGATGTAAACGCTATCGGAATCTCTGCCCGCCTCATAGCCTTTTGAAAATAACGCATGACATCCAGGTGGCCGATGAACTTCATGACCCCGAACTTACGAAACTTGATTCTTGCTTTCAACACAGACACCTCCTCCCCATATGGCCGCGCCGCAGCCGGAACATTTCTGCCGGCAGTTCAGAGTGACCTCTCCGTCCATGGCACGTTTCCATTCCTTTATGAGGAACTCTTTCGTCACACCGATATCGATAAAATCCCACGGAAATACTTCTTCCAGGGAACGCTCCCTCTGATTATAAAATGCAATATCAACGCCGGTATTATCAAATGCCTGCATCCACTTTGCGTTGTCAAAATGTTCACTCCAGGAGTCATACAGACAGCCGAGGCGGTAAGCTTCCTCAACCACAGCCGCTGTCCTGCGGTCTCCCCTTGCAAATACGCCTTCCAGCACCGTGACCTCCGCATCGTGCCAGTGATAACGGAGACTTTTCCGGTTCAGCTGGTCATTGAAGGCCCGTTTCACCGTGGCCGCCCTGGAAATGTATTCTTCATTTGTATACATTTTTGCCCACTGAAACGGTGTAAACGGCTTAGGTATAAAGAAGGAAGAGCTTGCCGTGATCTGACATTTTCCGCTGCGCTCCTCTTTCGGGATCTCGTAATATCTTCTCGCCACCTTGTCCGCCAGAACGGCGATCTCCTTCATATCCTCTTCCGTCTCGGTAGGAAGTCCAAGCATAAAGTAAAGCTTCACCTTGCTCCAGCCTCCCTCAAAGGCCTGTCCTGCGCCGCTTATGATATCCTCCTGCGAAAGTCCCTTGTTGATGACATCGCGCATCCTCTGGGACCCAGCCTCGGGGGCAAAGGTAAGACTGCTTTTCCGGATATCCTGCACCTTGCTCATAACATCCAGTGAAAAAGCGTCAATGCGAAGTGACGGCAGGGAAATATTGATCCCCTTCCCCTTAAATTCATCGATGAGAAATGCCACCAGTTCCTGCAGGCAGCTGTAGTCACTGGAACTGAGCGAACTGAGGGAAATCTCCTCATGTCCGGTGCTTTTCAGCATTTTATAAGCATATTCTTTGAGCACGTTTACATCCCGCTCCCTCGTAGGACGGTAAAGCATACCGGCCTGACAGAAACGGCAGCCGCGGATGCAGCCGCGCTGTATCTCCAGCACAACTCTGTCCTGGGTTGCTTTGATAAATGGCACAACAGGCGCCTCCGGGTAAGGGATTGCCGTCACATCCATGGCGGCCTGCTTTTTGATTTTTGCTTTGGCATGCACATTATTCGGAACAAATGATGCGATCGTCCCGTCGTCGTTGTAGGAGACATCGTAAAAAGAAGGCACATATATGCCTTCTATCCCGGCGGCCGCCTCGAGAAATTCTTTTTTTGAACCGCCTCTCTGCTTGATGTCCTTATAAACATCCAGCAGTTCATCATAGACCGTCTCCCCTTCTCCCATATAGAAAAGGTCAAAAAACGGTGCCAGCGGTTCCGGATTATACGTACAGGGTCCGCCTCCGATGACGATCGGCCCTTCCTCTCCACGTTCCTTTGCCTTTAAAGCCAGTCCGCTCAATTCCAGTATCTGCAGGATATTCGTATAGCACATCTCATACTGGATCGTAATTCCCAGAAAATCAAATTCCTTGATATCGTCCTGAGATTCGAGCGCAAAGAGCGGAATCTGCTCGCTGCGCATAATATGATCCAGGTCTGTCCACGGAGAATACACCCGCTCACACCAGACATCTTCTCTGCGGTTGAACATATCATACAATATTTGAATGCCCAGATGGGACATGCCGATCTCGTACACGTCGGGGAAACACATAGCAAAGCGTATCTCCACCTTACTAACGTCCTTAATTACCGAATTCACCTCATTCCCAATGTATCGGGCCGGCTTTTCGATTTTTAATAATATATCATCTCTTAAAGCTAATTTTCTCATGTTGTTCCTCTCATGTTTTCTGCTGATGCATAAATACAGCGTTGATGTAATCTTAGATATTATATCCATTTTGAGGAAGAACTTCAAGTAGATATTGAAGCAGTAACCACGACTTTACTTTTCAACTGAGATAAACGGTGGAAAGGTATAGTAATTTCTTTTTCTGTACTCGATCCCATTCCTGGTCCTCGCACCAATATACCATGTTGTCTGAAGCATCGAATACCATGGATACCACGGTTGGGCATACGGTTTGTGCGGTTGCCTTTAAAATAGCAAAGCAGTCCGAAACATTAAGATCGTCTTTTTTATTCTCAAGCATTTCCGCAGCCTTATTGTACCTGTCCCACCCCATCCACGGATGCTGCTCTGTATCACCCTTAAAGGGAGAAAAGTTAGTCAGGACCGCATATTCAGGTTTTGAAAAATACTGATATCCCTGTCCCGGAATGATCCGCAGAACATTCCCGTCTTTATCTGAAAGCTGTGATTGAAATGTCACGCCTGGAACGCTGTAAACAGGTTCGCGCTCAACGATATCTTTGATCTCATTTAACGTCTTTTTACCAAGAAGAAGATCAATATCCAGCGTAATGATATTATGACAGTCCTCGTTCACAGGATTACTTCTATCATCAAATGGCCAGCAGGTCGGCATGGCTACAAAATCACCTCTTGCATTAGCGCCAAATAATGGCAGCCACCCTTCTGTTTTATCATTTATAGCAATATAAACCTTATCATCTTCAGCTACAACCTTGTGATCCATATCTGAAATATCAAGATTCCAGCCAATAATCGTTTTCTTTTTATTTGAAATTATACTTGTACACATCTTATACTCCCCCTGCCCCTCCATAATTTACCAATGTATGGAAAGCAATAATACACCGGCCCTTGCTAGATAATGATCCGCAAATAACCGATGACTTTATTTGTATCAATTCCCACTGTATCATAGTACCTTCCTTTATAAAAAAGAGAAAAATGATTCTTTTGTTCACTCTTCACATTAACGATACAGCAGTCCGGCAATGTAACCTCCTTGCCTTTCGTGTAAATGATTTTACCTTCGTGTGAAATTCCAAAATAATCCAATGTCTCTATTAATTTAGAAAAGGAACACTGCCATGCCCCTGCCTGCATGATCTCAACAATTTCATCTACGCTGAGCCCGGTAAGCATAGCGATACAAATTTGGCCGCAATATCCGTTTTTTGGATAAGTTATATGACGGATGCCGTCAATTTTTCGTATAGGATCCTCCTTCGTATAAGGACTGTCATGATTGATCCGAGTCAGGCCGTTAATGACCTCAAAGCAGACGCCTGTCTCATGATTGCTGTCAATCTTATTTACAACAGACTTTTTAACAGGAATGTAGTAGTTACCCGCCCCTTTTGGAATAAGTCTGCACTCAAATTTATGATCCTCAACGGACACTTTGACGGGCACCAGTCCTTTTTGGCCGCATTCTTCCCAGATATTAAAGGGAATTTTAATAAAATACCGGTTCCCTTGCCTCAATAATTTTTCTGTAAATGTGTATTTCATAATACTCAGTTACCTTTCCGGCACTTGACCGTGCTGTAAATAAACGAAAATATCCCGATCAACATTACAATACCGTCTGCCCTGATGATCCAGTCTGCCAGAGAAACAAGGAAGGTATTCACCCCCATTATGATCAATGAAACAATTAAAATAATGATACTCGCCGACTGAATCTTTTTCATCCGTTTCCCTCCGACTTATAATTTTAAGCTTTCAACAGCTTTAATTCATCTCAAACATGCATTCACAAATTTTACCGGTACATCCATGCGTTCTGCAACCTGCTCTGGTGTCATGCCACTATCTGAGAAGCGTTTACAGACAACTTTTATATTTTCCCCGACTTCGATAATATGCCTGTCCGGATCATAGATACGGACCACGCGCTGTCCCCATGAATGTTCCTTAACAGAGTGGACATATTCAACGTCCAATTTTTCCAGTTTCTCTGCAAACGTATCAAAGTTGTCTTCTTCAAAATAAACTTCCGCGTTATTTGTACCAAACGAAATGTCGCTCCTGCCTGTGAAGTCTTTCCATGTTTCCGCTGTCTGCAGAGACAGACCGCCGGTTAAAGTTTTATTCGCCCCAAAATCCATGATCACATGAAGTCCGAGCACTTTTTTGTAAAACTGAACCGACTTATCCATATCGGTCACAACTAATAAAGAATTTTTAAATTTCATGATCCGGCCCCCCATATTGCCGCAAGGTCTGCGCGTTCATAACGGTTATGTCCCTGCATCTGCTTTTTATAGTTCCAGCACTTTATCGCTTCTTCTAAAGATCTGCCCTGATTATCCGCAAAGAAATCACGGATATAGGTGTTGTATTCAAATTGCTTCTCTATTTTCGTTTTTCCTTTTTTCTTATCTTCGAGAATTTGTTCATAAGCTGCGACTGCTTCTTTATAAGTTTTGCCGGCATTATTTTTTAACCATTTTTGAAAGGCAACATTAAATGTAAAGCGGTTTCCGATCTGCTCCTTAAAAAACGCCCTGTGCCTTTCAGAACAGACAAAGTCCGGTTCGATCTCTGTATCTTCCTGAATGTCAGTGATTTCCGCCGCCCTTTTCCGTGAGGAAGAGGGAGACTGGATTTTGCCGGTATCAAGGAAATAAGCGATCCTGTCTGTTATTTCAATCTTCCCTCCGGACGCAGGCAGACCGTTTTTTCTGCAAAAGTCCACCAATTCCTCTTTTAAGTAATAAAAATCCCGAAATGTCTTGCTGTCTAACTCTCGGTCTAAGGCTGGTCTTTCATTCATACCTTTCCCCTCTCCATGTGCCGTTCTGCTTTAACTGTTCCACGTCGCCGCATCCTGCGGCATGGCGGCTTCATAATAACCAAGTTTATGAAAATTGTACCATTCTGTGATTTTTTCTTCGGGCGCGGCCTTTAAAGCGAGCAGAACTTCTTTGGCAAATTCAAGCGGCGCGGTGCCGTTTGCTGTGATTACATTCTTATCACGGACCGCCTGCCGCGTCACGTACCGTTCCTCTCCTGTATACATTCCGCCTGCCCACTGCTTTAGATCATCCAGATCGTTGCTCGTATGCTTGACATTGTTCAGCGCCCCGGTCGTCCCAAGAAATGCGGAAGCATCGCAGATTCCTCCCAGGACTTTCCCTTCTGCCAGACAGCTGTCTACCAGAGGCCTGATCTTTCCGGCGTTTTCATTTCTCCAGGCCATACCTCCGATCAATATAAGGGCCTCGTAGTCGGACGGCACAGACTCGATACTGTGATCAGGCACCACATGAAACCCTCCGATCGATGTAACCATATCTGTTGACAGAGATACCGTTTTAACATCGTATTCTCCCATTCCGAGCATATAGACCGCGGAGGAGAGATAAGCTGCCTCCCAGTCCGCAAACTGTTCTAATATAACAAATAAAATCTGTTTTTTCATGTTATTCCTTTCTTTTTTCAAATGCATCTTTTCAATTGATCTCAAAAGTTTCTGAATGAAAATTTGCATAATAGCGCCCGCTGACTGCTGTAAACTTCAGAACACAATAGTCCGGATCCGTTACACCTTCGGGATAATACATCGTGTCACCTTCCTGCCAGATCATTTCTTTGCTGTCAGAGTCCTCCAATACTTCCATATGTCCGACCAGCATAACACCTCTGAAGAAGCGCCTGTCGCAGAAGTAAATGCTGGCATTTGGATTATTTCTATATTGAGCCACCCGCATGGAAGACGTGTTTGTTGTAAAATAAAATTCCCGGATGCCTGTCCGTTTACGGGGCGGGAGCATCGCTTTCATGTTGGGAAAGCCATCCTCTGAAACAGAGGCAATAAATGAGACTCCCTGTTTATCAATTAAATTTCCGATTGTTTTTTCAGCGTCACGCAGCATGTTCTTATTCTCCTCTCAATTGTTATATGAATCAATTCTACCATATTTTACTTATTTTTTCTTGTATTATATGGCACAAAAAATACTTATGAGACATCTCATAAGTATTCCGGTTTTTAGTTCCAGCTGGATCTCTCGCAAGCCTCGATTTCAGATAATATCAACGATTGGATATACGGATTATTTTGCGGACAGACCAAAAACATAAAAGCGCCGTTACGGCATTTTTGATAGCGCTCACCTTTCAGCCTGAAGTCATACCCCATAGAACATCTGGGATTGCAGGAATCCGGGACGGCCAGACGCTTACATATCGGAGCATCCTGAACTGCATGAATCATTTCATCCGGCAGCGTTTCCAACAGCTTTTCATATTGACCGGCATGAGCCCCATAGATCCGCACAAGCATTCCCTTTTTTCGGAACACATAATTTGAGATGGTCTTCTTATTGTAAATGTAAGAAACCATGTAGCCACTTTTGGCTGACTTGATCTCTGTCCTGCAGCCGAGTTCTGTCAGTCTGTTATGTAATTCCTTGACAAAATCCTGGCTTTCAACAGGTACAGAAGTAATGAAATCATTGAATTCAATTTTCTTGTCCATAGTCATAAATTCCTCCGTTATTCTCTAAATTATATTCACTATTCCCTGTTATTCTGGCAAATGTAATACCGCGTCTTTCATACTTGATCATAACTTATCTGCCAGAGTGTTTCCTCTCTTTTGACGCACCGTTTTGAGAGCTTATGTGATTTATTTTAACATCTGCCTTCAATCTTTTCATCAGGGGAATATTTCCAGCGTCACGATCTTTCTATTGCCCTTCTTCAATGCACGATGCCCGAAGGCAGCCGGCTGTCAGTGTTTTTGCGTTTCTGGCCATGTCCGCAGGCGTGCCGGTAAATACAACTTCCCCGCCGTTTTTGCCTCCGTCAGGACCGATGTCTATGATCCAGTCCGCCTGCTTCATCACATCCAGGTTATGTTCGATCACTATCAGCGTATTTCCCCGGGAAACGATCATATCAAACAGCTGCAGCAGATTTTTAATGTCGGACATATGCAGACCGGTCGTAGGCTCATCGAGCACAATGATACTGCCCCTTTTCCCCAGGTTCTTTGCCAGCTTGATCCTCTGCCGCTCTCCTCCGGAAAGGGTACTGAGCGGCTGGCCTAGAGTCAGGTAAGATAATCCTACCTGCTCCATCACTTTCAGGCACTTTCTGATCTTGGCATCCTCAAAGAGTTCCATTGCCTGTGAAGCAGTCAGGTTCAGCAGTTCGACGATGTTCCTTCCCTTGTATGTACAGGCAAGCGCCTCCTCACTGTACCGTGCGCCGCCGCAGGTCTCACATTCCGTGACGATCGGGTCCATGAAAGCAAGTTCTGTCACGATGACGCCTTTGCCGCCGCAGACCGGGCAGGCGCCGGCAGAGTTGAAACTGAACAGGCCTTCCGGCCTGCCGCTGTTTTGCGACATAAGTTTTCTTATCTCATCAAAGAAACCGAGATAAGAGGCCGGAGTGGAGCGGTTCGTTGCTGTGATGGGACCCTGGTCTACCATAACGGTATCACTTTCGTACTGTCCGGCAAATACGCCGGAAATGAGGGTGCTTTTTCCCGAACCTGCGACGCCGGTCACAACAGTCATGATCCCCAGCGGTATGTCCACATCTATATGTTTCAGGTTGTGCAGACTGGCATCCCGCACGGGCAGACTGCCCAACGGCTGCCGGAAGGACTCTTTTATCGGAAGGGACTGCCGCATGGCCTTTCCCGTCAGTGTATCGGAGCAAAGCAGTTCCGCATAACTTCCTGCAAAAACAATTTCTCCTCCGTTTTGCCCTGCCAGCGGGCCCACTTCGATCACATGGTCCGCGATCGAGATCACATCCTTGTCATGCTCTACAACAAGAATGGTATTTCCCTTGTCCCGCAGCCTCTCAAGCAGACGGTTCATGCGGTGGACATCGCGGGGATGCATTCCGGTGCTTGGCTCGTCAAAGATATACGTCATTCCGGTCAGACTGCTTCCCATATACCGGACCAGCTTCAGCCGCTGCGCCTCCCCTCCGGACAGAGACGGGGTCTCCCGGTTCAGATGAAGATACGGCAGGCCAATCTCAATCATTCTGTCCAGTCCTTCAATGATCGTCTGGACGAGCACTGTCACTGTCCGGTCTGTGATCTGCCGCAGGACTTTCCGAAGCAGAGTCAGCTCCATATCACACATGTCCGCAATAGAATATCCTCCTATTTTACAGTTCAGGGCCGCCTCATTCAGCCGTTTCCCGCGGCAGTCGGTGCATTCTGATTCCACGAGCAGGTTCTGGGATTTTTCTTTCGTATGCCTACTTTTTTTACTGATATCCCGGTTCAGAAGCGTTTTTGTGTACTTGTGGAACAGCCCGGCCACTTTCGGGTTCTCCGGCTCTCCCCTGCCGTCCCGGGATCCGTACAGAAGAAGGTTATATTCCTCCTTTGAATACTCCCTGACCGGCTTGTCCAGGTCAAACAGTCCCGATGCGGCGTACTGTTTCCAATACCAGGAACCGGGACGGTACAGAGTGTCCCTTACGCAGCCTTCATTCCATGATTTATCTGGCTCTAACAGAGCGTTTATATCAACTTGCGTGATCTTCCCGAGACCGGAACATGTCTTACACATCCCATTGGGATCGTTGAAGGAGAAGCAGGAGGCCGTGCCGGCACAGGGCTGTCCGATCCTGGAAAACAGCAGCCGCAGGCTGGCATACAGTCCGCTTATGGTGCCTACCGTAGAGCGGGCATTTCCCCCGAGCGGTGACTGGTCCACTACAACGGCCGCTGTCAGATTGTCAATGCGCTCCACGGCCGGTTTGGGATATTTAGGAAGCCGCGCCCTTACGAACGCCGGATACGTGGCGTTCATCTGCCGTTGTGACTCCGCGGCGATCGTGTCGAATACAATGCTCGATTTACCGGAGCCGGACACGCCGGTAAATACTGTGATCTTCTCCTTTGGAATTCTGAATGTGATATGTTTTAAATTATTTTGCGTAAGTCCGTGTACAATGATATCTTCCATTTATTTATACTCCTCCTGCCTGTTTTAAGCTGTCTCTCTGATCTGTGACAGCGCTGTCCCTTTATTTTACAAAATCCCTGCGTCATATACATGATATATTTTGCGGTCCTGTATATCCATTTTATGGTAAAGGAAAACAATATCCCTGCATAAGGTGTGATTTTCATAAGGTAAACATATTGCCTGTGGAGATATAAAATGCACTGTGATACAATATAAGCAGCAAAAGGAGGTGTCTGCTTGAAACAATATTCCCCTTTAGAAAGGGCATTGGAATATATCGAAGAACACTTAAACGATAACATCGGACTGAATGAGGTATCTAAGGAGACAGGTTACTCCTACTACTATATGACGAGGCTGTTTACCTCTGTTTTAGGCGAATCTGTCGGCCGTTATATCAACCGTAGAAAGCTATACAATGCGTCCAGGAAGCTCATAGATACCGACGAGAGGGTCCTTGATATTGCGGTTGACTGTGGTTTTGCATCGTCGGAAGCATTCAGCAGAGCCTTTAAGAGCGAATTTGGAAGTAGTCCGGCAGAATATCGAAAAGCAGGGGCTGATCTGGTGGTGAACGCCAAAAGAGAACTTGTGCCGGAAGATGTATATCATATTGCGCATAATATTTCCCGTTCCCCTGAGATCATCATGACAGATGAGACAAAGGTCGCCGGAGTCCGGGGAACGACTTCTCTGTCGGATAACCGTATCCCTGAAATATGGAAGCAGTTTCTGCTTTTTCCAAAAGAGCTTTTCGATGGAGCGGACGTAGGATATGGCATCTGTGAAACAAAAAGGGCCGTTTATACAAGAGACGGCGACGTATTGTTTACAGTCATGGCCGCCGGAGCGGTGGACACTTTTGAGAGTCTGCCGCGGACACTGGACAGAAAAATTCTGAGCGCGGGGAAATATGCCGTTTTTACCCATCGGGGAACTTTTGCAAACTTGCATAGGACATATCGGTATATTTTTGGAACGTGGCTTAAGACAGCCGGTGAGGAATTAGACGATCGGGAGGACTTTGAAATGTATCAACGGAAAATCGTATCGTATGATGATCCGGATAACGAGGTTAAAATATTTATTCCAATTAAGTGAAGAAAACATCAAATAATGAAAAGCAAATAAAGCAGGACAGCCCCAAAGGGTTATCCTGCTTTATCGTGCCTTTCCGCTTCTAATTTGGAAGACGTGTTATAGTTCTCAAATCATTTATTAAGCATTTCGCTGCCTAACCGTACAAGCGTCATGGAACGGTTCATATATCCTAAAGCAGGGAAGTTCGTATAAATACTCACTCCCACTTCATCTCCCGCGGACAAAGGAGCTTGAATGACAAACGTCGAACTGTCTCTGTTAGATATATTGAAAAAAGTAGAAATATCGCCAAAAACCGGTGCTCCGTTGACCGTGATCACCGCGGTCAAATAGGGCTGTTCCGGATCAGGCTCTGTCGTCGTTTCAGCATTGATGGAGACAGTTATCTGATAAACTCCACTTTCCAGAACCACTAATTCATTTCCGGACGCACTGACGGAAATCGTATCGGATAACGGTCCGGCCGTATTGAACGGCACCGGTGTCAATGACGTCCCTGGCGTCTCTGCCCGGCCCCCTCTTAAGGATCCAAATGCCCAAACAGCTTGTTCCCCGGGAACATCCGGTTGATCGCATGGTTTACATCCACAGGGAGCGTTACATTTATTACAATTATGATTTATTATATCCATTTTAGTCTCCTTTTCGGCACTGCGTAAATACAGTGTCATGCTCCCTAATATAGTATGTAAAGTCTGCTTCTATGGTGTTCTTTAAAACAGCCAATGTTTTATCTGTTCTTTTTTATACATGCATTCAGCGTAACCAGCATCTGTTCTACCTGAAGCGGTTTGGACAGATGTCCGTCCATCCCGCTTGCAATAGATTTCCTTGTGTCTTCGTCAAATGCATTGGCAGTGAGCGCAATGACGGGAACTGTACGGGCATCCGGCCTTCCTGAGGTTCGGATGCGCCTGGCGGCTTCCAGGCCGTCCATGACCGGCATGCGGATATCCATGAGAATGGCATCAAATGTGCCTGTTTCACTCCGGCAGAAGCACTCCAGCGCTTCACGGCCGTTAGGGGCGCATGTCACGTCAAAACCATGCATTTCCAGGATGGACTGCGCGATCTCTCTGTTCAGTTCGTTGTCTTCTGCCAGCAGAATACGCCGGCCGGTGAAGTCTGCCGGATGCGCCTCCATTTCCGGCTGTGTATCTGTTTCTTCCTCTTCTTCCTCCGCGTATCCAAGATGCAGTGTAAAGAAGAATTCCGAACCCTCTCCCACTTTGCTGTCCGCTTCCAGTGTTCCACCCATCATCTGTACGAGGCGGCTTGAGATCGCAAGTCCAAGGCCGGTCCCCCCGTTTCGGGCCGCTGTCGCGGGGTCTGCCTGTTCAAAAGCATTGAACACACGTGACAACGCCTCCGGCTCGATACCGATACCTGTATCGGCAACAGAAAACCGCAGCACTGCCATGGGGGATGCCTCCAGTTCTTCCACCCGAACCGTGATGCGTCCCTGTCCGGTAAATTTCAGAGCATTTCCGATGATATTGACCAGCACCTGATTTAACCGGAGACTGTCAGCGTTGAGGCGTCTGCCTCCGCTGTATTCATTGACAAAAATCAGTTCCAGATGCTTTTCCTCCGCCTGGGCTTTGAATAAATATTCCAGTTTCTGCATCAGCTGCACTAGATCCACAGGCTCATAATTAAGTTCCATCTTTCCGCTCTCAATGCGGGACATGTCCAGTATGTCATTGATAAGGCTTAATAGATAGGCATTGGCGGATTCGATCTTATTCAGGCAGTCCATAGTTTTTTTCCTGTCGTCCAGGACACTTTTGGCTATCGTTGTCATGCCGCTGATGGCATTCATCGGAGTGCGTATCTCATGGCTCATCCGTGAAAGAAAGTCTGTCTTCGCACGGCTCACCGCATCTGCTTTTGATTTCATGATAAAGGAAGGAACGATCTTGACCAGCTCTTTTAAAAGTTTCCGCTGCTCCTGCGTCCACTCATAATCTTCTACATCTATCTCAAAGCTCATAGAACCGACGTATTCCCCGTAATTCCAGATCCCTCCGTGGAGGCAGGACGCAATATGGGAAATTCCTTCTCTGACATTATGATCTGCCAGGCCATCCTCGTCATACATATTGGCACAGATATCAAAATCCTCTTCAGAGGCATAAAAGTCTTGTCCAAGCTGCAGATCATTCCGGTTTCTGGCCCACTGATAGGAAAACCGGTAGCTAAGATACGCCCGGTCCGCCTCGATGATAGATACCCGGTCAAACTGAAATGTCCTTCCGATCCGTGACAGGAGCAGAAACACTGCGTCGTCCAGATTTTTGGATTTTCCCAGCAGATCAAGGGCAAAAGACACAAGGTCATCGTCCGGCCGGGAAGTCTCCCGGTTAATGTCATTGACCGGATGACTGTCTGTATAGAGCTGCGTCAAAAAAACGCCAAGTTCATTGGAAGTATCCAGATAGCAGGCGGCCTGTCCTTTCCCGTTTTCCTTCACGTATTTTAACGTACTCTCGGCGCAGCGGTACAGGGCGTTATATTCATCCACCACCTCCGTGCTGCACATGCCGACACTGACGGATATTTGAATCTTCTTGTCCGTACTTACAAGGATACTGCGCACCTGATCGGCAATACGGGGCCCGATGACTGTAGCCTCCGCTTTGCAGCTGTTTTTAAAGAACACCATGAATTCATCGCCGCCGAGGCGGATCTGAATATTGTCCGGTCTGCTCTCCGACCGCAGAAGATCCGCCACCTCCTGAAGAAGCGCATTGGCAAAAATACTGCCCTCCGTCCTGTTGATCTGCTTGAAATCATCCATGTCAAACAGCATCATGACGCCATGTTCGCCCGGTTTCTTCGTCCTTAGATATTCCTTCACAAGCCGGATGCCGCTTTCTTTGTTATAAAGTCCTGTCAGTTTGTCCCGGGAGCGCGCTTCTTCCAGGGCGCATTCCATCTCTTTCTGCTTCGTAATATTCTCTACGATACCGATCACAAGTTTGGGCCGCCCATTTTCGCCGGTCTGTATGACAGACATTGTCTCTCTGCACCAGGAGCCTCCCTCCAGTATCTTAAACTCACAGGAAGCCGTGTGCGCGCCGTCCTGGATCCGCCTGTACATCTCGTAGAAGTCCGCCCTCGTCTCTTCGTCCACATGCTCCTTTGCAAAACTGCGCGGCATATCATCGTACCGCTCCCGGCAGTGATAGATTTGGCACGTACGTTTCGGCACGATACATTCTTTTGTCTCCGGGTAATAATAGATTTCACAAGTAGTCGTATGCTCCAGCGCCAGATGTAGGATCTCATTGCTCGCCTCCAGCTGTTCGGACAGCCGTCTGCTGCGCTGCTCGGCATTTTTTCTTTCGTTGATATCCAGGTACACGCTCTGGATGACCTCTTCACCGTCCACATCCACGATCAGTTCCGCGCTTCCGATGATCCAGCAGGGCGTGCCGCCCTTTTGGAGCAGACGGTATTCAAAGCTGATCTTATCTCCCGGCCTGCGAAGCTCTCTGAGAAGCCCCAGAATGTACGCACGGTCTTCCTCCGCTATCAGGACGTCCGCCGCCCATTCCCCGACAGACCAGAACTCTTCATGAGAATACCCGAATATGCGTACTGCCTCCCTGTTGGCCTTTTTAAAAACAGCCTTCTCGTTCGTCAGCCGGTACTGTACAATACCACACATGACAGACTGAAACAGATTGTTGTAATCGTCCATCTGTTTTATCTGGCCGCCGTCCTCTTTGCCTGGCTGCATCTAATCGCCCCTCTTTCCTGTGAGACCGCGCGGCCGGCTGCCGGCCGCGGTCACATATATGTTCCTAAAGCATATCATATCCTGCGGTCAAACTCAATGACCTGCACCGGCTGTCCGGCTGAATACATCCCTGTCCAGCGCTTTGTTCTGGTGTGCCACGATCGTCGTGCAGACAGCATCCCCCGTAATATTGACTGCGGTCCTTGTCATATCCAGTATTCTGTCAATGCCCATGATCAGTCCGATGGCCTCCACCGGAAGTCCTACGGAATTAAACACCATGGTCAGCGTGACAAGCCCGACACTTGGAACGCCCGCTGTTCCGATAGAGGCCAGTGTGGCCGTCCCGATGACGGTAATGTAATCTACGATATCAAGCTGTATCCCAAACGCCTGGGCGGCAAATACAACCGCGACTCCCTGCATGATAGCCGTTCCGTCCATGTTGATCGTAGCCCCGAGCGGTATGGTGAACGACGAGATCCTTTTCGATACTCCCATCTTTTTCGCAAGTGTGTCAATTGACAGAGGTATCGTTGCATTTGAGGTGGCTGTAGAGAATGCAAATGCCATGACCGGGAAAAAGTTTTTGATGAATTTCAGCGGATTCAGTCCCGTGAACAGCTTTAAAAGCCCCAGATAAACGACAAAGCACTGGACAGCCAGGGCGATCAGTACGCCGAGCATGTATTTCCCAAGCGGGACGAAAGCGGAGAACCCAATTCCAGCAAAGGTCTTGGCGATCAGACAGAACACACCGACCGGCGCCAGATTCATGACCATCATTGTCATTTCCATCATAATATCATTGAACTGACTGAAGAAATTGCTTACCGTCTCGGTCCGCTCTCCGAGCTTTGCAAGTATGACGCCGACAATAAGGGCAAATACGATGATCTGGAGCATACTGCCGTTTGCAAGAGAGTTGATCGGGTTGTCCGGAATGATATTGAGCAGCGTATCGGTCAGAGACACTGCTTCCGTGCTTCCCACATCTGCGGCGCCCGACTGTATTTTGGACATGTCCAGTCCCCGTCCCGGATTGATAATATTTCCTACGGACAAGGCCACAGTTATGGCAAGCGCTGTCGTACAGAGATAGAAGACGAGTGTGCGCACGCCCACAGTGCCGAGCTTTTTCGTATCGCCTATGGACATACTGCCGCATACGAGGGAACAGAACACGAGCGGTACGACGAGCATCTTCATCAGGCGGATAAATCCTTGTCCGATGACGTGCAGAACGCCGTTTACGATAATATCATCTCTCACAGAGCCGGCAGGCACTGCGTAGCATAGAATAATGCCGCAGACAGCCCCTGCGAGCAATGCTATAAAGATCTTTGTCGTAAGTCCTAATTTTTTCTTTGCCTCTATTTTGCTGTTTCCCATCTATCCGATTCCTCCTTTGTTCTTCCATTCCTCCATGTATTCCTCCAGGGATGCCCTCCAGTCAGGCATCTCGTACACATCGATGATCCTCAGTATGAAGTTGTCCAGCACCGCATAGGCCGGCCGCACCGATGCCAGTTCAGACTCTCTTGCCGGCACAGGCTTCAGTTCGATGTTCCGGTCTGCCAGCTTCAGGATCTCCTCTGCAAACTCGTACCGGCTGCACGTGCCTTTGCATGTGGCGTGATACGTTCCATATTCGTTTGTCCCGATCAGATAAAGGATAAGCCGTCCAAGATCCCGCGCGCTTGTAGGGGAACCGAACTGGTCCGCCGCGACGGAAAGCTGTTTCTGGCTCCCGGCTTTTTCCAGCACACTGTTCACAAAATTGTCTCCTTTTCCGTAGACCCAGTTGCTGCGCACGATAAAATGCTTGTGGGTAAATTCCTTCACATAATTTTCTCCTGCTCTCTTGGAACGCCCGTACACAGTGCGCGGATTCGTGTCATCAAACTCGGAATACGGCGTAGTGCTCAGACCGTCAAATACATCATCAGTGGATAGCTGGACGATCTTGGCTCCTGTCTTTCTGGCGACAATACTCAAGTTCCTCGCTCCAAGCGCATTCACTCTGTACGCAAGCTCCGGCTGTTCCTCACAGAGCGCTGTGTCCGTGACTGCCGCACAGTTTATGATCACATCCGGCCGGTTGATCTCACCGAAACTGATCACCTCGTCGGTATGCGTAATATCAAGTTCTTCTTTATCTGTGTTGAACACTTCGGCGTCAAGCGGATCCAGTACATCATTAATGGCAGTTCCGAGCTGTCCCCCCGCACCTACGATCCATACTTTTAACATAATCTCTCCTCCTGTATCTTATAATTTCATGCATCCATAATTTACGTGCAGTGTCATAGTTTCACACCATAATAAAAGCGTTGATTACTTTTAATCAACGCTTTATATCCTGCTCATTTATTATATCAATGTTCCGGGACTGTGTCAACAATTCCGCACGCACGGCACATTCCATCATTTACCTCAAAGATTCTTCCAGACTTCCGCCACATCCATGTCGGTCGTGATCTCCTGTATCACCCGGTCGCTGCTTACATGTTTGACTTCGATGCCGTTGTTCTCCATGGCAACAAAAGCTGCAAAAAGCATAAAGCACAGGAAGACCCGGATCCCAAACGTACTGACCGCTCCGGTTTCCTCTTCTCCATATAGTTTATGGTAAGCGGCGCCGTATCTCGGATGTACGGCCGGAGGGACCTTGCGGTCACTGTACAGATAGCGTGTTTCATCCAGCAGCTGGCGCCTTCGTTTTTCAGAGCTGTTCATAGTGCGTACCCGTCCTTTCCAGGCAGATATGTGTGAGTCTTTTCCTGCCTGGAATATTATATGCGGTATGCGTTTACTTTCATTCCGTTTTTTACCGGTCCGCAAGCTCCTTTACGATGTCTTCCCAGCTGATTCCCCTCTCTACCATAAGCACCATGGCATGATAAAGGAAATCGGCCATCTCATATTTAACCTCTTCCGGATTCGGGTTCTTGGCGGCAATGACGATCTCCGTCGCCTCCTCTCCCACTTTCTTTAATATCTTATCGATCCCCTTATCAAACAGATAATTTGTGTAGGAACCTTCTTTTGGATTTTCACGTCTGTCCATAATGGTTCCGTACACTGTCTCAAACACTTGCAGCGGATTTGTCTCGTCATAGTCACTGCCGACAAGAGGCTGGAAAAAGCAGGTCGCATTGCCTGTATGGCAGGCCGGCCCTACCTGGTCGACTTTTGCCAGCAGTGTATCATAGTCGCAGTCTATCGTCAGAGATTTTACATACTGGAAATGGCCGCTTGTCTCGCCTTTTGTCCAGAGTTGTTCTCTGCTTCTGCTGTAATAAGTCATCTTGCCGGTCTTGATCGTGCTGTAAAATGCCTCCTCATTCATATAGGCAAGCATAAGCACTTCCTGTGTCTTGTAATGCTGTACCACGACCGGAATAAGTCCCTGTTCATTCGTCTTGAACTGTGAAAATTCCATCATGCTCTCGAAAGAAGTCATCTTGATTTCTTCCTGACCGCATTTTTCCTTAAACTCCACAAAGTCCATATCTGTCTGGCTGACAAACTTCCCTGACAGTCCCTTGACGCCGGGACATTTCAGTATTTTAAACAGTTCAGGCTCCTCCATTGTGTCGGTCACGATCACACATGGAACATCCGTGACGTTCATGACAGAATTAAGATCCAGCCTGTGCATGAATACGATCTCACTGCTGTAGTCCTGAATAAGGTGCTGGTGCTTGAACAGAGCGTCAAAGTCGTTCAGTGATACTGCCATCTTTTCCTTGCCGAAACGTCTGGCGGCATCCTCGATCAGCTTTACGCTGTCTGCTTTGGAGAAGTTCAGCATCGCCCGCTTGGCTCCTGCGTACAGAATCTTCTTTATATCTTCCTGGCGCCGTATATTCCCCCCGGCCACCATCGGTATGCGTATGACACGGTTCATGCGCTTCATCAGGTCGATCGCTTCCTCATGTTCCTCATCAGAGTCTGACAAGTCGAACACGAGCAGTTCATCCGCCCCGTGGTCACTGTAATATTTGGCAAGCCCGATGACATCTTCCGATATCACCGTCTCGTCCGTAAACCATTTTACCGCTTTTGCGCCCCTGATAAATATGCAGGGTATCAATCGTTTATAGCTCATCGTATATAGTCTCCTTTATAGGCTTCCTTTTGTAGTCCATGCTTCTTTTATCCGCGGTTCCTCCATGGTCGCCATATCAAGCGCTTTCCCGAAGCTTTTGAACATGGCTTCCGCCATATGGTGGCTATTGCCTCCATTCAGTATCTTCAGGTGAAGATTCATCATGGCGCTGTAGGATACGGCGTAAAAGAACTCACGTATCATCTCCGTATCCATCTCTCCGATCCGTTCTGTCGGAAATGAAGCGTCACAGCTTAAGTATGGGCGTCCTGACAGATCTGCCGCACAGAGGACGAGCGTCTCATCCATCGGGAGGATAAAGTGTCCGTATCTCTTGATACCGGCTTTATCGCCCACTGCCCGGGCGATAACCTGCCCGAGTACGATCCCTGTATCCTCGACCGTGTGATGACAGTCCACGCGCAAGTCCCCCTTGACCTTCACCGTCAGGTCAAATAAGCCGTGCCGTGCAAACCCGTCCAGCATGTGGTCAAAAAACCCTATCCCGGTGCTGATATCATTCTGGCCGGTCCCATCCAGCGTAAGTTTAACAGTGATATCGGTCTCTTTCGTCTTTCTCGTACATTCGGCTGTCCGTTTCATCGTCTTCTCCTCCTTATCTCTCTTCAAAACGCACTCTGACGGAATTGGCATGTGCAGTCAGCTGCTCCGCCTCCGCAAAGGCTTCGATATCCGTATGTATCTCTTCCAGCGCCTCTCTGGAATAGCCGATGATACTGGATTTCTTTATAAAATCATCCACGGACAGCGGGGAGAAGAACTTGGCGGTCCCATTGGTCGGCAGTACATGGTTAGGGCCTGCAAAATAGTCGCCCAGCGGCTCGCTTGAGTATTCCCCGATAAATATGGCTCCTGCATTTCTTATCTTCATCATAACATTATATGGGTCTCTTGTCATTATCTCAAGATGTTCGGAGGCAATGTCGTTGGCGATATCTATCACGTCATCCATTGTGTCGGCCACAAGAATATAGCCGTAATTATCCAGCGATTTCTTTATGATCTCTGAACGGGACAGCTGCTCTGCAAATGCATCTGCCTGAGCGGACACCTCGCCGGCCAGCTTCTCACTTGTCGTCACAAGTATGGCGGACGCAAGTTCATCGTGTTCTGCCTGTGACAGAAGGTCGGCAGCCACATATCTTGGATCTGCGGTCTCATCGGCCACCACGAGTATCTCACTCGGACCTGCTATGGCATCAATGCTCACATGGCCGTACACTGCCTTTTTGGCGAGCGCTACGTATATATTTCCAGGACCTACGATCTTGTCCACCTTTGGTATGCTCTCCGTCCCATAAGCCAGCGCGCCGACTGCCTGAGCGCCGCCTGCCTTGTAGACGGCGTCAGCGCCTGCTTCCCTGGCGGCGACAAGCGTATTGGGACTGACCCGTCCGTCTTTTCCGGGAGGCGTCACCATGATGATCTCCCCGACCCCTGCCACTTTCGCCGGAACGATGTTCATGAGCACAGAAGAAGGATACACGGCCTTGCCGCCCGGAACATACACGCCGACCCGGTAAAGGGGCGTGACTTTCTGTCCGAGGATCGTACCGTCCGGCTTACTGTCAAACCAGCTGTACTGACGCTGCTTTTCATGATAAGTGCGGATATTCACCAGCGCTTTTCTCATAATGGCAAGAAGAGAATCGTCCATCTGCTCATAGGCCTCCTGAAACTCTTCTTCCGTTACCTTTATATTCCCGGCGTTGATATGAGCGCCGTCAAACTTTCTCGTATATTCATAAAGCGCGCTGTCTTTTTCCTCTTTTATCCTTTTAAGAATCTCTGATACGCCCTGCTCATAACCGGCGTAGTTGTTCGGGCTACGTTTCAGAAGGTCCTCCAGTACATTCTGTTTTGTCTCTTTGTCTAACCGCAGTATTTTCATATTTATCCGTCCTCTCTTCATCTTCCGGCTGATCTTATATCTGAATCTGAGCGCGCAGCTTAGTGAGAAGCGCCTTGATCCTCCCGCTCTCCATGCGCATGCTTACCGGATTTACTATCATTCTGGCTGAAAGCGGGCATACTTCTTCCAGCACCTCCAGGCCGTTTTCTTTCAGTGTGGAGCCTGTCTCGACAATGTCCACGATCACCTCTGACAGCCCGACTATGGGCGCAAGTTCTATTGAACCGTTCAGCTTGATGATCTCCACGGTCTGATGCTTTGTATTATAAAAATAGTCTTTTGCAATATTCGGGTATTTTGTGGCAACCCGGATGAGTTCGTGATGCTGGAGCAGAGGGGCCGCTTCCTTATGACCGCAGACGCACATGCTGCATTTTCCGTACCCAAGATCCAGTACCTCATGAACCTTGCGCCGTTCTTCCAGTATGGTGTCTTTGCCTGCCACGCCGATATCCGCGGTGCCGTATTCTACATAGGTAGGCACATCCGGCCCCTTTGCCAGAAAGAATTTCAGCTTCAGCTCCTCATTTGTAAATATCAGTTTTCTGGAATCTTTATCTTTCATCTCTTCACATGTGATTCCTATTTTTTCAAACAGCTCCAGTGTCTGATTTGCAAGGCGCCCCTTTCCAAGGGCAAATGTCAGATATCTCATATTGTCAGCTCCTGTCCCTGGAGGCGATCACTTTATGCTCCCCTGTCACCAGGTTTATCATCGTGATCTCCCCATTTTTATTGATATAGATCAGATTTCCGGCATAATACTCCTTGCCGTATTCGATGTAATCTTCAATAAGTTTACCTTTGGATTTTTTGACGAGCTCCGTGTTCTTGGCCTTCTTACGGAAATCCCTCGCCAGTATGAGCGCCTCTTTCAGCCGCTCTTCATCATACACGATAAGCGTGTTTTTTCTCGTGTACACAATACGTACCTTCTGTCTTGTGAGCGCGTTCATAAGCTCGTCGATAACGATGACAAATCCGATAGATGCAGACTCTTTACCGAATTTTTCAAGAAGCCGGTCGTAACGTCCGCCTTTTACAAACGCGTCCCCGGTCCCGAATGTGTATCCCCGGAAAATGATTCCCGTGTAGTACCCATAAGTACCACTCATGCTCAAATCAAAGGTTACGTATTCTTCGACGCCGTATATCTTCAGCACATCGTATATTCGTTCCAGCCGTTTCACTGCCATGATACCTTTTGAGTTCGGCGCGGTGTTTCTCGCCTGGGCAAGGATCTCCACGCCGCCCACAAGCTCATCCAGGGCGGAAAAGGCTTCTTTGGAGCTTCTTTTTACATGGATGCTGTCCAGAAATTGTTCTACGCCGAAATAATTCCGGTTGTTGATCAGTTCCCGCACCCTATCTTCTGCTTCCTCGTCCAGGTCCGCATCCTCGATCAGACTCTGGAAATAGTCTACATTCCCGACATTCAGCTGAAATTCCTTCAGCCCGATGGACGTCAGACATTCAATGACAAGCGCCAGCATCTCTGCGTCTGCCTCCACCGAATCATCTCCCATCAGTTCCGCTCCCATCTGTGTGTTCTCCCTCAGACGTCCCTGATAGCTGGAATGATTTACAAACGTATTGCCGGTATAGCACAGGCGGATCGGCAGCTGTTCTTCTCCAAAAAGCGTTGCTGCCGCCCTTGCAACGGACGGCGTGATATCCGGCCGGAGAACAAGAGTGTTGCCGTCCTTGTCAAAAAATTTGTACAGATCCTTTGAAGGAATGGTGCCTATCTCCTTCCGGAACACGTCAAAGTATTCAAATGTAGGTGTCTGAATATCGTGATACCCGTAAAGATGGAATACTTTGCCAAGCCGGCTCTCCAGTGCCAGTTTTTTCCCGCATTCTACATTATATATATCCCGGACTCCTTCCGGAGTGTGCAATAATTTTTTCATAATTCCTCCCAACGATGTCATGCTGTTTCACTCAGCGCCACTTTAGTATGCTACCATGTTAAATCACATTGCATTATACGCATTTTCTTATTCTTTGTCAAGTTTCTCCCTCAGCTCCAGATCCAGATTCATGGCATCCAGATACGGGACGAAACAGCCATTTTTTAATTCAAGCAGGAAGCGTGGATCCAGCTCGTCAAACCGGAAGCTTTTTCTTCCTCCGTTTTTCGCCCGCTCCCAGAATCCCTGCATCTCACAAAAGCGCATGTAATACAATATATTTCTGGCCGAAAAATAGATGATGAGAAAGGCCATTCCCCCCTGCTTCTCATAGCTGCCCATGAACGCCACCTGGTGCTCATGGATATTCTGAAGCGGAAAGGTGTCGGCCACACACTCTTTCGCGTCAAAGCAGACAGGAATTCCCTGTACCACGCCGATATAGTCCACCGTACTGCGCTGGTCAAAATAAGCCAGTGTGATCTGCCGGTGTTCCTTATCCATTTTTACCGGAGTGATCGGCGTCGGGATCTTCTGTATAAGTGCCAGATCTTTCTCCAGATACCGTTCATTTGTACGGTTTATCAAATCTTCCAGTGTAGAACCTCTAAGGCCTCTTGAGTTCCATGTTCCCATGCTGTCTCCTTTATCACTTTTTGAAATAAGGCCGGCACCGGCGCCCGGAAGGTCCTTTCTGAAAGTGCCGCAAACTCGCCTTCCAGCACAGGAAGGACAAGCTCATATGAGTGGAGCATCTGTGATGTGACGCCGTATTTCTTTCTATACCGCTCATTCACATCCCTGTCTCCGTATTTATAGTCACCGCACAGCGGGTGGGATACGTAAGCCAGATGTGCCCGTATCTGATGGGTACGTCCGGTGATCAGATGTACCCTGAGAAGCGAATGCTCCCTGCTGTACGCCAGAGGGATATACTCCGTCTCTATGGGCGCCGCTTTTTCAGCCTCCCCGGACGTTACGATCCTCACTTCATTCGTCTGTTCATTTTTGATAAGATATCCTTTGATATGGGACGGCTTGTCTACTTTGCCTTTTACGATACAGAGATAGTATTTTCGCAGGTTTCTGTCCCGGAAAAGGCTGCCGAACATCTGAAGCCCGGCCAGTGTTTTCCCCGCCGCCACAAGGCCGCTCGTATTGCGGTCCAGCCTGTTGCAGACGGACGGGCGGAAGGTCCGGAGCTCCTCCCGCGTAAGCTGTCCGCTGTCCAGCAGATACGAGATGATATGCTCAACGAGAGAGATGTCTGTTTTTTCAGCTTTCTGTGACAGCATGCCGGCCGGCTTGTTCACAAATAGGACATGACTGTCTTCGTAGATAATATCAAGCGTGGTATTTCTGCCTTTTGCGCCTGCAACCGGCTCGTCATCCCCGGTAAATTTTTCAATGGTCTCATCCGACAGAAAAAGTCTGACTTCATCTCCTGTGTGCAGTTTCTCGTTTCCGCCGGCCCGGCGGCCGTTCAATGTTATATTTTTTTTGCGGAGCATCTTATACAGGAAACTTCCCGGCGCACGGTTCATATATTTTTTTAAAAATTTGTCAAGTCTCTGCTCCGATTCATTTGGTTTGATTATTATGATTTTCATAGTAGTTCTATTAAAGAACACCTTTCTTTATCTCTGATTTACATGGAAGTGCTCAATATTGTGCCGCGGATTTTCTGTTCCAGCTTTTGCGTGTCGGGCCTGTCTATCGCGGCCATATTGTTCATCCCCTCCGCCCTGGCTATAAACGCAGCATAGTCGCTGAATATCTTCACCGTCACCTTGTCGAGGCGGTTCTGATGCAGTGTTTCTTTCAAATGCTTTGCCACCTTCGCCACATCCGTCTTCGGGTTGGACGCATAGCCGCACACCGTATTGCCTGATATGACGACTGCGTCTACGGGCATGATCTTCTCCTTACTTGTGATGACCATATCATAGGCTGTCGTAAGAAGCGCCGCTTTTTCTTCTGTCTCCATGTACTTCTCCGGGTCAACGGCCTTGTACGGGGCAATGGCGATAAACTCTACAAGCATCTTTGAGGCCGGAAGACAGCCAAGTACAGCGACTGCCGTGAGCAGATTCAGTTTTGTTCCCGTCTGGAAATACCCGAGCAGCAGAAGCGCCACTACGATGGCAAACTCCATGATCGTGAACAGAAGCAGTTTTTGTTTTTGTGCCTTTATATAGCCCGGCTGTCCTTTTTGTATCTTCATTGTAATCTTTCGTCTCCCTTATTCTGCTTTTTTACTTCCTGTCTTCATCAACAGGATCACCAGCCTGGACGGGAGCAGCTTGGCAGCTGCCCTTGCCGCTTTCATGGCAGCTCCGTACACGGATACCTCCCGTCTTGCGGCGGAATCTGCGAGCGCCTTATGCACGACGTCCTTTGGACCGGACATAAATTTTTGCTTAAAATCACTGCCGGATGCTCCTGCGCGCTCAAAAAAGGCTGTATCTACAGGGCCGGGACAGACCACTGTCGTCACGATGCCCTTGCGCTTCAGTTCGCTGCCTGTTCCCCTGGCAAAACTGTATACATAAGATTTAGTCGCCGCATAGACGGCAAAGTCCGGCTGCGGAGCGAACGCTGCGGCAGATGCGATCTGTAAGATACGGCTGCCCGCGGACATGTATGGTATGCACATAAGCGTCATCTTCGTCAGAGCCCTGCAGTTTAAGTCGATCATGCCCGCCTGTGACTTCATATCCAGTTTCGCCGCCTCACCGATCAGACCGTACCCTGCCGCGTTGACAAGCATGCGGATATCGGCGGACTTCCGTTCCAGTTCCCTGCCGATCCGCTCGTATATATAATCTCTCGTCAGATCCCCGTCAAAGATACGCACAGGAAGCGGAAGCTCTTTTTCCAGTTCTTTCAGCTTATCGGTACTTCTCGCAGCCACCCATATTTCATCCAGCTGCCTGTAAAGCTTAGGTATCTGCCTGGCAAACTCCCGGCCAATACCGGAAGATGCGCCTGTAATAATTGCTATTCTCATACTTCTGCCTCCTATCTCGTTTTCTTTTTTTTGTGAACGTTTCGTATCGTCTTTTTCTTTCTGGCAGTTCTGTTCTCCTGTCTGTTTGGTCCGTTTCCGGGCTTAGTCGCTTTATCGCTTCCCGAATGCCTCGGACGGATGAGACAGTGTCTGTCAAACCCGACCAGATCCATGCGGCCTGCCTTTTTCAGCGCCTCGAGGACCAATTCGTGGTTTTTCGGGTTCCGGTACTGGATCAGCGCCCGCTGCATCGCCTTCTCGTGCGGATTTTTCGGTACATATACCGGCTTCATATCCCTCGGATCAACACCGGTATAATACATACACGTAGAGATCGTGGACGGCGTCGGATAAAAGTCCTGCACCTGCTCCGGCATATATCCCAGATCTCTTAAGTATTCTGCCAGTTCCACCGCCTCCTTCATCGTAGAGCCGGGATGTGAAGACATGAGATACGGGACGAGATACTGCTCTTTTCCTATATCATTATTTATCTTTTTGTATTTACTGACAAAGGATTGATACACACGGTTCTCCGGTTTCCCCATCTTCGACAGGACCGCGTCTGACACATGCTCGGGCGCAACTTTGAGCTGTCCGCTGACGTGGTACTGGCACAGCTCCCGGAAAAAAGTATCGTCTTTATCTGCCATCACATAATCGAAACGGATGCCGGAACGGATGAATACTTTTTTCACTTTCGGCAGTTCCCTCAGTTTTCTGAGCAGCACGATGTAATCTTTGTGATCCACTTTCAGATTCCCGCACGGCTTTGGGAAGAGGCACTGCCGCTTTGTGCACACCCCGGTTCTCAGCTGTTTGTCGCAGGAAGGGTGTCGGAAGTTCGCCGTCGGACCGCCTACATCATGTATATATCCTTTAAAATCTTCTTCCCATATAAACTGGTTTGCCTCGGCCAGCAGCGACTCATGGCTGCGCACCTGCATGATCCTTCCCTGATGAAATGTCAGCGCGCAGAAGCTGCATCCTCCGAAACAGCCCCGGTTGCTCACAAGACTGAACTTCACCTCAGAAATGGCAGGCACCCCGTTGTCTTTTTCATAGGACGGATGATAGGTCCTCATATACGGATAGCTGTACACACGGTCCATTTCCGACTGGGTAAGCGGTCTCGACGGTGGATTCTGCACGACATATTGATGTTCTCCGTAAGGCTCTACGAGTCTCTTCCCCGCAAACGGGTCTGTATTGCAGTACTGCGTGTAAAAGCTTTTTGCATAATTAAGCCTGTCTCTTTTCAGATCATCAAAGGATGGCAGCACGACCGCGTCGTATACGCTCTCTAAATCCTTTACCTTGCATACCGTTCCGGGGATGTAGGTGATATCCTTTACTTCAATTCCGGCATCGAGTGCCTCTGCTATCTCTACGACAGACAGTTCGCCCATCCCGTAGGAAATAAGATCTGCGCCGGAGTCAAGCAGGATGGAGCGTTTTAATTTATCGGACCAGTAATCATAATGGGCCAGTCTTCTCAGACTCGCTTCGATCCCTCCGATGATGACCGGCGTCTTTTTGTACACCTGACGGATGAGATTACAGTATACGACAGTGGCGTAGTCCGGGCGCTTTCCCATCACGCCTCCCGGGGTGAACGCATCTGTCTTCCGCTTCTTTTTGGAGACGGTGTAATGGTTCACCATAGAATCCATGTTGCCGGCAGACACGAAAAAGCCGAGCCTGGGTTCACCGAACTCTGTGATGCTCGTCTTGTCCTTCCAGTCCGGCTGCGGTATGATGGCCACTTTATATCCGTATGCTTCCAGCGTTCTCGTAATGATCGCATGGCCAAAAGACGGGTGGTCCACATAGGCATCCCCGGACACATAGACAAAATCCGGACGTTCCCATCCCCGCTCTTCCATATCTCGTCTGCAGATCGGTAAAAATCCTTTTATCATGTCAATACCTCGTAAGTTCCTTTTCTTATATCATAATAAGTCTGTATGTAATAATCGGCCAGTTCTTTCTTCCTGGACTCCTGCGGCCTGGAAAATTCGTCGTCCACCCCGCACACTTTCATTCCGGCTCTCTTGCCCGCCAGTATTCCCATCGGGACATCCTCAAAGACGAGACATCGCTCTGGCGGTACCTTCAGTTCTTCCGCCACGAGCAGATACACGTCCGGCGACGGTTTTCCTCTTTCCACTTCACATGCACTGTGCACCGAGTCGAACAGACCGCGCACATCCAGCGCGTTCAACGCCGCGTCCGCCAGCGTGCCTGCATTGCTTGTGGCAATCCCTATTTTTCTGCCCTCAGCGCGCATGTCCAGAATAAACTCATGCGCCCCCTCTTTCAGTTCCACAGAATGGGTATATCTGTCATATGTCATATCCATCCACTCATCCATAACTTCCTGAAGCGTCCGGTCAAGCCCGGGAAAGAGATCCAGAAAAAGCTGGGCCACTTCAACATAACTTTTCCCTTCCATCATTTCATGAAAATCATCCGGCTTATCCAGATGATACTTGCAGAGATAATCGTCGTCAACGGACGGCCATATCCACATGGAATCTATGAGCGTCCCGTCCATATCAAATATAATCGCTTCCGTGTCCTTCAGCATGTCTGTCTGTTCCATATATATTCCTTAACTCCTCATCTGTAAGTTTGCGGTATTCTCCCGGCTTCAGTGAACTGTCGAGGACGAGTCCGCCCATCCGCTCCCGCTTCAGGTAGACGACTTCCTTCCCTCTCGCCAGAAACATACGCTTTACCTGGTGGAATTTCCCCTCCTGTATGGTAAGCCGTACCGCCGATTCCTGTCCACTGGATATAATTTCCAGCACCGCGGGTCTTGTCCATTCCGGCAAAGCAGAAGTTCCTATATCAATGCCTTCTGCGAAAGCCCGCGCATCTTCTTCTGTGACGATGCCCTTTACCCTGGCATAATATGTCTTGTCCACATGCTTCTTCGGCGACAGAAGGCTGTGAGCCAGTTTACCGTCGTTCGTTATCAGAAGCAGGCCTTCTGTATCTTTGTCGAGTCTGCCTGCAGGGAACAGATCCTTTCTTTCTTTTGTCTTTATGAGGTCAACTACGGTCTTCTCCCTGCGGTCTTCTGTCGCAGATATGACTCCGGCCGGTTTGTTCAGCATGTAGTACACAAAAGCTTCATACCGCACCGGGCTGTCCCCGTACAATACAGTGCTCTCTTTTTCGTTTACTTTATATTCCGGAGATTTGACCACTGCCGCGTCCACCTTCACTTTTCCCTGGCGGATGTGCTTTTTTACTTCCTGACGTGTGCCGATGCCCATATCCGCCAGGTATTTGTCGAGCCTTATCATCAGCACAGCCTCCATCCCGGAAGATATTTATTCTTAAGCGTCCCCTGTGAGAGCTTGCCCCATCCGAGCGGATAACCGTCCACACAGACGAGATACCAGCCCTTGCTTCTGTCAGACACCATGTCGTCCAGATGGAGCGTTTCCCCTTTCAGATATCTGGACACCCGTTCATCCCCGGCAGAAAAGTCAAGTGTCTCTTTGTAATCATCTTTTTTCAAATGCATGGCCAGCGCCTGGCTCGGCTCAAACCGTTTCTTTTTCAGTTCTCCGAGCAGAAGGCCTGTCCGCAGAAAGCGAACGCCTCTTAAGTCGGGGAGCCCTTCCGGCATATAATATATACGTTCTCCCCTTATATCAATTCTGCTCTCCTTTAGTTTCCACGATACATTTTCCATAAACTCTGCAAGCTCAGACGGCAGGACAGTACCGTTTCGTTTTCCCGGCACCGCGCTCTTTTCTGCAGCTGCGCTTCCGTTCTTTTTTAAAAGCGCCAGATAGTGTCCTTCCCCTTTCATATGATGAGGAAAGATACGTACGGTCCTAACTAGTTCCGGGCAGTGTGTCTCTGACAGCTCCGGACGTCCCGGGCTGAACCCCTCATACGGCTCCATATCCATTATCTCAAATTCCGGCCGGTTCTTTAAGAGATGCTCCACTGTCTGTTCATTCTCCCGCCCGTCAAACGTACAGGTCGAATACATCATCATACCGCCGGGCCTGAGCATATCTGCAGCCTGGACGATAATACTCTTCTGGATGCTGCTGAAGAATTCCGGTCCGTGTTCTTCCCATGCCCGCACCATTTTCCTGTCCTTGCGGAACATTCCTTCCCCGGAGCACGGGGCGTCGATGAGTATTTTGTCAAAATATCCGGGGAAATATCCGGAAAGTCTGCCTGGTTCTTCGCTCAGGATGAGCATATTTCCAATGCCGAAGACTTCCACATTTTTCAGCAGCCCTTTTGCCCTTGAACTGCTGATATCATTGGCCGCAAGCACACCTGTGCCGCAGAGCTCTGCCCCCAGTTCCGTGGCTTTTCCTCCCGGCGCGGCACAAAGGTCCAGCACTTTTTCGCCCGGATTGACCGGAAGGCGGCTGGCAGGCGTCATTGCGCTTGGTTCCTGCAGATAATAAAGACCCGCAAAATAGTACGGATGCTTTGACGGAGACACTGTTTCCCCGTCATAATAAAATCCGTTTGGGATCCACGGTACGGGCGTAATGTCAAAAGGGCAGATTTTTTTAAATTCTTCTGTCGTTATTTTATTTGTATTGACACGAAGCCCATAGTATCTTGGCTCCTCATAACAGGCTATATAATCAGGATACTCCCCGGCAAGGAGTTCCTTCATCTTATCTTCAAATGCACAGGGCAGATTCATAGTCTAAGTCCTCCATATGTATTTACATTTAAAACTATTTATACATACATAGTTTAGTATAACATATCCGCTGTCATAACTCTAGGAATAAGAATATTTTAATTTCTTATTTTCCAGTGACAGCAGTACATAATAAGGATTCACGCTGATTTCTTCCCCTGTCTTATAGGAGTATATTCCAAGATGCAGATGGACGTCGAACTGGCCGGTCGTCCCCTCCTCACCGTATCCGGAATCTCCCATATATCCAATGAACTGGCCTGCCTTGACCTTGTCGCCTTTATGTATATTTCCGTACGAGTCAAGATGTGCGTAGTAATAATAAGTACCACTATCGGACGTGATTCCGACGCGGTACCCTCCTTTTTCCAGCCATCCGAGGTTTGTTATTGTTCCATCCGTCATACTGAGTACCGGATAAAGTCCTCTTTCATTCTCTCCTGCCATGATATCCGTCCCCTCATGTCCGCTCGTTCCGTTATATTTCCGCTCCGCCATCCATGAATCCACAAAAGATACCGTGAGCGATTTGTCCACAGTGGACTCGGGAATCGGAAAATAACTCACTTCGTTTTCCACATTTTCGAGCAGTTCTCTGCATCCTTTGGAAAGCTTCTCCTTCTCTTCGCGCATGGAGTCTGAATAAAATTCTGTGCGGTATGTAAGGTCTGCTATCGTCTCTTTCTTCATTCTGTTGCGGACAGCCCGGTCATATATGTGCCCGGTAAGGAGCACGGTAAAAAGTGCGGTGAGCAGCAAAAGCAGCAGGATCCTGCCAGGTCTGATACGTTTCATATGATATCCTTTTTATTTTACTATATGAAAAAAGAAGCTGTCCCAAAACAAATACTTTGGGGCAGCCTCTCTGAACTTATCGTATACTGTTTTACGCCTCAGCTCTTTTTCTCATCCAGCACTTTGGCTTCAGTGCTCCCGGCATTGCTTTTACGAGCAGGAAAATGAGGAGACACGAACCTGTTTTGTCGACCAGGTTATTGGCAAGTTTCGGAAGAAAAGAAGCTGTAAATATACTTGCGCCGCTTTGTTTCAGCCATATTACAGCCACATCGGAAATTGTTCCTGTCAATCCGCCGTATACAGCGATCCCTATCGGCGTACCGATGACAGGAGCTACGATCCCGGCTATGATTCCGGCGATCACTACATTCAGAAATGTGAACTTCACTTTGCAAAACAGCAGACCGATAACGAGTCCAACAGCGATATTGACGAGCATAAACGGCATATCACTCATACCGTACAAAAGCGCGGTGAGAAAGTTGGTTGCTCCCCCGACCGCAGCGCCATACCACGGACCGAAATAAACTGCGATAAATATTGTGCCGATCGTATCCAGATATACCGGAAATTTGGCTGCAGCCATGACAATGCCGAGTACAATGTTGACCGCGATGGCCAGACCGCACATCATCAGTTTTGTTGTGCCGGAAATCTCTCTGTTCATAAATATCCTCCATCCTCATATGTAAATTATAAACTCTCGGACTTATACTAGCATGATTGTCCGTGCATTCCCAATCGGTTATTGTGATAAACGCCCATCTTATATTGTATTTTTCTATAGGCCGTTTTTCCGCTTCAATGGTATAATATAGACAGCTTTTAAATGTGATCACTGAAAGGAATACTTATGATACAGAAAATTATAATTGTGAGCCACTGCTTTTTCAATGATGCAGCAAAGCTCAGAAATCAGAATATTGAGGAGATGACAGCCGAGAGGAGGGACAAGAGGGAATTCCTCACCTATCTTCTGTCAGAAGGATATGAGATCATACAGCTGCCCTGTCCGGAGTTTTTACTTTACGGAAGCCGCCGCTGGGGACATGCTGCCTCCCAGTTTGATACGCCTCATTTCCGGGCGGAAGCGCGCAGGATGCTGGAGCCGGTCGTTATGCAGCTGGAGGAATACAATGCATTCCCGGACAGGTATGAGCTGACCGGTATCATCGGTATTGACGGGAGTCCAAGCTGCGGCATTGATTTCACTTATGACGGTGACTGGGGCGGGGAGTTCGGCAGCAAAGAGTCGGTTTCCCCGGTTCCTGGCACATTGAACAAAGTCAGCTCCCCCGGTATCTTTATGCACATATTAAAAGAGATGCTTAGCGAGAAGCACCTCTTCGTTGAATTCTATTCTATCGATACCTTTATGTCCGCGCGCTAATGTGCCCGGTCTCTCTGTAAATGGTACGGTGTGCTTATTTGCACTTTGCAAGCACTGCCTGCAGATATTTCCATGAGCGGGCAGTGGATTCTATGCCAAGGCGCTCGTTGAAGGAATGTACATCCATGATATCCGGGCCGAAAGATACACAGTCGAGATCCGGTTTCTTTCCGAGAAAAAGTCCGCACTCCAGTCCGGCGTGCACAGTAGTCACTTCCGGTTTCTTTCCGAACATATCTTCATATACATCTTCCATGATCTGGCGGAGTTCGGAATCCGGATTGAACTGCCATGCAGGATATTCGTTGTAGCATTGTCCTTCTCCCCCTGCAGTCTTCGCACATGCGGCCAGCACTTCCTTCATCTCCTGTTTTTTGCTCTCCACAGAACTTCTTGCCAGATATACCGTCTTGACATGGTCGGCTGCCGTCTCCAGAATACCGATATTCATCGATGTCTCCACAAGACCTTTCAGCTTCCTGCTGTAACCCTGAACGCCATACGGACAAGTCACAAGATAAGAGATGACACGCTCTGTGCCTGCCTTGTCGCACACGTCTACGGTGGAATCTGCCGAAGTATCTGCCTCAACTGCCAGGCCCGGCTCATCTCCCATGAATTCGTTGTCCCACACTGCTTTCATCTCGTCAGCCATGGCCTTTACGGCGGCTGCATCTTTGTCTGCCACAAGGATCTCCGCGGTTGATTCCATTGCGATGACGTTGTCCTTGGATCCTCCGTTTATCTCTGCGAGACCGATCTCAACGCTCTTTCCTATGTGGTTCAAAAGACGCCCCATCATCTTGTGCGCATTGCCGCGCTGCTTATGTATCTCGATACCTGAATGTCCGCCCTGGAGTCCGTGGATCTTAAGTGTCACGATCGTTCCTGTCTTACGCTCTCTGTGGACCGGAATGAGAGTCTCATAGCGAAATCCTCCGGCACAGCCTGTCGTGAGGATCCCTTCCTCCTCAGAATCGATGTTGATCAGTTTTCTTCCTTTCAGTACAGATAAGTCTATAGCCATGGCCCCACCCATGCCGACTTCCTCATCTGTGGTAAATACTGCTTCGATCGGAGGATGAGGTATATCATTGCTGTCCAGAAGTGCCATGATCATTGCAACTGCGATACCATCGTCCCCGCCTAATGTGGTATCTTTTGCTTTTACATATCCATCCTCGATATACAGTTCAAGCCCTTCCCGGGAAAAGTCATGAGACGAGCCCGGTTTTTTCTCACACACCATATCTACATGTCCCTGAAGAATGACCGGCTCGCTGTTTTCATATCCTTTAGTACCCGGTTTTCTGATGATCACGTTGTTTGCATCATCCTGCGCAGCTTCCAGTCCCCGTTCTCTGGCGAATGCGACACAGTGATCACTGATACGTTTCGTATCAAAAGTACCGTGCGGGATCTGACACAACTCTTCAAAAAACTGAAATACTTTCTTTGGTTCTAGCTGATCTAATACTGCCATATTTCTTTAACCTCTCTTCTTTAGACTTTTTATTTCTATAATACATTCTGTCACAGTCATCATAAAAAATCAACCTTATCCATACAATAAAAAGAAAGATTCTTGAATGGATATTAGCACGCATGAAACGTCGTTTTTTTATGATCCTTATCATCTGCATGTTCGGCCTGATGCTGGTATTTCCCAAGCCTGTTTTCAACGGCGCAAGCGAAGGATTACTCCTCTGGTTCAACGTTGTATTGCCCACGCTTCTGCCCTTTATCATCATATCCAACCTGCTGATCAGGACAAATGCCGCCACCCTCATTGCCCGGATCACCGGCCCTCTTTTCTGCCGGCTCTTTTCGGTCTCAGGCTACGGTTCCTTTGCGGTGCTCACCGGATTTCTCTGCGGATATCCTATGGGGAGCAAAGTGACCGCAGACCTTCACAACGGAGGCTATATATCCGGGGAGGAAGGGCGGTATCTCCTCTCTTTCTGCAACAATACAAGCCCGATGTTCATCATAAGCTACGTGATCTGGCAGAATATGAAAGATGAATCTCTTACGCTGCCGGCCATAGCCATACTCATGGCCGCTCCGGTCCTGTGCAGTTTTCTCTTCCGGCGTTACTATCATATGAGTCATGCTGCGGGCGGCCGTATTTATCATCTGCCAGCGCAGAAAGCAGCCTCTTCAAGTGTTCTGGATGACTGCATCATGAACGGTTTTGAGACTATCACAAAAGTGGGCGGGTACATCATGCTGTTCTCTGTCCTTATATCACTTGCGCAGTTGCTTCCGTTTCATCATCCGGCGCTTATGTTGGCCGGTCTTCCGTCTCTCGAGATCACAAACGGGATCTCCATGCTTTGCACGAGCTGTTCCGAACCGGGTCTTCGCTTTGTGCTTGCCATGGGACTGACTTCTTTCGGCGGCTGGTGTTCTGTGGCTCAGACGCGCTGCATGGTGCAGGAAGCAGGGTTTCCCATATTTCCCTACATAATAGAAAAACTGGTCACCGCGGGGGTAACCAGCCTGTTAGCTTATGGTTATATCGTTTTACTGAAGTAAGTCTTCGTCATCCTCTATCTGAAGCTCTTCCTCCGGCTCTTCCGGAGTGCCGTACTCTGCTTCCAGCGTACGCGCTGACTGTTCCGGAATGTCGAGCTCGGTGCGGTTGCTGCGCACCATGTCATAGCATTCCTGCAGAGAATTTACAAGACCGTCATATTTTGTCGTATAGCTGTCAAGCGTATGTCCGATAATGCTCTCGGCATTTGCGAGCAGATCGTCGGTGTACTGCATGGCGCCGATCCGTATATCGTTGGCATCGCTTGTGGCATTGTCGAGTATTTCCTGCGCCTGTTCCGTGGCTGCGGTCACGATCTCATTTGCCTGCGCATAAGCCTGCTGCATGATCTCATGTTCGCTGACAAGCTCGTTCGTGTGGATCTGTGCCTCCTCGATCATGCTGTCCGCCTTCGCCTGCGCATCAGCGAGGATCGCATCTTTGTTTGCGATGATCTTCTGGTAACGCTTGATCTCATCCGGCGTCTTCATGCGGAGTTCACGCAGAAGCTCGTCCATCTGATCTTTATTTACAATGATCTTGGACGTCGACAGCGGCTGGAACTTACAGCTGTCAATGTATTCTTCAATTTCTTCAATGATCTGTTCAATACGGCTGCTCATAATTTACACTCTCCTTCTATTCATTTTCTCTCTTATCGTATCTGCCACAAAATCCGGCACAAACTGAGAAATATCCCCTCCAAAAGCTGCCACTTCCTTTACCGTGGTAGAACTCAAATATGAATAGTCCAGACTCGTCGTCAGAAAGACAGTCTCGATCTCAGGCTCCAGTTTATGGTTCGTCTGGGACATCTGAAGTTCATATTCAAAATCAGTTATGGCACGCAGCCCCCGGACTATCATCGTAGCCTCCATTCTGCGCGCGAATTCTACCAGTAATCCATCAAATGGTACGATAGTTAACTTTGGCATTCCTTTTGTTACTTCTTTTAACATTCTAACACGTTCTTCTGCGGAAAACAACGGGGTTTTTGCTTTATTATTCAGGACTCCGATGATCAATTCATCCACAAGTTTTGAAGAGCGTTCTATGATATCGAGATGTCCGTATGTGACCGGGTCAAAACTGCCCGGATAAACTGCTCTTAACATATCTCTTTCCTTCCTGCCGGTTCTATAAAAACATGCTTGTTCGTCTTGTACTCTTTTACTTTAAGGATCATAAATCCAAGCTCCTTAAGATAATCAAATTCCGTCTCCCTGGAAGCCTCCACGATGATCACACCCTCGTCCGCCAAAAGCTCCGATTCCGCCAGATACTCCAGCACTTTCCGTTCAAGCTGCAGACCGTACGGCGGGTCCATAAAAATAAAATCAAACTGCTTGTCGCCCTCCAGCTTATACAGCGCCGTCATCACATCCGTGGACATTGTCGCCGCCCTGTGCGAAAGCTTCGTCCGCCGCAGATTCTCCTTGACACAGGCCATGGCTTTCGGGTTCTTCTCCACAAAGACCGCCTCCATCGCTCCCCTGCTCAGCGCCTCGATACCGATCCCTCCGCTGCCCGCAAACAGATCAAGAAAAATACAGTCATACAAGTACGGCGATATCATATTAAATAAAGTTTCCTTGATCCGGTCCGTTGTAGGTCTCGTATCCATACCTTCCAGCGTTTTGAGCTGCAACCGCTTTGCACTGCCAGCAATGACTCTCATACATATTACCTCTTACATTCTTTGTAACATTTCCAGTTTATTATAAGGATTTGTCAGAAAAAAGTCAATTAGGGACAGAGATATTTTAATTGGGGACGGGGGAAATTTAAATTTCCCCCGTCCCCAATTAAAACCCAGCCTTCCGGCTCATAGAAAAAAGCACCCGACAGGTGTTATTGCAACCTGTCAAGTGCTTTTTCTAATCATTTAATCTGGTATTTATTTACCAGCCATCTGTTTTTCTTGCTGCTCGATCATTTTCTTAACCATATAACCACCAACAGAACCATTCTGTCTTGATGTCAGGTCTCCGTTGTAACCTTCTGTTAACGGTACTCCTAATTCGTTTGCAACCTCATATTTGAATTTGTCCAATGCACCCTTTGCCTCAGGTACGGCTGCTCTGTTAGATGAACGACTTGCCATTGTTATACTCCTCCTTTTTCTTATCTTATTGAGCATTTATCTGCTCAATAATTGTTTGTAACTTTTTGTTTTTTGTTACAACGATAGTATATGGAGGATTTAGATTATTACACTAGAAGTTCCTTCATATTTTGGAAATTTTTTCAACCATTCCTTTTCATTATTTAAAAGCAGATCCGCGGCTTCATTTGCCTTCTTTAGAAGCTGTGCATCCTGGAATACATCGCCGAGCCGGAAGTCCATCAGTCCGCTCTGGCGTATGCCGAACAGATCTCCCGGCCCGCGAAGCTTAAGGTCCTCGCTGGCGATCTTGAATCCGTCGTTCGACTTGTTCAGTATGTCCAGCCGTTCTTTTGTCTCCTTTGATCTCGAGGCGCTCATAAAGATACAGTAAGACTGGTGCCTTCCCCGTCCGACGCGGCCCCGAAGCTGATGGAGCTGCGCCAGGCCAAACCGCTCGGCGTTCTCCACAAGCATGACTGTGGCGTTGGGCACATCGATCCCCACCTCTATGACAGTGGTGGACACGAGAACCTGTATCTCATTTCTTCCGAACCGTTCCATAATATCATCTTTTTCCGCCTGCTTCATCCTTCCGTGGAGACAGGCGACTCCCACCGCCTCACCGAGCTCATCCTGCAGCATCTGTGCGTAATCCATAACGTTCTCCACCTCAAGATGCTCGCTTTCTTCCACCATCGGGCAGATGACATAACACTGCCGGCCTTCTTTCACCTGGTTTTTCATAAACGTATATGCCGTCTTCCGGTAACCGGTATCTACGACACAGTTTTTGATCGGAAGCCGGTTCGCGGGCAGTTCATCTATCACCGAAATGTCCAGATCACCGTATAAAATGATGGCAAGAGTCCTCGGTATCGGTGTCGCGCTCATGACAAGGATATGCGGCACACCTCCCTTTCGGGCAAATGCTTCCCGCTGCTTGACTCCGAATCTGTGCTGCTCATCCGTCACGACGAGCGCCAGATTTTTATAATTCACTTTTTCCTGGATCAGAGCATGCGTACCGACGATGATCTGTACCTCCCCGCTTTCGATCCGCCCGTATGCCTCTCTTTTTTCCTTTGCTGTCATGGAGCCTGTGAGAAGCTCTGCACCGAGCCTGATCCCATATTGGGAAAATAAATTCGTGATGGATTCATAATGCTGTCTGGCCAGCACTTCCGTGGGTGCCATCAGCGCCCCCTGATATCCTGAAAAAGCCGTATCCATGAGCGCCAGAACCGCAACGATAGTCTTGCCGGAACCCACGTCCCCCTGCACAAGCCTGGACATGGCCGAAGCGCCGGCCATATCGGCCGATATCTCTTCTGCGACTTTCTTCTGTGCGCCGGTCAGTTCATATGGAAGCTGCGAAAGAAATGCCGCCGTCTCCGGCGCCTTTTTGACCGGATAATGGTTCTGTTCTTTCTCATTACTGTCCTTCAGCCTCCGCAGCGCCAGAATAAACTCCAGAAATTCTTCAAACACGAGCCGTTCTCTCACATGATAGAACACCTCTTTGTCCTCCGGGAAATGAATGCCCCGGATAGCATAATTGTACTCTGCCAGCTTATACTTAAGCCTGATCTCATCCGGCAAAGTCTCCTTCGTCAGATCCAGCTCCATAAGCGCCTGTTGCACCGCCTTCATCACGGCATTGTTGGACAGCCCGGCAGTCAGGGCATAGACCGGCTGCAGTGTGTGAAGCTTCTCTTCATACTTTGCGCTTGGGTAAAAAATCTCCGGATGTTCCATGACAATACCACTTTTTCGGTTTACGATCCTGCCTCTTAGCGTTATGACGCCGCCCTTTGCAAGTGTATTGCGCAAAAACGGCATCCGAAACCAGATAACCTTCAAAGTGCCGGTGATATCTTTTACATAGATCGTGGTCACCTGCATATTCCGGGTGCCGGACACCTGCACCCTTCCGAAGATCGCTCCCGTCACGGTCACAACGCTGCCTTCTTCCGCCTCACTGATCGGTACCGGGTCGTCATAGACGTCATATCCCCGCGGATAATAGCGGACCAGGTCTCCGACCGTGGCGATTCCAAGCCTTCCAAACAGCTTTTCTGTCTTATCCCCGATTCCCTTTAATTCTTTTATTCTCGTCAATTCAATCATAATTTCAACCTTTGCACAAACCATCAGAATACAAAAGAGACAGACCTCTGCATATCACAGGGAGTCTGTCCCCTTTTCTCTTTCTTATTCCACAGCCAGCACGTAATAATAGATAGGCTGTCCGCCGTAATGCGCATCCACATCCACATCAGGATACAGCGCCTCGATCTCGGCGGTAAAACGCTCCGCGTCGTCTTTCTTTACTTCCTCGCCGTAGTACAGGCTGATAAGCTCAGAATCTTCATCCACCAGATTGATGAGCATTTCACGGGTAGTCGCCTCTACATCCTGTCCTACTGCCAGAATGCCTTTGTCCCCGATTCCCATAATGTCGCCCTCGTGGATCTCCTTATCATCAATATGCGTATCCCGCACAGCATACGTCACTTGGCCGGACTTAACATTCTTGATCTCCTCGAGCATCGTCTCTTCATTGACAGCCGCATCCGCCTCAGGCATAAAATTGATCACAGCGGTAATGCCCTGCGGTACCGTCTTCGTCGGAATGACGATAATGTCTTTATCCTCTACAAGCGCTTTTGCCTGGTTCGCGGCAAGCACGATATTTTTATTGTTCGGCAGTATAAATACCGTATCTGCATTCACCTGTTCGATGGCATTGAGCATATCCTCCGTACTCGGATTCATTGTCTGTCCGCCTTCGATAATATAGTCAACACCAAGCTCCGTGAAGATCTCATTCAGCCCTTCTCCGATGGAAACAGCGATAAAGCCCATCGCCTTCCTCGGCTCGGAAGGTTTCTTCGTCTCCTCCGCCTTCTGCTGCGCGGCAAGCTTCTGCGCATCCCGGATCAGCTTCTCCTGATGTTCCTCTCTCATATTGTCTATCTTCATCCGCGAAAGCTGCCCGTACGTCAGCGCGCGCTGAATGGCAAGACCCGGATCATTTGTATGCACATGGACCTTCACAACGTCGTCGTCAGCCACACATACGATCGAATCACCGATGGACGACAGATACGATTTAAATCCCGTCTCATCGTCATCTGTAAACTCTTTTTCCGTCAGAATAATAAATTCCGTGCAGTAACCGAACTTGATATCTCCGCTCTCCTGAGTGACCTTCGGCGCCGCCGCTGCCACTTTGGCCGGCTCTATGGCACTGTAATCGATCTCTTTTCCCTGGAACGCGTCGTAGGCTCCTCTGATCACTTCCAGAAGTCCCTGCCCGCCGGAATCCACAACCCCGGCTTCTTTCAGTACCGGAAGCATATCCGGCGTCTTCTCCAGCACTTCTTCCGCATGCTTGATCACTGCCGGTATAAACAGTTCCAGATCGTCGGTCTCCTCCGCCATCTCTGCCGCTTTATCGGCAATGCCGCTTGCCACCGTGAGGATCGTTCCCTCTTTTGGCTTCATGACCGCCTTATACGCAGTATCTCTCGCTCTGGCACATGCCGCGGCAAGTCCGAGCGTATCTATCTCTTTCTCCTCACGGATAGACTTTGTAAACCCGCGCAGAAGCTGTGACAGAATGACACCCGAATTACCTCTCGCCCCGCGCAGAGAGCCGGACGAGATCGCTTTTGCAAGATCTGCCATATCCGGTTTGTCAAGCGCCGTCACTTCCCTGGCCGCAGACATGATCGTGAGAGACATGTTTGTCCCGGTATCTCCGTCAGGTACCGGAAATACGTTTAATTCATTGATATATTCCTTCTTAGCCTCAATATTCTGCGCACCGGCCAGAAACATCCTGGCAAGCATATCCACATTAATAGTTTTTGTAGCCACTTCTTATGTTCCTCCTTAACTAATCGATGACTCTGACGCCTTCAATGTAGATATTGATCGTATCTACCGGCATTCCGGAAAATTCTTCCACTTTATACTTCACATTACTGATGAGATTCTCCGTAACGGCTGAAATACTGACACCATAAGCGACAACGATATGGAAGTTCAGAGTAATATGGTTGTCTTCTGAAATGCTCACCTGTATTCCGTGGGTAAGACTTTCCTTCTTCAGAAGATGAACAAAACCATCCTTCATATTTACAGCAGCCATCCCGACAATTCCAAAACATTCCACAGCCACAGTCCCCGCATACTTGGCGATCACTTCAGGGTCGATCGTAATGATACCGAGATCTGTACTCATACATCCCTTCATATTAAAAACCTCCAATTCTCTAAATTGAAAATGTAATACACAAGCTTAACAAAAATATTATACTATTAATTCCCTTATTTTACAAATAAAAAACCCAGATTCCATAAGAAATCTGAGTTTTAACTTTCATTACGCACGCTCAACTCTGCCTGATTTCAAACAAGAAGTACAAACATACATTTTCTTTGTAGCTCCGTTTGCTGTTTTAACACGAACTGATTTCACGTTTGATTTCCACATCTTTGGTGATTTTCTATGAGAGTGGCTTACATTGTTTCCAAAGTGAGCACCCTTTTCACAAATAGCACATTTTGCCATGACTGCACCTCCTAACGCTCATAATAAGTCCTTTCTCGGACTCGCAACACTGATTATTTTATCAGAAGTGCGCGAGAAAAGCAAGTACTTATTTTGATTTTCTGAATAATATTACTTTTTCAGATGATCCAGCAGCTTCGGATTGCGCTGAAGCACATACAGCAGCGCCGGCAGCTGGCTCACGACAGATACAAACAAGGTAAAGAAAAAGTAAATTTGAGGAAATCCCCAATAACGCATCTGTGTAAACAGACTGATGACTCCTGTCAGCAGCGTCATACCGAAAATGACAAGGAGCGCCACAAGCAGGACCATATCGCAGCGCCTTCCCGCAAGCTCCATGATAAGACAGCCGGCCGCCGTCAATGCGGCAAGCGCCAGTATTACAGAACAGAAATTGTCAAATGCGGAATAATAGTTCCACACCCATGAATAACTCGTATACGCTGTGATCCCGGAAACACGTATGCCGGATAGGAATAAAAGACCGAAGTAGGCGATCAAAGGGATGATCTCATACTGTCTGTATTCCCGCCGTTCCATGAAACAGAGCACGCCGAACGCCGCAAAGCACACGGCAGGCAGTATAAATTCTATCATTGAGAACAGACTGAAAAATCCGGCCCCGGCCCAGAGTCTGTCGATGATCAGCAGGACAAAGGCCGCTGCGGCCACGACCGCGTTAAGCCGCCCCGGCGTCAATGATTTTATACCATCCAGACCGGTCGCTGGCATACCAGAAGCCTGTTTCTGCCCCGCCGCATTTGCATCATAGGAAAAAGACTTCGGCTGTGAGCGGTCCGCCTCACCGGCGCGCTCATTTTTTGCGCCGCACTGCGGACAGAAACGGTCTGATGTAAACATCTTTTCCCCGCATCTTGAACAGAAACAAGTCCCGCCGGAAGCCGCGCCGTACGCAGCCTCTGTGCCTGCCGGGCCGCTGCCGTAAGGCGGAGGCGTCGGATTGCCGTTTTGACGGTTGTACGCATCGGCGATCAGGTTGGCGTTCTTGATAAGTACATTGAAGGAAAGAAAACTTCCAACAAAACATATGAGGCATCCGACGAGATACCACATAAGAAATTCTCCTCCTCCTTCCGCGACGGCCACTCCATATCTCGGCCCTGCTTTTCTGAGGCGGTTTGCCTGCTTGTAGAACCAGTACAGTCCGTAAATTCCGCACGTGATGATAGACAGAAGAAGCACGAGTATGTAATTCATGCTCTCCTCACCGTCTCCGCGGCACATTCTGTTTACATCTTCCGTATAAGAATACCAGAAGAAAATACTGTATATACCGCATGTTAAAAATGTCAGAATAATATATGTAGCGAGACTTCTCTCTTTGATCATTTTTATCCCCCTTGTATTGCTCTCATTATTTTAAAAATGAGCCCGTCGTCCAGATCGATCTTTATCACACCGTCCGGCTGAAAGCCGACGCGGTATATATACAGTGCCAGCAGAAGAAAAAGCAGAACGCCCCCCAGGATACGGGCCGTTTTCTTTTTCAGCCGGAACCGCTCAGGAAGAACATCCTTATGAAAGATATACCAGATGGCAAAGCCGGTCGGAAGAAACAGAGGATGATAAGAAAATGAGGCGGCAAAGTCAAGACGCGCCATACTCTTAAAAGCCCTCGTCATCCCACAGCACGGACACGGAATACCAAACAGGTATTCAAGCGGACACCTCCAGATGAAAAGCAGTAGCACAAACAGGCCGCTTATGATGACAATGTGACGGACTATTATATTTTTCTTCATTATCGTACTTTTGTCCCGCACTGATTGCAGAAGACCATATCATCCGACAGTGCATTCCCGCATTTCGGACACTCTCTTTTATCCGGCGCAACGGGAGCGGCATTCTCCAGATCTTTAAGCTTTCCGTTCAACTGCGCTATGAGCGCTTCTTTTTCCTTCAGTTCAAGTTCCAGCGTACGTATGCGCTCCTCCTTTTCGGACAACACCTTCTGCTGCTTGTCCGTTTCACTCTTAACATACGCTCTGATCTGTGCAAACAGTCCGTCAAGCCCGTCCGCCTGCGCATCTGCCTTTTCCACCTGTCCTATGAATTGACTGCTGTCCGGCCGACTTTCCGTCTTTTCTCCGCAGTATGTACAAAACAGAGAGCCTTCACGCAGTTCACTTCCGCATTTTACACATTTTATCATTTGTTCTTCCTCCAGTCCATAAAAATAGATGTCATAAATACATAAAAAGTGCAGTTCCTGCCATGACAGTACCGCTGCACTTTTTCATACGCTATTCTTTGCCGCAAAATAACTCATACCCCACAAGCGCACACACTATGGCACATATCAACTCTATAAACGGATGTCTGACGAGTATAGTAAATATGATCCCCACTGCCAGACACAACAGGGCAAATCCCACCACTCGTTTCATTCAATAACCTCTGCACCAATTCTCACTATATTATATGCGCGCTTTCAGGAAACGAGACTGTCAGTCTGCAATATCCTCCGCCGCTTCGGCTTCATTCAGAATATCATCCACATCTTTTTCGGTCATCTTATCTTCACCTTTTGAGCCGAACTTTTCAATGACATCGGGGATCATATCCAGTATCTTCGTCATCGTATCCTGATTTTTGATATTCACAAGCTTTGTATATCCATTCTGGATCACGAGGACCGCGCACGGCGTCATCTTGCCGCCTATCCCGCCGGCGCCTCTTTCTTTCTTGTCACCGTTGAAGGCGCCTGCTCCTACCGCGAACGATACGTCGACAAGAGGAAGAAGAATCGTGTCCCCTATATGGATCGCGTCACCTACAACCGTCTTCGACGTGATCACTCCGTCCATCCCGTGGAAAAGAGCCTCCACCGTTCCTTTAAAATTATTTTCAGCCATGTCCGTTTCCTCCTCAATCAAACTATAATTCAAAACTCCTTGCGTGCTTATACGTGGCGCGGACCTCTCTGCACCAGAACAGATTCCATAACAGCAGGAAAAAATGCAGGATGTGTACCTTTCCCCTGATAAGCAGCGTACCTTCCAGTATCTTCTGCTCAAAGTCCGGAACGATCTCTGTCTGTTTCCCCATAAAAGGATATAGAATGCTCAGTCCTGCCAATACTTGTCCCGTTCTGTACGGGTCCTCGAATCCATAGTGTATCTTTGCTTTCACCGTCTTCGGCTTCAGACGTCCAAGCAGCCGCAGCGCCTCTTTTTTCACCTTTGTAAACGCGGTCTTATGGATATCGTCCAGTATGAACGCACTGAGCTTTTCCTTCTTTTCTGATAATGCCTTTATTTTATCACATAATCTTAGAATTGTACATTTTATCTTACGGAATGTCTGCCTGCACTTTTCATAAATATTTTCAGATTTCCTGCGCTTTTTACGAGGGCCGGTTTTTTCTTTCTGAGCATCTTTTTCAGTTTCTTTCCGCTTCGTTTCAGTTCTTTCAGGTAGTCGGGATTCTTCTTCAACTTCTTTTTGAACGCTCTGACGCTCTTCAGCGCGGCCTTCATCTGTTTTTTCCGTCTCTTCCAGCATCTCTTTGTATTTTGCTTCATCATCTTCCACTTCCTCATCAAATTTTTTAAAATCGCCGGCATCTGTCTGTTCTTCCTCTGCCATCTTCTTAAAAAATATGCGCAGATTCCAGTCAAACTCCCCTGCACGGTACGAGGCTTTGAACGTGACAAGGCGCAAAAGCCAGGTACATCTAATATCTGCCTGGATACTGTCCGCCGAACCGCCGGAGACAGCCTCGATACGGTATCTGAAGGGCACAAAAAGCACAATACAAACCAACAATACAAGTATCCCCAGTATTGCGGCTATTATGATTCCTATGATCTTCAAGATAAGCAGTATGATATGTAACATCTCAGTCTTCCTGTTCTTTTTCTAATATATAGGAACGAATGTCCGTCCCTTTTGTTTCATGATATACCTCTTTTGCTATTTTTTCTACAAGTTCAAGCGCATCGTCATAACTTTTTGCGATCCCCACGACAAAATAATCTTCTTTCGGGTAATCCGGCTGAAGAAGAAGGACTGAATTAATGATCTCCAGCTGGTTGTTCTCATTCCGCGGCAGTACAAGGAGGTGAATGCTCACCTGGAACTTCTTGTTCTCCAGTTTTTTTATGATCTTATCCTTCTTTTTTTCAAGCCCTTCCGTAAAATACATATGCCTGTAATATTTCATCTTACTGTACCTCTTTCCCGCCGTTCCTGCGGACTTACTGATTATAATAAGCGTCAAACACCTGCTTTGCGACATTGACCGCTTTGGCAGAGCCGTCGGAGGCCTCTATGATGACGCTTATGACGAGGTCCGGATTGTCAACGTTCGTCATACCGATAAACCATGAGTGGTCTTTTTCTTTGTCTGAGCTGTATTCCGCGGTCCCGGTCTTCCCTGCCGCCGTATACCCCTGCCCGCTCAGAACGGACGCGGTTCCGTACTGTACTACATCTGTCATATATTCCTTCAGCTTCGCCGCCTCCCCGGAAGTCATGAGCGTCCCGGCTTTTTCCGGTTTATTCTCATCTACAACAGTACCTCCATAATTGGTGACCGCCTGCACGAGATACGGTTTCATGAGCGTGCCTCCGTTGGCGATCGCAGACGTGATCAGCGCCATATGGTAAGGACTTACCTGTGTCTGTCCCTGCCCCATGGCCGTCATCATCTTCTCTCCGTCAGAAGCGCCCTTTTTCAGCGTAAACCTGCTTTTACTGTACGGGAGTTCCGAGGGGAGCTTGGAATCAAACAGAAGTTCCTTGGCCGTATCCCTGAATTTCCCTACATCCAGCGACAGTCCAATATTGGAAAACGACGCGTTGCAGGAATAAGCTATCGAATCCGCGAAGTCCACCTGACCGTGTACATGATTGTTAAAACAGTGTATGGTCAGACCTCCGTGTTCTATGGCCCCGGTACAGTTATAACTGTAATTTTCATAATCAGAGTGTTCCCTCATATATTCAAGCGCAGTCACTACCTTGAACGTGGAACCGGGCGCATACTGTCCCTGCGTCGCCCTGTTCAGCAGAACACTGTCCTCGCTGGAATTCAGAGATTCCCAATTGTCCGCCACTGAGTTCGGGTCAAAATCCGGCTTGGATACCATGGCCAGGATCTTTCCGGTACTAGGCTCCAGCGCCACGACCGCTCCCTTGTAGTTTCCGAGCGCGTCGTACGCTGCCTCCTGCAGATTTGCATCCAGCGTCGTGACAACATTGTCTCCTATATTCTTCTTATCCTGAAACTCATTTTTTAATTTCTCCAGAAAAAAAGCATTTGACGTGAGCAGTTCAAAATTTTCTACAGATTCCAGCCCCGATTTTCCCTGGACACTGTATCCGACTACATGGGCAAACATACTGCCGTACGGGTACTCCCTCGTCTCACTTCCGTCTTCCGCCACATTGGTCTGTGCAAGCACATTGCCGTTCTTGTCCAGGATCTTGCCTCTCACGACCCGTTTTGCATAGGAATCCTGCCGCGCATTGTATGGACTGCGGATGATATCCCTGCTTTTTACCACGTTGAAATATGCAATATATCCCATAAGAACAAGGAACAGACCCACGAATGCGTAGGTGACTCTAGCGAACTCTTTGTTTCGGGCGCGCTTTGCCTTTTTCCGGTGCTTGTCGGCCTTGTTGGCTTCTTTTCGGTCTCTGCGGGACATCTGACGCTTTTCCTCGTCTCGTTTTAATTTCCTGTCCGCTTCTCTTTGCTCGTAGCCTTTCCTTTTTCTTTCTTTCAATATCTTCTTCCTCGTCTTCTCTTAATATATATAAGCCCTGAATAATAGCAAACATGATCATCGTACTTAATAAGGAACTTCCCCCGTAACTGACAAGCGGAAGTGTTACTCCCGTAGACGGTATAAACTTCGTCACACCGCCGATCGTAAGGAATACCTGGAATATGTAGCATGTTCCAAGTCCAAGAGCCACCAGCTTATAAAACATACTGTGGAGCTGCATCGCGATATTCAGAAACATTACGTAACAACTGACGCAGATCAGGATGATACAAAGCGCAAATATGATCCCCATCTCCTCCGATATGACAGAAAAGATAAAATCTGAATCCGCTACCGGGATCATGTCCGGTTCCCCCTGGCACAGCCCCAGTCCGAACCAGCTTCCCGTGCCGATGGCAAACAGCGACTGCGCCACCTGATAACCGCCGTTATTGTAGGCGGCGAAAGGGTCCCTCCACACAATGACACGGGTCCGTACATGATCAAACAGGTAATACGCACCGACAGATGCGACACTGCCGGCTCCGAGTCCCGCGACTATATAGAGCGGCTGCCTCGTAGCCACATAGAGCATGACCAGATAAACGACAAAGATGATGAGCGCTGCTCCCAGGTCTTTGGAGACAACAAGTATGAGCACATGGAAGGCGGCCAGCGCTGTGGTGATCACGATATTTTTAAACTCCAGCGACATCTTGAAGCTGGACGCCACGAAAAATACAAAGATGATCTTTACCAGCTCCGACGGCTGTATATTGATCCCTGCTATCGTAAATCCAAGCTTTGCCCCATAGGATACCTGGCCGAGTACGACTACAACGGCGAGCGATACGATTCCCGCCGCCGCGTAAAGTTTTCTCCACTCTGCCAGCTTCTTGAACTTACGTATGATAACCGGCACAGCAAGACTTATGGCGATAGCGCCTGCCGCGATGACAAACTGCTTTACCGCATTTGTATAGTTGAGCCGCGTCAGCATGATCAGCCCGATACAAAGCAGCATGCACAGATTGTTGACAACAAGCCTTGAAACTTTCGGGTAAATGATCGTATAAAGCAGTATCGTGGCCCCGAACAGTACCACCTGCATGAGATAAAAAGCGAGCAGTTTGATATCCTCGGTCTCCAGATACATTACGAGAAACGCAATAATATGGATCATGTACATAAGCACATTCTGTCTGCGGAGCATGCTTTTTTTCCGGTCCGGATCCTGATAGCCAAATATACTGAAACAGAGATACGTATACATGGTTATAAGTATGATCATCAGATATTTTGACAGCTCTACAATAATATTTACCAAAACTTCACCTACTTCACTCCCCGCTTGAAATGTCCTTTTGTAAAATCCATATCCGGGGTCCTTATATCTTTCTCTTTGATAAAGGCGTCTGTGTACAGCGCCGTGATCTTCTGCATCTCCTTTGCATCTTCCGTCGTAAAATCAAGACGGATCGATGCAGGTGAGAGCGAGTTTATCTCCTTTCGCTGATTCAAAAGAACGAGCGGAGAAGAATTATAAATTATATTATAACAGTATTCACAGCAATTTTTAACCGCAAATTTTTTCTGGTATCTGTCCTTTATATATGTCAGACCGTCACTGTGCGTACAGCGGCCTGTTGTCTTCTGCACACAGCCGGCCGTGACCATCACGGGCTGATAGCCGTATGCAACGAATGTGCAGTCGGAAACACCGAGTTCTTTCAGTTCTCCTGCGTTCAGCTCCGCCGGGGCCGTATAAGATTCTATGCGTGTCTTCTTCAGAAATTGCTTCGCATAACGGTTGAACACATAGATATTGGCATCTGAAATTATCTTCCGGTCATACCCCTTCCCCTCCAGCCACTCACAGCTCTCCCAGTTGCGCACGAGAACGCCGTCAAACACTTCCAGAAGAAGGGCATATTTCCGCTCAAACTTTTCAGCCGTGGGACTGCGGAAAATATATGGCAGGGCGGCATACACTTCTTTCCCCGACTCCCCCGCCTTTTGTACAAGGCTTCGCAAAGTCTCTTCCACAGCCGGCATGAGCATACCGCTGTCGACATATATGGCACGGATCTCTTCGGCGGATACCGCTGCTTTGAGTTGTTCTGCATTCATGACCGACACTGCCATGACGGCCGGCCTGTCCGTCTCACTTTTCTGAACGACAGCTCTGCCTTCCTCGTCCGGCGTAAAATGAGCCGCCTCATCCTCCGTTCTCCGGTAAGGACTCAGCAGACTTTCCTCAAGGCGGCCAAGTCCTTCTCTTCTCAGTTCATTCAACGCCTGCATCGGAAGAAACAGCTCCCCGTCCATGCGGATATCCAGCCTGTCAAAGACAAATTGTGTGCCGCCGGTCTTTCTCATCTGCTTTTCTATCCTCTCTGCGCTGAGGGGCTGCTTTAACGCCTGCTCCGGTGCCATACCCTCGCAGACTGTCTTTGATCCTTTGTGCTCAAGCTCCAGTTTAGCACGATTTCCGGGAGAAAGTATTAAGTTACCATTAATTTTTTCTTGGATTTCAAACGTACGGCGCTGCGGCGGTTCTTCTTTGCCCTGCGGCCTGGAAAAAGATATCATATCTTTTCCGTTATGCCGTTTATAATACCCGTCACAGTATCCCCGCCTTCTGTACGCCGTATACAGCCGCTCCCTGTCTCTTGTGTCCACCGCAAAGCCTTCTCTTCCTTTCTCATAATAAAGGTCCGCGTATGCGCGGTACATGCTCACAACGGTATATACATAATCCGGCTGTTTCATGCGCCCTTCGATCTTAAAGGAGTCTATGCCGGCCTCGATCAGTTCCGGGATCAAGTCTATCGCGCAGAGATCTTTCAGGCTCATCAAGTCGGCCGGTCTTCCGTCCCCAATGCTGTAAGCCAGGCGGCACGGCTGGGCACACTGCCCCCTGTTCCCGCTTCTTCCCCCGAGCAGGCTGCTGAGCAGACACTGGCCGGAGTAACAATAGCAGAGCGCCCCGTGCACAAAGCATTCTACCTCCAGGCCGGTCTCTCTTTTTATAGCAGCCACCTCGGCAAGCGACAGTTCCCTCGCCGGCACAACGCGCATGACCCCTTGTCTCTTCATAAAGGCGGCGCCCGCCGCACCGGTGATCGTCATCTGCGTGCTTGCGTGAAGAGGAAGGTCCGGAAAATATGACCGGATATACTCCGCCACCCCGATATCCTGCACAATGATCCCGTCGATCCCCTGCCTGTAATAAGGAAGCAGATAACCGTACAGTTCATCTATCTCCGAGTCTTTCAGCAGCGTGTTGACGGTAAGATACAGTTTCCTGCCGTGTACATGCACAAAATCAACTGCCCGGAGAAGTTCTTCCTCACCCGGATTATCCGCATACGCCCGCGCGCCGAAACGGCTTCCTCCCATATAGACCGCATCCGCCCCGGCCGCGACCGCGGCGTTCAGACTCTCCACCGAACCGGCGGGAGCCAGTATTTCCACTTTATTATCCATTGCTATTCGCCCTTCAATAAAGAATGTGCCTTGGCACATTCTTGCGCTGAGCGCGGTCGCCTGCGACATATTACTTCTTCGCGCGAGCGCGCTTCCCCCGGAGGGTTTTTATGACATAGGAAACTTCGTTTCCTATGTCATAAAAAAGGCTGTCCGCCGACAGCCTATTTCTTGTGATTATTTTTCATTTCCGTCTCCAGCTGAACGATCTTCATCTGGAGTTCTTTGTTTTCCTCTTTCAGCTTGTCCATCGTCTTCTCCGCATTTTCAAGCTTGATCTGGACGGAGATCAGTTCATGTTTCAGATCATACATCTCTTTGTCTTTTGCTTCAATATCACTTTCCAGCGTGCCGCCCTGCTTCTTAGCCTTAAAATAATCATCGGCTATATTAAGGGCCAGCAGGACGCTTCTCGTCTCTGCACTCTGTTTACGGTACCCCTCGCTGCTGCTGCACTCTTCGATCTTATGATTCAGATAGGTGGAAACTTTCTGCAGGTACTCCTCACTCTCGAAGCCGCTTAAAGTAAACACCTTACCCCCTATTAAAACTTCCGTAAAATTTTTAGATGATGCCATAGAAGCCTCCTCTGCCTTTCATACATACTCTGGTAATATTATAAACTAATCTTTCGCAAAAACCAACTATTTTTCATTATTTTCCATTGAAATTCCAAGATGCCGGCAGGCGGCCTCTGTGACGACCCTCCCCCTCGGCGTTCTCTGTATAAATCCGTTCTTCAGCAGGTATGGTTCGTACACATCCTCTATCGTACCGGCGTCCTCTCCGACTGCGGCCGCCAATGTGTCAAGTCCTACAGGTCCTCCCTGAAATTTATCTATCATCGTAAGAAGAAGTCCTCTGTCTGTCTGGTCCAGTCCTTCCTTGTCCACGTCGAGCAGGTCAAGCGCATAGTTGGCCACCTCCTCTGTGATATACCCGTCATACTTTACCTGCGCGAAATCCCGCACTCTTTTAAGCAGCCGGTTGGCAAGCCGCGGTGTACCCCGTGAACGCCTTGCGAGCGCATCCGCGCCTCTTTCGTCGATGCCCACCTCCAGCACCTGTGCGGAACGCAGAATGATCGTCTTCAGTTCGCCTGCCGTATAGAACTCCAGCCGGTTGACTACCCCGAAACGGTCTCTGAGCGGCGCTGTGAGCATGCCCGCCCGTGTCGTTGCACCGACGAGCGTAAATCTGGGAAGATCGAGACGGATGGAGCGGGCGGTCGCACCTTTTCCGATCATTATGTCAATCGCAAAATCTTCCATGGCAGGGTAGAGCACTTCCTCCACCTGCCTGTTCAGTCTGTGGATCTCGTCCACAAAAAGCACGTCCCCCTCCTGGAGGTTATTGAGTATAGCCGCCATCTCACCCGGCTTTTCAATGGCAGGTCCGGACGTTATCTTCATATTGACATTCATTTCGTTGGCAATGATTCCCGCAAGCGTCGTCTTTCCAAGTCCGGGCGGTCCATAAAACAGTACGTGGTCAAGTGCTTCTCCTCTTTCTTTCGCCGCCTCGATATAAATCTTCAGTGTCTCTTTTGCCTTTTCCTGCCCGATATAATCTGTGAGCAGCTGCGGGCGGAGATTATTTTCTATTTTGATATCCTCTTCCAGATTCTCCGTAGTGATTATTCTCTTACTCATGTTCTCCCCTTATATTAAAACATCATATGCTTCAAAGCGCTTTTCAGCACGTCTTCCACTTCCATATGTTCTGCGATCTCCACCTGTTTTACAGCCTTCAGCGACTCTGTGCTGCCATATCCGAGCGCCACGAGTGCCTGCACCGCCTCACTTTGTACTTCGTTCACACTGGCGGCCGCCGCTGCAGACGTATTCTCACTGCCATGTGCCGCATGTTCCAGCACATCTTCGATGCGCAGCTTATCTTTCAGTTCCAGTATGAGCTTCTCCGCCGTCTTTTTCCCGATCCCCGGCGCTGCCTGTATCGCCTTGACGTCATTGGATATCACGGCAAACCTCAGATCGTCCGGTGAGAGGGCGGACAGTATACCAAGTCCTCCTTTCGGACCGATGCCGTTTACGCCGATGATGAGCCGGAATATATCCAGATCATCCCTCGTGAGAAACCCAAAGAGCTGCATTGCATCTTCCTTCACATTCAGATACGTATGTATCTTTACTTCCCGCCCGGCCGACGGAAGCAGGCTCATGGACTGCCCTGACATATAGATTCCATATCCCACGCCGCCCACGTCCACGATGACCTTATCCTCTTCAACAGCGGCCAGTTCCCCTCTTATATATGATATCATAGTTCCTCCTAAAAAATAATATTGACAAGACGCTTTAGCATGCCGTCGGCTGCGATCCCGATCAGCAGACCGGTGATAAGCCCGGCAATGAGCAGTACAGGTATGTAGTATATGACACTGAACGTCTCCACCACGGCCATGGCGATGACAAGTTGTCCGATATTATGGCACACACCCCCGGCGATGCTGATTCCCAAGATACTGAATCCGCCCTTCTTTTTCAGAAGCGCCATCACTGTCAGGCTGAGAAGTCCTCCGGCGAGACTGTAGATAATACTGAAGTAATTTCCAAAAATAAATCCTGAAAGCACAACTCTCACGACAGATAAGAGATAAGTCTCTTTCAGGCTCATCTTATACAATGCAACAACGATGATCAGATTGGCGAGTCCCAATTTGACTCCCGGAATCCCTATATGGAACGGTATGAGAGTCTCCACATAGCTGAATATGAGCGCCAGCGCAGTGAACACACCAAAATAAGCTACCCTGTTTTTCACCCCGGTATCCTCCTAATTGGTCACAGCGTCGAATTCGCTCTCTTCACTGCTCTCCACTTCCACGACTACTTTATTCGGAAGACAGATGATATTTTCATGATTCATGGATACCGCCTTCTGATGCACGCAGAGCTGGTCCGGGCAGTCAGCGCTTATCATACTCGCTTTCCCGTTTTTGATCTGAAGAATATTTGTCCCGCCGTTGATACTGACTTCTCTGTCCTCCGACAGACTGTACGTACCTTCGATCTCTCCATTCACCTTCACCGTGACGCAGTTGGCGCCTCTGCCTCCCACGACCTGATGAAACAGAAAAGCTCCTCCGGCGACACATACGATAATAAGTATGAGAATCCAGTCTTTTTTCTTTAACTTCATTTTTCATATACCTGCCTTTTCTCTCTATGGACTATTCTAGCACAAGAAACCTTCCCCCGCAACCACATGTTCGATTACATGTCACGATCCTAATTTCGATTGCATATCCTCCCGTTCGTGGTATAATATGAACGATGGGCAGTAAGAAGAGACTGTTCTATATAATAATAATTACAAATAAGTATAAATATGAGGTGTTTTATGAAATATAAAAAATTTACAGCACTCGCCACTGCAGCTATGCTGCTCATGACCGGCTGTTCCGGCCTTCCGAAAGAACGTGACAGCCAGACGTATACGGATACCCTTTTTGACACGGTGATCTCCGTTCAGATCCTGGACAGCGTGGATGAGGATGTCCTGAAAGGCTGCGAGACACTCTGCAAAAAATATGACGCCATGTTCTCCCGCACAAATGAAGACAGCGAAATATCCCGCATCAACAGCGCCGGCGGCGTCCCTGTGGAAGTGTCGGATGAGACGGTCAAGCTCATTAAAAAAGGAATCTATTACAGTGAATTATCCGGCGGCGCGTTTGACATCACCATCGCCCCGGTCGTAAACCTCTGGGATTTTCAGGCGGAAGATCCTGTCCCGCCCTCCCCGGAAGATGCCGCCGCGGCAGCCGGCCATGTAAATTACAAGAACATTGTCATATCGGACAACAAAGTCTCCCTTTCAGACCCGGAGGCCGGGATCGACCTGGGCGCCATCGCAAAAGGGTACATTGCAGACCGCCTGAAGGATTATCTCGAAAAACAGGGTGTGAAGCACGCGCTCATCAACCTGGGGGGAAATGTACTCGCCCTCGGTACAAAGCTGGACGGTTCTGATTACAACATCGGTATCCAGAAACCGTTTGACGAGAGCGGAAATCCCGTCACTTCCGTACGCATTTCCGACCAGTCGGTCGTCACATCGGGCATCTACCAGAGATATTTTAAAAAGGACGGGACGATATATCATCATATACTGGATCCGGCCACCGGATACCCATGTAAAAACAACCTGTACAGCGTTACGATCATTACCGACTCCTCACTCACCGCGGACGCGCTGAGCACTACATGTTTTCTTCTCGGCTATGACAGAGGCATGAAACTCATAGACCAGTTGGACAATGTAGACGCAGTATTTATCACGGACGACAATGAGATTCATTATTCAAGTAATTTCCAAAAATAAAATACAGGAAACAGAGTCAGGGACAGCACGCGAATCACATGCCAGACCCTGACTCTTTTATTTCCGTTATATCAGATCCTGCAGCTGCGCTGCTTCACTTTCTAGTAATATCTGTATGTTCCGATAGAGGCAACTCCGAATATGAACAAAAAGATTATTGCCAATAAGACCGCAATTCCCATAATTATAAGGTATGCACGGCAGTAGTTTCTCCGGTTGATATTTCCGTTCTTTCCGAATGCCCACACAAAATAAAGAATAATGCCCACACACGGAATAAACGTCATGATCAAAATGGTAAGAAGCCAGTCTCCCATGGACATGGGACTCTGGTCCATGCCTGTATCGTAGTTCGTATTATAACCTTCATTATTTCCCACATTGTAATTATAATTGTCCTGATAGCTTCCCCGGCTGTTCTGACTGCTGCTGTTGCCATTGTATCCGTACTGTCCGGGAGCCGCGTCCTGTCCGTACGTACTGTTCTGACTGTAGCCTTCATTCGGATCCGTGTATGTATACTGCGTGCTCTGCGGGTTCGTCCCATGCGCCCCAGTATTCTCTTCTTTTTGGGAGTTGGCCTCTTCGTTCGTATTTTCAGGTGCGTTGTCAAAGTTGTTCTCCATCGTAATGTCCTCCTCGATCATATTAACGCTATTTTATCATGCACATTGTATAAATGCAAGAGGGCCGGTTTCCGTGCCGGGAGAAATCCCTCCCGCACAGAAAACCGGCCCCGCTGTCCTTTTTTTGCACTACAGAATGATCTTTTTCGGACATTTTTCAGCACATGCACCGCAGTTCGTACATTTCTCGGAATCTATGTATGCGATATTGTCTACAACCTTTACCGCATCGAACTGGCATACCTTCTCGCACATTTTACAGCCGATACATCCGACAGAGCAGGCTTTCATCACATCCTTGCCCTTATCTTTTGAACTGCACTGTACGAGATGTTTCTGGTCATACGGAACAAGCTCTATCAGACGCTTCGGACACGCAGCGATACACTTCCCGCATGCTTTACATGCCTCTTTGTCTACCACGGCAACCCCGTCGATAACGTGAATGGCATCAAAAGGACATGCTTTCACACAGCTTCCTTCTCCAAGGCAGCCGTAATTACAGGATTTCGGTCCGCCATTCTGCATCATATTCACCATGATACAGTCATTTACACCGTGATACTCATAATCCTGTTTTGCCTTTTCACACGTACCCGCACACTTAACAAAAGCTACCTGATGTACCTGCTCTCCTGCTTCCTGGCCCATGATCTCACCGATCTTTGCGGCAACCGGCGCCCCGCCCACGGGGCATCCGCCAACTTCCGCCTCACCTTTTACAATGGCCGCAGCCAGACCAGAGCAGCCGGCGTATCCGCAGCCGCCGCAGTTATTACCTGGAAGTACCCCCATGATGGCTTCCTCCCGCTCATCTACTTCAACTGCAAATTTCTTTCCTGCAATCCCAAGGAACACACCAATGAATAATCCGGTGCCGCCCACGATTACAGCAGCCATAATAATACCTGTTACACTCATTGTCAGCCCCTCCTATATTAGTCCGGAGAATCCGAAAAACGCAATCGCCATAAGGCTTGCCGTAATCAATACGATCGGAGTTCCCTGGAAAGATTCTGATACGTCATTATACTCGATTTTCTCACGGATACCTGCCATGATCACGATCGCAAGTGCAAAACCTGCGGAAGTACCGATCCCATTGATCACACCCTGTAAAACAGAATATTCTTTCTGTACATTCGTAAGTGCAACGCCGAGGACCGCACAGTTTGTCGTGATCAGAGGAAGGTATACGCCGAGCGCCTGATACAGCGACGGTATGGCCTTCTTAAGGAACATTTCAACAAACTGCACAAGACAGGCAATAACAAGAATAAATACGATAGTCTGTAAGTAGACTAATTTGCCTCCCATGATCGCTTCATTTGCAAGAATGAACTTGTAGATCAGACTCGTCACAAAAGACGCGATCGTGATAACGAAGATAACTGCGCCGCCCATTCCGGCCGCGGTCTCTACTTTCTTTGATACACCGAGAAACGGACAGATTCCCAAAAACTGGCTGAGTACAACGTTATTAACGAGCGCAGAACCAATTGCTATAATAAGTAATTCTCTCATGATCTATGTACTCCTCCTATTCTTTCTCATTTCCTGTCGGAAAAACTTTGCCGCCGCACGCGCTGTTTGTACATGATGCACAGCCTTCTCCGCAGGATACTGTCTCTACTTGTTTCTTTCCTTTTCTTGCCGCGTTATTCTTCACTTTGTTCTGAAGAGCCGTAAGCCCCGCGAGAACAAGGAATGCTCCCGGTGCAAGGATAAAAATGGTGACCGGAACATAGCCTGCTTTTCCGACAGAACTGTCTGCCAGTGGAAGAAGCTGGAATCCGAATGCTTTGCCGGCACCGATGATCTCACGCACAACACCGATCGCCGTGAGGCCTACCGTAAATCCAAGCCCCATCCCAATACCGTCAAAGATAGACGGAAGTACCGGGTTCTTGGACGCGTAGCTCTCTGCACGGCCAAGGATGATACAGTTAACAACGATCAGCGGAATGTAGATCCCAAGAGAATCGTACAGACTTGGAACAAATCCTTCCAGCAGGAACTGTACGATAGTAACGAAGGACGCCACGATTACGATAAATGCCGGCATTCTGACTGAATCAGGGATGATCTTGCGCAGCATGGATATCAACATATTGGAAAGCACAAGTACGACTGTCGTGGACAGACCCATACCTACACCGTTTATTGCGGATGTTGTCACCGCGAGGGTTGGACACATACCTAACATCAGGACGAAGGTAGGATTTTCTTTGACCAAACCGTTATATACTCTTTCGGTACATTTATTCATCTCACACTACCTCCTTAAAATGCATTCTGGTAATATCCGAGAGCAGCGTTGACCGCTCCGGTTACCGCTCTTGATGTTATCGTTGCTCCGCTCAATGCATCGATAGGCTCCCCGTCTCCGCCATCCTTGGACACAACGAATCTGTCTGTCTGCTTTCCTTCATACTGCTTGTAAAATGCAGGCTCTGTCGCTCTCATTCCAAGGCCGGCAGTCTCACTGATGGAAAGAATCGAGATTCCGCTTACCGTCCCGTCATTCTTGATACCGACTGTGATCTTTATATCACCGCCGTATCCTTCTTTGTCGGTCGCTGTGACGATATATCCGGCTTCACCGCCCTGAACCTCACAGACTTCGTCGATCGTAGCTTTTACGCCCAGGTCCTTGACCGCCTTGTCAGCCGCCTTCATATCTACATCTGTCTCTTTAAAATCATCCGCAGACGCCTCAGGGAACACTTGCTGCCATGCTTCCTTCTTGGCCGCATCCTGTGCCTGCGCGATCGGCTCCTTTGTGATCTCATATACAAAGCCAAGGCCGATACCTGACACAAGCGTGATTATTGTGAGGATGATCGCATTTTTTACAATTTTATTCATTATTTTTCTCCTCCTTTACCAAATGGTTTTGGAAGAGTAACCTTCTCGATCAGCGGTACAAAAAGGTTACTGATAATAATCGCATAGGAAACGCCTTCTGCGGAACCGCCGAACAGACGGAACAGTCCGGTCAGTATGCCAAGCATGGCTCCGTATACAAGCTGCCCCCTCTTCGTGATAGGTGACGTGACATAGTCGGTCGCCATAAACCAGGCGCCGAGCATAAGGCCGCCGCCGCAAAGGTGCGCCGTAATATACTGCACATCGAAGAATCCGACATTTGCATTGCTGAATTGTCCGAAGATGCCGATAAAGATCACAAATGTAACAATATATGTACCAGGAATACGAAGGTCGATAGCGCCGATCAGTATCAGGAAAATAGCTCCGATTATAATGGCGATCACGGAAGTCTCTCCTATTGTTCCCGGTATCGTACCGACGAGCATCTTCATTGAATCTACAGACTGCCCGCTCTTGAGCAGCGCAAGCGGGGTCGGTCCTGTCACTCCGTCATAGATAAAGGTCGTCATCTGTCCTGTAAAAGATATGAGCAGAAAACATCTCGCTCCAAGAGCAGGGTTCATAAAGTTCTGTCCCAGCCCTCCAAAGAGCTGCTTTACCACAAGGATACCGAACACACTGCCGAGCGCGCCCATCCACCACGGAGCGGACGCCGGCATGTTGAGTCCGAGCAGCAGACCAGTTACAACAGCACTGAAGTCATTGATCGTGACTTTTCTGTGCATCAGCTTCTCATAAATGTACTCTGTTAAAACTGCCGAGACCGTTGTGCTTAAAAGCATAATAAACGCGGGCAGTCCGAAGTTCCAAACGCCGAACGCCGACGCAGGCAGCAGCGCGATCGTCACACACAGCATAATATTGGCTGAAGTGACTTTGGAACGTATGTGTGGTGAAGATGACATTTTTATATTGTTCTCCACGTTAGTTCACCTCTTCCTCTCATTTCTAGTTTATTTTTTCTTGCGGTTGGCCATCGCAATTTTTCTCATAGAACCGATGGACTGTTTCAGCGGACGTTTTGCAGGACATACATAGCTGCATGAACCGCATTCCATACACTCCAGCCCTTCCTGTTTTGTAAATGCCTCTTCATCGTGATGTTCCGCATAATCCGCCAGTCTTGAGGGGATCAGCCTGCTCGGACAGGCTTCCACACAGCGGCCGCAGTTGATGCATGCGGTCGGCTCATATTTGGCCACTTCATCTTTCGTAAGGCAGAGAATAGACGAATTCGTCTTCGTGATCGGAACGTCCAGTGTAAACATGGAGAATCCCATCATAGGCCCGCCGGAGATCACCTTCTCAGGCTCTTCTTTGAATCCGCCTGCCGCTTCCACGAGCTCAGCCTGATTCGTTCCGAACAGCACTTTAAAATTACCCGGCTCATTTACGGCATCCCCGCTCACGGTAACGACGCGGTCTATTGACGGTCTGCCTTCTGCCACGGCCTGATAGATATTGATCATTGTCTCCACATTGTCCACCACGCATCCTGCGTCTGCAGGAAGCATTGCAGAATTAATGGCCCTTCCCGTCGTCGCGTAGATGAGCTGACGCTCACCGCCCTGCGGATATTTAGTCTTTAATGCGAGCACTTCCATTCGCGGCTCGTCTTTTGTCAGCTCTCTGAGCTTTTCTATACAATCCGGTTTGTTATCCTCCACACCAAAAATACCCTTTGCGTTGTCAAACAGCTTAAGCACTATTTTCATTCCGCCGACGAGTTTTTCCGGAGTCTCCAGCATACGTCTGTAGTCTGCGGTTATATAAGGCTCACATTCCGCGCAGTTTGCAATAATATAATCGATCTTGTCCGGCTCCTTTGGCGAAAGCTTTACCCTTGTCGGGAATCCGGCGCCGCCCATGCCGACAACTCCTGCTTCACCGATCGCATTTAAAATGTCTTCTTTTGTCATCTCGTCCAGAGGTTTTGCCGGCTTATACTCTGCTTCTTCATATTCACCGTCGTTTTCAACCACGACGCAGTTCACAGTTGCCCCTGTCGGATTCAGGTGCGGCTCTATAGCCTTGACTGTTCCGGACACAGAAGAATAGACCGGTGCGGACACGAATCCTCCGGCTTCTGCAATCTTCTGACCCTTTAATACACGTTCACCCACCTCGACGATCGGACTGGCAGGCGCTCCGATATGCTGGGAAACCGGATATACAAGATCACCTTTCGGTTTTACTTCGACAATCGCCTTATCTTTTGCCAGGCTCTTGCCGTCATCAGGGTGCACACCACCCTTAAACGTTAACAATGCCATCCCATTTTCCTTCCTTCCTGTTTTCTCTTTATATACTATACAAGAAAATACCCGCTTTATCTAGTAAATACAGGCAATTCTTTGTATATTTCCAAGTACATCTTGTCGAAATTTTAACATATAAAAGATAGAGACTATACAGTCTCTATCTCCTAATTTCGACACGGATCATATACCGCATTATTGTTCGGTTGTTGTATCCTCATATGTCTCTGACGCATCATCCGCAACATCTTCTACACTTTCCTGTACCGGTGTGTCCGGCTCCAATGCCTTCATGCTGAGACTGATCTTCTTTTCCGCCTCATTTAAATCAACGATCTTTGCTGTGATCTCCTGTCCTACCGACAGTACATCGGACGGTTTATCCACATGTGCTCTGGAGATCTGTGATACGTGAAGCAGCGCATCCACACCCGGTGCAAGTTCAACAAACGCGCCAAAATCAGTCATCCTTGCCACTCTTCCTGTGATGCTCGTTCCGACTGCATAATCGTCGGACGCGTTGGCCCACGGATTCGTCTCCGGGAACTTAAGGCTCAGCGCTATCTTCGTGTCATTGATATCCTTGATCAATACTTTTACAATATCGCCAACCTGGAATACTTTCTTCGGATTCTCAACACGTCCCCATGACATTTCGGAAATATGGAGAAGTCCGTCAACACCACCCAAGTCAATAAACGCTCCAAAATCTGTTACATTTTTAACAGTTCCTTCTACTGTATCGCCGATCTGAAGCTTTTCAAACAGTTCTTTCTGTTTCTCTGCTCTCGCAGCCACAAGCAGCTGTCTTCTGTCTCCGATCACTCTGTTTCTTCTCGGATTGAACTCGCTGATCACAAACTCGATCTCCTGATCCTGGTATTTGCTCAGATCTTTCTCATAAGTGTCTGACACAAGGCTTGCAGGGATGAAAACTCTAGCCTCTTCGATCACAACACTTAAACCGCCGCCGAGGATCTGGGCCACAGGTGCCTTCAGCACTTCCTTATTCTCATAGGCTTCTTTCAGTCTCTCATTGCCCTTTTCAGCTGCCAGTCTCTTATATGTCAATAACACCTGACCTTCGCCGTCGTTTACTTTTAAGACTTTGGCAGTCATCTCGTCGCCGACAGAAACCATGGTAGTAAGATCAACATTCGGTTCATTCGTATATTCACTTCTTGTAATGATACCATCCGCCTTGTAACCTATATTCAAGATGATTTCATCCGGCTTTACGTCAATGACAGTACCATCTACCACCTCACCGTTTCTGATTGTCTTAAAAGACTCTTCTAACATTTGTTCAAAAGTTAATTCCGACATTATTTTGAACCTCCTCAATTATTTTGTTGGGCGTGGATGCCCCTGCTGTAATACCTACTGTTTCCACGGACCTTAATTGATTCATATCCAAATCGTCAAGTGTCTGTATATAGTACGTATCCTTACATGCATCGCTGCAGATTTCAAATAGCTTCTGGGTATTGGAACTGCGCCTGTCGCCGATGACAAGCATCGCCTCTACTCTGTCTGCAATGTCCCTGGCCTCTTCCTGCCGCTCTTTGGTTGCATTGCAAATCGTATTTAAAACAATTATATCATACCCCTTTTTTACGATAATTTCAACTAAATCTTTGAATTTATTGTAATTAAATGTCGTCTGTGACACTACACATATCCGGCATTCTTTATCTTCTATACAAAACCGCTCTGCTTCTTCTGCATTCTGGACGACTGTGACCTTGTCTCCTGCCCATCCTTTTATGCCCTCCACCTCAGGGTGCGCGCTGTTTCCTATGATGATGATATGAGCGCCCTTCCTGCTTTCTTCCATTACGATATTATGGATTTTTTTCACAAACGGACAGGTCGCATCCACATAACCGATCCCTTTTTTGTCAAGCCTGTCACAGACCGACCTGGGCACTCCGTGGGAACGGATAATGACGGTCCCGTCTTTGAGCCCATCCAGTTCTTCCTCCGTCTCCAGCACTTCAACGCCGTGCAGCTTCATATCTTTTATAACTTCCTCATTGTGAATAATGGGGCCGTAAGTATATATTTTCTCACCTTCATGCAGCCGTATCTGTTCATACACAGTTTCAACCGCCCGCTTAACGCCGAAACAAAATCCGGCTGTCTTCGCAAGTTCAATCTTCATATAGTTCTCCTCATCTCCTATGAGCACAGGCGCACGATCGCATCCACGACTTCTTCGATCGACATGTTGGAACTGTCGATGAGAACCGCATCCTCCGCCTGTTTAAGAGGCGCGGTCTCACGTGTTGTGTCACGCAGGTCTCTCGCCTCGATATCCGCTGCTATCTCCTCGAGCCGGCAGGCGGTCCCCTTCTCTTTCAGCTCTTCATAGCGGCGTCTTGCTCTCGTATCTACGCTTGCCGTCAAAAACACCTTCAGATCCGCATCCGGCAGCACGCAAGTGCCGATATCCCTGCCGTCCATGATCACGTTCTGATCTTCTGCCAGACTGCGCTGCAGTTCCAGAAGTTTCGCGCGCACTTCCGGTATTGCCGAGCTTACTGAGGCCATATTGCCGGCCTCCTCCGTGCGTAGTCTTGACGTTATATTCTTACCGTTTAAGTATACCTGCTGGACGCCATTCTCATAGCGGATGGTCACATCCGCGTCCTCACAGGCCCGCACTATCCTTTCTCTGTCATCAGGGACGATCCCTCTGTCCAGAAAATGGACCGCCAGCCCCCGGTACATCGCTCCGGTATCTACGTAAATGAATCCTTTCTTATTTGCAACGAGCTTTGCTATCGTGCTTTTCCCTGCGCCTGCCGGCCCGTCGATCGCTATTTTATATCCCATTTTTCTTCCTCACTTGTCTTTGTTCTTCTGTCATGTCAAACAATTCCAGCTCCCGCGGCATGACCGGTAGACCAGGCGATCTGCAGGTTAAACCCTCCGGTCAGCGCGTCAAGGTCAAGTACCTCCCCGCAGAAGCATATCCCTTTCACAAGCTTCGACTCCATCGTACCGGGGTCAACCTCCTTTACGCTGACGCCGCCCCGCGTTATGATCGCCTCGCGGTAATCCCTGAGTCCGGTCAGCGTGACAGGCAGATGCTTTATGAGCCCCGCAAACTGCCGGCGCTCTTCTTTTGTGATGGTATTGACCTTCTTTTCAGCATCAATACTGCTTAATTTTATCATGACCGGGACAAGTTTTGCGGGGAATAATCTCCCGACCGCATTTTTAAACTGCCGGTTGCGGTTCTCTTCAAAATCCCGGAGTACGCGCTGATCGAGCTGTTCTTCCGACAGCGCCGGCTTCAGGTCGATCAGCAGCTGCAATTCCTTTTGTTTCAGCTTCTTTCCCACATAGCTGCTGGCGGTGAGCATGAGCGGTCCGCTCACCCCATAATGTGTGAACAGCATTTCCCCGAAATCCTCATACAGCTTCTTCCTGCCGTCATAAACCGCCGCGCGGACATTTCGCAGCGACAGTCCCTGAAGCTCCTTCACCCATTCTTCTTTACATTCCATCGGGACAAGTGACGGCATACACTCTGTCACTGTATGCCCGAGGTTTTCTGCAAAACGCAGTCCGTCCCCGGTGGAACCGGTAGCCTGGTACGACAGGCCTCCTGTCGCAACGATACACACATCTCCCGGGACCTCACGCCCGCCGTCGGTAACGATCTTCTCAAACCGTCCATCGGCTGCTTTGATCTGTCTGACAGCTGTACTGAGATGGATGTGGACGCCGAGACGCTCCATTTCACGCTCCAGTCCCCGGATCACATCCGACGAATGATCGGAAGCCGGAAATACTCTGTCTCCCCGCTCCACTTTTGTCTTCACGCCAATTCTCTCAAAAAAGGAAATGACATCCTCATTTGTAAAACTGTAAAAACTGCTGTATAAAAACTTGGAATTACTTACCACTGCGTCGAACAGCCCTTCCATATCACAGGCATTTGTGATATTACATCTTCCCTTGCCTGTTATGAACAGCTTTCTTCCAAGTCTGTCATTTTTTTCATATATGTGGACTTCATGTCCATTTTCAGCGGCTGCGGCCGCCGCGCACATTCCCGCCGCGCCTCCGCCCGCTATCAGTACTTTGCTCATTTTTATTCCTTGCCCGTTTCTTCGGAACCGCTAAGCTCCATCTTGTTGTTTACCATGTTCAGCTCGTCTTTGCTGTATACCTGGTACTCGTCCCATATTTTCTCAAGTGTCTCAAGTGTCGTTATCACCTCGTCCTGCTTCTTCATACAGAGCGCGACAACAAGCGCGTTGACAACGCTGAGCGGTGCAACAAGCGAGTCTACGATGGAAGCCATATCACTTCTGGCTATCAGATTGCAGGAGGAATACAGATTCATCGGTGAATGGATACTGTCCGTTAATGTGATCACCTTCGCCTTGCGGTTGCTCGCAAACTCCAGCGCTTTTAATGTGCGCATGGAATAACGCGGAAAGCTGATCCCTATGATGACATCTTCCTCGCTGATACGGATGAGCTGCTCAAATATCTCGCTGGAACTGTTCGTATTCACCGCTTTTACGTCCGGACATATGAGATTCAGGTAAAAACTAAGGAAGCTGGCAAGCGGAGCGCAGCTGCGTATGCCGATCACATAGATACGCCTTGCGTTCAATATGGTATCTACCGCCATCTCAAAAGTCTCGTGATCGATAGAACCCATGGTCAGCTTGATCTTCTCTATATCAGACTGAAGCACAGTATTCAGGATCTCTCCCTGGCTGATCCTTCCATAAGTCACTTCCATCCGCTGTATTGAGTTAAGCTTCGTGCGCACAAGTTCCCCGAGCGCCTTCTGAAAGCCCGGATAGCCGTCATATCCGAGCGCTGTGGCAAATCTGACGACCGTGGATTCACTGACCCCCACCTCTTCGCCCATCCTGGCGGCAGTCAGAAACGCAGCCTTATCATAGTCTTCGCGGATAAAACCGGCCAGCTTTTTCTGCCCTTTGCTGAATTTTGCATACTTTTCATCTATTTTCTGCAGTAACTCATTTTTGCTTCCCATGTCCCATAATCCTCTTTTTCAATATTTCGCAACATCTAATTATATACCAGATTCTTTTATTCTTCAATATGAAAATGCCCCGTCCTCTTCCGTCATTCTTGACGGACAAGGCCGGGGCTGCGCCTTTCCAGGCTCTTATACAGGATAACTTCCGTTTTCCGTGTCTGCCATTGTCTGATCAACTTTAGTCTGCTGCGCTTCTCTGTATTTAAAGAAGTCTGTAGCTACCTGCGGGAACAGAGCATATGTCAGAACGTCCTCATCCTGCTGGCTCCACTGTGCCATCTCACTGCGCAGCGTGTCAAGTTCATCCGGAATCAGATCAGCCGGACGGCAGGTGATGATCTCGGCGTCGTCGCCAAGAACTTTCTTTCTCACATCTTCATTGAACGGCTTCACGGTAGCACCGTACTTTCCGCTCAGCACATCTTTCGTCTCTTTTGTAGCCATTTTATAACGCTCACCCATCAGCACGTTGAACACAGCCTGCGTGCCGACGATCTGTGAAGAAGGTGTTACAAGCGGAGGTTCGCCCAGATCTTTGCGCACTCTCGGAACCTCTTCCAGAACATCGTAGTATTTGTCTTCTGCTCCCTGCTCTTTCAACTGTGAAGTCAGGTTGGAAAGCATGCCTCCCGGCACCTGATACAGCAGTGTCTTGATATTGACACCCATGTTTTTCGGATTGAGCAGACCGCTGGTGAGTGCTTCGTCACGGATCGGACGGAAGTAATCCGCGATCTCCGCAAGAAGATTCTGGTCAAATCCCGTGTCATACGGCGTGCCTTTAAAGGTTTCCACCATAACCTCCGTCGCCGGCTGGGATGTGCCGAGCGCAAACGGTGACATTGCAGTATCGATCACGTCAACGCCGGCCTCGACTGCCTTCAGATATGTCATGGACGCAACACCGGATGTGTAGTGCGTGTGCAGCTGGATCGGAAGGTCCACCGCTTCTTTGAGCGCTCCGATAAGCTCTGTCGCCTTATACGGAACGAGGAGTCCCGCCATATCCTTGATACAGATCGAATTGGCTCCCATTTCTTCGATTCTTTTTGCTATGTCCACCCAGTATTCTAACGTATAGGCATCTCCGAGCGTATAAGAGAGAGCTACCTGCGCTTCTGCCTTCTCCTTATTGGCGGCCGTAACAGCTGTCTGAAGGTTGCGAAGGTCATTCAGACAGTCAAAGATACGGATGATGTCGATTCCGTTGGAGACAGATTTCTGAACGAAATATTCCACAACATCGTCAGCGTACGGGCGGTATCCGAGAATATTCTGTCCGCGGAACAGCATCTGAAGCTTTGTATTTTTAAACCCGTCGCGGAACTTGCGCAGTCTGTCCCATGGATCTTCCTTAAGGAATCGCAGGGATGCGTCGAATGTGGCGCCGCCCCAGCACTCCACGGAATGATACCCAACCTTATCCATCTTGTCTACGATCGGAAGCATCTGTTCTGTCGTCATACGTGTAGCGATCAGTGACTGGTGCGCATCACGCAGAATAGTCTCAGTTATTTTAATTGGTTTCTTTTCTATATCTGCCATTCTTTCTTCCTCCATTTTCTACATATATCGCTCTTATGCTACATGACACCGAAGATCGCCATAAAGGTGCCGGCCGCCACCGCGGTTCCGATAACACCTGCCACGTTTGGTCCCATGGCATGCATGAGCAGGAAATTGGTCGGATCTGCCTCTGCGCCGACCTTCTGTGACACTCTGGCCGCCATAGGTACGGCGGATACACCGGCAGAACCGATCAGAGGATTTACCTTGCCGCGGGTCGCCAGACACATAAGCTTTCCAAACAGTACCCCCGCCGCAGTCCCGAACATAAACGCTACAAGGCCGAGAACTACTATCTTGATCGTATCCCAGTTCAGAAACGCCTCCGCGCTCGTCGTCGCGCCTACCGAAGTGCCGAGCAGGATAACTACGATATACATGAGCGCATTGCTGGCTGTCTCGGACAGCTGTCTTACCACGCCTGATTCGCGGAACAGGTTGCCGAGCATCAGCATACCTACAAGCGGTGCCGTCGTAGGAAGAATAGAGCAAACGACGATCGTAACGATGATCGGGAACAGGATCCTCTCCAGTTTGGATACCGGTCTCAACTGTTCCATCTTGATCTTTCGCTCTTTCTCTGTCGTGAGCAGCTTCATGATCGGCGGCTGAATGATCGGAACGAGCGCCATATACGAATACGCCGCAACCGCGATCGGTCCCATGATCGCCGTCTGCTGCAGCTTACCGGCAAGGAAGATAGACGTAGGTCCGTCCGCGCCGCCTATGATTGATACGGCCGCAGCGGCTTTATCAGAGAATCCCAGCGCCATGGCTCCCAGGTAAGCGGTAAAGATACCGAACTGAGCCGCCGCTCCGAGGAGGAAACTCTTCGGATTGGCAATAAGCGGTCCAAAGTCTGTCAGTGCACCTACACCAAGGAAAATCAGGGAAGGAAGGATTGCCCACTCATCCAGCTTATAGAAGTAATAGAGCAGTCCGCCTGTTCCGTTGGCCGCGTCCTCCGCATGCAGCATGATATCCGGATAGATATTCACGAGCAGCATACCGAAAGCGATAGGTACCAAGAGCAGAGGTTCAAACCCATGTCGTATTGCTAAGTATAGGAAAGCACATGCCACAGCAATCATGATCACGTTGCCCCATGTAAGGCTGAAAAAAGCTGTCTGATGCACGAGGTTTCCTAATGTCGTTGTTATATAATCCATTTTTTAACCTCCAGTCGTGTTTCAAACATAATAACATTTATTATGTTTCTTAGTTTAATGTAGCCAATACCGCTCCGGCTTCTACAGCATCACCGACAGCTGCGTCAATGCTTGCTACAGTTCCGTCTTCCGGTGCTACGACTGGAATCTCCATCTTCATTGCCTCGATGATGACTACTGCATCACCTTTCTTTACGCTTTGCCCTACGTTTGCTTCGATCTTAAATACTTTTCCGGCCGCTCCTGCCTTGACCTGGATGGAACCGGCTCCTGCCGATGCCGCTTTCGGGGCTGCCTTCGGAGCGGCAGGTGCCGCTTTTGGTGCCGCAGCGGCCGCAGCCGGTGCCGCAGGTGCTGCTCCCGCGCCTTTTTCTTCTACTGTCACATCATATACATTGCCGTTTACTGTAATTGTATAATTTTTCATCTTTTATATCCTCCTTGATTTCCCTCTGTTAATTCCATTTATTCGATGGCCTTCTTCTTATGCTTCTCACAACGAATCCATCGGTTGTCGTTCCTTCAGCCGCCGCGACCGCCGCGGAAATAACCGCCACCAGCTCCATATCGTCCGTCTCTGCGGCCGCGTCCACAATAACGGGCGCGTCCTCCACAGCCGCCGGCGCTTCCGTGGTCTTCTCCGGCTTTCTGCCGAACGCATTCTGCAATGCCGGAATAAAACGGAATAAGGATATAATCAGTGATATGAATATAAGTACGACAAACACTGTTCCCATTCCAAGGACTGTATTAAGCCCTGCTTTTTCGAGAATTTCTCCCATCGTATACTTTCCTGCAACAGTCATACTGTCCAGATTCAGATTGCCTCTCGTGTCTGCTTTGAATACGAAAGTGAGATCCGCATTGCGCTTTTCAAACTCTGCCGTAGTCGTGATCTTCAATTCTGTTCTGGACGGCTCGTATTTGTAATCCCCATGGCCCGCATAATCGCCGCACTCTTCGATTCCTGCCTTCCAGGCATCCATCGCGCTCAGAAAGCTGTCGGGAGTAAACGGAAGGCCCGCGCTCACAAACTGCTGCTCCATTGCAAACTCGGACATTCCATTCCACTGCTCTGTCGTCTCTTCGTCTGCATTTGCACAATAATCTATGAGAAAATCTGTCACCTGTTCCATACTGGCTTTGTCATACTCGACATCGGAATTCTGCTTGCTCCCGCACCCGGTAAAGCAGAGGACAGCCGCCAGCATACAGAGTAATAAGCTAATTTTTTTCTTCACTTTGCTCCACCTCTCTAAACCGTTCCGTGCTTTTTCACCGGGCGGTCTTCTCTCTTTGTGAATAACATCTCCAATGCTCCGATTACATATTTCCTCGTGTCGGCCGGCGCGATGATCGTATCCACATATCCCCGTCTCGCCGCAGCAAGCGGGCTTGACTGGATCTCTTTATATTCGGAAGCCTTCTCTTTTATCACATCTGCGTCTGCGCCTGCGTACATGATCTTTGCCGCGAGAGAGGCATCCATCATTCCGATCTCGGCATCCTGCCAAGCATATACCATATCAGCGCCGAGCGCTTTGCTGTTCATTGTCACATATGCACTCCCGTATGCTTTGCCGATAATAACATTTACTTTCGGCACAGTGGCGTCCGCAAATGCATACGTAAGCCTTGCGGCTTCTCTTGCGAGGTTCTTCTCCGCACACTCGCTCGCCTCAAACCCGGATACATTCGTCAATGTAAGGACCGGTATGTTAAAAGCGTCGCAGAATTTCACGAACTCCGCCGCCTTTCCTGCTCCTCCCGCCGACAGGGAGCCGTCAAACTCATCTGTCACTTCTGCGTCCGCATTATAAACTTTGGAACGATTTGCCACAGCGCCTACCGTCATTCCGTTCAGACGGATGAATCCGGTGACCATATCTTTTGCGTAATGTTTCTTCGTCTCAAAAAAGATATTGCTGTCGGAAATCTGGGCGAGGGCTATCGCCGTATCTTCCGCAGCGTTTTCAATGCCTGTGCAGGCGCGGTTCAAGTCGTCCGCACATTCATCATACGACGCGTCTTCTTCATTATTGCATGGCAGCATACATACGAGAGAACGGATGCTGCCGAGTATCTCTTCCTCTGTTCCGATATCATCGACAAGTCCTGCCTTTTCACTCTGGAACTGTGCTGATGATGTATCGCATTTAGATATTTCATTCCCTGGAATTGCATTTGGAGAATTGATGAATAATTTACCGCTCTTACCTTCCATGAACGTAAAGTCGGTAAGCGCAGGAACAACAGCCAGCCCCCCGCCGCATGTCCCGAAAACAGCTGTGATCTGGGGAATTACGCCTGATGCCATCGTCTGCTTCAGATACAGATTCCCAAATGCCTCCAGTGCATCTGTTGCCTCCTGAAGTCTGAGTCCTGCACAGTCCACAAGACCGATGACCGGTGCGCCCATCTTCATTGCCATATCATAGATGTTCGCGATCTTCTTTGCATGCATCTCACCGATCGCCCCGTTTAACACAGAAGCATCCTGGCTGTATACATACACCAGATTCCCGTCGATCACTCCATACCCGGTTATGACACCGTCCGCCGGAGTTTCTTTTTCCTGCATGTTGAAATCTGTAGTTCTGGCCGTCACAGCCCCACCTATTTCAACAAAGCTTCCTGCATCGAGCAAAGCTTCTATGCGATTGCCCGCTGCACTTCCTGTTGCCATGTTGTCCATAGTCTAGCCCTCCATTTTCTTACATATTCTAAATCAGGTCCTTTAGCATGAAAAATCTAAAAGTAAAACCAAATTTTTGCCAATTATATTGTATAATATTGAATTGAAAATAGCAATCCTTTTTGTTATAAAATTGACATTTTTTTCACATACTGAACCCGCCTATAATTCTGTTGTTTTGTCAAGTATCTGATGATAAAAGGCATCCTGGCTCTCTTCCCGCCGGATCGTATCTACGATCTCACCGTCTTTGAGCAGGATAATTCTTTTACAGTAGCTGGCCAGACGGGAATCGTGTGTCACCATCACAACAGTCTTGCCAAGCTCCTCATTTATTCTGCAGAGTGCTTCTATGACGACCTGCCCTGATCTGGAATCCAGGTTCCCTGTCGGTTCATCTGCCAAAACGATCTCCGGATCGTTGATGAGCGCCCGGCAGATGGCCGCTCTCTGCTTCTCCCCTCCTGACAGCTCATACGGCGCCTTGTACAGTAATTCACCGATGCCGAACTGCTTTGCCAGCTCTTCTGTCTTTTCTTTCATCACTTCAGGTTCTGCTTTGTCCAGGATCATCGGCAGCTTGATATTGTCCATCACAGACAGACTGTCCATCAGATAGAAGTCCTGGAACACAAAACCGATCTGACGTCTTCTTATATCTGCCAGTTCATCCTTCCACAGTTCTTCCGTATCCATCCCCTTAAAGATGACCGATCCCCCCGTTGGTCTTTCCAGCATTCCAAGAAGCTTGAGAAATGTCGTCTTGCCGCAGCCGGATTTCCCCATGATTCCGACAAACTCTCCCTGTTCCACCGCAAAATCGATCCCTTTCAGAACATGGATCTCATTTATCTCTACACTCTTTCTTGTCTCCACCTTATAATTGTGAACTAATTCCTTCGTCTCTATGATCTTTTCACTCATTTACACTTCCTGCCTCCCTACATTTATCCTGCTTTTTCTGATCCTGCGCTTCATCTGGAATACAAGCCACGCCATCCAGGCCGTCTGAATGACGAGATAGACGGCAGCCATCGTCCCTCCTGTCTTCATGTAATCCATGGTCTGTGAGGAACCGTATGTCCTAAGCCGGAACACAGAATACGTAAATATGGCCGCCGTCACAGTGCTTATGAAAAGGGGCACTGCCGCAAAGGGCCACATTTCTTTTTTGATCGTCTTCATCTGTCCCCGCTCGTGCATGCCCATGCTGTCATAAAACCCATACCGGCGGCAAATATCGTCCGCCTCAAACGAGAACTTGATATAAGTCAGAAAGCAGGCACATGCGGCGAGCATCAGGATGACAAACGCATAGACTACCTCTTTTGTATAGCGCTCAGAGACAATGTCCCTGACCGTCTGCCGGCTCCCGTAAAATACGCGGATATCATAATCATAAGATTCATCGCCGATATGCTGTTCACGGAGCGTCTCCAGTTCCCGGTCCACATCCTTGTAATGTTCTTCTGGTACATTTATCAGACAGAGATTTTTGATACCTTCCTCTGTTTTGGCATATGCGCCGTTAAAATAATCGTCGGAAAATACGACCAGATTTTCCTGGGATCCCCGCTGCAGCATTCCGGTCAGAATCTGGCACTCGTAATCTTTTACCTTCCACTGCTTATACTCACCCTCTCCGTCCGGCTGACCAAGCTTCAGATACGGGTTCGCAAGCTCTGCCCCGGCCGATACGTCGATGGGCCGTACTTTAAAAGAGCTGTCCTGCTGAAATACAAGATAAATTTCGTCGTCTTTTAAACCAAGCGCCGGCGGCTCAGGCAGCCTACGCGCCTCATAGAGCTTTCGGTACGTTGACTCAGAAATGCCTGCGTTCTGCCCCGGCGGGGCAAACATAATGAGCGACGCCATAAAATCAAAGGAGTTGCCTGTCGGTGACGTAACCCGAAGCATAGGGACGATATCCGCTCTGGCGCCGTATTTCTGTTCTATATCAGCTACCGTATCCTCATCCCCCTCATGCATCATCAGTACAAAATCATACGGACAAAGCTTTTCAGCCGGCTCTGCGATCAGGTTGCCGCAAAGCTGTATGAGAAATACTCCAAGCGCAAGGAGATGGATTGCAGTGAGCATGACGAGATATCTGCAGTTTTTCTTAAAACGGTAATAGAAAGGGATTTTTTCCAGTAAGTGCCGGTAGTAATACCTGTCCGACTTATCGATACACTTCATGAGAAACGCCTTCCCGTAAGATATCACAAGGTACAGGCCCAATATAAAACTGATCACCGTCCACATACTCGTATCGGAATAGTCAAAGATGCTGGACCGGATGAACTCAAGTCCCAGCAGAGCGGCAGGAATAAGAAATCTTCCGGGAATCTTTTCACTGACCACGTCCTTCACAGCCGCAAAAGAATCTCTCACCCGGAGATAAGACTCGTAATTGATGGCAGTGGCTATCATAAGTACAATGATATAGCCGGCCAGGGCAAACAGAAAGATGACAGGACTGATATCTGATACGGTCACATCCGGTCCCAGTTTTTTTATAAGAAGGTGCCTCATATACAGCAGTATCCCTGTGCCGGCGGCCACTCCCGCGATGAAAGAAATGAGAAGGCTTCCCGCATATTCTGCCGCCATGATGACGGACAAAGTCCTGCTCCGGATTCCGAGGACCGTAAACATCCGGTAATCAGACATCCTGCTTTTGATATAGTAAGAAAACACAAATGCTGTGAGAAATATGGTAAGAAACAGGATAAGGCCGACAGCCCGGATCAGGATCTGCTGCAGGCCGGTCCCGAGAACGATGTCCTCTACAGAATGAACGCTGTGAAGGATATAGTTCATTCCTATCGCCGCGGTCAGAAACGCGGCGGAAAGCACGCCGCTTAAGATAAAAAGCACGTAATTTTTCCATCTGTATTTGAAATTGTCCCAGATAACAGCATAGAATTCCCGGGGATATCTGCCTGGAAAGTGAAGACGGCGTATCCGCTCCTCCCGCTCCCTGCGTTCTCTTTTTTTCATAAGGCGGTAATTTTCATTGATCTCCTTACTCTGCTCCAGATACAGCACAACAAGAAACTCTATCCCTATGACGGCCACAAACGCAAAAAGAGCCGGACCTGCGTCATATCCCCCGAATATCGTATACCCGGTAAAATAAATAAATGTACATGCGTACATTCCCGCATTTAAAATTCTGTTTCTTCTGCTGCAAAGGAGAAGCACTTCGTGGACCACAGCAAGAAGGACCGCTGCAAGCGCCAGATAAGACACTGCGTAAGACGCGTATATATTTCCGCCGTCCGGGGCATACTCTGCAATTCCCCCCGCGGCATAAACAGCCTTAAAAAAACCGTACAATGTATATTCTTTCACTCCCACATCGGCCCATGGCAGCAAAAAGGCGCCTGTCACCGCAAGAAGACAGGCGATGAAGGAAAACCATTTTCCCTCAATTTTTTCCCGTTGTTTTTTCATGCAGACCTTCCCCCCGTTTTCTCATTGAGCATGCTTTCTATAAGCACACTCTACTCCTAATTCCCCCTTTTTACAAGTCTGTCCTATACACTTTTCTTATTCACAACGGTTGCCTGGACGGCAGCTGCAGCCGCCCGTCCGGGCGGACCCGCTTTGGTCACAGCCCGGCGGTACTCTCAAGTATCTCTTCATAAAATCCGCCGGCTGTCCCCCGGTCCAGCTCCCTGATGAGCAGCCCGTCCTTCAGCAGCAGCACCTTCTTGCACCGGCAGGCGATCTTCGGATCGTGGGTCACGATGATCACCGTCTTGTGCCACTCCTCGTTCAGCCTCCGGAACCACTGTATCACCTCCTCGCCCATGGCGGAATCCAGATTTCCGGTAGGCTCGTCGGCCAGTATCAGATCCGGATCATTCATGAGGGCGCGGCAGAGCGCGGCTCTCTGCCTCTCTCCGCCGGACATCTGATACGGATACTTCTTCGTAAGATGGCTGATTCCAAACTGCGCCGTCAGCCGTTCCATCTTCTCTTTCCTCCGCCCAGGCTCCATTTTATCCAGAATAGCCGGCAGCATTATATTCTCTTCCACTGTCAGGCTGTCCATGAGATTGTAGTCCTGAAATACAAAGCCCATGCCCTTTCTCCGGATGTCTGAGAGTTCCTCCTCCCACAGTGTGGCGGTCTCCCGGCCTTTTACATAGAGCTTCCCCTCTGTGGGCTCATCCATCAGACCGAGGATTTTCAGCAATGTTGTTTTCCCGCATCCGGAGCGGCCCATCACTGCAATGAATTCTTCCTCCTCCACGCAGAGACTGATTCCTTTGAGCACCGGTCCCTGCTCTGTATTGTATGTTTTTACCAGTTCTTCTGCCTTTAAGATCGTACTCATGATTACCTCCTCTGTCGCCTTCTGCCCCCGAGGACAGCGCGGATATAACAGGTTCCAAGTATTGCCGTGACGACTGCATAAAGCAACGTATAACACAAAAACAAGATACACAGGTACTTCACATATACTGCCAGCTCCCATGCCGTATACATTCTTTTTGCCGCCACAGCGCATATAAACGAAATGGACAGCAGGACCGCAGGAACATAACTGCCCCACACGATCTTTGCCATCTCCCGTACGAGAAGACGGCGCCGCTCTTTCTCAGGCATGCCGATACTTTTAAGCTGGGAAAACTTCTTCGCCAGCTCTTCCTGCTCCAGCCCGTATTTGATAAAAAAGATAAAGAAACTGCCCGTCAGAAGTCCGGCAAGCACCGCCAGGCAGGCAGCCTTCTTAAAGTGATGCTCTGCCTTCGTCTCAGCAGCAGCCGTCTGCTTTGCATAATACGGCTGTATCCTGTCATCCCAGGAAGCGTCGTTTTTATGCCGCTTCGCATATGTCTGTAGTTTCTGTTCGATAATTTCATAGTCGTCACCGCCGCATTTTATAAGCTTCAGCCGGGTGGGGCCTTCCTTTCCTCCTCCACCGCGGAAGAATCCGTCAAATACGTGGTCGGAAAGCACCACGATGTTCTCCTGCTGTCCCTGCTGAAACATTCCTGTCAGGATGCTGCGTTCACTGCTCTTCATAACATACTGAGGGAACAGGGTCTCTCTCTCCATAAAATCATAACTCCTCACCGGCTGTCCGATACGGAATCTCGGCTCCCTGTCACCTATGTACCATTCCAGCGGATGGCTCTTAACGGAAGTGTCCTGCTGGAACACTACATGGACCTCGTTCTCCTCCAGTTCAAGACTTTTTCCGACCGGTTCTCCCACGGCTCTTTTCAGTTCCCGGTAGCATGTCTCCGGCACCGCGATATGCTGGCCCTGGGGCCAAAGAACTCCCATATACTGGTTGGCGGCAGCCTGCTTCCATGTATATGGCGCGCCGAGGGGCGTCGTACACCTGAGCATCGGCCACGTATGGATTTCAACGTCACAGGTGGCGGAAAGGTCTGAAAAATAGTCCTCATCCTCTTCATAGGACATACAGACAAAGTCATACGGGTAGAGGCCGGCCGCGCTGCCGGCAGCTTCCACTGCGGCATATTCCGGAATGTAGATCATACCGGAGAGCAGATGAAGCGCAAAAAGCAGATACCAGAACCTGTAATTTGTCTTAAACCGGTACCGCCACGGCAGGATGGAAAGCAGTCTTTCCCCTTGTGTTTCCGACCGTCTGCTGCTGTATGCAGCTGTCCTGGCATGCAGGAAATAAAACAGCACAAAGGAACCGATGAGCATCCATATATTAGCAGAGAACTTCTCTGCCTCCGGCGGAAGCCAGTATCGTACCGCCGCCGACACAGTGACTGCCGTGCCTGCCGCAATGCCCGGTACGAGAAACCGATGCGGCATTTTCTCCGCCTCCTGTCTTCTTGTGGAGAGCTTAAACAAGCTTTCGTGCCCGAACAAATGATAATTAATGAGAGAGGACACTAAAACGGCCGCCCCATAGATACCCGCTGTTGCGGCCGCTGTCTTCCATCCGCCTGCAGACCATGGTCTGCTCCCGGTGATATCTGCAAGCAATGTCTTTCCGGCCAGAAAGAGTACCGAGGCGGCCAGGAACAGCCCCGCAAAATAAGCGAACAGCAGACAGACTGTATATTCCAGAGCAATTATGAGTCTCAGCGTATTCTTTCTTATACCAAGGCTGTAAAAAATGCTGTAGTTGTGCATTCGTGTCCTGAGGTAATGTGTGATGATCAGCGCCAGTATCAGGACGGAAATACATGCCGCAACCGGAAGGATCTCCCCCAGTATACGCTGCATGCCATTGCCGTAGCCTGTGCCGATGCCGGCGCCGCCCGCCTTAAGTCCGTACTGAACTCCAAGCAGAGTGTGAAGTATCGTAACGACGCCTCCTGCACCTAATATAAACAGAAAATAACTCTTCCGGTTATGGACAAAATTTCTCCAGACGACGTGATAGAAGCCCCGGTCATACCTTCCGGGGAAATGTTTTCTACGCTTTTTTTCTTCCTTCTTCTCTTGTTCTTCCCTCTTAAGCGCCTCTGCCTCATCCCGGATCTGTTTTCTCTGTTCCAGGTATACATGCCCCAGACTGTCGATCCCGACAGCGATAACAGAGACGATAAGTCCGTCGTCCGGCAAATACCCGCCGAATGTCACCAGCACGAGAAATACCGTCAGTGTCATGCCATAGATGATATATCTCAGAAACCGCGGATTTTTGCCAAACAGAAGCAGCACGATCCTTAGAATACTTAAGGCAGCTGCCGCCGCGGCCACATACAGAAGAAAATACGACGGCAGAAACTGAGCATATGCACTGTCTTTTGTCACCGCTTCACGTGCAGTCACCGTCACCCGGCTGAAATATTCCGGCAGTCCTCCGCTGGCATACACCGCTTTCAGAAACAGGGGCAGTGTATACCTCTTTCCCGCAAAAGTCAGCCATTTCAAACATAAGACAGAAGCCACAAAAACAACCGACGTTCCGATGCCGAGGAGCCGGCCTTCACTGCGCAGTCCGCACTTTTTTTTGCTGTTTTTACTCCTGTTGCCGTTCTCTTTTTTCATTGCCTTCCCTCCCTCATCACAAGACTAAAGACCCAGGCTGCAGCTTAGATCAGCGGCAGTACAAAAGTTATATGCCCGCAGCCAGAATTGCCATACCTACAATACCGACGATCACAAAGCACGCAATTTTAAGCAGGATCGAAGCCGCTGTCGATGAATGCCACAGACGCGGGATCAAATGCGGTGTTCATGCAGGGACAAACCCGGGCATACAGATGAGTATTGACGCCGGCTTTGATACGATCGAACACGCCACGTTCATGACGCTGGACCATGCAAAGCAGATGGCGGAAAAAGGCATCGCGTGGACACCGACTATCATGGCGTATACGCTGCTTTATGATATCTGTAAAGAAAACCTTGAAAAGAATGCAAATGCTCCGGTAAATGACCCTGTTATGCAGAAAGAAATGAAAGACTACCAGTATTTTGAACCTGCATACAAGGCATATAAAGAACACTTTAAAGAGCTTTATGATACCGGCGTCACAGTGATCGCAGGGACGGATATGGTTATGTACCAGTCCCCTCTTCTCCCTCTTCCGCGAGAGCTGCAGTATATGGTAGAATACGGTATCACACCGGCGCAGGCCATCCAGACAGCAACCTCAAATCCAGCGAAGGTACTCGGCGTGGAGAAAGAGCGGGGACTCGTAAAAGAAGGCCTGGATGCGGACCTGCTCGTCGTGGGAGGTGACTTAAGTAAAGATATCACATGTCTGAATGATGTAAAACTCGTCACACTCGGCGGCAGAAAAGTATTTGAAAATGGAATCCGTTATGTAGGGACGAACAATATGTTTATGTAAATGGTTGGGGGGGTGTTAAGGGATTTTGTGGATTGTGGCGTACGGCGAAGGAAAGGCGGCAGGGTGCTGCGGACCGGTCTGTGCGCTTGCAATCCGTAAGTGAAACGAACAAGGTATAGCCGGACACCGACAGATGCGATAGGAAATCTGGATGATTTCCTATCTTAGCTGTCTCAGAAACTGCACTTGTAGTGCAGTTTCTGGTCTGTCTATACCTTGTTCGTTTCTCTAACGGCTTGACAAAGCTCCCTCCAACGGCTCGCAGCACCCTGCCGCCTTTCCTTCGCCTGTTACCCCGCAAAGTTCTAAATCACTTAATGTGTGGGACCCCCCTGGGGCCAGTCTTAATGGATCTACACTGTAGATAGGTTTATCCATTGTGACAGCCTGGGAATCTCACGTTGAGAATGTTTAGATTCCTTGTGATGGAGCAGGCAGAGGGGACGGGTGTGCAGGACTGTGGAAGGGCGTTCGGAGGCAGACGTGGAAGCCGTTGCTTTAAAACGAGCCGGAAGCAGACACGGGAATGTTATCACAAATAACATTCCCGAGAGCCTCTGAGGGAGGAAATCCTTTCAGGATTTCATTCCGAATAGGCTCGGTTGTCTGCTTCCGGCTCGTTTTACAGTTACGGCTTCCCGGCTGCCGGAGCGCTCTTTCACAGTCCTGCGCCCCCGTCCCCTCTGCCGTCCACCGCCAATCTTCCTAAACATTCCCAACAAACTCCCAATCACTTCTGGTTTCGGAATTGTATTGGTGTTATATTGTATGCCTTTTTAAAAAGCCGGTTGAAATGTTCTACATTCTGGTATCCTACGGACAGGGCTATGTTTTCTACTGTCATATTGCTGCTCTTCAGCAGTGCTCTCGCCTTTTTCATGCGGATCTTCTTTACGAGATCCCCGAACGTCATTCCGGATTTTTCCTTAATGTATTTGGAGAGGTACGGCTTTGACAGGAAGAACTTTTCAGACAGATCATCCAGTGTTATATCTATATAGTTTGCCTGAATATAGTTCAAGATCTCGATCATCCTCGCATCTTTACACGTATCTGAGCTTCCGATCGCCTCTATCTTATTGACTGCCACAGTGAGCGCCTCTATGGAAGCACTGATGATATCCGCGTCAATGCCTACGCCCCAGAGTGCTTTTCCGTTGCAGATAATGCCTACATATGCCACCGCCTTGGAGGAGGAGCCTTTTGTGAGAGAATGCTCTTCGTAGAATGTAAGCTCATAACTGATGTTGAAATACTGCTTGATCGCATTGCTCACTGCATCGAGACGTCCATTTCCCATGGCTGTGATCACACGGCTCTCGCCGTTGTGATTGATAGTTGTCTCTGCGGTGATCCCGTCTACCTGTTTAAAATGACACTCATCAATATGAAACACTGGTTTTGTATTTACATAGTTGTCTGAGAATATCTGGTATACCCAGTCCGGCGTCAGCTCTTTATGTGCCTTGTCGGAAACATCCTTCACAAGATATCCGACTTCTTCTCTCATCTTTTCCGGAAGGTTGATGCCATAACTCTGCTTCAGAATGTAATTTACGCCGCCTTTTCCGGACTGGCTGTTGATCCTGATGACATCCGAATCGTATCTTCTCCCGACATCCTGCGGGTCGATCGGGAGGTACGGAACAGTCCATTTTCCGCTCTTTCCGTCATCTTTCCAGGCCATTCCCTTGGCGATCGCATCCTGATGAGAACCGGAAAACGCGGTGAAGACAAGATCGCCGGCATAAGGCTGACGCTCATAAACGCGCATTCTCGTAAGCTGCTCATATTTCTCACGTATTTCCCCCATATTGGAAAAGTCAAGGCCAGGGTCCACACCGTGGGAGTACATGTTCATAGCCAGAGTGATGATATCTACATTTCCGGTGCGCTCGCCGTTGCCAAACAGTGTTCCCTCTATTCTGTCTGCTCCGGCCAGCATTCCCATTTCCGCGGTCGCGACACCGCTTCCACGGTCGTTGTGCGGGTGGAGGCAGAGAATCACATTATCGCGGTAATTCAGATGCTTGTGTACGTATTCCAGCTGGCAGGCAAACACATGCGGCATCGCGTTCTCCACTGTAGTCGGTATGTTGATGATAGCCTTGTTGTCCGCAGTCGGCTTCCACACATCCAGCACAGCATTACACACATCTACCGCATAATCCACTTCTGTCCCCGGGAAACTCTCGGGACTGTACTGGAATGTAAAGTTTCCTTCCGTTTCGTCGGCCAGTTCTTTCAGCAGTTTTGCGCCGTCCACGGCAATCTTCTTTATCTGCTCTCTGCTTTTCTTAAAGACCTGTTCCCTCTGAGCCACTGATGTTGAATTGTACAGGTGGATCACCGCATGGGGCGCTCCCTTTACCGCTTCAAATGTTTTCTTTATGATATGCTCTCTTGCCTGGGTGAGCACCTGCACCGTCACATCGTCCGGTATCATGTCTTTCTCGATCAACGTCCTCATAAACTGGTATTCCGTCTCTGAGGCAGCCGGAAATCCGACTTCTATCTCTTTAAAACCTATGTCCACGAGCATCTGGAAAAACTCCAGTTTTTCCTCAAGGCTCATCGGCTCGATAAGAGCCTGGTTCCCATCTCTTAAATCAACGCTGCACCAGATGGGCGGACGGTCCACGTATTCCTTTTTCACCCAGTCGTATGTAACTTCCGGCGGCATAAAATACTGTCTTTCATACTTTTCAAAATTTTTCATCACATGCTCTCCTTTTACCTGTTCTATACATTGATAATTATCTGAATTTTCTTTCAATACACTCTTCTTTTCAGATAAACATTAATCAACTTTATTGTCTTTTTTTATACTTCTATATCCTAACATATGCATTCAAAAAAGGAAAGTGACAATTTTAATCACTTTCCTTGATGTTTATTATTATATAAAACTGTACAATTATAGAATTTATATTTAATTTGCTTCCAATGACCGTTTCTTTGTAATTGTAACTTTTTCCTCATAACACGTAAATATTTCATCGACATGTTCTTTCCCAAGTTTTGGTGTTACTATGCTCACAACCGGCACTATTACAAGTCCAGCGATCATAGCTGCCGCCCCGGCATTGATCGGCGATGCTATATAGTGCAGGAACATATTGGATACCGTGATACCTACGCCCGCCGCAAAACTGGCCCATACAGCCGCTTTCGTGACGCCTCTCCAGTACAGTCCGTACAGGAAAGGGGCGAGAAATGCCCCGGCGAGCGCACCCCAGGAAATTCCCATAAGCTGGGCGATAAAGGTCGGCGGATCCAGTGCGATCACTACAGAAACCGCGATGAAGAAGACAATGAGCAGCTGCATTGTTCTGACCTGTTTCTTCTCACTCATATTTTTCATCACATTATCCTTCAGAAAATCCAGCGTCAGCGTAGAACTTGATGTAAGCACAAGAGATGCCAGCGTTGACATGGATGCGGAGAGCACGAGGACGACGACGACCCCTATGAGCACATCCGGCAGTGTGGATAACATATGCGGTACAATACTGTCAAAAACTACATTTCCGGTCTTGTCATAGATAGCGCTTCCGTCAAACAGCCGTCCAAATCCTCCGAGGAAATAACTTCCGCCGGCCACAACACAAGCAAATAAGGTAGATATTACCGTTCCGGTATTGATCGCTTTCTCGTCTTTGATAGCGTAAAATTTTCCGATCATCTGAGGGAGTCCCCACGTTCCGAGTGATGTCAGAATAACGACTCCAAGCAGATTTATAGGGTCCGGACCAAAGAACGACGTGAATGCCCCCGGCTGTCCCATCGTTACCGGCACGTCACTTGGAATTTCTGCCATCTTGCGGACAGCCTCAATAAATCCGCCCTGTCCGCTCAGGACTGCCGCAATGACCGCAGCAATGCCGATCAGCATGATGATCCCCTGGATGAAATCGTTGATGGCTGTTGCCATATAACCGCCTAGTATAACATAGATTCCGGTAAATACAGCCATGACCACGACACAGTATGTATATGGAATGTTAAACGCCATCTCAAACAATCTGGACAGACCGTTGTATATCGAAGCCGTATAAGGAACGAGAAAGATAAATACAATGGCGGACGCTGCTATCTTTAGCGCTTTACTGCTGTACCTTTCCCCGAAAAAATCAGGCATTGTCTTAGATTTCAGATGCTGGCTCATAACTTTCGTACGCCGGCCGAGCACGACCCATGCGAGAAGACTGCCGATCAGTGCATTGCCGATCCCTATCCAGGTGGAGGACAGGCCATATTTCCAGCCGAACTGCCCCGCATAACCTACGAACACAACCGCAGAAAAATAAGAAGTACCATAAGCAAACGCTGTGAGCCACGGCCCGACAGAACGCCCTCCCAACACAAATCCGTCTACACTCGTCGCATGCTTTCTCGAATAAAGCCCTACAACTACCATAACTGCAAAGAATACAATAAGCAGCGTCAACTTGATACCCATAATGTTCTCCTCTTCTCTCATTTTGTCGATTATTTCGCTTTAAACCGTTACGCTTTAAAGTATTAAAGTTTTTAAGTCTAAAGTAGAATATCATATACGAAAGCCTTTGTCAATAGGGGACAGGTTAAAATGAATTGGGGACGGGGTTTTTCTAGAAAAACCCCGTCCCCAATTCATTTTAACCTGTCCCCTATTGATATCTTCAAAAAAAGATGAAGCATTTCTACTTCATCTTTTCTACTCTGTCCTGTATCGTCTTATTGAAATTCTCAACCTTGCGGCTGTACACTTCTGTCATATATTTTGAGTTCAGCATGAAATCTGCTGTCGCCAGGTTGTTTGCTATCGGGATATCGTACACTACAGCGATACGAAGCAGCGCCTTTACATCCGGGTCATGAGGCTGGGCCTCGAGCGGATCCCACAGGAATATCATAAAGTCGATCTGGCCTTCCACTATCTTGGCGCCTATCTGCTGGTCGCCCCCCAGCGGTCCGCTGTTGTATCCTTTTACCGGCAGTCCTGTACGCTCCGCGATAAGTCTCGCTGTCGTGCCTGTACCGCATAAAAAATGGTTCTTAAGTACGTCTTTATTCTTATCGCACCAGTCCACCAGCTCTTTCTTCTTGCCGTCATGAGCCACCAATGCTATATGCTTTGCTTTTCCGATCTCAAATGTTACGTAATTTTCTTCTAACATATATTCTCCTTCCTGTCTGTTCTGACTAGTCCCACTGTTCCATCGTTTCAAATCTTCCCACTGTCAGTAATGCGATCAGGACTGTAATCATCATACTATAAATCAGCATAATAGGAAAGACAAAATTGTAATTTATGAGAAATCCCATCAGCGCGGCCAGACCGATGCCTGCTCCTAATATACCGCCCTGCACGGCCATTGCAAAAAGATTTTTTCCTGTGCTTCCAAGTGTACTGCCCAGAATGCTCTCCCCGAGTATCTTTATATAGAGGCGGTTTGCCTGCAGCACACAGTAGATAAGGATACACATTATGATCTGATATACCGGAATATGCCATGCGATCCCTACAGGAACAGCCAGTACAATGCCGTCCGCAAGCGACTTCACATGTTCCATCGCTGTCGCATACCAGAGCTTCTTCATCGGTTTGTCCGGTATAAGGTAAATATATGGGTTGGCGAGCTCTTTGTTCCATTTCCCGAGATATCCCGTGGTAAGAAATATCAAATAAGCCATTACGCCGAGCAGCGACAGTCCCGGCGGTATTTTCTCCGGCTTGTCTATCACAAAGACGCAGATGGCGGCGCCTATTATGCTGTACAGCGTCATTGCACCGAATATAAAGAACTTTTCTTTTTTATATTCCAGCAGCTGCCTGTAAAAAATCGCCTTCGCTCCTGAACCTTGGTAATGCATTCCCGCCTTTTTGAATTTTTTCTTCCTGCCGACCGAGAGAACGACCTCCCCCTTTTTGCTGCGGCTTTTCATCTCTGCATAATCGTCCGCAAACTTGGCCGCGTCCTCGTAATAGGCGCCGCTGCATTTCATGCGGAACGCGGCAAAAAACATGCCTGCGCAGCTTAAAAAGAACAGAACACTGCCAATGACATTTACAGTTTCAGGACCGAGTATCACAAGCCTCACGGACGCCACACACCATCCTGCCACAGGAACGAGCTGCAGCGCGGGAAGATTAAAGATGCCCTCCGCCGCCGCAGCGGAAAACCCGTTCTTTTTTATGAAGAGCAGAACGATGGCCGCGATGACTCCTATGAGCACATATATACTCTTGCAAATGATCTTTACAAGCGGTTCAAACCGCTTTTCTTTTGCATACAGAAATATGATGAGACTTGCCTCAAACACTGTCTCACATACAAACATCACAAAATAAAGCAGAAAAGCTCTCCAGACGGACAGATGAAATATTGTGACACCTGCAAGCGCTATCGCCACATCGATCACCAGATTAATAATAAAGTTCTTAGCGGCGCCGTACAAAAGAATTTTCTTCGGGCTGACAGGAGCCGGAAAGATATAATGAGAATGACTCGGCTTAAAAATCACCCCTTTAAGCTTTGCATACGATATAAAATTGGAACACACAGCAATATACAGCCACACCGTAAGGATGTAAACCAGACTGTTTACAGAATCAACTCCGCCGCTCCTTGCAAGGATCCCCCAGCCGACCAGGATCATTACGATATAAGCGCCGATCAGTACAATGTAAATATAGGTGAGCGGCTTCTTCATCGCTTTCCTGAGACGATTGGAAAATGTGCGTTTTGTCAGGTACATTAAAGCATCCATCACCGCTTCCCTCCTGTCAATTCAAAGAACAGGTCATCCAGGTCTTTTCCGCCCACTTCTTCCTTTGTGTAAGAACCGATGATATGGCTTTTCTCCATCACGAACATAACATCCCACAAATCTTCCACCATCTCAAGCATATGCGTGCTGATCAGCACGGTCACTCCCTGTTCCCGCAGTTCGAGCACAGTCTCTTTCAGTTCCTTGATGGCCTTCGGGTCCAGACCCACCATAGGTTCATCCAGCAGTATGACCTTCGGTTTGATCGCCAGCGCACAGCAGATGCTCACTTTCTGCATCATACCCTTTGACAGTTCGTTTCCAAGCTTATCCTGCTTATCCTCCATCTCATAACGCCGGAGCATTTCCTCGATCTCCCCGTCCGTTATCCCGCTGTTGTAAGCATGCCGGATATATTCGATATGCTCCCGGACCGTAAGCGCCTCAAACATGTTCGGTATCTCAGGCACATAGGCAAAACATCTCTTGGCATCGAGCGTTTTAGCGGGAATCCCCTGAATCTGTATCTCTCCATTGTAGCGCAGAAGTCCCGCTATGCTTTTGATTATCGTAGATTTTCCGGCGCCGTTTGGCCCCAGAAGAATACCTACCCGGCCGTCCGGCACGAAAAAACTTACCTGGTCCACCGCCAGGACTTTTCCATAAGATTTGCTGAGATTCTGTATTGCCAACATAACTTTTTCCTCCTGCTGAGCTTGAATGTCGTTATTTTTGTACTATTCATTTAATACAATGATACATTAACCGACACGTCATGTCAAGAGAAACTGCGGCAATAAGCGGCAGCATAAAGCAGAACAGCCTAAATTTCAAACACTTCTTTGTCGTCAGGGACGAAAAGATTTCCATGGTAATACTGCTTTCCTTCCTCCGTATATAACTTCTTCCGCACCGGCAGATGTGTCTCTTCTGTGTGATATAATATGAGATTCATAACGCCCAGCTTCTCAGCCAGTTCACACGCCTCTTTCACTGTACTGTGGTGCTTCTCATAAGGACGGAACTTGTCGGCCTCGCTGTAGAGACAGAAGGCTTCATGCATCAGCCAGTCACTCTGTCTGACATAGCGCTCCTGGCACTCATTGAACGGCTCGTCTCCGCAGCAGGTTATCCTGCGTCCCTCTGCCGTCACCATGGAAAAGCCGAACTGCTTCGCTTTCGTGGAGCCTATGTCAAAAAAAGTGACCTTTTGTCCGATGACCTCCCTGCTGTCGCCATCTTCCACTTCTATAAAACGGATACGCCCGCCTATATGTTTTGTCACCTTCTTCTGTATCGTAAGGCCTGCGATCGTCGTGATCTTCCCGGCAAGATCGCTGTGACAGTATATACGCAGTTCTCCTTCATAAGCCCCCTGGTTCATCTTCTGCCCTGTCATCCGTATGATCCAGATAAGGCCGAGAAGATGGTCTATATGCTCATGCGTCAGGAAAATATCGTGAATATCCTCCAGCCTTATATTCACATCCTTCAATATCTTCAGTATCTGGTTGCCCCCTCCTGCGTCTACAAGAAAGTGGCGGTCCCCTTCAGACAGAACAAAGCACGTATTGTAACACTCCGTCACCGCCGCATTGCCTGTTCCAAGTATCGTCAGTTTCATTTATCTCTCCCCGCTGTTTTCCTCATAGTGCTTTATCAGTGTCTGTGTCCCGAGACTGCCGTACCCCTCGGCCTCCAGCTCCTCATAATTTGCCAGCGCCTGACTGAGCACTTCCAGACTGAGGCCGCTCATATTTGCTTCTGTCAGCGCGATCTTCATGTCTTTAATAAAATGCTTCAGGAAAAATCCGGGCGCAAAGTCGCCTTCCAGGATCTTCGGTCCAAACAGGTCAAGCTGCCGGCTTCCCGCGGCTCCGGTTGAGACAGATTTTAAAACCGTAGGCAGATCGAGCCCCTTCGCCTTTGCGTAAGTCAGCGCCTCGCATACACCGGACAGCGTTCCCGCTATCATGATCTGATTGGCCATCTTGCAGTGCTGACCGCTTCCCGGCCCGCCCTGGAAATTGATATTCGTTCCCATCGCTTCAAACAGCGGCATACACGCTTCATGATCTTCCCGCCTGCCGCCCACGAGAATGGACAGTGTCCCTTCTCTCGCGCCGGTATCTCCGCCGGTCACCGGCGCATCCAGCACGTGGAAGCCTTTTTCGGTCCCCTGTTCATATATCTTTTCTGCAAGCATAGGGCTCGTTGTCGTCATATCGATGAGATACGCCCCTTTTTCTGCACTGTCCAGTATATTACCAGCGTCGAAATAGACTTCTTCCACATCTTCAGGATAGCCGACGATCGTGATGACTGCGTCACAGCCCTTTACGCAGTCTCCGATCGTTTCATAAAAGAGGGCCCCCTCCTGGATAACGTCCTCCACCTTTTCCTTCTTCCGCGCATAGATGTGCAGTTCAAATCCTGCCTTCATCAGATTGCGCACCATGGATCTTCCCATGATCCCAACGCCGATAAATCCTATCTTCCTAATCATTTTCCAGTCTCCTTTCTCTGCTCTTTAAGCGGGCATTATGCGCACCGCCTTTAATCTTCCACTTTTTCCACCACTTCACCCCGGCACTTATAGATGCTTCCGCCCGGCACATATCCCCTTACAGAAGACAGCGGATATATATTAGTATGGCTTCCCACCACACTTCCCGGATTTAGGACTGTACCACAGCCGACCTCGACTTCGTCGCCGAGCATGGCCCCGAATTTCTTAAGTCCGGTCTCAATATTTTCTTCCGGCGTCTTGATGACTACAAGTTTCTTATCAGACTTTACATTGGATGTGATGGAGCCGGCTCCCATATGGGACTTATAGCCGAGAACAGAGTCGCCTACATAATTATAATGAGGCACCTGCACCTTATTAAACAATATGACATTCTTAAGCTCTGTGGAATTGCCTACGACCGCGCCTTCCCCGACAATGGCATTGCCCCGGATAAACGCGCAGTGTCTCACTTCCGCGTTCTTCCCGATAATGGCAGGCCCGTTGATATAGGCGGACTCGAATACTTTCGCAGACTTTGCGATCCATACGTTGTCTCCGACTTTGTCGTACTCCTCTGACGAAAGTGATTCTCCAAGCTTCTGTATAAATCCTCCTATTTTCGGAAGAACTTCCCACGGATAAGTTACTCCGTCAAATATATCTTTCGCTATCGTTTCCTCGAGCGTGTACATTTCCTTTACAGTTAATTCCTTCATAGCATTCTCCTTTTCCGCCGGACCTCTGCCGGCTTACATGACTCATTATTTATTTTGTCTTATCTTTTTCCTTTTTATAAAAACGGGCCGCCCTGTCATAAAAGGACCGGAGCTGGTACTGATTGTTCAGGCCTTTGACTCCGTTCGTACGGCTTACGATGAAATGGTCCAGCTTTGTCATATACTCATCCGGCGTGATCTCTCCGTCCGCCACATACGTAAGCCCTTTTTCCCAGCTGGCGGTAAGCTCGGGATTCAAAAGTGACTTAATGGACTGATCCACAACATCGTAGATCATCTCCCCCTGCAGAGTCGGCGTCACGATCTGGGTTTTTTTATTCAGAGCCAGATATTTGTTGTTGAAGAGCTTCTTTAATATCTCTCCCCTTGTGGCGCTTGTTCCGATACCGCTTCCCTTTATCTGGGCCCGGAGTTCTTCATCCTCTATGAGCTGTCCCGCGTTTTCCATCGCCAGAATGAGAGATCCTGAATTGTAGCGTTTCGGAGGAGATGTCTTTCCTTCCTTGATGTCCAGCGACTGTACCGGAAGGACCATACCTTTCTTAAGACCCTGTATTTTTTCAAAAAACCGGTTGTCCGTATTCTGTCCGCTGTCCCCGCCGTCGCTCTCCTCTGCCTCATTTCCGCTGCTTTTCTTCTGTCCGGGAATTCCTGCCACTTTCAGATATCCCTCCTCCGCCAGCACCTTAAAGCTGGAAAAGAAGCTTTCTTCCTTTATCTTCGTGACTATTGTGACCTTCTGATAGACCGCGGGGGGATAAAAGATACTTAAGAATCTCCTGACGATCACATCATACACTTTCACCGACACTGCGCTCAGGCTCTTGAGAGCACCCAGTCCCTGCCCGGTCGGAATGATGGCATAGTGATCCGTGATCTGCTTGTCATTGACATATCTCGTACGCGCGATCTCTTTATGGCTCCCGTATGAGACGATCTCGCCGAGAAAGGGAACCGCCGGTTCATATTTCATCAGCCCGTTCAGATTCTTATGTATTTCCTTTGCCACAGCAGTGGACAGCACACGGGCATCTGTACGGGGGTAGGTGACCAGTTTTTTCTCGTACATCTCCTGTACAAGCCGGAGCGTCTCATCCGGGCTGATCTTAAACCTCTTTGAGCATTCATTCTGAAGCTCCGCCAGGTTAAACAGAAGAGGCGGGTTCTTTTTCTCCTTTTTCCTCTCTATGGAAATAATGGTGCACTGCACTGGGAGCGGATCACTTAGCTCCCTGATGAGCCCGGCCGCGTCTTCCTCATGGAGGAATCCATTTTCTTTATAGAGCTTCGGGGACTCAAACCATGCAGATCCTTTCACGGCGCGCCATTCTCCCTCAAAGGTCTCTCCCGGCTCCCCTGCCGCACTGATGACCCGGTAAAACGGCGTCTCTGTAAATTCCCGTATTTCCCGTTCCCTTCGCACTACCATGCCGAGCACGCATGTCATGACACGCCCTACGGAGATGACCGAATACTTTGTGTGCAGGTAGTTGGAAATGCTGTTTCCGTACTTTAACGTCAGCAGCCTGGAGAAATTGATCCCCATCAGATAGTCTTCTTTTGCCCTAAGATAGGCGGAGGCAGAAAGGTTGTCGTACTCCTTTAAGTCTTTTGCCTCCCGGATCCCGCGCAGGATCTCCTCCTCGGTCTGTGAATCTATCCACACTCTGCGCCGTTTTTTTCCGTGTACGTCTGCCTTCTGTTCCACAAGACGGTATATATATTCTCCTTCCCGCCCCGAGTCAGTACATACATAGATCGTATCCACGTCTTCCCGGTTCAGAAGCCCCGCCACGATCCTGTACTGCTTCTCCACCGAAGGTATGACCTCGTACTTGAATTCTTCCGGTATAAAAGGCAGAGTCTGAAGGCTCCACCTCTTATACTTCTCATCATAGCTTTCCGGATAACTCATAGTCACCAGGTGTCCGACGCACCATGTCACTATGGAGTCATCCGACTCCAGATAGCCGTCTCTTCGTTTTGTTGTAAGCTTCAGTGCTTTGGCAAATTCCTGCGCCACACTTGGTTTCTCAGCAATATAAAGTGATTTCCCCATATGAAATATCTGTACTCCTTTAGTTGTCTACTTTCCAAACAGATGTCTGATCCTCTCCAGAAAGGTCTGCCGCCTCTCCGGCGCCTTTCGCTTTACATTCAGCGCTTCCTGCATGAACACGACCTGAGAATCTATGAGCGGCTCTGTCGGCTCTTTTTTTTCATAGTCTCCGTCCGAGTTCAGCACTCTTGCTTTTACGTTGTCTGTCAGCATGATCTTCAGATAATGGTTTATCTGCCGCCTGACATCCTCATCCAGCACCGGACAGGCCACCTCCACCCGCTTCTCTGTATTCCGCGTCATCATATCCGCGGACCCGATATATATTTTCTGCTCCGCGCCTGTTCCGAAGCTGAAGATGCGCGGATGCTCCAGATAGCGTCCTACAATGCTTGTGACCGTGACATTTTCCGTATGATCTTTGACTCCTGGTAATATACAACATATTCCCCGGACAATCAAGTCTGTTTTCACACCGGCCCTCGACGCCTCCGCTACTTTCTCTATAAAATCGACGTCCGTCAGCGAGTTCATTTTCATGACGATGCGGCCGCCGCTGCCCTTTCTGATCTCCTCATCCATCAGATAGAGCACCCTCTGCTTCAGGCTCGTCGGCGCCACTATAAGCCTGTTGTACAGGCCGTCCAGATTACTGATAGACAAATTTTTGAAAAACTCGGAAGCGTCCTTTCCGATCTCGGGATCTGCCGTCATAAGTGAAAGATCTGTATACATGGCCGCTGTCTTCTCGTTATAGTTTCCGGTCCCGATCTGCGTAATATACTGGATCTCATTCCGGTTCCGGTATGTGATAAGACACACTTTAGAATGGACCTTATATCCGTCAAACCCGTATATGACCCGGCACCCGGCCTCTTCCAGCCGCTCCGACCAGTCTATGTTATTCTGTTCGTCAAATCTGGCTCTCAGCTCAATGAGCACAGTCACCTCTTTGCCGTTTTCCGCCGCCGCGCATAAATATTCCACAAGACGCGCCTTTTTGGCGAGCCGGTAGATCGTTATCTTTATCGTCAGTACGTTCGGATCCGTCGAAGCCTCTTTGATCAGCCTCAGAAACGGGTTCATGCTCTCATACGGATAATACAGCAGGATATCCTTTTTCTTTATCTGCTGCTTCATCGTGCTTCCTTCCTGTACCCGGGGCGAATTCTGCGGCGTAAACGGAGGATATACGAGGGAACGCTTCATCGCCTCCGGCAGATTTCCGCTGATGGCAAACATATAGGCCAGTTTTACCGGCATTTTGGTGCGGAAGATCTGATTTGGCTCAATGGCAAACTTTCCGCAGAAATACTGTTCCATCTCCTCGCTGAGCTTTTCAGCCACCTCAAGTCTCACAACAGCCATCCTGCGGCGTTTGTGAAGCGTCTCCTTCATCAGGTAGCGGAAGTCATCGTTCACCTCCAGCGCCTCATCGTCCGGCGCTATGTCGGCATTCCTCGTGACACAGATATAATTCTTATCCGTCACTTCATACTGTTCAAACACGAGGTTCAGATATTCCATGATCACCTTCTCCATACGGATATAACGGATATCATGTCCCGGCAGATACAAGATATCTGACACAAACTGAGGCACGGGCACAATGCCCTGCATCGACTTATCCTTATATTTCAGATTGGCCGTCACATAGATCTCTTTGTTCAGAAGGTGCGGGAACGGGTGGTTTGCATCCACGATCTGAGGTGAGAGAATGGGAAGTATCTGTTCCTTAAAATACTTTTTTACGTATTTCTTTTCTGACTGCTCCAGTTCCTTGAAATCAAGACCGCAGACGCCATACGGACTGAGCTGCTTCTTTATCTCAGCGTACGTCTTATCCCTTTCCTTGTAAAGCGGCGCCACAGCGTCAAATATCATCTCCAGCTGTTCTCCGGGCGTCAGGCCCGAACGGCTGTCGATCGTGTTGGGATCTGTCTGGATCATATCAAACAGGCTGCCCACCCTTATCATAAAGAACTCATCCAGATTACTCGTAAAGATAGCCACAAACTTCATCCGTTCCAGGAGAGGCACCGTCGGATCCTGTGCCTCCTCCAGCACTCTTTTGTTGAACTTAAGCCATGACAGTTCTCTGTTCTGTGTGTAGTTAAGAATATCATTTTCCATACTTATAACCTCATCCTTCTTTCGTATTTCTGAAACGTAATCAGTATATGCACCCGGGCATTATTTTCAGAATACCAGATCAGAGCTTCCGCCTCTACCACGCGCATGTTAAATCCGCGTAAAATCTCTTTACATTTTATCACTTATCCGTTGTAAAATAAAGGCTCACTTTTGCCGCGCAGACTCTTATGTATATAAAAAAGAAGATGTCCCGGAAGATCATTCCTCCGGAACATCCTTTTATTTGTTCTCGATAAATCCTTTGGCCACCAGTGTCTCTGCGCAGAGGACCGCTCCCCCTGCAGCGCCCCGCACCGTATTGTGGGAAAGACCGATAAACTTAAAGTCATAGATCGTATCTTCTCTCAGCCGGCCGACAGACACACCCATTCCTTTTTCATAGTCTACATCCATTGCAACCTGCGGACGGTCGTCTTCTGAAAGATACTGTACAAACTGCCCGGGCGCGCTCGGAAGGCCCGCCTCCTGCGGAAATCCTTTGAAATTCACCAGTTTTTCAACGAGCTGCTCTCTGGTCGGTTTCTTCTCAAAATTGATAAACACAGCTGCCGTATGTCCGTTCAGAACAGGTACTCTCACACACTGGCAGGAAATCTTCGGAAGATTGGCCTTTACAATTTCTCCGTTTTCCACTGTGCCGAGTACGCGAAGAGGCTCCTGCTCGCTCTTTTCTTCCTCGCCTCCGATGTAAGGAATAATATTTTCCGTCATCTCAGGCCAGTCCTTGAATGTCTTTCCTGCGCCTGATATGGCCTGGTATGTCGTCACAACTACTTCTTTCGGTCCGAACTCTCTCCACGCCGCAAGGCAGGGAGCATAGCTTTGTATGGAACAGTTTGGCTTTACCGCGATGAACCCACGGGAAGTGCCAAGCCGCTTCTTCTGTGATTCGATGACGTCAAAATGTTCCGGATTGATCTCCGGCACTACCATCGGTACATCCGGCGTCCAGCGGTGCGCGCTGTTGTTTGACACAACAGGCGTCTCTGTCTTTGCGTATGCTTCCTCTATCGCTTTGATCTCATCCTTTGTCATGTCAACTGCGCTGAACACGAAATCGACAGATTCCGCTACTTTTTCCACTTCATTCACATTTGCCACGACAAGGCTTTTGACCGCTTCCGGCATCGGCGTTGTCATCTTCCAGCGGCCTCCGACGGCCTCCTCGTATGTCTTTCCCGCTGACCTCGGGCTTGCGGCCACCGTCACCACTTCAAACCACGGATGGTTCTCAAGCAGAGAGATAAAACGCTGGCCGACCATACCCGTCGCCCCTAAAATACCAACTCTCAATTTCTTTTCCATAACTGTCTTCTCCTTCCGTTAAACGGCCCGGGACATCCCGGTACCGGCCTTTAATATTCTTCCATATATTTTCTGTAAAGAGCGATCGTCTCTTCCATGGCATGCCGTCCCGGCGCGCCGGTCGTGATTCTCTTGTTCACGCATGTCTCCAGACTGATCGCCTCATAGATGTCTTCCTCAAACACGTCTGATATTTCCCTGTAATCCTTTAACGGAAGCTCATCGAGCGCGATCCCCTTTTCAATACAGGTCAGTACGAGCTGGCCTACGATCCCGTGCGCATCCCTGAACGCAACCCCATGGTTTACGAGATAGTCGGCCGCGTCAGTCGCATTTGTAAAGCCGTTCCTGGCGCTCCTTTCCATGCGGTCTTTCCTGAATTCCATTGTCCTTATCATCCCGGTAAACAGCGCAAGACATCCTTTTGTCGTATCGATGGCGTCAAATACCCACTCTTTATCTTCCTGCATGTCTTTATTGTAGGCGAGCGGGATCCCTTTCATCGTGGCAAGCATGGCATTCAAGGCTCCGTACACCCGTCCGGTCTTGCCTCTTACAAGCTCTGCTATATCCGGGTTCTTTTTCTGCGGCATAATGCTGCTTCCGGTACTGTATGCGTCGTCGATCTCCACAAACTGGTATTCATTGGAATTCCATATGATCACTTCTTCTGAAAAGCGGCTCAGATGCATCATGATCGTAGAAAGCGCCGAGAGCAGTTCGATCAGGTAGTCCCGGTCGGACACTCCGTCCATACTGTTCAGTGTCGGGCCGCCGTCAAACCCGAGCATTCTCGCCGTATATTCCCGGTCCAGCGGGTAAGTCGTACCTGCCAGCGCTCCGGAGCCAAGAGGGCATGTATTCATCCGCCTGTAAATATCCTGCAGCCTTTCATGGTCTCTTCTGAACATTTCAAAATAGGCGCCCATATGATGGGCCAGCGTGATCGGCTGTGCCTTCTGAAGATGCGTAAACCCGGGCATGTATGTATCAATGTTGTCTTCCATAATGGCCAGTATGGCGTGGAGCAGTCCCTCAACCTGATTATCCAGCAGATGTACCTCGTCTCTCGTGTAAAGCTTCATATCCAGCGCAACCTGGTCATTCCTGCTCCGGCCCGTGTGAAGCTTCTTTCCCGGTTCTCCTATACGCTCTATCAGCGTCGCCTCCACAAAACTGTGGATATCTTCGTATTTATCGGAAATCTCGAGCCGTCCGCTCTCCACGTCGTCAAGAATGCCCTCCAGTCCCTGTACGATCTGGTCCTTTTCGTAATCTGTGAGAATTCCCTGCCTCGCGAGCATCATCACATGCGCGATGCTTCCTTTAATATCCTGTGCATAGAATCTTTTATCAAATGAAATTGATGCGTTGAAACTGTATACAAGCCGGTCCGTCTCCTTTGTGAAACGACCTCCCCACAACTGTGCCATATGGTTTTCTTCCTTTCATGTAGAATCATTGTAAAAGATTTTATCATATTTCTGCATAAAATCAAACGAAAATGTATTATTTTACATTTTTTAATGAAAATTCACAACCGCAGTAATCCTGTCTGTAAAGTCCAAACTCTTTTGAAAGCTCTATGGAACGCTTGTATCCGTTCTTTTTCTTAAAATCTGACTGCAGATACGTAACGCCGTATTCCTTCTCAAGTCTTATCCCGATCTCATTCAGTCTGTCCGCGTTCTTCATCGGACTTATACTGAGCGTTGTGGTAAAATAATCAAAACCGCCTTTTTGGGCCAGTTCTGCCGCTTCCCTCAGCCTCAGCTCATAACACTTAAGACACCGTTCCCCGCCCTCTTTCAGATGCTCCATGCCGGCCGCCATCTCATAAAACCTCTCTCTGTCGTAATGGCCGGCAATGAACGAAACCGGATACCTTGTTTTCATCTCCCCGATAAGCGTCTGCTGTTCCAATATACGTTTCGTATATTCACTTTCCGGATAAATATTTGGATTATAATAAAATACGGTTATGTCAAAACAGTCGCTTAAATATTCCAGCACATAACTGCTGCACGGTGCGCAGCAGCTGTGCAGTAAAAGCCGCGGCACCTTCTTCTCGCCCTTCAGCCTCTCAATCAGTTTGTCGAGTTCTTTCTGGTAATTCATCAATCTGTTTCCCCTTGCACGATTCTCCTAGTCCCATGATACACTTCGGACTTACTGTATTTATTCAGTATATGGCATTTCTCTGGAAGGTGCAAGTGTCCTTTTCTCCCGGCCCCAGATAAGCACCGCCGCTGTGCCGTCTTTCTCTGATGTGCTGTATCTGAGTTTCCACCTGTGGATCCCCGCAATATCCCGGCAGATCGCAAGACCGTAACCGTGAGGTTTCAGCTCGTTTTCCGCTCTCACACGGAACATCCCTTCATTCCAGACACAGAGCTTTTCCGCACCGGCCGTGACTTTCACACGTCCGCCTGCATTGACGGCATTGGAGATCATGTTCTCCAGCAGACAGCGGACAAGTGTCGGCTCACCGTTTATACTTTGTATGCTTACTTCCAATTCAATCCCGGGATATATGTGCTTCAGTTCTTCCAGCATAACTTCTATGTCGATCGCAACAAAGGTGAGCGTTCCTTCCCTGACATTGCCCATAATGAGCAGTTTGTCCACCACATCTTTCATCGTCCCCGCACTGTCCACGATCTGCTGCGCGGCAAAGAAACGGTCCTCCTCTGTGATATTCCCCATCATGATATACTGTGCATATCCCCGGATGCCCGTAAGCGGCGTCCGAAGCTCATGAGCGATCTGATTCACCGGCCGGTAGATTCGCTTCATCGCCGCATAGAGCATGATACCGACGACAGCGGACACAAATATGCCGGATGCAGCCGCTGCAATAAATTTCCTGTTCTGCAGATCATAAAAAGACTGTATATTCTCCATATAGGTCAATTCCATCCCCCCGGCTCCGTCCGTAACCTCATCTTTTATATAGATATATTTTCCGCCATCATGTGTCAGAATACAATACTTCTCTTTCGGCACATCCTGCAGAGGGATCTTGTCCGCAAACACAGCGTCACCGGAACGCACTTTGAGCAGGATCCCTGCCTCTTCATACCTCTGCGCCATATATCCGGCGTCCGTGGCGATATGCCCTCCGCTCAGCTTCTGTATTGACTGCAGTACATAAGTGATCTCCCGCTCACTGTCCGACGCACGTCTCATCAGATAGCCTAAATCTGTTCTGAATGATACTGTGACCATCACAAAGAGACAAATATATACTACGAGAACAAAGAGTACAAATGTGACAAGGAAATTTTTCTTCCAAAGCTGCATTTTTACATCTCCAATCTGTACCCATACTTAAATATGGTCTTTATCTGTTTCTCCAGTCCGAGCTTCTGGCGGAGACGGCGTATGTGCACATCCACCGTGCGGTCATCCCCGTAATAGTCCATGCCCCAGGCCAGATCCAATATCTGGTTTCTGGAAAGAGCGATATTGCGGTTTTCAAGCAGCACTTTCAGCAGCGTGTATTCTCTGTGCGTCAGTTCCACCGGTTTACCGCGCCTCCTGACAACCGCCTGCCGGATGTCGATCTGTGTATCTCCCAGCTTATACACCGTCTGCTCCCTGCCCTCTCTGCGGAGTACGACCTGTATACGCGCAGACAGTTCCTCCAGGGCAAATGGTTTCACGATATAATCTTCCGCTCCTGCCATCAGCCCTTTTACCCTGTCCGGTATCTCGTCCCGCGCCGTGACGCAGATGACAGGAACATCTCTTATCCTTTTCATGACCTCGAATCCATCCATATCCGGAAGGCTGATATCGAGCAGTATGAGCGCCGGACATTTCTCCTCCACGGCCTTTAGGGCCTCTCGGCCAGTATATGCCGGAAGCCCTCTGTGTCCCATTATTTTCAATGTTCTCTGTATGAGTTCATTGATACTTTTATCGTCCTCTACGATCAGAATATCTGCCATCGTTCTGCTGTCCTTTTATTCCTCAGTCTTTCGGATGGTCGGATGCGTCATAGGCAGACGCTCCTATTTCTTCCAGCTGTTCTGCCGTCAGAGCAGATATGACCGCTGTATCAGGGTCAATGCCGTATTTGCCGCATATTTCTTTAATTACGGTCCTGCCCCCGCCGAAAGCGTATACATCATTCATATATGTTTCCAGTGACATTGTCGCGCTCGAATATCCATTGTCTTTTTCTATGGCATTTTTATCCTCATTCTTTTCCAACAGAGGATTCGCTCCCATATCTTTTCGCAGTATGAGCGCCTCTTCAAAACTGCGCATTTCCGCCGTCACCTCGTTCATGGTGACTGTTTCATAGTCTGCGCCGAATTTCCGGCACACTTCACTCCCTATGTCCCTATAGCTGTCACTTAATATATCTTTGTATAGTGTGTCGTCCTCCCACGGAACATTTGTCCTGGGGAGCTCATCCTCCCCGGCATCCTTTTGTACCTCTTTTTCTGCCGCTTTTACTACATCTTTCTCCGCCTGGCTTCTGGAATATACGATTCCTGCCCCGAAGGCTGCTGTCAGACAGACGACCAGGCCGGCCGCTGTCAAACTGACTCTGTGCTTTTTCCAAATCTGTTTCATATACTCTGCCCCTTTCTTCTATCCATGATGACTTGTCCCTTATCTACGATCTCATCATAAAGGAGAATTGTTTCAGACTTATTACGCAGGCACCCTTTTCACATTTCCACATAAACTAACTATATATCATCCAGGCTTAGGAGGTTTCCATGGACCAAATATTAGAGCTTCGGCATATCCACTACGCCTATCATAACATGGAAGGTGAAACCCCTGCCCTTATCGACATTTCATTTTCCATGAATAAGGGAGAGTTTGTGGCAATTGTCGGACCATCCGGCTGCGGCAAATCTACCCTGTTGTCCATTATATCAGGACTGATAGAGCCGGAAAAGGGGCTGATTAAAATCAATGGTAAATACTTAAGAGAAAGTACGACCAATATCGGTTACATGCTCCAGCATGACCAGCTCTTTGAATGGCGGACGATCTACAACAATGTGATCCTCGGACTGGAAGTCCAGCATATGCTGTCGGCCAGGAGCAAAGAAAAAGCCCATGAACTGCTGGACACTTACGGATTAAAACAATTTGAAAATGCCAAACCGTCAGAGCTGTCCGGCGGTATGCGCCAGAGAGCCGCCCTTGTGCGGACACTCATACTGGAACCCGATATTCTGCTTCTGGATGAACCATTTTCAGCTCTTGACTACCAGACACGTTTAAATGTCGGTGATGACATCGGACAGATCATACGGAAAGAAAAAAAGACTGCAATATTAGTAACTCACGACCTTTCAGAGGCCATCTCGCTGGCCGATCGGGTGATCATCCTGACCAGCCGCCCTGCAACGATCCTGCAGACGCTGCCTCTGAAATTTGATCTGGAACAGGACACTCCGCTGAACCGGAGAGATGCCCCTGAATTCAAGACATATTTTAATTTAATATGGAAGGAGTTGAACACGAATGAGTGAATTGTCCACCGGTCAGCGGCACTTCCTTTCCCAGCAGAAGCGGCATAAACGAATCGTCAGCGTATCCCGTGTCCTCATACTACTTAGTTTCCTGTTTATTTGGGAATTTACAGCAAATGTAGGCATAATAGATTCTTTTATCTTCAGCAGCCCTTCCAAGATAGCACTCTGCTTCTGGGGAATGCTCATGGATAAAAGTATCTTTCTTCACATAGGAGTCACCCTGTATGAAACGATCCTGAGTTTCGTCCTCGTAATTGCCATCAGTATCCTGATGGCAGTTGCACTTTGGTTCAGCCCGAAGCTGTCAGAAATACTGGACCCTTACCTGGTCGTCCTGAACAGCCTGCCGAAATCGGCGCTGGCCCCACTTTTGATCGTGTGGCTGGGCGCCAACACAACAACGATAATCGTCGCCGGAATGTCGGTCGCGATCTTTGGCAGCATACTGAACCTGTATACGAGTTTCACAACGGTAGACCCTGAGAAAATAAAGCTCATCTACACACTGCACGGCTCCAAGTTTCATGCGCTTACCAAGGTTGTCGTGCCAAGCTCGATACCGGCCATTATCAGTACGATGAAAGTAAATATAGGCCTTTGCCTCGTAGGGGTGATCATCGGTGAATTCCTTGCCGCGAGAGACGGTCTTGGATATCTGATCATATACGCAAGCCAGACATTTAAACTCGACTGGCTCCTGATGTCTATCGTACTGCTCTGTATCATGGCAATGGGGTTGTACTCGCTCATAAACCTTATCGAAAGGATTTATCTAAAACGGGTATGACTTTGTTGAATAAACGGCACCTGAAGTCAGTCATAAAAAGCAGCCGCGTATCTTACGCAGCTGCCTACATATTCCAATCTGTTTTTATATCTTTTATGATCTTTTTAAATCAACCTCACTTCATTCGCAATACCAGTATCTCATGTCCTTGCAATCCATTTTCACTGTTGCTATAATCAAAATATAATAGATAGAAAGCAGGTGTCATTATGAAAATACACGAATCTGCAGAAAATTACCTTGAGACAATCTTCATGCTGCAGAACAGAAAACCTTCCGTGCGTTCCATAGATATCGTCAATGAACTCGGTTTTTCCAAGCCGAGCGTAAGTGTCGCCATGAAAAATCTGCGCAACAACGGTTACATAACGATGGATCCTGACGGGTACATCACGCTCACTCCTTCCGGCAGAGAAATTGCCGAAAAGATGTACGAGCGTCATACTTTTTTGTCGACATGGCTTACGGATCTCGGTGTCGCACCCGACGTAGCAGCAAAAGACGCATGCCGGATCGAGCATGTGATCAGCGCCGAGAGCTTCTCTGCGATCAAGAGGTTTGCAAGCAGGATATCGTCCTAGAAGAAAATGCGTTCCGCTGTTTCTTTTATCGAATTTTCATCCTTTGAATACAAATGAAACTGCACGAGCAGGGGATTGTCGGTGACGATCCCGTCCGCTTCACATCCGAGGACTTTCTTAATACTTTTGTCACTGCTCGCCGTCCAGCCATACACTTTTTTCCCCTGGACATGCGCCTCACTGACAAGCTGCCTAGACAGAAACGTAGTCTCCACACTGTATGCGTCTACCTGCTTCAGGTCATATTGATCCGATACGAGTAAAACAGATATATACGTTGTTTTGATCCGGGAGTTTAAAGACTTTACTTTTTCCAACAGGCTGAAATCCATCGAAGCGATATTGCACTCTGCTTCCATATTATATTTTTCGATAAGCGAAAGGGTCTCTTCAACGAGTCGATTTTCATTTCCTGTGACTTTCAGCTCAATCATAAGCTGGATTTTCCCTTTGGCCGCTTTCAGCATGTCCTCAAGTGTCGGAACCGGCTCACCGGCATATTTCTGGGAGAAGACGCTCCCTGCATCCAGTTCTTTCACCTGCCCGTAAACGGCATCCCTGACATCCAGATCTACCCCTGTAGTCCTCTTAAAATTTGTATCATGCAGGATCACAAGCGTCCCGTCTTTTAATTGCTGGACATCGATCTCAGCCATATCTGCCCCGTCCCTGACTGCCTGTTCAAGCGCCGCCACCGTATTTTCCGGACCAAAAACAACGCCGGCCCGGTGGGCTACTACTGAGATATGAGAATCATTTCTAAAGAACAGCTGCCTGCCCAATTCAGTATCTGCCATAAAGATGAGGAATCCTGACAAAACAAGCACCACTGCCGTCCGTATGGCCGCGCCCTTTACCGTCCGCGTCCTTTTTACCGCATCCGGACGCCTATCTCCCCTGAAACGGTGATACAATGTAATTGACACCGCACAGAAGAACACAGAAATAAAAGCGCCTCCCGCAAGATTCCAAATGCCCGAATAAGTATCATAATAGCGGCCAAAAAGCATTTTCCCGTCCGCCGCTCCTTCAATACGCCTCACCAGCAAGGCCATAATACTCAGTCCTGCCGCCCAGACGATACAAAGCACAGACGCAAAAATAAGTGTGTACGATAAAACCCTTCCGGCTGTAAGTAATACTTTTCCCTTCAGCAGACTTCTGCTTTTCTTCCACGAGTCATAAAAGGATGCTTTTTCAATAAGGAGTACAGGAAACCCAAATATATAAAGGAAAAACAAGCAGTTTACGAACACAGCCGCCATGAGCAAAAGACTTACATATAATATATTATCAGTGATCGCAGTCATGATAAACTCTGGTATGCGCAGCGCTCTGAAAAACACACTTGTCACACCGAAAAACGAAAAGGGCATAAAAAGCAGCAGAGAAAGGGACGCCGCGCGCCTGGGCCTGAACATGCCCGGTACTTCTCTGACCGCCGTTCTGATAAGCCCCCATAACGTTAACTCTTCTCTGTTCCACCCCTTCTCGCTGTATAGGATCAGCGCGATAACCTCAAAATATAAATATCCTCCCAACAGCAAAACAACACCTGACAGAAGCAAGATCGCCGCAGGACTCTGAAAAATCTTCACCATATTTCCCTGGCTCAGGTACGCTTCGCCGATCAGATCCGGCAGACGGCCTGTCAGATTTCCCAGAAACGGGAAGAAAAAGCTGATTCCGATCGCTTTGTAAATGAGTTCAAAACATATGAGCACGCTCGCTCTGCTTATCATAACTGAAATAATTGTCCTTACGTTCCCACATTCATTGCTGCCTTTTTTCACCTGCACTCCTCCGGTTCTTTATTATAAATATGATTATTTACTATACTCTGCAGTATATGCATTAAACTATACCACATAAAACGTCTGTTTTACAGTAGTCTGTATCTTTATCACGTATTCCGCAAGAGAAGAAATGGCTGTCAGCTGACCATCTCATAATATAATTCAGCTATATTGAGGGCGTGGTCTCCAATTCTTTCAAAATCTGTCAGCATCTCAGAAAATAAAAGTCCGGCTTCCGGCCTGCAGCTTCCGCTCTGCATCCGTTTGATCTGCTTCTTCAGATAACTCTGCTGCAGATCATCTATCTTCTGTTCATTCTGGGCCGTCTTTTCAAGTATCTCCCTTCCGGAAGCTCCCTTTGAAAATTCCAGTACATCCAGCGTCTCAAGACTTACCCGTTTCATCTGCCGTATGTCCTCCTGCGCATGCTCTGAAAAAGAAAGTCCCCATTTTTTCATATCTTCGGCATAACCTGCGATGTTCACCGCGTGATCTCCGATCCGCTCTATATTACTGATGATCACATAATATGCATTGATGCACTTTGTGTCCGGTCCGCTCATCTCCATCGTCATAAGCCTTCCGATATAGCGCGATATCTCTGTATTCAAGAAGTTTATGTATTGTTCCGCGGCTTCTATTTTCTCTGCCGATGCGTTCCCTGCGTTTAATGCCGCGTCAAAACCGGCCGCCGCATTGCTCCTGGCCATGGAAAGCATTCTTCCCACTTCTTTTTCAATCTCCGACAGGGCCGCTGCCGCATGCCCCACAGGATAGGAGGGTTCAAACGGCGAAAGATATATAAGGTGCATGACCTCATCCGCCTCCTCCCTTTTGTCCGGAAGAATGCGGACGGCAGCCCGTGCCATAACATTGCCGAACGGCAGAAGCAGTATCGTTGTCACAATATTAAACGTCGTGTGGACATTGGCTATCTGCTGAACCGGATTGCCCGCGGCGGCCGCCTCCATCCAGGATACGAACGGTGTGGCCATACAGACCAGTGTAAAAAGAACCGTACCTATTATGTTGAACATCAGATGAATGATCGTCGCCCTTTTCGCATTTGTCTTTGTCCCTATGGAAGCGAGCACCGCAGTTATACACGTTCCGATATTCTGACCGAACAGTATATACACGGCGCTCGAAAGCGGTATCACCCCCGTTCCCGCCAGCGCCTGCAGAATTCCGACCGAGGCTGACGAGGACTGGATGACTGCCGTAAATACCGCGCCGATCACAATACCGGTCAGCGGACTGCTGAAGGTTGTCATAAAATGAAGGAACGCTTCTGAGTCCTGGAGCGGCTCCATTGCCTTTCCCATCATATCCATACCGATGAACAGTACGCCAAGCCCTGCAAATATCTCACTGATATGGCAGATCTGTTTGTTCTTTATAAACAGGATACAGGCCACGCCGGCAAATGCGATCAGCGGGGCGACCGCCCCGATATCCAGGGCGATAAGCTGACCTGTGACCGTTGTGCCGATGTTGGCGCCCATAATGATCCACACTGCCTGATTCAGGCTCATCAGTCCTGAATTCACAAACCCTACGACCATGACTGTGGTCGCTGACGAGGACTGTATGACCGCCGTAATCCCGGCCCCGACCAATACACCTTTCATTCTGTTGGAGGTCAGTTTCTCCAGAATCTCCTTCATCTTGTTCCCTGCAGCTGTCTCAAGTCCATTGCTCATCATCTGCATCCCGTACAGAAAGAGAGCCAGCCCCCCAAGCAGCGTCAAGATATCTGTTCCTCTCACTTCTTCGTTCTCCTTTCCCTGAACTCTTTCCATGTCACCCACAGCGGTCCTGCTATACAGACAGAAGAATAACATCCGCTGATCACGCCGGCCAGCAGAGGCAGTGCAAATACCTTGATAGAGCCGATATCATAAACACAGGCAAATACAAGGACGACCGCCGCGCAAAGCGCTGTAGTAAAGGCAGTTTTCACAGACCTGCCGATCGTCTCTGTAATACTGCGGTCTACCAGCCGGCACAGCCCTTCCTTCTTCCTTCCCCCGCGCGCCAGATTCTCCCGTATTCTGTCGTAGAGGACAATGGTGTCGTTGATGGAATAGCCGATGATCGTCAGCGTCACCGCCACAAACGCATCATTTACCGGGATCTTTCCTATACCGAACACAAAGAGCACAATGGCCGCATCATGCAGCAGGGCAATGACAGCCGTTATCCCCGCCGAAAGCCCTGAAAGGGCGGAAAAACGGATCCAGATATAGAGAACTATGAACAGTGACGAAAGACCGACCGCGGCCGCCGAATTTTTCAGCGCTTTTGCTCCGATGTAAGGTTCTACCACCGATGTCTCGGAGAGCGTATACGCTGCTTCCTTATCCTGACCGAGCGCCTCCAGAACTTTTTTCTGCTCATCCGGCGAGATTCCTTTATTACCGGCCAGTGTCAGGATAAGCTTCTTCTGTCCGGTCAGAGGATCTTCTGTGATCTGCGTGCTCACCGGACGTTTTACCAGCTTCTCCACAGCCGCCCCTGCCTGCTTCGTATCGGCTTCACCCGTATAGGTATAGCGGAGAATAGCACCGCCGGTAAACTGTGTGTCCAGCCTGATGCCGTTCGCACCGCTGACTGCCGCCCCGGTCAGAAGCACCACGGCGGTGAACACATATATTTTCCTGCGCCCGGCGGCAAAGTGAAGGGGTCTCTGTTCCTTCTTCCTTCGGAACATCTGCTCCCTGCTGCATACTTGGTACCGAACGGCGGAAGTCAGCATAAAGCGCGACATCCACACTCCGGCCAGCAGATTGATAATGACACCGGTGAACAATGTATAACCAAAGCTCAGCATCGTCCCGGAGCCGAATATCATCAGGATCAAAGCCACGGCGGCTGTCGTGACGTTACCGTCCAGCACGGAGGAAAAGGCATTCTTATAACCATTCTTTACCGCCAGGCGCACGCCCGTCCCCCGCCTCAGTTCCTCCTGGATCCGCTCGCTGATTATGATATTCGCATCGACCGCCATCCCTGCAGACAGGATGAGTCCCGCAATGCCGGGCAGTGTCAGCGTATACTGCGGCAGGGACAGCGCCAGTATCTGAAGCGACATCTGAAAGATCAGCGTCAGACAGCTTATGACGCCGGGCAGACGGTAACTGACTATCATAAAAATACAGATCAGAACAAAGGCCACGGCCGCCGCCGTCACCATAGCCCGTAGCGCATTGTTTCCAAGCGCTGGACTTATCGTGTTGTAATTGGTCGTCTCCATCGAAAACGGAAGCGCGCCGGCATTGATCTTTTCAGACAGCGCTCTTGCCGCGTCAATGGAATCCATGCCGTTTATCACTGCCTCTCCGCCTGTGATCTGCTGCTGCACGACCGGGGCAGAGATCAGCCTGTCATCCATATAGATCTGAAGCTGGCGGCCGGTAAGCGCTCCTGTCGCCTCCGCAAATTCTTTTGTTCCTTTTCCGTCAAAGGAAAGCTGCACTTCATATCCGCCCGTCTCCGTATTTTTGACAGGCTGGCTGTTTTTCACATTCTGTCCTTCTATCAGGATCTTTCCATCCGGGTCTCTGAATGTAAGCTTTGCCGTCTCACCCAGCTCCGAAATGGCAGATTCCGGATCAAACTCTTTTTCATCAGACTTCCACGGAAATCGTACGATGATGTGCCCTTCCTTTTTGTCGACCGTCACCTCCCGGTCTGTTATGTTCTTCGCGTCCAGGCGGCTCTCCATTACATTCCTCGCGGCCTCCAGCTCTGATGCCGGCGGCGTCTCCTTCACCCCCGCGGGTTCAAATACCGCCTCCACGCCTCCTCTGATATCGATGCCGAATCTCATATCACGTACACCTTTCAGATCATTTCCGCAGCCAAAAAAGGCAAACAAAACAAAGGCTGCAATGATAAACAATGCCAGCCATATATGATTTTTCTTATTTTTCAATGTGCTTTTACCTCCTAATTCATTTCCGAAGCTGAACTCCGGCTAAGTTACGTCAGGCGGCAGCCGCACGTTTTTTACCATCTCTCTCATGGATAACTTGGATTTGACATAGATACACATGCGCGATCGTCATGCACATATCAAGAACTGAAAGAAGACTCCTTCCAGGCCTCCCGCTGAAAGCAGTTATCAACATACAGAAAAGCGCCCCGGATAAAAATGCAGATCCGGCGCCTCTTCTCACTTTTGACAAGACAGAAGAAGTCTTTTCAGGCATATGCTCCCGCAAGCCTGTTTTAACCTGTTCCGCCTCAGGCATATGAATGAGAGGCTCTCTCTGCGTCATCACACTGTGCGTTGACGCGCTGTTTTGGACAGTCCTTTTTGCCTCCGGGGTCTGTATGCAGCAAAAAAACAGCCCTGTGAAAAACAATGTAAAAAAGAATAACTGGATGTATCTTTTTCTCTTGTCCATAGGGCTGCCTCCTGTCTGTTGCTTATAGCAGATTTTAACACGCCGCTTGACGGTTCGTCAATAGCGGACGATACCGATTCAGACGGTTGTTAAAATAAGAGGTACTGTCTCTGCGCGGACTACGTCCACAAGGCCGCAGTCTGTAAGCTTTAATGCCGGACTGACGGGCAGACCAAGCGTACAGAGCGACATGATCGGATTATAATGCCGGTAACCGAGAGTGATAAGACTCTTCCTGACACCGCTCAGCATCCTGCCGATCTCGTCTGCAGGCTCCTCTGAGAGGATGCCCGCCACCGGCAGCGCAAGTTCCGCCGTGATCTTCCCGTTTTCAGCCGTACAGATGCCTCCTTTAAGCTCTATGATCCGGTGAGCGGCCGCAAGCATATCTTCCACGTTGCTGCCGATCACGAGAAGATTGTGATGGTCATGAAAATAGGTCGTTGCCGCCGCTCCCTTTCGGATACAGTCGCCTGTGACAAACCCGTAACCGATGTTACCGTTTTTTCCGTGTCTTTCAAAGACTGCCGCAAGCATGCACCCGCTTTCTTCCCACTGAAGGCATCCGTCCTTCACCTTCATTTCTCTATGGATCTCCGAGGTCTGCGTACATCCGTCCTGTACCTGTATGACACGTACCGCTGCTCTCTCTCCCTTCAGTCCTTTGGCCGGCACAAACTTGTCGCACGTAATATCCGGCAGATGCAGACTGTCATAAAACGACTCCGGAAACATATGACCGCCTGCCTGGTCTGACACTTCTCCCCTGCAGAAGATTTCTTTTCCGTCCTTAAATACATATTCCGGCTGAAAGCCGCTGCATTCTTCAGTTCTTATCAGCTGAAAGTCCGCTTTTTTACCCGGGGCGATCGCGCCTCTGTCTCTCAGGTTCATCCGCCTTGCCGGTGTATAGGAGGCACAGTATACAGCCTCCTCAAGCGGAAAGCCAAGGGCCACTGCTTTCTGTACCACATAGTTCAGCTGGCCGTGCTCCATAAGTTCATCCGCCATCGTATCGTCGGTCACGAAGCAGCAATGTTCGTACAATCTGTTCGTGATGATATGATCCAGCACTTCCTGCCGCAGCATTTTCTCCTGGAGCTCAACAAACATTCCGCCGGCAAAACGGTCTTTCAGCTCTTCGAGCGTGTGCTCCGTATGGTCCCCGTCAATTCCCCTGTAAAGGAACTTCGCCAGATCAAGTCCGGTCAGCGTCGGACAATGCCCCTCGATCACGGCCTGAGGATCCTCCTCCTTGAGATGATCGAGAAACTTTGTGATCTCCAGTTCATCCCCGCGTATGATCTGCCGGTAATTCATCACTTCCCCGACGCACACGACTCCGTCTTCCCCCATCAGATGCTTCATCTCCTCAAAGCCGATCACCCCGCCGGTCGTCTCAAGGCGGCTGTTCGTGGACGGCACGCTGCTCGGGATCCCATAATATATGTCTATCGGCGCGTCTTTGGCACCGTTGATCATCTCATGGATTCCCTGAACTCCCGCTACATTGGCAATCTCGTGCGGCTCCGACACGAGCGTCGTCACACCGCAGCCGGCCGCCCGCCTTCCAAAAGATACCGGCGTCATCATGGAACTTTCTATATGCATATGAATGTCCACGAATCCAGGAAGCATGCGGTAGCCGGTTCCGTCGATCACCTGTTCAGGTTCAAGCATATCCTCTCTGACGTCCGCTGTCTCCCGGCATACGTAATATATCCTGCCTCCCAGTACATATACATCCGCAGTCTCAAACTTCTTCAGGTAAGAATTGTATACTTCAGCATTTTTAACGAGTAAATCTACCTTCTCCATCACATACTCTCTCCTCTACAATATTGAATAGAAGTACAGGAGGCACACTGCCACAAGCACCCACATTGCCGGGCGGACCTCCTTTATCTTGCCGGAAGCTGTCTTCATGATAAGGTAAGACGGCAGCGCGGCGCAGATCCCGTTGGCGATATTGTTGCCGAAGATGGTAAACGCGATACAGACGAAGGCCGGGAATGCTTCTGTGTGATCGTCGTATTTGATATTTCTCATGGCACCGAGCATATTTATCCCGATATAAATGAGAACCGGCGCCGTGGCGGCGGAAGGTATCATGAGCGCCGCCGGTGCCAGAAGCAGTGCCAGTCCGAACAGAACGGACGTAAATATAACAGTCAGCCCGGTCTTTCCTCCGGCCTCCACGCCTGCGGAAGACTCCAGATAAGTCGTCATGCTCGGCATACCGAACAATGCCCCGAAACTGGTGGCGACCGCATCTACTTTGAAGCATTTGTCAATGCCGGGAAGATTGCCTTCTTCGTCCAGATAACCGGCTTTTGCCCCAACGCCGAGCACCGTGCCGAACGTTGAAAAGAAATCAGGCACAAACAACGCGATCAAAAACGGAATGTATGCAAAATTCAAAGCCCCCATAAAATCAACATTCATGAACTGACCGCCGATGCCCGCCGGCATTGTAAAAAGACTTTCCGGCATCTTCGTGACGCCGAACGGAATACCGATGACGGTGGCTGCCGCGATCGCCAGGATCATATCCCCCTGGACCTTTCTGGACTTCAGAATGAGAAGGATAATAAAACCGATGACTGCGACAATGACCTCCGGCGACGTCAGATCGCCGAATCCAAGACTCTTCTTTGCCTCATTGGCGATGATAAGTCCGCAGCTCTTTGCTCCTAAAAGCGCGATAAAAAGTCCGATCCCCGCGCTGACAGCATGTTTCAGGCTGACAGGTATCACTCTTACGACCGCTTCCCTCAGACCGAGAAATGAAATCGCAATAAACAGAACACCGCTCCAGAAAATAACTCCCGCCGTCACAGCCGGAGCGATTCCGTCATTTGCCATCATCGCTGTCACGATCCCCACACTTCCAAGTCCCGGCGCCAGTGCAAACGGGCGGTTTGTGTACAATGCCATGGCGCACGTCGTAAGGATGACGAGCAATATAAGCACCGTAAACATCACATGTTTGTCAAGTCCTGCCGATTCCATCATATTCGGTACTGTCGCCAGCACATAAGCCATGGTCACAAACGTAGTGATACCGGCCAGAAGCTCTGTCTTTACATTGGTGTGAAATTCTGTCAGTTTAAATTGTTTTTCCAACCACTGTCTCATAAAGTTACTCTCCTGTTTTCCTCATTGTATTTTCTTGCTTCTTTTGCCCTTTCATTGTATGATAACCATAATTGCTTGTCTAATTCATCTTGACCATGGACACCATTCCAAATGAGAATACCGCCGGAGATTTTGTTATGAACATTCATGAACTCAATTATGTGATCTGTATCGCAAAACATCAAAATATTACGAAGGCCGCCCAGGAACTTTTCATCTCCCAGCCGACCTTGAGCAAACATCTGAAGAAAATGGAGCGTGAACTCGGGCTGAAGCTGTTCAGCCGGGTAGATAACTGTTACATTCCGACGTATGCGGGCAGACGTTACATGGAGTACGCCGCTCAGGTGCTTGCGCTGACACAGGACTGGGAGAAGGAACTGTCTGACCTTCTCTCCTTAAAAGACGGGGAACTGACAGTGGCATTCCCACTTATGCGCAGCTCCTGCATGCTGCCCTTTATACTGCCTTCGTTTCACAGAAAGCATCCGCACGTAAAGGTAAATTTTCTGGAAGAGACACACTCCATACAGGAACGGCTTCTTGAAGACAGCCAGATAGATTTTGCAGTTTTCAGCGAAGAAACGATCCATCCCCGTCTGGATTATGAGGAACTGGGCCGCGAAGAGATCCTCCTCGTTGTCCCCCGGACGCATCCTCTTGCAAAAGAGCTTCCTTACTATCCCGAGGCCGGCGGTGCCTATCCGGCTGTTGACTGGGAAAAGCTGAAGGATGAGACCTTTATCCTCAATTCACCGGAACAGAACACCGGGGCTGTCACTGCAAAGCTTTTAAAAGAACATTATGTAAGCCCGGCGTTCTCCTTTTACACCCGCAATACACAGGCGGCCCTTCTCCTCGTTCAGAACGGGGAGGGACTCTGTTTTGCACCGGAGTCCTACGTACGCAGCACAGCCTTTGAAGCGCCGCCCGTCTGCTTTTCCCTGAAAGATGAAAGAGCGTTCACCACAACGGTGGCCGCCTACCGGAAAGGAGCCTATCTTCCGGGCTATGCCAGGGACTTTATCGAAAACGCGCGGGCCTATTTTGAAAAGTACACTATGTGAAGGAGGCAGATATAATCTATCTGTAGATCTCATTCAGCTTTGTGTAGAGAGGAGAAAGTCTGCCGTAGATATTGCGAAAGACATTCTCATATAGTTCTTCGTATATCTCGTGCTGCTTCATATCAGGCTCAAACACATCTTTCACGTGCACCATGCTGTGGACCGCTTCTTCGTAATCTTTAAATACGCCCATACCGACATATGCAGTCATGGCGCTTCCGACACCTGTCACCTCATACGTCTGCGTACGGATGACCGGAATGCCGAACATGTCAGCCGTGATCCGGCAGATCTCATCGCTTCTGGAACCTCCTCCTCCGAGGCGTATCTCTTTGAATGTATGCCCTGTACGTCTTTCCATCAGCCGCATTCCGTCCATCAGCGCAAAATTGATCCCCTCCACGATCGCACGGTAAATGTGGATCCTCGTGTGCTGGTCGGAAAAGCCGATGATGGCCCCTCTGGCCGCGGGCATGGTCACATTCGGAGTAAAGTAGGGCTGGAACAGCAGACCGTCACAGCCTGCCGGTATCTCCTTGAGCCGTTCGTTGAGAAGTTCCTCAGCCGGTATCTTAAGCTCTGCCGCCTGCTTTACTTCCTTCTGCGCAAATTCTTTTTTGAACCATGAGATCAGCCAGTATCCTCTGTATATCTCGATCTCCGGCGTAAAGCATCCCGGGATGATCGAGATATAAGGAGGGATAAAGCGCTCAGGCTCCACATACCGGTCCATTGTATATGTAACGGTTGCCGTCGTCCCGAAGCCGACGGCGGCCTTTTCTTTCGTCACACATCCAAGCCCCAGTATCTCACACGCTTTGTCGGAACCTGTGGCCAGCACGGGGAGGCCTGTGCCAAGCCCCGTATCCCGGGCAGCCTGCTCCGTGATCGTGCCAAGCTGCCGGCCGCTCTCTTTAATATCACACAGTTTACCTTCCGGAATATCAAAGACAGGGCGGGTCAGCGCCCCTTTTCTCTGCCAGGAACGGTTCTGGGCGTCCACAGGCAGATGCCCCACCAGGCTGGCAGCCGCATCGGCCATGTTTCCGGTCAGCTTAAAGGTGAGGTAACCGCTCAGAAGAAGATACTTGTATGTCCGCTTCCATATATCGGGCTCATTCTGCATGATCCAGTTACAGTGGGATTTACAGAACTGCAGATTTGCTGTCTCCTCCATACCGACAGCCTTGAGCATAAGCCGGGTCATCTGTGACATTGCAGGCCGCCCTTCTGCCCTTCTCTTATCGAGCCATACGATCGCGGGGCGCAGCGGACTGCCGTTCTCATCCACACAGATGGTTGTATCCCGTATCGTCGTCACCGTGACGGCCTCTATCTGCCCCCACAGTCTGGCACATGACTTTTTCAGTTCGAGCGACGCCCGGCAGATATGCTCATAATAGAAATCCGCACGCTGTTCCGCAAATCCCGGCTCAGGAGAATCATACGGAGGTTCATGCGTCTCCTGCGCTTTGGCGAGGATATCCCCCCGGCTGTTAATGAGCATCGCACGGGAACTCTGCGTGCCTACGTCGAATGTGAGTACGATATGTTCCTGCTTCATATAAGTCCCCCCTCCCCGGTCTTAACGGATATCATCCCGCAGAAAGCGCTTTTCCTCTTCCGGCAGATCAAGGCCCAGCGTCCCGCCGGGATTCATAAGATTATCCGGGTCAAAATATTCCTTCAGTGCCTTGAACACTCCATATTCTGTTCTTCCAAGCTGTCCTTCCAGCCATGGCGCGAACATCTTGCCGATGCCGTGATGGTGGCTCATTGCCGCCCCTGACTTCTGGATGGCGTCCAGTATCGTGCTGTGGTATGCCTTGAACTTATCCGCGTCATCCATCCGTGTAATGAAAATAAAGTAGAGATTGGCGCCCTGCGGATAGCAGTGTGACATATGTGTCGTCACGATCGTATTCGGAAGTGCATGGCACACCTTCCTCACTTCCCTGTGTACCTTTGCCATGTTCGACCAGTTGACCGTACACTCAAGCGTGTCAGTCATGATTCCAAAGTCCAGAAGCGTATCCCGCAGATAAGGGTCATTGAACCTGCCCTTCTCCCAGCTCTTCGTCACGTAGGAAGTCAGGCTCATTCCACCATATTTTCTGGCGATACGTCTGATATTGTCCGCTACATTCCTGGAAAACCCCTTCTCTCCGTCCGTAAACCCGAGGAACAGGCACCGTTTCATATCCTCAAATCCCCGCACATTGAGCAGCTTCCAGAGCGGAGTATCGTCCACGTTATAAAGCCGCAGCATCAGGTTTGTCTCCTCCGGATCCGACAGGCGGAATACCGAGGAAAAGCCTGCCTCACACTGCATCATTTCCCGGGCTGCCGCCCGCGCGGTCTTCCAGTTTTTAAATATATACGAAAAGCGCTCTCTGTTCTCCGGCATGTAGCGGAACACCTTTAGCGTCACCTCTGTCAGCACGCCGAACGCGCCCTCGCTTCCCATCATGATCTGGTTCAGGTTCGGACCGGTCGCCTCCCTCGGATAGCAGCTCGTCTGTATCGTACCGGCCGGCGTCGCATATTTCTGCCCCATTACGATATCAGTTATACAGCCGTAATAGGTGCTGTTCTGCCCTGCCCCTCTCGTCACGACCCAGCCGCCAACGCTGCTGTACTCAAAAGACTGGGGAAAATGCCCGCACGTATAGCGGCGTTTTGCTCCAAACAATTCCGGCGCGTGATTCAGCGCTTTTTCCAGCTTCGGTCCTGACATGCCGCTCTGTACGGTTATCGTCTGATCCGTCTCATTGAACGAGATCACTTTCTGGAACCGCTTTCTCATGTCGAGGGATATCCCCCCCTTCACAGGCTCCACCCCGCGTGTAACGCTGCTCCCGCCGCCATATACATACACCGGGATCTTATGTTCACAACAGTAAGCGACGATGTCTTCCACCTCTTTCGTCGTGCCTGGGTAGACGACCGCGTCCGGCAGACAGTCCACACGCCTGCCGCGGAGCCGCAGCGCGTCATATCCGGTCTTTCCGTACGCCACCGCAAGCCGGGGATAATCGTCAGTCGTAACGTACGCTTCCCCCACGATCGTTCTAAGCGCCTCCAGATGGTCCTGTGAAAGATTGCACGGCGCGTCGAGCTTTACGCGGTCCATCCCGATGTCTCCGTCATACGCGCGGAAATCGTCGTCCGTCATGTTGAACTTTTCTTTCATCATCTTATACAGTGATTCTTTCGGATATTTGACAAAGTCCGGATCTCCCCACCGGAATATGGAGCGGTAGCTGTCTTTCGGCGCAGCCTCCTTCACCCACTTCGGTTCAAATCCTTTATACGGTTTACTCATATGATCCACTCCTTTACTCCTGCTCTGACAGGATACTGCTCGTCGCGATAACATCTGCTCCAAGGCCAAGCACATCTTTGATCAAAACAGTTCCTCTTTTTACTCTTTCTGACACAACGATCTTATTGATCTCCTCCATAACATCGAAGATCCGTTCTTTTGGTATCTCCTTTGACACCCTCACCGGAATGACCGGAACATCCGGAAATACCGTTGCAGCGGTTGAGCAGACACTCCTCACCGGATGGGTCATCTCCGCCGCCGCGAAATCCGCACCTCTTTTACATTGGTTCCCCGTCACTTTGAAGCTGCCCGGTTCCCCCTCCACATGAAGCACACATCCATTCGGACATACGATACAAGTCAGTTCCTTCATCTTACCGCCCCTTCCTGCCGTATATGTACCGTGACCTTTGATTCCCGCCCGATCCCCAGTTTACTGAGATCGGCTGCGAGCCGTTCCATCTCCGGCGGTCTCAGGTTACGGTAATGCTTTGTAAAGATTTCCTTCCCGTCTGCTTCGATGACAAATGTGCCGTCCTTTACGGTCTCCCGGCTTCTGAAATAGAGGACCGCCGCCCCTTCGGTCTGTATATCCAGCTTCTGCGGCACAATATACTGGATCGTCCTGTCCGGAATAAGCTCCACAAAAGTTCCTCCTGCCGCCCCCTGACGGTAATGAGCAGCGGCAGCGCCTGCAAGTTCCCCGCTTTCCGACACATGGTCGACCAGGTCATTGACATGGAGCGCATTCCCGCATGAAAATATCCCCGGCACGCCCGTCATAAAGTGCGAATCACAGACCGGCCCCCGTGTTCCCGGACAGATGGGAACTCCGAGAGATTCCGCGATCTCATTCTCCGGTATAAGACCCACGGAGAGTATGAGCGTATCGCACTCTATGAGTTCCTCCGTCCCATGCACCGGCCGCATCCCGCCGTCCACCTGCATGACTTCCACCGCCTGAACCCGGTCGTCCCCGAAGACCCTTGTAACCGTGCGGGACAGATACAGAGGTATGTCATAATCTTCCAGGCACTGCGCGATATTTCTTGTAAGTCCCGAGGGCTCCGGCTTCACTTCATAGACGCCCGCGACTTTTGCCCCCTCCAGTGTAAGGCGCCGGGCCATGATCAGACCGATATCGCCGCTTCCCAGAATGACACACTTCTTTGCAGGCATCAGCCCCGACAGATTGACAAGATGCTGGGCCGTACCCGCTGTAAATATGCCGGATGGCCTTGTACCGTGGATCGCTGCCTGGCGCGCCGTCCGCTCCCGGCAGCCCGTCGCAAGCACAAGTGACTTTGTCGTATATTCCGAGACGCCGTGCGCATTGACCGCCGTAATGAGAAAACGGCCAGCCTCCTTATCGATGGAAGTGACAAAGGTCTGCAGCTCACATGCGATCTGCCTGCATTTGAACACTTCCATAAACCGCTCTACATATTCCGGCCCGGTCAGTCTCTCCCCGAACCGGAGCAGTCCGAATCCGTCGTGAATACACTGCTTGAGTATTCCCCCCAGCCTGGCCTCCCGCTCAATGAGAAGCACATCTGCCCCCTCTTCGTCCGCTTTCAGCGCCGCGGCGAGCCCTGCGGGTCCTCCGCCGATCACCGTCACATCATATGCACTCTTCATCGCTGCCGCCTCCTTTGCCCTTCGTCCTGCCATACGTTATGACTGAACCTGCGCCTGCCTTCTTTACTTCCCCCGGAGGTATGTGCATATATTCACTTATGATATCCACCACAAGCGGCATGCAGAACCCTCCCTGACAGCGTCCCATCCCCGGCCGCAGTCTCTTCTTTATCCCGTCCAAAGTGGGCACCACTATCGGAGCCTTAAGCGCATCCACTATCTCTCCTTTGCTGATCTCCTCACAACGGCACACGATGATCCCGTAGTCAGGATTCTCCTGTATCATTTTGTCCCGTTCTTCCTTCGGCATATTTTTAAGCACCGGCACTCCCCTGCGGACCGGATTAAAATTTTCATTCCGCAGGATGGTCCTTTTACTTCGGAGTTCTGTTACGGCCATCTCCTCTACGTCAAGCGCGACCGCCGGAGCCGTCGTAAGCCCCGGAGACTGTATCCCGGCACAGTGGATCAGATTCTTTGCCCGCCGCCCTTTCTCTATGATAAAATCCTCCTCAAATGTGGCCGGGCGGACTCCCGTAAAATATGTAATAATATCCTTTTTGTCAAGCCCTTCCGCCGTCATCTTCTGTTTGGCAAACACTGCGTCAATGCTTTCCTGAATTGTGGCAAAGTTCTCCTTTTCATATGTCTCCTGCGCATTCGGACCTACGAGCAGGTTGCCGTGCACCGTATGGAGGATGCCCCCGCCCTTCGTGTGGGCCGTCTCCTGCCTTAAGGTCTTGACAGACGCGATTCCTCTTACTATATGGCCTGCCTTCTTATCGAGTATGGAATTTGTTCCCTTGCGCGGATGGATGGAATAAAACCGGTCGCCCGCCATAGCCGCGATATCCTCCGCGAATGTACCGGCCGCATTGACGACAATGGACGGATATATGCGTCCCCGGTTCGTACGTACGCTCTTTATCATGCCATCTTCCGTCTCCATACCGAGAACCGCTGTATCAAGGCTTATCTCTGCCCCGTTTTCTACTGCATTCTCACCGTAGGCTATCGTGAGGCCGTAGGGACATACACAGCCTGCACTTGGATTATATATGGCAAAGCAGATATCCGGGTTCAGTTCTTTTTCTTTTCTGCGCAGCTCTTTCCTGCTTAAAAGAACCGTATCCGTAACTTTGCATATATGCTTCCTGTGCCATACATAGGCAAGTACCGCCGGGTACATCCACCAGTGGGTGAACCCCACATACTGGCCGCACCGTTCAAAGGGTACGTCGAGTTCTCTGCAGATCTTCCCGTACATTTTGTTGCCGCGAAGCACATAATACTGCTTTCGTGTCCCCCTGCCCAGATCCACTCCCGGGTGCACCTCCCCGTCATTTCTGCCGGAAGCCTGCACCGCAAGGTCTGCTTCCTTTTCGACAAGCAGAATATCCAGCTTCCACTTCGTCAGCTCTCTGGCGATGCTGGCTCCCGATATCCCGCCACCGATGATGAGCACATCCGGCCTTCTTCCCTCGAGAGCTCCGTCACTTTGGACCGGCGTTCTCATACGCGGCATTGTCACACCTTCCAGGACAATGTCGTTGACCACATGCATCTTCGTCCCTTTCTGTACACACATACTGCAGGCATCCACAATATCCTGCCAGTTGGAAAGCGTCCCCGTCACACGGATGATATCCTCTTCTATACCGGCCCGGACTGCCGTCCCGTAATGTTTGTGCAGCTTTTTATTCAGCTTTTTTTCCAGTTCCTTTCTTCCCATTATGATCACTTCTTTCCCGACAGTCGTCCGCGCGACCGACTTCTTATTTTCATAGTAGCAAAGCAGTTTTTAATTGTCAATCAGAAAGCACTTTAATTTGAACGCATTCAGAAATTGACTTTACGCAAAACCGGCGGTACACTGGATATATACTAAATCATAAGGGGATATTATATGGCTGCACCTAGAAAAGAAAATGTAAAAGACCTGATAATAGAAGCTACGGAAGAACTGCTCCGGACGAAAAAGCTGTCCGACATCTCTTTGTCCGAGATCGCCCGCTTTGCCGGGATCTCAAAAGGTACTCTGTACTATCACTATAAGACGAAGACCGATATACTGTTTGACATCACGGATAAATACCTGGACCGGCAGTACAATGACCTCATTGAATGGACCGGGGACGCCTCCAAGGACACGTCCATGCACCGGCTCGTGAAATATATACTGGAGCGGGATATATCAACTGCCGGTATGAGACTTCATTTGTTTTATGACGCAATGCTCGGGAATGAAGCCATACGTAAAAAACTGCTGAACCGCTACAGTGAATTCGCGTCTGTCATCTCCGAAAAAATCAGAGAACGGACAGACCGGGTCCCCGCAGACTACTGTGCCTGGCTTCTTCTGCTTTTGTCCGACGGACTATTTATCCACCAGACGCTCGGAAACGAAGAGCTGGATCCGGCAAAGTTTATCCGGCAGTCGGAACAGTTCATACAGGAGGAATTCTTATGATCGATGCGCATATCCACTACGCCGCTTCTGTCGGACAGGATCGGCTGAATACGCTCATACACGAGGCACATCTCGAAGCGCTGGCGCTGCAGTGCATACCAAAAGGAGGCACACTGCCGGTGGAGGAAGATGCCTTTGCGTTTCAGGCACAGTGCTCTGTTCCTGTATATATCTTCGGCGGTCTTGACCGTTCTGTCTATGATACGGACCCCGCCCGCAGCGAAACCTCTCTGCTGTCCGAAAAGCTTGACAGCGAGGTGACAAGGCTTATGAATATGGGCTGCACCGGCATCAAGATGCTGGAAGGGAAACCGGACGTAAGAAAGAACTTCTGCGTCCCGGACTTTGACAGTCCGGTATGGGAGGCATATTGGGCGCGGCTGGAAACCGAACAGATCCCTGTCTATATGCACGTCAATGACCCGGAAGAATTCTGGGACGCAGAACATGTGGCAGACTATGTAAAGAGAGCCGGATGGTTCTATGACGAGACCTTTATCGGCAATGAGGAACAGTACCGTCAGATACTGTGTGTCCTTCATCGCCATCCCCGGCTCAGAATATTATTTCCTCACTTTTTCTTCCTCTCAAAACAGCTTGAAAGACTTGCCTGTATTCTCGATGCTTTCCCTGAGGTGAGGATCGATGTCACTCCCGGCATTGAGCTCTACTACAATCTGTCGGCGCAGGGCGCCAAAGCGAGAGAATTCTTCCTCACATACAAAGAGCGGATCCTCTATGGCACCGATATAGGCGCACGCGCGCTGATCAGATCAGAAAACGTACCGCTTGATCTTGATGAATGCCGGTCCCGCATTAAGCTGATCCGTGATTATCTTGAGACAGACGGCGGCTACCTTCTTGAATCCGACGGGCACTATGTCGCAGAAAGGCAGCCCGCCGTCATGCATGGACTCGGACTGCCGCAACCGGTACTTGATAATATTTATTCCCGGAATTTTCTCAACTTTATCAAATGACTATCTGCAGAGCTGCTCTACCGCCTGCTCCACTTTATCCATGCCGGCGGTCGGCTCAAAGCGGTCTACGACCGTACCGTCCCTGTTGATGAGAAACTTTGTAAAGTTCCATTTTACGTCGTTGTCGTTCTCATAATCCGGATCGTCGGCAGAGAGTATCTCATGGAGCTTTCCGCTCAGCGGATGTTCGCGGTCAAAGCCTCTGAACTCCTGCTTTTCCGTCAGTATACGGTAGAGCGGGTGGGCGTGCTCTCCCTTCACCTCTGTCTTGGAAAATACGGGAAAGCTGACTCCGTAATTCCTTCTGCAGAAAGCTTCTACCGTCTTGTCATCCCCCGGCTCCTGCTCCTTAAACTGATTGCACGGAAACGCCAGTATCTCAAATCCCTTCTCGTGATATTTGCGGTACAGCGCCTCCAGTTCTTCATACTGCGGCGTAAATCCGCATTTGCTTGCCGTATTGACGACGAGAAGGATCTTTCCCATGTACTGCTCCATATACTCCACCGTCCCGTCAATACGCTTTAATTCTATCTCATTCATATTCATCTGCTTCCATTCCTCCTCATATCTGTCTTTCACAATAGTATGAAGAGAAAACGCAGTTATTATTCTTTTATTATCTCCAGAACATCGCCGGCTTCAATGAAGCCGCCTCGGATGACTTTTGAAAATACGCCTTCTCTCGGCATGATGCAGTCACCCATCTTTTGAAATATTTCACAGCCGTGATGGCATTCCTTTCCGATCTGTGTCAATTCCAATATTACATCATTACAGGCGAAACGTGTGCCGACCGGAAGTTCGCTAAGCTCAATGCCGTCCACGACGAGATTTTCTCCAAACGCCCCGTTCCCCACAACGGCTCCCCGGCTGCAAAACTCCTCGATCTTACCGTATGACAGAAGGCTCACCTGCCGGTGCCATTTTCCTGCATGCGCGTCTCCTTTTATTCCATAGTCTTCAATAAACTCTGCACGTCCCACATTTTTCTTCTGTGTCCCCTTTTCGGGACTCGTGCAGACTGCAATGACTTTGCCCATCTCATCCTCCTATTCTGGACATTTCCATCTCTTCCATGCCGTCTGTGACCGGACTGTCAAAACTATGTCCGGCAGGCTTTCCGTACACCGCACGTCTGACCTGTTCTCTCAGTACACTGTCCGGAACCTGCCCCCGCAGCAGCGCTTTTACATCCATCCCGCCGGCATACTGGAGACACGGTTTCAGGTACCCTGCGGATGTGAGACGCACCCGGTTGCATCCGCCGCAGAACTTGTGTGAAAGAGCGCTTATGAAACCGATACGCCCCTTAAACCCTTCAAAACGTACATACACGCCGGGCCCGTTGCCGTGGTATCCCTGTACGGTCTTTTCTTCTCCATACGCCTTTCTCAGCGCCTCCAGGATCTCCTCCTGCGTCCTGCCGGCATGCTTTCGTCCAAGTCCGATCGGCATCATCTCGATAAATCTGACATCTGCCTCCTTATCTCTGGCAATGCCCGCAAGCGGCACCCATTCCCTGTCATTGACGCCGGCGAGCGGCACGCAGTTCACTTTCACCTTCAGCTGCGGACAGGAAAGCGCGGCGGCCAGTCCTCCGAGCGCGGCCCGCAGGCCGTTCCTTCTTGTGATCTGCTCATACAGCCGTTCATCCAGCGCGTCAATACTTATATTGACCGCATCCAGACCGGCATCGGCCAGCGCCGGCATGTGCTCTTTTAAAAGTGTGCCGTTCGTCGTAAGTGTCACCTGCTCTATATCCGGTATACTTTTCAGCATCGCGATCAGCTCTGGTATCCCTTTCCGTACAAGAGGTTCGCCTCCGGTCAGCTTCACCTTTGTAATTCCGAGTGATGCAAAAATGCCCGTGAGCCTCTTTATCTCATCATATGTAAGGATCTCGCTGTGCGGTATGGCCGCAACTCCTTCCTCCGGCATACAGTAAGTACACCTCATATTGCAGCGGTCCGTCACGGAGATTCTCACATAATCTATGTTACGTCCATACTTATCCCGCATCTTTACGCCTTTCCGTGCCGCTGCGCCAATGCGGCGCATTCGGATTCTCTTCCAGTAAGAATTCCAAGGCCGTGCCCAAGCGACGGCAGTATAAACGACAGATTTTCCCTGACAGCCTTCGGGCTTCCTGGAAGATTTACGATCAAGGTCTTCCCCCGGATGACCGACACACCGCGGCCGAGCATTGCTCGGGGCGTGATCTGAAGGGAAAAATAACGCATGGCATCGGCGATACCGGGCGCATTCCTGTCCGCCACGCAAAGTGTAGCTTCCGGCGTACAGTCGCGCTCCGCAAATCCGGTTCCTCCTGTCGTAAGGATCAGATCCATATGTTCCTCATCGCAAAGCCGGATCAGCTCCCGCTCGATCATAACCTGTTCATCCGGCAGAAGAATCTTTGCCGCAACGTCATAGTCTTCTGCTGACAGCAGTTCCTGAATAAGAGGAGCGCTTTTATCCTCCCGCTCCCGGCGGTATCCTTTATCGCTCAATGTGACTACCGCAGTTTTCCACCTGTATCCTTCCATGTGACTCCTCCTTTGTGCCTCTATTATAACGCGTATCCTGTCACCTGTACACACTGCTTTTTCTGGAAAACTAACTATCTGAGCATCAATGGTGTTCCTATTTTCACACAGGCCGAGACGGCTGTGAGCGTCCACGTAAGCCCCCGTTCCTTCCGTTTATCCTCACACAGGCTCTGTATGTTGTCATAGCTGTCTTTCATCCGCTCTCTGCCGGACAGAAGAGAGACCGCGATCTTGACCGCCGCCCACACCTGGCTTAATATGTAAAGTACAAGTGCCGTCTCTTTCAGCACATTCTGCCTTTTCTTTCCTGTCGTTTTGTCCAGCGCCCATATCCCTGCCGACAGACCGATAAATGTCGCCGTGTGGTGGATCCATGTACAAATTTTAAATTCGCTTTCCTTCATACCTTATGTACCCCTTATACCGATTTTCTTTTTCTCTATTATAGCTTATCCAAATGTCAAAATATAGTAAAAGCAATCGCAAGTATCTACATATTTTTACAAAACACGCCAATTGTGGTACAATCAATTCCGTAAAATACAGAAAGCAGGTGATCTAATGGGAATGACAGTAAACAAAGAACTTCCTCTGCCCGCGGACCTGAAATCCGAGGAGCCGCTGACTGCCGATATTATCGCGTTAAAGCAGAAACGGGACAGAGAGATAAGAGATATATTCACAGGTGCATCCGACAAATTTGCGGTGATCGTTGGGCCGTGTTCCGCGGACAACGAAGACTCCGTGTGCGAATATGTCAGCCGGCTGGCAAAGCTGAATGACTCCGTATCCGACAGACTTGTTCTGATCCCGAGAATCTATACAAACAAGCCGCGCACAACAGGCGCCGGATATAAAGGCATGCTCCACCAGCCCGAGCCGGACAAGGCCCCTGACCTTTTGGCCGGCATCATCGCGATCCGCAGAATGCACATACGCGCCATAAAAGAAAGCGGCCTCACTGCCGCGGACGAGATGCTGTATCCGGAAAACCGCAGTTATCTGGATGATATTCTCTCCTACGAGGCCATCGGCGCACGTTCCGTCGAGAACCAGCAGCACCGCCTGACGGCCAGCGGCATGGATATACCGGCCGGTATGAAGAATCCTACGAGCGGGGACTTCTCCGTCATGCTCAACTCCGTCACCGCGGCCCAGAGCTCACACAACTTCATCTACCGCGGACAGGATGTGACGACGGACGGCAATCCGCTCGCACACGTAATACTCCGGGGCGGCGTAGACAAATACGGCACATGCATCCCCAATTACCACTATGAAGATCTGATGCGGCTGCTTGCGCAGTATCAGAAGCGCGAACTTAACAATCCAGCGGCCGTCATTGACACGAACCACTCCAATTCCGACAAACAGTTCAAGGAACAGCTGCGGATCGTCAGCGAAGTGCTTCACAGCCGCGCCTATAATTCTGAGCTGAAAAAGCTCATCAAAGGCGTTATGATCGAAAGCTATATAGAGGAAGGCTGCCAGCCGATCGGCAGCAACCGTGTATATGGGAAATCGATCACCGACCCGTGTCTTGGCTGGGAGGATACCCGCCGGCTCATCCTGAAGATCGCAGAGGAGGCCTAAGATGCTGAAGAGCTGCCCCCGGGCGGCTCTACTTTCAGCTTCACAAGCTCATTGGCTTTCCGCATCATATTCTCCCGGTAGCTCCTGCCGCTGTACCGCCTGATCTGTGTCACTGTGATCCCGAGCTGCTTTGCCGTCTCTTGCGGCCCTGCCCCGTAGGCGAACAGCGTAAACGCGCATGAATTCTTCAGCGCCTGCGCGCTGTAGCACGGAATCCCGGCCATAAGCGTATATTTCTTCATAAGCCGGCTTATATACATTACATTCAGTTTCCTCCCGCGGCTGTTGGAGAACAGGTACTCTCCCGGCATTCTTTTTTCCATGTACCGTTCCAGCACTTCCACCGCGTCGCCCGGCACAAAACATGGTTCTTTCCGGTCTCCCGCGGCTGCATAGACTCCATCGTCGTAGGCCGTCAGATCCTCCGGGCGAAGTGCCGTGATCTCCGTTGACGACAGAGATACCCGGTACAGCAGGGTAAAGATCGTATAAGCCGTCAGATTTCCCTCCGCCGCCTTAAAAAGTGCGTCTACATGCTCTACCGGTATGGATCCGGCAAATCTTTCCTGTCTCTTAAGCGCTCCCAAAAGAGGAGAAAAACTGTCATGAAATCCTTCCTTTATTCCATATGCCGTCCTGTGTTTTTCTATAAATCCGGCAAAGGAATGAAGCTCTCTTATCTTTTTGGATACCGTCTGCGCTCCCAGACTGTTCTCTTTCATTTTTTTCTTGAGATACTGAAAATATCTTTCCGCATCCTGCTCCCCCGTGTCAAGAAAATCTTTCCCGCACAATTCCATAAATTCCTGTACATCCGCCCGGTAGGACGCGGCAGTCGTGCCGCTTTTAAAGTGCTTCACATAGTCCGGCCATATATCGTCTCTCAGCTTCACTGATGCATATTCTGTTTCCAGCATGTACTTCACAAGAACCCCTCCCCGCTTGTCCGCAAAAAGTTTTTAATTATGTTATTAGTATTATTCATACTATAACATAAAATATGATAAATAACAAGAGACGTCTATGTGACATCCCCTGCTATGATCACTCTGTTTTCTTCCATTTTTACTTCCGCGCCAAGCGGAAGCGTCAGCGGGTCGCACAGGTGTCCTGCGCGCACATTACAGACCACAGGTATCTCAACCTCTTTAAGTACCGAGCGGACGGCTTCTTCCCCGCTCCCGGGTCTGCCGGTATCGTCACATTCTGTGAGCCCTCCGACGATGATGCCGGCGGCATCCTTGAATTTACCGCCCAGTTTAAGCTGATACAGCATGCCGTGAAGACGGTACGGCTTCTCCCCCACTTCCTCCAGAAATATAATTTTACCGGCTGTATCTATCTCAAAAGGTGTTCCCATCAGCCGGCTGATCATCGTCATATTTCCTCCTGTCAGCCTTCCGTGCGCGGCGCCTTCTTTGATCGCACGAAACGGCTCACCGTTCAGATTGGACAACTCCCTGCGCTTCTTGGGCCGGGTCACCATCTCTATAAAGAGCTGGTGGGCCTTTGGTTCCACAGGGCGTTTGGGACTGTAGAGCGCCGGGCCGTGGAATGTCACAAGCCCTGTTTCTTTCTGTATGGCAGTATGTATAGCCGTGATATCACTGAAGCCGGAAAACACAGGACGGTTCTTTCTGACCGCCTCATAGTCGATCTTGTCGAGCAGCGGTATCGTCCCGTATCCGCCCCACATACAGAGCACCGCCCTGTTACGGCCGTCACGCAGCACACCGTTGAGCCGCTCTGCCCTCTCCCTGGCCGTTCCTCTCTTAAATGCCATATCCTCCGATATGACAACATGAAATCCCTCGCCCTCCAGAAAGGCCCTCGCATTGCGGACCCCCTCCTGCGTAAACGCATTGGCCGGATCGATCACACATACCTGGTCTCCTTTTCGTAACGGCCTGGGATAGATCACTCTGTTTTTCATCTTTATTCCTCATCTCATATGCTTTCATATACAGTCTATACTATATTTTAGCATATTCTGAAAAAAAATTGCAAAAAGTTCTTGCAAAACCTGACAAATACGCTATAATAATATTTGTGACTGCGGTCAAGCGGTCAGCACGCTGGAATAGCTCAGTCGGTAGAGCACTTCACTCGTAATGAAGGGGTCGTCGGTTCAAGTCCGATTTCCAGCTTATATATCAAAACAGCGCAAACCTGGTGTCAGCAGGGTTTGCGCTGTTTTTGTCTCAGACGGATCATCCTATTTTCTGAGGATTCTTTCCAGACCGGCGATATCCAGCAGATTCACCGTCTCAAACACCCCTTTATAAAATACAGCCCAGTTATTAAAAACACAGGGCAGTTCTTTCGCTTTCTGCAGCGTATCCACCTGAATCAAAGATGCCAAAATACCGTTCGTCTCACAGTACCGTCTTATCTTCTCTATATTCTGACTGACATAAGGACACTGCATATCGTAATAGATCGTCAGCTCTTTGCTCTCAATTCTCCCGTTTTTCGCATTGGGAGCAAACCGGGGCTCCTTCCCGTCAAAAGAAAGAGCAAGCAGTTCATATCCGTTTCCCGCAATGTCAACAGTCTTAAACCCGGACTTCTTTGCAAAGGACTGGTCAGAGAGCCACGCTTTCTGCTTTTCTGCTCCGAGCATACAAATGCCGGACTTTCCTTTTTCCTTCGCATCAGCGATACAATACTCCATCAGCGCCTTCCCGTATCCTTTTCCTTTGTAGCCGCCGGATACCCAGAGACAGTACAGATAATAATAATCGTCGCCATTTATGGGGACCCAGGCTGTCTCAAGAGGGGCATATTCAATAAAAACCACGGCTTTTTCGTTCAGCTTTCTGAAGACATGCCCCTCCTTAAGCCGCTCACGGAGCCACCGGCGCTTTGCTTCGATCCCCTGATGGGGCTTCCTGCTGCGTATAATACAGCATAAATGTTCTTTGTCAACGTTTTCCGCCGTCACGTTTATAAATTCTGCATTCATATGACTCCTTTCATACCGATACGTGCCGGTCCGTCCGCTATTTCTCCTGCTGTGACATGTGTACCGTCACCTGCTGGTACGGGATCTCAATACCTCTGGCGTCAAGCGTCAGCTTGATCTCCTCCAGAAGCCGCCATTTTGTAGGCCAGAAATCTTCGCTCTTCACCCACGCTCTGGCTCCGATGATGACAGCGCTCGCCGCCAGCTCATCCACAAAGACAACGATCTCTTCGTCTTTCAGGATACAGTCATCCTTTTTCAGCAGATTTTCAATAATATCTTTTGCCTTCCTTAAGTCCGCATGATATGAAATGTCAACCTTAAGGTCAAGGCGTCTCTCATCTTTGGCCGTCGCGTTGGTAAGACTGTTGTTTGTCAGCATGCCGTTCGGTATGACGATCGTCTTATTGTCTATCGTGCTCAGTTTCGTATAAAAAATCTGGATCTCTTTCACGGTCCCTTCGTTGCCGTTGGAGTCCTCTATAATATAGTCTCCCACCGTAAACGGCTTCAAAAGCAATATCAATACGCCGCCGGCGAAGTTTGACAGGCTCCCCTGCAGTGCCAGACCGATCGCCACACCGCCGGAGGCCACAAGCGCTGCCACTGAAGTGGTATCCACCCCCAGTTTCGCCGCGATGGTGAAGATGAGCAGTATATAAAGGCCTGCCTTCAGCACCGAATCCACGAACTGTTCCACACCTTTGTCCGCCTCTGAACGCTCCAGAGATGTCCTCACTAACTTTCTCACCCATTTGATCAGAATCCGTCCGACCAGAAATGCGATGAGCGCTATGACTACTTTAATTCCAAACCCGATCAGCGACGGAATATGGTCCTGAAAATACCGGACAAACTCATTCGCGTTTTCTACCGCCTCCTGCGTAACCTCTGTGACTTCATTTGTTCCCATAACTGATACTCCTCCTGCGTTTACTTAAGCGCAAGAAACGCACTTAAATTTCCCCGTTTCTCTCCTGTCGTTCTGTGAGAGAACAGGATATCCGGATTACAATGTGTGCAGACATTTGTTACCGCTGTATGTTCCCTTCGGATACCAGCCTCCGCAAAGACATATTCATTGGCCTTCCACAGATTGAGCTGATATTTTCCGTCTCCCTTATTATAGAATAGATCCGGCCAGCATTCCTCAGGAAAATTTTCCCTGAAGCGGCAGATCACATCTTCACTCACCTCATAACAGTCCTGACAGATAGAGGGACCGACGGCAGCAATCACATCTTTTGGATCAGTGCCATAGTTTTCCGTCATCTTCTCCACCGTAACCTTGCCGATACGTCCCACTGTACCCCGCCATCCGGAATGTGAAAGTCCGATGGCCCGGTGTACGGGATCGACGAAAAACAGCGGCACACAGTCGGCATAGAATGTGACGAGGCATATGCCCGGTACATTTGTCACCATCCCGTCCGTTTCCATAAAACGGGCGCCCCTGTCCTCTTCCTTCACGACCGCCACATTCGTCGTGTGTGTCTGGTGCGTGTATGTCATGTCTTCCGGCTTCACTCCGATGGCCGAAGCGATGCGCCTGCGGTTCTCCTCCACTGCCTCCGGCGAGTCTCCGCGTGTTGTGCTTATGTTCATCGTGGCACAGTTCCCGGTGCTCACGCCCCCGAGCCGTGTGGAAAATCCATGCTTCACCACGCCGGTATCCTCCAGCAGCGGGTACACAAGATACGGAACTCCTTCCTTCTCTCTGATATCAAATATGTGTGCTTCATTCTTGTATTTTATATCCAGCTTCATATGTTCTCCTCAGCATTCAAACGCATTTTTAATGTGGCTTATCTCACCGCCCAGTATCGCTATCACATCGAATCGGCACGGCGCGTCCGCCAGCTTGTTTACCGTGACGTAATACATGGCGCATTTTACGAGCACCTGCCGCTTCCTTGCATCCACGGCCTCCGATGGATACCCCTTCGATGCATCTCTTCTGTACTTAACTTCACAGAATACGAGATATTCCCCGTCTTTTGCTATGATGTCGATCTCTCCTGTCCGGCAGCGGTAATTAAAGCAGATTATTTCATATCCCTGTTCTTCCAGATATTCACCTGCCGTCTGCTCATACCGGCTGCCCTCCGCTCTTTTATTGTATGTCATCTGCACCTCTCAGTCCCGGACACCGATCCTCTTATACAAAGTTTTTAATGAATGTGGCCCTGTGTATCGGCGAAGGCCCATGTTCCTTAAGCCCCGCGATGTGAGCTTTCGTGCCATACCCCTTATTCGACGCGAGATCATAGCCGGGCAGTATTTTGTCATATTCCACCATAAGTCTGTCCCTTGTCACCTTGGCAATGATACTGGCCGCCGCGATGGACACACTTTTGGCATCTCCCTTGATGATCGGCACCTGCAAGATCTCTACCCCGGGAATCGTCACCGCATCGTTGAGCAGTATGTCCGGCTGTACCGGGAGATCTGCGATCGCCATACGCATGGCTTCGTACGTCGCCTGCAGAATATTGATCTCATCGATCCTCTGCGGGCCTACGATACCGATTCCCGTTGCCACAGCTTTCTCCATGATCTCATCATACAGCATCTCACGCTTCTTTTCCGACAGCTTTTTGGAGTCATTCAGATACAGGACAGGATCGTCTTTAGGCAGGATGACCGCCCCTGCCACTACCGGCCCGGCAAGCGGTCCCCTGCCCACTTCATCTATACCGCATATGTAACGGTACATACCATATTCTTTCTCGTACACGCTCAGGCGTTCGGTGCGTTCTATTTCTTTTCGCAGCTTCTCCTCCTGCCTGCGGAGCTTCTCCTCTTCCCGCTTATTCATGTTTGATCACTCCTATCTTGTCAAACGGATATACGCGCAGGAAGGCTCTTCCCATCAGATCCTTCCGCTTGATAACTCCTACGCTCGGGTCTCTGCTGTCTGAACTGTGGTTTCTGTTGTCGCCCATCACAAAATATTCATCTTCACTGAGCGTCACCGGGCTTGCCTCCGCCTGCATCAGCTCCGCGCCGTACGTGTCGCTTTCCAGCTTCTGTCCGTTGATATACACATATCCGTCGGTCACCTGCACGGTCTCACCCGGCAGACCGATGATCCTTTTGATATAGTAAGTGTTCTTTTCATATTTATAAGGAAATACGATGATATCGAATCTCTTCGGGTCTCTGAACCGATAGCTTATCTTATCTACGATCAGACTGTCGCCGTCACTTAAAGTCGGTTCCATCGAATAGCCGCTGACCCGCGTGCGCTGTCCCACAAAGGTAATGATCAGGTACGTCAGACCTACGATAATAAGTATGTAAAGAAGCCAGCCGCCCAGCTCCCTCAATACACTTCCCCCCACATCATTTTTTCTGCGTCTTGACATGTATAATGTCCCCCTTTTTATTGCTTACCACTGCATTTTATCATACTTCCTGCGGATATTCCAGTGTCAGGCGTCCCAGCTTTCCATTTCTGAAATCATCCGTCAGAAGCAGCGCCGCCTTCTCTGTGTCCAGCTCATTTCCGCGCACAAGACAATGCCTGCTCTCCGCTATCCGGCTTAAAGTGACATAGACATCGTTATCTTCTTCGACTGCATATTTTTTCCCGAGCACGCCCGGATAATGATCCAGCATGAAACGGATCAGCTCGGCCGCCAGCTCTTCTGTCTGCAGGACTTCATCTTTGATCGAGCCGACAAACGCGAGTTTTAACCCCACCTGCTGGTCCTCAAACTTCGGCCAGAGTATTCCCGGCGTATCCAAAAGCTCCACCTGCCTGTTCAGGCGTATCCACTGTTTTCCCTTCGTAACCCCCGGTTTGTTGCCCGTTTTCGTGCAGGACTTCCCCGCCAGACTATTGATGAATGTAGATTTGCCGACATTCGGAATGCCGACCACCATGGCGCGCACAGGGCGGTTCAGTATGCCGCGCTTCCTGTCTCTTTCTATCTTCTCCTTACATGCTTCCTGGATCACGCCGTGAATGGATTTCATCCCGCCGCCTTTTTTTGAATTCACTTTTACGACAGAAAATCCTTTTTTTCTGAAATACTCAGCCCAGGCGTCATTCCACTTTTCTTCCGCCAGGTCCGCCTTATTCAGAAGTATAAGCCTCGCTTTGTTCTTTCCAAGCTCGTCTATATCCGGGTTCCTGCTGCTTTGCGGGATCCGTGCGTCCACAAGCTCGATCACCAGATCTATCAGTTTTATATTCTCCTGCATCATACGTTTTGCCTTTGTCATATGACCCGGATACCATTGAAAATGCATATATTGTCTCCTATCCCGTAAATCCCATGTTTTTTCGCGGGGAGATCGTGAACCAGACTTCCCCGTATATATATTTTCTCTTTACATTACCGACGTCCGCATTGCGGCTGTCCTCACTGTTTTCCCGGTTATCCCCGAGCACAAAATATTCGTCCCCGCCGAGCGTGATCTTCTCTGACGCAATTCCCACGTCGTCGATGTCCGTCGTTTTGTAATCTTCCTCGATCTTTTTCCCGTTTATATAAACGCTGTTCTCGATTATCTCCACCGTCTCACCCGGCAGCCCCACGATACGCTTAATATAATAATGGGCGTTTTCGTTGCCCTTTGGCTTAAATGCTATGATATCTCCCCGCTTCGGGCTCGTAGCGTTGTAGACGATGCGGTTTACGAGCACCACGTCCCCATTTTCGAGGACCGGATTCATCGAATCTCCTATCGTACTGACCCGCTGTCCGAAATACCACACGTAGACAAAGGCCAGAAGGCAGACGACCACTATTTTAAAAACCCACTTGCCTATCACAGGAAGATACTCCCAGTTGATGTGGATCCTCCTTCTTTTCCTGGCAAAGCCAAGGCTTTTCCTTCTTCTTCTCATACCGTACAAAAGGCCGAAGCCTTATAGACACCTCCTGTCCCTAATAACAGAAAGAGGACAATACACATTATGTACTTGTCCTCTCTTCTTACCTTTTTGAACATCAGAAGTTCAAGAAGTATACGTTCTTATTTTACTAATTCTTTAACTTTAGCTTTCTTGCCGACGCGGTCTCTCAGGTAGTTCAGTTTTGCTCTTCTTACTTTACCTCTTCTTACTACTTCCACCCGCTCAACGTTTGGTGAATGCAGCGGCCATGTCTTCTCTACGCCGATCCCGTTAGAATTCTTTCTTACAGTAAACGTAGCTCTTGCTCCGCCGCCCTGTTTCTTAAGAACAGTTCCTTCAAATACCTGGATTCTTTCTCGGTTACCCTCTTTGATCTTACCGTAGACTTTAACCGTATCACCTACGTTGAATACAGGCGCGTTTTCTTTCAGCTGTCCAGCTTCAATATTTCTGATAATATCATTCATTATGTGTGACCTCCTCGTTTACTTGGACGTTCTTAATACATTTGTATCAGAGGACCATCTCTTTTCTTCACAACATGCTATAGTTTATCATATTATGTGAAGTTTTGCAAGCATTTATTTATATTATGGGCGCTGTCCCATGCCGCCTTCAAGCGTCAGCGTCTCACCGGACATATATTTTAAGTCAGGTGAACCGAGATGTACGCATACGCGGCCGATATCTTTTTCCGGATCCCCGAACCGTCCCATCGGAACCGCTTTCAGATTTTTCTCATATGCTTCCGGATAAGCCTCCTTAAAGTTCTCAAGCTGCGCCGTCATTGCCAGAGGACACACGACATTGACATTGATGTTGTCCTTTCCCCACTCTGTCGCCGCGACCCGGGAAATTCCGCGGATGCCTTCTTTCGCCGCCGCGTAAGAGCTCTGTCCCGCATTTCCGAACAGCCCCGCGCCGGAAGCAAAATTAATGACAGACCCCTGCGTCTCCTTCAGATATGGATAACAAGCCCTCATGTAATAGAATACCGCGTAAAGTCCTGAGTAGATGCCAAGGTCAAAGTGATCCTTCATGTGCATGGACAACGGGATCCCTGAAGCAGACGCCTGAGCGTTATTGATCAGCACATCGATCCGTCCGAAGGTATCCACTACTTTCTGCACGGTCTCCTTCACAACTTCCTCCGATTTCTCATCCGGGGTCACATCTGCCTGCAGAGGCAGTACCTTGATCCCATAAAGACGCTCCAGTTCTTCTTTCGCATCCAGAAGTTTCTGTTCGTTTCTTCCTGTAAGCGCCAGATTCGCGCCCTCCTTGGCATACGCTACGGCAATACCGTAACCGATCGATCTTGCCTTTCCTCCGCCCGTTATTATAGCTGTTTTTCCGTCAAATATACCCATTTTTTCTGTCTCCTTTCCTTAATATAATTTATAGTATGTGGTCTTTATACTCTGATCCAAGAATGGCTCGGGCGAGTTCTTTTTCTTTTTCGTCAAGCTCTGCCTTTTCAAGCAGATCCGGTCTGTTTCTCGCCGTGCGGATAACGGACTGTTCCCGTCTCCACTTCTCTACGTTGGCATGATGGCCGGACAGCAGCACCGGCGGCACCTGTTTTCCATGCCAGATCTCCGGACGCGAATACTGCGGATACTCAAGCAGGCTGTCCTGAAAGCTGTCAAACTCTGCCGACACGTCATTGTGCAGAACTCCCGGCACGAGACGTGAAACCGTGTCTACAACGACCATCGCAGGGAGTTCTCCCCCTGTCAACACATAATCTCCGATGGATACATAGTCTGTCACGATCTCCTCCAGCACCCGTTCATCAATACCTTCATAATGGCCGCACAGCAGCACCAACTCTTCCTCCTTGGCGAATTCTTCCGCCATCTCCTGATCAAAGGTCCTGCCCTGGGGCGACATATATACGACCCTCGGTGTTCTGCCTGCCTTTTCCTTTATCGCGCTGTATGCCTGGAAGACCGGCTCCGCCTGCATGAGCATGCCTGCTCCCCCGCCGTACGGATAATCGTCTACACTGTTGTGTTTGTTGAATGCATAGTCTCTTATATTGACCGCTTCTATCTGAAGCAGTTCTTTTTCCATCGCCCGCCCGGTAATGCTCGTACTGAGGCCGTTCATCACCATGTCGGGAAACAATGTCATTATATAAAACTGCATTATATAAGCCCCTCCATCAAGTGTATCGTCATCATTCCCTGTTCGATATCTATATTCTGAATACATTCACGGATCGCGGGTACGAGCACTTCACCGTGAGCCGGGCTGGCGATGACATACACGTCGTTGGCGCCTGTCTCCATCACATCCGCCAGCGTGCCGAACAGTTCGCCGTCCTCTGTCTGAACCTTCATGCCGAGCATGTCTGCCACAAAGTATTCCCCGTCCTCAAGCGGCACGGCATCCTGCCGTTCCACAAGAAGCGCGCATCTTTTATACCGTTCTACATCATTTATATTATCAATGCCCTTGAACTTGAGAATGACGAACTGTTTGAAGAATTTGACATTCTCGATCTCAAGCTGCAGTGTGTCTTTTCCTGTGTCCAATATCACTTGCTTCAGCACTTTGAAACGTCCCGGGTCGTCGGTCGTCGGAAATACCTTCACCTCTCCACGGATACCGTGGGTGGATGTAATAACTCCCACTTTAAGCATCTTTTCCATCTGACTTCTCCTTATCAGGGGGCTGTCCCTTTTTTCCGTACAACGGCAAAAAGGACCAGAACCTTGCGTGAACAGGGGTCTGACCCCCAAAATTAATCCATTATATCTACGATTACTTTTTTATCTTCTTTTGCCGCAGCTGCCTTCACGACAGAACGGATTGCCTTGGCGATACGGCCCTGTTTTCCAATCACTTTTCCCATGTCGGAATCTGCTACATGTACTTCCAGAACAGTTGTCTTCTTATCTTCCCGCTCGGTAACTACCACGCTGTCAGGATCGTCGACGAGTGCCTTCGCAATTACTTCCACTAATTCTTTCATGCTATACGCCTCCAGACTTCAGCCTATTTTTCAATTCCGGCTGCTTTGAAGATCTTGTTAACAGCTTCTGTCGGCTGTGCGCCAGTGCCTAACCACTTCTTGGCTGCTTCTTCATCAACCTTGAATACGCTTGGGTCCTGGTTCGGATCGTATGTGCCGATCTCCTCGATGAACTTGCCATCTCTCGGTGACCTTGCATCTGCCACAACGATTCTATAGAAAGGAGCCTTCTTCTGTCCCATTCTCTTTAATCTGATTTTTACTGCCATCTGTTTCACCTCCACTTATCTCTTTAAATTGATCTATAGGTTAAAAAGGAAGCCTGAACTTACCTTTTTTCCCACCTTTTCCCATCATCTTCATCATCTTCTTCATCTCGCCAAACTGCTTGACCATGCGGTTCACATCACTGATGTCCACCCCGGCCCCTTTTGCGATCCTGTGCTTTCTTGAAGGGTTCAGAAGATCTGGATTGCGGCGCTCTTCCAATGTCATGGAATATATCATTGCCTCCATGCGCGCCATATTCTTTTCCGCCTGGGCTGCCTGCTCATCATCGAGCCCTTTCATCTTGCCCATTCCGCCGAGTCCCGGCATCATGTTCATAATATTCCCCAGGCCGCCCATGTTCTTCATCTGCTTTGTACTCTCCAGATAATCTTCAAAATCAAACTGGGCTTTCTTGAGCTTCCTGCTCATCTCTATCGCTTTCGCTTCATCTATCTCGGCTTCAGCCTTCTCGATAAGGGTCAGCACATCTCCCATACCGAGGATACGGGATGCCATCCTGTCCGGATAAAACTGTTCCAGATCAGAAAGCTTCTCCCCCATACCTGCATATAAAATCGGTTTGCCGGTGACTGCCTTTACAGACAGCGCGGCGCCGCCCCGTGTATCACCGTCAAGCTTTGTGATGATCACACCGTCGATTCCTATCTTCTCATTAAAATCAGACGCTACATTGACAGCATCCTGTCCGGTCATGGCATCGATCACGAGTATTGTCTGATGGACGTCCACCGCCTCCTTGATCTCCTGAAGCTCCGCCATCATATCCTCGTCAATATGAAGCCGTCCGGCCGTATCGAGGATCACAATATTATTCCCGTTTTTCTGCGCGTGCAGAAGCGCGGCTTTGGCAATGTCTGACGGCTTGTGGCTGTCTCCCATGGAGAATACGTCCACTCCCTGCTTCTCCCCGTTTACCTGCAGCTGTTTGATCGCCGCGGGACGGTATACGTCACAGGCCGCAAGCAGCGGCTTCTTTCCTTTCAGCTTATACTTTCCTGCCAGCTTTGCGGTGGTCGTCGTCTTACCGGCACCCTGCAGACCCGCCATCATGATCACTGTGACAGCGCTCCCGGGCTGGAGCTTGATCTCTGTCGTCTCAGAGCCCATCAGCTTCACAAGCTCTTCATTCACGATCTTGATCACCATCTGCCCTGGATTCAGGCCGTTCATCACATCCTGCCCGACCGCTCTTTCCTGGACATTCTTAATAAAGCCTTTTACGACCTTAAAGTTGACGTCCGCCGCCAGCAGTGCCCGTTTTATCTCCTTGAGGGCTTCTTTTACATCATCCTCTGTCAGACGCCCTTTGCTTCTTAAATTTTTAAATATATTCTGCAGTTTTTCAGTCAAACTATCAAATGCCATGCTACAGCTCCTCTATAATCTCATCAGATATCTTCCGGATATCGGCCACAAGCTCCTGCGGCTCCCTCTCCTTATATCCGTCCAGCAATTCATCGATCTGCTTTACTTTTTCCTTGATACTGACGAACTTCTCTACAAGATGCAGCTTGTCTTCATAACCTTTCAGCGTACGTCCGCATCTCTTTACGAGGTCGTGCACTCCCTGTCTGCTGATGCCCGCCTCAACCGCGATCTCTCCAAGCGACAGATCTTCCAGCACAAACTGTTCGTATATTTCTTTTTGATGCTCTGTCAGAAGTTCACCGTAAAAATCATATAACAAAGCCTGTTCTAATATTTCATTCATGTTGTTCACCTGTGATATCATATAACAAAACGAAGAAGGTGTCAAGTATTTTTTCTTGACACCTTCTTTTTATCTCTCTCTCATGACATAATGGCCCAGACCATCCGGCGCGAATATGCCGCCGATATACAATATCGTTCCTTCACTGCCATATAAACCGCTTTCCTTTGTATCATAATGGCCATCGTAGTAAAAAGCATCCAGGAATATCCGGATTCTGTCTGCTTCCGGCAGCCGCCTGTTTACTGCGTCAACGAGTGGGGCAAGTCTAACGGTATCCACATAATCCATGAACCGGATATTCTGCTCCTGTGCGGCGGCCTCAAGTATATATCCAGGTATCCCCGCTTCGAGCAGCAGGCTCCAGAGGCATTCTCCATTTTCGACCTGATTGCTCCCCACATCATAACTTCTTCCCTCCATCGCAAAAATATCTCCCTCTACCTGTGCCATGGGCAGTTCTTCCCAATATGCCATTTCATCCTCTTCCAAAACAGGACTCAGCGGCAGCTCTGCCGCCACCTCACCCTGCTTTATCATCTCCGGTTCTATGACATGGATACTTACAATATAGTCCGCCAGCAGTCTCAATGCTCCCGCAGTCTTAAATCCTACATTCAGCGAACTGGCGGAGCGTGCTTTGCTTCCCGGAGGTGACTCCCGTTTGATAACGATCTGATGGCCGCTGCCTTTTCTTACCGGTCTCATGCCGGCCTCTCTCATAAATCTTTCTTCCGAATCCAGTGCAAAACCGCTGTATTTCGGATTATATATCAGTGCACCTGTAACTGACGGCAACAGCAGTACCTTCACGGTAATCTCTCTTTCCCCCTTTTCCTGCATACTTTTATGCCCCGGTTCTGAGCCTTCCGTGAGATACCTTATATTAGGCGCAAAGTACTTTTCTCCTCCTTTTCTCCCGGGCTTAAACGTGAATACAGGTTTTCTCCTGCTGACGACTGTCCTGCACAGGCCGGCATATTCATCAGCGCTTATAGAACGGTATAACGTCAGCACCGGACCTGAATATCTTTTGAACACCATATTGGCAGGATATATGGTTCCGCAAATCTGTAAACGCCCCCACATGAGCGGCTCTTCCTTATCCGCTTCCTCTGGGACGCCCGATTCCTCTGCGGCCTCTGTATCTTCTGACATCCGCGCAGATTCCTTCTCCTCTTCTTCCACAAGGTCTTCTCTTTTTAATCTCCGGGCAATTATATTATGGAATACTGTTTCACTTTCCAAATCCTCTCCATCATTAAAGATCTCGGCAACTATTTTCCTGAGCTGCGAGTCTATCTTAGACATACCTTTAGATTTCAGCCATTTTGACGCTGCTGCGAAAAGCACGTTTTCACTCCTGTACTCAGCGCCGCCAATTTTCATCCACTGTATCACAGCGCTGTAATGACTGTTTATATGAGGTTTCCTTTCTTCTCTCTTTTTCTCAATATATTCGTACATTTCACCACAAGCTTTCCCGGGGTATACCGCCTTTTTATTCATTATAACATATGATTCCTCCTCGTGAACAGTATGACAGCGGCCGCTGTTCTTTATGACAGCCTTCTGCTTCCAAGAAACTCCGGAATACTGATCCTTCCCCATCCCTGCGACTCTTCCATCCGCTTACAGCTCTCACGCAGTCTCAGCTTCACCTCAACATTGGACATGTCGCTGTACTTGGACAAGAGCAGCGCAGCTGCCCCCGACACGACCGGTGTTGCCATGGAACTTCCGCTTTTGACCGTGTAAGGCTTCTGTCTCTTTATGCCAAACCGGCTGTTGCACGATATGATCTGATCTCCCGGCGCCACCACGTCCGGCTTTACCACACATTCATGCGTCGGTCCGCAGCCGGAATAGTAGCTTACCTTTTTTACTCCGTGTGATACTGTGATATCCGAAGAGCCCACGGTTATTATCTTCTTACTCGTTCCCGGCACCGACACCGTCCCTTCCCCCGGCCCGTAATTTCCTGCTGAGGCAACCACGACAAGCCCGGCATCCCACAGCTGCTCCGCCGCCTGCTCCAGCTCCTTCCCCTTCTCATCTTCAAGACCCAGGTTCGCTCCCACGGACATATTTACGACCCGGATGTCATATGCCCTCCAGTTTTCCAGAAGCCACTGTATCCCTCTCAGAATACCGTCGACCGTCCCTTCCCCTCTTGCATCCAGCACCTTGACGCTGACAAGGTCCGCCTCCGGCGCCATACCTGCGTGGAGACCGCGGGACATTCTCCCGTTTCCGCCGAGTATCCCCGTCACATGTGTCCCGTGGCCGTTATCGTCATACATTCGGCCGCGGCCGCCCACACAGTCTTTAAATCCCCGGATCCTGTCTCTGAGGTCCGGATGCGGGACAATGCCGGTATCAAGTACCGCTATCCCAACATGCTTTCCTGTATATTTACCTGAAACAGTGTCTTCACACCTGTAATCTATCACATCTTTTACATGTTTCATGATTCTTTTACCCTTTTTCTATTAAGATATTCAGAATCTGAAATTGATTTCTTCCATATTTTGTCGTAAGATATAATAGATTCTATATCCATATATAACTTAAGGGGAGGATATTATGGAAAACCGGAATTATTATGATATATTAGGGGTTTCAACAAAAGCGGCGCCGGATGAGATCACCGCCGCCAAAAATGCACTGGCCAAACAATACCATCCGGATGCAAACATAAAAAACGGAATTGACACAACGGACAAAATGCAGGAAATACTGGAAGCGTACAATATATTGTCTGATACTGTAAAGCGTGCGGAATATGACAGGGAGATCAGCGGGCGCAGACAGGATATGCAGACCTTTGACCTGAAATCCGGTGCTTACGGCCAGGAACAGTCAGAAGAAGAGACTTTTGTTACATATTGGAAGGCTGCCGGCGCCCTGTACGAGATAATCATGGAAAGCAATGAACTGTTCCGCCAGAAGGAAGAGACAAGCAGACTGGCCCAGCTTTCCATGCAGGCGCTGAAACATATCCTTATCCTGAAAGACGCCTCCATACCGGAGAAATACTGGCATCCCGACATTATGAACTGGCTGCTGTTTACATGGTATAAAAACAGAAACATGACGGTCGCCTATCTGCTCACCATGTATGACGAATATGTAAAAAAGAGTGCCTCTCCCGTGGAAAAACTGAAATTGCAGGGTAGATCCCATCGGTTTCAGCACTCGGTAAAAAGGCTCATAAAATTTTAAAATCCAATTGTTTCACACATCAGCACCCCCCGCATATTATGTAGTGTAAATAACATATATGGAGGCTTTCAATTATGAGCGATTTAAGTGCAACAAACTGCGGATGTGGTTGTGAATCAAGATGTGGTGGAGACTGTGGCTGCGGTTTTGGCGGCAACAGCTGTATCTGGATCATCCTGTTACTGTGCTGCTGCGGCGGCTTCGGCGGCAACAACAATGGTTGTGGCGGCGGATGCGGCAATGACAGCTGTATCTGGATCATCCTGTTACTGTGCTGCTGCGGCGGCTTCGGCGGCAACGGCGGCGGATGTGGCTGCGGCAACGACTGCGGATGCGGATGCTAATCTGACATTATAATTGAATATGGAAAAGGCTGTCACATAGCGTGGCAGCCTTCTTTTTATTCGTACGGGATAACAGCTCCGTCATACTTTTCTTCTATATATTTCTTTATATCATCAGATTTGAGCACATCCACCAGCGCTTTGATGCCCGCTTTGTCTTCACTGCCCTCTTTCACTGCAATGATATTAACATATGTTCTGGCGGCTTCTGAATCAGATGTCTCGTATGCCAGCGCGTCTTTTGCCACCGAGTATCCGGCTTCCAGCGCATAGTTGCCGTTTAACACCACGTAGGCAGTCTCATCCACGACTCTGGCGATCTGTGCCGCCTCAAGTTCCACGATCTTCACATCGTAAGGATTCTCGGTGATGTCGTTCACCGTTGCATTGAGTCCCGCCCCCTCTTTTAAGGTGATGATGCCGTTATCCTGCAGGAGCAGCAGCGCTCTTGCCTCATTCGTCGTATCATTCGGCACAGCTATGCTGTCCCCGTCTTTGATATCCTTAAGGTTCTTCTTTGTGCCCGGATAGATGCCGAACGGTTCATAATGTATCTCGCCTGCTCCGGCAAGATGTGTTCCTTTTTCTTCATTAAAGCTCTCAAGATACGGCGCATGCTGGAAATAATTCGCGTCAAACTCACCGCTCTCTACTACCTCGTTCGGCTGTACATAGTCGTCAAACACCGTCACTTCAAGGTCATACCCTTTGTCCTTAAGCAGCCCTTCAGCTTCTTTAAGGATCTCAGCGTGGGGCGTTGCGGAGGCGGCAACCTTGATCACCTTATCCTCCGTATCCTTCGCCTCTGCTTTGCTCCCGCCGGATTTTCCGCAGCCGGACAGCACGCCTGCTGTAAGGACGCCTGCCAGCACAACTGATACTATCTTTTTTGTCTTAATTCCCTTCATCTTCATTTCCTCCATTTTTATTTTCTTTTATCTAAACGGGAGGCAATTGACATGCCTGCCGTCTGGAACAACTGTACTAATATAACGAGCAGGACTACGGTGGCAAACATGATATCCGTCTGGTAACGGTAGTACCCGTATCTTATGGCTATATCTCCGAGTCCGCCCCCTCCGATCGTTCCGGCCATGGCCGAGTATCCGAGTATGGTCCCAATGGCAATGGTAGCTCCTGTGATGAGCGATGTTCTTGACTCTACGAGAAGCACCTTTGTGACGATCCTCATGTTCCCGGCGCCCATGGCTCTTGCAGCCTCGATCACTCCCTCGTCCACTTCCGTTATGGAAGATTCCACCATCCTGGCAATAAACGGAACCGCCGCAACCACAAGCGGCACGACCGTTGCAGATGAGCCGTAGCTCTGTCCTGCGACCACGCGGGTGAGCGGAATGAGCAGGATGAGAAGGATGAGAAACGGGATGCTTCTGACGATGTTGGCTGTCACATCGAGTATCTTGTACAATATCCTGTTCGGCTTTATCCCTTCTTTTCGGCTCACCGCCATGAGCACTCCCGCCGGCAGTCCGAACAGATAGCCGGCGCCGGCGGACAAAAGCGTCATATAAAGGGTTTCCATCAATCCTTTTAGTATCATAAGAATAATTTCACTGTCCCACATCTTCCGTCACCTCCTCCGTCTCCAGTCCCCGCTCTGACATATACGTTTTCATTCCTTCTATATTAATGCTGCCCGGAACAAATTCCAGTATCATCTCTCCTTTCGCCACTCCGCCTATATTCTTCGTGTCCGCCCGCAGTATATTGACCGGTTCCCGGAACTTCAGGATCATATTGGCTATGACCGGCTCAAAGGCGGAATTTTCAGAAAAGACAACTCTTATCTGTCTGCCGCTGCGGATCTTTTCGTTCAGCATTCTGCTTCTTCTCTGTGTATCCTCCCCTCTGTCGCTGAGGATAAGTTCTCTCGCGGCCGCTGATCCGGGATGGGCAAAGATATCTCCCACCCTTCCCTGTTCCTCCACCTGCCCCTCTTTCATAACTGCTACGTGAGTGCATATTTCTCTCACGACCGCCATCTGGTGGGTGATCACTACAATGGTGATCCCGAACCGGACATTAATGTCCCTTAGAAGTTCAAGTATGGATGACGTCGTCTGCGGATCCAGCGCGCTTGTCGCCTCGTCGCAGAGCAGGATCTCGGGATCCGAGGCGAGCGCCCTTGCAATGGCAACTCTCTGCTTCTGTCCTCCCGATAATTGGGACGGATATGCCTTCTGTCTGTCTCCGAGACCGACCAGTTCCAACAGTTCAGCCGCCCTCTGTCTCGCCTCTTTCTTTTTCCTGCCCTGTATGTACAGCGGGAAACATACATTATCCAGAACATTTTTCTGCATAAGCAGGTTGAAATGCTGGAATATCATCCCGATGCTCTCTCTCTGTCTGCGCAGTTCCTTTTCCGGCAGACTGCCAAGAGACTGTCCTTTTATGAGCACCCTCCCCTCTGTCGGACGCTCAAGGAAGTTCATGCACCTCACAAGCGTGCTTTTCCCCGCGCCGGACATACCGATGATACCGTATATATCCCCGTCTCCGACATTCAGATTTACATGTTTAAGCGCTTCCACCGTCCCGTCTTTCGAGCGGTATGTTTTGCACAGATTTTCTATTATTATCTCTGACATCTCATCACCCTCTGCACTGCTGATTTTGTTGATATTGATACTATATCACTCTGCCGGGAAAAGTGTTAATTCATAAAAAATACAGCTGGCTATAGCATAAAGCTATATCCAACTGCATTTATAAGTTTAACCCTATCGTTAACCAAGCGCTTTATCCTGGAATTTTGCGATCTCCTCCAGATATTTCTTTCCGAGAGGACTGATATTCACGCCTTTTCTGACAAGATATCCGATGGACATCTTCTCGTTTGATGAAAGCTTTACCGTACAGTAGTCGGAACCGTACAACTCTTCACATATGATGCCCGAGCAGAGTGTGTATCCGTTCAGTCCGACCATCATATTCAATATCGTAGCTCTGTCATTTACCTTGATGATCCGCTTATACTCATACGAGCTCAGCACCTCTTCCGCGAAGTAAAAGGAATTATAATTCCCCTGTTCAAACGACAGGCACGGATATTCTTCAAGCTCTTCCAGCGCGATCTCCGTTCTGCCCGCCAGCGGGTGTCCCTTCCACATAAATACATAGATACTGCACTTCAGTATCTCATGAAATTCCAGGTTAAATTCATGGAACAGCTTTGTGAGCACTTTGCGGTTAAAGTCATTCACATAAAGCACACCTATCTCACTCCGGAAATTCTTTACATCTTCTATGACTTCATATGTCTTTGTCTCGTGAACGGCAAACTCATACTCGTCCATCCCGAACTGCTTTACCATCTCCACAAACGCGTGAACGGCAAATGTGTAATGCTGCATGGAGACGCTGAATTTCTTTTTTGTTTTTTCTTTTGCTATGTATTTGGCTTCTACAAGTTCATACTGTTCCACGACCTGTCTCGCATAGCCTATGAATTCTTCCCCTTCCGGCGTGACAGACACTCCCCTGTTCGTCCTGCGGAAAATATCTATCCCGATCTCATCTTCCAGTTCTCTGACAGCCGTGGAAAGACTCGGCTGTGATATAAACAGCTGCTTCGCCGCTTCATTCATAGAACTGGCATTTGCTGCAGTGATCACATATTTCAGTTGTGTAAGTGTCATTTTGCTTCTCCCGGTCTCTTTTTTTGATACATGTTATATTTTAAAATATAACATGTATCACCGGACAGCGCAATTCCACTCTGTCTATTACTTTCCGTTACCGTCTTTGTCCTTTTTCTTTCCGGTCCCCTCTTCTTTTTCGTCTTCTTTGCCGTCCACTCTGTTTTTCAACATGCAGTCCTCGTCTATCTCATAGATTGCATTCCCGTCAATGATCAATTTCCGGTTCATGTGCCATATCCCTCCTGTTCGATTACTCATTGTTATTATATGGAAAATGTTGAGATTAGTTTTCCCGGTTTTCATATTTTTACTCTTCGCCACATATATATTTACAACGTTATAAAAAGGAGTGCTTATGGAACATAAACCTCCAAGACCCATGACTCCACTTGACACTATGGTGACTCCTCCTTATCTGTATACACTAAAGCTGATGCTTCCATACACTCCTTCTTCTAACCAGAGGTTTCTCGCCATATACATCAAATTTCTGGAATTCCGTTATACGATGGATCATTTTCACGGCTTCCCGGCCAGAAGTTCTTCAAAAGACTCCCGGCACGGCTTTGCGCCTATGGGCATGTTTGAGGACCTGAAACCATACATGGCTCCGGAAGAAAAGGAAATGATGGATCAGATGGAAATGATGATGAATATGATGGAAATGGTCCAGAGCACTCAGGCAGCGGAAGGCGGCGGCAACGGCGCAGGCGGCTTTGATCCCATGGATATGATGATGGGAATGATGGATCCTGAGCAGCAGGAAATGTTCCAGACTTACAGCAATATGTTCGAATCGGACATGGCACAGGCATATAATAACAGTAACGAAAAACCCAAAAAAGAAGGAGAAGAAAGCTTATGAACGAATGGATGAACAATCCGGCCATGAAGAATCTTGACCCGCTGAAACTGGAGCTGATCAAGACGGCAGCCAGGCAGACCGAAGGAAAGACCGGAAAGAGTCTGGCCCCCGTGCTCATGGCCCTCATCACAAACGCGAACAAAAAGGGAATCCAGTTCTCACCGGACGAGATCACGCTTATACTGGAAATGCTCAAAGAAGGAAAATCCAAACAGGAAAAAGACCAGATCGACCAGATGCTTAAAATGGTAATGGGATACATTAAAAAATAAAAAACAGTGCAGGGAACGGATCTCTTCCTTTCCCTGCACATTTTTAAAACCCTTCTTCTTTTCTCATCATCCTGATCTCTCTTCTTTTCTTGGCCCGCTCCCATTCTTCTCTCTCTTCATCATTTTCCAGGATAAGCCTTGGCACCGGTGTCGGATGATCCTCTCCGTCCAGCGCCACCATGGTAAAAAACGCATGATTGATAGGCGTGCGTTCTCCGTCCAGTGATTCCACATAGCTGTCAACCTTTACTTCCATCGAAGTCTTTCCCACATATGTCACCTTTCCGATGATTATTATAACATCTCTCTGGTATGCACCGCGCAGAAACCGGAGATTATCGACAGATGCGGTAATAACATTCATTCTCGTGTGACGCTTTCCGACAAGCCCCGCCACTTCATCTATCCACTGCATCAGCATCCCCCCGAACAGACGTCCCGCTGCGTTTAAGTGGTTTGGTCTGACCATATGGACGGTCTCGACCACTGATTCTGATACTCTTCTGCTCTCAGCTTTCATTTATGACACTCCAATCCACATTCTTTGGCAAGTTCCGTATAGTGATCAAGTATTGCTTTATCCTCGCAGAATATCGGAAATTCCATCTTATAATTTCCCCAGATCGTCACTTTTTTATGAGCAAAATAAAAAGTGGAAAACAGCCATTCTCTGACCGTGACCTCCAATAGAAATTTCATGATCTCCCCGTCCAGACGGTAATAAATGTGCCCTTTGTCAGTTTCCATCTTCCCAAGAACAGCCAGCTGCCGGCTGTCAAGACCAAAGCAGAATATCTGTTTCTGTTCCTCCGGAAGAACCGGATAATAAAAGTCAGCGTAGGCGGCGTCCTTATTTTCCGACAGCACCCGTTCAAAAAACGCGCTCATTTTCTCTTTTCCGTCCGCGCGTATTATTGCAGCCTCATACTTTTCAAACGCCTCTTTCACCGTTTCAGCACAGAGACAGTAAAGGTGCATGAATTCCTCTTTTGACATGGAACGTACCATGTGCATTCCCCTTTCTTCTGCAACTTTCACATTTTCTTGCCAAGCCCTTTTATTATATCATAAGATTTGGTATACTTAAACTAATTTTACATGTACTGGATTCTGTACAACACACGGTGGGAAGGAACACAGTTTTGCACGAACATATATACATATAGCAGATAAGGAGCGTAAAACATATGAGGAATATTCGATTGACAATAGAATATGACGGAAGCCGTTATCAAGGATGGTGCCGTCTCGGCAAGGAGGAATCCAACAACACGGTATCCAATAAGATCATTGAGGTGCTGCGCAAGATGACCGGCGAATATATCATCGAGCTGAACTGCGGATGCCGGACTGAAGTGGGCGTGCACGCCTATGCCCAGGTGGCCAATTTTAAGACAGACTCCGATATGGATATTCTGGAGATCAAGCACTACCTGAACCGATACCTGCCGATGGATATCGCCATCACAAACGTAGAAGACGTACCGGACCGTTTTCATGCACAGTTGAATGCCACGTCAAAAACATATGTATACCGGATGACCATCGACGATGTGCCGAGCGTATTTGACCGCAAGTATACGTACCACTGTTTTAAGATTCCTGACAAGAAGCTTATGCAGCAGGCGTCTCTGCTGTTCATCGGCAAGCATGATTTTAAAAACTTTTCCACAGTGAAAAAAAATAAAACTACCGTAAAGGAGATCTTCGAGATCGAAGTATACGGGGATACGGAAGAAATGCAGATCCTCATACACGCGGACGATTTTCTTCACAATATGGCCCGGCTCGTCGTGGGCACGCTCCTGGAAATCGGGTTCGGGACGAGAAAAAAAGAAGATATCGAGGAGATCTTTGCGGGCACGAAAACCCCCAGCTCCCCTTGCGACGCAAAAGGACTGTATCTCCAGGAAGTCTCCTACTAGCAGACGTGTCGGCGTTAAAAAGGACGCAGATAACACAGATTCCGGCTACTCCGGTATCTCTGTCATCTGCGTCCTTTCCGCTTTTTCCTGCTGCCCGCCGGCCATAAAATACAGGCCGCCGCAGACTGCAGTTCCATAAGATCTTACCCCTGTACGACGCCTTTCTTAAGCATGACATTGGCATACAGGGCGCCCTCTCCTGTGGCGATGACGGCGTATGCTTCTCCCGCCATTTTCATAAATTCCTGTTTCTCTATATTTTCCACGACTGAATCGCCCCGTTCCTCATGCTTTCCGATGATGACTTTATAGATATCCCAGATCGGCGTCTTCACATCTTCTCCTTCCGGGACCTTCATGAGGCTGACCGGCTTGTCTGACGAGGCGTCCAGAGGAAACAGCTTAAGTACGGCATCCAGGATCTCAGGCACCGTATGACCGTCACACCGGATCACGATGCCGTTCTTCCCAACAGACTCTGCAGGGAAATTCCCGTCCGCGATCACGATCCTGTCTCCATGCCCCATCTCACTTAAAACCTTCAGCAGTTCAGGGGATATTATTTTTGGAATTCCTTTTAACATATGTTCTGCCTCTCTTCTTCCGGGACAATTTCTATCCAGTATCCGTCCGGGTCAGCGATAAAGTAGACTCCCATCTCCTTATTCTCAAAGCAGATGACTCCCATCGCTTTATGTTTTTCGTACATTTTACCGAAATCATCCACTGTAAATGCCAGATGGAATTCTCCCTCACCCAGGTTGTACGGTTCCTTCCTGTCATTCAGCCACGTAAGTTCCAGTGTAAAACCGCTGCTTCCGTCTCCAAGGTAGATGAGTACAAACGCGCCGTCCGGATCCCTCTTTTCTTTTACAGGGACGAGATCCAGCGCCTCTTTATAGAAAGCAAGGCTTTTTTCCAGATCCAGCACATTAAAGTTAAAATGATCAAACTTCACCATACAATACTCCCTCTACTTACTCTGGCTGCTCACGTCGAGGTAGAATTCATACGCCTCTTTATCCGTAGCCCCTTTGTGTACGATCATGTTAACAGCCTGGGCCATCACTTCCGGATGGGTGCTCTGGAAAATATTTCTTCCCATGTCCATGCCCGATGCGCCTTCCGATATTGCTTTGTAACAGAGTGTGAGCGCCTCATTTTCCGGCAGCTTCTTGCCTCCTGCAACGACGATCGGTACCGGACACGCGGATACGATCTCCTCAAAGTCTTCGCAATAATATGTCTTGACAATATGGGCTCCAAGCTCCGGCAGGATCCGCGTAGCCAGCTTGAAGAATCTGCTCGTGCGCTCCATCTGTTTTCCCACTGCCACAACGCCCATCGTCGGAATATTGTATTTCAGTCCCGCATCAACTGTTTTACACAGATTTTCAAGACTGTCCTTCTCTCCGTCCGCGCCGATAAATGTCTGCACTGCCATACAGCTTGCGTCCATCCTGACCGCATCCTCAATGCTCACGCCGATCACCTCATGGCTCAGATCCTCGTCCACTATGGAAGAGCCGCAGCTCACTCTGAGCGCGATACCCTTGTTGTTCTCTGCCGGGATACATGTGCGCATGGCGCCTCTCGTCCCCATCAGCACGTCCACGTAAGGCATGAGCGGCGGGATCACAAGGTCGAGCCTCTCAAGCCCTGCCGTAGAACCCATAAAATATCCGTGGTCGAACGCGAGCATTACCGTATGTCCGCTCTCCGGCTGGAAGATCTTGGACAGCCGCTTCTTCATCCCCCAGTCAACGTCCTGCATTCCTTTTACATGAAATCCTCCGTTTTTCGCAAACGGTTCATTCACATGATAATTTTTTGCCACCTTTAATCCATCTACATCTGCCATAATCTTTTTTGTCTCCTCCTTAATCTACGTAATACACGCAAGCCCCCCTGCGCACTGCAAAAGGACTTGCATGTATGTGAAATGCCACTGCTTTGAACAGATTATTTAGAAATCATAATCATCCATGTTGTCTGCGTTAAACTCAGCGCGTTCCGGAAGGAATACGACTCCTGAACCGTCTACATTGTCAGCGTCATCCCCTGTGATCTCGCTGTTGTTTACGATCTCAACCTCACCAATTTCAGGAATGTCAACTTTGTCGCCGATCGTCACTTTGTTGCCTGACGCAAGGTAATAAGCCATGTAGTTGGCGATAGAACCCTGTAAGCCTGTATCCCACAGTCCCCAGTTGTTCACTACGCCTGCCGTACAGAAGTCTTTCATTGCGTTCGGTGTGGCAAAGCCTGTGATAGCAACATCCTTTGTTGTCTTTCCAAGATTTTGGGCTGCCTGAGCCTGTCCCGGAAGTGCTGTAGAATCACAGCAGATAACAAGGTTGATATCCTCATGTGCCGTCAGTACGGATTCGCCTACAGAGATAGCCTTTTCAGCATCCTGCTCACTGTAGTAATTATCCGGAGCTACATTTTCCCAGTTAGGATACTTCTCGGAGATCATCTTTTCAGCTGCATCATGCCAAGAGTTCTGGTCTGTTACAGTTGCCTGTGAATAATGCCAGCAGTATTTGACCGCGTCCTTTGCAGGATCAAGGCCTGATGCCTTCAGTGCGTTCTCAGAAAGCTGAAGCAGGAATTCCCCGAGGATTTCCGGTGAGCCCTGAGATACCATGATCTGTCTTGCATCCGCAGAAACGTCAGAATCCCATGTTACTACAGCCAGCCCGGCGTCCATGGCTTTCTTCATAACTTCATCGAGTCCGGTGGCATCCACAGATGATACCGCGATACCGTCAGCGCCCTGGTTGATCGCATTGTTGATGATAGTTACCTGATCTGCGACCGCAGCCGTCGCACTGCCGTCATACTTGATCTCAAATCCGCCGACCTTTTTCGCAAATTCCTGCGCTCCGTCGTTTGCTGACTCAAAGAAAGAGTTTCCTGTAACCTTTGGTACAAACACGATCTGGAGATCGTCCCCTGATTTCTTTGTGTCGCCTGAATCCTTACTGTCAGAATCAGAACCGGATTTTCCACAACCAACTACCATAGTAGCGATCATGGCTGCACATAATAATGCGCTGATGAGTTTCTTTTTCATTCTTTTGTCCTCCTTTGATTTTTTATTATTATAATCATTTATAATAATCCTTTTTAAAACCGGCAGCCGCTTATCTGCCTCTGTTCTTTTTCAGTTTTGCCAGCAGCTTTTTATTCCCGCTTCCCGTCATGCGGAACGCAAGAACGATGATGAGCAGGATCCCGACCGGTATATCGAGATACTGTGACGCCATGCCCGACATGTTAAGTCCGAATTTCAATATGCCGATGACGCATGCTGCCAGCGCCGTCCCGATGACGCCTCCCTTGCCCCCGAGGTTTGACGTTCCGCCGAGAACTACCGCAGTGATGATAGGCAGTGTCAGTGAACTTCCAAGGTCGGACTTGGCAGACCCGAGATAACTGGTGAGCACAACGCCCGCCAGGGCCGCGCTCATACCGGACAGACCGTATGTGCTCATGATGATCGGCCTTACCCGGATACCTGAATACCGGCATGCACTTGAATTTACACCGCACAGGAATATATAACGGCCGTACTTTGTCTTGTGCAGAAGTATGTATGCAAAAATCACAAGTATGATAAATATTATGAGCTGGTTCGGTACGCCTCCTATATTTCCGGACGAAAGTTTCATGAACGAGGCCGGAAAACCGCTGATCCCTTCGTAGGCTTCAGATGACGACATATTGACGACCGCAAGCGCAAGCCCCGAATAGAGGAACGAACCTCCCAGTGTGACTACCATCGGCTGAACTCCCGTATATGCCACGAAAAATCCGCTCAGGAGACCGCACAGCGTTCCTACAAGTATACTGACGAGCACTGCCGCCCACACGTTGAAGCCTTTGTCCTGCCAGAGCAGTCCTATCGTAATGGATGTCAGGCCTACGATGGAGCCTGCCTGTATGTCAATTCCGCCCGTCACCATTACGAAAGTGACAAACAGAGAGATGATACATATGGAGATAAAGTCATTGATACTTCCCATCAGTACATTCAGGCGCAGGAATCTTGGATTGAGCTGCCCGAATACGAGGATCTCAAGAAGCAGTATGACGATCAAAAACATTTCCCAGCTGAAGACCTTGCTCTTTAACCCCTTCATCTTATTCATTAATAGCACCTCCCTCAGCTGCTGTCACTCTGGCCGACAGCCGTTCTCTTCTTGCCTTTTCCACCGACCTTCTCTGTACGAGCGCATCCACTACTACGATCACGATCAGAAGGATGCCGGTGATCGTATTGTCATAATCAGAAGAAATCTTCAAAAATACGAGCAGACGGCTGATGGACGCCATGATGATACCGCCGATGGACGCACCTATTACTGTACCAACGCCTCCGGTCAGGCTGATGCCGCCGATCACACACGCCGCGATCGCCTTCATCTCATATCCGTTTCCGGATATGGCAGTCACGAAACCTACACGGCTTACATAGAGGATCGCCCCGAACGCCGCAAACAGCCCGCACGTCATAAATGCTTTCATCTTTGTAGCCAGTACAGGTATACCGATCAGGTTCGCGCCGGCCTCGTTGTCTCCCACGGCTGCAAACCGTTTTCCTCTTTTTGTTTTTACGAGGAAGAGGAAAATGAGCACCATGACCGCCAGGTCCATCACAAAAAACCAGCTCAGGTTACCGGCCACATTTTTCTGCGCCAGCTGTTTGAAACCGGACGGAAGATTTTCCACCCATTTGCCGCCTGTGTACAGATATATAAGTCCCCGGTATATGCCGTTCGTGCCGAGCGTCATGATGATGGACGGTATCTTCAGCACCGTAACCCCGATCCCGTTGATCGTCCCGCACACGAGACCTACCAGGATACAGAGGGCGATCGCCATTCCCCAGGATGCCCCTTCCCTCAGGTACGTCGCACAGACAGCCGCGGCCAGTCCGAGCTGCGCCCCGATGGAACAGTCGATCTCCCCTGTCAGGATCACAAACGCCATTCCTATGGCGATAAGTACATATACGATAGAACCGTTAAAGCAAAGCAGTATATTCTGCGGCTTCAAAAAGCTTGGATTCACCACTCCCACTAGCAGAAACATAGCTACGAGACAGAGAAGTGAGGACAGTTCTCTGGCCTTCAGCGCTTTTTTTATCTTCTCCATGATTACTCTCCTTCCTCATACACTCCGAATGACGCCGCTGTCAGATTATCAAGGTCAATCTTTTCTCTTGTAAATGTATGATTGATATGTCCTTGGTACATAGACACCGCTCTGTCACTCAACTCTACGATTTCTTCCAGATCAGAGGATATGAGCAAAATCGCCACTCCCTGTTTTTTCAGTTTTCCTATAATAGAGTACACGTCGCCGCGCGCTCCCGCGTCTATACCTCGTGTCGGCTCATCGAGTATGATGACCTTCGGATTCGTCGACAGCGCTCTGGCTATAACGCCTTTCTGCTGATTGCCTCCCGACAGTGAGCCCATGATCTGGTCCTGTCCGGTTACCTTGATACGGAAATCACTGATGTACTGGTCCGCCAGTTCTTCCTCTTTCTTACGGTTGAGAAAGAGCCTGCTCATATTCCGTATCTGGGCAGATGAGATATTCCATCCCACTTCCCTTATCTTAAAGATTCCGTTCAGGAATCTGTCTTCCGGCACATAATTCACGCCTTTATCCAGCACTCTCCGGGTGCTCAGGCCTGTGATATCTTCACCGTCAAGGAGCACTTTTCCCGATTTCACCTTGTCCATGCCGAATATTGTTGTTGCAAACTCTGTCCTGCCCGCGCCGACGACTCCGGCCACCCCGAGGATCTCTCCTGCGTATACTTCCAGATTCAAATCGCTGAACCCGTACCCGCTGAAGTCCTTAAGTTCCAGCACCGGTTCTGCCGACGTATAGTCTATCTCTACTCTTTCACCGGCAGTTTTAAGTTCCGAATCCGGAGGCAGCAGCGCCTTGACAAGGTGGCTCTTTTCAAACTCACTCACCTCGCCGCTCAGACTCACGACGCCGTCTCTCATGATCGATACGTGTGTTGCGATCTGGAATACTTCCGTCAGTCTGTGGGTGATGTAGAAGATACCGATATTTTTCTGTTTCAGTTCTTCCACCAGTTTAAATAAGGATTCCGCCTCATTGAAGCTGAGCGACGACGTCGGCTCATCCAGAATAAGAATTCTCGCATTTCTGAGCAGTCCTTTCAGGATCTCTACGAGCTGCTGCTCCGCGATCGACAGCGTATTGGCCTTTCTTTCCAGCTTCAGATCCCATCCGAGATGTTCGATCATCTCCACCATCCGCTTATGTATCTCACTTTTCTTTTCGTCAAACCCCATTGCGACGTTCTCTTCCACTGTCATATTCGGGAAGAGCATCGGCTCCTGAGGCACAAGATATATACCATTGGCAAGCGCCGTCGAAGATTTTGAGATATCCACCTTCTCTCCGTTGATATAGATCTCGCCTTCGTCCTGCTGGTAAATACCCATTATGATCTTCATAAGAGTACTCTTTCCCGCACCATTGCCTCCGATCAGGGCTATCACTTCCCCTTCACGCAGTTCCATGTTAATCCCCTTGAGCACCTCGTTGGAGCCAAAGGACTTACGTATATCTTTCACCTTGAGCAATGCCTCGCCGCCGGATCTATTTTTAACACCCTGCATGTCTGCACCTCCATTCCAGTTAGTTGCGAAGTTTAACTTTTGTTCTTATATTAAACAATTGTTAACTTTCATCTCTGTGTTGCCACACCGGTATACCGATGTTCTGATTTAGTTTCATAATACATTTCCGTTCACAATTTGTCAACATGTTTGTTGTCCATATTTGCTGTTTTATACATTATAGTTATAATTTTATACGTTTTTTTATGCATTTTGCCTTAACATTTTACAAAAAAGATAAATTCTGTTCACGAATTAAATTGACAGTATCCCTGGATGCTGTTATAATTTACTCATAAAACATTTGCATCATAAATTTACTTTTGTACACAGTAAATTACAAAAGGAGGATACTATGTCTGATACCAGTTCCGATAACAATACACAATTTGAAAAAAATTTACTTTATAAAGCTTCCTGGTACTATTATATGGAAGGTCTTACCCAGCAGGCCATCGCCGAAAAGCTCAATATTTCCCGCATCAAGGTGCTGCGTCTTTTGGACCGGGCGCGTCAGGAAGGGATCGTACAGATCCATATCAAGCCCGACACAGATGAATTTCTCTCTATGGAGCAGGAACTGATCCACAAGTATCATCTGAAAGACTGCTATATTGTTCCCGCAGGCTCCGGCAAAGACAACCAGACCGAGACGGTGGCCAAGGCCGCGGCAATGTATATTCAGAATCACATTACCGACAACTGCTATATCAACTTCGGTTACGGCGAGACGGTGATGCGTACGCTCAGTCATCTGTCGCGCTGCGTCTCAGCCACGATCTCCCTCGTCTCACTGACCGGAGGGATCACCAACTACCTGCCCGACGCTCATTCCAGGATCTACGGGGCCAAGCTTTACCTGTACCCCTCTCCGCTCATCATGTCCTCAAAGGAGCTTGCCGCCTCTATGATGGAGGAAGCTTCTCTTACCGAGATATCCAAGATGACCGAGCTTGCCAATCTCACCCTCATAGGCATCGGAGGCATGAATACGGATGCGACGATCTTAAAGTCTTCACGGCTTACCAACAACGATTATCTTCTTCTGAAGATGCAGGGCGCTGTGGGAGATCTCATCACTCATTTTATCGATGCCCAGGGCCGGCTCGTCAACTCAGATTTTGATGCGCGTATCATCAGCACTCCTCTGGAAAAGTTGAAGTCGCTCAATAATGTTATAGGCGCCGCCACCGGCGTTGAAAAACTGCCTGCTATCGCCGCGGCCTTAACAGGCAGCTACCTGGATATCCTCATTACCGATGATATTACGGCAAAGCAACTGTTAAACAATTATTAATATTTTAAGGAGGTCTTTACTATGGCAAGTTACTTAATGGCACTTGATGCCGGCACCGGAAGCGTCCGCGCTGTCCTATTTGATACGGCCGGCAATCAGATCGGTGTGTCCCAGCATGAATGGGAACATCTCGAGGATCCGCGTTATCCCGGCTCTATGGATTTCGACTGGAACAACAACTGGGCGTTAACCGTACAATGTATCAAAAATGTGATTCGTGATACGCACATATCCCCTTCGGATATCGCGGCCATATCTACGACATGCATGCGGGAGGGCATCGTCCTCTATGATTCCGGCTTCCGTGAAATATGGGCATGCGCCAATGTGGACGCACGTTCCAACGACGAAGTGTCTGAACTGCTCTCACAGTCTGATACGCTGGAAAAAGAAATTTATTCTGTATCCGGCCAGACATTTGCACTGGACGCTGTACCGCGTATACTCTGGGTGAAAAATAAAATGCCGGAACTGTATGAAAAAACGGCTTATGTGAGCATGTTCAACGACTGGCTCATTTACAAGCTGACCGGTATACTGGCATGCGAGCCAAGCAATGGATGTACCACCGGCATATTTAATCTTGCCACAAGAACATGGGATACCGATATCGCCAGAAAATGCCGCATCCGGGATGATATCTATCCGCCGGTACAGGAAAGCGGTACAGTCGTCGGGCATGTATCACCCGGCGCCGCGTCACAGACCGGGCTGTCTGAATGTTCCGTTGTCGTCGCCGGAGGCGGGGATGCCCAGCTTGGCTGCATCGGCGTAGGTGTCGTCGCCCCGAAGCAGGCAGCCGTATTCGGCGGAAGCTTCTGGCAGTTTGAATACAACACAGATACGGTAAAGACCGATCCGGACTGCCGTGTGAGGGTGAACTGTCATGCCGTCCCGGGCATCTGGCAGTATGAAGCGCTTGCCTTCTATCCCGGTCTTGTGATGCGCTGGTACCGGGATGCCTTCTGTCAGCTCGAAAAGCAAAAGGCGGAGGAAACCGGCAAAGACCCGTACTATTATATGAATATCGAGGCTGAAAAGGTACCGGCCGGAAGCAATGGAATGCTCTGTGCTTTTTCCGATATTATGAATTACATCAACTGGAAACACGCGGCCCCTACCTTTACCAACTTTGCTCTCGATGCCGAAAAATTCAACCGTTACACCTTCTACCGGGCCATTATGGAGAATTCAGCTATGGTCACACGGGGCAACATGGAGCTCGTCGCTTCCGTGACCGGTGAACTGCCGGAAGAAATCATATTTGCATCCGGGGCTTCCAAAAGTCCTCTCTGGTGCCAGATTTTGTCCGACGTGCTTGGTATACCGGTACACGTACCGAAAGTACGCGAGGCCACCGCGCTCGGCGCAGCCATACTGGCAGGCACAGGCGCAGGTATCTACAAAGATATACGCCGGACTGCAGAGGAACTCTGTCATATAGAGAGCACTTATTATCCGGACAACTCCAACCATGATACATATGACAAACTGTATAAAACCTGGAAAGAAGTATACCGTGCCCAGCTTGAGCTGGCCGACAGAAAGCTTACCAAAAACATGTGGATAGCGCCAGGTTTATAATATTTTAATAAAGAAAGGAGATACATATCATGTTTATCATCAATGAAAACGAAAAGGAATACCGCTTCGGTGACAGCGGCCCGAAATATCTTATGAAAGGGCCGCGGAGTAATTTTGCCGTTGTACAGTTTAATGCAGGGCAGGATTTCAAGGCTCATTACCACAATATTATGGAGGAGAACTTCTTCATCCTTGAAGGCGAAGTCGACATTATCGTCGACGGCACTACCCATACTTTAAAAGCCGGGGATTTGATACATATTGAACCGGAAGAGGTACACTATGTTGTCAACAACTCCTCCGGCACGGTAAAGATGATCTCAACACTTGCTCCGTACCAGGAATCTGACAAGATCGAAGTTGACTGATCCATATGCTGCAGAATGTCTTATGTACAGACATTCTGCAGTTTCTTTTTTATCTTTCCTGTGACACATATTCATACATGGCTTTCATAATGATCCAGACACTTGTGGCGCCGGCATCCTGAAAGCCGATCGTCGTCCCCTGTGTCTTTGCCCTTCCGAACTTTGCCTCGAAGTTTTTCGTGCTCTCCACTCCTTTAAGCGCTGACTCCTGCGCTTTCTCAAGCATGGCCACAAATCCTTCCTCCGCATGCGCGAGCATAGCGTCAACAGCAGGTGAAAATGCGTCTACCATCGTCTTATCGCCCACCTCTGCCTTACCCCGCTCTTTTATGACTGCCAGGCTGTTCTTCATCATGTCTGCAAATTCACCTGCACTGATCTGTCCGGCGGGCTCCATGCCTTTTGCACCGCCCATAAACATACTTCCGAATATGACGCCTGAGGCGCCGCCCATGCTCATGAGCATGGCCTTGCCTGCCGCCGTAAAGACCGCGTACACATCGGCCGGCTCTTCCATCTTCAGCAGCTTATCCTTTGCTTTCTTAAGTCCGCCGGCCATACCGATCCCGTGGTCACCGTCCCCGATAGCGCTGTCCACTTCCGTGAGCATCGGTTTTGCCTCTATGATACAATCTGCCACATAAAGAAGCATCTCTTTCGCCTGTTGTGCATTTATTCTTTCCATGACGTTTACTTTCCTTTCTTAGCATAGTACGGACAATAACACGGCATATCATACAGTTCCCTGAGCGTGTCATCAAGCTTCAAAAGTGAGATGGAGAACCCTCCCATCTCCTGACAGGTACAATAGCTGTTGATATCTGCATCATGCACCGCAATGCCGTCCGCATCGAGAAGTGCCTTCAGCTTCCGGTATGCAATGCTCATCTCCAGTACAGTCGTACTGCCAAGACCGTTGACAAGCACACACACTTCGTCCCCTTTTGACAGTTCCATGTCCGATTTTATATTGTGATACAAATATTCTACGATCTCATCTGCCGGTTTCATCTTCGTGCGCTCGATCCCACGCTCTCCGTGAATGCCCATACCATATTCCATCTCGTCGTCGGCGATCTCAAAAGTGGGCTTATCAAGTCCCGGTATCTGTCCCGGCGTTGTCGCAACACCGATGCTGCGCACGTTATCTCTCGCACGCTCGGCCACCTTGACTGCTTCGGCAAGCTCCATTCCTCTGTCGCAGGCCGCCCCGGCAATTTTGATGACAAACAGGTCCCCGGCGATGCCGCGTCTGTCGGTCAGCCGTTCCTTCGGCGCCGACGCACAGTCATCCCACACTCTTACGTGTGCGGACTCGATCCCTTCGTCCTCCAGCAGTTCTTCCGCCATATCAAAGTTCAGATTGTCCCCCGCATAGTTGCCGTACACGAACAGAACGCCTTTTCCGCTCTCAACTGCCAGGGCAGTCTCATAAATGGTGCCCGGATCCGGCGAGGCAAACACATTGCCGCAGGCGGCCGCGTCGCCGAGGCCTTCGCCCACGAACCCGTTGAACATCGGCTCATGCCCGCTGCCTCCCCCGATGACAAGCGCTACCTTGTCTTTTCTCGGCTCTTTTAAGATGACTGCGTTTACCTCCGGGTGTTTCTCATAATAATTGCCGTAGCAGTCGGTAAAGCCTTCCATCGCCTCGTCTACTACGTCATCTGCCTCATTTATAAACTTCTTCATATAGTTTCCTCCACAGAACATTCCTTATAACTTTTCTACAAACTCTATCTCCACTTTGTTCGGCTCTTCGATCAGCATAAATCTCACACCGAGCTTGTCACTCGGCTCGGGACCTTGCAGGATCTTCACCCCATTTCGGGTAAATATATGTTTTAAACCGTCAATGTCGTCCGTCTCCAGTGCAAAATGCCTGTACACACCGCGGTCGGTAGGCGCGCCTGACCTGACTGTGCTCTCAAACTTGTATTCGATGAGTTCCAGCCGGCATCCTCCCGGCAGCTCATAGTAATACAGACGGTGGTCTCCCATATCTACCTCATTCAACTTCCTAAGGCCCAGTATCCGGCCGTAGAACTGAAAACTATTTTCCTTGTCTGTCATATTTACCGTAATATGGTCTATTGCCTTCAGCATCCGTCTCCTCCTTCGGTCTTTCCGGTTTAAAAAAGGTAATGTGCATAAAATCATTTCCATACACATTACCTTTTTGCATTAATCTTCTCTCAAAGGCGGTGCCAGGAAATCCTTTCCGACTTGTACCGGAACATGCTTTGCCACAATGGCTTCCATCTCATCACACTGTTCTTTTGTAAGGCTAAAGCCTACACAGCCAGGAATAAAATCTAACTGGTCAGGTCTTCTCGCTCCGAGAAGCGCGCAGCTGACCCCTTTTTCCAGTACCCAGCGCACGCTGATCTGCGCTACGGTCTTTCCTAATTTGGCAGCATACTGTTTCAGTTCATCTATGGCGGCCAGATGGTTGACAAAATTCTGACCCTGATATTTAGGATCTTCCTCCGCTCTCATATCACCTTCGTTAAACTTCGTATCGACGGTATATTTCCCGTGAAGCATTCCGCGGCAGAGCGCGCTGTATCCCAATACGGTGATGTTGTTCTCTTTTGCGTACGGAAGCTGGTTCTCGAACAGCTTATCCTCCAGAATATTGAAGGAAGGCTGAATGGTATGTATCGGCGCTGTTTTTCTCCACTCATCTATCATGGCGTTCGTATAGTTTGAAACACCGATAGCCCTTATCTTTCCTTCTTTCAGGAATTCACCCATGACCTGCGCCGTCTCGGCGATCGGTGTCTTTTCATCCGGCCAGTGTACCTGATAGATATCAATATGATCTGTCTTAAGCCTTCTAAGACTCGCCTCAAGCTCCTTCCTCAATGTCTCAGGACGTGAATCGCGGTAAACATTGCCGTTGTCATCCCAGCTCAGTCCGCATTTTGTAGCAAGCACACATTTTTCCCTGTATCCCGGTTTTGACAGCGCCTCTCCTACAAGTTCCTCTGAATGTCCGCACCCATAAGCAGGGGCTGTGTCTACAAGTGTAATACCCATATCAATGGCCGCTCTTACGCATTCGACCGCAGGTTCATCGACGATGCCTCCCCAGCCGGAACCTCCCATTGCCCATGTTCCAAGCCCTACTCTCGTGATCTCCAGCCCGTCTACGGCTGTTTTGAAATATTCCATAATCTGTTCCTCCTGTAATCTGTAATCTGTATTCCGGTATACCGGTTGTTTCTTGTTTTAATCATATAAAATCGTTCTCATTCTGTCAACTGTTTTTGTCAGCTTTGTGAATTATTTACATGACGCAAGTTATATTTTGTACATTTTCCACAATCGGCTTATTTATATGTTCCGAGCATGATCTCTTTTGGTCTCTCCATATGTGCAGATATGGCGTTGTTCACTGCCTCTATGTCGCCCGACTTCATGGATCTTATTATATCATTGTGCTCTTTCAGCGTCTCTGCCACACGGCCCGGGTGCATCAGCGATGAACTCGCCATGTTTCTGATGCGGTGGATATACATGCCGAACATCTCATCGAAGGCAGAATTGCCTGCATATGCCACAAGCTTCAGATGAAACTGGTTATCGTACTCGACAAAACGGTTGATATTATTCTCTTCTGCAAATTTGTTCAGCTTCCCCATAAGCCGGTCCAGTTCTTCAAACAGTTCCCCTGCCCTGTCTGATTTTGCCTCCCGCGCGGCCAGCATGGCGCAGTAGCCCTCGATCGCTGTACGCACCTGAAATGTCTCTACAATATCTCTCACTTCCATCTCATGCAGCATAAACCCTTTGCTCGGTATGATATCGATATACCCTTCCTGAACGAGTCTCTGTACGGCGTCTCTGAAAGGCGTCCTGCTGATGCCGATCTCTGCGGCGATCTTCGTCTCTGAATAGATCTCTCCGGGCGTAAATTCATTGTTCAGGATTTTTTCTTTCATGTATTCATATGCCTGCATCTGTAGTGGTTTCAGTACCTTCATCGTGGTATCCCCCTCAATATTCATTCTATAGTAAAGCATATAATAATTTCAGTTTGCCGGTCAAGTTTCTTCTGCCCGAAAACATGCACAATAATAGAGAAAGATATATGGTAAAAATTATTAAATTCGTATTTTTTCATTGACCGGTATACCGGTATTTGTTATCATGATACTAGAATGCAGATTGAATTTATAGTAGAAAGGAACAAAATTATGGATAAAATTGGTTTTATCGGCCTTGGGATCATGGGGACTCCAATGGCCTTGAATTTACTGAAGCATCAGGCGGACCTTCATGTGTACGATGTCAGAGAATCTCTTTCAGACCGTCTTGTCTCTGAGGGCGCTGTCAAATCGGATCCTTCCACGATCGGCAGTACATGCAGTGTCATTTTCCTCATGCTGCCAAGCGGCGGGATCGTAAAGGAAGTGTTGTTTGGGGAGGAAGGCGTCTGTGCCGGCCTTGTCCCGGGTACTGTCGTCTGTGACATGAGCTCCGTAGCGCCGGAGGATTCCCTTTACTGCTCCCGGCTGCTGCGGGAAAAGGGGTGCGGTTTTCTCGACGCCCCTGTCAGCGGCGGAGAACCGAAAGCCGTGGACGGCACCCTCTCCTTTATGGCCGGAGGCGATGACGCAACGTTTCAAAAAGTTCTGCCATATCTGGAAATGATGGGCTCAAGCGCGCTGCTCGTCGGGGATACCGGAACCGGCAGTATTGCCAAGCTTGCCAACCAGATCATTGTAAATATGACGATAGCTTCCGTCTCCGAAGCATTTGTCTTTGCGACAAAAGCCGGCGCGGACCCGGAAAAGGTTTATAAGGCCATCCGCGGCGGGCTTGCGGGAAGCGCGGTACTCGATGCCAAGCTCCCGATGATACTGGAGCGCAATTTCGTACCGGGAGGCCCGATCTATATCAATCATAAGGATATTAAAAATGTAGTGGAGGAAGCACATCTCATCGGGACGCCGATCCCCCTTACCTCCCAGCTCTTTGAGATCATGCAGGCAATGAAGGTAAGAGGCCATATGGGCGAGGACCACTGCGGAATCGTAAAATATTTTGAGAACCTGGCTGACTGTAAAGTCCAGAAACGCGACGATTAGGATGTGCCGGAAAGGAGAAGTGAACAGTTATGAATGCAGACTTGTTACATCAGTACCCTCTCCCCGATGAAGCTGCAGCCGGCAGACTGCTGGCAGAGGAGATAAAAATGTGTCCGGACAAGATCATCGTACTGGACGACGACCCGACCGGAACCCAGACGGTACACGGCGTCTCTGTATATACACGGTGGGATTATGACAGTATAAAAGAAGGATTTGAGGAACCTGGCGCACTCTTTTACATCCTGACAAATTCCAGAGCGCTCTCCGCCGCGGAAAGCGCCTCCCTGCACGAGGAGATCGCTCAGACGATCCACCTTGTTTCACAGAAGACCGGCATCGGATATCTCGTGATCAGCAGAAGTGATTCTACGCTGCGGGGCCATTATCCTCTTGAGACAGAGGTGCTGAGGCATACATATGAAAAAATTACCGGACGTGCGGTAGACGGCGAAGTCATATGTCCTTTCTTCAAAGAAGGCGGCCGCTTCACCGTGGACAACATTCATTATGTGCGCTCCGGCGGCGACCTCATCCCGGCGGCGGAAACGGAGTTTGCCAGAGACTCCACGTTTGGATATGCCTCCTCCGATCTGCGGCAGTACGTGGAAGAGAAAACAGAAGGGAGATACCCCGCCGGCAGCGTGATCTGCATTCCGCTGCGTATGCTGCGCGGCACGGACTTGGACGGGGTGGAGGCTCTTCTGCTCTCTGCCGTACATTTTCAGAAGATCGTCGTCAATGCCGCTGATTACTGCGACCTGAAAATATTCTCTGCTGCGCTGTACCGGGCCATGAGAAAGGGAAAGCGCTTTTTGTTCCGATGCGCCGCTTCCCTCGTCAAAGTCATGGCCGGCATTCCTGACAGGCCGCTTCTTAAGCCCGGTGAATTATCCCGCGGCTCCTTAAACCACGGCGGTCTTGTCATCGTTGGCTCTTATACCGATAAGACGACCGCACAGCTTGAAAAGCTGACGGATCTTTACGGGGTCGAGCTGATGGAATTTAACTCTGACCTGGTCGGCAAGCCGGAGGCGCTGGAGACTGAACGTCTGCGGATACTTAAGCTCGCCGGAGCCTGCATCCGTGACGGCAGGCACGCCATCATCTATACAAAACGCAAAAAGCTCATCTATGCCAACGATACAAAGGAATCTGTATTAAGGCGTTCCGTTGCCATATCTGATGCACTGCAGTCTTTTGCGTCACAGCTTGAGGAAGCGCCTTCTTTTCTTATCGCCAAAGGAGGGATCACTTCCAGCGATATCGCTACAAAAGCGCTCCACATCAGGCGCGCCACGGTACTTGGCCAGGTAGCTCCCGGCATCCCGGCCTGGGAGACCGGCCCTGAAAGCCGGTACCCCGGCATCCCTTATATTATCTTCCCTGGAAATGTAGGGGAACGTGACACGCTGAGACAAGTCGTCACGCTCTTCCTGTAACTGTGCGGGATCGTACACGTCTGTGAAAGGCCGGAAAATCTGTTGATTTTCCGGCCTTTCATTCAGGTTACGGCTATTTGCGTTCTTTTTCCATCAATACTTCCTGTCTCCGTCTGTCACGCACAAATCCATACTTCTCGTAAAACGCGCCTGCGTCTTCTGTGTGAAGCACGCCGTGGAGGCTGCCCACATCATCCATGATGCGGTCCATCAAAAGTGTGCCGAGTCCTTTTCCGCGGTATACTTCGTCGATAATGACATCCATCAGGTAAAAGGTTGTGGCAAAATCTGTGATGATCCTGGCATAGCCGACCATATATCCGTCTCTGTCATACACACCGTAACATACCGAGCCTTCCATGGCCTTTCTGATCATTTCCTCGGAACGTGTTTTGGCCCAGTACGACTGGCGCATGAGCTCTACGATCCGCTTCAGATCCAGTTTCCCCTTGTCCCTGCTCACATAAAACGCTTCCTTCTGTTCCTGACACTCTGACGCACCTTCCAGCGCCATCTTGTCGGCGCTGTCCTGTTCCACAGTCTGTCTGAGCTGTCTCGTGTACGGGAACGCCCCCGCCTCCTTCTGGCCATATGTAAGCTGAAGCTCATACTCAAGCGGCAGCCACGTGCGGATGGGTGCTTCATTGTGCTGTATGAGCGCCTCCATCTTATCGAGCGCATGCACGAGCTTTGCCTCACCGCTCACACCTTCCTTAAGTTCTGCAAGCAGGGATACGAGTCTCCTGCGCTCACCGTCCGGCAGCATCTCTGCCACACGGTGCACAGCATCCTCTTCTTCTCTGCTGTCCTTCTCCTGCTTCTCAAAGCATGGTATGTCCCCGGTGACCGCCTCCCCAAGATCGTGAAAGAGACACATCTCCATCACTTTTGTGCTGTCCATTTCCGGAAATTCCGCCTGCACAAGCCATGCAAAGACACAGAGCCGGTATACGTGTTCCGCCACGCTCTCCCGGCGTCCGCTTGACGTCCACGAATGCCTCACCGTACATTTCAGTTTTTCTGCCACCGACATAAAGTCCAATAATGTCCTGCTGTCCATATGAGCTATCCTTCCATGATCTTCACATAGAACTTCCGGTTTCTCGGGCCATCGAATTCGCAGAAATACAGATCCTGCCAGATGCCGAGCAGCAGGTCGCCGTTGTGGAGAATAAGTGTCTGGGAAGGTCCCACAAAGCTCGTCTTGATATGCGCGTGGGAATTGCCCTCCACATGTCTGTAGTAGTCTGCGTCCGCCGGCACCGCGCGCTCCATGCCGCAGAGCATATCGTGAACAACGTCCGGATCTGCATTTTCATTTATGGTAAATCCGGCTGTCGTGTGGGGAGAATATACAACTACGATCCCTTGTTCCACACCGCTTTTTTTGATATCCCCGCGGACCATGTCCGTAACCTTGGACATCTGTTCTGTTCCTTTTGTCGAAATGCTGTGCTCAAATAAATGCATCTTTTTACCTCCTATACTATCTGTCCACATATTCCATCAACGCGCCGAATTCCTTTTTCATGAGATGATAGCCATGCTCATAAAATTCCATGAGTGTGTCATAATTCTTCTCCAGTCTTGACACGGTCGGTATGAGCGGGCGGAGCACAAAGATCTTTCCCTCCGCCTCCATCTGTTCGACGAGACGCATTGCTTTGTTATATTCAAAGTTCCTCCGGATCGTCGTTCTCACGAGATTCGGATACTTCCTGTAAGCGCGCCGGTATACATTTGCCAGCGCCTTTGACGTCATCTTCTTGCGGTACCCCGGATTCCTCGTCAGCATGAGAATGATCTTCTCATTGCCGAGTTCCACAGCTCTTTTTACCGGCACCGAATCGGCAAGACCGCCGTCAAGATATGGGATGCCGTCAATATTTACGATCGGGGAGACAAGGGGCATACTGCTCGAAGCCCGGCACAGCTTCATCAGCCTTCCTTTATCTTCCCTCTCTTTCATATATTCTGCTCTTCCGGTGACACAGTTCGTCGTTACGATCTCACACTCCATATCAGAGGCAAAATAGGTCTCGAAATCAAAAGGGAAGATTTCATTCGGATACTTGTCAAACACCATGTCCATATCGAGCAGGCTCTTCTCTTTAATGAACTTCGTAAAGCCGTAGTAATAGTCATATTCCTTCTCTTTGTGTATCATACAGTCTCTCGTCCTGCCAGGCTGTCTGGACACGTAGTCCACCCCGTTGCACGCTCCCGCCGAGACTCCGATGACGTGCGACATATATACGTCCTTCTCCATGAGATAATCCAGCGCACCTGACGTAAATACCCCTCTCGTTGCACCGCCTTCCAGTACGATCGTTGCTTTTTTCATTTATACTCCTCGCTTTCTGTTACCGTATACGTTCTATGATCTCGTTTGCTCTTGCATACACGTCCTCCGGCTCTTCCCCTATGTGGAATACGCCGTTTTCATACAGTATCCTGCCATTTACCATGGTGAGCACAACGTTTTGTTTGCTGCCGCTGTATACGATGTTTTTCGTTATGTTATTCAAAGGCTGCATATTGGGCTGGTGCAGATCCAGCACGGTCAGATCCGCATATTTGCCTTCCGACAGTACGTCGCAGTCATGAAGCCCCATTGCGTGCGCCCCGTTTACCACCGCCATCTTCAGTACCTCGTCTGCATCCACGGCCGCCGCGTCGGACTCCTTAAGCTTCGCAAGTCCGGTCACAAGAAACATCTCCCGGAACATGTCAAGACAGTTATTGCTCGCCGGCCCGTCAGTCCCTATGGCTACCGGAATTCCCCGTTCGATCATCTGTTTTACCGGCGCGATGCCGCTGGCAAGTTTTGTGTTGGAACCTGGATTTGTCACCGCATAGAGGCCTTTTTCCCGGAAGATATCCATATCTTCCCCTGTCATGTACACGCAGTGGTAACCGCCTCCGCCGTGATCGTAGATGCCAAGCTCCGCCAACAGCGCAGTCGGCGTCCTGTTGTACCTGCCGATACACTGCTCTACTTCTTCTTTTGTCTCTGAGTTGTGCAGGTATACCGGCGCTTTATACTTATGGGCCAGCTCAGAAAGGCCCTCCAGCAGTTCTCTCGACGTTGTATATTCGGCATGGGCGCCGAAGCAGAAGCTGACAAGCTCGTGATGATCATTCAGCTCCTTATACCACTGTTCTTCTTTCTCAAGTGACTGGCTGAAATTATTCATGGCCCCGCAAAGTACGGTGCGGAACCCGCAGTCTGCCGACGCCTCTGCGACACTTACCGGGTCCATATACATGTCAAAATTGGCGGTGATGCCGCTTGTCAGATATTCCATGACTGCCAGTTTTGACAGATGGTACATGTCTTCGGACGTAAGCTTCGCCTCCATGGGAAAGACTTGTTTGTTCAGCCAGTCAAGGAGCGGCATATCGTCCGCATACGACCGCAGAAAGGTCATGGCCGAGTGTGTGTGGGCGTTCTTGAAGCCCGGCATCAGCACATTGCCCTTTACATCTATTTCTCTGTCCCACACCGTATCCGAAGGTCTGCCGGGCCCTCTGTAGACTATATACGGTCCTTTTACCCAGACTTCTCCTTCTTCTATGCCGGTCCCTTCCTCCATGGAAAGTATCCGGGCATTATAAAATCTTATATTCATGCTGTCTCCTCTCTAATCCAGTCTGCTCACGATCTTCGTCAGCAGGGCGCGGAACCGTCCGCTTACGACATCCTCCACATTATTTACATCTTCTGTCACATCGTGGTCAAGCACTCTGTCCGCACTTAAGTTTGTCGCCAGTGACAGGCCAAGAACATCCATCCTGCAGTGAGCGGCTGTGATCGCCTCCGGAACGGTGGACATGCCTACCATGTCCGCGCCGAGAAGGCGCATGGCACGGATCTCCGCCGGAGTCTCAAACTGAGGACCCGGTGCAAAATAGTATACCCCTTCCTGCAGAGAGAAGCCGAGCTCCACCGCCGCGTCTTTTGCCAGTCTGCGAAGCGACGGTGTATACACGTCATTCATACTGAAGAACCGCTCGCCAAGCTCCGGAATATTTTCCCCGCGCTGGGGCGACACCCCGCACAGGTTGATATGATCCTTTATGACACAGATATCACCGGTCTCATAATTAAGATTGACGGCTCCGGCCGCATTTGTCAGGATAAGCGTGCGGATGCCGAGCAGTTTAAAGACATAGACCGGGATCCTCAGTTCCTCGAAGCTGTATCCTTCATAATGATGGAATCTGCCGGCCATGCAGAGAACTCTCTTACCGCCGAGCCGGCCGCAGACGAGCTTGCCCGCGTGACCCGGCGCTGTGGAGATGAGAAAGTTTGGTATCTCTTTGTAGTAAATTTCCGTCTTATCTGTGATCTCGTGCTCGATCTCCCCGAGGCATGTGCCGAGAACAATGCCGACGGCGGGCGGTGTGCCGATCTTTTCTCTTATATATTCCGCGCTTTTTCTGTAAAATTCATAGTCTGGTTTTTCGTACATATTTATATACTCCTTCTATTCAAATAGTTTTCTTATACTTTTCTCATAAGGCGCTCTCAGTATGCCCTTCTCCGTCACGATACCGGTTATAAGGCTGTGGTCTGTCACATCAAAAGCCGGATTATAGCATGTTACGCCTTCCGGCGCCATGGGTTCCTTATAATACTTCTTTATGATCTCTTCTTCCTCTCTCAGTTCGATCTCTATCCGCTCTCCGCACGGGCAGTCCATATCTATTGTGGAGGACGGGCCAAGCACATAAAAGGGGATGTTGTAATAGTCTGCCAGCACCGCAACACTGCTCGTTCCGATCTTGTTGGCAGTATCTCCGTTTAAGGCGACACGGTCGCACCCGACGAAGCACGCCTGCACCCAGCCGTTTTTCATGACGATGCCTGCCATGCTGTCGCAGATGAGCGTCACATCGATCCCCGCCCTCATCAGCTCGTACGTCGTAAGCCTCGCCCCCTGGAGCAGAGGCCTCGTCTCATCCGCATATACTTTAAACCGCATGCCGCGCTCTGCGCCGAGTATGAGCGGGCCGAGCGCGGTCCCGTAGCGGGAAGTCGCAAGCGGACCTGCGTTGCAGTGGGTAAGAATGCCGTCGCCCTCCCGGATGAGGCCGAGGCCGTACTCTGATATCGCTCTGCACATTGCGATATCTTCTTCCTGTATCTTCACGCACTCCCGCCCGAGCGCCTCAAGAACCCCTCTGCGGCCTTTTGGCGCATGTTCTGCGGCTGTTCGTATCATCCTTCTTACCGCCCAGCTTAAATTTACGGCTGTCGGCCTGGAAGCGTTGAGATATGCCCCATACTTCTCAAGTTCTTTCAGAAAGTCCTCCATATCCTCTGTCTCTGTCTGCTGCGCCAGACAGTACATGCAGTACGCCGCAAAGATACCGATAGCCGGGGCTCCCCGCACCTTAAGCTTCTGTATGGCCCCGAACATTTCTCCGGGCGTACCAAGCTCCAGCCGTACCGTCCTTGCAGGAAGTTCGCTCTGGTCTATGATAACTACCTTTTTCCCGTCTTTACTCAGGCCGACGTTTTCGGCCATGTCAGTTTCCGCAGCTTTTGTTCCGTCCATGTCGTCGTCCACCTCCTATCTGTATTTTCAAGGTTTTTGTCCAAAATGTCAACCCATAGCTTAAGCCTTGCTATTTCCTTCCATATTTGATAATATAAGCAATGGAACGTCCGGATATACCGGCGTTATGCAGCTTTATCAACAGCGCCTGCCGGTATGGAAGGTGCGCATGGAGATCAGATAAAATATAAGGAGATAGATAAGTATGATCAGCACGAGCAATATAACACTCCGGGTCGGAAAAAAAGCCCTGTTTGAAGACGTCAACATCAAGTTTACGGAAGGCAACTGTTATGGCCTGATCGGCGCAAACGGCGCCGGGAAATCTACATTTTTAAGAATTCTTTCCGGGCAGCTGGAGCCTTCAAAGGGCGAAGTCATCATTACGCCCGGCGAACGCCTCTCTTTCCTTCAGCAGGATCACTTCCAGTACGATGAATATCTCGTACTGGATACGGTCATGATGGGGAACGCAAGGCTGTATGAGATCATGAAGGAAAAAGAAGTCATCTACGCCAAGGAAGACTTTACCGACGAGGACGGTATCAAAGCCAGCGAGCTGGAAGGGGAATTCGCGGCCATGAACGGCTGGGAGGCAGAGTCCGACGCCGCAACGCTTCTCAATGGCCTTGGCATTGACGCCGAGATGCACTATAAAACAATGAAAGATCTGAACGGACCGGAAAAGGTGAAGGTACTGCTTGCCCAGGCGCTTTTCGGCAATCCGGACATTCTTCTGCTCGATGAGCCTACCAACCATCTGGACCTGGACGCCATCGCATGGCTGGAGGAATTCCTCATCAATTTTGACAATACTGTGATCGTAGTGTCCCATGACCGTTACTTCCTGAATAAGGTATGTACACAGATCGCAGACATAGATTACGGCAAGATCAAGCTCTACGCCGGCAACTATGACTTCTGGTACGAGTCGAGCCAGCTGCTCATCCGCCAGATGAAAGAAGCCAACAAGAAAAAGGAAGAAAAGATCAAAGAGCTGCAGGAGTTTATCTCCCGGTTCAGCGCCAACGCTTCCAAGTCCAAGCAGGCCACCTCACGTAAGCGCGCGCTGGAAAAGATCGAGCTGGATGATATCCAGCCGTCCAGCCGTAAGTATCCCTACATCGATTTCCGCCCGAACCGGGAGATCGGCAATGAAGTGCTGACCGTGGACGGTTTGACCAAAACGATCGACGGGGAGAAAATACTGGACAACATATCCTTCACCCTGAACCGCGATGACAAGGTTGCCTTTGTCGGCGGCAACGAACTTGCCAAGACGACTTTGTTCCAGATACTGACCGGTGAGATGGAGCCCGACGAGGGCACCTACAAGTGGGGCGTCACCACATCACAGGCCTACTTCCCGCTGGACAGCGGCAACGAATTTGATAACGATTACACCATCGTCGAATGGCTCACCCAGTATTCCGAAGAAAAAGACGTGACTTACGTGCGCGGTTTCCTCGGCCGTATGCTCTTTGCCGGCGACGACGGTGTTAAAAAAGTAAAAGTACTCTCCGGAGGGGAAAAAGTCCGCTGCCTGCTCTCCAAGATGATGATATCAGGCGCCAACGTACTCCTTCTTGATGAACCGACCAACCATCTTGATATGGAGTCCATCACAGCACTCAACAACGGACTCATCAAATTTCCGGGCGTCCTGCTGTTCAGCTCCCGTGACCACCAGATCGTCCAGACAACGGCCAACCGTATTATGGAGATCGTACCGGGCGGAAAACTCATCGATAAGATAACATCCTACGATGAGTATCTGGAAAGCGATGAGATGGCAAGAAAGAGACAGACCTACTCCGTACAAAACGAAGAAGACAACTAAATTGTCAAAGGGGTCAGACCCCTGCCGCGGCAGGGGTCTGACCCCTTTGCAAATTCTTTAAATTATCTGACATTTCTTCTATATTTCTTTAGATTTCCCAAATATTATTTTCTTGCAATTTGAGTCTGCATATTATATAATATCTTTATATAAATCATTTATATAATATACTTATTTACGAAAGGCGGTATCTATATGCCCAGACAGAGAATCACAAAGGAAATGGTTGTAAAGGCCGCGTTTGACCTGGCACGGGACGGTGGGATGGAGAATGTGACGGTGAAGGGGATCTCACAGAAGCTTGGCTGCTCTGTACAGCCTGTCTATTGCTACTGCAGCAATATGAACGGACTGAAACAGGATGTCATTGAATATACGGGCGGCTATCTCCGTGACTTCATAAAGAAACGTCTCGATGACACGGACCTTTTTCAGAGCATGGGAATAGCACATGCAGAATTCGCAAAAACAGAACCCCACCTGTACCGTCTCTATTTCCTCCGAAAAAGAGACGGTGTCACCTCAATTGAAGACATATACAGAGAGGAGACCGACCCACAGGTGGCAGAATTTATCTCACAGCAGCTTCATCTTCCCATAGAAAAAGCACAGCAGCTTCATATGAATATGCTCATATACAATACCGGCATCTCATTTCTTCTCACAGTGCTGGGCGGTAATACGGATATCGGGCAGATTGAACGTCTGCTGACTCAGGCAAAAGAAATATTCACCCATTCCTTAATCACAGACAACGAACAGGAGATCACGTAATGAAAACACTCATCATTTATCACTCTAAGACAGGATTCACAAAAAAATATGCCGAATGGCTGTCCGAGGCATCTGGCTGTACTCTGCTTCCCTTCGACAACGCAAAAAAGGCGGACTTTGCACCTTACGACACGGTCGTCTTCGCCTCCTCGTTTCAAGCGGGCACGATACGAAAGCTAAATGCATTCAAAAATCTGAAGCTGAACGGAAAAAACAAGATCGTGATAGTAACAGGATGCACCCCGCCCGGTTCTCCTGAGGTGGATACCGCCGTTCAGAACAATTTCAAAACGGATGCAGGCGCGTATAAAGTGTTCTACCTTCCGGGAGGCCTCAGTTACGAAAGAATGGGGGCTGCCGGCAAACTTATGATGTCCGCCTTCTGCAAGATGATAAAAAAGTCCGCGGGAGAAGACAGTGAAATGTACAGCCGAATCTCCCATTCTTATGACAATACATCCAAAGAATACTTGCAGCCCGTCATAAATTATCTGAATAGTTTGTAAAAATTGAAAGGGGTCAGACCCCTGCCACAGCAGGGGTCTGACCCCTTTCAAAATTCAAAAAATTATCTGATTCTTTCTGGAAATCCTACTTTCTTTTGCACTTTTCTCAGTGTCTTATTGGCAAAATATTGTGCCTTTTCCGCATTCGTTTTTATCACGCTGTCAATATATGCCTTGTCTTTTTCAAGTCTTGCCACCTCATCCTGCAGCGGCTTCAGCACTGACACTACTGCCTCCCCGACCGCCATTTTGAAGTCGCCGTAACCTTTTCCGTCAAATTCGGCTACCACTTCGTCCGGTGTCTTCCCGGTGCATGCGCTGTAAATGTCAACGAGGTTTTTGACGCCTGGCTGCTCGTCGCGGTACAAGATGTGCGCTTCTGAATCTGTCACCGCCCGTTTGCACTTTCTCATGACCGTATCCGGGTCATCCATGAGATAGATACTGGCGTTTGGATTTTCATCTGATTTGGACATCTTTTTCGCCGGGTCCTGCAGACTCATTATCTTGGCCCCGACTTTTCCGATATACGGCTCCGGCACGGTAAACACGTCGCCATAGATGTTGTTGAACCGTTCTGCAATGTCCCTTGTCAGCTCCAGGTGCTGCATCTGGTCGATACCTACCGGCACTACATCTGCCTGATACAGCAGAATATCCGCAGCCATGAGCACCGGGTAAGTGAACAGCCCTGCATTGATATTGTCCGCGTGTTTGGCTGATTTGTCCTTAAACTGTGTCATGCGGTTCAGTTCACCCATATACGTAAAGCAATTCAGAATCCATGTCAGTTCCGCATGTCCGGATACATGGGACTGGTAATAGATGCAGTTTTTCTCCGGATCAAGCCCCGCCGCGATATACAGCGTCAGCAGCGCCCTTGCCCGTTTTCTCAATGTGGCCGGGTCCTGGCGCACCGTGATGGAATGCATATCCACCACGCTGTAGAAGCATTCATATTCATCGCTCAGCGTCACCCAGTTCTTGAGCGCCCCCAGGTAATTTCCAAGTGTCAGGCTTCCCGTCGCCTGCATGCCGCTGAATAATACTTTTCTGTCCTTTATCATCTCTTCAAATCCTCCCTGTCTATTCTTCCCATGGTGCCACTTCATCGTTATAGTACACCACATTTTCCGCTATGATACGCGCCCCGGAATCGGACACTTCCACTTCCGTGACCGCGCAGTTTTTGTGGACACCCACACCCCAGTAATCACAAAGCGGTCTGCCTTTTATGTTGTTCAGGATCCCTGCAAGCGCAGCCCCGTGTGTCGTTACCAGTACAGAAGCATCTTTCAGATCCTGCCTTTGAAACAGTTCTTCCAGAAACTCTCCTGTCCGCTTTTTTACATCCGCAAATCCTTCTCCTGCGTCCGGTACGATATAATGCTCCGGATCATCAAAGAACCGCTGGAATTCCCTCGGAAGCTCCCATCCCTTCTTAGAACAGCATTTTCCCTCATACTCTCCGAAGGCCATCTCTTTGATGCGCGCATCCTTGATCACAGGAACCGCCCTGTCCCCCAGTATGATCCGGGCTGTCTCAACCGCCCTGTCAAGCGGACTTGTATAACATATGTCAAAGGGAACCTCTGCAAGTCCCTTCGCCGTCTCCTCTGCCAGATGTCTCCCAAATTCATTCAGGGGAATATCTACCTGTCCCTGGATACGCCTCGCTTTATTCCAGTCAGTCTCCCCATGTCTTACAAAATATATCTTCATGATCTGCCGCCTCCTGTGCGCCCGAACCGGCGAAAAACAAACGCTTCTGCCTGACAGGGCTACTTTGATAGTATAGCACATCTCCTGCTGTTTTTCATAGAAAATTACAAACAAAAGTGCTATAATACGCATAGTACCGGCAGGCACGCAGACGCGCCGCCCCAAAGCAGCCGGCATCATATAAGCAAAGGAGAATATATATATGGAAAAAATCACAAGCTTTACAATAGACCATACGAGATTACTCCCCGGAGTGTACGTATCCCGGAAAGACCATCCCGGCGGACAGACGATCACTACATTTGATCTCCGTATGACAAGACCGAACCACGAACCCGTCATGAACACCGCGGAGATGCATGCCATCGAGCACCTTGCGGCCACTTTTCTGCGCAACCATGCCAAATACGGAGACCGGACGATCTATTTTGGGCCCATGGGCTGCCGCACCGGTTTTTACCTTCTTCTCTCCGGAGATTATGAGTCCCGGGATATCGTGCCTCTTATGAAAGAACTGTTCGCCTTCATCGCGGACTTTGAAGGCGAAGTGCCGGGCGCCTCCGAAAAGGACTGCGGCAACTGCCTGGATATGAACCTTCCGATGGCAAAATATCTTGCCGGCAGGTATTTGAAGGAAGTGCTGGAACAGATCACAGACCGGCAGCTTATCTACCCTGAGTGATACCTCCTGTAAATGCCTTTCACTCCAGGACGTACCATCCGTCTTCCGCAGTAAACCCGTACGTTTCATACACCGGCCTTCCCGGTTCCGAGGCCAGAAGCCGCACCTCACCCGCACCGGCTTTTCTGGCTTCGTCCACGAGCAGATCCATGATCCTGCATGCCAGTCCCTGTCTCCGGTGATCCAAAGCAGTGAACATATTCGCAATATATGCGACTTTGCCGGAAGGATTGGAAAAACTGGGCGGATAGTCGTAGAAGATGACCGCTCCTGTCGCCGCCACTGTGCCGTTATCTTCCGCCAGTATCTGTACGATCCGGTTGTCCGCAAATGCATGTTCAAAAAATGTTCTCAGTTCTTCTCTTATTTCCACTTCTTCATGCGCCTTCTCGTGGATCAGCTGCACACGCCGGATCTCGCTTATCAGATCAATGTCTTTTTCTGTTGCTTTTCTGTACTCCATCATTGCCCTCTCATTTTTCTGCAGTTGCGCCAACGCACTTTTCTTTCTATAATAAATGTAGAACATACAAAGGAGAATGCTATGGCTGTTTCATATATCAAACGATTCATCCGCCTTCTGGCGGGATTATTCTTATTTGCCCTCGGCACCTGCTTCATCGTCCAGGCAGACATTGGTCTGGCGCCATGGGATGCCTTCAGCATGGGGCTTTCCCTCGCCACAGGACTGTCTTTTGGCGATATCGTCATCGTCACCGGCATACTGATCCTCGTCGTCGACTATCTCATGCACGAACAGCTCGGATTCGGAACTATATTAAATGCCCTTCTCATCGGAAAATTTATTGACTTGCTGCAGTGGTCCGGTATTGTTCCCAGAATGGAACACTTAAGTTCCGGCATTGTGATGCTGCTGGCCGGAGAGATCATCATATGTCTCGCCACATTTCTGTACGTCGGAACCGGCCTCGGCTGCGGCCCGAGGGATGCTCTCATGGTAGCCCTCGGCAAACGTTTTCAGGAGAAACCGATCGGCCTCATCCGGGGCATCATAGAAGGCTCTGTTCTTCTGGCCGGCTGGCTGCTCGGAGCGAAAATAGGAATCGGCACCGTTATCGCTGTGTTCGGGATCGGCTTCATCCTCCAGTTTACGTTTAAGCTTCTGCGCTTTGACGTCACTTCAGTCCGCCATGAAAGTATACTGGACACACTGCGGATATGGAAGGGCAGAAAAGACAAAACGTCTTAACGTTCTGCGGCCTGTCTGAGCGTTTCCCCTGAAAGCCTGTAAACGCTCCACTCATCCATCTGTTCTGCCCCGAGCGACCGGTAGAATTCAATGCTCGGTTCGTTCCAGTCCAGACATGACCATTCAAGCCGGCCGCACCCCCGCTCTACGGCGATTGCCGCAAGCTTTTTAAGAAGCGCCTTCCCGTACCCCCTGCCCCGCTCTTCCTCCAGAACGAACAAGTCTTCCAGGTATAGGCCCGCCCTTCCGAGAAAGGTGGAGAAATTGTGGAAAAACAGAGCAAATCCAACTTCTTTTCCTTCTGACAAGGCAAAGAGGACCTCCGCCTTTTCCCGTTCAAATATCCACTCTCTGAGCAGCGCTTCCGTAGCTACCACATCCTCCTCCATATGTTCATACTCTGCCAGCTTCTTTATAAAACCCAGTATAAGTCCCGCATCTTCCCTTCCGGCGAACCGGAATGTAACTTTTGAATCCTTCATCTTTACCTCCTGCTATATCATTCTGCTTCCCGCCCTGCGCCCGAGCCACGCGCCGCACAGACATCCCGCAACACTGAGCAGCACATACGCCGCCGCATACAGCCGGTTCCCCCGCTCTATCAAAGTGATGGTCTCCAGCGAAAAAGCAGAAAATGTAGTGAACCCTCCGCATACTCCTGTCTTCAGAAATAACAGGAGATTCGGTCTCATCGTCCCGCTGCTCTGTGCGATCCCGGTCACGAGCCCGATCAGCAGCACCCCTGCCAGGTTCGTGATAAGCGTAAGTACAGGGAATTCCCCCCTCCACGGTATCAGGCTTAATGCGTACCGGCACATGGCTCCGAGCGCTCCGCCAAGGCCGACAATGATCATTTTGTCCATCCTGTCCTCCCCAATATCTTCTCCAGCGTGTCTCTGTCAATCTCATCTGCGCGCACGACCGGCTCCGGCTTTAGAGGATGCCCGCCAAGCATCTTCTCCATCCAGACCATATCGTACCATCTCCCCTGCTTGTAGCCGCATTTTGTGAAATGTCCGGCTGTCTTATACCCCATCCGCTCATGAAAAGAGATACTGTCCGGATTCGGCCATGCGATACAGGCATTCAGATTAATGATATTCTGCAGCTTCAAAATCTCCTCCAGCGTCTCATACAGCCTCCTGCCCACACCGAAAGACCGTTTCTGCCGATCTACATACACAGTCGTCTCCACCGCCCAGTCATAAGCCGCCCGGTCCTTAAATGCCGACACATATGCATATCCGCATACTTCCCCGTCCTCCTCCGCCATAAGATACGGATACTTCTCTTTTACGCTACGCATGCGCCGGGTGAATTCCTCCGTCGACGGGACCTTATATTCAAATGTGACTGCCGTCTGCTCCACATAATAAGCATATACAGCAAGCAATGCGGCAGCGTCTTTCTCTTCCGCCATCCTTATCTTCATCTTCTGTACCTCTTCTTTTTTCCTCTGCCGCAAAACAGCCTAAGAAGCAGATATACGGCGAGCAGTGCCGTCCCTGCGGCCAGCAGCCATTTTCCGCTGCCTGCGAGCGTATCCGCAGACACTGTTATTTGGCTTCCCATCATCTGCCGGCCCAGTTCATCTGCCGCCGCAGAAAGCACAGCAGGAAAGATACAGCCGGCAGTCGATCCGGTCAGTATGCCGCAGAGTCCCAGGTGAAAAAGGAAATGTCCCCCGGAAAGCCTTAACAGCACGATGCCAAGCACACACATACCGGCGATCGCCACTGCCACCATGCGCACAGTCTCTGAAGTCATAAATCCATACATTTTAAATATAAGCTTCTGCCCGTCTGTCATACCGGATAACGCCTCATCCGCCGCCGTCCCAAGCTCTGTTTCCATCTGTTCTCCGACAGAAGAGAGCGCGCTTTTCAAAATACTCCTGTGCAGTTCGTTAAGTTCAACTCCAAACGCCTTCTCTAAACTGTCTATATTGTCGTCCACCGCCTCGTTTATATATGAAGACACATCCGGAGACTGAAACGGTGTGCCGTCTGCCGACGCCTCTGCCACCGCGTCCAGATAGTCGCCGACCAGCGCCCGAAGGTGTTCGTCTCTGCTGATTTTATCTGCCGCGTTTTCTATCTGCTCTTGAGTGGCCCCCGGAAACATGGTATGGATCCCGTCTGCCGCAGCAGAAGTGGCTGCCTGTTTTATCACCGCCTCCGTCACTGCCTCGGCGCATATCTCCTTTACCGCCGCCCCGGTCAGTACAAATACCGCCGCCAGTACAAGAACAATATCCAGTATAACACTCATTAATTTTTTCATATAATACTCGCAGTCCCCCGTCTATTCATTCACGATGCTGACCTGACACACCTTCATCGCTTCCAGCGCCTGCCGGTGGCTCTGCGGCGTCACTCCGGCGCAGCATGACGCATCTACGATAAGTTCCGTCTCAGGCAGAAATGCTTTTACGACCAGTACGTTAGAAATGACACATATATCCGTACAGAGGCCGACGAATGTCACAGACTCCACCTTTTCTTCCTGACTGTCATAAGCTTTGAGCACCTGCCCAAGCCCGACACTTCCAAACGAAGGTTTATCGATCGGAGTCTCCGAGCAAAGCGCCTCGATCTGCGGACAGATCTCCCACCCTTTTGTCCCTCTGATACAATGTGGCACCGGCAGCTTCTTTCCCTCCTGTGTGTCCATGTAATCACTTTCATGCGTGTCCCGTGTATAGAGCACACGGCCTTCAAAGTTCCTGATCTTCTCCGCCACAGCCGGCACGATCCCCACAGCTTCCTCTGTTCCAAGCGCGCCATCCACAAAATCATTCTGCATATCAACTACAACGAGTATTTTCATAACAGCATCTCCTTTTCACATCCTTCACACATTGTCTGTTATATAATAGCATATACGAACGGCAACTTCCAGACAGCAGAAGCAAAAACAGCAGCGCGGGATGGATCAACGTACTGTATCCCTCCTGCGCCGCTGGCAAAAACTACACTCTTATATTAAAAGTTAAATTCATCTTCCCAGTCAAACTGAGCCGCCCCTTCCAGACTTTTCGGCCAGTGGCCGCACCAGTCCGGCACATGAGGATCTTCCACACGGTCAAGGCTTGGTGTGTAAGGTTTAATGTCCAGCACAGGACTGCCGTCATCTGCATCCGTATAAGCGATGTCTATAACACCATTCTCATAGTCTATGCCGATGACTTCTGAGACAGTGAGCGCAACCGGATTCGGGCGGATCGGTGACCTTGTCGCAAAGATACCCATGTCAGCCGGGGCTTTCTTATACGGCTGTTCTGTCTCCAGCACAGTCCGTGCCTCCTCATAGTCAAACTCACTGAACCACCAGATCACATTAATGTGGCTGAACCCATCCAATGCCGTAAGCGCCGGAATATACTGCCTTTCCAGCTTTATACATGTTCCTTCCTCTGTGCTGCTTATTTTTCCGACAGGACGTACTTCAAATACAGTCATAATATTACCTCCATTTATATTATTATAATTTGCTGTACGTCTATTCTGGACCCTGACACCGTGTGAGAGTCAAGCATGGAATCTGTATCTCGGTCAGATATTTCTCTTCTATCTCTTCATTCCATGGTCCGCGGTGCACGATCTGGCGGCTCTGCCCGGTCATCCTGTAGAGACGGTTCTGCTGCAGCCACTCTGCCAGGGCGGCATATGCTCCCGCTATATTGGAAAATGCTCCGTACACCATCGTACATGCCATATAGGGCACCTCCTCCACCGTCCGGAATGAAAACGCACCCGTGCCTCTCCCTGGTTTATCTACAGGCGCACAGATCTCCACATCCACGTCCCTTTCTTTATATTCCGTGTCATGATAGATGGAAAATGTCTCTTCCGACACCGTGATCTTATGACTCTTTGCAAAGACAGACAATTCCTCCCACAGTTCACCTTCCGCGTAATATGTTGGTATGACCTTTCTAAGCGACAACACACTGCACGGCGGTATGGACTTGATCGACACATTGTAATGCATCCTGCCGCCATAGGACAGTTCTTCCCTGGCCAGTTTTATTCTTTCCAGCCTCATCTGCTCCTCTTCGATCCTCCCAGTGATCTCGCCGTACTTTTTGTCAAGCTGTCTGATGATAAACTTGTCGTCCCCGCTGTTTACAGCTTCCATTATCTCTGCCACGCCAAATCCGCTGTCCCTTAAATATATGATTCTGTTAAGCACAGGTATCTGCGCGGCAGAATACATACGGTAACCAGTCTGCGGGTCTGTTCTCTCCGGCTTCAGAAGCCCTGCGTCATCGTAATAGCGGAGCATTCTGACAGACACCTGCGTAAGCTTTGAGAATTCACCAATTCTGAACATATCGTTTCTCCCTGTAATCCAATTGGGGACGGGGTATTTTTAAAAATACCCCGTCCCCAATTGATTTGACGGCATGTCCTCCAAGGACTATGCCGTCTGTGCAGACCGTCGCCGGTCTTCTTATATCAATATCTTCTGTAAGATATATTATGCCACCTTGCTTTTTGCAAGCTCTGCAAGTGTTGCGAATCCAGCAGCATCATTAACTGCCATCTCTGCCAGCATCTTCCTGTTCATGTCGACATCAGCCAGTTTCAGGCCGTGCATGAATTTGCTGTAAGATAATCCGTTCATTCTTGCAGCTGCATTGATACGTGCGATCCAGAGCTGACGCATCTGACGCTTACGCTGCTTTCTGCCCGCATATGCGGATGTAAGAGCTCTCATGACAGACTGCTTTGCAACTCTGTACTGTTTAGAGCGTGCTCCTCTGTATCCCTTTGCCAGTTTTAATGTTCTATTATGTTTCTTCTTAGCGTTCATTCCGCCTTTAATTCTTGCCATCTCTTATTTCCTCCTTCAATACGTTCCTTATCTTACAGATATGGTAATACTTTCTTCATATTCTTAACGTTAGTTGCATCTGTAACAGTCGGTTTTCTAAGATTTCTCTTTCTCTTTGTAGATTTCTTAGTCAAGATATGGCTCTTATAAGCTTTGTTTCTTACTAACTTTCCTGTACCTGTTTTTTTGAAGCGCTTTGCAGCCGCTCTATTTGTTTTAATTTTTGGCATGATAATATTCCTCCTTAAGTTTAAATTTATATTTTTAACGTTTTTCAGTTAAAACCATGCTCATGCTTCTGCCTTCCATCTTGGCCGGTTTTTCTATCGTGGCCACATCTGCGAGCTGTTCTGCAAAATCATCAAGTATGTGTCTGCTCTGATGTACATGTGCCATTTCCCTTCCTCTGAAACGCAGAGTAACCTTAACTTTATTGCCTTTTCCGATAAACTTCTTGGCATTGTTGATCTTCGTATTCAGGTCGTTTGTGTCAATATTTGGAGAAAGACGCACTTCCTTCAATTCAACGGTCTTCTGCTTTTTCTTCGCTTCTTTTTCTTTCCTTGCCAGTTCATATTTGTATTTGCCGTAATCAATAATCTTACAAACCGGCGGCTGAGCCTTCGGCGCAATCTTTACGAGGTCAAGCTCCGCCTCCGCTGCAAGCTTCATTGCGTCCCTTGCCGCCATGACTCCTAACTGCTCTCCGTCTTCGCCAATCACGCGTACTTCCTTGTCTCTGATTTGCCCGTTAATCATTAAATCGCTAATAGTAGTGCACCTCCATCATAAAATAAACATAAAAATAAGTGAACAGCCGTCAGACTATCCACCAGTATATCTGCATACGAAGACCATATATTTATATAGTTCGTTCATATTTCAATATCAAACCGATAGTCACCCGATCGTGCTATGGTGAGAGTGGATACTCTGCTTTGTTTTTTGCTTCATGCAAGGTATAATCTAACACACTTGCCGCGGTATGTCAACACTTTTCATATTTTCTTCTTGAAAACAGTGTCTATTCATGTAATAATAGAGCATAATCTATTTTAAATGGAATGTTTTAAAACATGAGGAGGTTTTTATGCAACAAAAGAGAAGTAATTTTTCCAGCAAGCTGGGATTCGTGCTGGCTGCTTCCGGTTCCGCCGTAGGTCTGGGGAATATATGGCGGTTTCCGTATCTCGCGGCAAAGTACGGCGGAGGTACTTTTTTACTTATTTATCTCATACTTGCAGTCACATTTGGGTTTTCCCTTATGATCGCAGAGATCGCCATCGGAAGAAAGACCGGCTTAAGTGCCATCGGCGCTTTTAAAATGCTGGACAAACGGTTTGGATTTCTCGGGATCCTGGCATCTGCCGTACCGATCGTCATCTTCCCCTACTATTCTGTCATCGGCGGATGGGTGGTCAAATACTTTACCGTATTTATAAGCGGAGGAGCAGGCGCCTCTGCGGCGGACGACTATTTTTCCACTTTTATAAGCGGTACTTTTGAACCGCTCGGCTGGTTCTTTATCTTCCTTGCCGTCACAGCGCTTATCGTCTTATGCGGCGTAGAAAAAGGAATCGAGAAAGTCAGTAAGATAATGATGCCCATACTCGTCGTCCTGACGCTCGTTATATCTGTATACGGACTGACACGCGAAGGTGCCATGGAAGGACTTGTATACTATATCAAACCGCACATGTCCGACGTATCGGCCAAAACAATACTTGCCGCCATGGGACAGCTCTTCTATTCCATGTCCCTTGCCATGGGTATCATGGTTACCTACGGCTCTTATATGAAGAAGGACAACCACCTTGAAAGCTCCGTCCGCCAGATCGAACTGTTCGATACTGGAATCGCCTTTCTGGCAGGTCTCATGATCATCCCCGCCGTATTTGCATTTTCCGGCGGAGACGAGAGTGCTTTAAGCGCCGGCCCGGGACTCATGTTCATCACGCTTCCGAAAGTATTCGCCAGCATGAAGCTTGGCGGCGCGATCGGTACTATTTTCTTCCTGCTCGTCTTCTTCGCGGCGCTTACATCCGCGATCTCGCTGATGGAGACTATCGTATCCATCTTCCGGGACAAGTTCAACTGGAGCAGAAAGGGAGCCTGTATCTTTGTCGCTGTGCTGGCACTTATCATGGGCGCGCCGTCTTCACTCGGCTTCGGGCCGCTCAGCTTCATTAGCTGGATGGGCATGTCCGTACTTGACATCATGGACTTCGTAAGCAACAGTGTGCTCATGCCTATCGTGGCGTTCTTCACCTGTATCTTCGTCGGATTTTTCATCAAGACAAAGAGCATTTCAGATGAAGTCAGGGTGACAGACGGAAAATTCAAAGCAGAAAAACTGTTCACAGTCATGATAAAATGGGTCGCGCCGATCTTTCTGCTTCTCATACTGCTCAGCTCAGTAGGCGGTGCCCTCGGCATCGATTTCCTCCAGGCGCTAAGTGTATAAATGGGAATTTTTGTTGGATGATTTTTAGGGATGGCGGTGTACGGCGGAGGAAAGGCAGTCTAAAGCTGCGGGACGGTCAGTGCGCTTGCATTCCGTAAGTGAAAAGGACACGGTAGTAACAGACACCGACAGAATCGACAGGAAATCTGGATGATTTCCTGTCTCAGCTGTCTCATAAACTGCACTTGTAGTGCAGTTTATGGCCTGTTTCTACCGTGTCCTTTTCACTAACGGAATGGCAAAGCTCCCTCCAACGCCCCTCAGCTTTTGACTGCCTTTCCTCCGCCTGTTACTCCTCCAATGCTCAAATAGATTCAACACGTAAGATTCCCTGGGCTGCCATAATGGATTTACACCACAGGCAAAGACTCCGTATCTCCCACCTATATCTCCAATGCTCCCTCGCTATCCCCTGAACTTACTACTCCAGCCTTCAGGATACATCTTCACCCATCGAGACATACCTGGGAATCTCTCCCGTTTGGAATGTTTATATTTTTGAGAGATGAACAGGCCGAGGAGCCGGGTGTGCAGGGTGGCGGCAGGGCGTTCGGAGGCAGGTGTGGAAGCCGTTGCTGAAGAACGAGCCGGAAACAGACACGGGAATGTTATCACAAATAACATTCCCGAGAGCCTCTGAGGGAGGAAATCCCTTCAGGATTTCATTCCGAATAGGCTCGGTTGTCTGCTTCCGGCTCGTTCTGCAGTTACGGCTTCCCGCCTGCCGGAGCGCCCTGCCACCGCCCTGCGCGCCCGGCTCCTCGGCCGTCCACCCCCAAAACTTCAAACATCCCCAAACAAAATTCCCAACTACTCCACAACCCAGCACTTTATTTCCCTGGCTCCGGCGTATTTCTCCATGTACGCTCTGCCATACTCGAGCGCTTTCTCCAGATCTTTATTGTCGGAAAAGGAATAGATAAGTGTGAGGACTTCCTCTGCGCTTTCAGTTATCATCGCCCGTTCGGAATCGCTTGTGGAACTGCCTACCGCTCCTTTTTCGTCTGCCAGCACGGGAAGGTTTTCGATGTTTACCTCTTCCTTTCCGATTCCTTTGTACGTCTCCTTTTCTCTGCCGATACGGAAGATGAGCTCATCGCCTATATTGGCCGTATCGTAGGATCCGACCGAGAACCCGGATTCTATGGAGATCATATTGTTGACATCCACCACCGTGTTCACTTCATACAGCCCTTTCCCCTGGCCTATCCTGCGTATGAGCGCCTCGGAGGACACACGGTACCTGCTCGGGTCCTTGCCGAATGCCTTGTAGGCAAGACGTGACTCCCTGATGTTTGGAATATCATTTATGCCGTGATCGAAAATATTATCCTTGGCTTTCTTAAATATATCTTTTTTCAGATATGACCACATCTCTTCGTTCTTCTTTTCTACTTTCACTTTGTACTGCATGCATCCGACTCTTACGGAAGGCCACAGTTCTTTCATACGCGCGTCAATAATCAGTTTTTTCATTATGCTGCATCCTTTCTTTCACTTTATGTACCGTTACATCTTTCCAACCGCTCTATCCGGTCCAAAACTGTAATTAAAAAGAGACAGATATAGATCCGTCCATGAATTGCCGGAAATACCTGCCCCTCTCACTCATTTTATTTAAACGATGCTACCGTTTATTCCCCATATTAAACACTGCCACCACTCCGGGGCCTGTATGGCTTCCGATCACAGTGCCGATATTATTAATGAGGATATTATCCACACCCATCTTCTCCCGCACGAGAGACGCCACATATTCTGCCTCGTCAACGCAGTCGCCGTGCGTGATCATGATTATATCGTTCTCCCATCCTCTGGACTGTTCTGCCGCCATGTCTACAATATGGTTCAGAGATTTCTTGCGTCCTCTTTCCTTGCCGACTACCTGCAGGGTGCCGTCATTGTCCATATGGATGATCGGTTTTATCTTTACCATCGTTCCCACTACCGCAGTCGCCTTGGATACACGGCCGCCCCGGTGCAGATGGTTCAGATCATCCACCGTTACATTATGGCATACGTGAAGCTTATTCTCCTCCACCCACTGCGCCGTCTCGTCAATTGTCTTACCGGCTTCTCTAAGCTGAAGCGCTTTATATAATAACAGTCCTTCCCCCAAACATGCACACAGTGTATCTATGGCAATCACCTTTGCCTCCGGATACGCTTCTGACAATTCTGCTGCTGCGATCTGCATACTGTTGCACGTACCGCTCAAGCCCGATGAAAAGCCGAGATGCAGTACATCTTTTCCTTCTTTTATGATAGGCTCCAGCGCTTCTTTTGCCTCCTCAGGATTTACCTGTGAAGTCACTGACATCTTTCCTTCCCGCAGCTTGTCAAAAAATTCTTTGGAAGTCAGTCCTTCCATGTCGGGGTAAGTCTGTCCATCGATCGTATAATGAAGCGGTATTACAGGTACATTTCTTTCCTGCAGCCATTCCTTCGGTAAATCAACGGTACTGTTTACAGTTATAACATAGTCTCTCATACCCTAGTCCTCCTTCTCCTTGCCTGCACTCATCATACCACTTTTTCTCATGTTAAGCAAAACGTTTTTAAATGTAAACGCAAACAATACCGATGTCGTAAGCACGGATATGATATCCGCGACCGGCTCTGCCCTGTATATGCCCATGACTCCCATAAACTTCGGAAGTATGACCGCCAGCGGTATGAGCAGGATCACTTTACGCAGCAGCGCGATAAACAGCGACACCTTCGCCTGACCGAGCGCAAGAAATGTAGACTGACACGCGGACTGGATCCCAAATATCATAATTCCGAAAAAGTATATCGGCATTACCCTGCACGTCAGCGCAACGAGTTTGTCATTGTTTGTAAACAGACTGGCATATACTTCCGGTACTGTCACCGCGATTCCGGCAAGAAGTAAGGTGCCTGCAAAGCATACGAGCAGCATTCTTATAAACGCGCCTTTTACTCTCTTTCTGTTTCCGGCCCCGTAATTATAGCTGATAATGGGCTGGATCCCCTGAGTGATTCCCTGCACCGGTATGACGATGAGCTGCATCACGCTCGTCATGATGGACATTGTCCCCACATACAAGTCTCCTCCATATCTTTGAAGTCCGGAATTCAGCGTAATACTTACGAGGCTTTCCGTACTCTGCATGATAAAGGGAGACACCCCGAGTCCTGCTATGTGTTTTACGATATCCCCCTGAAGCTTCATATACTTCACTCTGAGCCTTATGACGCTCTTTTCTGACAAAAGAAACCGCAGCACCCACGCGGCACTGACCGCCTGAGAGATAATGGTAGCCAGGGCGGCGCCTTTCACGCCCATATGCAGGGCAAAGATGAACACCGGATCCAGGGCAATGTTGATCACCGCGCCGATCAGCACCGAGAGCATGGCGATCCTGGCCTCTCCCTGGCCGCTTATGAACGTATTCAGTCCCACGGCGATCTGGACGAATACCGTGCCTATGAGATAGATGGCTATGTACGACTCAGCATAGGATATTGTCTGCCCGCTGGCCCCGAATGCATACAGTATCGGTGTCTTGAATATGGAGAAAAAAACGGTCAGCACAACGGAAAAAATGATCAGCAGTCCGGCCGAATTGCCGAGGATCCGCTCCGCCTTGTCATGATCCTTCTTCCCGAGCTGTATGGAAGCAAGCGGTGCTCCTCCCATACCCGCAAACGCGCTGAACGCTGCGATAAGCATGATGATGGGGAATGTAACTCCCACGCCGGTCAGCGCCACATCCCCGTAGCCGGAGATATGTCCGATGTAGATCCTGTCCACGATATTATAGAGAACATTGATGAGCTGGGCCGCAACCGCGGGCACTGCCATCCCTGCCATGAGCCGGCCGAGAGGCGCTGTGCCGAGACGTTCGTCTCTCCCGCTGTCATTGTTTTTCTGTTGATTCTGTACCTCCATATGTAACCTCCTGATATCATTGAGAAAAAAAGTATCCCCGCCTGCAGGCATACATTAAGACCAAGAGCCCGGCAGGCCGGCCTCTTGGTTTATTTTAACTCTTGTCATATACTCTTTTTCTTATTATAACACATTTTAATTCAGTTTTATATTCAAATAATTTCTGCCTGACAAAGTCTTGTTAAAGCAGATACTGCACACGATTATGATGCATCCGGCCGCAAACCCGATCCAGTTGAACAGAGCCGTGAGCACAAGCAGAAGCAGCCGCATGAACTTTAGTGCATAACCAAGCTCAAAGTTCGGCTGTGTATAATTTGCCACAGCGACGAACGCCATGTAAAGCATGACTTCCGAATTGAACCACCCTGACTTCACAGAGAACTCTCCCATTACAAGACCTGCGATAACACTCAGCGGCGTACTCAGCATGCTCGGCGTATTAAGCGCCGCAAGCCGCAGGCCGTCGATGGCGATCTCAAGGATGAGCAGCTGGAAAATAAGAGGGATATTTACCATATCTTTTACCGCCACAAACGCAAACGCGTCGGGCAGCCAGTTCAGATTCTGCATAAACAAAAGAAAGAGCGGCGTCAAAAATACAGTCATGATCGTGATCAGCGCCCTGGACACCTTCAGATAGATTCCGGTCAGCGTCGGAAAATAATAATCATTTGCCTCCTCTATCATATCCAGTATGGAAGTCGGCAGGATCATGGCGGACGGTGAATTGTCGACAAGAATAACGACCTTCCCCTCCAGCAGACAGGCTGCCGCTGTGTCGGGCCGTTCGGTAAACTTGAACTTCGGGAACGGATTGAACCACTTTCTCTTATACAGACATTCTGCAAGACTCTGCTGGTTCATCCTCAGGTCGTCCGTCTTGATGGACTTTATTCTCGTCATGACCGTGTTCAGAAGTTCTGTGTCCACCCGGTCTTTCATATAACAGATCGCCACATCCGTGCGCGAACTGTCACCCACCTCCAGCATCTGCATTGTAAGGTGCGGATCCCGGATCCTCCTTCTCATCAAGGCAGTATTAAATACAATCGTCTCAACAAATCCGTCCCTGGATCCGCGCAGTGATTTATCTTTGTCCGGCTCCTCCACACTCCGCGCCGGATATGTTCTGCAGTCTATGGCGATACAAGCCTCGTAGCCCTCTATAAACAGACAAGTAACACCGGAGAGAATATTGCGCAGTACCTGGTCAAAATCCCCGATGATATCTACTTCCACATAAGGGATGCATTCTCTCGCAAACGCCGTTGCGTCTGCAGGCATATCTTCCTCCGTCACCTTAAACATGGAATCCATGATCTTCAGCATGGATTCATCTTTCGTAAATCCGTCGATAAAGTAAAAGGACGCGACCCTTCCCCCTATCATCATATCCCGCTGTATAATATCAAAACTGTCCTGCACCGGCAGAACCTTGTTCAAATATTCCGTACTTTCTTCTCTCGATGCAGTTACTTTCTTCTTTTCCGGCATAACAGTCCCTCCATGAATGTGATAAGATAATATTCCACGGTTAGACTGCCCCGAAAACTCAGAAAATATACTATCGGGGACAGGGCAAAAGCCGGTTGGGGACGGGGGTTTTTTAAAAAACCCCCGTCCCCAACCGGCTTTTGCCCTGTCCCCGACCGGATCTTGTGTTAATTTGAAGTGCTCCCAAATCCGCCGTTCCTGATTTCGGTCACATCATCGTCCATTGTAATTCCATACTCGACGAAGATTCCCTGCATGAATCCTGCTCCGGCTTCCAGTTCAACTGTTTTTTCCTCATTTGTATCATTTGTTATTTTTGCAAAAATATGCCCTTCGTTGTCCGAATAAAAATAATCGCTGTCTATAATGCCTACCGTATTGTTGAGCTGCAGCCTGTATTTGAATCCGAGCCCGCTTCTCGGGTAGCATTTCAACACCCAGTTATCCTGCATCTCCGCGCGTATCCCTGTAGGGATCTTTACAGTCTTTCCCGGATGGAGCACGACCGGAACCGGGGTAAAGAAATCGTAGCCGGCCGAACCGGCCGTCGCTCTTTTAGGCAGACGGACCGCATCGTACACTTCCTGTATCTCCTTATCTTCAACCGCACCGAACGTGTCTCTGAAGTCTTCTTTAAACTGTTCAAAACTCACTTTGTGAAACTGCGCAACTCTCTTAGCCATGTAGCACTATCTCTCCTGTCTTCTTTGTATTTTTAACATCGATCACCATCTGGTTGCTGCTTCCTTTCCAGTGGAGCGTACTGTCTTTTTTCTCTTCAACAAACTCACCGTCCACGAGCACATCCACATAATCGAACACTTCCAGGTCTTTGATCTCATCCCAGACGCTGCCTGTATAGAGCCAGATCGTCTTATCCGGATACTTCTCTTTGACCTCTCTCGCCAGATCTGTTATCTCTTTTATATTTGCTTCATGGAGCGGATCCCCGCCTGAGAACGTCACTCCGTTCACATAATCCTTTCCAAGCTCCGCATATATCTCCTGCCTTGCGTCTTCATCAAAGAGCAGGCCATCGTCCGGGTTCCACGTCACCTGATTGTGGCACCCTTTACAGCCGTGGGAACATCCGGATACCCATAATACAACGCGCAGGCCGTCACCGTTGAGCATATCATCCTTCGTAATATTATGATACCGCATCTTCTACATACTTTTCCTTTCTGCTATTTCTGCCATCTTGGCCGCATTGAGACGTGTGTCTCCCTTGACTCTCGAGTAAGAAAGATATCCGTTCATACGGTCTATCTTCGTCAGATTCTTGCTGCCGCACACCGGGCAGACATCCATGGACAATTCTTCATGCCCGCAGTCATCACAGTAGGACAGAGAGAGATTTACCCCCTCGTAAAATCCTTTTTCCATCGCCCGTCTCACAAGCGCTTTTATCGCCTCTTTGTTGTAGTTGACCGGGTACTTTACATACTGGATCTTCCCGCCGTTGCTCAAATTCCAGAATCGTCCTTCCAGATCCTGCTTCTGGATCGGCGTGATCTCCTCCGACACATGGCAGTGAAAACTGTTGCTTACATATTCCCGGTCAGATACATTCTCAATAATACCGTACTTTTTGCGGAACTGCTGTATCTGCACGCCGCACAGGTTCTCTGCCGGAGTACCGTAGATGGCATAGAGATGCCCGTCTTTTTCTTTATATTCATTGATCTTGTCGTTGATGTGCTGCAGCGTATCAAGCGCAAACTGCCCGTCCTGCGCAAGTGACTTCTTATTATGTAACTGCTGCAGCTCGTTCAGCGCTGTGATGCCAAATGACGCGGTAGCAGACTTCAGTAGAGGTTTGATCTTGTCGTAAAGTCCGAGATGCCCCCCGTAAAATCCTCCTTCGCAGTACGCAAGCGGATTTGTGGACGCCTTCATCTCACCGAGATACTCATACGTCCGTATGTGCAGCTGGCGGATCAGCTCCAGATAATAGTCCAGCACCTCGTAAAATTCTCTGCTCTCCTGCTTCGCTTTCGCGTAGATCATCGGCAGGTGCAGGCTGATCGCTCCGATATTAAACCGCCCCACAAATACAGGCTCATCCTGTTCATCCGCCGGCTCCATCCCCCCGTTTTCATACCACGGGGAAAGAAAGGCGCGGCATCCCATCGGGCTTATGATCTTGCCGTACTTTTTATACATACTGGCAACATAACCGTCTCCGGTCAGGCTCAGCCAGTCCGGATACATCGTCTTCGCAGAACATTCTATGCCCGCCTCAAACAGATCCTCCAGCGGCTTTCCCGGTCCGTGAAGGTTCTCATCATACAAAAATACGATCTTCGGAAACAGCACCGGCTTTTTGTGGCCCTCTTTGCCCTGTCCGCTGCCGCGCACTTCCAGCATCTTCTTTGTCGCAAGCTTGCCGTACTTGTCTGTCACAGTGCCTGCCGTGACAGTGATAAACGGATAGTCTCCCCTGCTGGAGGACACAGAGTTGAACTTGTACTCCCATCCCTGAAAGCCCTGTTCCATCTCCTTTTCCAGATCTGCCCATGCGATATTCTGTACGGTCTCTTCCTCAAGACCGAGCCCCCTGTATTTTTCGATCAGCTTCCGGTGGGACTTCTCAGCGTAAGGCGCCAGGATCTCATCCACGCTTGGCACGGTAAAGCCGCCGTACTGCTGGCTTGCGGCGCTCAGTACGATGTCGCCGATCACATCGAATGCCGTGTCCAGTGTCTTCGGCTCATTGTACCAGAGATTCCCCATCTCAAAGCCGCCGTTCAAAACTGCCTTAACATCAAAGAGACAGCAGTTCATCGTATCACGCCTTGCGGACATGTCGTGAATATATATGTATCCGTCCCTTATGGCCTGGACTTCCTCCACCGTGAGAAAGAACTTCTTGTACAGCTCCTTGTTCAGCTCATTGAATATGAGACTTCTCTTCGTGGATACAAGCGCACTGTCGGTGTTGCTGTTCTCTTTATCCCCAATGTACATGATCGACTGGCTCTTCTTGTACACTTCATCCAGCATCTGGACGAAATCCTGCTTGTAATTCCTGTAATCCCTGTAGCTTTTGGCGACGACAGGATTCACTTTTTCAAGCGCGCCTTCCACTACATTGTGCATCTCAGCGATCGGAATCTCGGCAACATTTCTGGCGTCCACCTTCTCCTCCACGAAGCTGCAGATGAATCCAAGCTCCTCCTCCGTAAATTTTACGAGCGCCCGGTAGGCGGATTTGTTCACAGCCACCACGACCTTCTGCACGTTAAACTCTTCTTTTGTACCGTCCTTTTTTACTACTTTTACCTCATTTTTCATTCAGGCATACCTTCCTTCTCTCTGATGTCATCCTATATTTAGTATAGCCGTCAGGCATCATCACAATATCATGTGTTTCAACTCACCTATTAATATTACCATTCCCCATGTGGAGCGTCAATGACACCTCAGGAAAAATAATTCACAAAAATAGAGCCCGCAAAGGCTCTGCAAATTGTATATATTTATTTCCGTCTGAAAAGGGCCATAGAATGCGGCTGTTAATTGCCGCATTCTATGCTTATCTCATTGAACAGCTTCAGTATGTCATCCACTGTAATGCTCTCTTTTTCTTCTTCTTTTTTGTCCAGGATAACTTCCCCCTGATGCATCATCAGAAGACGGTTTCCATATTCCACCGCATACCGCAGGTTATGAGTCACCATGATCGTCGTGAGATGCTTCGCCTTAACGATCTTATCGGTCAGCTCCATGATGAGCTCTGCTGTCTTCGGGTCGAGAGCCGCCGTATGTTCATCCAGAATGAGGAACTCGATCGGCGTCATCGTGGACATAAGCAGCGCCATCGCCTGTCTCTGCCCGCCGGACAGTGACCCTACCTTTATATCCATCTTATCCTCCAGGCCAAGACCGAGCTGGCTCAGCTGTTCCCTGTAGTAGCCGATCCTTGCCTTATTCGTCCCTCTCCCAAGCCCGTACAGCCTGCCTTTATTATCCGCCAGCGACATATTCTCCAGGATCGTCATAGACGGACATGTCCCCATGGCCGGATTCTGGTATACCCTTCCTATCCGTTCATTTCTGCGGTATTCCTTTTCCTTCGTGATGTCCTTGTCATTGATAAGTATTCTGCCCGCCTCAAGCGGTATGCTGCCGCAGATGATATTCAGCATGGAAGTCTTCCCCGAGCCGTTGCTCCCGACAACAGAAAGAAACTCTCCCTGCTCTATCTTCAGATGAAAGTCGTGAAACAGACACATCTCATTGATCGTACCAGGATTGTAATATTTCTCGATTCCTCTAAGCTCAAGCATTCTTATTCACCTTCTTCTTTCTCTCCATACTTATGATAAGGATAATAAGGAACAGCACTGCGGTGATGAGCTTCATCGCCTGCGGTTCAAAGTTCTTAAGCGCGACCGCCACACATGCTTTATATATGACAGAACCGGCCAGGACTGCCGTCGTGGCCTTTAAAAACGTCACCTTCTTGAATATGCTCGTTCCGATGATAACACTTGCCAGCCCGATCACTATGGCGCCGGTTCCCATGGAGATCTCAAACACTCTCTCCTCCTGGGCAAACACACATCCCGCCAGCGATACAAGCCCGTTCGCGATAGCGAGGCCGAGGATCTTCACATTGCCCTGGTCTTTCGCAAGGGAGGTGACAAGTGTGTCATTGTCTCCGACTGCCCGCAGCAGATATCCAGACTTTGTTTTCAGATACAGATCGAGCAGCACCTTGCTGATCAGCGCCAGGATCAGTATGACGATCAGTGTCGTGTACGGCTTAAGCGCCTCCGGCACAATACTGCTGATCATATCATTCTTGAAGATCGTCTTCTGCGAAAACAGCGGTACGTTGGATGTTCCCGCGATATAGAGATTTACCGTCCAGAGCGCCGTCATCATGATGATCCCGGACAGCAGATCCCTTACCCTGCACTTTACATGAATGAGCCCGGTGCAGACACCTGCGAGTACGCCGGCCGCAAACGCCGCCAGTAAAGCCACGTACGGATTCACTCCCCGCGTAACGAGGGCGGCCGTGATCGCCGCCCCCAGCGGGAAACTTCCGTCAACCGTGAGGTCCGGAAAATCAAGTATTTTGTATGTGATATAGACCCCCAGCGCCAATATCCCATATATAAGCCCCTGTTCAATAATAGTTACGATCAAGTTCATGAAAATGCCTCCCGCATACGATTTATACTTTCTCTGTTACTCTGTTATCTCGTCAAAGCTCTCGACCGCATCTGCCGACAAAGTCTCCGGTACAGAGATTCCAAGATTCTCAGCTACTTTTGTATTTACATAAAATCCCGGTTCCGTGATGAGTTCAAAATTCATCTCAGAAGCTTTCTTTTCTCCTTTCAGCACCTGCGCTGCCATTTTCCCCGTCTGTCTGCCAAGCGCGATATAGTCAATTCCTTCCGCCGCAAGGCATCCGATCTTCACCTGCTCGATCTCGCTGCCAAACACCGGGATCTTCTTGCTGTTCGCTTTCTCAAGGATAGTCGGAAGAGACGCTACGACCGTGTTGTCCGTAAGGTTTGTGATACAGTCCACCTGGCTTAAAAGGTCGTCTGCGGCAAGGGATACGTCCGCTGTCGCCGTGATTCCTTTCTCCACAAGTTCAAAGTCATATTTTCCGACCAGTTCTTTGTATTCTGCGATCGCGGATACGGAATTCGCCTCGCTCGTTGTGTACATGATCCCTATCTTTTTTGCATCCGGAAGCATCTCCCGGATCATTTTCAACTGTTCTTCCACCGGAAGTTTATCGGATGTTCCGGTCACCTCTCCGACCGGTGTTCCCTCTTCATCCGCAAGCTCTGCCGCCACCGGATCGGTAACCGCGGTGTACACGACCGGGATCTGGCTGTCCATTGCCGCGTTGTATGCGCTCTGCGCCGTCGGTGTCGCTATGGCGCAGATCAAGTCTACTTTGTCAGACACGAAGCTGTCGGAAATCTGTCCTGCCGTTCCCATATCTGCCGCCGCGTTCTTATATTCAACGGTAAGATTATCACCTTCTTTGATGCCTTCGTCCTCCAGTCCTTGCAGAAATCCTTCCCTGCAGTTGTCCAGAGAACCGTGCTCTGCAAACTGTTCGATACCGATCGTGTAGTTCTCTTTCTCCGCGCTGCCGGATGATTTGGAAGAATCCCCGCATCCTGTCACTAATACTGCCGTCATCGCTGTTACCAATAATCCTGCTGTTAATTTCTTTTTCATTGTTCTTTCTCCTTTTTCTTTGATAGATTTTTTGTTTCTGTTAGGAGAGAAAATATTAGAGCGTACTGCGCGGCCTGCCGCAGGCATTTTGTGGCTTATGTTCTCTCAGCCGCGGGTGTCCTGCCTGGAATGTCCGCATTCTCTGCCACGCGCAAAAAACCGCCCCAAACCTTTAGGTTTGAGGCGGTAATAATTTACTCTTATTATCGCGGTACCACTCAAATTGACGAATCGTCCACTTTTCTCATGTACTAACATACACTCCTGATTGATAACGGGTTCGGTTCCCGACACACCATACTCTCAACTGATTTCAGGCTGCCCTCGAAAGTCCATTCAACTATCTCCTTCATACGGCAATCGCACCACCTGCCGCTCTCTTGGATGTTGTAAGATAATCTACTCCTCTTTCTCAACGGTTTTTCTTATTTACAACTTATACTTTAATTCACCAAAGTGCATTTGTCAAGTCAAATCTGATTTTTTCTAATCTTTGATAACCGGTACCGGTGTATCGTCTTTCGCGTCGAGGTCGTTTATGTACTTCTTCGTCTCTTTCACGATAACATTGGACAATAACAGTACCGCAACAAGGTTTGGAATAGCCATCAGCGCATTCAGCGTATCGGCGATCAGCCATACAAGGTCAAGAGCTATGATCGGAGCGATCGCTGCAACGAGCAGATAAATTATACGATATACGAACATAACTTTACTGCCTGCAAAATATTCCACACAACGCTCTCCGTAATATGCCCATCCAAGAATCGTAGAGTAGGCAAAGGAGATGATGCCAAGTGTCAGAATAACAGGTCCGAGGTACGGAATCTGGCTAAATGCCATAGATGTAAGAACACCGCCATTTTCAATCGTATCTGCGTTAATAGATGGATTCTTCATGATCGTCGTAACGAGTACAAGGCCTGTCATAGCACAAACAACTACTGTATCCCAGAATGTACCTGTGGATGATACGAGCGCCTGACGAACCGGGTTTCTCGTCTGAGCTGCTGCCGCCGCGATAGGCGCAGAACCCATACCAGACTCATTAGAGAATAATCCTCTTGCAGCACCCATCTTCATGGCTATCATAAGACCGCCGCCCACAAGACCGCCTGCCGCGGAGCCAGGTGTAAACGCAAGTCTTCCGATCGTTGCAAGTGCAGGGATGATGAAATCATAGTTCATACATAAAATAACAATACATCCGATGACGTAGAAGATAGCCATAAAAGGAACTAACTTCTCACATACTCTGGCGATAGATTTGATTCCACCGAAGATAACGATTCCGGTAAGAACTGCAACTACGATACCAACCGGCCATTTTGGAATGCCGAGGTTTTCGTTACATACAGTTGCGATCGCGTTAACCTGTGTCGCACAGCCGATACCGAAGGATGCAAATCCTGCCAGCACCGCAAAAGTAACACCGAGCCACTTCATGTTAAGTCCGCGTTCCAGAGCCCACATGGCACCGCCCTGCATACGGCCGTCTTCTGTCTTCACTCTGTACTTGACTGCGATCAATGATTCAGAATACTTTGTCGCGATCCCGAATACACCGATGAGCCAGCACCACAATACTGCTCCTGGTCCTCCGATCGCAATGGCCGTACCTACACCGATGATATTACCGGTTCCGATAGTCGCTGCCAGAGCGGTCGTAAGTGCTCCGAACTGAGATACTTCACCTTCTGCTTCCGGGTCTTTTGTCACCGACAGTTTAATACCCTTTGAGAGTGTCTTTCTCTGGATAAATCCTGTACGGATCGTCATAAATACATGGGTACCAAACAGCAGGATGATCATGAACCAGCCCCATACCCAGCCATTGATGGTTGTTACGAAAGAATTAATAGCATCAAACATATTATTCCCCCTTCTCTTTCCTTTGATTTTAGTATGCACTTTCTGATATAAATAGTACTACGATAAAAACAAACAGGTGTCGACATCTGTTGTCGACCGCCCCCCTGTATCACCTAAAAACATTGTACATGAATTTGTAGAAAATAGCAACTATCGTTATAATATTGACATTCAATTCGTCATAATGACGAAATAATAAAGATTATTCTTCATTTTTCAAATCGTTAAATAAATAACTAACGAATTTATCTCACAATTTGCGCGGCTATTTCCTGCCGACAGCAAAACAAAAAGACCCCGAAGGTATATTCCGCCTTCGGAGTCTTTGTATATTCTGTATAGGCTGTACAATGCAGTACTATATATCGTATGTTACGAAATCATATTAACATATAATTCCATTTCCTGCAAGCCCGTTTCGCATGATCTCTTTATACCGCCCTGTACTTTATATACCTTTTGCAGTATCTTTCTGAAGATGATCTTCCGTCTCTGAATACCTATGTACTTTGTCCTTCCTCAGCGTTGATAATATCGGCAGCTTCCTGTACGGTAAGATGATTCTCCCGAAGCAGCTCATATAAAGCTTTTAACTCCTGTTCCTGCTGTCTGGCAGCCACCTCGTCCCTCTGCCGGCAAAGCGCGTCCAGCCTGCCCTGGACCTTTGCGATCTGTTCATCCAGCGCCCCGAGCTGCTCTTCATACGATTTTGTCCGTCTGGCCATTTAATACTCCACTCCTTCGTCCATATTTTAGATTATAGGTAAAATATATGGACAGACTCCGTCAAATATGACCGAATCACTGCAAAAAAGCGGGTATCCGTATTTTTACTTTATTTTCTCCAGAATGATATGCGCGATCACTTCTGCGCCGCGTCCATCCTCCCTCATATCTGTCCGCTCCATAAAGTCTCTGCATTCTTCCCGGTATTTTCCGGCATCAAAAGACAGGATCCGGCAGGCAAGCTCCTCTTCGCTGCGTGCCGCAGGAAAGGGCAGTTCGTCGAATGAAAAATACAGCTCTCTTTCTTCCTCCACATATTCATTCAAGTCTTTTGCGAGCAGAAACACCGGCTTCCCTGTCAGCATAAACTCAAACATGCTCCCGGAATAGTCCGTGACAAGTAAATCTGCCGCCGCCATCAGTTCCTGCATATCTGGATAATCCGTCACCTCCCTCACCCGGTCTCCTTCCTCTGCCTCAGATACAAGGTCCGCCACATTTGGATGAAGTCTCTCAAAGCATACATACTTTCCCCCGAACCTCTTTTCACACGCTTTAAGGCACGGCCCGGCGCAGAACCGGTATACTTCCCTGTCCGCCCTGCTGCGGAAGGTGGGCGCATACAGCAGGATCCGTGTATCCGCCTCCAGACCGTAAGCCCCTCTCACCATATTCCGGACCGCTTCCGGCGGACGCATCAGAACCGCATTTCTCGGATGGCCGCAGCGGAGCACCTCACCGTTATACCAGAACCTTTTCCGGTATTTTTCCTCTCTGAACCCATTGTTGGAATACATAAGATCTGTGGCCGCCGCATCCTTTCTTGCCCGTTTCACATATGAGCGGTCCAGCTGCGCCGCGTCTCTTTCATTCTTTTTAAGTCCGAGAGACGAATGCCATGTCTGAATATAATACTGCTCCTCCTTTTTTGGAACACGCATTGCACTTTTAAAATTATCTACCCATACGCCGGCTGTAGCCAGCTCATAGAGCGCCCTCGCACCTCCGTACTTCACCGGCCGGATTCCCGGCGGAAATTCTTCTGTCAGGTCGCGTGCCAGCCAGACCAGATCCAGTGCTTCTTCGCTCCTTAACAGTTCAAGTGCGATATACTTCGGATCGCATCCGAAGCCCCGCCCGCCGAAATTGTCAAACACTACTTTATTCTTCTTTGCCGGAAGTACGGCCAGCCACCTTAATGCATATTCACAGACAGCGCTGTACACCTTCCGGAGCCATCCCCGCCCAAAATATTTTCTCATTCCTTGTCTCCTTTATGCCATATCCTCATTTTACCTCTTTGGACATATAAGAAAGTTTATCCCGTTCTCGTACACGATCTTCTCATTTGCCAGGCGGAGACAGTAAGGCTCTTTTATCTCCTCTTCACTTTCCCTGGAGATCTGTATCCCTACGGCAATACCTTCTTTCTCCCCTTCCTCCCCTGCAAACGGATTATCGGCTGCCGCACGGAAGGTTCCCTTTTCTTTGTCTTCCATACCGCCGCCGGCTTCCACCTTGACGGTCTTCTCCCCGCACTTCAGAACAAAATATACATGGTATGCCGGGCTGAGCATGGCAAATCCGCTGTTCCTGACATCCGCCTCTATTTGTATCGTCTCTTTCCGCTCATAATGCCTGTCTGTTTTTAACGTCTTGACCCACGGCCGGCATCCCAGATACATCTTAATATAGGCATCGCCCGGCATGCCCCTGTATTTTTGCCCGCCCCACAGTTCCCACACTTCATAGTTATACTCCTGATTAAGATAAGAAAGACTCAGCTGGCGCGCTTCTTTTACTACGTTGCCAATCTGTGAGAACCCGCTCACGAACGGCATCTCTCCGCCGTTAAACGGAACCTTGATATTCTCTGCCGACCAGATGAGGTCGTCCTCTCTGCCGTAGTCTTCCCGGTATGTGCCCAGATCGCTCTCACTGGAGAAGAGCCCGTCATTGTATACTCCAAGTCTTTCTGTATCAAGTCCCCGCTCTTTGGCCTCCCGGATAAATTTCTGACGCCGCACTGAAATGGGAATGGCACGGTCCAGTGTTTTTTCCCACTCTTCCACCACTTCCATCCGGTAGCGCTTCTCATCCATGTATCTGCTCTGCGTCCACTCGCCAAAAGCTCCTATCATGCCGGCCTGTACGCCCGCCAGACAGCTTTTGTGTTCATTCAGCACTTCCCCGATCTGCCGGATATGCGCCAGCATTATCTCAAATGCAGGATCCTCATACTCGCCGGCAAAGTCATATGCTGCCCGGAAGATAACGGAAAGCTTAAGTTCCTCCGCCTTATCAAGAGCCCTCGAAAGCTTATTAAGCTTATCTTCCGGGATCACATCAAGCTCCCTCTCATCGTCCAGATCATAAGTGAGCAGAACGACCCGGTAATCCGGATGCCGTCTTACCACATCACCCAGTCCTTCCGCATCCCCTGCGCTCCATTGGAAATATGCCCCTTGATAAGGATTTGCCACCATATCTTTTGTCTCCTCAAAATAAAACGTGCGGACGGCATTATACTTTGACAGCATCAGAGCCCCGGCTGCCAGCAGGACTATGGCCGTCAGTATCCACACGTTTCTTCTCCTTTTTGTTCCCGAGTTTCTTCTATTCACGTGCTGTCTTACACCTCCCGGAATATTTTTTCAAAAATGCCGGCGATCACCCCATACATCCTGGGCGATGCGCGATATATCTTTAGCGCCGCCCGGTCCGTCATTTTTACAGCGTCTTTTATATTCTCCCGGTATGCCCTGTAGCCGGCCAGCCATTCTTCTCTCAGACGCGCCGTCAGATCCTTTCTCTCGGGCAGAAAGACGGACACCCTGTACCATGCGATGGAAAGCTGGAGCAGATACCGTTTCTCGGCATATCTTTCCAGCTCTTTGTCTCCCTCTTTCCGGAAGTAATCAACCGCTTCTTCGAGGGCGCGTATCTTATCCAGCCGTCTTTCGCTGTAGCTGCTGTTCATAATACTGTCCCCGCGCTGGAGATAACCGTATAATTCCTGCGGCGATATGACGACCTTATCCGCGATATACAACACACGGTATGTCACAAATTCATCCTCGTGCGTCCTCCCCTGCGGATACTCTAGCAGCGGTTTCAGCCGGGCATGGTAAAGCTTCCCCCACGCGGTGATCATCTTTCTGTCATTCTCTGCCACGATTTTGTACACCGCTTCTCTTCCTGTACAGATCCGGACGGATGTTTTCACTTTTTCGGGACGGCTTTTTCTTCCCCTGTCCTCCCATACGGACCGATAGCCACAGACTGACACCTCCGCGCCGTATTTCTGTGCATTTTCAAAGAGCACTTCCAGATAATGCGGATCTACGCTGTCATCACTGTCGATATAAGTGATATACTCGCCTGACGCCCGTGCCAGCCCCGCGTTCCTCGCCCCGGACAACCCCTTATTTTCCTGGTGGAACACACGTATCCTGCCGTCCTTCTTTTTATATGCATCACAGATCCCGCCGCTTTTGTCCCTGGAACCATCATCCACCAGAATAAGCTCAAAGTCCCGATACGTCTGATCCAGAATAGAACAGATACATTTTTCTAAATACTTTTCCACATTATAAACAGGAACGATAATACTGATCATTCATTTACTCCTTTATTTAAGCACTGACGCGGCATATCTTTTCATCACAGGATAAAAGAGATAGAACAGCATACAGATCCATTCCACCTTTCCCCGTCTTACTGCCCGCAGACAGAGCGTATAGAACAGGCGCTGAGGGAGAGACGGAAGTTCCCTGAGATACATGGACGCTCTGCAGTTTTTCACTGTTTCGCTTATCTTTTCTTCCTCTGAAAAAGTACATGCTCTGCGCCTGAGCGCCGCCAGACTTTTCCCTTCATATGGTATGTTCTTGATGAGCGACCAGCAGAAAGTACGCGCGGTCAGAGGAATGACCATATCCAGATTTTCCTCCAGCACGCCGTTCTCCTCCAGATACAGGATAAGCTCCCTGATCATAGCCGCGCTTTTCGTATGTACGTCACTGTCCGGCTTTCTTGTCGTGGACGGATGTTCTGTCACGTAATAGCAGACCGGACAGTCCATGCAGTAAAAGACAGGTCCCCTGCTCCATACTTTCAGGTTAAACAGGAAATCCTCCATGTTCACCTTCCTGATATCGTCCATGGCCAGATGGTTGTCGGTCAGGAATTTTCTCCGGTACAGCTTGTTCCACACATATCCGAAGGCACTTTCCGTCTTGACGCAGTGGTATCTCTTCACCTCATCCGGGCGCCCTTTTCGTCTGATATAGCCGCTGCCGGGCACGTGGACCTGTTTTGTCCCCGTCTTTTCCACACGGTAATATCCGCCCATCGTGACATCCGCCTCTGTTTCTTTTGCCTTCTTATACAGCCTGTAGACTGCTTTTACGTCCACCCAGTCATCCGCATCCGCAAAACAGACATATTTGCCCGACGCAGCCTGGAGCCCGCAGTTCCTCGCAATACCCTGTCCGCTGTTTTCAATGTGTATGATCTTGATCCGCGGGTCATTTTTTGCTGCCCGGTTTAAAATATTCCATGTATCATCATCGGAGCCGTCGTCAATAACAATGATCTCTATTCTTTCATCTTTATTCCACTTCCTGATCTCACCGATACACTTTCCTACGCACGCCTCTCCGTTATATACCGGTATAATAAAACTGATCTCCATAAACTCACCCCTGTTTTTTTCTTATCATTCGCAGCGCCAGATAAAAGAGTATGTAACAAATATTTGCCGCTGCGGCGCACGCCGCCCCCTTCAGGAGAAATCCCCCTGTTCCGCTCCCTGAAAAGCAGCCGGACACAAGCCCGGCAGCCATAAACGAACATGCCATCTGCAGTAGTGTAAGCACCTGATAATAGAGTTCATTTATGTAACTTTTCTTAAAATATCTGTATACTACAAGCGGTTCATACCAGAAGAGTGTTACAGCTGACGATATGGTCGTCGCAGTCAGAATTCCCGCAAGTCCCCACATTTTCCCCATGATAAAAGAAAGAACAATATTGAGAAGCCCTTTTATAAGTATCATCTGCTTTATATTGCGGAAAAGCCCCGCCCCTTCTCTGTACATCTTTGTCGCAAACCTGCACGTTTCCAGATAATAATTCACGATAATGATAAGGATGATCTCCTTGGTCAGCTGCGGCACAGAGCCCATCCACAATTTCAGGAAATCCTGGACGAGATAATAAAAACATACGACAGTCGCTCCTGTCATCCAAGAGTTCAGAAACGAGTAGAACCTAAACTGCGCATACTGCTCCTCCGTTCCCTTTACGGAAAGCATCTGGCCCACCCTGGCCGTTATCGCCTCGTAAAACGCAGATACAAGACTCGTGATGCCGGCAATGATAAACTGATAATTAGAGTAGACTCCGACCATGGCCGTGCTGATGAACCTGGAAATAAATATATTATCTGTATTGCTTATAAGCACCTTGCCAAACCGGTACATCACCATGTCAGATACATTGGACTTGATCCGTTCTGTCTCCGCGCTGCCCAACGGCTCTGTATATACGAAAAGAAACGGATAGCGGCTTTTTAAGTACCGGCCGAAGATATGGTTTATGAGTAGATTTTTAAACAGAATGCAGATGACAAACGCCTCATAGCTTCTGAAAAACTTCAGCACAAGGATCTCGGCGGCAAGCGCCGCAGCGTCCACACCGCCTGTTACAGCCGCCACAAAATACCTCCGCTGGTCTGCCTGTATAAAATAATTTCTCACCATGTACCTGTTATAAAGGACAATGGAGAGCATAAACGTCAGAAATGTGACCGCCACCTCTGTGTCTTTGATAGAAGCATTGACTGAAAAAACAGCAGGCAGCGTCGTCAGAATACCTGCTCCTGTAAGTATCCAGGTCATCTTTTTATAGATGTTGTCATAGTGTCTGTAAATAGCTGTAAGCTGCGCTTTGTCGTTCCTCGCCAGCGGCCCGTAAAAGCTGAACAGCATTGCTGTGCCTGCGCCGAAATAGGCAAACGATAACACGTCACAGAAGTTAGAATACAGGCTCTGGAGCCCCAGATACTCCACGTTGAGATAAATACAGATCACCCGTTTTGAGATCAGATTAATAATGAGCGAAACAATCTGGCTCAGCATACTGACGATGATATTCCACTGCATTAATTTTCCGTCTCTATCCTGCCGCATTATTCTCCTTCTTTCGATAGATGATTTTTCCTTTGCTCGATGATTTCATCGTGTCGATCACCTTGTAATCGCAGAAGATAAACGTATCCAGATTACGTTCTATCCATCGGATCCTGAAAAAGCTGTACGTCCATCCTGCCAGCATGCCGAGAAACACGCCGGCGCCCCAGAATGGGACAGACCACGTACTGGAGAGCAGGCTTGCGGCCAGTGTGACAGCAAAAAACAGCGCTCCTGTTATCACAGCCCCTGTCATATCTGCAAAATAGTAAAGATATATGATATTGCCGTACATCATGAATATTCCGAGGAACGCCACGACAAGTACCGGATATATGGCCATCGTGACACTGTCAAACCCTATCTTCGTGCCAAAGAGGATGAGGAACAGAAATATGACTGAAGTAATTGCCATCTGAGTACCGAACACCTGGATGATCTGCTGTGACAGCGTGCGGAACAGCTTTTTCCTCGCCTTCACGATCATCTTGTACGTACCGCCGATCACTCCCTCCATATATTCCTTATAAGCATTGTGGAACCTTGTCTCCACCACGACCATAAATGAAATCATGACTGAAATATTTGTGAACATTGCAAGGCATGAAGCCATATCATACGCCTGGTGGCTGTAAAATGTAGACGCCACAAACAGACGGCTCGGCGCGGTCCAGAACACAAAGTTATGTACGTAAAGCCCCAGAATGTAGAAAAGATTTGCCGCCAGCAGTTTCTTAAAGATTCCAAGATAAGGCAGACATTCTCCGTAAGCCCGGGACACACTCCGGAAGTATCTCTTAATATAAGAGAAATCCAGCACTGCTATGAGGAAAAACCCCAGCGACAGACCATATATAATGGAGTGTACCGCGTCCTGGTCCAAAAGCTTATAAAAAGCGAAGGCCGACAGGAAGCAGACAAACATACCGATGAAAAAAAACAATGCGATAATTTTATAGTCCTTCGTAGCATGAAGGTAGGTGATCGCAAAAAACAGGATGACGAGGGATATCCACTGCACGTAAGCCGCAAGAATAAAAGGAATGTCGATCCCTCCCCTTACTCTCAGGCTCCATCCGACCGGAAGAAACAAAACCGTCGCCAGGATACAGCAGATCGAATTCCCGGTATAATAGGACGCCAGTATGTTGGAATATTCTTCCGTATAAAATTTATCCGCCAGATACCGGGAAAAGACAACGTTAAACGGAGCTGTCAGTATGACAGAAAAAATAAAAGTGTACAAAATGGTGGAAGACAAAAGCTCTCTGTCCGCATAGGACACCTTCGTCATGCCGAGAAAAAAGTAGAGCAGCAAAATAGCGGCGATGACCATGAGCATAGGTCCCACCGTAACGACAGAACTGTACACGACCCCGAGCATCCCCCTTGATATACTTTCTTTTCTGTAAATCTTTTTTAACTCAAATCCGATACCAGCCATTATCTGCCCTCCCTGCTCTTTGTCATCTCTTCATAAAGACTTCGGTATTTCCCGAATACTTCTTCTTCGTCATAATACGCTCTGACCCGTCTGTATCCGGCCTCTCCCATTTTCCTGCGCTCTGTCTCATTCTCTGCCAGTCTCAGTATGGCCCTCGCGATTTCTGAAACGCCCATCACAGGCACGATATAGCCCGCATGTCCATAATCATCCCGCTCCCCTTCGATGAGCCCTCTGCTGTTTCCTACATTCGTCGCTATACATGGACGTTTGGCAGCAAAGCCTTCCAGTATGGACAGCGGCTGTCCTTCACTGATACTTGTCAGAATAAGGAAATCCATCTTTCCGATGTATTCTTTTACATCGATCGTCCCTGTAAAGACCACATTTTCTATCTCCATGTCGCGGACCATGTCACGGCATTCCTGCGCATATTCTTTTGCCTCTTCCATGCTTCCCATGATCCACAGCTTAAGCTTCGGATTCTTGTTCCTTGCAAGCGCAAACGCGCTGAGCATCGTCTTGACATCTTTGATCGGCGTAACGCGCAGTACCGCGCCGATGTTGATGCCCCTGTCACCTGCTTCTTTCCCGGGGATGTCCTCGTACTTGCGGTAATCCACCCCGTTTGGAATCACCACTGTCTTTTCCTTTGCACATCCAAGTTCGATCTGAAACGCCCTCGCGTCGTCAAAAAGTGACACTACCCTGTCTGCATATTCGTAACAGCATTCCCCTATCTTTTTGAACTGGTCGATCCATATATCTTTATAGATCCCGCTCACCCAGTCGGCTTTTATGATCTCCTCCTCCCTTTCTCTTGTGTACAGACCGTGCTCGCTCATCAGAAAAGGCGCTCCGTGAAGGCATTTCTGCATGCTTCCCCAAATTCCGGCATAACCGCTTGATACGGAATGATACAGATCTGCTCTTTCTGTCCTGGACTTAAGTATGGTAAACAGCGGCAGATAAAGAGAACGCATCGTCCAGAGGAAATCCGAAAAGACGACTCTCCTGAAATTGGCATTGTAATAGTCAAGGGACATCTTAAAAAAGTCCTTCCCTGACAGCAGAGCGTTCAATGAGACGTCCTTCTCTGCAAAAAAGCGGATGATGACGCTCCAGTCCGGACTGCTTTCAAACAGCAGATTTTCAAATGCATCGTATTCTTCCCCTGTGAGGGAGACCTTTTTCTGTGTCCGGTTATCCACATAATCATCATCCAGCAGATATACTTCCTGAATCTCGCTGACATTGGACGGTATTTTATATTTGAACTGCTGCCTCTCATCGGGGGACGCAGCTATCGTCTGGACGACAAACTCCACATCCGGCATACTGAGCATAAGCCCCTGCACCCAGCTGGACACTCCTCCTGTAACATATGGATACGCACCTTCAACAATTAAGCAAACTTTCATCTTTCCTTCTCCTCATATTCAATACTCACATGTTCATCTGCTGCTTCCACGAGATAGAAGCCGTCATACAGTTTTGTCAGCTCTGCATTTTTCACCGTTTTTACAGTTCCGGGCAGCGACAGGTAAAAATATGCCCTGCCTGTAAAATTACCGATGTCAGCATCTATTCTTGTACCGGAGTAATCGATCTTTGGCTTCATCATGTCAAAGGCCTTCACCCTGTATATCGCCTCGCCCACAGTGACCCGCTCAAGCCAGGACAGATGTTCTTTCTCTACTCCAAGTACAGTTTCCATACTGCGGCAGAAGTCCACCCAGTCATCTTCCTCCTTTTTCTCCGGTTCTCTCAGGAACGGCTTTACATCTGCGTAGACGGCGTTAAATCCGGCTCCCCTGCACAGCCCCAGATTGTCGAAGATCACATTGTCGTATTTCTCATCTTTTATAAGATTATACGGGAGGCACACTTCCCGGCTCTCATCATCCGTCCACTGAAAAGAGGATGTCCACAGCGCAAGTCTGTTGCCAAACGGTGAGTCTACCGTCTCTTCTGCGCCGGCTGTTCCTATTTCGTCCTTTTTTTCTTCTATCCCTTCCAGATGGTACTTAAGCAACTCATTCCCTGTCTTTTTCAGTTTCTTCTTATCGGTACTGTACCAGGTCGTCTCCGCCCCGTAGCGTTCTTCACACCGCTTGAATTCCGGAAAGAAGATATCGTTTTGAACGCCAAGGCTGTCTCTTTCATATTCTTTGTCCAGAAACTCTGACGAGAACTCATCTGTATAAGGCATTCCTGACACGGCAAAGCAGTACGCGTTGATGACCGGATACATATATACCTGATACAGATCTGTAAACAGAAAGCTCACGGCTGCATACCCGACGGGCCCGCTCATCAGCTGCCGGTCCGCCACATAGACACTGCCGCAGCTTACATTTCTTTTATACCGCCAGAATACGGGCGACAGATTCTCACTTTTAACGTCTCCCTTTTCCAGGGCCGATGCGTACACTTCTGTCTGGGGCTTTAACGTCACCGCTTTAAGAGAAAACTTTTCTTTATTCTCAGTTATACTGCCAAACAAAAGCTTTTCCGTCAGACGGATCCCCGTCTTTTTCTGCATCCCTTTATACCTTTCTACCCCTGTCAGACTCCTTACTCCCGCGTCTTCCAGGGCTCCCGCATCAGGTATATTTGTAAAAAACAGCGTCATCCCCGCCTCATTATACCGGCGCAGGAGTTCGATCTCATCCTGCTGGAAAAAAGTCCGGCACACAAACAGGATCTCGGCCCGCCCGCAATCCTCAAGCTGCTCTTTTACCTGGAACTTTTCTTTCATATTCTGAAGCTGAAGCGACGCCACTTTAAAGCCGCCGCCCTGCCCCCATATCATGATATCCGAGGCTTCCTTCTGCCGGTTTTCTGCCGGAGCGTTCTCCTGCTTTCCGGCAAGCCTGACAACCTTTTTGTATTCCGCGCGCTGGTCCACTTCCAATTCATCTTTCGCCTGCAGGCTCCTCCAAATATTGTTCAGGTTCCCCATAAAAAGGAAGACGCACAGAAGACAGAAAAGTATGACGACCGTGTAGACAAATATATATCTTCTGAGCTGATTATTTTTGGAAAAATCTAATTTATTCAGCAGCTTCATGTTCTGCTCCCTGTCTTGCACCGCACATAAGCATTCCATGTGCCAAGCAGCATTAAAATCATGTATTTTCCTGCTTTCAGCCAGCTTGAATGCATGGATTCACCAGCCGTGCGCTCACACATTACCGCCGGCACTTCCTCGATTTTGAATCCAAGGAGAAGCATCTGTACGATCATGTTAAGATCCGGATATTTCAGGTCAAAATTGTTGTATCTGGAGTAAAAAGAAAATGCCCGCCTGTTCAGTCCCTGCAGTCCGCTTGTCGGATCGGTCAGGCTCTGTCCCGTCACCCGCCTGATGATCCATCTGAAACAGCTGATGGCGCACTTCTTCATCGCAGAAATATGAAAAGACTTGCTTCCTTCCAGGAATCTGGAGCCGATGACAATATCCGGATGTCCTCCCTTTTCGCTGCCAAAACAGCCAAGCCGTTCACACACGGTCTTTATGTTCGACAGATCATGCTGTCCGTCCGCATCTATCTGAAGCAGATATTCATAATCGTTTGCCGCCGCGTACTTATACGCAGTCTGAAGCGCCGCGCCGTATCCCATATTAAAGATAAGCCGTATGACCTTAAAGCCGGAATCTTCTGCGATCTGGGCTGTGTGGTCCAGGGATCCGTCATCGATCACGAGAACGTCCATGAACTCTTTTATTCCCATAACGCTCATTCCATTGAGGAGTAAACCTATATTCTCCTCCTCATTATAAGCCGGTATAATTATCAGTATTTTCTTCATTTGATCTCACCTGCGCTTTCCTTTGCCAGTTGTTTATAGTCTACGGACAGGTTTAATGTAAAATAGGCATCCTGCTCAATTTTATACACTGTGACCTGTTCGTCACTGTAATATTCCGATACATGGTTCGGATATATCTGCCTGATCGTCTCCATCCAGAAATGCAGTTTGGACATTACAATATTCCTCTGAAAATAATACGGAGCATCCGCGCCGTGCAGCGCATCCTCACTCACATCCCAGTCCACATCCTGAAGTGCCAGGACGCCGCTGATCTCACCTGTATTTTTCGGCGAAGCGGCATCGCTTCTGTCAATCTCTCTGCGGTCATCTAAAAATGATATCGGATGGTGTTCTGTCACCACATAGATATCCGGTGTCGGTATATAGATCCGCTTTTTGCCCCTGTCTATTTCTTTCAGCAGATCAACGATCTCATAGTGGAAGCCGTTATATCTTATGACCGACAGATCATTCGTAGGTGACAGGACGGTCCACGTATTGTCCTTATGCTCTTCACACAACTTGAGGCAGACCCTCATATCCCCTTCCGAGATGGTGATATTGAAATACCGCTCTTTTTTTATCCTGCCGGAGTTTATCAGCCCTGCGACGCTGCCAAGCACGATAAAGGCAAGTAAGAATTCCGCATGCCTTTCCTTTACGCCGGCCTTCCTGAGAACACAGAAGACTGCTTCAAAAGGCAGGCACAAAAGCGGGATCGTAAAAAATGTCAAAAATGTCGCCATACGTTTTACTTCTATTACAGTCGGTAGGTTCAGATAATACGTACAGGAAAGGAATGCGCACACCTGCCACAGAACTGCCCAGAAAAGATAGCCGAGATATTTAAGCTTTGCTCTTCGCGACAGGATGATCCCAAAGAGGGCGTATGCCGCCAGCGCCATAAGTCCACGTACCGTTTTTTTGTCCGTCCCATAATTTGCAGTCAGATAGCCGGTCTCTGCGTCAAGCAGCTCCTTCACAAGACCTGCGGCGTTCTTCTGATTCCTGATGTCTTCTGCCGTGACGCCCTCTTTCTTCTTATCAGCCGGAGCATCCCCGCTCTCCGACACAGCGGTCGTATCTACAATTCCAAGCGCCCATGCGATAGAACGTTCAAATTTATAGCCGTTCAGCAGACCGTAGGCGTACGGGGCGCACGCCAGTATAACTCCGGCGAGGCCGCCGGCAGCGAGACAAAGCAGCAGTTTCTTTTTAAGAATAGGAACTGCAAACAAAAGGCCAAAGCACAGACAGATGATCAGACATAAGATGGTGATGTAAAAATGGGCCATCAGCGTCCATGCGATACACGCCGCAAATAATATCAGATCCTTTCTGTCCTTTTCTCTTATATAGGAAAACAGGGCGTATACCATGCCAAAGGCAGCTACAAGGCCAAACTCCATCGGAAAGGAGAACTGGAAACGCACATACGATACCGATGAGAAAATGTCGGCCAGAACAAACAGACTCCAGCCTCCCAAAGCTGCAAATCTATTCGAGAAGCATTTCCTAAACAGCATGTAGGCCGCCGCAAATATCAAAATGACAGACAGGACCGAAAAGTTCAAATACACTCTCACGAAATTGAGCGGCATCAGAACCCCGAGCGCCGCATTCAGAGTATGTACCCCATGTGGATACATGCCCGCGGGAAAAATATCCCCGTGTATGAGCGAACCGATCCAGTACAGATGTGTCTCTTCATCCGTATGTCCATAAGCCGTATTGTGCAGTTTATACCAGCCGTAAAACCACACGATCCATGCCATGACGAGACCAAAAAGAATCATTTCCAAAAGATTACCGTTCAAAAGTCTTTTCTTTTCAGCCAGATATGATCTTATACGGCTGTTTACCCTGGCACGCAACACATGAAATCCATACGTGCCGATGATCAGCTCCTTCAGCACTTTGATCCACTTCCTGTACCGGACGGCTATTCTCTTCCTCTCTCTCACCGCGGTCAGCGACAGCGGCAGAAGTACAAGTGTAAAAAGCAGAGACGCAAAGTTGACAAAATGCAGAAAGCCAAGCAGCAGAACTATGTAATTGATATAAAGGTTTCCCAGACACTGGTAACAGAAAAAGCGGAAGGTCCGTTCCTTCTGCGCCACATATTTCCCAAGGCATACCGACGGCAGCACGAGCGTTAGAAAAAGATAGCCCGCCATGCTCCATATGATCGTCCATACATTCTCCCATATCATCAGTATCTACCATCCTGTCCGGCCGTAAAAACGCACCCACTCCAGAGCTTCCCCGTCCAAAATCAGCGGGGATTCCCGGATCTGTTTTAAGGCTTCCCTGAATCTCATCTCATCCCCCGAGGCAAAGTAATATTTCAGCACCGCTTTGACCGCGGGCAGGTCCGATTCCATATATTCTCCGGCACGCTCCGCCCATTTGCCGGCACAGGCACCGTCCCCGATCTCCATCCAGAGTCCTATAATATCGGCCAGCATATCGCCGCTCAGCTTTTCTTTGTCTTTTCTGTAAAGTTCCTCCAGATAACCGTCAAAATAAACGAGATATATCCTCTGTTCAGGAACACTCAGCACATGTTTGTGAAGCATGTTACTGCAGAACCTGAGATAGATCAGGAGGGCATCCGCATCTTTGCTTTTTTCATATATTTCTCTAAGCCTCTTCTCTGTCTCTTTGTACCTGGCGATCGCATCGGTAATGTAGGAGGCAGCATAGTGGACGACCTCTGAGTCTCCCTGCGCCATGGCGCCCCGGATCCTCTGCATATAATCTTCTGCGTCAGGCCGCTTCAGCACTTCCAGAAATGACTGTCTTCTGTTCGCTGTATCCGATATTATGAGCGCCTCTTCCACCGGCACCCGGTCCACTTCCTTCTCGATATCATCGCTGATGATCATGCGGGTCCTCTTCTTACTAAAGCTCAGTTCCTCTTCATTCAGTAGTCCGTCTCTGCGGCGGAATAACACGATGTTTACTGCCTCGCTGCCGGCCAGAAAAACCGCCCCGGCCAGCGGCGTAAAAAACATAAACGCAGCCAGCAGAGCCGCCTTTCTGTATTCTTTTCTGACGACGCCCCTGTAAAGAAAATATATGAGCGCTACACACGTATTCACAATAAAAATCCATAAAAACAATCTGTTATTCAAGCTCTCTACTCCTATCATCCGACTATACTGTCTACTTGTATCCCGGCATTCTGAAATCTGCTCATAACGTATCCTGCCTCATCCCGGCTTGTATTCGCCAGGATTATGTACAGGTCTCCTGCTTTTTCACCGAGTATGTCTGTCTGCCTGACGAGGGAACATACCTTTTTATATACTGCTTCATTCCGACCCGCCATCAGTTTTCCCGGAACTTTCAGCATTGCATACTCCAGCTTGTTCTCTGCCGCGCCTCCTTTATATATCTCCTCGATTCTGTTAAATTCCTCTTCTCTTAGTACATCCGTTCCTTCTATGTATTGGTCCGCAAGCATGTTCCAGTAGGTCGTCGCATGGTTCATGGACGACTCGATCAGCCTGCATATGAGCGCAAGTGTGTTGGCTTCATAAAGATTTACTTTCGTGAGGTCTTTCGTCCAGAGCATGATGACCGCGCTGAGCTTATCTTTTTCATAGATTCCGCACGCATATGCGGGTAGTTTTGAATCTATTTCACGGTTTCTGTACACGGTTCTTTCAACGAGCTCCTGATGCATAAAGAAATCACTGCCCGCGTACAGAGACTTGCCAAGCTCTCTCGCCCTCTCTGAGGAGGCTGCTGCCAGACGCATATAGTCAGAATTTCCTCCTGTGATATAGACAGCGGCATCTTCCATCTCCATCAGTTCGCTCACCACGTCGACCGCCTGGAAAATAACTTTCTGAGGCTCCCAGAAGTCCAGCCTGCTGGCAACTTCATATATTCTGACCATACTGTTTTCATAATTTACAAGACGTTTTTCATATATTTCCTTCACATATCTGTTGCCGTCATATATTCTCGTCATGTCGACAAGCTCGCTCTCATAATACTTCTTCTCATCTTCCAGATCGCCGTTGCTTCTTTTGTATTTGTCCCGCATATAGCCGACGAGAACGCCAATGATGAGAATCTGCAGAAGCCCCGTGAACGCCGCATATTCAAACGTCTCTCCCACAAGAAACACTTCCCCTATTCTGGCCAGCAGCGTAAGAAGCGCCGCAAACAGAGAGTGCGCACAACCGTATACGACTGCGATGACAACGACATAAATAAGATAAAAATCCAGAATACTGCCAAGCCACGTGTCTTTAAACAGGTAATATAATATTGTAACAATGAAAAAAAGTCCTATATTCTCCGCAAGCGGGATAAGCTTTTCCCGGACTACGGACTTTTTCGTCTCTTCTCTTATTTCAAGCTCTTTTTCCTTTTCATAGATCTTAAATAACTCCCTCAAACCGTCTTCCAGGCTGTACTTTTCGTATGATCCCAGCTTTTCATTACTGTCTTTTCCTACGGCCGGCAGCGCTCCCTTTGTATATTCAAGCTCCCGGACATCTGTCTTACGTCCCTGTACGACATTCTCCACCGCTTCCAGGATCTGTCTCTCGGTATATACGGTTCCCGGAATGAGATAACAGGATTCTTTCTCTTCCTGCATAAACACACGTACGAGCACATCCACCGCATCTTTTACATACAGTATCCTGTGCTGCCGTTCTGCCTCTATCTCCACTGCCGGACTTCCCCAGAAACGCTCCATAATACGGGAACACACATTATAATCATGGGTTTTGTAGTCTCCGTATATCTCAGGATAACGGATAACACTGATCTGAAATTCACCCGGCCGGTTTTGTTCCTCACACATATATTCTGTCTGGATGACAGTCTGCATGAGCACAGAACCTGCTTCAAACTCTGTCTCATTGTCTATCATCCCGCCGCCTGTATTTTCGTAGACTCCAAGGGAGGAACAGTAGATCACCTGACGGATCCCCGCTTCTCTTGCACTCATCAGGAGATTTGTGACACCTGTGAGATAACGTACGGATTCCTGTCCGGTGTCCCTCCACGTATATTTCGTGTCACAGATCCCGAGGATTATCATAATATCTGCCTTAATATTCTTCATGACAGTACATACATTTTTGCTTCTGTAACTGAAATTATATTCCTGGAATACTCCGTTTCTCGGCTTTTCCCGGCGGTTCTTTTCCGAGCCTGTTATAACAAATATGTCATGGTTCTCCTTCTTAAGCCTTGTGATCAGCTCTCTGCAATAAATTCCATACTCTCCACATATCAATACTTTCATGATTTCTCCTGCTCTCCTTTTGTCTTACGTTCTATCTTTGTTTTCAGGTCCTTATTCTCGTCTTTCAGCAGTGTCAGCTGCATGGCCAGTTCTTTTATCTCTGTCTCCATCTCGGAGATCGTGATCGTGTGGCGCAGGATGATCAATATGATCACTACCAGCAAAAAGAATATGAGGGCTGCCGGCGGCCACCATATGCCGAGAATATCTGCCGCCCATGGCAGAATCTGCGGAAATACCGAGAGCAGAAGGAGGCCGAGAACACCGCCGAGCCAGAGTACCGCCTGATTCTCCGACAGGTTTCTCTTTTTCATCTCCAGACACAGCCCGTAAAACATGAGCAGACAGACCACTATTGAAATAATTTTTAATAAAATGCTCAATTATGTATTTCCTCCCCCTCTTTTCATATAATTTTCCTAATTATTCCAGAAGATGAATTGAAAAACAACAAAAACCCTCATGAACCGTTTTTTACAGCCTTAAGCCGGAGTATAATGGTATAAATTTCCTGATATAATTACCTTTATAAACTTGCTGTGACGAGTCCGGACAAAATAGGAGGAATTGAAATGCAGGCTATAATATGTGATGATTGCGCCGCTGACCGGCAGCTTTTGATAGACTACTGTGCAAGATATGGGAAGGAAAACCACCTGTTGATCGCAGCTGCAGGTATGGAAAATGCGGGCATGCTGCTTCGCAGCCGGAGGTCAAGAAATGCTGATGTACTGTTTTTAGATATCTATATGGAGGGGGCGTCCGGGATCGATGCCGCCCGTATCCTGCGCGGAAAAGGCTTTCGGGGCGCGATCGTATTCACGACAACGAGCAGGGAGCATTATGCCGATGGTTTTGATACCGACGCCTCCCACTATCTGCTGAAACCTGTATCCTGGCCATCCTTCTGCGAAGCCATGCGCCGCGTCCGGACAAGGCTCAATGTATATGACAGAACACTGCACGTGACCTCGGAGCGTATGGCGCTTGATATCGCGGTCTCCGGGATCCAGTATATTGAAGTATACGGACATAAGACCATTTTACATACGTCAAAAGGAGATATCACTGTGAGCCAGTCTTTGTCTTCTCTGGAGGAGGCACTCGGCGGCATCCCTTTTCTCAGATGCTACCGCTATTTTATTATCAATATGGATTATGTACAGAAAATAATGGAGGACAGTTTTCTCATGAAGGACGGAAGAAGAATCCCCATGTCCCGCGACAGACGGGCCCAGCTCCGCAGTTCTTACATGAGTTATATTTTTCAGAGAATGGAGGGAAAAAGAACATGATAGGTAGTATAAGCCATTTTTTTGTCATTTTTGTCCAGACAGCGGCCACTGCCTGTTTTTGTTTTTATATCTTTCACGACATGCTCAAAGCATGTTTTGCGCGCCTTGCAGTATATACTTTTTTTCTGTGCTGCTTCTGCGGATTTCTGTCTCTCACTGTATGTGAGATCTGCTCCCGCCTTCCGCTTGACGTTGATTCTGAACTTATTTCTCTGTTCATAATGTTCATCATCGGATACTTCTGCCTCCGTTCAGTCGTTTCTGAGAACAGCAACCGTATTTTATTCGTCCTTTATCTGTCGCTGCACGTGCAGTACCTCTGTCTGAGCGTCACCTATCTCGCCTATGCGGCGTGGTTTCCGGCACTGTCGGTCAATTACGACTATGTCCCGGCAGACGTACCCGGCTACACGCTGCCCATCCTTCTGCTCGGCCCTCCTTTTGCCGTCATTACCCGCAGGATCTATACGACTCTCAGACAGGCCGATGATACCGTATATCATCGTATCTGGTTTATCCCGCTGCTGTTTCTCCTGCTCTATTGTGTTCAGGTTCTGTTCTATCCGGTATCACAAAAGGACACTCAGGCAGAGGCAAACCTAATGAGGCTCATCATCTCAATATGCGCTTTTGTGACATATTCACAGATGGCAACGGCAGTCGCCCAGTCTGCAAAAGCCACAAAAGAAAAGGAAATACATACCCAGCTTGCCCACCAGCTTGACCTGCAGCGCTCCAGAATGGAAGACATCGAGACCCACGCGGAGGAAATCCGCCGGATACGGCACGACCACCGCCAGCACATGCAGGTACTCAAAGGATTGCTGGAAAACGGCGATACCGGCAAGGCTCTTGATTATCTGAACGGTTATGAGACAAGTACCGCCGCAAATATCCAACCGGTATTGTGCGAAAACTTTGTTGTCAATACACTCTGCTGCCGTTATGAAACGCTGGCACTGCAGTCGGACATTGCCGTGACCCGCAAGCTGAAGCTCCCGCAGGATATAGCGATCGCAGGCTGCGATCTCGCCGTGATCGTGGGAAACCTCTGGGAAAATGCCGTGGCAGCCGCCCTGGACGCCGACAAGGAACACCGGTTTATCAGTCTCCACATCCAGGAACGGGACAACACCGTGTTCATACGTATGGAAAATGGCTACGGCGGTATCATCTATCAGAAAGACGGCCAGATCCTGTCCACCAAACCGGACCGGAACAAAACGCCGGGCGTCGGCATAGCCAGTATCAAGTCTGTGGCGGCCAGATATGACGGCATGGCAGATTTTGTTTACACACCGGAGATTTTCACCGCGTCTGTTCTGCTATATACAGGAGTAAAATCAGCACTGTAGAAATTTCAATAAAAAAGGAGCTGCTAAAAAAGATAACGCCCCATAAGGAAGTTTTTTATGTAAGGTACGGTGTAACCTCAGAAATGGGGTTGCACCGTTTCCTTTTGTCCTTATGCTACAAAACGGAAGTCCTGCGGATTTTCCCGTATTTCTTCCATCATAGCAAGAATTTCCTGTTCAGTAGGAATATCTATCATTCCTGCCGCCGTAAAGTCAATATCCACCTTTACATAGCAATGACTGCTTGATTTATCGTTGTTGTGTACTTCAATACGCTCAATAAGCGGAGTTACAAGGGTTGGTGTAAGCTCTGTAATACCCGTCATTTCACGCAGGGTACGGAGTAAAAGCCTTAAATCTGTAACTTTCTGATTTGCTTCCTGTAAGGTCTGCTGACTTTCAGCTACATCCTGCGTCAATGCTTTCTGTTCTTTTTCGTAGTTTTGAAGCATTTTTGCAAAGCGTTCATCAGACAGTACGCTCTTGATTTCGTGTCATACTTTTAGCGGCGGCAAAGTGCAGTTTTGCTCCGCAGTCTGCACAATATACCAATCCCGAAAAAAGACTTGTTCTGCCTGTGGCGGTGGGTCTGCGGCGGTGTTCTCTAAGTTCCTGCACCCTCAACCATTGTTCTTCGGATATTATCGGCTCTTGCATATTCGGAATGATTTGGTATTTTTGAGCGTGCGTCCTGCCGATACTTTCATAATAGGCAGACAGAACAAGTATTTGTTCTTCCTCTAACTGTCTTGCAATCTGTGACGGTCCTCGTCCTGCAAGGCAGAGGTCATAAATCTTTCTTACAATCTCTGCGGCTGGTTCGTCAATCATCCATTTCTCTTTTTCGTCAGGGTCTTTCATATACCCAAACGGAACAGTAGAAGAAACACGCTTTCCGTTATCGGCTTTCGACTGCCATACGGCACGGATTTTCTTTGAAGTCTGGGCCGCATACCATTCGTTGAATATATTGTAAAAAGGAAGCATTTCCATACCCTCGCCTGTAGTACTGTTCACATTTTCCTGTATGGATATAAATGTGATACCGAGCGACGGATAGACAATCTGTGTCAGTCTGCCTGCTTCCACCTGTTCTCGCCCGAAACGGGACAGGTCTTTTACAATAATCCTGCAAATCTTTCCTTCCTCGGCCATTCTCTGCATACGCTGAAAATCGCTTCGGTCAAAGCTCGTACCCGATATGCCGTCATCTACAAAGAACATTGTATTTTTGTAGCCCTGCTTCTTACAGTAATCAAGCAATATCTGTTTTTGATTGGATATGGAGTTGGACTCATCTTCGGTATGCTTTTTCCCGTCTTTCATATCTTCTACGGATAGACGGCAGTAGAGGGCCGTGATGAGTTCTTCGTTTGTTGCCTGCCCGTTTAATTTGTTTGTTGCTGTCGTAATTCTTTTAAATCTTCGATTATATTAACCACACTTATTTTTCAAGAGTTACAGAAAAACCACCCTGCATATTTGAAATCACCTCCATACCTGAATCAATATGTCCGAGGGAGATTAGTCCGTTTGAGTTGCGGAAATCCTTGTAGAAGATTGATAAATTGCCCCACGGCGCATACAGGCACAAATCACCTACATCGGGGCAAACTCGTCCGGCTCTCCCTCTGTGGGAAGTTCATTATCCATATAAGCAATTTTTTCAATGCCGTTGAAATCCCCAAAAATGAGTTCAAGGGGCAGCATATCATAAAGTGCATTGACAGCAGGGGTATCATATAATGTTACATCAAATTCTTGTCCGTCTATTGTCAGTTTCACTTTTCGTTCTCCTGTTTCGGGTGTTTCCGATGTTTCGGCATTGCTCGAAGATGAAGACGGTTTTTGTGAATTAACGGATTGATTTTCAGAAGTTTCAGAACTGTTTTGCATATCTGACTGCTCCTGTGCAGAACCTTGCTCGGAAACAGATGGCGTTGTTTTCTGTTCTGCACAGGCGGCAAGCCCGAAACACAGCAGTACACTTAAAAACAGTAAAATACCTTTTTTCATTGCTGTTCCTCCGTCCCTATTCGTTGTTATTTTCCGCTAAACACAGGGAAAAAGCTGTATTCGCCGTAATCCTTAAAATTCAGTGCCTTTAATGTTTCCATATCCTCATTTGAAATTTTAAAATCCAAATTGGCGTTATTCTGCATATGCTCTGCATTGGCAGTTTTCGGTAACGCAACCGTCCCTAAATTCAAGACATATTTAATGCACAACTGCGGAACGGAAACACCGTATTTATTAGCCATAGCCACAATGGTTTCGTTTTTCAAAGCCTCGCCGTGAGCAATCGGAGAGTAGGCCTCAACAACGATATTCTGCTGCTTGCAGAAATCAATTAGTTCCGTCGGTGTATTTCCGATATGAATAAGAAGTTGGTTTACCATTGGCTTGATTTCACAGTGAGCAAGCAAATTATCCAGATCGTCTATAAGAAAGTTTGAAACGCCGATCGCCTTTATTTTACCTGCTGTATAGGCGTCCTCCAGTGCTTTCCATACCTGTATGTTTTCTTCAAAATAGCGTTTGCCGCCACGCCATTCTGCCCACGGCTGGGGGCTGTGTATCAGCATAAGGTCAATATATGTGAGCCCCATTTTATCCAGCGTTTTATCAATAGATTTTGCGGCTGCGTCATAGGTTTTGGCTTCTGCCGCCACCTTGCTTGTAACAAAAAGTTCTTCTCTCGGAATACCGCAGGCTTTGATTCCTGTACCAACGCCCCTTTCGTTACCATAGGCTTGTGCGGTATCAATATGACGATAACCAATTTTTACAGCAGAAATAACCGCGCTATCCGCATTATCATCATCTATAAACCAAGTTCCAAGCCCCAATACGGGAACTTTTATACCATTTCTTAAAATTTTAAATTCCATTATGATTCCTCCGTTTTCTTCTTAAATTTCCGTATGAGTTTTGTGCTGTAATATGCAATAAAGATACAAAGTCCCATAAGGGCCAAATAATCTATGTAAAACAAAATTTTCGGTTCGCTGTAATTCAGAAATATGAACTCGCTTTTCAAAAACAGATAGGTTGGAAAAGCTCTGCTGATAAATGTCCAAACTCCATATCCGGCGATAGCCAATCCTATGATGAAAGCGATAATACTACGAACTTTTGAACTGCTTTTAATCCTTGCCGATTTTCGCAACACTCCCAAAATCATATTCCAATGAAGTCCCAAATGCAGGCTCATCAAAAGAAAGCCCCAGTATGATCCGAGAATATGAAGCCGGCGAGCCAAAGACATACCGCCACCAAATGGCAGGAAAACAAATACATAACGGGACATCACAATACCGCTATACATTTGAGCCAGCATAGATACAAGCACAAGGGAGGTGGTGCAAAGCGTTAAAATACGCAACGCATTGTATTTCCCTTTGAATAATGTTTTGTACCAATGCCCGTTTAGAATGTGGTGAGCGATAAAAAGGAGCAACATTCCGGCGCCCACCCATTCGTGAAGCGCCTCTCCCCACAAATGATAGCCCATTAAGAAAAGCAGCGCCAGCGTCATTAACATATCGACAGCTAATTTGATAATGGCTTTCGGTTTCATTGTTCCACCGCCTTGTTAATGCAGGTAACGGCGTTTAAGCTGCGGGGGTAGCCGATATACGGCAAGCACTGCGAAACAACACGAATCAAAAAGCCCTTGTCATTTCCCATATTCATATTTCCTTCTGCGTGAGCAATAAGCTGCGGTTCACAGCCGCCCTGTGCCATAAGAAAACAAAAGGTAATGAGTTCACGCTCGGAAAGATCAAGACCTTTTCGGGTATAGTAGTCGCCGAAACAGTTTGCCGCCAGCCAACGGTTGATATGTCCTGCTTTCCAAGCCTCTTTCATATGTTCGCCAAAGATTTCTGCCTGTGCTTCAATTCCTTTTTCCAGTCTATCATCAAGGGTGGTCGTTGCCTGTCCGTCAAGCGGAAGATCTATTCCGTTCTCGGTCAATATTTCATTAGTAACATTCAGAAAAGGCAACATTCTTCCATAACCCAAATAGTCGGTCGCTTGATAAACGATCTCCTTTGCGACTATCGGCGTAATACCGTTTTCCAACGCTTGGGGGATCATTTCTTTATAGGCATCCACACCTCCGCAGCCGATTAGTGTTGCCAAAATCGCCATATAGAGGGTAAAGGGTTCTAATTGCTGGTTTTCTTCGTTTATAACTTCATCAAATGCAAAATGCTCCAAGCGTTCTGCAAATTCGGGGTCTGTTTTATGTAATTCCATTTTTGTTTCTCCTTTCAGATTTTTTCAGTTCCATATTTTCGGCAGACAGACTGTTATATACCCGCATAAGGTCTTTTGCATTATTGCTCAAACGGCGAAGTTCTGAATCTCTTGTATCATAAAACTCGCCGCAGAGCATTTTCTCTTTTTCTGTCATAAGTCCGTTCCCTTGCTTAAAGACTATTCACCCAAGTAATAAGTTCCTGATCGGATACCCGGTTCAACATTTTGCCTTTCTCCCAGTTTGCGGTCGGGCAGAGCGATTTCAGCACTTCTACGGTCTTGCCCATTCCGCTGCCGCCGCTGGTTGCAAAGGGAACTATGGTCTTTCCCGAAAAATCATAGCTTTCCACAAAAGTGTTGATAATGGCAGGCGCAACATACCACCAAATCGGGAAACCGATAAACACGGTGTCATAGTCCCCCATATTGGGAAGTCGTTCAGCTATTTGAGGGCGAGATGTTGGGGCGCTCATTTCAACGGAACTGCGGCTCTTTTTGTTTGTCCAATCAAGGTCAGCACGGGTATATGGAACAGCAGGTTTAATTTCAAAGAGGTCGGCACCTTCCGCCTTTGCCAAACGCTCGGCTGCAGTTTTGGTAACACCGCTTGCCGAAAAGTATGTAACTAACTTTTTACTCATTTTATTTGTCCTCCAATTTATTGTATTCTTCATCGTTTACAGGCTCACACCATTCATTTGAGGTGTTCTCGCCCGGCACTTCTACGGCGATATGAGAGAACCAGCTATCTTTTTTCGCTCCGTGCCAATGTTTCACCTCTGCCGGAATGGTAATTACCGTTCCGGCGGTGAGAGAAACAGGCGGTTTATTTTCTTCCTGATACCACCCCTCGCCCGCTGTGCAAATGAGAAGCTGACCGCCACCACTTTTGGCGTGATGAATGTGCCAGTTGTTACGGCAACCCGGTTCAAAGGTTACATTAGCAAGGAAAACGGCTGTTTCCTGCGGATTTGTCAACGGGTTTAAAAAGGATTTGCCTATGAAATATTTTGCAAATGCTTCGTTTGGATTACCCGTTCCGAAAACATTGATTTTTTCAAATTGCTTTTTATCCAAAACTTTCATTGTTCAAAGCACCTCCTTTATTGAATCCCATTGCTGTTCAGCCATTCAGTAACATCACCCGAAAGCTCCGAACCACCCGAATAGTGAATAGAAAGAGCTTCACCCATTGTAGCGTCCGGCGCAAGTTTGGTAATAGCCGTCAAGCTTTGTCCGAAGCGACCGCCGCCGTGAGAGCAGAACGGAAGTATCGTTTTACCCGAAAAATCGTATTCTTCAAGAAAAGAAGCAATCGGCATAGGAATTGAAGCCCACCAGTTGGGATAACCGATCATAACGGTATCGTATTCGTCCATATTATCTATATGGCTTGTAAGCTCCGGGCGGGCTTGTGCGTTCTGATCTCGCTGTGCTTCGTCCAAAACGGTGTTATAATCACTCGAATATGGATTTACCAATGTGATTTCAAACAAGTCTGCGCCCGTCTGATGCTTGATTTCTTCGGCAACGCCCTTTGTATTTCCGCCCCAAGAGAAATATGCAATCAAAATTTTACCGTCGCCGTTTCCTCCTGTGATTTGTGAACCTATGCCGGATACGCTACCTGTCCCGGGCGTAGCATTTCGCACTAAACGAATCCCAAGATTAAAACTACCCTTGTTCTGTTCCAGCGTGGCACGGTAGGCAGAACGCATATTTTTTGCAAAGTCATTCCAACCGCCGCCACGATAAACCCGCAGAGTGCCGGAAACGGGGCCTGCGGGGTCGGTTTGTTCTTCAACTCCATATTCGCCGTAATAATCCCATACCCATTCGCTTACATTGCCGTGCATATTGTAAAGCCCGTAAGGATTTTCGGGAAAACTGTCTATCGGGACGGTGGTTTCTCTGTACTCACCGGGTTTTACTTCCAAATTACCTTGTGAAAAATAGTTATCCTCTATTTCATAAGGGTAATGGCTGTAATAGTTTGCGTCCTCGGCACTCGGAGAGTTTTCCATATAAAACGGTGTCGTCGTCCCGGCTCGGCAGGCATATTCCCATTCCGCTTCGGTGGGTAGGCGGTAGCCGTTTGCACTTCTGTCCCAAGAAACATTCTGTCCGTCAATTGTATAAACCGGGGTTAAGCCGTCCTTTTCGCTTCGGGCGTTGCAGTAAGCTACTGCGTCGAGCCAAGAGATATTTTCGAGCGGCAGATCATCTCCTTTGAAATTGCTGGGATTATTGCCTGTGATTTCTTCATATTCCTTTTGCGTCAGTTCGTATTTGCTCATATAGAAATCGCTGACTGTAACCAAGTGCTGTGTTTCATCAGCACTACGCCACGCTTCGGAATCGGGGCTGCCCATTTGGAATGAACCGCCTTTAATTAAAACAAAGTTTTCGGGAACCTGCATATCTGTTACCTCCAAAGAATTGCTTTCAGGCGGCTGTTCTGAACCTGTGTCAGAATCTTCCGACTGACTGCAAGCCGCCAGAGAGAAAATGAGGGAAAGCGATAAAAGCAGAGATACAAATTTTTTCATAAAATGCCCTCCTATTTCGCAAGTCCTATATTATTTAACCACTCGCTGACTGCATTATCGGGATTTGACGATGAACCGCTGCCGATATGAAATCCCTCCGTTACGGTAGCGTTAGGCTCAAGGGATTTTACCTCATTTACTGTTCCAGAAAGCCCGCTGCCTCCGCTGGTGCAGAATAGGGCAACCGTCTTGCCGGACAGATCATAAGTATCAAAAAATGTGTAGAGAATCATCGGCATATCGCCCCACCAGTTCGGAAAGCCTACATAGACTACATCGTACTGCTCAAAGTTTTCGATGTTGCCGGAAATTGCAGGGCGGGCATCGTTTCTCTGTTCCTCCTGTGCCAAATCCACAACAGCATCATAATCGTCGCTGTACGGTGTGGCGGGTACAATTTCAAAAATGTCGGAATCCGTTTGGCTCTGAATAGACTTTGCGACATTTTCGGTATTGCCCGACCAAGAGAAATAAACGACTAATGATTTAGAACCTGTTTCGGTAGGTGCGGAAGAATTACTTGGATTATTCGATTCTTCGACAGGCTGGGAAGAATCGTTTTGACTATTTGATTCTTCCGCAGGCGTAGAACTTTGGTCGCTTGATTGCTGTGTGGGAGAGGACGATCCCTCATTCGTTGTGCTGTTGCTGCAAGCTGCAAGAGAGAACAGCAGGGTAAGAACCACAAGAATTGAAAATACTTTTTTCATTGTGAAAACTCCTTTCAAGTTTTATTTTTGATTGCTTTTTTGTATTTCAAACCGAAGATAATCCAAGCGGTCTAATTGCTTTTCCTTAAAGTGAATTTCATCGAGTGTTCCGTTTCTTTTTTCACCGAGCATTTTAAGCCGTTCTTTTTCGGTAGATTTTCCTTTTAACAGTAAACGCATATATTTTTTCACCTCATCGTTGGTGAATCCGATGTCGTGAAGCGTCATAATGGTACTTAATCGTTCAATATCGCTTTCATCATAATGCCACGAACCCATAACTTTTTTGACTTCTCCGCACAATCCCCAGCTTTCATATTCCTGCAAGATTTTAAGGGGGATTTTATATCGTTCACTTGCTTCATTGATTGTCATATCAAACTCCCTTTCTTATAAGGATAAAAAATAAAGGTGCTCCGTCTTGGAACACCTTTATTATAAATCTGGCTATTTGAAATGTCTAACGCTTATATTCTATCGTCAGAAATGCTTTTCAGGTATTGAGTTGCAAAATCTATAAACGCAGAAGTTGTGGCAGAAAACATTTGCTCTTTTTTCCACGCCAATGCAGTATCAATTTTGAGAGCAGGTTTAAGAGGTATAAATCGCAATCCGTCGTAGTTACAATTCAATTTGATCCCGATTACTGCACCGATATTGCTTTGAGCCATCATTGCCTCATTATATAATAAGTTTCCTTTTGCAATAATATCGATCTGTGTAGCATATTCACCAAACCACTTGCCGATATTACTCTGTGCAAAATCTCCCAAGGGCAGGATTAGCGGAATTCCAACCAAATCCTGCGGTACAATGAACTCTTTCCCTATAAGCGAGGAATCCTCTCGTACCAAAGCTCCCCATTCTTCTTGAATGGGCATACTGATAAACTCATATTTCCGTATGTCAATCGGTTCAGACATCAAGCCTATATCCAAAAGACCTCTTCCTATGCGATCGCGAATGTTTTCGGCATTTCCGCTGTAAAATTCATAGCGTACAAGGGGGTACTTTTGACGAAACTGGGCAATGCAATCTGTCAAACAGCGAGTAGATAAAAATTCACCGCTACCAATTGATATAATGCCTTCCAGATTTTCATCCTTTTGCAGAAAATCCCGTTTCGTTTTGTCTGCCAAAGATAAAATCTCCTGTGCTCGGCGTTTTAATATCATTCCGTCCTCGGTTAAAATAATATTGTGATTGCTACGGACAAATAGCTTAACTCCAAGCTCCTGTTCCAAATCGGCAATTTGGCGTGATAGTGTCGGCTGTGTCAAGTGAAGCTGTTGTGCTGCTTTTGTAAAATTTTCTTCTCTTGCAACTGCCAAAAAATAATTTAATACACGAAGTTCCATACAAGCACCTCCGTAGACAGTATATCATGGGAATGGTGCAAAAACAATATAGCTATAAATTAGAAATGCCTAATTAGCATATCAAATGTTTTCAGTCTCTGATTTCCGATTAGATGTAAATCAAATTGCCATTTACAATCTCTATCGTTCGATTATGGATATTGTTCATCTTCTGTACCCACAGCATTTGATGTTCAGTTTTTAGTTTTTCTGTCACGCCCTCTTGCTCGGCAAGTTGATCTACCAGCCGAAAAAACATATTCTCCGCTTGCTCCTCAACATCAGCAAGATAGCTATTCAACTTGCCTCTTGTCAGCAAATTCATATACAAAACCTTATAGTTTTGCTTTAAGTATCTTGCCTGCTGTTGTCCCCATATTCATATGAACCTTATTCCATTTTCAGGCAACTGTAAATTAGGGATAAAATAATCTGTAACTTGTGTGTATGTACCGACCATTTCTTCAAAGATTGATTTTGCCATTGCGTTGTCCTCCTTATATGACTTTGAATTTCTTTTTCTTGGCATTTGTATATTTTATGAGCAATTCATCTACTGCGTCTGTATTTTGTTCTCGCATAGTTTTGACCTCCTTGAGCATATTGTAAACAATTAGGAGAAGAATTACGAATGTGCGATTTGATTTCTTTTGCATAAGAAAAAGACACCGAGAAAAGTATCTCTACCTTTCTCGGTGTCTTTCGCCTTTGCAACACCCGTAATGGTTAGTATTCTGATGTGTTTTCAAATTACTTCCTTATCGGGCGTTAGCAAATCTAACAGCTCCTTTTTTATTCTTTTAACTTAGATATTAATATCTTACAGTTATCACAATAATATGCCTCGATAAACGGGCGGTCCTCTATAATTGATGTCAGCCTGATGCCTCCTCCAAACGGAAATCTCCGCTCTGACGGAACCCATTTAAGGGCGTACCGGTCTTGCCATATTTTACCTGGCTTCATGTTTTTATTACAATAAGGACATTTCATATTATTAATAGTTTTCTTCCTAATTTTGCTGGTTTCCAGTTACATTTTGTAACGTGTCGGCCGCAGGCTTTATCAAAGATTTAAAACGGTGTCCCGTCCAGATCGTAAGGGGTCACCTGATACACGTAATAATTGAGCCAGTTCGTATAAAGATTGTTGGCATGCGCTCTCCACGTGAGCAGCGGCCTGTTCTCCGGATCGTCGTCCGGATAATAGTTTACAGGACATTCTATCTCCAGCCCTTTTCCGACGTCCCGCTTATATTCTCCGTCCAGCGTGATCCTGTCATATTCCGGATGTCCCATCACAAAGATCTGGCGGCCGGCCTGCGCCATCACCAGAAACGCCCCGGCTTCCTCAGATTCCGCGAGCATTGTCAGCCTCTCATCCGCGTGTATCTTCTCCGCCGGTACGTCCGTATGCCTGGAATGAGGCGCATAAAATACATCATCAAACCCCCGCACGAGCGGTATCTTCCGGTTCATCACTCTGTGGCGGAACACGCCGAAGCGCTTGTGCTCAAGAGGCACCTTGTCGATGCCGTAATGATGGTACAGCCCCGCCTGGGCTCCCCAGCACAGATGAAGCGTGGAAGTGACATGTGTTGTCGTCCAGTCCATGATCTCCTTTAATTCCTCCCAATAGTCCACTTCTTCAAACGGCATCTGTTCCACCGGCGCCCCGGTGATGATAAAACCGTCGAACTTCTGCTCTTTTATCTCCCCGAAAGTCTGGTAAAACTTGTTCAGATGGCTTGTCGGCGTATTCTTCGACTCATGGCTCGAGACATTGACAAATATCACGTCAACCTGCAGCGGTGTGTTGGACAGCGACCGGAGTATCTGAAGTTCCGTCTCCTCCTTAAGCGGCATCAGATTCAGCAGTCCGATCCTGATGGGGCGGATATCCTGATGTGTCGCCCGGAACTCATCCATCACAAATATATTCTCGCGCTCTAATATCTCTTTGACCGGAAGATCATTCTGTACTCTGATAGGCATCTTTATTTTCCCTCACTTTCCTTTTTCTCTGTCTTGTACTCTTCGGAATGGATATATTTTCCCTGATTGTCCACATAGCTCAGCATGTCATAGTATTTTGAGTCCGCCGGCAGCTTTTTCCGCTCAAGCTTGTTGTTCAATATCATCTGTACGATGTAGTAGATAACCGCAAATGTAGGGACTCCCATGATCATACCGACAAATCCGAACAGGCCTCCTCCGAGAAGGATCGCCACGATCACCCAGAAAGCCGACAGACCTGTGGAATCACCCAGAATCTTCGGACCGAGTATATTTCCGTCAAACTGCTGCAGCAGCAGTACAAAGAGAATAAAGTATATCCCTTTTACCGGGTCTGACAGCAATATGAGCACAGCGCTCGGTATCGCGCCGATATAAGGGCCAAAAAACGGGATCACGTTCGTGACGCCGATGATCACGCTGACAAGCACCGTGTAAGGCATGTTGAGAATGGAAAGGCCCATAAAACACAACACTCCGATGATCAGTGAATCAATGATCTTTCCTATAATAAAGCCGCCGAATATCTCATTGCTCTTTGTCGCCAGGTGCAGCAGCATATTGCCGTGTTCCGGTTTCATGAGCGCATAGACGGTTTTCTTGCTCTGCCGGGAGAAGGTCTCCTTGCTGAACAGTATATAGATAGATATGATAATACCGATGAGCGCATTGATGATCTCACTGATGATACTGATGACCCCTACCGTCAGATTGGACATGATGTCATTCGCCCTCGTCAGAAGGTCCGTTCTCAGCCATGTCTGCAGCATGTCTGTCCCTTCCTCCACTGCGGTCTTGATGAGCGCCCCTGTCGTAGAGTCCTCAAGCTTTACATTGTTAAGCTTGTCAACGAGCTCATTGAGCTGGCCCGGCAGTGTGAATACAAGATTACGTATACTGGAATATAATTCCGGTATGAGCAGATTGCACAGCGTAATGATCAATACAAAGAGAATAATGATGGACAGAAATATCCCGCATGCTCTCGAAAGCTTTCGCGCGCCGTCGTGTTTTTTTATCTTCTTTTCAAGGACCGGTCTAAGGTAGTTGTCTACCTGCTTCACAATGGGATTCATCAGATACGCAAACACACAGCCGTAAATGACAGGCTTTAGCACATCAAAAATCTTCGTAAATCCTTCCGACAGATTCGTCAGCCGCAGCAGCGCAAAGTAAAACAAAATACTTGCCGCCACTACAAGAAAAGCCGTCATTCCCCTGTTGAACTGCTGGCGGATCTTCGACGGACCCTTGCCCCCGAACCGGGGCTGTTTTGCATAATAGTCAGAACGCTTCCCTTTTTCCTGACTTTTTTCCTGACCGTCTTCCTGGTTGTTTTTATTTTCATTATCCATTTAAATGAGCACCTCTCTACGCAATTAAAATTATTATACCCTCTGTACAAAACCGCGTCAACCAAAAAGGGAAGCTTAATGCTTCCCTTTTTATCGTACGATACTATGCTTTTTTGGCTTTGATCCGTTCTCCGTCCGGGCCTTCGTATTCCCTTCCCCATCCGGTCAGCACGGAGAATACAAACACTCCGAACAGCGCGATACAGTGGAAGGTAGCGCCCGCCAGGGCGATCGGATTTATGGCCTGTATAAAAGAATATTCCTCCATCAGTCCGGTGATACAGCTGATCACAATAAAGATAAACGAACTGGTGAACGGGATGATGACCGACAGCGTGCTGGCAAATCCGTCCAGCAGGTTGGACCGCCGGTATGGGTGAAGCCCGCTCTCCTGCCCTATCTTGTCAGCGATCGGACCATACATGATGATGGCCGGTCCATTGGCAGAACCAAGGCAGATAGAAGTAAGGATGATACCGAAGCCGATGATGAATTCAGAACCGATGATCGACTTGTTCAGCTTGCTCTTTAGCAGCGCATCTATCATCTTCTGCATCATTCCGCTCTCATTGAGCACCCCGATAATACCCGCCACTGCATACAGATAGCCCACCGTTCCGAGCATGTTCTTGATACCGTCTATGGCAAACCCGGCGAGCGCTCCGTCTTCCACAGAGACGATATCAGCCGGCGTAAGGATCCCCGCCACAAGTCCGATGACCGTACCGGATATGATCCCCCATGTGACTGCGATAAAGATATCCCGCTTAATGATAGCTACCGTGAGGAGTACCGCAACCGGAATGAGCATGATAAGCCCCTTCGGGTCTTTGTAGGCTTCCAGTATCTCTTTGCCGGCCGGGTCGCCCGCGCCCGCGTTGCCGAGCACGAGGAAGAGGCCGCATGCGATCACCATGGCAATAAGAGCATACTTCATACGTGTAGCTACAACACCTCCGATATCCGCAGTACCTTTTTTGTTCTTATAACTCTGTGACGCGGCGGATGCGATCGTTGTGTCAGATATAGGCGCAACATTGTCGCCGAATATGGCTCCGGACAGGATTGCGCCTGCCAGATACAGCGGATGTGCTCCGAGCAGGATTCCTGACGGGTAGAGGATCGGAAATCCTGAGAACAGTGTACCGATGGATGTTCCGGTCGACATGGATATGATACTTGTGGCGATAAACGCGAATACGACGAACATGCCGCCGTGCAGTCCCATGGAATCTCCGAGCCATACAAACCCCTGGGCAACGCCGCCCCTTGACATCATTTTGGCGAAGATTCCTACCACGAGCAGAATCAGGGCAAGTGTGTTCATCATCTCAGATGTCATTCCCTTGACAACAGCGCGCCAGTAACGGCTCCAGTCCTTTGAGAACAGACTTCCGACGATCAGCACGAGTATACCGCCCATACAGAGGCCTTCCATCTCAAACACCTTAAAGACCACAAAGAGCATGATACAGACAACTACGAACAATATGAGCGGAAGTACGGCAAAAAAGCTACCTCCTCTGAATTCCAAACGTTTTTCTTTATTTTCTTCCATAAATTATGCACCCTCCTTTTCCTTTAAATTTTTCACACGGTTTTCAAAATAATTAGTCCCCCACACGCTCAGTATTATCAAACATCCCCCCACGATCTGGTACCAGTATAAATGTTCTTTCACAATGAGTACGCCGGCCGCAATGGATATGACGGTGGCAAGATTGATAAATACTGCCGCATTGACCGCTTTCAGCTTTGAAAGCATATAGTTCATACAGAAAAATGCCACGGCCGATGTACCGATACTGAGCTCCACAACCACAAACATCATTTTTGCAGAGCCAAACGGAATGAGATATGCCCTCCAGACATCCCGCTCGAAGATACCCTGGATGAATGAGATACAGGTAAATATAACAGCCCCCAGGCATATCATCGTGTACGTTATCTCAACGGATGAAAAATATTTGGAATATTTCCGCGAGAGTACGTTGTTGACAGAACCTCCGAGCACCGACACGAGCATCAGCAGTATTCCGAAAAACGTACCCTCGTTCCCGCTGCTCCTGGCAAATACGACCGTGACCAGCACCCCCGTCACTGACAGGATGATAAAAAACACCTGTATCCGCATCGGCTTTTCTTTCAGTATCACAATGCCGAACAATGTCACGAATATCGGCATGATCGATACAAGGATCCCTGCCTGGGAAGACGAGACATACTGCAGGCTGATCGTCTCAAAGAAAAACGAGATCCCGGGATAAAACACCGACAGGGCGATCACACCCATCACCGGCTTATTTTTATAACTGATATGTATGACGCCGAATGCCCTCAGAATTGTCATAAAAACCGCTGCCAGCGCAAACCTGAAGCTCATCAGGACCATAGGGGGTATCTCCGCCAGCCCCTGCTGTGTCACCAGAAAGGACAGCCCGAAGAATACTGCCATCACAACACCTGCCGCATACGGCAGAATACCTGTTTTTTTCATATTGCCCCTTTTCCTGCCCCCTCATCTTAAAATGCAGGCATTATTCCTTTATCCCTGTCCACTACGGCCGAACCGTCCCTGTATACCTTCCGTATGCGTTCCTTGTCCTGGAGGATCGTGATATCCAGGAGAGGGTTTCCGTCGACAAGGAGCATATCTGCGGTCTTTCCCGGCTCCAGGCTGCCGATATCCTCCTGAAGCAGCGCTTCTGCATTTACAGATGTGGCGGCTTTGATGGCTTCCATCGGTGTCATCCCGTTGTCTGTCAGACATTCCAGTTCATAGGCATTCTCCCCGTGATAATTGAACGGAGTGCCCGTATCCGTGCCGACTCCGACTTTTACCCCCGCCTCCAACGCCTTATGCAGGTTCACGTAGTGATGCTGCGCGAACATTTCCACCTTTTTAAGATGTTCTTCCGGCACGCCGGCTGTCGCTCCGTATTTGATCGTTCTGAAAGCGCACAGCGTACTCATGAGAAATGTCCCTTTTTCACTCATCCTGCGGATCGTCTCTTCGTTTAGAAATGTTCCGTGTTCGATCGTGCGGACACCGGCTTCCACGGCATTAAAGCAGCCCTCCTCGCCGATACAGTGCGCGGCTGTACAGATCCCGTTCTTAACGGCTTCCTGTACTGCCGCCGCCATCTCAGCGATATTCAGCTGGGCGACTGTAGCCGGCCCCGGAGACATCCCCCCTCCGGTGGCCATCAGCTTGATGTTGTCCGCCCTGCGCTTGATCCGCTTTCGCGCGCACTTTCTCACTTCATCCTCTCCGTCACAGACTTCCGCTATCCAGTCCGCTTCCATTGCACTATGTGAGAACATATCCCCGTGTCCTCCGGTGATCGTAAGCGCCTTCCCGCTCGCCAGAATACGGGGGCCTGCGATCGTGCCTTCCTGCACGGCCTGCCGGATATCCATATCGATCTCGCCTTTTTCACCGCAGCAGCGGATCGTCGTAAATCCGGCCTTCAGATCTTCCTGTGCTCTTTTTACACCGTGAATGACGGCAAGCCCCGCATTTTCCATGATCATATTGCGGAAATTGTCCGGTTCTCCGTTCATACAGAGATGTACATGCGCGTCGATCATACCGGGCATCACGGTCCGGCCGCCGGCATCTTCCATCTCCCAGCCGCGGTACATCTCAAGAGCTTCCGCCGTCTCCCTGCCCGCATAGCAGACCCGGCCCTCATCCACCGCCACCATGGCGTGGTCCACGCCTTCGTCTGCCAGACCGTCTATGAGAAAACAATTTCTGATTATATACATTTACACCACCGTCTTTCTTAGAACGGCCCGTAGTCGAGCATCTGGGCTATCACCAGACTGACGCTGCCAAGAACCGTTACTATCAACATGTACTTCCAGATAAATTTCACCCATTTCTGGTATGGGATCTTTGCAAAGGCCAGACATGCCATCAGTACCCCCGACGTCGGAAACAGCAGATTCGTAAAACCATCCCCCATCTGGGATGCCAGTATCATCGTCTGGCTGTTGATGCCGACCAGCGCTCCGAGCGGAGCCAGTATGGGCATAGTGATCAGGAACTGTCCGGAACCTGAGTTGACAAGGAAGTTAAACAACATCTGTATGATAAATATCCCGATCACCGCCAGTGACGGAGGAAGAATTCCAACTGCCTGAGACAGCGCATGGATGATAACATCAATAATGCTTCCCGCGTCCAGAATGACCATGATGCCTCTTGAAAGGCCGCATACGATCGCCGCGGCGATCACGCCCTTGGCGCCGTCTATCATATTCGTACAGACATCTTCAACCTTAAGCCTTCCTATGACCGCTGCAACGATAGCCGCAATGATGAACAGACCGTTGATCTCCTCCATATACCATCCTCTGGAGATGATTCCGTACACCATGACCGCCAGGATGATAACGAGCGCAAGGCCGATCAGCTTATGCCGGCCCGTAGCCTCGGTCTCACCGGTCTGATTCTCGTACCGTTTTGCCAGCGCGGCGCTCTCTTCATATACAAGGCTGCTCTTCGGGTCCTTTCTCACCTTCCTGGAGTAATGCAGGACATACAGGACACCTGCGGCATAGAACACGACCTGAAGAATGATCCGGAACCACGCGCCGGAATACAGCGGAAGTCCTGTGATCTCATCCCCGATGCCGACCGTAAACGGATTCGTCACTGACACGGAAAAAGCGGAGAAGGCGGATACAACCACCATACCGGTCGCCGTCATAGAGTCAAATCCGAGAGCAAGCATAAGCGGCATGACCGCCGGCAGATATACAAGCATCAGCTCAGCGCCCCCGATAATGGCAGCGATAAGCGCAAACACAAACATCAATATCGGAAAGATGAGCATCTCCTTTCCCTTCAGCTTCTTTGCGATGGAGTTGATCCCTACCGCAATCGCTCCTGTCGCATTGATGACCTGCCAGCACGCGCCGATTATCAATATCGTGAAAGCAACGAGCGACGCCCCCGTCAGCCCCTGTGTCACTGCCTTGAGCAGGAAAAACGGATTCAGGTAATCTTTGTCCGTATACTGGAACGAATCCGTCACCACCACCTGCGACGTACCGTCCTCGAGCACAGCCCGCTCATATGTCCCTGACGGTACGATCCACGTAGCGATGAGCGCTATGACCATCATCAGAAACAGGATGGCAAATATATGGGGAAACTTTCTTTCTTTTATCGATTTCACTTTTTCTTTCATAGGCTTATTTCTCCTCGGTAATCTTGATCAGAGCATCTACCCCTTTCGCTCCTTTGCCTTTCTCGTACAAAAACAAAGGATTAATGTCGATCTCCTCGATAGATGGCTGATCTACTGCGAGTTCCGATACCTTCAGGAGACTGTCCACGAGGGCATCCAGGTCATATTCCGTCCTCCTGGCCCCTCTGATTATCTGATACAGCTTTGTCTCCTTTATCATTCTCACTGCTTCTTTTCGGTCCACCGGAAGCAGGCGGAGCGCGATGTCCTGAAATACTTCCACATAGATCCCGCCGCTTCCCGTCATGAGCACTGGCCCGAACTGCGGGTCTTTCTTCATCCCGACGATGACCTCCAGCCCCTGCGCGGCCATCTCCTGTATGAGCACGCCGTCGACCGCCGCATCGGCCTTGTAGGATCTGGCATTCTCCAGGATCTTCTCATATGTTTCTTCTACCTCTTCTTTTTCCACGCCGAGACATACGCAGCCCGCCTCGGTCTTGTGCTGGATATCCGCGGACAGTATCTTCATGACAACGGGAAATTCCAGTTCCTCTGCCGCCCGGACCGCCTCTTCCTTCGTCCCGGCCACCATACTCTTTGCCATAGGCACGCCGTATTCAGAAAGAAGGTTCTTTGCATCCAGTTCATTTAAAAATCTACTCATCCGCCTCTTCCTCCTGACCTTTTAAGAATTGGCCGTAGGCCGTCATATGGCTCATGGCCTTCACGCAGTGGGCCGGGGTGTCAAACGTGTGTATCCCGCCCTGTTCCAGGATCTGCCTGCACTCCCACACATAGTTTCCTGCCATGATACAGATACAGACAGGTTTTTTCTTCCCGTAGCCTTCCTCCACGAGCAGGCGGAGCAAAGCTTCTGCCAGTTCCCGGCGGGGCAGGAATGTAGGTACGACGGTGACGAAGATCACGCTGTCCACCGCATCGTCATCCATGACTGCTCTGAGGCTCTCCACGTGGTGTGATACTGTGGCCGCCGCCGTGATATCCGCATACCCTTCCGGAGAACAGATATTTGCCATCGGCGGCAGAACGTCCGCGAGCCTGCGCTTTGTCTCCTCTGACACGAGTGGAAACTTAAGGATCTTCTCGTCCACAAATGCGTCTGTACAGTAGATGCCAGGGCCGCCGGCCTGCGTAAGCAGAAAACAGTTCCGGCCGGCCGGTATCTTCATGGCGTCAAACGCCTGCAGCGTATCCATCATATCCTCGATCGTGTACACTCTGATGATCCCAAACTGACGGAACGCCGCATCATATACGGAATCTGCTCCCGCGAGTGAACCGGTGTGTGAATTGGCCGCCTCAGCCCCGATACTGCTGCGCCCGACTTTCAGAATAACGACCGGCTTCTTCCGCGCGATCCTCGCCAGTGTGTCGATCAGTTTCCTGCCGTCCGGGTAGCCTTCCAGATACATGCCGATGACCTTTGTGTCCGCATCCTGTTCAAAATACTCCAGCAGGTCGATGCAGTCCACGTCCGCCATATTTCCGATGGAGATAAACTTGTTCATGGAGATCGGCGCCGGACCGGATGCACCCATCATCAGGATGGATGCCGCCATGGCCCCGCTCTGGGAGATAAAGCTGATCCCGCCTTTTTGTCCTCTCATCTCTTTCGGTATGAGTGTCTCCACGAAGGTCGTATCCACGCGGTTGATATTGTCGATGATCCCGATGCAGTTCGGTCCCACCACCCGTATCCCGTACTTCTCTGCTGTCTGAATGAGGCAGTCCTGCCTGCGGATCCCTTCCTCTGTCTTCGTCTCGCCATAATCTGCTGCAATGCACACGATCACCTTGACATCACGTCTCTTTTCCATGCGCACGGCAAGGTCGTCCATAATGTCATATATCATTTTCGCCGGTGTCCCGAGCACGACCAGCTCCACCGTCTCTTCTATCTCCGAGAGCTTCTTGTAACATTTCCGGCCGAGGATCTCATCGGCGGACATCGTAACGGGAAACACCTCTTTTGGATATCCGATCTGATTCAGGTTGTAGATCACCGTATATCCTGCCTTCAAAGGATTATTGCTGGCGCCGACCACCGCGATATTCTCAGGATCGAATAATGCGTCTAAATTATGTACCATGTATTCCTCCTTCTCCCGTTAAAGGCTGGCAAGCTTTGTGAGTCTGTTCCACTTGCGGTCGACCAGTTCCTGGATCTCCGCGGCCTCTTCCTCATTCAGATGTTTGAACTTCTTCATGCGGCTCAGATATTCTTTTACCGGCTTTGGCTCCTTGAATGTCTTATTGATCGTGAACGCTCCGTTCTCCACCTCATAGAGTGGGAAGAAATTGCTTTCCACGGCAAGTCTCGACACTTCGATGCTCGTATCCGGCCTGATCCCCCATCCGGTCAGACACGGATTGTATACGTGGAGATAAGCCAGCCCTGTTTTGGACGCTTCCATCGCCTTCTCCAACTTTCGCACCATATCCGGTATGTACGCCGGGGAACAGGTTGCCATATAAGGGATATCGTGCATGGCCATGACCATGGGGAAGTCTTTCTTGTGCTGCTTCTTGCCGCCTCTTCCTTCCGTGCTCACAGGAGTCGTCGTTGTCCACGAATATTTCGTCGTAGCGCTGCTTCGCTGGTATCCTGTGTTCATATATCCTTCGTTGTCATAACAGATATAGATCAATTTGTCCCCGCGCTCCGCGGCGCCGGACAGACACTGCATTCCGGCATCTGTGGATGCCCCGTCTCCTGCGAAAGCCACCACATTTACCTCTCTGCCCTGCTTTTCATAATGCATCTTGATCCCTGCCAGCATGGATGCCACATTGTCAAGCAGCGGGAAAAAAACCGGTATCTTGGAGCCGGATTCTGTATCCCAGCCCACGACACCCACGCCTCCCATGCATCCCGGCGGAACTGCATAGATCGTGTTCGGGCCGAGCACTTTCATACACGTGCGCAGCGTCAGTTCTACATTACATCCGACGCAGGCTGAAATGCCCGGAGAGACCATATCTTCTTTTGACGCTAATTTATCTACAATATTCATTCTCTTTACACCTGCCCCTCTTCTACCATAAGCCATACTGTCTCACTGTCTTTCTGTTCTTTCGCGGTGCAAACTACCGCATCGATGACGTCTCCCATCATCTGAAGCGAGATATCCTCCCCGCCGAGACCTCCGATCACCGGCACAGACGGTACGGTGTTTCCGCCGTACATGGCAGCTTTTACTTCCTGGTACACGATTCCTGTGTCACAGCCAAAGGACACATTTTTATCTACCACGCCGAAGGCTTTCACGCCTGACAGCGCTTTTCTTATTCTCTCCTTCGGGAACGGGCGGATCATGCGCATACGGATGAGGCCTGCCTTCACTCCTTCTTCCCGCTTTGCATCCACCATATCTTTTGCCGCGCCGGACATGGAACCGGTCGTTATGATGGCATACTCCGCATCTTCCATCCGGTACTCTTCGACTGCGCCTCCGTAGGAGCGGCCAAACAGTTCTCCAAATTCTTTGTCCACCTCGTCGATGACCTCCAAAGCGGCCTGCTGAGCCTTCAAATGTTTGTACCTATATTCCATCAAAAGCGCGCCGTTTGTAAGCGGGTCCACTGCCATAGGGCGCTCCGGATCAAGTATAATGTGTTCCGGACGGTAAGTTCCAAGAAAGGCATCCACCTTCTCCTGCTCAGGTACCATCACCCTCTCTGTCATGTGTGACAGGTAAAATCCGTCATAACAGATATTGATCGGAAGCAGAACCCGCTTATCCTCAGCGATCTTAAATGCCTGCACTACAAGGTCCAGTATCTCCTGGTTGTCTTCCGCATAGATCTGAAGCCATCCTGCGTCTCTGACGCTCATGGAATCCTGCTGCCCGCCCCACACACTCTGGGGCGATATCATCTCACGGTTGACGATGGCCATCACGATCGGCAGCCTGAGCGTCGACGCCCTGAAGTAAGGTTCATACATCAGGGACAGTCCCTGGGATGCCGTCGCCGTAAACGTTCTCGAACCGGCCAGGGAAGCTCCGGTCACCACGCTCATGGCCGACAGTTCAGACTCCACTTCGCTCATGGCCGCGTCGATCTTTCCGTCCGCCGCAAACTGTGTGAGATACTCTACGACCGGCGTCTGCGGTGTGATCGGATAAGCCGCGATGACGTCTGGTTTTGCAAGGGCCGCCCCGACGGCCGCGGCCATATTGCCGTTTAAAACATCTAATCTCTGCATTTATTTTCCCTCCTCCGGTATCATCGTGATCGCATTTTTCGGACACTCATGGGCACATATTCCACATCCCTTACAGTAGTCATAACAGATCGTAAATGTTCCGTCCGTCTTTCTTATAGAATTCACCGGGCAGTACAGAAGGCACGTGCCGCATGCAATACATGTCTCCTGGTCGAGTACCGGGCGCTGTGTCCTCCAGTCCCCTGTATTGAGCACATGGATCCCATCTGCTCCCACAGGCACGATATATTTACTTTTAAACTCCATCTTCTATGGCACCTCCCTTATCGCATATCCGCCGTCACGGCAGACTCATAACCTTTGTACAGAGCTTCTTTATTTTTGGTGCCCCACAGTTCTTCCACTTTTTTCGCCACCTCGTCCACCGACACAAGCCCTGTCGCCTGACAGAACGCGCCGAGCATAACCGTGTTCGTGATCGGCCTGCCGATCATATCAAGGGCGATCTTTGTAGCGTCCACCACGGTGACGGAAGCAATGTTTCCGGGTATATCCATATCTTTTGGGTCATGCGTCGTGTTGAGCACAAGGATACCGCCCTCTTTGACACCTTCAAACACATTGACCGCGTTCATGATCGTAGGGTCCAGCACAATAATGATATCGGGATGGTATACCCTGTTTTTTGGCCGGATGGGTTCTTCGCTGATCCTGACAAAGGCGGTTACCGGCGCTCCCTGGCGTTCAAATCCGAAAAACGGAATCGAATTGCCGTATTTCCCATCCATCACCGCAGCATACACAAGTGCCTCTGCTGCTTTCACCGCACCCATGCCGCCTCTGCCATGTATTCTGATTTCTTTCAAGTCAAGTTACCTCCTATCGCTTCACCATATGTCCTGACGGAGCGTCTGCTACGAGCATTCCGTTTTCCATCACGATACTGCCTCCCTTGACAGTCATCACCGGCCACCCGGTAAGACGCCTGCCCTCAAAGATAGAAAAATCTGAGCGTGAGTGCAGATCCCGTGCATGTACTTCCCTCGTCTCGTTCATATCTATCACCACAAGGTCCGCATCGCTTCCCGGAAGCAATGTCCCTTTCTGCGGATAGACACCGAATGTCTCCGCCGGACGTCTCGTCATATGGGTAATTAATGTTTCAATACTGATTCCTCTGTTGACTGCACCTTCTGTCAGTACCGACGCCAGATGCGTCTCCACTACGGAGTAGCCTGGAACGACGTCCCATATGGAACGGTCCGGCTGTTTTTCCTTCCTGTTCTCGCACACATTATCTGTTCCTATCGTATCGATGACGCCGTCGTCAAGCGCCTCCCATAGCGCGTTTTTGTCTTCCGCATTCCGAAGAGGCGGCTCCATCTTGTAGAGCGGGCCGTCGAACTGTTCACTTGTCACGGACAGATATGGACTCGTTGTTTCGATATGTACGTATTTGTTAAACGGTTTGATCTGGCGCAGTTTTTCAATTCCTTCCCTCGTGCCGATATGCACGAGATACACCGGAACCCTGCTCTTCTCGGCGAGATAAGAGATACGTACCGCCGCCTCCTCCTCTGCCATGGCAGGGTGGCTTTCCATCCAGTCCTTCACATCTGCGGCCTCACCGTATTTTTCTTTCGCGTCACGCAGAGCCCTCGATACGATATGCGTATTTTCCGTATGACAGCAGAGGATACACTGCCTGCCCGTGCGCTTCATCTGCTCCATGACATCGAGGATGAACCCGTCGTCCACGCTCGGGATCATACCCGGTATACCATTCATATATACTTTGAAGGATGTCACCCCGAAGTACCGCGCATAATCCGGGAGTTCCCGCATCTGTTCTTCATTTCCTATGACGAGGTGCGGAATGATATCCGTATAGGAACATCTTCCGGCCTGCTCCTCGATCTCCGGAAAGGTGGAAAAGTGGGAAGCCGCGCCGCCGAAGAATACGCCGGTCGTAGTGATCCCGCCCATAACGGCAGCCTTTGTCTCTGATGCCATATCCGTCTCCATCGGCGCAAACAGGCCGAGATGTACGTGGGGATCGATCAGGCCGGGGCAGACATATTTCCCTGACGCATCCACCGTCTTTGCCGCACGGATGCCCTCTCCCTGGCCCAGGGACAGGATCCGGCCGTCCTTGATAAAGACGTCGGCTTTAAAAATGCCGTTGCCGGGCAGTACCACCATTCCGCCTTTGACCGCAAGGTCCGCGCTGCCGCCCGCCGGCGGCGCCTGAAATGCCTGCATATCGGAAAGCTTCTGGCTGATCTCCCTGAGGACGTGTAACGTCTCGCCGCCCCCGTCTGTTTTTACCGGTTCCCGGTCCACAGCATATGAAAGGGCTGGACTGGCAGATGAATTATTCTGTTTTAAATTCCGGATGTAATCTGCAAATATATCATTTCCCATAAGCTATGTTCTTCCTTCCACACCTGTAATTGCCGCAATCGCAGCATCCCGTGCGCTTCTGACTTCACTTTCCGTCCCGGATATATACATTCTTCCGAACCGTCCGACCGGATCAAAGGTAACGACCTTGATGTCAGCGTTCTTCTCTGCTTCATTGACCGCTATGGATATATAAGCCGCAGGCTCCACTTCCATGATAAAGAGCGTCTCCCCCGGTACGAGGATGGAACCGTGCCGGGAATCCCTGTTGATGAGCTGTGCCTGATAGGCGTCCGTGTTGGAGATGATCTGCTCCGATACGATCTTCGGCTTCATGCGGTCCAGCACCGTGAGACTGCATGCATCCAGCACCGCCTCGCCTGCCTGTTTGACATCCTCGGGGGAATAGGAATGCAGCTCGATCTCCCCGTACTCTCTCTCCACGATCTGGAACGCCGGCTTTGCATTGGAAGACTTGAGCGCAGCGTTCAGCAGGTCGTAGACTCCGCTTCCCGGCGCCAGTTCAATGTACAGCTCGCTCATCCCGGCAAGCGGTATGTCTCCTTTGGACACGGTCCCTGTGACGGCCGCATACTGAGGCTGCATATTGTCAACAATGATAAAGGTTCTGAGATTTAAGTTTTCTTTCTTCACATCTTCCATAAGACACCCGCCTTACTGCAGGAATGAATCGATCTCGGCATCCGGCCTTGCGATAACATGAACGCTCACCAGTTCTCCGACTTTCTGCGCTGCTGCCGCTCCCGCATCCACAGCCGCCTTAACGGCTCCTACGTCGCCCTCGATGATGACGGTCACGAGTCCGCCGCCGATCATCTTCCTGCCGGCCAACGTCACGTTCGCCGCTTTCACCATTGCGTCAGCCGCCTCAATTGCTGCCACGAGACCTCTTGTCTCTATAAATCCTTTTGATTTCATATATTCTTTCCTCCTATTTCTCAATTACAGTCATAAGTGTCTACGATTCCCACAACGACCATATCGGCCGGACTCTCCGCGCCGAGTACGGCACGTGCGCCGGATCCTCTCGTCACAAGCACAGTCTCACCTACGCTGCACCCGATCGTGTCAACGGCCACAAGCATCTCGCCCACCGGACCTTTCGTCTTGTTCAGACGCTGCATCGTGATCAGGCTGCAGCCTTTCAGATGCTCATCTTTGATCGTGGAAACACATTTTCCCTGTACCTTGCAGATGTACATGCGACGCACCTACCTTCCTTCCAGAATGTCCTTGATACAATCCAGAGCGTAGTCTATCTCTTCCGGCTTCGTGTAGAAATGAGGCGCGATCCTTATTACGTCGCCTCTGCCTGAACCGATAACGTTTCTGTCTCTCAACAGTTTTTCCATTGTATGGGAATCTACCTTGTCGCAGCACACAATTGCGGTCGTGCCGCCTTTTTTGCTCACATCAAACGGGCTGATCGTCTTAAGCCCTCTCGCCGCCACGCCGTTCAGCGCATGCGCGCTCAGCATGTCGATCCTGTCCTTGATCTTGGGCACTGTGACCTCGTTGATGATCTCAAGCCCCGCCCTTGCCGCATAAGCGGTCAGTACAGGCGGCGTTCCTGTGTCGAACCGGCTCGTCTTGTTGGCCCAGTCAAGATATCTCGTCTGGAAGAGGAACGGATTCGTCTGGCCGAACCATCCGGTCACGGACGGCTTCAGTTCCTGTATGAGATTCTTATTTACATACATGAACGCCACGCCCGGAATGCCAAACAGATATTTCAGACATCCTGACACGAGAATGTCGATATTCATCTCTTTTACATTCAGCGGCTCTGTCCCGAGGCACTGGTACGCGTCCACGAGTATGAGGGAGCCCTTCCTGTGGGCAATGTCTGCGATCGCTTTTATATCCTGTTTAAATCCGTTCAGGTAATACACCTGGGTTATGGATGTCAGAAGCGTATCCTCGTCTATGTATCTTTCATATTCATTTATATCTATTTCATGATTCTCATTAACAGAGACAAAGTCTACCTTGGCCCCATGTCTCTGGTTGGCGAGCCATATGTAATCCACCGTCGGAAATTCCATATCCGTCACCACTACTTTTTTCCGCCTGCCTGTGTAGTCCAGTGAATTGGCGACAGAGCTTACAAGGTCTGACACGGAAGAAGCAATGGCGATCTCATCCGGCTCGGCGCCTATCAGTTTGGCAAACTCTGCTTTCGCAAGATCGATCTCCTCCATCCAGGAATCCCAGTCCATGCCCACGCTGCCCCAGTTGTCCAGATATCTCTGTATCCCGGCGAGCACCTGCTTTGACTGTGCGCTCTGGGAGCAGTTCCCGAGATGGGCCACTGATCTCAGGATCGGGAAATCTTCCCTCCACCGGTCGATCTCCGCCTCGCTCAACAGCCCCTTATAAGGCAGTGCCTTAACCTGAGGGTAAGAATAGGATGCCGCCGGAGCTGCGGCCGGTGCCGGCTGATATACAGGCGCGGCTGCCGGTGCCGGCGCCGGACGGACGGCCGCCGGCTGCGGGATACCCGCAGGCGCTGCCGCAGCTTCTCCCGCTGCAAAGCGTATCCCCTTTTTTTCGGCCTCCTCCCTCGCAATGGACGTCACCACGTCACCCGGATTGATATATATCACCTGTTCTCCTTTGGAGGCACTAAAATTAACATCTGCTGCTGTATAAAATTTCTTCAATCGTTACAACTCCTTTCCTGCTGCCGTATCATGCGGCTGCCTACGCCTCCTCTTTTTCGAGGAACAGATCGAGCAGGCCTTCGTTCGGCCTTGGAATCACGTGGGCGCTCACAAGCTCCCCGACTCTCTGCGCCGCCTCGGCTCCCGCGTCAACAGCTGCTTTCACCGCTCCTACATCACCTTTGATGGCAATTGTTATGTATCCTCCGCCAATCTCCATCTTTCCGGCCACTTCCACGTTGGCCGCTTTCACCATCGCGTCTGCCGCCTCCACACTGCCAACAAATCCTTTTGTCTCAATAAAACCGTATGAGTTCATACTCAAACCTCCTTATACATTTTTTCGATCGGCCATCCATCGTCCGGAAACAAAATCCGCGTCACCGGATCCATGGGGCTTGTTTCTTTTCTTATCCGGGGGACTACCTGTTCATATCCGTCCCCCCACGCCATTCCATAGCTTAACAAGTCTTTGAACTCTTCAAATTCCCACGCCGGGTTGTATCCCTTTTCTCTCAGCCGCGCATATGCGCTTTGAACTTCCGGGAATTTGTACAGGACCCACCAGTACACTCGTTTATCCTCTGGAATATCCGGATTTTTCTCCAGACAGAAAGATAAGCCCTGTTCTCTCATGATCCGTTCAGCCTCTGCCTCCAAATGTTTCAGATCAGAAGGGGGAAACGGAGGACTGAATGCTATCTTTTTCACCTCCTGGGCTACGCATTCACCGAAAGCCGCGATCATACCGCAGATAAAAGAATGCCGGTCAATCTCTGCCATGTTTTCATCTCCTTTCCTGTTCAATTATCTGTCAATTGTATTAATTGATTCTTATTGACAATTATAGTAATCATGCTATAATTTTTCTGTAAACTATTTTACAAACAGCCGTAATTTTATAATTTATTATTTAACAAACTTTAATCGTCGGAATATTTTATTATTTTTCGACTTTATTACAGTTAAAAGGAGTGTGCTGCTGATGCCCAAAAATAATTCTTCTGATCTGATCGCGCCTTATATGTCCCCGTGGCTGAGTATGGATGATGAAGACTGGGAATCGATCCTTAAGGATTCCACCGTCAAAACTTACGCCCGGGACGCCGTCATTTACCGGCAGGGCGATGAAACTCCCTATGTCTATCTCGTCAAAGAAGGCCGCGTCGTGCTTGACCTGTATGGAATAAACGGCAGGCGGCGCAGCATCTATATCGCCGACAAAGGCACCTGCTTCGGTGAACTTGCCTGTCTCGACCGGCTCGCCAACTACTGCACCGCCACAACATGTACAAAGACAACCTTGTATCTCATCCCCAAAAAACGGTTCATCGAAGAGATATACAAGAACCCGGATTTCAGCATGACGCTGTTAAAGGCGCTCTCGCTGAAGACTCGTCTCATAACAAGTCTATTAGAACAGATGAGTTTTAATGACTCCAGTTACCGTGTCTACCACTCACTCCTGAGCCTTATTCAGCTGTATGGTGTCCAGACAAAGGAAGGTTCCTACAAACTGAACATCAAATTCACCCATCAGGAGATGGCCTACCAGACCGGCCTGTCCCGTGTATCAGTGTCAAACATATTCCTGTCACTTACAAATAAGGGCTTGATAGAAAAAGAAAACGGGTATCTCATTGTCAAAGATATAAAGGCGCTGAAAGAGTACCTCATCAAAGAAGACTGGGAACTGGAATAAACATATTACGATCAAAAGCACAGGACGGCGGAAAACCGCGTATAAGTCTGTCACCGTCTTATACGCGGTTTTCCGCCGTCTTTTCCTTCTCTCTATTTTGGCCGAAAATACTCTGCGGCTTCTCACACTATGCTCTCATCATGCGGACCGCTTAGCCGGTTCATATAATTGTAAAAGTAGTCGACATCAAGTATGTAATAATAGCGGTTGACCTTCTCTATGACACCTTCCTTTTTCAGCCTGCTGAAAAAGCGTGATACCGTCACGCGGTTTGAATAGACGAGGTCCGCCATCTCCTGGTGCGTGAATGGAATATTGATCTTGATCCCTCTGCTGCACGGGGAACCGCTCTCCCGGATCAGATACAAAAATGCCCGCACGATCCTCGTATCCGCAGTCTGGAAAGAAAGGGAAGATATATTCCCCGCCAGTATCCTCATCTTGGCGCAGAGATCCTGTATGAGAAAATCCTTGAATCCTGGTATCTCCGCTGTCATCCTGGAAAATATCTGTCCCGTCGTGCGATAGAGACTGCAGCATTCTTCCGCCGTAGAAGCGGTAAAAAGGGAAGGATATCCGTCAAGGCTCGACAGATTCCCAAGCAGGCTTCCCGGGCCCGCTATCATGAGATGCTTTTCACTTCCGTTTTCATCGCCTGTCAGAATACGCACGACACCGGTCCTTACGATATAGACGTCCGGATTGTCCTCACCCTGCGTAAATAAAATCGTATTTTTCCTGCATGTACATAGTTCCATCTTTGACTGGATATCCTCCAGTAAAGATGGCATTTTCTTTGAAAAAAATAGCCATGGCGATTCATACTCCGGTAAAAGGACGTCAAAATCGGCCATGGTCTGTTTTAATGTTGTTATTTTAACCACCCCCATTAAGAAACCATCTTAATTATACCACCCATGCTTATATATGCCAATCCAAAAAATTTTCTTCTGTTTTGTAGTGCAGGCTACTTTCAGGCAGAAATGCAGGTGGTAGAATACTGACAATATACAAAAGCATGGTGAATAAACAGACAATATTCATTCAGGAGGTGAAATGATGAAACTAAAGTTAATACTCCCGGTGGCGGATACTCCTGCCACCCGCAAGGCGAACGAAGGGATCCCACTTGCACTGCGAACACTGAATCCGGAGACCGAGGTGTCGGTAAGTTTCCTGAAAAAAGGATTTGAGGCGCTGAACACGATCACCCGCATCGGCTACAACAGTCCCGGAATCGCAGAAGCGGCGGTAACGGCGGAGAAAGAAGGGGCTGATGGTATATTTATCAACTGTTTCGCAGATCCGGCCGTGGATATGGCGCGGGAACTGGTACACGTACCCGTCTTCGGTGGTTTCCGGTCCGCCATGATGGCTGCTCTCGGATGCGGCAAACGCTTTGCCGTCATGATTCCGGGCAAAGAAGACCCGGCAGGTACGTTTCTGCTCAACAAGGTCATCGAAAATAACCCGGAATTTAAAGACAGTATCGTACGCCGGGATTTTACAGATCTGGATGTGCTTGAGCTTCACGACAAGGAAAAGCTGCTTGAACGTCTGGCCGGCTTTGCAGAGGAATCTGCCTGCCGGTATGACTGTGACTGTCTCATACTGGGATGCACGGCCATGTCCTACATCATCGATGACTTAAGGGCCGGGCTCTGCCGGCGCGGATGCCGCATCACCGTGCTGGAGCCGCTGTCGACCGGGCTTAAGATGCTGGAGAGCTTTGTCACTCTCGGACTAAACAACAGCACCGCCCATCTCGTCAACAATGAAATGGATCAACTGATCAAATAGGAATGAGATCACGAATGAGTAAGGAGGAAATCATATGGCATCATTTTGGAAATTTCTCGAAGAAAAAGCATACGCCGGCGGAGACGATGACTTTGCGCGCAAGCCGGTACCTGAAGATAAGAAACGCGGATGGGCGAGCAGCGCCGTCGTATACATCGGCTGCGCCATCAGTATATCCGCTTTCACACTCGGAGGCAGCCTTGCCACCGGCCTCACACTGAACGAATCTATCATCGCCGTTCTCGTCGGAGCCCTCATCCTGGCGGCCATGGCCTGTCTCTGCGCGGAGCCCGCCATGTATACCGGACTCTCAACGAGTATGATAGGAAAGTTTACATTCGGCCTCAGGGGAGCGGCCCTCGTCGGCCTCCTCTATGCAGGCTGCGCCTGGGGCTGGTTCGGCGTACAGGCCGGACTGTTCGGAGATACGATCGGTCAGATGTTCCGGCTTATGACCGGCAGCGCCCTCTCTCCCTTTACAGTAAAAGTGATCATTGTGATCGGCGGCCTTCTGATGACGACCTCAGCCATTTTCGGCTTTAAATCCATTGAAAAGCTTAGCTGGGTCGCGATTCCGGCCATTGCCATCCTGATGGTGTCGTCGCTTGTCATGGTACTGAAAGGCCATACTTACGCCGACCTAAACACCTCGTTTATCACAAATCCCATGTCGCTTGGAACCGGCATCTCCCTTGTCATAGGTTCGTTTGCCGCCGGAGCGGTGGGAAGTCCGGATATCCTGCGTTATGCGAAAAACTTTAAAGATACGGTGAAGGCCATGGTCATCGGGCTTGTCATCGGTTACGGCATCACGATCGTGATAGCCGCCGCCTGCGCCAAAGCAGTAGGCGACGCCAACATCGTCACTGTCATGATCGGACTCGGCTGGGGCGTCCTTGCCATGGTCGTCCTCGTACTTGCGCAGTGGACATCCAATGACAATAACGTATACAGCGGTTCCCTCGGCCTCTCCGTCGTATTTGAGAAGATGCCGAAATACAAACTCGCCATATTTACCGGCGTCTCCGGCACTATATTTGCTGTGATCGGCCTGTCCAACATGATGATCCCGTTTTTTTCCGTGCTCGGGATCTTTACGCCTCCTCTCGGAGGATGTTATCTGGCCGACTTCTATCTGTGCAGGAAATTCTACAGCTTTGACCGGCTGAATAAGCTGAAAAAGGTGCGTATCGAGAGTATGGCCGCCTATCTCATCGCAGCTGCCATAGGCTTTATGACAACACAGACATCCCCGGGATTCGCGCTGTTTGAGATCACCACCATTCCAGCGATCGACTCTTTCGTGGCCGCATTTATCATGCAGATCGTCTGTGTGAAGCTGTTTAATAAAAATCACGGAAAAGATTGTTAGATCATCTGTATATAAGGAGGACTTGATATGTCAGTAAAAATGAACAGAGAACAATTATATGATATGACGAGCGGAGCAATCATTCTCGGCAGCGGTGGAGGCGGGGACGTCAAAACGAGCTACCGTCTGCTTGAAGACATCCTCGCGCTCACCGAAGAAGTAGAATTTGCCGGACTGGATGAAGTGCCGGACGACGCGAATGTAGCCATCATATCCGGCATGGGTTCCCCCGCAGCCACAAAGGAACGGGGATTCGACTGTATCGCGTGCGTCCACGCGCTGAAACGGCTGGAGGCCGTGACCGGCAGGAAGATCGACTATGTAGCCGCCTTTGAAGTAGGCGGAGGCAATTTTATGCCTCCCGTATACACGGCATGTTACACCGGGATCAAAGTCATCAATGCCGACGGTGTGGGACGCGCGGTCCCTGAGTCATTCATGATCATGCCGGAAATACATAAGATCCGCTCCGCCCCTTTTGCAATGGCGAATGAAGAGAACCTGAGCGCTGTTCTCTACTATGAGGACAGCAGTGACTGTGAGCTGATCGGGCGTCCTATCGTAAACGTATTCGGCGGCTCCGCCGGCGTAGCCAACTATATCATGGACGGAGCTGCCGCCAAAAAAGCGCTTGTGGCAGGCTCATATGAACTGGCCCGCTCCATCGGAGAAGCCGTGCGCCTCGGGATCGCCGCGGGCGGGCGCCCGGTGGAATGTATCGCCCGGGCCACCGGAGGTATCGAGATCATCGAGGGAAAGCTTACCGAACTCAATATGAAAACGGAAAACAGCCACGACTGGGGTTACGAGATCATCGAAGGAACGGGCAGCTATACAGGGAAAAGCATTAAGATCATGATTGAAAATGAAAATATCCTTGCCTTTGACCAGGACGGCGGCGTGCGCTGCGTAACACCCGACGCGCTCTGTGTCTTCCGGTCAGACGGAACGCCGCTTACTAACGCGGATCTGGAGCCCGGCATGGATGTGGCCTTCGTAGGCGTGCCGTGCAACCCGAAGTGGCTGGAAGGAGACGCTGTATCTGTCTTCCAGAAAGCATTCGATCATTTCGGTTATAAAGGCGGATACATACCTGTGACTGAACTGAATGCACATAGTTAGAGAGGGATCACCATGGAATATGTGTTAGACAAACTGATCGAGAAATACCGGGAAGATATTGTCCGCTGCACCAGGAATCTCGTCCGCATTCCAAGCGTCAAGGATACGCCCCTGCCGCAGATGCCGTTCGGGCGTCCCATCGGGGAGTGTCTCGACGAGACGCTGGCGCTCTGCCGCTCTCTCGGGATGCGCACGAAAAACTGTGGAGGTTATGCAGGATGGGCCGAGACCGGCAGCGGAGAAGAACTGTGCGGCGTCCTTGTACATCTGGATGTCGTACCGGCGGGGGACGGATGGACACACCCGCCCTTTGGCGGACTCATGGAAGACGGGAAGATCTATGGACGGGGGACGGTTGATGACAAAGGCCCCGCCGCCGCTTCTATCTTTGCACTGAAAGCGATCATGGAGAGCTCTCTTACGCTCTCCTCAAGGATACGGATCATCTTCGGCACAGATGAAGAAAATGACTGGGCCTGTATGGACCACTATAAAGAGCAGGAAGAAATCCCGTCCGCCGGGTTCTCCCCGGATGCAGAATTCCCGGTCATTTACGCCGAAAAAGGAATCCTCTTCGCCACACTTGCAAAAGAAGGAACGCTCCCGGAAGGTATACCGTATATACGAAGCCTGTCCGGCGGCCGCAGGGCGAATATGGTGCCGGACGAATGCCGGGCGGAGATCGCTCTGCCAGAGCCGGATGCCGCCTTTGTCCGTCAGCTCAAAGCTGCCGCGGACTCCGCCGGGGAAGCGGAAGTCACCGTCAGCGGCTCTCTGATCACGGTAAGAACAGCGGGGAAAACTGCGCACGGAAGTACGCCCGAAAATGGGGTGAACGCAATATCCGTCATGATGAATGTGCTCGCTCCTGTCATGACAGAAAATTCTTTTCAGAAGGATTTCCTAGATTTTTATATGTCACATATCGGCAGTGAGACCGACGGCCGCAGTATGTTCGGCAGCCTGAGTGACGAGCCGTCCGGAAAGCTTGTGTTAAACGCCGGAGTCCTCACCATGGATACACACTCTGCGGCGCTTAAGCTGAACATCCGCTATCCGGTCACTTACACCGGTACACATATCTGGCAGCGGCTTACCAAAGCTGCCGCAGACGCGGGCCTTCGCGCCGTCATCGACCTGAACAGCGAACCGTTATACGCGGACGCGGACAGTCATATCGTTCAGACGCTTCTGTCCGTCTATCACAGTTACTGTCCCGACGGCTCTGTCCCCATTGCTGTCGGCGGCGGCACATACGCCAGGAGCATGCCAAATTCCGTGGCGTTCGGTCCTGTCTTTCCCGGGAAAGCTGAACTGGCACACTGCCCGGACGAATACATCTCAGTGGAAGATCTGATTCTTTCCGCAAAAATCTATGCCGGCGCAATGTACCGCCTGGCAGGCAGAAAGGAGGATGTCTTATGATCCAGGACAGTATCACAAAGTATATTGACAGCAGCCGAAGCGATATGATCCTGCTTCTGGAAAAGCTGGTCAACACCGACAGCGGCTCATACACGACAGCCGGAGTGGAGAAGGTAGCCGGATTCATCTCCGAGATCCTCATACCGCTCAAATTTGATGTGCAGATGCTGCCGGGCGGAAAATACGCTCCGCATCTGCTTGCCTGCAGAAAGGGAAACGGGACGAAAAAAATAATGTTCCTTGGCCATATGGACACTGTTTTTGACGAGGGTACTGCACGAAAACGGCCGTTTTGCATAAAAGGTGACAGAGCCTACGGGCCGGGCGTATGCGATATGCAGGCGGGAATCGTCTGTCTGCTCTACGCGTTAAAAGCGCTCGAAGAAGCCGGGTTTACCGATTACGGTGAATTGAAAATACTGTTCAACAGTGATGAGGAACGCGGCAGTGAGACTTCCGAGAAATATATTATCGAAGAATGCAAAAAAAGCGATATGGTGCTTGTCATGGAACCGGGTATGCCGGATGATCACGTTGTGATCGAACGGCAGGGTGGCGGCATCTTCAACCTGGATATAGAGGGTAAGCCCGCACATGCAGGGGCATGTCCGCTCGACGGGATCCACGCCATCGATGAGGCGGCACATAAGATCCTGGCATTCCACGGTCTGACCGACTTAAGCCTCGGCAGATCCGTCAGCGTCGGCGTCATAAACGGCGGCACGAGAAGCAACATCATTCCCGAGCATGTCTTTATGGAGATCGACCTCCGCGCCAGATCACACCAGGACGGTCTGGAACTTATGGAAAAGATGCAGAAGATCGCAGATACCTCTTATGTACCCGGCACAAAAAGCACACTGAAAAAGGTGATGTACCGGCCGCCGATTGAAAAGACGCCGGGCAACGCAGCTCTTTACCGTACGCTCACTGCCGCCGCCCGGAAGCTTGGCATTACGGTAAGTGAAACATACTGCGGCGGCGGCAGCGACGGCAACTATACTTCAGCCGAAAGAATTCCTACCATTGACTCTCTCGGTCCTGTCGGAAGCCTGGAACATACAGACGGTGAATACATGCTCATCGAGACTTTATTTTCAAGATGCAAACTGACCGCGCTATTTATTGCGGAGCTTTCCGCCTGATCTGCCCCCCGGCATTTATGTATAAAAAAGTGCTGCCGCACTTACGATTATTTGATCGCAGATGCGGCAGCTCTTTTTTTCTAGCATCCACACTTGAATGTCGCACATTCAGTCTGGTCGCACTTACAGGCATTGCTGCCTTCCACACTGATCTTACCCGCGTGGCATTTGCATTCTTCGTTATACATACAGTCTGTTGCCTTGCAGTCGATACAGCTGCAGGCTGATGCGTTGTTCTGGCTGACATTGCTGTAAGAGTCGCCTTTACGCTCTTCGAAGCTGTCGCAGCAAGTCTCCTCCGCACGCTTTGCTGTGTTTCCTCCTACCTGGATCTTTTCAAGATCGCAGTAAAAGTTCTTATTGTGTGTACAGGTCTGTACGGTACATTTTAATTCTGGCATGATCCTACCTCCTTAGTTTGATATCAGAAGTAGTATCTGCATTTTAAGAACATAATATTCTTTTTTCATTTTATTGTTTATTTTTATGATCGCACAGTCCTTTGGCAAACACATCGTGGAACTCCAGGCAGCACTGCTTTAAAGAGACCGGCTTGCCTGACTCATTGATGAAGCAGTGCCTGGTAAGCCCGCGGCAGTGGACCATCTCCGTCTTTTCGTCCACCACCTCATACACGATCGTCATCTTGATACCGTTATATTCCTTAATATACGCATTTATGGCCACTGTATCCCCGAAATGTACCATGCGCAGGTAATCTGCCTCCACCGAAAGGACCGGACTCATGATCCCCCGCTTTTCCATCTCTTCATAACCCATTCCCATCTGTGCCATCAGATCCGTTCTGGCTTCTTCAAACCAGCGGATATAATTGGAATGGTGTACGATCCCCATCTGGTCTGTCTCATAATACTGTACTTTATGTCTGTATGGTTCTGCTGTATTCATTTTATCCACCTTCCGTTCACAGTCTATGGCTGCCGCCGTCCTCAGCCTTCTTCCTCATTTCCCTGATCTCTTTCACGACCTTCCCGTCGATCCCGCGCACGGTCACGTCCGGCCTGGCGACGTAGAACCCCTGGAGATAATCGATCCCAAGTGATATGAGCGTCTCCATCTCCGCGGCCGTCTCCACGCCCTCAGCAATCACCTTTATTCCTCTCGGTCTCGCGTAATTCAGCGTGCTCACCGCCAGCGCCTGCCTGTCTTTATCCTTGTGGATGTCTCTAACGATACTCATATCGATCTTGACATAGTCAGGCTGCATATAGAGCAGCGTCGACTCTGAGCTGTAACCCGCGCCAAAATCATCTACCGCAAGCTCTGCCTGGAATTCCTTCAGCATCTGGATCTTATCTTCCATGATACCGATGTCTGTCTGCTCGCTTTCTATCATTTCCACTACGAGCATACCGGCTCCTATCTGATAACGCTCGAACAGACCGTACATCAATTCCTCTGAAAGAATCTGGTTCGGTATCGAGTTGATGAAAAGCTTTCTGTCACCGAATGCGTCCCTCTGTGACGCGTAATCCTCCAGCGCTCTGCGGAACGTAAGCTTCTCGATGTCCGGAAGCCTCGACTGGGCGATCGCAAGCCGCATGACATCCGCCGGAGATGACAGATTCTCCATCATAGGGCGCATGAGCGCCTCATATGCGAATATAGAACCGTCGATCGTGCTTACGATCGGCTGGAACGCATAGTTGACCATCTCATCCTCGATCAGTTTGTTGAGCTGCTCCCTGCCCTGCAGAAGAAATGCATCCTTCTCATATGCTTTCTTATCAAACTCCTTAAATTCTCCTTTGTAGCTGTTCTTCGTGTCATACATGGCGAAATCCGCGTATTTTCTCAGCTCATCCAGACTTCTGCCGTCATCCGGATACCACGCGATGCCGCCGGAAGCGCGCACGGCAATAGACTCTCCGTCGGGCATGACAACTCTTGTATTGTTCAGCTGCCGCTTGATCTCTTCTACTTTTTCCAGAAGACGTTCCCTGCTCCCGCATTCCGGGACAAAGGCCAGAAACTCATCCCCCGAGATACGGCCGACGATACCTCCGTCTCTGGCCAAACCTCCGAAGACAATAGCAGCCCTCTGAATATACTGGTCCCCATAGTCATGGCCGTACGTATCGTTGACATATTTCAGGTTGTCAAGGTCCCACATGATCATTGCGCCCAGCGTCAGGCGGCTGCCTTCCTGCAGCACCTGCTTCATACGCCGGTTAAATGCCCTCCGGTTCAGAAGATGCGTCAGAATATCGTAATCTCTCTCGTACTCTATCTTCTGCCTCTCATAGATATCTTTCGTGATATCCAGAACCGTGATGAGCGTCTTGTCCTCGTCCGCAAGTGACTTCAGATGCACCCATCTCTGCTGGATCGTATGGGCGATCTGGTAATCCTTTTCCCCTGATCTCTCAAGCAGAACGTCAAGCCCCGCCTCACTCAGGTAATCCTCAAAGTATTTCCGGTCCAGATATCCCCGGCTGTAATATTTTTTATCCATCATGAACATCTTGATGACTTTTTTCGTACAGAACACTTTTTCCGCATCTCTTTGATATTCCACAACACCGAGCGGCAGGTTCACCAGTTCGATGATCTGTGACACTTTCGACGCGTTCTGTCTGACATTGGCATTGAGCGAGGCGATGGCATTTTCCAGCGCGACGATCTCCCGCACATTGGACGACTTAAATTTCAACTCTTCGTTGACGTCCTTGCTCCGTATCTCATCCACCATCTGCTCGATCGGCCGGGTGAAGAAGTAACTGCCGACCACAGCGCCGGCAACGCCGAGCAGAATGGAAGCCGCAAATGCTACCATCACCGTCATATGGAGCCGGTCTGTCGAACGGAACAGCGTACTGTCAGGAAGCACGCCTATGACCGCCCACTTCTCCCTGCTGAAAGGCGAGGTCCTCCTGTACATATCAATATTCTGCACATTGCCGTAATTCCCCTCTGCATCTTCCAGCTGATACACTTTGCCGTTAGCCGGTTCATTTTTAAACGTGATCTTGTTATCATCCGCCGCCAGCTCCTTTGCGACAATGCCGGTGGAAAATATTGACTCATACGATTTCCCGTCCGTCGTCCTCGCAAGTACAAACGAACCGGTATTCCCGGCATCCAGTTCCTGGGGAGACAGCATCGATTCCAGATAATCCTCGGACACGGTAATTCCCATGACTCCGTAGACCGTCCCGTCCTTAACAAGCGGTACAGAATAGGACATCACTTTGATATCCTCCGGTGACCACCGGAAGAAACCGGACCAGTACCCGAGCTCTGAACCTGATTTATCCGTGTACTTTTCACCTGCCGCAGCCGGCTTGTCGTACCATGTACGGTCCGCCATATCACGGAAGACAAAACGGGAAGACCAATATGAATCCATTGGAATCCCGTATTTTTTTGATATCTCGGAGGAGCCGGTCTCCAGCAGAAATCCCTTGGAATTGGCGTTGGTCCCCTGATCCAGATTACGGATGAGCAGACCGCAGTGTTCCTGTGCGTCCCGGTCTCCATATCCGCCCAGCACTATGTATACCTCCGTGGTGGAATTGTAACGGAGCATATCGATCATATCCTCCGTCACATCCAGCAGCAGGCCGTTATTCAATTCTTTATCCAACGCAAGATCCGAGAGGTCTTTTCCTTCTTCAGCCAGTTTCGCGCTGACCGAGGCCTGTACTTTCTCCTGATACTCTTCCAGATTCGACCATTTATTGAACATAAGGTTCTCGATCGCATTTTTTCTGGCGAGCGTTGTATTGGAAAAGCTTGTGCAGACACTCTTTTTCAGATATTCAAAACCACCGTTAAATGTTAGCGCTGAAAAGCAGAGTATCCCCTGCAGCATGACCACGAGCAGCATAACGGCAAGCAGTTTTTTCCGGATCGAAATTCTTTTTATATTCATCATTACGACTTCCTAACTTTGAACAGCTTCCCTCAACTGTGTACTCAGTTCATTATACCACGTCTCAAAGTTCTCTTCCGTCACCAATCCCGAGACAGCTTCCTCAAGTGTCTTTCCTGTCTCCATCAGCCCTTTTGCCGTCTCCCGGTCTGCCGCCGCCTTGTTCTGCAGGGAATCTTCGACAATATGACGGCAATTGTCACTTCCCTTAAACGGAGTCATCGTATATAACTCATATGTATTGCACTCTTCAAAGCCCACTTCTATCGTATCCCGGACGATATCATTCCATTCAATCTTATTTTTCTCAACGATCTTTTCCAGAGATTCCATATCATTGGAGCTTTTTTTGACCGGCAGATAAGACGAGGCCATACTGAACCTGCTGTTTGCATCCACATCTGTAAACCATTTCAGGAATTCGGCCGCGGCCGCCTCTTTCTCCTTATCTGTCTTTACAACTGCCATGCCTGCCCCCTGCTGTGTCACCACCGGGTCTGTCCCTTCAAAATTAGGCACCGGCATGACCATCGTCTCGATCGGATACGGATCATCATCTCCCACGGTGACCTCCTGCGCATAATAAGAACCGCCGGAAGAGGAACCGATGGCGACAATGAGATCGCCCGTCTTCATGTCATCAGAGCGGTATCTTCCGATACTGGTAAAATATCCTTTGACATACGGAACATAATAGTTATCCCAAAGCTTTTTCATCATATCCTTGTCCATGCTGATGCTGACATCCGTGTCTTTTATATCAAACATGTCTTCTCCGAGCTGATGCGCGCCTGCAAGCATATAGTTGGCAAATGCATCCCGCCCGAAAAGTGCTTTTCCACCGGACCATTCAAAATATGCCTCCGCCGTATCTGTCAGGCCTTCCCACGTCGAAAGCTGTCTTAAGTCTGCGCCGGTATCCACCGCAAACTTATCCCAGTCCGTCTTGTTGATCGTCATCACTTCCGTTGATTTCGCTATCGGAAAGACGACGAGGGCGTTATCCTTTCCCACTCTTCCTTCCTCGATATACTCGTCTACATATTCACTCAGTTCATCCTTTGTAAAGTAATCATCCAGATCAGCCAGAAGACCTTCCTCCTCAAATTCCAGAGCATTTGACCCATAACAGCTGAAGATATCCGGCAGATCTCTGTCCTTCGCGTCTTTCTCCAGCTCATCGTTCAGATTCTGGAAAAGCTCGCTCATATCTCCGCTGCTGCTCGCCTTGACGAATATTCCCTTTTCGTCTCCGACTGTGTTGTTGAACTCTTCCACCAGCTCATCGAGCGCGATCTTGGCCGCCCCGTTGTAGTACGTCTCTATCTCTATCACAGTAGGATTGTCCGAATCCGTACCCCCGCCGGTCTTTCCGGCGCAGCCTGCCGCCAGGCCCGTCGCCAGAGCTATGATACATGCACAAGCAATTCTTCTTTTCATGGTTTTCCTCCCTGACCAAATTTATTTCAAAAAATAGAAAAAAATAGCAATATACTATAATATAGCATATTACTATTGTTAAATCAAAAGTTTATATTGTGCGGAACTGTTTATGTACAATAAATACTCATATCTGCTGCCGGTGTCAGCATGGCAGCCACAATCTGCACACAGCAAAGAATTCCCGCACCATATAATTTGCAAACAGCAGCGGACTGCAGTCTGACGGAATGCGGCACACATTTTTATACCCGGTTCTTCCGGCATAACAGCACGCGCGGTACATGTGAAAATTGTTGGATACGATCCCCACCTTCACAGTCATGTCCGGCAGATACGCAGCCGAAAACCTGAGATTTTCCTCTGTAGACTTTGATCGGTCCTCCAGCAGTATCCTGCTTCTTTTGATACCGCAGTCTGCCAGAAAATCGGCCATCGCCTCCGCCTCCGCTATGTCTTCTCCCGGACCCTGCCCTCCGGAAACGATCACCTTAGTGCCCGGATTTTCAGATAAATACGCGGCCGAACGCTTAAGCCTCCTTCTGAGAGAATCCGTGATCTTCGTCCCCTTTACCTGTGCGCCGAGTACAATGAGGTACGGTATGTCTTTTTCTTCCGTGGAAACCATTCCCGCCGCAATGCGTATTTCAACAGCAGCAAACACTGCCGCCGGAATCCAGAGCAGTTTCCACAGCGGGCTTCCGGCCAGTTCCGGGCGAAGCTGAAACAGCTCCCAGAGCGCCCCGCAGGCAAGCCCTGCCGCCAGCCAGAATCTTGCGAAAGTAGAGTTCCACCGGCGCAGACGTATGCTGACTGCCCCGTAGTATGACAGGCAGACAGCTCCTGCCGCTGGCAGCGCTATCTTCCACAGCATTTCTTATATTTCTTGCCGGAACCGCACGGACATGGGTCATTGCGTCCCGGTTCTTTCTCTTTCCTGACCGTACCGGACTGTTTCTGTTCCTTGTACAGAGCTTTCAGCTCATCCTCTGTATATATATCCTTCCACTGCGGCAGCTCATATAACCAGTCAGCCTTGGCCGCCACCATATTCTTATAAAGCTTTTCTTTATCAAATGCAAGGCTTACCACCGTATCCTCTTCCATCGTATCGATAGGATTGGGTTCCTTCAGACTGTCGTTGATACCGTCGAGGAAGCCGGCCATTGTAAAGACTTCCTGGCCATACTTTTCGGCGAGCTCCTTAACCGTTCCCTTTACTTCTACATCAGGCTGCTCAAGAAGCTGTTCATATATTTCCTTCTCGATCTGGAAATACGCTGCCCAGAACTTCTGCAGTTCTCCTCTGTCCGCCTGCTCATTATAGGCTGTATCTCTCCACTGTTCTAATAATGTACGACTCATATTACATACTCCTTCTGTATTCATTTGCAATTTTATCTTGCTCTTTATATAATATACTAAAGACTTGATTAGATGTAAAGGATGATTCTGATGAAAAAGCTGAAACGTATCACAGCGCTGGCCGGCGCGGTACTGCTTGCCGGCATGTACATGAGCACGCTTATATTCGCCCTTCTGGACCGCTCGGAGACAATGGGCCTTTTAAAGGCATCTGTTGTGTGCACGGTCCTGCTGCCAGTTCTTCTGTACGCCTATACCCTCGTATACAAGATCACGAAAGGTGACGGCGGCGGTGAAGACGGGCCTTCTTAATATCACACATAAAGCTGTGCCAGCATCCACGCAGAGCGTTCTTTTTCTGCGCCCTTTTTCCGTCCCTTTTGTTCTTTTTCCCTTATTTTTTGTCTCTTGGTAAGGTATTCTTCCATTGATATCACTTCTGGGTAATTTGACTCATTTCTCTGCTGCATAGTAGATACCTCCATTTCCATTATTCATACTCTCGGGACGCAAAGTCCCGACTCCCGGCTTTATTATTATATTGTTACTTCCCCCGTAATATGCCTGTTTTATGAGCACGGATTCATTATAATCAAAAAATGTGTCTACACTGTGGCAGGAATCTTAAAATTTGCTGAAGCAGTCTGAACCAAAAGAAAAGACGGATGTGCTAAGACACCCGCCTTTCTTCTCTTTTATAAAACATCAGCCGCCCGATTCGTATATATGATATCCTCTCTGCCAGGTCCGTTTGAGACCATAGTGATCGGATAACCAATCTGTCCTTCAATAAATTCTATATATCTGCGGCAGTTTTCCGGAAGCTTGTCATATTCCTTAATGCCGCGGATATCGCAGTTCCATCCAGGAAGCGTCTCAAGGACAGGCTTCGCTTTCTCAAGCAGATGCGTTGTCGGGAAATCTGTCGTCACTTTCCCGTCGATCTCATAGCCGACGCATACCGGGATCTCTTTAAGATAACCGAGCACATCCAGCACTGTAAATGCCACATCAGTCGTTCCCTGCATTCTGCATCCGTATTTGGAAGCGACGCAGTCAAACCATCCCATACGTCTCGGTCTTCCTGTCGTGGCCCCGAATTCTCCGCCGTCTCCGCCGCGCCGTCTCAGCTCGTCCGCCTCTTCCCCGAAGATCTCACTCACAAACGCACCTGCGCCTACCGCGCTGGAATATGCCTTGCACACTGTGATGACTTTTTTGATCTCATACGGAGGGATACCGGCTCCGATCGCCCCGTAGGCGGCCAGTGTGGAGGAGGATGTCACCATCGGATAGATTCCGTGGTCCGGGTCTTTTAAGGAGCCGAGCTGTCCTTCCAGCAATATCTCTTTTCCTTCTTTTACCGCATTGTGCAGGAATAAAGACACATCGCATACATATGGCTCTACCATCTTTTTATATTCTTGTAACTCATCATATAGTTCATCAGGATCGATTTCCGGTTTATGATACAGGTGTTTCAGCAGCACATTTTTAAGCTCTGCGATGCGCACAGTCTTCTCTTTCAGCAGTTTATCATCAAACAGTTCGCTCACCTGGAAGCCTACCTTGGCATATTTGTCGGAATAAAACGGAGCAATGCCCGACTTGGTGGAGCCGAATGACTTTCCGCCCAGCCTCTCCTCTTCATATGCGTCAAAATTCTTGTGGTAAGACATGACGATCTGCGCCCTGTCAGACACAAGTATCTTCGGCGCGGGAACTCCCTTTTCTATGACAGACTGTATCTCACTGAACAGAACCGGTATATCGAGAGCGACTCCATTGCCGATCACACTCGTCGTGTGGTCATAAAACACGCCTGACGGCAATGTATGAAGCGCAAATTTTCCATAATTATTTATAATCGTATGCCCCGCATTGGCTCCGCCCTGGAATCTCACGATGATGTCCGCCTCCTCGGCGAGCATGTCGGTGATCTTACCTTTTCCTTCGTCACCCCAGTTGGCACCTACTACTGCTTTAACCATATCAATTCCTCCTGTGTTATCAACATAACTTTGCCTATAGCATTATACTATATTTTACCGTTCATGTAAAACAAAATTCATCTGATCTTCTAATATCTACATGAGCGGCGCAAACAGCCGCAGCACCTGTCCCATGATCTTTGTCAGCATCGTCCTTTTCTTCACTTCCATCAGCGTCACTTTATGACATTTGGCGAGCGTCCTCTGGAAGTCCCGTTCGATCTTGTCCACTTCCGAATTATTGTAAATGAACACCCCGCATTCAAAGTGAAGATACAGGCTCCTGTAATCCAGGTTTATCGTGCCTACAGTCGCGGTATCGTCATCCGATACGAATATCTTGGCATGGACAAATCCCGGCGTGTATTCAAATATCTGTACGCCGCCCTCAATGAGTTCTTTATAGTATGTTTTGGCAACGGCAAACGCATACCACTTGTCCGGTATATGGGGCATGATGACGGCGACCTCGATCCCGCTTTTCGCCGCGCGGGTCAGCGTCGTTATCATCTCATTGTCAAGAATGAGATACGGCGTCATAATATGTACATACTTCTTCGCGTGATTCAGTATATGGAAGTATACCTCTTCCCCTACATTCTCATCGTCAAATGGGCTGTCCCCGTACGGGATGATATATCCGAGTTCTCTGCGCAGGCCCGGCGTCTTCTCCGTCAGATACTTGCCGTAGCCCTCCGCCCGTCTTTCATCCACATTCCACATCTGCAGGAACATCATCGTAAGACTTTGGACCGCGTCGCCCTTCAGCATGACGGCCGTATCCTTCCAGTGGCCGAATCTCACCTTCTCATTGATATATTCATCCGCAAGATTCACACCTCCCGTGAATCCGACTTTGCCGTCGATCACGCAGATCTTTCTGTGGTCACGGTTATTCTGTACTGTGGAGAGAAACGGCTTTACCGGACTCACCATCTTGCATTTGATGCCGTATCTGCGTATCTGTTCCGGGTAATTATACGGGAGCATGGATATGGCGCACATACCGTCGTACATGAACCGCACTTCCACCCCTTCCCTCACCTTCTCTTTCAAAATGTCGAGGATCGTATTCCACATCCGTCCTTCTTCCACGATAAAATATTCGAGAAAAATAAACTTCCGCGCTTTCTTCAGTTCTCCGGTCATTGCCCGGAACTTGTCCTCACCGAGCGGGAAATATTCCACCTCTGTATTCCGGTAAGTAGGAAATCCAAGCTGGTTGGACAGATAATAGGCAAGCTGCGCGTTGGCCGAACGGCTCGCCCATATGGCGTCCACGATATTCTGGTCCTGCTCCATATACGGGTCTGTCTCCAGCTTCAGATGTGCCAGCCGGTGCTTCATATAGCGTGTGCCGAACTGTGTCTTCGCAAACAGATAAAACAGCGTACCGATGACAGGCAGCGCAAGTACACAGAGCATCCACGTCATCTTAAAAGCCGGATTTCCCTCTGAATTGATGATGTATATAAGGACGATGATGCCCAGTATCGTAAAAGCACCGTATATATATGCCATATATTCTGTCAGATATATAGTTGTTCCTATAAAAATACCGATCTGAAGCAGAAGCAGCAGCAGAATAATTCCGGTTCTGCTGAAAATTATCCTGAACAGCCCTTTTTTAGCTGTTCCGCGGGCTTCATTGTGCATAAATGTGTAACTTCCTTTCTTTTCTTGCTATCTGTACAGTTTAACATACTTTTTTTCTGTCCACAATACAGATAAAGGCACCCTTTTTACCAAAAAAGAAGCCTTTTCCCTTTTCTTTTTCAGCAAAAAGTATTACAATAAGGATTAGTACATGAATGTAAAATTCAGGAAGGAGTTATGATTATGTCCAAGTGGGGTAAAAGATTACTGGGGCTTGCAGCGATCGGAAGCGCGGTTGCAGGACTTGTCTATTATTTTAAGAAGAAAAATATGTGCGATGAGGAAGATGAATTTGAAGATGATTTCGAGGATGAAGATTTTGACCTCGACAATGATCTGAAATCAGCGGCTGACCGGGAATATGTACCGCTGAACCCGTCAGGCAAAGCGGAGGAAGACACCGGCGCTGACGCTGCTTCTGATCCTGCACCGGAAGATAAATAAGACTAAGAAACTATATGTGGCAGGCTCCGTTCCCGGACGCCTGCCATTTTAAACACTGTTTATCTCCAGCAGTCCGCAAGAATACGGACTGCTTCTTTTATCTGCTCTTCCGTCAGATTCGCATAGCCGAGCAGTACAGTACGGCTTGTCTCCTTCGTACCTTGTATCATATAGTCCGAAAGGCCGTACACACGTATATCCCTCTTTGCCGCCCTCTCGATCAATTCTCTCTCCATAAGGCCGTTCCTGAATGTCAGTAGCAGATGTACGCCCGCATGCTCCCCGGATATGCTGCAGATGTCAAGGAGCGGTCTCAGTTCTTCAATGAGCACGTCGTGCCGGCTCTTATAGAGCGCCCGCGTCTTGTTCAGATGCCGCTCATAATACCCCTCTTCGATAAACTTCTGGACGATAAGCTGATCTACCTTGGAAACGGTTGAATTGACAAAACGGCTCTTCTTATTGTACGCATCAAGAAGCGGCTCCGGAAGCACCATATAGCTCAGACGGATGGCAGGCGCGATCGACTTGGAGAACGTGCCGAGATAAATGACCTTTCCGTCAGCGTCATACCCCTTAAGCGCCGGGATCGGCTTGCCCTTATACCGGAATTCACTGTCATAATCATCCTCGATAATATAGCGGTCTTCCCGCTCCTGCGCCCATTTGAGAAGTTCAAGCCTGCGTCCGATCGGCATGACGGTCCCGGTCGGATACTGGTGGGACGGAGTCACATAAGCGACGTCAGCCTCCGCACCGGCCAGTTGCGAGATGCACATCCCGCTCCGGTCCATCCCCACCGAGACTGTCTCATAGGACAGGCTCTTAAAAAGACGGTATGCCTGCATATAGGCAGGGTCCTCAAAAGCGACCTTAAGTCCCGGGCCAAGCACCGTACTGAGCAGCATCAGAATATAATCATTCCCTGCCCCCACGATAACCTGTTCCGGCGTACAGTTCACGCCGCGCGCCTGATAGAGATAACTGCATATGGCGCTTCGGAAACTGTATTCTCCCTGGGAGTCGCCGGAACGGAACAGCTCTGTCCTGTCGTCCGTCAGGATCTCCCTCGAAAGCTTCCTCCACACATTATACGGAAAGCTTTTCAGATCTACTCCGTTCGGCGTAAAATCATACCGGTAGCTCCGCTGTTCTGCCCTGCGTCTCCCGGTCTGCGGCTCTGCCCTCTTGAGATAGTACAGTTCCTCGATCTCGGACACGAAGAATCCCCTGCACGGCCTCGATTCTATATACCCCTCTGAAAGAAGCTGCTCATACGCCAGCTCTACCGTACTCCTGCTCACCTCCAGATAGCCGGACAGCGACCGGGTGGAGGGAAGTTTCTCTCCGTAAGGTATACGCCCTGACTGGATGTCATTCTTAATATAATCGTAGATCTGCTCATAGAGCGGCGTTGCGGAATTCGTCTTAAGATTGATCGTCAGCTCATTCATGGCCGTCTACTTCGGCAGCCTGAAGGAGCTCTTAAGAGATACGATCCTGTTGAACACAAGCTGTCCCGGCGCAGAGTCCTTCGAGTCGATACAGAAGTATCCGTTGCGTACAAACTGGAAGCTGTCACAGCCCTCCGCACTGTCAAAGCTGTCCTCCACATAGCAGTTTTCCAGCACCTCCAGCGAATTCGGATTCAGGTTAAGGGAGCCGTCCTCCTTATTGTACACACCTTTTTCTTCATCCACGAGATTCTCATACAGCCGCACCTGGGCCGGTTTTGCGTACGGCGCCGCAACCCAGTGGATCGTTCCTTTTACTTTGCGCCCGGTGAAGCCGGTGCCGCATTTCGTCTCCGGATCATACGTACAGTGAACGACCGTCACATTACCGTCTTCGTCCGTCTCAAAGCTCTGGCAGGTGACAAAATAGGCGTGCATGAGCCGCACTTCATTGCCCGGGAACAGACGGAAATACTTCTTCGGAGGTTCTATCATAAAGTCGTCCCTCTCAATGTAAAGCTCACGGCAGAACGGTACTTTGCGCGTCCCAAGCTCAGGGTTTTCCATATTGTTGTCCACTTCCAGATATTCTACTTCTCCTTCCGGATAGTTGTCGATCACAAGCTTGATCGGATGAAGCACCGCCATCATGCGCGGCCTCTTAAGCTTCAGATCTTCCCGGATACAGTGCTCCAGCATCGCATAGTCCACCGAGCTCTGGCTCTTGGATACTCCGCACATCTCCACAAACATCCGGATAGACTCCGGCGTAAATCCTCTTCTTCTGAGCGCAGCGATGGAGACGAGCCTCGGGTCGTCCCAGCCGTCCACGACGCCGTCCTGTACAAGCTTTTTGATATAGCGTTTTCCTGTCACCACATTAGTCAGATACAGCTTGGCAAACTCGATCTGGCGCGGCGCGGGATCAAACTCACACTCTTTTACCACCCAGTCGTACAGCGGCCTGTGGTCCTCAAACTCCAGAGTACAGATAGAATGCGTGATCTTCTCCACCGCATCCTCGATCGGATGGGCAAAGTCGTACATCGGATAGATACACCATTTATCCCCGGTATTGTGATGTGACATACGGGCGACACGGTAGATGACCGGATCACGCATGTTAATATTGGGGGAGGCCATATCTATCTTTGCCCGGAGCACTTTCTCTCCGTCCTTATATTCCCCGTTCTTCATGGCCTCAAACAGTGCAAGGTTCTCCTCCACCGTGCGGCCGCGGTAAGGACTGTTCTTTCCCGGTTCCGTCAAAGTTCCCCTGTACTCTCTGATCTCTTCCGCACTCAAATCACAGACGTACGCTTTTCCCTTTTTTATAAGCTTGAGCGCACACTCGTACATGACGTCAAAGTAATCGGACGCAAAATACAGGTGTTCCTTCCAGTTTGCGCCGAGCCATTTTACATCCTCTTTGATAGACTCCACGTACTCTGTGTCTTCTTTCGTCGGGTTTGTATCGTCAAACCTGAGATGGAACGTGCCGTCATACTTCTGTGACAGCCCATAATTCAAAAGAATGGATTTGGCATGTCCTATATGGAGATATCCGTTCGGCTCCGGCGGAAATCTCGTGCAGACCTCCGTATATACCCCCTCCGCCAGGTCTCTATCTATCTCCTGTTCAATAAAATTTCTGGAAATTGTCTCTTCTCCCATTTATAGTCCTCCTTATGGATTCTGTAGCGTTTATGTTCCTTATCTTATCATAAAATAATAGGCAGAACAAGGTCGATCATACACGTTTTTTCAGGGTCAGAAGCGCCTTTATGATGATAGCGGCATGGCGGCGTCTTTCTTCCTCCTTCCGGGCATCCAGTTTCCTTTCCAGGCGTACAGCAGAATGAGCACAGCCCCCACAAGCCATGACACCGGGTATGCCGTCATGACCCAGTCAAGCTTATGTTCTATGGCAAGCGCGCCCCATATCCAGGCAACACGCAGGATACAGAGAGAAAACAGAAAGACGAGCATCGTCTCCAGCGTCTTCCCGGCGCCCCGTATCGTCCCTGAAAGCACCTGCAGTATGCCGAGCAGCCAGTAAAACGGACAGAAGTACCTCATAATATAGACCCCGTAGCCCACCACATCCGGATTCTTGGTAAATACGCCGATCACCTGCGGCGCAAAGGTAAGCAGAAGTATGCCGGTCAAAATCGTGTAGACGACGCCCATGCCGACTGAGACGTACATCCCCTTTTTCACCCTGTCATACTTGCCCGCCCCCACATTCTGCCCTGTGAATGTCGCCGCCGCCATTCCAAAGCTTAAGACAGGAAGTATGTTAAACCCGTCTATCTTGATATATGCGGCAAAGCCCGCCATCGCGACAGCTCCGAAGCTGTTGACACTCGACTGCACGATCACATTGGAGAAAGATATCACGATATTCTGTATTCCGGTCGGCAGCCCGATACGGATGATCTTGGACAGGAGATTATCATAAAAACGGATCTCCTTTATATTTACATGATACACCTCTTTACTTTTTACAAGATATAATATAATGAAGACACACGACAGGAGCTGGCTTATGTCTGTGGCAAGCGCGGCCCCGACGATCCCCATTTTAAGTACGATGACAAACAGAATATCGAGTACGATGTTGGAAAATGCCGCGATCATCAGATATACGAGAGACCGCCGGGAGTTGCCGACCGCATTCAGGATGCCGGCAGACATATTGTAAATAACAGAAAATACAATGCCTCCGAAATACACCTGCAGGTAGACGACTGCCTCCCTGAATACTTCCGCCGGCGTTCCCATCGCCCTCAAAATGACCGGCGCAAGCGCGATGCCGGCCACAGTCAGTATGACCCCGGCCGCGATGGAAATGGCGACGGTCGTGTGGACTGCCTTTTTTAAGCCGTTCTTATCTCCGGCCCCGTAAAACTGCGATATCACAACACCGGCCCCGGCCGATGCGCCGATGCAGAACCCGATCAGCAGATTGATGATAGAAGAACTGGAGCCGACTGCTGCCAGCGCCTCGCTTCCGATATAATTTCCCACGATGATCGAGTCCACCGTGTTGTACAGCTGCTGAAACAGATTCCCGAGGATCAGCGGAATGGAGAAAAACAGAATCTCCTTCCAGATGACCCCTTCCGTCATAACTGTTGATTTTTTCATTTGACATACCCTCTCTCACATTACGAAAAAAAATACTCCCTGAAAGGGAGTAATCAAGCTGCCTAGCGGACTTGAACCGCCGACCTCCGCCTTACCAAGGCGACGCTCTACCGACTGAGCCAAGGCAGCACATGCATGCGATATGCAACGTTAATAATATACAATATCACATGACAGTTTGTCAATATCTTTCACCTATTTTCTGCCCTCTTTCGCGAGAATCTTTTCCGTCTTGCTCTTAATGCGCTGCAGCGCATTGTCCACGGTCTTCGGGCTTTTGTCGATAAGCTTGGCGATCGTGCGGTAATCTGTCCCCATCAGATGCAGATAGAGCACCCTGCTCTCCAGATCGCTCAGCTGTTCCTCCAGCTCGCTCTCCAGCAGGGATACATACTCCTTGCTCAAAAACAGTTCTTCCGGATTGCTCTCGCCCCCGGCCTCCATCGTCTCCAGCAGAGAACCCTTTTCATCCTCCTGGTCGTAAAGCGATATATATGAGTTCAGCGGGCTGTGCTTCTTTCTGCGGGAAGCCTCGATGGCAGAGTACATCTGCCGGGTGATGCACAGCCTGGCAAAGCTGAAAAACGACGCCTGCTGCTCCACGTCATAGTCCTCCACCGCTTTGAACAGGCCGATCATGCCCTCCTGGATGAGGTCGTCGTTCTCCCCGCCCAGCAGATACATGGCATTGGCCTCTTTCCGTACGAGATTCTTATACTTGTCCATAATGTAATCGACGATCGCCTTGTCCCCGGCTCTCAAATTACGGATCAACTGTTCGTCTGTCATTGTTTCATAGTCAGACATAACTGCACCTCTCTACTTCTGAATGCGCTGCCGTACAATCTCATAGGCGAGCACTCCTGCAGCTACCGATGCATTGAGAGAATCTATATTCCCCTTCATCGGGATTCCTGCCGCAAAGTCACACGTTTCCTTTACAAGACGTCCGACTCCCTCGCCCTCATTTCCTATCACTAACCCTATCGGCCCTGTAAGGTTCAGACGGTACATGGACTCTCCGTCCATATCCGCACAGACAAACCAGAGTCCCTTTTCCTTCAGTTCTTCCATCGTCTTTACGAGGTTTGTCACCTTCGCCACGGGTGTGTAATTCAGCGCTCCGGCCGACGTTCTGGCCACCGTGGCCGTAAGCCCCGACGCCCTCCGCTTCGGAATGATCACCCCGTGGGCGCCCGCAAGATTGGCGGTACGGATGATCGCGCCAAGGTTATGTGGATCTTCGATGTTGTCGAGCAGGAAGATAAACGGGTCTTCGCCCCGTTCTTCTGCCAGGGCAAGCATATCATCTACCCCGGCATATTCATAGGCCGCGCCGTATGCGATAACGCCCTGGTGCCTGCCGGTCTCCGACATCTGCGAAAGCCGTTCCTTTGTCACAAAGTTCAGCACCGTATCGTGCTTTTTGGCCTCTCTTACGATCGTGCGCACCGGACCGTCCTGACACCCGTCCAGCACGAACAGCTTATCGATCGGCCTGCCTGAGCGGAATGCCTCCAGCACCGCATTGCGCCCTTCGATCATCAATTCACTTTCCTTCATCTCACTCATTCATTTTCTCCTTTTATACTGTCCAGTCCCAGCTTGACCAGATCAAGCATCCGCTTATAGTCCCGCCTGAGATACAGATATCCCATGAGCGCCTCAAAGCCGGTGGCCCGCCTGTAATCTGTCAGCGACTGGTTTTTGGCAGGTGACACACTCTTTGCGTTCCTGCCTCTTCGGTAGACAGCGTGTTCCTCCTCGGTCAGCTGCCCCTGCAGCGTCCGCATCATCTGCGACTGGGCGGAAGCCTGCACAAAGGCGCTTGTCTCCTTATGAAGCTTGTTCACCTGCCTGTTGCCCTCATTGACCACGAGACTCTTGATCATCAGATCATAAATACTGTCCCCTATATACGCCAAAGTAAGAGGTGAATACTCTTTCATATCCACCTCTTTCATCTGAAAAATCTCGCGCATATACGAATCAAACTGCCATTCTATGCCTTTTTCCATTTTACTCCTTCACGTGTATCTTCCAATATGATCCCTTTCTCAAGCAGAGTGCCGCGGATCTCGTCCGCGCGCGCAAAGTTCTTTTCCTTTCGCGCCGCCTGGCGCTCTGCAATGAGCTTTTCTATCTCTTCTTCCAGCATATCCTCTTTTTTGTCAACAATCAACCCCAATACATCCGTTAATTTTACGAGGCGGGAAAGCAGCGCCTGCAGATAAGCTCTGGAGCTGTGCGCATCCGCCGTCGTGTTGATATATTTCACAAGCTCAAACACTGCCGCCACAGCGTCCGCCGTGTTAAAGTCATCGTCCATCGCCGCCTCAAAGCCTTTGACAAACTCCTCCGATCCTGCAAAAGCCTCCCGCTCCTGGGCAGTCATTTCCTCACTCTTTGCGCTGCCCATGAGGAACTTCAGGTTGCCGGCCGCATTGACGATACGTTCCAGCCCGTTCCTGGACGCCTCCATCAGATCCGCGCTGAAGTTCAGCGGACTTCTGTAGTGGGCGCTCAGCATAAAGAACCGGAGCACCTGCAGGTCATACTGTTCGCTGATCTCCCTGACCGTGCGGAAATTGCCGAGAGACTTGCTCATCTTATGGTTGTCGATATTTAAGAACGCGTTGTGCATCCAGTATTTCGCAAATTCCTTCCCGTTGGCCGCCTCACTCTGGGCGATCTCATTTTCATGATGTGGAAATACGAGATCCTCGCCGCCTGCGTGAATGTCGATCTGTTCACCGAGGTATTTCCTTGACATGACGGAACACTCGATGTGCCAGCCGGGACGGCCGTCACTCCACGGGGAATCCCATGCCGGCTCCCCTTCCTTCTTCGGTTTCCAGAGGACAAAGTCAAGCGGATCTTCTTTTTCATCCTCCCCGGTGACGAGAAGAGAACGTTCTCCGGTGCGCAGGTCATCCAGATTCTTGTGGGAGAGCTTCCCGTAATCTTTAAAGCTCCTCGTGCGGAAATACACTGTCCCGTTCTTTTCGTAAGCATAGCCCTTCTCGATAAGCGACCCTATCATCTCCACCATGCCGCATATCTCTTCCGTGGCGAGCGGATGCTTTGTGGCCGGTTTTACATTCATGCCCTCCATATCCTTCTTGCACTCTTTGATATACCGCTTGGATATCTCATCCGCGGACACGCCTTCCTCGATGGCTTTTTTAATGATCTTATCGTCCACATCAGTGAAGTTGGATACATAATTTACATCAAAGCCCTTATATTCAAAATACCGTCTCACCGTGTCAAACACGATCATCGGCCTCGCATTGCCGATATGGATGAAGTTGTAGACCGTAGGCCCGCACACGTACATCTTGACCTTTCCTTCCTCCACCGGTACAAATTCTTCTTTTTTTCTTGTCAGTGTGTTAAACAGTTTCATATTATTCCTTTTCCTCCTCTTTCAATATTACTATATTGTCTTCCCGCATACACCTCATGCGCTTCTCCATCTCCTGGATCTGACGGTGCATACGTATATTGTCCTTCTGAAGTTCCCGGATATCGTTGCTGATCGGGTCAGGCAGATGCACCTGGTCCATATCCACACGCGGGATCCTCTGGTCGCCCATCTTGACCACCCGGCCCGGCACGCCCACTACCGTACAGTTGGGCGGCACTTCCTCGAGCACGACCGAACCGGCGCCGATCTTGGAATTCTCCCCGATCGTAAACGAACCGAGTATCTTGGCCCCTGCGCTCACCATCACATTGTCTCTGAGCGTCGGATGCCGTTTGCCCTGCTCTTTTCCGGTCCCCCCAAGCGTCACTCCCTGGTAAAGGGTGACATTGTTCCCGATCTCCGTCGTCTCCCCGATGATCACTCCGCTCCCGTGGTCGATAAAAAGCCCCTTCCCGATCCTGGCTCCCGGATGGATCTCTATGCCCGTCTTTCTCGCCGCGCGCTGAGAGATCCATCTGGCCAGGAAAAAGTGCTTTTTCCGGTACAGCTTATGGGCGATCCGGTATCTCAGTATAACCTTGAAGCTCGGATACAGGAACACTTCCATATTCGATTTGATCGCAGGGTCTCGTTCCCTGATTACTTTCACTTCTTCTCTTACATAGGATATTATACCCATAATCAACACCTCTGAAATAAAAAAGCCCCGTCTCTTAACACAGATCAAGAGACGGGGTCTGCCCGCGGTTCCACTCTTGTAGAAGCCGGTGCTTCCACTCGATACACGTAACGTGTGTGACCCGTATCCGGCTACTTGTGTGACCTGTTCGCCGAATCGACTCCCGAATGCACTTCATATGTCCTTCCCTCAAAACTGCTTTCAGCCAGTGACAGCTTCTCTCTGTTAGTTCCGGTACATATTACTCTCTTCGTTCCCTGTCTTTACCATATATATCATATAATATGAGAAAAAGCAGTTTTTGTCAACACTGCTTTTTTCTCCATCACTTATTCATTATTCTTACAGTACGCCGCCGCGTTGATCGCCGCCACCGCTCCGTCGGCCACCGCCGTTGCCGCCTGGCGCACCTGCTTGACACAGATGTCTCCCGCGGCGTAGACGCCCGGTACATTCGTCTGCTGCCTGCTGTCTGTCACAAGATAGCCGTCTTCCTGCAAAAGCCCGGGATAGATCCCGGTATTCGGCGTGGAGCCCGCATAGATAAACACACCGCAGCCTTCGGAGCGGATGATCTGCGTCTGACCGGTATGCACATCCTCAAGTTTCAGCGCCTCCACCTCTTTCTCTCCTGTAAGTTCCACAAGCCTTGTATGCAGCAGCAGTTCAATGTTCTCTGCCTTCTCTGCCTTTTCTGCAAATTCCGGGATCGCTCCGAGCTTATCTTCAAAATGGATGATCCTAAGCTTCCCTGCATATTTTGCAAGAAAGAGCGCCTCCTTCACTGCTCCGTCGGCGCCTCCGACGACAAAGACGTCCCTGCCTTCATACTTTTCTGCCGCCTTCGCCGCGTTCATTCCGACACCGTGCCCGCAAAGTTCCTTCTCTCCCGGTATCCCGAGCTTTCTCGGCGTTGTTCCCGCGGCGATGATCACTGCTTTTGCCTTATATGTCCCCGCATCTGTCACGATCGTCTTTACGTCTCCCTCTAACTCGGCCGACAATACTTTTTCTCTTCGTATGTCAATACCGTATGACTCGGCCTGACGCTTCAGCCGCTCTGCAAACGACGCCCCGGTCTCTCCTTCAACGATACCGGAGTAGTGGGTCACTGTCGACACGCCGCCGAGCAGTCCTCCTACTTCTTTTTCTTCCAGAACCACCGTCTCAAGCCCGCGGCTCGCCGCGTACACCGCGCTGCTGATCCCTGCCGGACCTGCGCCTATCACACAAATATCATACATAATTCTTACCTCGCTTTCGAGTATAGTATAGCACCGAATAACGATTCGTAAAAATTATAATATATTATTTTTTCATAAGTTCTGCTTATCCTGCAACTTTTTACATTTTCCACCGGATCTCTGCTTTGTAAAGATCTGCCTCCGTCTCTATCTTAAGCTTTCCGCCCTGCAGTTCCACAAAGCTTTTCGCTATGGCGAGTCCGAGACCTGAGCCCTCTGTATTTCTGGATGCGTCCCCGCGCACGAAACGTTCCGTGATCTCATCCGGATTAAAGTCAAGTTCTGCGGCCGATATGTTTTTCATCCGCACCACCGCGTCGTCTCCCTCCCGCAGAAGCTCTATATATACCCTCGTGCCGGGCATGGCGTACTTGACGATATTTACGAGCAGATTCTCAAATATCCGGTATGTCTTCTGGCTGTCCAGTCTGAGCACCAGTTTTTCTTCCGGATAACTTAAGCGGAATTCAAGCTTCGCCTCCTCGATCTTATCCTCCAGTTCAAGTTTGACCTGTTTGAACAAATTGACAATATCTACATTGATAAGATCCAGCGTCACATTTTCACTGCTCGCCTTGCTTATCTCAAACAAATCCTCTATGAGCAGCTTCAGCCTGTTTGACTTCTGCTCCAGCACCTTGATATAAGACTGCCGTTTCTCCTCGTCTTTTTCTTCTTTCAGAAGATTCACATACGTAATGATCGCAGTCAGCGGCGTCTTCAGGTCATGGGAGACATTCGTGATAAGCTCCGTCTTCATCTTCTGGCTTTTAACTTCCTCGTTCACCGCCATCTTAAAACCGTTCTGTATCTTTTCGATCTCTGTGCGGAACGGACTGAATACGCCGAGATCGCCTTCTATCTCTGTGTCCAGGTTGCCTTCCGCGATCTTGTTCGTAGCCTTTAGAAGAAGCGCGTACTTATCCTTCAGATCGTTAAAATACTTCTTAAGTACAATGAACAAAAGGACAGAATATACGATGAGGCCGATGATCCCGAACAGCCAGAGGGAGCAGAGCACGAGCAGTATCACAAAGTTGATGAGTACGATCTTTATGATGATCTTGTTGCTCCTGTCATTAAAGTCGATCTCATCCATGGACCGGTACAGTCTGTTCATCTTCTCCCTGCACCACTCCCAGAGCCGCCCTCCCAGTTTTTTTGTCTCACGCCAGAGCCTAAGGGCAAGCACTTTTTCCTGCACGTACCCCCGGATCCCAAGCACTTTGATCTGCCGCAGACAGCACGCTCCCCAGTAGACCGATGCAAAGAAGAACGTCCACAGCACAAAGTCCGCCATATCGGGAATCCCTTTATTTCTGCCCAGTATGACGTCCACATTGGACAAAATAAGGCAGAATGAGATCAAGGGTACTCCGGCCGCGGCCTCGAAAGGCACATGGAATATCTTTTCTTCTCCTGTGTGAAAAGACGGGCGGCTCGGAAAATATACCGCGGCCAGACACATGAGAAGTATAAGGGCAAAAATGCCGTAGACAATGGCATCCGGAGCAAAGCCGTAATAGCCAAGTGTCTCGTCGAGAAAATCGTTAAGGTTCTGCTCGGACATTACATATGTGTAAGTCCTGTCTGCGGGCCGGAGAAGCTGCGGGGCGTCATATTCCATGGCGTAGTCGGCATACAGATCCTCGCCGGACATATTGCTGATAAGCCTTTTCAGTTCTATCATCTGACTGTCTTTATACTCCCCGGTGACCGACGTCACAGACGGCGTACCGTTCTTGTCGTATGAGATGACGATTCCAACCGCGTATCTGTCCATGTCAGAATCTTTTAATTTCTCCGCAGAACCTGCAAGGCTTTTATCGATCACCTTTCCGCCGGCGTCCTGCACCTGATATTCGGTATACGGATATATCTGCTTAAAACTATCCATCAGCGAAGGATAGTTTTCGTCCAGACTGCTGTCCTGAAGATTCCCTGCCTCCTCTATATTGTAGAGAGCATAGTTGCTTTTCAGAAATAAATCAAGAAACTCCTCAGAATGGAGGTAGCCTTCCTTTACCTTCTCTTCTGTCCTGCGGCTGTCTCTGTATGACTGGTCGTACTGGCCTATCATAATACATGCGGACAACAGTATCATTATTACGATCATACCGACGGCAAGTTTATGCCTGTTTTTCAATTTTGTATCCAACGCCCCACACCACCTTCAAATATTTTGGTTCTTTTGGATTGATCTCTATCTTCTCACGGATATTTCGGATGTGTACCATGATCGTATCTGTCGTTATGGCCCGTTCATTCCACACCCGCTCATATATCTCCTCCGCCGAGAATACTCTGCCCGGACTCTTCATGAGCAGAAGCAGTATCTTGTACTCTATCGGCGTCAGTTTCACCGGTTCTCCGTCCACTGCAGCCTCCACCGTGTCTTCATTGATCTCCAGTCCGCCGATGACATGGACATTGGCAGAGGCTTCTTTTTCATTCAGCTTCTCAGCAAATTTACGGTATCTTCTCAGCTGGGAATTCACCCGCGCCAGCAGTTCCATCGGCGTAAACGGCTTCGTGACGTAATCATCTGCTCCGATATTAAGTCCCATGATCTTATCCACTTCTTCTGATTTAGCCGACAGCATGATAACCGGAAAGTCATGCTTCTCTCTCAGTCTGACCACCATGGTGATGCCGTCCATCCTTGGCATCATCACATCCACTATCGCCAGATGTATGTCTTCTCTCTCAATCACTTCCAGCCCTTCTCTGCCGTCCGCTGCCTGGTATACCTCGTATCCCTGGCTCTTCAGATATATCTCAACACCTTCTCTGATCTCTTTGTCATCTTCCACTATCAATACATGATTCATTTCCATCGTCGTCCGCTCCTCATCTCATATGTTCTGTATGGCCTCAGGCCACATCCGGAATTAATAAATAACACCTCCCTTTTGCACCTTGTAGTATTACCTTACTATCGGATTCTAAAGGGAGGCCTGATAAAAAACTAAAGATTTTCTAAACATGCAGGGTTTCCAGAAATTGTACCATCCGGTCGACATTTACCTGCCCCGGCGCAGACGCTTTGCCTGCCGCCGCAAATGTGACCGAAGAACCGAAGACTTCTCCCGCCAGTCGGCTTACCGTGCCCATGCTTCCCATGGACATTGTGATCACCGGGCGGCTGTCCGGCTCTTCCCTCACCGTGAGTGTGGCGTCAAGGAGCGTGAGCACATCGCGGCCGCAGTTCGGCATGACGGCGATCTTCCATATATCCGCTCCGAGCTCCTTCATATAATGCAGTCTGCCGAGCAGTTCTTCCTTCGGCGGCGTCTTATCAAAGTCATGGCTGGATGCCACCGCCTTGACTCCTGCGCTCTGTACTTCTCTGATGATACTGCGTGCCTGTCCGGCAAAGGAACATACTTCCACGTCAATGAGATCCGCATATCCGGACCGGGCCACCGCCGTATTGAGCTGTACATATTCTGCTTCGCTTATCCGTGCAGCGCCGCCCTCCTTCGCTGTCCGGAAGGTAAAGAGAAGGGGAATATCTCCGAGCGCTTCCCTGAGCTGTGCGGCGGTCTCCACTGCCTTGCCGCAGTCTTTTGCGTCTGTGTACCAGTCTGCCCTCCACTCCGCCATATCCAGCGGAAGATCAGCCAGAGCTCTGGCCTGTGCAGCGATCTCCTCTTTTCCTGTCTCCACGATCGGGACGCAGATCTTGGGGCGTCCTTCTCCTATTTTTATATTTCTTACGGTCACTGGATCCATACAGTTCTCCTTCCTTTACACAACTTCGTTGATATATATTTCTGACAGTGGTATGACTTTGTTCAGTTCCTCTTTCATGCGTTCCGACATGTGCGCCCCTTCTCTCCTGCATGCATCCTCTGCCGTGCATGCGCCGAATATAAGTTCACCGAGAACGGATATGGGAATCGTACCTTCGCTGTTCTCTTCCTTCCCCTCCATCAGCATGACACCGGAATGCTCCGTCCCTGTGAGAACGACGCAGCGGCAGTTGTCCTCTATGACAGGGTCTGTGATGCAGAAGCATACTGCAGTCAGGCTTCTGAGGCTCAGGCTCATGAGCAGCCGGCGCGCGTCGACGGGGCGCACCATGATCAGCGGCCTGCCTGTCTCTACTTCCGGAACATACGGGCGGCAGTCCGTGATCACTCCGTCCCGCCGGTACAGCATAAGCTTCCCGCCGTCTGCACCGTACTCCTTTTTAAGCCGCTCATAATAGGCGGCGCTTCGGACGGCAAAGACATCGTAACGGCTCTCCAGATACCGGTTTGCAGCCTCTGCGAGCTCCTGGCATTCTCCATATGAGAGTTCGCGGATGTCCGTATCCGCACATGCTTCATCCGGGCGCTGCCCGTCTGCACACGCACAGAAGCTTCTCTTCTGCTCATACACCGTGCGGAAATCATAGGGCAGATAGATCGCCTCCGCCGCCGGCATCAGAAAGGTGAACGTCTCGCCTGCCTCATACATTGCCTTGAGCGCGCTGTTCAGAAGCAGCCCCATATAGCCCCGCCTGCGGTAAGCCGCCCTCGTGGCCACCGCCACAATATAATGCGCCGTCTGCCTCCTGCCGTTTACACTCATCTCATAAGGATTGAGGTGCAGCATCGCCTGGATGTCCCCGTCTTCTTCTATCACATATATCTTGTTGTCTTTTATCTTCTCTGTGTAATAATAATCTACAAAGCTGCCGCTGTCATCTGGAAACACTTCTTCATAGAGCGGCCTTGTCAAAACGTGTTCTTCCCTGGATAGTTTTCTGATCTTCATCTATTTACTCCTTTTTAAGGCTAACTGTCTCGTTCAATATAAGGAATATGTCTATGTTATAAAAATAGACTGCGCACTGCGCAATCTATCTCTGTCAACTCCTTACATTCTGCTGCGCGGACAGCCGGAACATCCGCCGCACCCGCCTTCCGCCGGGCCTACCGCGTAGCTTGCATTCGCGATCGTCTCGATGCCTGCAACGGCCTGTGCCGATATTCCTTCTCCGGCCCCGGTAAATCCAAGCCCTTCTTCCGTGGTCGCCTTTATATTCACCTGGCTTACGTCCAGATGCAGCGCGGCTGCGACATTTTCCCGCATCTTTTCTATATGGGGCGCCATCTTCGGCCGCTGCGCGATTATCGTCGCGTCGATGTTGCCGATGACATAAAGCTCTTCCTCGACCAGCCCGCCGACACGTTCCAGAAGCTTCATGCTGGATGCCCCTTCATATTCCGGGTCCGTATCCGGGAAATGCCTTCCGATATCTCCAAGCGCAGCTGCTCCAAGCAGCGCGTCCATGATGGCATGGAGGAGCACGTCCGCGTCAGAATGTCCGAGCAGACCTTTCTCATGAGGGATCTTCACTCCACCGACGATCAGCTCTCTTCCTTCCACAAGCTTATGAACATCATAGCCCATTCCTACCCGCATATTATTACTCCTTCTCTTCGTCAGTCTCTTCTATATTGTTGCCATCTTCCGGAGTTTCTACCACTTCTGCCGTGTTTTCTTCAATTTCCTCCGACGCCGTCTCCTCCTGCGCCTCTTCTATCACATCGTCATCCACCGGCTCCTGCGGCCCTTCTTTCAGATAGGTCCTCACTCCCGTCAGAAGCCAGCCAATACCTATCACCGCAAATGCAGCCCCCGCCAGCGTGTACCACGTATAGTTCTTCGGCATCTCCGTCAGGGCATCCTTGATGAGTCCGATTCCAAGATACGCGAGATATCCTCCTGTGATAAGCCGGAATACAAAACGTCCTTTTGTCATAATTTTTATCTTCTGCCTCCTGTTTTCTGTACATTTCGTCTCTCTTAAACCGATTAAAAAAACTATATCATAAACTATAATCGAATGCAATAACGGCAGAAAAAGCGCATCGGAAAAAAATTACAAATTTCCTCAAAAAAAGTGTTGACATTTTCCCGATTTCAATAGTATAATAGCAAAGCGGGTTGCGAGAGAACAACCTCAAAAAATGGGATCATAGCTCAGCTGGGAGAGCATCTGCCTTACAAGCAGAGGGTCATAGGTTCGAGCCCTATTGGTCCCATTTACAAAAAAAGATTTATCTTTTTTTGTGTCAATTTGATATCTGGCGGGATAGCTCAGTTGGCTAGAGCATACGGTTCATACCCGTAGTGTCGCTGGTTCAAATCCAGTTCCCGCTACTTTAAAGACTCATCTGCTGTGATGAGTTTTTTTGTTTGGAAATTCAAAAGGATCGACGATGGGGTCAGGCCCCTATGGAATATAACTCCATAGGGGCCTGACCCCTTTGCGCGGATCTATGTTCTGTCAGAGAACTTTTTTCTATACGATTCCCTGGGCCGTCATTGCTTCTACTACTTTTTCAAAACCTGCGATGTTGGCGCCTACTACGTAATTGCCTTCAGCATCGTAGCGTTTTGCGGCGTCGGCCATATTGTGGCAGATATTTATCATGATTCCCTGCAGCTTTGAATCTACCTCATCAAAGGACCAGCTTAAGCGCTCGCTGTTCTGGGACATCTCGAGGGCAGATGTGGCAACTCCGCCGGCATTGGCAGCTTTGCCGGGCGCAAACAGCACGCCGTGGCTCTGAAGGTATTCCGTCGCCTCCAGCGTCGTCGGCATGTTGGCTCCTTCCGCAACTGCGATACATCCGTTTTCTGTGAGCTGTTTCGCGTCTTCGATGAGAAGTTCGTTCTGTGTCGCGCACGGCAGTGCGATGTCAGCCTTTACGGACCACACGCCGCGTCCTTCATGATACTCGGAGTTTGGACGGTAGTTCTTATATTCCGTCAGTCTTGCACGGTTCACTTCCTTGATCTCTTTGAGCGCGGACACATCGATGCCGTCCGGGTCATATACCCATCCGTTGGAATCGCTGACTGTCACGACTTTTGCGCCTAGCTGCTGTGCCTTCTGGGTCGCGTAGATCGCCACATTTCCGGAACCGGATACAGCGATCGTTTTGCCTGCGATGTCATGCCCGTTGATCTTCAGCATTTCTTTCGTGAGGTATAACAGGCCATATCCTGTCGCTTCTGTCCTTGCGAGGGAACCGCCGTAGCTCAGCCCCTTCCCTGTAAGTACGCCTTCATATACGCCGCGGATCCTCTTGTACTGTCCGAACATATAACCGATCTCTCTGGCTCCTGTTCCTATGTCTCCGGCCGGAACATCCGTATCCGCGCCGATATATTTACACAACTCTGTCATAAAGCTCTGGCAGAATGCCATGACCTCTCTGTCTGATTTCCCCTTCGGGTCGAAATCAGAACCGCCCTTTCCTCCGCCGATCGGCAGACCTGTCAGCGAATTCTTGAATATCTGTTCAAACCCGAGAAATTTGATGATTCCGAGATTTACAGACGGATGAAGCCGAAGTCCTCCCTTGTAAGGTCCGATCGCACTGTTGAACTGCACGCGGTATCCGGTGTTCACCTGCACCTGGCCTTTGTCGTCCACCCACGGCACACGGAACTTAAACTGGCGCTCCGGTTCAACAAGCCGCTCAAGCAGCGCGTCTCTTCTGTACTTTTCCTCATTTGCTTCCACCACTACTCTGAGCGATTCGAGCACTTCCTTTACAGCCTGGTGGAACTCCGGTTCCGCCGGGTTCTTGGCAACTACTTTCTCCAGCACTTCATCAACGTAAGACATATTAACTCCTCCTTGGTTTTCATATTCATTCAGGCGGGCAGATCGTGTTTTCTGTTATAGCAAAAGAGGAATAGACCGACTCGGCTATTCCTCCTGACCTCTCTGTCCATTTACCATCTTAAAGTATTCCGATGGAAATGACAAGAATTTTTTTTGGTTTTTTCCACTTTTTTGCAACTTTTCCATTTCATTCTTGCAAACATATTGTTTTTTATGCAGTATTCATGGTTTTCGCATCTCAAATTGCATGTTTCTAAAATATTTTCTTCAAATCACTCCCCTTTTTCTTTCTCATTTCCCCGGCTTCGCAGCTTTTTCCCGGCGACAGCCGTTATCACAGCAAGGGCACAGACTGCTGCCAGTATATAGACTGCCGCCGGAGACTCATCTCCTGTCGCCAGACTTCCCGCCCGATCTGTCTCAGCCGGACTGCCATGTCCAGACGCGCCGTACGCACCGTCCGCGCCTGCCCCGCCACCGTTCGTTCCGGGACGCAGCGCCGGACTTCCTCCCGGCTCTTCCGGGTCAACGCCGCCCGGCAGGCCGCTGCCGCCATTGATATCTCCGCCTGTTCCTGGCTGCACATCTTCATATATAAGTGTGTATACAGAAAACCGGTCTGTCTCTATCGTCACGGTATCTGCCTCTGTATCCAGGTCCTGAAGCACATCCGCAGTCAGCGCTCCGGCGGCGGATCCGTGAACGCGCACGACGGAGAATGTCCGCCGTTTTGCATCCGCCCTGTATGCCTCCGGCACACCGATCACGATGCGCATCGGCACGCCGGGCTCGGCGATCTTCGTCTCCGCACCGTTCTTTATCTTGAAGAAATTAATATCAAGGCTTGCCGCCACGGCCTGATTTTCCTTCATAGCTCCTTCTGTCGCGGCTTTCACGCTGCTGTCCATATGATCCACTTCATGGACGCGCAGTTCAAATCCGATCACGCTGCCGTCCGTGATCTCCTTTTTTTCTTCCTCCGTCAGAAGTGCATCCGCAAGCCGCCTGGAATCTTCTACATTTACCTTTATCCCTGCGGCGCCCTGCCCCATATTCACTTCCACATTCTGGTCCGGACCTGTTTGTTTCCTGATCTTCCAGAGTGAAGCCGTGTCTGTTACCTCGTACGAAAGCTCACCGTTCTTCAGGACGAACCAGTCTGCGGCCGAGTCCGTGTCTGCGCACGATACGAGAACTTCTCCCGGTTTTACTCCCTGATTGATAAGCTGGGCCGGCACCCCGTCTTTCTTGCCGAGATACGCCCTGATCGCAAGCGGACGGTTGAGCGCAATGTCGTCAAAGCACGTAAGTGTATCCGTCACCGTACTGTCTGCCAGCACGAGAGAAGAAGTACACGCGGACGCTGAAGGATTCCCTTTCGTGTCCACATGTCCGCCCCAAACATTCTCAGCTGTCACAGCCTGTAATACAGTCTTAATTTTCTCCGGCGCACTGCTGCTTTTATCCTGGCCGTCGCTCTCCCCGGCGGCGTAAACGGACGGATAACACTGCTGCCCCGCGTCTCCCAGCTCCTTGCAAAAATATCCGGAGATATCGGAAAGTTCGATACGGACCGCTCCGGAGCGGGCCGTCCCCCCTGAGGAAGCCTCACCGCTGCCATAGATATTTCCGGCGACTTCACCTTTGCTTACAGCCAGACTCACAGCCCCCTTTATATCCGCCGAGGAACCGCTTCCGGATGCTTCCCCGCCTCCGTAGAACGCATGGCATACCCAGTAGTCTTCAAACTGCTCCTCCACCGGTGTGACGCACGCCGTCACGTCGATATCCACGGACCCGGCCCGGGCGCTGCCTCCGCCGGACGCCGTCCCTCCGCCGTACAGATAACCGTACAGATTAAAACAGTTCTGCACCTGTATGGATATGTTGCCCGCCACATCCGCGCACGCTTCTTTGTCAGCGGTTCCCCCTCCGCGCAGGATCATCATCTCGTTGCCGTCCACAGTAATCTCCACAGCTCCTGCTTTTGCCTGTGCCCCTGTACCGGACGCGGCTCCGGCCCCGTATACTTCCCTTATATCCACCTTGCTAAGCGCGATCGTGACTTTGCCTTTCACATCTGCCCGCGCAGTGCCCGACGCTCCGGCGGCAGCTGACGCGCTTCCTCCGCCTCTGACCGAGTAGGTGCAGCCGTACACAGACAATGTTGTACTCCCCACATCTGCGCATGCGTCAAATGCGCCCGCCGCATACGCCTTCCCTCCCCCATATATATAATGATGGTAGTTCGCCGGTTCATCCAAAGCGGATATGGCAGCACTTCCGGACACATTCGCAGAGGCATTCCCCTTCTTTCCTTCTGCGTAACCGCCGCCATACACAGAACCTGCGTCTGCGCTGCCGGTGATCCGTATGGAGACACTGCCGTCAACATCCGCACTGCCCGTACCGTCGGAAAAGCCTCCCCCATAGACGGTGCTCACGTACACGCCGTCTATCGTGATGCTGACATCCCCCTTCACAGGTTCATTTTTTCCGCCGCCGTATACGGTGTTCAGGGAGCTGACAGGCGCATCTATAAGCTTGTTCTCTCCTGTCCCGTCATATACATAAGTGCCTCCGCTGACACTGTCCTTTTTAAGCGTCACTGCCGCCCCGTATGTGTAGAGCGTGCCGCCTTCCAGAAGGACCGGCTGTCCGGCGCTCTTTTCGTCCGTCTCCTTCAGAGACGCCGGCGAAGTGTTCACGGGATCGCCCTGCCCCTGCGGAGCACGCTCAGTCCCGCCGTCCGCCGCCTCTTTCTGAGGTTCCGTCTCCTCCTTTTCCGGTTCCGGTGTCCCGCCTGTATCCGCGGTGTCTTCAGGACCGGCCGATTCGTCTTCCGCCTTGCCTGTACTGTCCCCTGTCTTATCTGCGCTGTCATTTGCCGTCCCCGTCTCTTCCTGCTTTGTCCCCGGCTCTCCTGCCGCGCCGTCTTCCTGTGCAAATGCGGTACAGACAAGATTGACGGACAGCAGCAACGCGGCCATGACTGCGCATATTTGTCTTTTTCTTTTCATCCCTTACTCCCCCGTTCTGAATTTAATGTCACCTTGTGTTATGATTATCATTTTATGCAATTGTGTCCTGTATGCCACGGAGAAATGCGGATGCAAAGAAAAAACATACCCTGATGTGAGGTATGCCGGGCGGAAGGGCAGAAACTCCCCTTTCCATGAGTGCAGCCGGCTGCCATACATGTCATTTCTGCTTAGGCCCTCTGGCTTTGTCAAATATTTCTATATATTTCCATCTGTTCACGCGCAAAAAGGACGGGCAGTTAAAATTGCCCGTCCTTTTCTCGGTCTTGTCTGTCTTATTTAAAATATTTCACGCCGGATTCAAAGATCTTCATATCCTGTTCTCCGTATATGTTCACTGCCACAGAGCGCCCGCGTCTCTCAGAGTGCGCCATCTTGCCGAGCACACGTCCGTCCGGGCTCGTGATGCCTTCGATCGCGTAATAGGAGCCGTTGACATTCCATTCTTCGTCCATGCTTATATTGCCGTCCGGATCACAATACTGAGTCGCCACCTGTCCGTTTGCAAACAGACGGGCGATCGTCTTGTCGTCCGCCACAAATCGGCCCTCGCCGTGGGACGCCGGATTCGTATACACTCCGCCGAGTTCTGCTCCCGCAAGCCACGGTGACTTATCCGTCACGACTTTCGTGTACACCATCTTGGATATATGGCGTCCGATCGTATTGTACGTAAGCGTCGGGGAATCTGCATTCTGTCCGACGATACCGCCCTCCGGCACAAGTCCGAGCTTAATAAGCGTCTGGAAACCGTTGCATACGCCGAGCGCCAGCCCGTCGCGCTCCCCGAGCAGCTTAAGCACTGCCTCCTTCATCTTCTCATTTTGGAACGCCGTCGCAAAAAACTTTGCGGAACCGTCCGGCTCGTCCCCCGCGCTGAATCCGCCCGGGAACATGATGATCTGAGACTGGCCGATGGCCTTCGCAAACACATTCACAGAATCGGTGATGTCCGCCGCGTCCATATTGCGGAATACCTTTGTGACCACCCGCGCCCCTGCGCGCTCGAATGCTCTCGCGCTGTCATATTCACAGTTCGTTCCGGGGAACACCGGTATAAACACGACGGGCTGTCCGATCTTGTGGGTGCACACATGTACGTTTGACGTGCGGAAGCACCCGTCCTCTCCGAGTCTGCCGTCCTCCGACGCTTTTCCGGCCAGAAAGAACGCTGTCGGGCCGCCTTCTGCCTCTGATCTGGTCGGGAATACTTTCTCAAGCGTCTCTGTCCACGCGGCGCCGGCCTCACAGAGGTCTATTCTCATATCGCCGTAGGAAAGCGCGGCATCCGCTGTCACTTCCCCGATAACTGTATACGTAATGCTCAGTTCTCCGACTTTGTCCGCCGGAACTTCCGCGATAATATCTCCGAATGCAGGGGCGAACAGATCCCGCGCGTCCACGTTGTGTTCGATCTTAACGCCCATTTTATTTCCGAACGCCATCTTGCTCACTGCCGCGGCGATCCCGTGCCGGTCAAGCGCATAGGCGGATATGATCTTTCCGCTGCGGATGTCGCCGGTGAACTTTTTGTACTGATCCATCACCTGACTGTACACCGGAACGTCATACGCATCCGTCTCGATGCGCAGCCACACGAGCTTACTGCCTGCCTTCTTAAGTTCCGGCGTGATGATATCTTTTTCTGAAGCCACATCTACTGCAAACGACACGAGGGTCGGCGGAACATCGATCTCCTCAAATGTCCCTGACATACTGTCCTTGCCCCCGATAGACGGCAGTCCGAACCCAAGCTGGGCGTTATAAGCGCCGAGAAGCGCTGCAAAAGGCTGGCTCCATCTGTGCGGATCCTCTGTCATGCGGCGGAAATACTCCTGGAACGTAAAACGGATCTTGCTGTGGTCCCCGCCGGCCGCCACGATCTTTGCAACAGATTCGGTCACCGCATAGACTGCTCCGTGGAAGGGGCTCCACGTAGAGAGATACGGGTCAAATCCATAACTCATCATCGTCACTGTGTCGCAGTCCCCGGTGAGTACAGGAAGCCTGGCCACCATGGCCTGTGTCTCCGTCATCTGATACTTTCCGCCGTGGGGCATGAACACGGAAGAGGCTCCGATGGAACCGTCGAACATCTCCACAAGACCTTTCTGTGAACACACATTCAAGTCTCTCAGCGTATCAAGCCACTTTGCCCTCACATCCTTCACTTCTTCCCGTACGAGAACCGTATCTTCACGGTTCGGTATATCGACGCTCACTGCAGTCTCCTGGTGGGCGCCGTTCGTGTCAAGGAAGGCGCGGGAAAGATTGACGATCTCCTTTCCTCTCCAGGACAGTACAAGCCTCGGCTCTTCGGTCACGACCGCAACCTTTGTGGCCTCCAGATTCTCTTCTTTGGCGTACGCCATGAATTCCTCTACATCTTTCGGATCCACGACAACTGCCATACGCTCCTGGGATTCAGAGATGGCGATCTCCGTGCCGTCCAGACCCGCGTATTTCTTCGGCACCTTGTCGAGATCCACTCTGAGGCCGTCGGCCAGCTCTCCGATCGCCACCGACACACCGCCGGCCCCGAAGTCGTTACATTTCTTGATGAGCCTGCTCACCTCTTCCCGTCTGAACAGACGCTGGATCTTCCGCTCCGTCGGCGGATTTCCCTTCTGTACTTCTGCGCCGCACGTCTCGATCGACTCTTCTGTGTGCACCTTGGAGGAACCGGTGGCGCCGCCGCATCCGTCGCGGCCTGTACGGCCGCCGAGCAGGATGATGATATCGCCCGGATCGGACGTCTCACGGATGACCGCACGTCTCGGAGCCGCGCCGAGCACAGCGCCGATCTCCATACGCTTTGCCACATAGTTCGGGTGATAGATCTCCTTGACCGCGCCGGTCGCCAGACCGATCTGGTTGCCGTAAGAACTGTAGCCGTGAGCGGCCTCCCGCACAAGCTTCTTCTGCGGAAGCTTGCCCTTCATCGTATCCTTCACGGATACGGTCGGGTCTGCGGCCCCGGTGACACGCATCGCCTGATACACGTAAGTACGGCCTGACAGCGGGTCACGGATCGCGCCGCCAAGACACGTAGCGGCGCCTCCGAACGGTTCTATCTCTGTCGGATGGTTATGCGTCTCATTCTTAAAGTTGACGAGCCACTCTTCTTCCACCCCGTCGACCGTTACCGGCACAACGATACTGCACGCATTGATCTCGTCCGACTCTTCCTGGTCTTCAAGCTTCCCTTCCCTTTTCAGCTTTCTCATGGCCATCAGCGCAAGGTCCATAAGGCAGACGAACTTGTCCTCGCGGCCTTTGAATATCTCGCTGTGGTCTGCGATGTACTGCTTATATGCCGCTTCGATCGGTTCCCTGTAATCGCCTTCCCCGAACGTGATATCCTTAAGTTCGGTGGAGAAGGTCGTATGACGGCAGTGGTCCGACCAGTATGTATCCAGCACGCGGATCTCCGTCATGGACGGGTCTCTGCTTTCCTCTGCCCTGAAATAATCCTGAATGTGCCGGAAGTCTTTAAATGTCATGGCAAGGCCGAGGGAACGGTACAGCTCCATAAGCTCATCCTCCGCCATCTCTTTGAACCCGTCAAATATGATCACATCGTCAGGCTCTTCAAACGCCGTAACGAGCGTCTCCGGCTTGTCCATCCCTGTCTCTCTCGAGTCTACGGGGTTGATGCAGTGTTCCTTGACCGCCGCAAACTCCTCGTCTGTAATGCTGCCTTCGATCACATAAGTCGTGGCAGTGCGGATGACCGGCTGCTCGTCCGCCTTGATAAACTGCACGCACTGTACGGCAGAATCCGCCCGCTGGTCAAACTGTCCCGGAAGAAACTCCACAGAGAAGATCCTGCTTCCTTCCTTCACCGGAAATTCTTCTTTATATAAAGTATCCACCGGCGGTTCCGAGAAAATCCCGTTCAGAGCCCTCTCAAATATATCCTCAGAGATATTCTCCACATCGTAACGGATAAGCACACGCACATCCTCTATCCCGCCGATGCCGAGATAACTTTTCACTTCATGCCTAAGGTCTTCTGCCTGTACGGCAAAGCCTGGTTTTTTCTCTACATACACTCGTTTTACACTGCTCATAAATCTTCCTCCGTTCATGAATTCTATGATTCCCTTGTTCCATCATAACATACTTATTGTTATTAGTGTAATTAATATAACTTAACATTTTTATAAGTATTACTTATTTTTATTCTCAGCTCTTTTTGATATGGCGAAGCGCCATATACCCATTAGAAGCCCGATGACGGCAAGGCTCCCTACGAACACGAGCCCGATACGAAGCGTCATGTCGGAAAAGAAGCCTTCCGGCAGCATGCGTATCATATAGTCTGTGGCAGGGTCAAAGAGCCAGAGGTCGTTTGTAAAAAATATCTCATGGAATATGGTAAAGTATTTCGTAAAGTCAGACGCGAACAGCAGTCCCAGCAGCAGCACGATGATGAGAAACAGCCCCAGTCCCGCAAAATAAGCTCCCGGAATGAGCCGCTTCAAGTCCGCTTTCATGACTGCGAGAAGAAGCAGCAGCAGAAGGAATACAACGAGGCAGACCGTCCGCACTTTGAGCCCTCCCAGAAAAAGATTCTTCACATCCGCCATGTGCGCCCTGTCCTGTTCATTAAAGAAGTCCTGCCGCTCCCCGTCCACATCCGTGATCACAGACAGCTCCTCCTCTTCCCCGATCAGGTAGGCCATCATATGCTTTGTGACTGCCATGACCTCCGGCATCTCCATGCCGAGATCTTCCGTCACGTTATACCTGGCATATTCCTTCTCATAAAACTTATAGTCTGGATCTCCGTACGCGGCAAACTGGAAACTCGTGATCAAAATGGCTGTGATCAGAAACAGCATCGCCGCTGCAGCAATAATTTTGTGTGCTTTTTTCATCTCTTACCTCCTCCGTATTCATCTTACCATACTGCATATTGTAATTCATCCTTTTTTGACTTATAATACTCAGTATATTTATAAGGAGGACTTATAATGGATATCAATTATGAACTGTACAAAGTATTTTATTATGTGGCAACGACTCTGAGCTTCTCCGAAGCTTCCAAACAGCTCTTTATCTCCCAGTCCGCGGTGAGCCAGTCCATCAAGGCGCTTGAGAAGAAGCTGAATGAGACGCTCTTTATCCGGAGCACAAAAAAAGTCCGGCTCACGCCGGAGGGGGAGATACTTCTGCGCCATATAGAACCTGCCATCAACCTGATAAAGCGGGGAGAGACACAGATCATGGACGCCGCCTCACACGGCGGACAGATCCGCATCGGCGCCAGCGACACCATCTGCCGCTATTTTCTTGTTCCTTATCTCGAGAAATTCCACAAGTCCTTCCCGGGCGCCCACATCAAAGTGACAAACGCCACCTCCATCCGCTGCGCGGAACTTCTGGAGAGCGGCCAGGTGGATCTCATTGTCGTCAACTATCCGAACTCTTACCTCGGCAATGCCGCTTCTGTGAAGACGATCAAGACATTCCGGGACGTGTTCATCGCCAATGCATCCTTCTCCGCCCTGAAAGGGCGGGCGCTCTCCTTCCGGGAACTGCTGGAATATCCGATCCTCATGCTCGATAAGAAGAGCACGACCAGCGAATTCCTCCACGCCCTGTTCCAGCAGCACCAGCTGGACCTTGTCCCGGAGATCGAGCTGAGCAGCAACGACCTGCTCATAGACCTGGCGAGCATCGGTCTCGGGATCGCTTTCATCCCGGACTACTGTATCCCCCACAAATCCACGGACCTCTTTACCGTGCAGACGAAGGAGAAGCTGCCGAGGCGGGAACTGGCTGTCGCCTACAATGAACACATGCCTGTGTCAAAAGCAGTAGAAGAATTCCTGCGCGGTCTTACCGGGCCGGAAGATACGCAGGCATAACGCGGTGTCAATCATCCTGTTCCCAGAACGCGCGCATGAGCGCTTCTACATTTCTCAGGCTGCAGTACCACATGGACGTCCATTCCCGCGGAAAGGTCTCTCTGTATCTTGTATCCCGGAAACGCTCGTCCAGAAGCAGGATGACGCCTCTGTCCTCGTCCGTCCTTATGACGCGCCCCGCGGACTGCAGCACCTTGTTCATTCCCGGATACAGATAGGCATAGTCAAAGCCTCTGTATCCCTTCCCGTCAAAATAAGTCTTTAAGAGCTCTCTCTCCCTGCACACCTGGGGAAGGCCCGTCCCTACGATGACCGCCCCGATGAGCTTATCCTGCGCAAGGTCGATCCCCTCCGAGAAGATGCCTCCCATGACACAGAATCCCATGAGGCTCCTCGACCGTTCTTCCTCAAAGTTCTCAAGAAAAATCTCCCGCGCTTCCTCCGACATGTACTGCGACTGAATGACATATTCCATATCTTCACAGTCCTGCGTCAGAGCGGCAAATGCTTCGTATACCTGCTCCATAAACTGATAGGACGGGAAAAACGCGATATAATTCCCCTTTTTTGTCTGCGCCACCAGCTTTAAGTACCCCGCATAGCGCTCATACATGTCCGCCCCCCGCCTCGTATACTTCGTGCTTACGTCCGTACCGAGCAGAAGCAGCCGGTGCTCTTCCGCAAAGGGCGACTCGGCATAGACTGCATAATCGTCGCTCTGCGTGCTGAGCAGCTCCTTGTAATAATGAATGGGCAGAAGGGTGGCGGAAAAAAATATGGTACTGTTCCCCTTGTCGAGAAATTCTTTCAGATTGCCGGCGGGATTCACACAGAACAGACGGACCTTAAACCTTCCGGAGTTCTCAAGTTCCGCGTATATGAGATAGTTCTCATCCAGCCTGTCATATATGCCAAGAAACATACGCACGGCAAAATACAGATCCAGCACCTTCTTCCGCTTCTCTTCCTCCGTGCATTCCTCCAGATACCGCTCCAGTTCCGCCATGAGATTCATAAGCTTCAAATAGATGTGCGACACACTGTCCAGCACCTCATACGTCTCACACTCCCGCTTGAGCGCCAGCATCTGTTTATTGCATTCCTCAAGCCGCCCCGCCAGCTTCGCGTCCTCCTGCTTTACGAGCCTTTTGACCTCCAGCAGATCCTCCTTGTACAGAGCGGCGCTGTACATCTCCCTTCCCCGCTCCACGAGATTGTGCGCCTCATCGATGAGGAACAGATATTCGCCGCTCACGCCGTCTCCGAAAAAGCGCTTCAAATGCGCGTTCGGGTCAAATACGTAATTGTAATCACAGATGACCGCATCCACCCAGAGCGACACATCAAGCCCCATCTCAAACGGGCAGACGTTCCATCTGCGCGCCTGCTCCTCGATAACGTCCCTGCTCATGTCGTCGGAGGTGGTGATGAGTTCATACACCGCATCATTCACCCTGTCGTAATGCCCTTTCGCATACGGACAGTAGTCCGGGTTGCAGTTGGCCTCTTCACAGAAGCAGATCTTCTCTTTTGCGGTGAGCGTTATGACCTTGAGCCGCAGCGCCTGTTCCTTCAGCGTCTCAAACGCCTGCTGCGCCACAGTTCTTGTGATCGTCTTGGCCGTCAGGTAAAATATCTTCTCCCCAAGCCCCTCCCCCACTGCCTTTACAGCCGGGAACACAGTCGCCATCGTCTTGCCCACCCCGGTAGGCGCCTGTATGAACAGCTTCTTTTTCCTCAGAATCGTCCGGTAGACAGAAGATACAAGTTCTTTCTGCCCCTCTCTGTAGCTGAATGGAAATTCCACGCCCTTTATGGACGCGTTCCGCTTTTCCTTCCACTTAAGCTCATACCTGGCCCATTTCTCATACTGTCCTGCCACTTCATAAAACCACGTCTCAAGCTCCTCTGCCCCGTATACAAACTGGAACCGCTTGATCTCTTCTGTCTCCATATTACAGTATGTCATCTGGACGCCGATCTCTTTAAGGCTGTTCTGCTTCGCATAGATGAACGCATAACACTTTGCCTGGGCGAGATGTACTTCCACCGGTTCGCCCAGCGTGTGAAGTTCCTTGAACACGCCTTTGATTTCGTCCACCACAACCTTGCCGTCCTCTTCTATAATGCCGTCCGCCCGTCCTTCGATCTGCAGGTCAAAGCCGCGGCAGCCGACCACATACTTTAGGCCCACCTCCGCGCGGTAACCGGCTCCCATACGCCGCTGTATCTTCCGGTGGATCTTACCTCCAAGCAGCATGGCGTCTTTATCCGCCCCCGCTGTCCGGTTATCTATGTCCCCGCCCTGCAGGATAAACTCCACGAGCCTGCGCACGGATATTCTTATTAACGGCTGTTCCATATGCTCTCTTCCTTCTTCCGCGATAGTCACTGCTTAAATTCTACCATATTTTTCTGAAACCGCAATGGCAAATGCTGTAACTGTCTGCTCCGGCTCTCTCTTGACTGTATGGAGATCGTACGGAAGAAGCCCTGCCAGAGGCGTGCATATTCCCGTTCCCTGTCCGATATATTGTGGATCATCTCTATATTGAGCTGCTCATTCAGCCCGAGCACCCACTTTTTCCCCGCCTCGTGTACGACGAACGTCTTGTGCGCATTGTCGTAGATCATCCAGTTCTCCCGCGGAAGCCGGTCCGCAAAATGAGGCGCCAGACAGGTGAGCACATGATTCTTCGGCGTGATCTCGGCAAAAAGCACTCCGTTCACCAGCTCCCTGAACCGCAAAAATCCCTTGAATGCATGCGCCTCCCCACCGACAGTGCGGCTCAGCTCAAACACCTTCTCCACCGCAGGATGGCTCAGATGTTCCATGATCCTCCGGCTCTCCTTTATTCTTCTGGCCGCCAGCATCGTGCCAAGGATCGCGTCCCCCTTGCCTGCATCCGCCGCCAGCGCGGCATGGTAGATATCCCAGTAGGCGGGCATGCCGAGATGCTTCTGGATCATGGCCTCCACAACGACCGCTTTGTGCTCCGTCTCTTTCGTCTCCACATATTCACAGAAGAGCTGCTGCTCCAGCGTCCCTCTCAGCGCGATCCCGCACGTGTCCTCTTCCCCCTCTGCCTTCCATGCATCGTATATACCAGAAAATATGCCGGTTACCGTATCCGTACAGATATAGATCGTCTTCATTGTCCCTCTCCCCGCATTGTTATTTATGATCTTCCGAAGCGAAGACTGACCGCTCCTGCTGTCCCAAACTTCATATCGTCAAAGAGGGAGAGCTGCCGGTAAGTCATCCCCGAAGCTCCTTCCGGAAGTTTTTCCTTCGTGTCCAGAAGGTTCCGCATGATAAAGTCTTCCTCTATCTTAACCGGATACATCATCCTGCCGCTGCATGTGATAAAATACAGCGCCCGCTTCAGCACGACGCCGATTTTCTTCAAGTCGTGAAAGTCCAGTGTCCCGAGCCGTCTCGCCTTCACGATGCGCACGGCGGACTTGTAACCGATGCCCGGAACGCGCAGCAGCATCTTATAGTCCGCGCGGTTGATCTCAACCGGAAACTGTTCAAGATGGCTGAGCGCCCAGTTACACTTCGGGTCCAGCAGTACATTAAAGTTCGGATTCTCCTCCGACAGAAGCTCCGACGCCTCAAAATGGTAATACCGCAGCAGCCAGTCCGCCTGGTAGAGCCGGTGTTCCCTCAAAAGCGGCGGACCCTCGTCCGTCCGGGCCGGAAGGGTCGCATCGTCATTTACGTGGATAAACGCCGAGTAGAATACCCGCTTCAGATCAAACTTTTTATACAGCGATTCCGCCACCTGCATGATCTGAAAGTCGCTCTCCGGCGTAGCCCCGATGATCATCTGTGTACTCTGTCCCGCCGGCACGAACCGCGGCGCGCTCCGGTACGTCTGTATCTCGTATTTGTTCTCCGCCATACCGTTCTGCACGAGCCGCATGGGGGCCAGTATATTCTTTCTCGTCTTATGAGGCGCCAGCAGCCTGAGGCTCTCCGCCGTCGGCAGTTCCAGATTCACGCTCATCCTGTCCGCCAGAAAACCTACCCTGCGCACAAGTTCCCCATCTGCGCCCGGAATGGCCTTCACATGGATATAGCCCTGAAAATTACATTCTCTGCGAAGCTTGAACAGCGTGGCATAGATCAGTTCCATCGTATGATTCGGACTCTTCAGTATCCCGGAGCTCAAAAACAGCCCTTCGATATAGTTCCGCCTGTAAAACTCCATCGTCAGCGTGCAGACTTCCTCCGGCGTAAAAGACGTCCGCGGCACGTCGTTGTTCCTCCGGTTGATACAGTACCTGCAGTCATAGATACATTCATTCGTAAAAAGTATCTTCAGAAGAGAGATACATCTTCCGTCCGCCCCGAAGCTGTGGCAGATGCCAGTCTGCTCACAGCTTCCCATCCCGGTCCCGTCGCCGCTTCTGGACGTTCCGCTGGACGTGCATGCCACGTCATATTTCGCCGCGTCGGACAGAATATTCAGTTTGTCGTACATGGACATCGTCTCCTGGATCCTCATTCTCCGCCTCCGTAAATAATTTATTTTACCCAAAAGCAATGGGAACATGTGTTTGATTATATTTTACAAACACATGTTCTTTTTGTCAACACATTTTTGTGCCTTGACACGAACTTATGTTCGATGCTATATTGTTTTCAACAGAATGACTGTATCATTGGAATTTCGCACAATACATATTTTTACGAAGGAGGTGAACACAGTGACCATACAGGAACTGAAAGACACCATGTACGTATATACGAGCCCCCATTCCGCGGCCCCGTCCGCCCACATGACAGACGCCCAGTGGCAGGAGAAATTCCGCCTCATGAAGCAGACGGTCCGTCCTTCCGGGCTGCGGCGCATGCCAGGCAGCCATATATGTGAGACTGCATACCGTCCGGACGGATGGCACGACACATACGACGGGATCACAAACTGGCAGATGTACGCAATGTACATCAACGATACCCTGTCGCAGCTGCGCCTCGGCGAGACGGCGTACGCCTGGTTCACATACCAGATCTGCGACCTGCTGCGGTTTGAACACGAACGGCTCTGCTCCCGCTACTGTCCCCGTGACCGGATGTGGACACTCTGGCTAAGTGGCAGGCCGGCTCAAAAATAATGTGAAGAAGGAGGAAATATCATGAAAAAGAAAAGCAACGGCGCATTGTCTAGACAAGTACATATCTTTTCCCTTGAGACCGGCTGTTTTTATACAGAGAAAGAAGAACAGCTCCACCGCAGGATGGCCCGCTACATGAAGCATAAAAGCACGCTCAGATCTGCGGACAGAGACGGATATGACGCCCCCTGCACGGAAAAGTACAAGGCGCTCTGTTCACATGTAAACAAAAAAATCAAAGACTACAAAGCGCTGCTGAGCGAAGAGCTCGTCTCGGACCCGTCCATCGTCCGCACACTGCCAAAGGAAAAGCTGACAGACACAAGGATCATCTCTGTCTTTGAATCCGCCCTCACCCGTGCGGCCGATATGAAGACCGGCGAACTTACAACAGACATTATGGTCGTACAGACTTATTTTTACAATGTGATAAAGCAGCTTATCACAAACGGCTATTATCATAACGGGGAAAAATACGTCTATTTCACATCCTCCGCCGGCCAGATACGGACCAAAAAGACCGTATTTATTAAAGAACGGCTCTTAAACAAGATAGAACCGTCGCTCGTCTGCGGACTCTCCAGGCAGATGATCAACGAAGGCGGCGGCATAAACGCCAACAAATACCTGGCTTATCTCGCCCTGTCAAATTCGGCCACAGAGCCGTGGACAGACTTTGATATAAGGAAATGTATCGTCGTCCCGGACTTCGAGACGTCTGTCCGCTGCAGCGTAGACTTTATCCACGACGATACTTACAAGATCGAGCGGAAGGAGATGGACGTCCCCATCCCGCACACGGACGGGTGCGGCATGATACTTCCCAGGCTGTCCCGGAAGAATTTCATGGTGCGCCTTCCGTGGATGAAAGGGCTGCTCGCCTCCTTTGACTTTGTCCGGTTCATCCGGGAACACGACGCCTCCCCTGTCGTCACAGATATCTACGGAAAGCAGTGGAACATCCTCACGGACCGCATCCAGGTGATCTTCACCGAAAGCCAGTTCAAGATGAGCCGGTTTTACACTTCATGGGAGCAGTATCAGCGATCCTTTGAAGCGTGCGGCTGCCAGGCCGGCATCTGCAACATGGAAGAAGATTATTTTCCCGACGCCACGATCAATTACCAGATGCTCCAGACACTCACCGACATCACAGAGGAAGAGGCCGCGTACCTTATCCGTCCTTCCCTTCATACACTGGAGAAGCTCTCCTCCGACAAGAAGACCATACTGCGCGTCTTCGGAGCCGTCCCCGGCAACCCGGACAAGACATGGCTCCAGCAGGCGCTTCTTCTCTACCCGGAGATGATCACCGACGAGTACATCCGGGCAAGGCTGCGGGAGATAAAGAAAAGCCTTGTGAAGGAATACCGCTCCGGGAAGCTTGAGATCTATGGCAAATACACGTTTATCGTGCCGGATCTGTACGCTTTCTGCGAGCGTCTGTTCCTCGGAATCCGTGAACCAGAAGGGCTGCTCGGAAACGGGGACGTGTGCTGCCGCCTGTTCCCCGGCGGCAGGAAGCTGGACTGTCTGAGAAGCCCCCACCTGTACCGGGAACACGCAGTCCGTCTCAATGCCAGAAATGAGGCCTGCGCCCGCTGGTTTACGACCAATGCCCTCTATACGAGCAGCCACGACCCCATCTCTAAAATGCTGCAGTTCGACGTGGACGGCGACCGCTCTCTCGTGGTGGCCGACCCTGTATTTGTAGAGATCGCGGAGCGCAACATGCACATGGATGACATCGTTCCCCTCTATTATGAGATGAAGAAAGCCCGGCCCGCCCCGCTGACCCCGGAACTGCTGTACGAGGGCATAAACGCCGCGTACAGAGGCGGGAACATCGGCCGCTACAGCAACAGTATTTCCAAGATATTCAATTTTGTGGACTGGAGCCGCGCTTCAAAGGAAAAAAAGCAGGAGGCGCTCAACGTCATCAAACTGCTCTGCATGGAGAACAACTTCTGCATCGACATGGCGAAGACTCAGTATATGCCTGACCGGCCCCGGGAGATCGACGCGCTCATCCGCACCTATACGAGCCAAAAGCTTCCCCACTTCTTCCTGTACGCCAAGGACAAGACAGAAAGCCAGGTGGAGCCGGGCGGCGGAAGCTTCGTGGACCGTCTGGAGACCTGCATCCGCTACCGTCCGATCCGCCTTGCCGGAAAAAACTTCGGGAAATTTACTTATACAAAGCTCATGTGCCGCCCGCGCATCCAGATCGACGAACAAGTCATCGCGGCATACAGCCGCCTGAACCGGAAGTATCACTTCCGCCTGAACCCGGGCAGCGCGGAAAATGTGGACTACATCATCGGCTCGGTAAGACAGGAACTGCTCGGCTTAAACTACAGCGAGACAGAAGTGTGCGACATGCTCGTAAAGCATCTGTACCGCAAAAAGACGCCCCACAAAGAGCTGCTCTGGCAGTGCTTCGGACATGTCATAGTCGATAACCTGAAGCACAACCTGCCCGAAGGCAGTATCCAGTGCGAAATCTGCGGCGCACGCTTCGTCCCGGCGTCACCGAACCAGAAATACTGCCTTGACTGCCGTACGATACGCCCCGCCGACACGAAGACAATAACGTGCGTGGACTGCGGATGTGCGGTGGAGGTGGACGCAAAGGACACGAAGACGTGCCGCTGCAGCCTGCACCGCGCGGAACACCAGAAAAAGCTCCGGCAGGAGCAGAACCGGCGCGCTTATGAAAAGCGCAGACAGATTCAGCAGGCAGCAAGCGCAGTTACATAATCCCGCAGCCCCCGTAAATTCGTTGTTTGCTCCATTTTTACAGAACATATGTTCTATTCCAGAGAGGCCCGGACGCCAGTATTTACAAGGCGTGGCACCATATTTTTCCAATTCGCCTACAAGGGAATGATACCCGCACACTTCTTTTCATATTCTTTTCTCCGGAAGGAGGGCTGGTCTGCAGCAGGCCGGCTCTCTTTCCTTCTCTCAGGAATACAGATGCATCTGAACAAATTATGAAGGAGGAGGATGTCTATGAACATCAACTGGAAACTGCGTCTCGGCAACAAAATAACGCTGACCGCGGTCATCATGGCGATCATCTCACTCGTCTACCAGATTCTCGGTATGGCGCGTATCGTTCCCCCAATATCTGAATCCCAGATGATAGAGACCGCAGGAATGGTCATCAATCTGCTCGTATTGCTCGGCATCGTCACGGACCCGACTACAGAAGGAGTCTCGGACAGCCCGAAAGCCCTGACTTATGATCAGCCAAAGCAGAAAGAACAGCCATAACACCTGTGGTATTTTAAGGAGGTGAAATAATGGAAAGAAGTAAAAACCCATTGGAAAATCTGGGGAAAATAAAGGACACACTCTCAGACCTTTTCCTGGAAGACGAACTCGTGCAGAAGCTGATCATGCCCGTCCCCGGCGACAGTCAGCTCTCTCTTAAGGAAAACTGGGCAAACCACTGCTTTGACACTGCGGTGCCGCCCGCTTCCGCCGGGGAAAACCAGGCCTTCCTCTGTCTTGAGACAGACGCCCCGCTGACGGCGGAAGCCGCGCTCCAGGTGCGTATCACTGTCAATGTATATGCCTGCGGCAGCATGCTTCATATGTCAGACGCCGAAAAGCAGGAATACGCCGCGGTTCACGGACTGGCCGGCAACCGGATCGACATGGCTCTGGCCGCCATTCACCGGGCGGTCACAGCAGATGAGACGCTCCTTCGCACATTCGGCACCGGCCGGATGCAGCTTGCGGAGGAAAAGCCTGTCACTTCTCTTTTGCAGGATGAACGCTTCTATGGGAAATCTCTGTGCTACACCATTTACCAGATGCCTGTCAGGCCGAAACGGCAGGTGGTGTGATGAAGCTGGATTATTATGACCTCATAAGCCCCTCCCCCTTTACCATACAGGGTGTGGGCAGCATCCGTCCGCTCACGCTCAGGGAAGTCTCCAGACTGACCGGCCGGATCTACTCCACTTATCTCGCACTTCTTAACATATCCCCGGAAAAATACTGCACTGAAGTAAATGAAAGTCTGAAACCCTGGTACGAGAACTTAAATGAAGAACAATTATCGTGCCTTACCATGTATGATATCGCCGTGAGCAGCGCCGCGCTGCAGCAGTCCTTCTCCGCCATATTTGACTTCTTCTTTGCGGAACGCGTCATGTACGACAGGGCAAAGGATGCTTTTCTCGTCTTTTCTCCTGTCAAGGATGAAGAAGGAAATGACAGTATCCGTGTCACAGGAACGATCCACAAGGGCAATTACCTGGAAGTCTGTGACACCATCCTGCAGTTCGGACACATCGACACAAAGGATACCGTGGACCCTGCCAGGGTGAAAAACAAAAAGGGTCTAGCCCGGTATCAGGAAATGCAGAAGCGTAAGAAAAAGAACCGCATAAAGCCCAAGACGGATACTGACCTTGAGCTTGCCAACATTATCTCTGCCGTCTGTGCCATGCACAACAGCATTAATTATACAAACGTGTGGGATATGACTGTCTATCAACTCTGGGATACATTTGCCCGGCTGCGCAACAATGAGATATACGCATCCGGCAGAACGTCCGTCTCCGTGTGGGGAGACAAAGAAAATAAGTTTGACTATAACTTATGGTTTAAAAACATTACAACTACAAACTGACCCGGTCCATGTGAGAACCGGCAGAAAAAACAGGAGGATTTTTATTATGGGATTAAATTCAAAAATGGCTAACAGAGAAGTTCAGAAACTGATTTTCAAGGATTACACATCCAAGAAACCATTCCTGAACCTTGACTTTGCAAACACATCTACAACAGAGCTTACAGGCGAGACTATGTTCGCTTACGGCGGACAGGGACACCCAAAGAGAGTGTCCTTTGCCGGCGAAAAGGGCGGAACGCTCACGATCGAGACACAGATGCAGTCTGTAAAGCTGTGGGAACTGATCACAGGCGGTGATGTGTCCAAATCAGCAAAATACACAAAAAGAGTTGTCCTTCCGGTAGCAGAAGGCAAGGTTACGCTTCCTGAAGCTCCGGCGGAAGGATTCGCTCCTAACTTCTACGCAGAAGATGACGACTGCGGCAAAGAAATCAGCGCTTCCATGACAGGCGCATCCGCTACTCTGGCTGATGCCGACGGCATCACATCTGTAGTTGCATACTACGTAAAAGAAGTCACAGACAAAGTGGAACGGATCAACATCAAATCCACAAGCTTCCCGAAAGCATTTATCGTGGAAGGCGAGACATACATGAAGACAGAGGATGACGATATCCTTCCGGCAAGAATGATCGCCTACAAGTGCGTTCCTCAGTCAACCATGTCACTTGCATTTGCCAACAACGGAGATCCGGGCGCCGTTACGATCACCTGCGACCTTCTGGCAGACAAGGACAACAACATCCTCGACCTTATCGTGGAGGAAGAAGCATAATTCCAGTTTTATCAGTATTGTAGTTTAGCCTCACCGCTGCCCCGCGCAGCCCTGAGGCGGGCAGCGGGCGTCCTCTGTGCGCCTGCCGCCTCCCCATCAAGGGCAGAAAATACAATACGGTATTTTCTGCCCTATTTTTTACACACCAGTTATCTCAACAGAAGAAAGAAGGGAATCATCATAGGCAGATTAAGATTTGACACATTAAAAGAAGCCTTTGCATGCTACGGAGAAAGCAGCCTTGTGCCCATCGACACGCTGCCCCAGATACTCATGTATGCGAAGTCCGGCTGCCAGCCGGTTCATATATGCGAATCCGAGCGGCCGGACAAAAAAGGCAAGATCGTATGCTGGTACTTAAAATCCGAAACACAGTACGCATACAGAAAATGGAAAGAAAGTAAACCCAATAAAGGAGGAGACAATTTAAAATGAGAAAAGAAAACCCATCGATCAAAACCACCCTGTCCATGGAGGACAGAATACTCATGCCCCAGGAACTGGCAGAAGGATACTTTACAAAAGACGGCGAAGGCCGCGTAAGTTACACGCCTTACTACGCCGATATGATGCTGATCAACGTATTCTTCCTACACTGCGTCGACGGAATCGCCTTTGAAGTAAAAGAGGCCGAAAACGGAGGAACTGAGATTGCAGAAAATATCTACGAGGCCGTCACGGCAGACGAAGGACTCATGAAGCTCTACGACGAGTTCTTTGAACAGGACAAGGATTCCATTCCTTCCTGCCCGTACAAAGAGACCGTCATACAGATGTACGGCATTCTCTCCGACACGGAGAAGATGGTAGAGTTCCGAAAGCAGCAGATCATCCACGAAAAGGAAGATGCGCTCACTGCTCTTCTTTCTGCCGCCGCAAAAAAAATAGAGGCCGCGGACCCGGATATGCTGAACCTCAGGGAAGCTCTGGAATACGTAAAGGCCGCATACTCTCCGGTAAAGGCCGGGTAAAGGCATGGAACCTGTAACAAAGAAACAGATGATATCGTGTAATGCGCGGAGGTATTAAATATGAATAACAGTGATTATGTGAAAGTCCTCGGTGTCACGTTCGATGCCCTGGAAGGTCTGACCGTAGTTGCCGAGAGCAATGTAAAAGATTTAGAAGACGCGGGACGGTACGCGGCAGAACATGACGATGGCGCTGCTATCTGGATATGCGTCCCGTGCAGATGCGATTTTTATAGAATCTTTCAAAAAATCAAATAAAAGAAGGGAGGATTCCATTGAGTGAACAATATAACATAAACGTACAGCCTGTATTAAATACAGATGCACTGTACGAACAACTCAATAATCAAAAATATAAATTAAACGTAGAGGTTGACGGCGCTGCACTGAGCAGTCAGCTGCAGTCTGCAGTGAACAGCGTGACTAGCGGAGCAGCGCCCGCGAAAGTGCCGGTGGAGTTTGATGTTGATTCCCTTATCAAAGGTATGAACGTAATAAATACAACTACAACTGCCTTTGAAAACATACAGAAAGGAGCTGCTCTTGCAAAAAGGAACCTGGATTAACCCATAAATCACAGGGTTACACATTTTAGTGAGTCCACTTCACAATTAGGAAATGGCGAATATGGTGTCATCGACAAATTGTGTTAATAGGGGTTCTTTAAATATACCTAAAGGAGTATTGGAGGTTTGGTAATCCCTCTTTGCTGGAACGGAAAGTGATATGAAACCGAAACAGAACTGGCGACAGTATATGGTATGGTTTGAAAATTCATATGGCAAACGATGTAATTTGATACATAAATGTCCCAATCAGCAGTACACTCATCTGACGATAGTTGAATCATATAATCTGGTAAAACAGGATAAAGATTCTTAACAGTGAGGATATTCAACGACTACCCATCCTTGTAGTTGACATGACCTTATATTGTCAATTATTAATGTATAGTCTCAAGTGTGATGCTTGGAATTTTAAGCATATAAATATTACCCGTCAACAATGGTGCTTCTCTCTCACTATTGTTTACGTTTGTCATTAGAGAGCTAACAATATCTATAATTTAATCACTCTTTTTTTGCCATTTGAGAGTATTATTATTTTTATTAATTACAGAAATTCTTAAACAGGTGTACGAAAAATTTAACTACATCTGTTACATTTATTATGCTTTCTGTATACTCCCCAATCAGAATTGATAAGACCTTTTCGTCTTATATCTGTACTTCCACATCTTGGACAACGGGGCTTCGGCGGACTTTTGGATAGACTGGCTTGATTATAATCTTGCATTCTCTTTAATGCTTCATTATAATCTGCCGGTATCTCATTATTAAATGTGATCACTGAATCCAACATCGTATTTGTTGATAAATGATACTCTTCTACTGCAGCTACATAAATCTTTGCTATATTTGGGTATTTTGGTTTTTCGTTTATTATATCCTGGATTTTTTTGAGATTATATATTTTTCCATATATTTTACAGTAATATTTGTTTTTCCCATTTAATCTTACCATCTAATATATTTTCTTGTTTTTTTAATTTTTGTTCTGTATACGGAAAGATAAAACGAAATTATATAGCATCGAATTATAATTAGCAAAGGACAGTAATGAATGATATTTACTTTCTTAGGTAAAGAGTATTTTATAACTACCCTTCAAATCTACAGCTTACACATTAATCATTTTTCATAACACTATCAAAGGCATACATCCTGTACAACTGACAGATTGTGTACTATTTACATAAACTCAACAGCAGGAATGTAAACTTTCATCTGGGTCTTTTGAACTTATTCATACAATTGTAGCATATATAATATTTTTCATATAAACCTATATCTGAATTTATGACTCTATGATTTCGTTTTATATCAGTACTTCCACATCTTGGGCAACGGGGCTTTTGGGATTCTATTTCTCTTTGTTTTTGTTCTTTTTCTTGTTTTATCTGTGCATTTCTGCTCTCAAATGCAGTTAAATTAAAGTTTCCAGGAAACTGTTCCTTCAAGAAAAGAGCGTATGGGTTGCCCCCTTTAATTCTTGCCATCTCATCTTGTATTCTTGGGTCTCGCCTGCGTATCATATCCTGATATTCTCGTTCGCTGATTCCCATGCTATCCATAACTTTCAGTGAAACACCTTCCAAAGACTCGTTATACAGAATTGCAAACTCCCGTATACCATATCCTGTCTGCACCATTGGTATATTACAGTATTCACATTTAATTTTTACTGCACCCATTAATCCATTTCCCTCTTGACCACATCTGGTGCATAAAATTTTTTTCTTCAGATCATCTATGCCATTTTCCTGTAAGTATTTCTGCAATAAGAAACCACAATACGGGCATTCTACTTCATAGGAACGTATCTTTCTTTGGCAATCCGGACATATTATATCTGGCATATCTGTATTCCCCCTTGTTATAATAGATTTGGTACTCTAATTATTAGATTTAAGGAATTCGTTAATACATGTCAATTAGATAGCAACTCCTATACCATTTTACATATATAAACAGGTTTTTTATTTCAGAACTACCACCATGTATAACCACAGTGGTTACATGCACTATGCGCAAACCATGGACGATGTCCACGTATATTTGTGCTCCCACACCTTGGACAACAGGGCTTCGGTGGGCTTTTGGGTAAACTGGCTTGATTATATTCCTGCCATCTTCTTAATGCCTCATTATAATCAGATGGTATTTCATTATCATAAAACCTTAATACGCTTTCAAATGTATTTGCACTTACTATATCCATCCCGTGTTCCTCATTCATTATCAAGACGATGTTCCGTTCGGATTTACCACTCAATACTTCCTGTACATCTGACAGGTTATGCACTACCCCATCTATTTTGCAGTAATATTTGTTTTTCCCCAATTTGAATATCCTTCTAATATTTTCTTAATGTTTGTCTTTCATATGGTAATATAAGGTAATATTATAAAACATAGGATTATATAAGTAAATGGCAGTTATAAATATTATTTTATATTTTTCCTTAAATGAATAAAAATTAACAACTACCATTTAAATCCACAATTTCCACACTTATTATCTTTCAAAACGCTATCTGAGACTGGTTCCTGCCCTTGTGCTGCCATCCAAGACGCAAACTCTAAATTATATTTGATATTTGTACTGCCACACCTAGGACAACGAGATAAACTCGCCTGATTATATTCCTGCCACCTTCTTAATGCTTCATTATAATCGGATGGTATCTCATTATTATGAAACCTTAATACACTCTCAAATGTATTTGCACTCACTATATCCATTCCGTGTTCCTCATACATTATCAAGATGATGTTCCGTTCAGATTTACCGTCCAGTACTTCCTGTACATCTGACAGGTTATGTACTACTCCATCTATTTTACAATAATATTTGTTTTTACCCATAATAATCTCCTTACATAATCTTGTACACTATAATTGGTTTATTCTTCGTAACATCATAATATCTATAATTTAATCACTCTTTATTTTATCATTTGCGAGTACTATATTTTGTTACCAAGTATATCTACAGTTATTGCATCTATAACTTTTAAAGGGTACAAAATCAACACTGCCTACTAATCCCGTTGTCACCATATCAGGGTCTACAAATCTTCGTAATTTCTTAATATTTATACTTCCGCATCTTGGGCAATGGGGCTTCGGCGGACTTTTGGGCATTCTAGCCTGATTATATTCCTGCCACCTTCTTAATGCCTCATTATAATCGGATGGTATCTCATTATTATGAAACCTTAATACACTCTCAAATGTATTTGCACTCACTATATCCATCCCGTGTTCCTCATTCATTATCAAGGTGATGTTCCGTTCGGATTTACCGTCCAGTACTTCCTGTACATCTGACAGATTATGTACTACTCCGTCTATCTTACAGTAATATTTATTTTTTCCCATTTCCTATCCTTTTACAACACTTTATTTACGTTAGGGTATACGTGTTCCTTGCTCATTATCAGCGTAATATTTCGCTCTATCGTACCGTCTAATACATCATTTTTAATTGGCAAGTTGTGTACTATTCTGTCTTTCGTACAATGATTTTGGTTGTCATTCACTTATTCTACTCCTGACTGTATAGGGAAGAGGTTAGCACTTAAACATATTTTTCATCCATGTCTTACGGCATTGCTGACAAGTATAATATGGCACATACAGATTGCTTTCTGGTCCTACATACATTTGCCTCTCTTTTAGATCAGTACTTCCGCATCTTGGGCAACGAGGCTTCGGTGGGCTTTTTGGTAAACTGGCTTGATTATATTCCTGCCACCTCCTTAATGCCTCATTATAATCGGATGGTATCTCATTATTATGAAACCTTAATACGCTCTCAAATGTATTTGCACTCACTATATCCATCCCGTGTTCTTCATACATTATCAAGACGATATTCCGTTCAGATTTACCGTCCAGTACTTCCTGTACATCTGACAGGTTATGTATTACTCCGTCTATCTTACAGTAATATTTATTTTTTCCCATTTAATCTTACCTTCTAAATATATTTTCTTGTTTTTTTATTTTTGTTCCGTATGCGGAAAGATAAAACAAAATAATATAGCATCGGATTATAATTAGCAAAGGGCAGTAGTAAATGATATTACTTTCTTAGGTAAAGAGCATTTAATAACTAACCTTCAAATCTACAGCTTACACATTAATTAATCTACAAACCACTATCCGAAATGTGCATCCAATATAACTTACAGATAGTATACTATTACAAAAACTCAACAGCAGAAATGTAAATTTTCATCTGGGTCTTCCGAACGTATTCATACAACTATAACAAATATAATACTCTTCAAATAAATTAGTACCTACGAGTCCTTGCCTTCGTCTTATATCTGTACTCCCACACCTGGGACAACGGGGCAACCTTGCTTCGGCTTCTTGTTTTTCCTGTTCTTCTCTTTTTTTTAGTTCATTCTGATCAAAGGTATTAGGAAACTGCTCCTTCAAAAACAATTCATATGGATTACCACCTTTTATTTGAATCATCTCTTCAAGTATCTTGGTGTCTCCACTTTGAATCATTTTTTCTAATTCAAACATACCAATGCTCAAATTTTCCATAATCTTTTCTGGCACACCTTTTAGGGTATCATTATACTTATTTGCAAACTCTTGGACACTATACTTTGTTTGAACCATTGGAATACCACAAAATTCGCATTTTACTTCCAACGCGCCCGATAATTCTCCTTCCTTACCACATCTGGGACATAAGATTTTTTTATTCAAATCATTAATGCCATTATCTTGTAAGTATTTCTGCAGAAGGAAACCACACTGTGGACATTCTATCTCATATGAACGTATCTTTCTTTGGCAATCCGGACATATTATATCTGGCATATCTGTATTCCCCCTTGTTATAAAAATTTTTAATTGCTCATAATAGATTTAGTACTCTAATTATTGGTATCAAAGGAATTCGTTAATACATGTCAATTAGATAGCAACTCATACGTCATTTTACATTTATAAACAGGTTTTTTATCTCAGAACTACCACCATGTATAACCACAGTGATTACATGCACTATGCGCAGACCATGGACGATGTCCACGTATATTTGTGCTCCCACACCTTGGGCAACGGAGCTTTTGGGATTCAATTTCTCTTTGTTTCTGTTCTTTTTCTTGTTTTATCTGCGCATTTCTGCTCTCAAATGCAGTTAAGTTAAAGTTTCCAGGAAACTGTTCCTTCAAGAAAAGAGCGTATGGGTTGCCCCCTTTAATTCTCGCCACCTCATCTTGTATTCTGGGGTCTCGCCTGCATACCATATCCTGATATTCTCGTTCGCTGATTCCCATGCTATCCATGACTTTCTCTGGAACTCCTTCCAAAGACTCGTTATATAGGATCGCAAACTCCCGTATACCATATCTCGTCTGCACCATTGGTATATTACAGCATTCACATTTAATTTTTACTGCACCCATTAATCCATTTCCCTCTTGACCGCATTTGGTACATAGGATTTTTTTCTTCAGATCATCTATGCCATTCTCCTGTAAGTATTTTTGCAATAAGAAACCACAATGAGGACATTCTACTTCATAGGAACGTATCTTTCTTTGGCACTCCGGACATATTATATCTGGCATACCTATATCCCCCCTTGTTATAATAATTTATAATTGCTCATAATAGATTTAGTACTCTAATTATTAGATTAAAGGAATTCGTTAATACATGTCAATTAGATAGCAACTCCTACGCCATTTTACATATATAAACAGTTTTTTTATTTCCGAACTACCACCATGTATAACCACAGTGATTACATGCACTATGCGCAGACCATGGACGATGCCCACGTATATTTGTGCTCCCACACCTTGGACAACAGGGCTTCAGTGGGCTTTTGGGTAAACTGGCTTGATTGTATTCTTGCATTCTCTTTAATGCTTCATTATAATCTGCCGGTATCTCATTATTATTAAATGTGATTACTGAATCCAACATCGTATTTGTTGACAAATGATACTCTTCTACTGCTGCTATATAGATTTTTGCTATATCTGGATGTTCTGGATTTTCGTCTATTATATCCTGGATTTTTTTGAGGTTATATATCTTTCCATCTATTTTACAGTAATATTTGTTTTTTTCCATAATAATCCTTACATAATTTTCTACATAATCTTCTTTTAGAGGCATTATACAAAACTGTAGTCCCTTGGACATATTCTTTGTAACATCATAATTTTTTTAATTTAATCACTTTTTATTTTATCATTTGAGAGTATTATTATGGTTTTCCATCAATATTTTTTAACTGGCATACGAAAAATATAATGACAATTGTTACATTTATAATACTTTCTGTATACTCCCCAATCAGAATTGACAAGACCTTTTTTTCGTCTTATATCAGTACTTCCGCATCTTGGGCAACGGGGCTTCGGTGGGCTTTTTGGTAAACTGGCTTGATTATATTCTTGCATTCTCTTTAACGCTTCATTATAATCTGCCGGTATCTCATTATTATTAAATGTGATTACTGAATCCAACATCGTATTTGTTGGCAAATGATATTCTTCCACTGCTGCTATATAGATTTTTGCTATATCTGGGTGCTCTGGATTCTCGTCTATTATATCCTGGATTTTTTTGAGGTTATATATCTTTCCATCTATTTTACAGTAATATTTGTTATTTCCCATTTACTTTTCCCCCTAATATATGTTCTTGCTTTTTTAATTTTTTTCGTATACGGAAAGATAAAGTGAAATTATGTAGCATCAAATTAAAAATGGCAAAGAACAGGAATGAATGATATTTGATATTTTCTTTCTTAGATAAAGAGTATTTAATAACTACCTTTCAAATCTGCAGCTTACACATTAATTAATCTACAAACCACTATCCGAGATATGCATCCAGTACAACTTACAGATAGTATACTATTACAAAAATTCAACAGCAGAAATGTAAATTTTCATCTGGGTCTTCTAAACGTATTCATACAACTATAACAAATATAATACTCCTCAAATAAATTAGTACCTACGAGTCCTTGCCTTCGTATTATATCTGTACTCCCACACCTTGGGCAACAGAGCTTCGGTGGGCTTTTGGGTAAACTGGCTTGATTATATTCTTGCATTCTCTTTAATGCTTCATTATAATCTGCCGGTATCTCATTATTATTAAATGTGATTACTGAGTCCAACATCGTATTTGTTGGCAAATGATATTCTTCTACTGCTGCTATATAGATTTTTGCTATATCCGGGTGTTCTGGATTTTCATCTATTATGTCCTGGATTTTTTTTAGATTATATATCTTTCCATCAATTTTGCAGTAATATTTGTTTTTTCCCATATCCTTTTCTATAATCCTCTATTTGTATTAAGGTATATTAACATTACCCTTAGCACGGAACTACGCCTGTTGCTATACTATCGTTTGTCATTTGAAGTATAAAATAAATTATAGTAATTATTACATCTATAAACATACTCAAGTGATACCTGATTTTCTGGAAGTAAAAAGTGTTAATTATACCAACCGTCAGTATAGTTGAAACCTTTCTGCTATATTTACGTCTGTAATTTGGATGAAATTATTTTTTTATCAATTCATCCAAGACTTACCACATTTTTCACAACTCCATCGCGTTACATAACTCCCACTATCAATATCTATAGGGGCATACCATCGTCTTATATCTGTACTCCCACACCTGGGACAACGGGGCAACCTTGCTTCGGTTTCTTGTTTTTCCTGTTCTTCTCTTTTTTTTAGTTCATTCTGATCAAAGGTATTAGGAAACTGCTCCTTCAAAAACAATTCATATGGATTACCACCTTTTATTTGAATCATCTCTTCAAGTATCTTGGTGTCTCCTCTTTGAATCATTTTTTCTAATTCAAACATACCAATGCTCAAATTTTCCATAATCTTTTCTGGCACACCTTTTAGGGTATCATTATACTTATTTGCAAACTCTTGGACACTATACTTTGTTTGAACCATTGGAATACCACAAAATTCGCATTTTACTTCCAACGCGCCCGATAATTCTCCTTCCTTACCACATCTGGGACATAAGATTTTTTTATTCAAATCATTAATGCCATTATCTTGTAAGTATTTCTGCAGAAGGAAACCACACTGTGAACATTCTATCTCATATGAACGTATTCTCCTTTTACATTCTGGACATATAATATCTTTCATACCTGTACTCCTTGTAATAAAGATTTATTTTTAATATTAACTTATTTATATTTAACTTCTCGATGCTATGCAAACCCATAGGGAACGGTAACCTATATACCTATATGATAAGGATTGAAGAATTACTCTGCTTAAAACGATATATAGGAATTCTCTGCTTATTAATTAGACCATCATAGCACATGTCCGCAAACTCTTGGGCATTATGCACACTACAACACCTAAATTTTTTCACTACAACTACCACTTATTCTTCCTAACCCAATCCACATCTTGTACAGATCATATCTGTTACCTATTGTCTATATTATATAATTTGGAAAATGAAATGACAATTATTTTCTAAAGTTACACTCGTCACTTAATAAACATGTTTTAGCTGCAACAGGTAATGATATAGCGTCAAGTATGGGGGATTTTACAAAAATAAGTACAACTGCTATAGTACAAGTATGCTCAAACAAAGAGAGCATTACTGCCTATAAATTCGGAACTTTCATCTGTACAAGCAAGGATTGAAGAATTACAGTCTAAAAGTAAATTATCATTTACAGAACAGGCCGAACTAACCAACCTGCAGGCACAAAATGATGCTCTGGAACAACGCTCTGCTCTTTTAACCAAACTAAGTGATGCTCAAAAGTATTCTTCTGCTCAAGACGCCGCCAATTCAATGCAAAAGAAATCGGACAGTATTATATATGAAACAAGCGGCGAAACTGATGCGTTGATCGCTTCTTATGGCGGAGGGCAAAATGAAGCAAAGGAAATGCATAAGGTTACAGATACCAAAGGCATCAAGGAAGACGTAGATGTAATTAAAGCATACGAATTGGAAATAATTAAGCTTAAGAAAGGACAAGAAGGGTTAAGTAAAAATGATAAGGGTTACAAAGACAAACAAGATGACATTGATAAATTTAGAAAAAAGATAAGCGAAGCCTTAGAATATCTAAATGAAAGATACGCTAATGTATCAGAATGGTACTCTTCTATGGTTAATGATGTTACAGGTAACTTCTTCCTGGATTTGAACAGCAGGTTCAAGAACTAAATTTTGAAAGCGGCACACCTTTAGGTGATATCGAAAGCTTCTTTACCAGCTCTAATTCCTCTGGTATCAAAAATTATTTGACATTGTTTGCAAAAGCTGGCAAGTTTTCCGATGATATTAAAGCAACAACTCACTAATCTCTTTCAGAAATTCAGGAACGTTTATCATAATTTAATGGTGAAGATAAGATAGACATGTAAGAGCAAATGAACAGCCTTTATGGCATTCAAAATGGCCTGCTTGAAGCATTTGCCTTTTAGAAATTCTAGACAGGACATAAAATATTAATTAATACCTTATCATAAATTTACTCCACTTATAATAACGGGGTAATTTTCAAGAAATCATGCAAAAAGAAAGGAGGATTCCATTGAGTGAACAATATAACATAAACGTACAACCCGAATTAAATACAGACGCACTGTACGAACAACTCAATAATCAAAAATACAAAATAAACGTAGAGGTTGACGGCGCTGCACTGAACAGTCAGCTGCAGTCTGCTGTGAACAGCGTGACTGGCGGGGCAGCACCCGCGAAAGTGCCGGTGGAGTTTGAGACGGGTGGACTAAAAAATACTTTGTCCACTTTTAATACATTCTTTGCAGCTGGTAAAAATATCGGTGACCTCTTAAAAAAAACACCATTGAGCCCGGATTAACCCATAAATCACAGGGTTACACATTTTAGTGGGTCCACTTCACAATTAGAAAATGACGAAAATGGTGTCATTGACAAGTTGTGTTAATGGGGGTTCTTTAAATATACCCAAAGGAGTATTGGAGGTTCGGTAATCCCTCTTTGCTGGAACGGAAAGTGATACGAAACCAAAACAGAACTGGCGACAGTAAATGGCATGGTTTAAAAATTCATATCGCGAATTATGTACTTAAAACATAAATGTCCCAATCAGCAGTACACTCTCTGACACACGTCTGGTCTACATAAACCAATAATATGGTATAAAATTCCTTAACAGAGAGAATATTCAACGACTACCCATCCTTGTAGCTGGCATGACCTTATATTGCCAACTATTAATGTATAGTCTTAAGTGTGATGCTTAAGCATATAAATATTACCCGTTAGTAACAGTGTACGTCTCCTGCTGTTATTTACGTTTGCTATGATGGAGACATAACATCCATTTATCCACAACTTACATTTACATCTACATTTCACTAATTAAATATACTCTAATTCAGACTCTAGATCAGATATTCTTATTTAAATTTAGATATACTTAACAACCTAAATATCATCCTCTCAATTACAGATTAATAAACTGACTATAAGTTTTCTGTTACACAATGAACCTACTGCTAATAATCATCTCTATACAATATAATTTCGTTTATTCTATCGCTTTCCAGGTTTCCACTTATGTCCACAATGCTGACACACATTCATAGGCTCTCCCCAACTAAATGCAGTAGATACAGCAACCGTTTCTATAGATTTAGAACGACATCGAGGACAGAAAATAAAATCATTAACATCTTGCTTTGGTATTTTGTAATTTATTGCTTTTATACCCAGTTTGTTTTTATTAGGTCCTAATGTTGTACTTTGTGTCGAATAATTATCCGGTTCAATGGCGACGCTTATATTTTTCTCGGCAAATACATCTTTAAGCTTTTCTGCGTCTTCCATACTTAAGCCATCTATGATAATCGGACTATAATTCTGCTCAATAAGTTTAGATGCTTCTATTATATTAATACCAGTAATTAAACTGGTAAGAACACTTACTTCATCCACATCATTATGTGAATCTATCCACCGTAACTTAAAATATAAGGATTGTGATAAATCTGGTTCAGTATTGTTAATATTTCTTAACTTTGCTAACGGATAACCACAATGGATACATACCTCTGCCTGGTCTGAGACTTGTTTTTTACATTCTGGACATATAATTAATGCCATAATTCACCCCTCCTTTGGTATGATTATAACACTGTGTATTATAAATAGCAATATAATACTCAGTACACACTATGTCACTTAAAATATATTTAAATAAACTAAAAAAAGCGTATGCTGGTGGTGGGCTATCTGATGTTACAAAAACTGCTGGCACAATTGTTTCGGAAGACTTATCTAAAATTCTGGATTCCTTCGCAGGAAAAGCAACTCTGGCTGTAGGGGCTACTGCCCTTCTTTATACATCTCTCAACAAACTGTCAGATGCTTATAATTTATCCTATGATTCAGCACTTAAAAATACCCAGGCAAATCTAAATAATTTTAATGGCACAAAGGCTGAATTAGACACTTTAAACTCTCAGGCGGAGTCATATAAAGAAACCTTGGCTTCCATAGCAGAAGCTAACAATATAAAGATAAAACCCAATGACTCCATAGATGACTTATACACAAAATTAAACGCTGCAGATTTATCCGTAGACGACAAGTCTCAAGTTCAGAAAATTAAATTAGCCAATGATGAAGTGAAACGGCAGACTGCCGTAAGAGAAAAGCTTGCAGAACAGCAGCATTTATTATCCGCATCAGACGCCAGCGACGCTTTAAACAAAGGCAAGCAGTCGGTTGCTCAGCAGGTCGCACAGAACGTGCCAGGCGGCAAAAAGACTTATCAGGGCCTTGTAGAGAACGTAAATGTTGTAGACGCCGCCCAGGAGAATGTCTCAGCTATCAAAGAATACGAAAAAGCTATCGCCGGTTTGGAGAGCAAACAGGCGGACTATGATCCCGGCAGTTCTGAATGGAAAGAAGCAGAAAATGACATCAACAGCTATCGTGCTGCCATAGAGACATTATCCTCCGACTTAGACGTAAAGCAAAATGATCTGTCTGCACTTCTGGCCAGCTTTTCTAAAAATGGTGAAGGACTTGTAGCCGAAACCGGTTATGAAGAACAGTTTAAAGCAGTTAAAAAGGCACTTAACTCTGTAAATAATATGGATCTGGCTCCCGAAGAGCAATGGCAGCAGTCAATCAATGATTTCTTTGACGGCACCAGCGGAAAGAATTTTATAAAGGACCGGCTGCTAGAGGCCGCAAAATCCGGAGAAGACGTCGTAGATGTTTTACATAATATGGGCCTTACCCTGGGCGATCTTGGCATGACGGGGAAAGGCAAAGGAGATGCCTTCAGAAATTATTTTGACGGCTTGAAAAAATCCGCGGAAGAAGCGGAAGAAACTGTGAGTGGTATAGATGGCTCTTTTGAAGGAGTTAACGCCGCGTTCTCTTCCCAAAATGCCGGTGATAAATGGAACAGCATGGCAGGATATATTGAACAGGCCCAGCAGTTGTATGAGGATGGGAAAATCGGCACCGATGACTTTCAGTCTGTTGCGCAGTGGATGGCCCCTCAAAAGATAAATACGGAAGGCTATAGTACAGATGCCGAAGCCTATAAGGCTGCATGGGAAAAGAGCTACAATCAGGTTAAGAATTGGTTTGATACAAGTAATCCTTATGAAAGTATGCACAACTTCGCCAGAGACCTTGAAGCTACAGAGAATGATGTGGGAAAAAATCTCATTGATATCAACGAAGAAACAGGTAAAATTGTTCCCAAATTTGAATCGACTGCTGAAGCCGCAAAAGCTCTCGGCGTAAACACTGATGTTGTTGATACTATTCTTCATAATATGGAAGATTACGGCTATGAATTTGACGGTATTATGTTCAGCGGTGAAGGTTTGAAAGAATATGAAACGTCGCTGGATGGTATCAAAGAAATTTATGATACTATGAATGACAGCGCTTCTAAAGACCGGCTCGGGAAGCTGATCGAAGGGTGGGATGAGGAGTACGACAAGTATGAAGAGGATTTATCCACTCTGACAGAAGAACAAATTGTCCATATAAAATTTGAATACGACCAGGCTTCTATACAAGCACAGATCGAGGAACTGGAGGTTCTCCAGAAGGCCGAGGGCGGAAAGAACTCGGAGACCAATGCTGGTATCATTGCAGGATATGAAAGCTATATAGAAAACGCCAAGGAAGGGCTCGGCCTGAATGAAGAAGGGGTCGAACTGCCTATATATTTCAAAACGTCAGAGGATACTGTCAATAATCTTTACCAACAACTTAAAGATGCCAAAAAAGGTTCCGATGAGTATTTTGAAATACAGGCCAAAATACAGAATCAGGAAGAGCTGCAGCAGGCTATGTATGATGAATTTTCCGAAGAAAATCCTGATATTAATAACGAAAGCGATCCCAGTGAAATTACTGCGGCGTGGGAAAACTTCTTCTCTCAGCCCCGCTCTCTTGAGGTCGATGCTCATTTAGGAGAAGAAGAAGTCTTAGCGCAGCTTGACCAGTTAAGCAACGGAAGTACCATTACATTTTCAGCTGATGTAAATGGAGTTGAGCAGTCTGTCACAGCCATAAAAGATAAAGATGGTATCATTACATATACTACAGAAATTAATGGTGAAACTACTCAAGTCCAGTTAAACAAAAATGGAACTGTAACTTATAATGTTAACGCTAATGCTGTTAATGGCTTTAAACCAACGGATAAAGATGGAAAAGCCAACTTTACTCCTGAAACCTCCGCAGTTGATACATGGAATCCTCCGCAGTTACCCGGAGATATCAATTATAAAGGTACCTTTGGAAATGTAGGATCCCCTCCTGTTTTAAGCGGAGTTATCAGCTATGCAGTTAGTTCTGTTTCTACTGGAATCGGCACAATAATTAATGGTTTTAAAAAAAAAGGAAAGAAAGTCAACGGCACCGCCCACTCCCGCGGCACCGCCCTCTGGCAGTACCGCACTTCCGGCACCCACGCCTACGGAAGCGGAAGCTGGGGGCTTCCCCACAGCGAACGCGCTCTGATCAACGAGCTGGGCAGTGAGATCATTGTCCGGGGCGGCAGGTGGTTTACGCTGAACAACGGTTATCCTACCATGGCCAACTTAAAGGCCGGAGATATCGTGTTCAACCACAAACAGACCGAGGCGCTTTTGAACAACGGTTATGTTACCGGTTCTCACGCCCGGCTTGTGGGCAGTTCTTTCGCTGAAGGCAGCCTTGGGCATATATCCGGACGGGCATATGCAAGCGGCACGGAGTTCAAGCAGGAATTTGACCAGCTTGAGATACTCATCGACCGGATGGAATCCGCATTTAAGAGGATTTCTGATTCGGTTGAGACACTTTCCTACAATCTCACCGCACAGAACCGGCAGATGGACAGCGCCATCGCCAAGGCAAAAAGCAATCTCTCCGTCTACCAGAAGGCATATGACACTTACATGAGCAAGGCCAATGCCGTCGGCCTGTCCGGCTCATGGGTAAGTGCGGTGCAGAACGGAAGTTATGACGTCAGCAACATCACAGACGAAGATTTAAAGGACAAAATCGACGATTATAAGAAATACTATGAAAAGGCGCTCGGACTGCAGAAAGACATTGCCGACTTGCAGAAAGATCTCGTCGACCTTGCCATGAAGAAATTGAGCAACATTGACAACTACTTCAGCAACCGGTTTGACTACAACGACGATTTCGGTTATGCCAATCAGATTTCCGAGCTCAACTCGGCGCTCTCCCAGTATCAGAACGAACTGGCGAAGCAGGTATCCTCCGGCACGATCAAGCAGTATTCGGACGAATGGTATGACGCCCAGAAAAAGATCGCCGACTATACCCAGAAGATACTGGACGCGACGTGGAAGAAGTTTGAGGATACCCTCGACCACATGGACAGGGTCAGCGATAATCTGAAAGATTTTCTCAGTCTTAAGGAAGCCAAAGGCGAACCTTTGACCGAGGCGGATTATCAGAAACAGATTGATTTAAACAATGCTTCCATACAAAAAAGCTATGATCTGAGACAGCAGCTCGTGAAAAAGCAGGCCGTCTATGACGTAGGCTCCAAGCTGTACGACAGTCTTGCCAAAGAGATCGCCGGGCTGGATTCTGACATTTACGACTTGATGGAGAACAATGAGAAACTGAAAAAATCCATCTGGGAGACCCGGTTTACCAATCCGTTTGAGGAAATCATCGACGGCCTGGACGCGACGATCTCCAGTTCAAAGAACCTCCGCTCTCTCCTCGATAAAGATTCCTTCTTTGATGAGAGCGGCGCCCTCACAGACAACGGTCTTGCCAATCTGGCGCTGCTCGGCCAGGAGATGGCCGCGTCCAAGCAGAAGGTTGCCGAATACACGGCGGCGCTCAAGAAGCTGGATGAAGCGTACCAGAACGGCATACTGAGTCAGAAAGACTATGACAAGAGCCAGAAAAACATGCTCAAGGATATTCAGGACGCCGCCGGGGATGTGCAGGACTACAAAGATAAGATCATTGACTTGTACAAAGACCAGATGAAGGCTGAGATCGACTACATGGACGATTACTATGACAAACGGCAGAAAGCGCTGGATCTGGACAAGAAATATTATGACTTTTCCAAGAAGATGAACGCCCAGACAAAGTCTGTCAATCAGCTGAAAGCCCAGATATCTGCGCTCCAGGGCGTCAACAATGCATCGGCCCAGGCAGAACTGCGGCGGCTCGAACAGGAACTTGCCGAGAAGGAAGAAGACCTCTCCGAGCTTAAGAAAGACCACGCTGATGACATGATCGACCGCGGATACGACAAACTATCCTCCGGATTAAAGGACAGTCTCAACTCCACAATGGATGAACTGACCTACAACGCAGATATGCAGGAGCAGGTCGTGGCCGACATGCTCGGCAAAGTCGTGGCCATGTACGGCCAGGCATACGGCAAGATCAATGAGATCATTGCCAATACGGGATTTGCAGGAAGTTCCGGCTTTAACCAGAACATCGCGAACCTTGGCACCCAGGCCGGCGCCGCTGGCCAGGCAGTCGCAGGAAGCGCTGCGCAGGGCAGTATCCAGGCTTCCGGCGCCGTCTCAGACGTGAACACCGGCGCGATCAACCAGAATCCATCCCACGGCGCCATCCTAGACGAGATCAGTAAAGAGACGGATATCAACAACCGGCCAGTGGCTGAACTGACCTTGAGCACCTCTTCTCTTTCGCTCAACGAAGGAAAATCTGCCGTCGTCACCGCCAGGATCCGCCCAACGGATGCAGCCAATAAGACGCTTCGCTGGACTTCTTCCAACACGAAAGCTGCCACCGTAAGCGGCGGCACCATCAAAGGCGTAAAGGCCGGAAGTGCAGTCATCACCTGCTCCACGACCGACGGAAGCGGCATCTCTGCCTCTGTATCCGTATCCGTCACACCGGCTCCGGCAAAGCCGGCACCGTCTCAGAACGCCCCGTCTTACGGCGGAATTCCGTTCCGTTATAAAAAGGACTACTATCCGAAGAATAAGCTGAATGTCAACAGCTCCATCGTTGACCGGCTGAAGTCCCACGACTTCGATTCTTCCATGTCCGCCTGCCGGGAGCTTTACAACTACTGGGGCGGCGGCGGATATTACTCCGGCACCTATTCCCAGAACGTCTGGCTGCTGAACAAGATGCGCTCCGCCGGTTACCGGAGAGGGACCCGCTCCGTTCCGATAAGCGGACCGGATTTCATACACGACGGCGAGCTCGTCATCCGCAAGTCCGACGGCGGCATCCTCGTCCCCCTTCAGCGCGGCGACGGGGTCATCCCTTCCGGACTCACCGAGAACTTGTGGGACCTGGCAGAGAGAGCGCCCCAGCTCCTCTCCGACGCCGGTCTGTATCTCCCGCTTCCGGCCGCGGCAACGCATGCGTCACGGGAACATACATTGAATGCACAATTCAGCTTCGGCACCCTGCTCAATATAGAAGGGAACGCCGACAAGGATATCGTGGACGAATTGAAGTCTGCACTGCCGGCTCTTGGGAAAGAACTGACAAAGATAGTATCATCCGAATTATCTGACGACTACCGTAAATTGAAGTAAATTTTGAAAGGGGTCAGACCCCTGGCGCAGCCGGGGTCTGACCCCTATGAAAAAAGGAGGAATTGTATGGCAAAATCATTTAATGATTTCATATTTTTAGACAAAAGGCTGTCCGACCTGGACAGTCATTATATTGCGGTTGATTTTGACCAGGACCCGGATCCGTCTTTTGCCTTCGCGAAGGATATCGAGTACGGGGACACCAACCGCTACCGCAGTGAACCTGGTTCTGTGCGGACCAGACCCGGCGATAAGTTAAAGTTCGAACTCCATATCATCAAAGACCCGGACGCATATCCGGCCCAGGCCGACCGGATCATCACCCCTGCCGATATCAGAGAGCTGGCCCGGTGGCTTACCTCCACCGTATCTTCTGAATTACTGGCCTTTGAATATGGCAGCGGACAGGAGGATGCGCCCCGGTTTTTCTACGGACAGTTCTCCGATATCCAGTCCTTCCATGTGGCCGGCGATGTATATGGCCTGCGGCTTATGTTCGACTGTTCCTCCCCTTACGGGTATACAGACGACATCGTCCACACCGCTGCCTGCACAGGCGAAACGGTCAGTTATACGATCACAAGCCACGACGACCGACTGGATGAGTATTGTTATCCGGTCATACGCATGGCCTCCGCGGTCACCGGACAGGCTTATTTTCTGAATCTCTCGGACTGCTGCATCTACGACCAGGGGACGCTCGTTCCCGCAGCGTCAAATGCCCGGCTCATGGAACAGTTGCAGGAGAAGGTGTCTGCTTACGGCCTCGCCCACGGCTATGCGCCGGAATTCCAGCTGACGGAGGACGGGCAGCATATCGTGACCGCCGGTAATGACACAGCTGTCTGCTTTCTCTATCGGGACGTGTACGGGCAGGAACATAAATGCATTGCATGCTATGTAGCATCTACATATGAATACTACATTGTACGGGGCGGCTTTCTCTGCTTTGACCTGTACCGGGAGCTTCCTGTTACGATCGACGGGAACAGCCTGTTTATTTTTGACGATATCGGCCGTATGGTGAAGCTGTCCGACCTTGGCGTCACGGACACCGACTATATGTACTGGCCAAGGCTCGTAAACGGCGAAAATACGCTCCTGTTCTGGGCGGAGGACTGCACCTTCACCATCACCTACAGAGAGACCCGGAAGGCAGGTGCGTGACTATGAATATAAAGTTTAACAACAATCGGCAGGCAGACCCGCCTCATTTTTATCTCGGAACACCGGATCACGAACTGCTCTGCCCGCTCAACGGCATACGCGCCGATTCCGTAAATCTTACGCTCAGTCTGAACGATACGTCAGAGCTGTCCTTTACCTGTGACAAATACATTTCCGCACCCGGACAAAAGCAAAGCGGGCAGGTCATGTCCTCCGGATACGACCTGCTCAACGACTTTATGTGTATCTATGCGGAGCGTATCGGGTGGTTCATCATGTCAGCCCCGCAGGTGTCCAATGACGGAGATGAGGAATACAAAAAGGTATCCGCACAGTCCGCAGAGATCGGTCTGACGAACAACGACCTGCTCGGCTTTAAAGTGAACTGTGGAACAACGGACTCCATTGAAATGCTCCCTCCCGACAATGTGGAATACATCGGCGATGTCCCATTTGCAAAAAAACAGGTGACCTTCTGCAACAAGGAGCAGCCGGAACTGAGCCTGCTTCACATGGCGCTCTCATTTGCCGGTATCGAAGGATGGAGCATCGGCTACATCGACGAGACTCCAAAGGTATACCGCTCTTATAAGGACGGACAGCTTGTGGAAAAGGTCGTACAGCTCAAAGATGAGATCGGCACCTTTGACGTAGATTCTAAAAGTGTCTATTCCTTTCTCACACAGGACGTCGAACAATTTTTTGAATGCCTGATCCTCTTTGACACCGAACATATGACCATCAATGCCTGCCGCCCGGAGAATCTCGGTAAAGACACAAACGTGACCATCGGTTTCCGCAATCTTCAGAATTCCAATGATATCTCGGTGGATAAGAACAGCATTTACACCCGCTACCGCGTAGAAGGCGACGATAATCTCGGCATTGAATACGTGAATTTCGGCAGCAATATGATCGAGAATCTCTCCTCTTTTCTCAACGAAAACTATATGAGTGAGACTCTTATAAGCAAATACAACGCATGGCTGTCAGATACCGAATCGAAGAGATATGAATACATGGAACTGAGCCGCCGCTACAACAGCCAGCTCAACGTTATGTCGGAACTGATGGACCGTCTTCCTCTGGACGACTGCTCCACAGAATGGAACAAGTTCAGCGACGATAATCTCCGCAAGGCGAAAGACAATTACGAAGCACAGCTCAAGGGCTATGAGACTTACTACGCAGATGAAAACGGCGACTTTGACGAGGAGAAGCTTCAAAATTCCCCGGATGCCAATGACTACTATCAGATACGCGACGTCATACTGCCAAGCATCTCCATTGAAATCGCAAACCGCGAGCTGCCCACCTCAGAAGGTGAACTGCCCTATATCGACTCTTACAAGACAGACTGGAAGTTATACGGTATCGATGAACTGCTCGTCAACATCGATTTCTACCAGTCGCAGAAGAAGTCTCTTGAAGACGCGCACTACGACATCCCGTACGTGGATTACGAACAGAACTCCGGGGACGACGAAGAGAATTACCCGCCGCACACGAGAGACATGCACGAGGAAATGTATTCGCAATATCTGGATGTCGTCATGCAGCTGGACGAAACGGTCTTCGGCTCCTGTGCCAATGCCCTCGCCGAACGCACGGCGGAGTACGAGGCGGCGGAAGCCGCGGCAGAGACCGTGCAGCAGCAGCGGGCGCTTCTTGCGGCCTCCGTGGATAAGAAGAACTGGAAGGCAGACGGCGCCGAGCCGTTTACCTGGAAGGAACTGCGCACACTCTCCCGCCTTTACAGGGATACGGATTACACGAACAACAATATGTTCCTCACCAGCTCCGACGACCAGGTGACAGCCATCGACGAACAGCTCAAACTGTACGACGCCGCGGTAGAGGACCTGGAGATATCCAGCCAGCCGCAGTACATCTATTCCACAGACCTTGAGAACTTTCTCACCATGTACAGATACAAGCAGTACACTGATCATCTGGAGCTTGGCGACTTCCTCTATCTCGGCACGCAGGACGATTACGTCGTCAAGCTGCGGCTCATTTCCCTGAGCTATAACCCCCTCTCCATGGACAACGACCTGCGCATCGAATTTTCCAATATGGTAAAGACAGGCTCCAGGCGTTACGATACAACCTACCTCCTCGGACTCGGGGGAAATACATCCAAGAACCGTATCTCCGGTTCTGCGGGAGGTTCAGGCAAAAATGAAGGGGTGACGCTCACAGCGGGCCTCATACAGAAGATCCTTTCATCCACGGTATTCAACAACAAAGTGACCAATGCCATCAACCAGCATTTCCAGGCGCTCACCGGACAGATGATCGTCGCAAAGAATCTGGAGGCCGAGATGATACGCGTCTCAGATATCCGTGCGGAAAACGGATTTTTCCAGTATCTGCAGTCGCAGCTCATTGCCGCCGATAAAATCGTATCTGACAGCGCCGTCATAAAACAGCTCGACACACTCGTCGCCAATATAAGAAATGCCATTGTCGGCAGTTCCTCCACGGAGACCGGCATTGTCGTCAATCTCTCCGCGGACAACGCCAGGATCGAGGAGGCCTTTTTAAAAGATGTGGTCGCCCGGTATATTTCCGTAAATGACCTGAAGGCCGGAACGATCAACACGGACCAGATAAATATTCTCTCTGAGGACGGCTCTCTGTCCATCATCGGCAATACCCAGACCTTTAAAGATAAAAATGGAAATGTACGGCTTCAGCTCGGAGAGGACGCAGAAGGCGGCTTCAGCTTTATCGTGTACGACACTTCCGGCACCGGCGTTATCATGGACCAGAACGGGATCCGGGAATCTGCCGTCTCGGACGGTTTGATCAAAAATAATATGATAGCCCCCTCCACGGTAGGCAAAGATAAGATCAACTGGAAGGAGGCGGGCGCCGTCCTTGACAAGGACGGTAATCCGGTATGGAACTCCGCTCAGATCACTTTGAACGGACAGGGGCTTGACATACAGTTTGCTTCTGTCATTGACGACATCTCCCGGCTCGGTACGACGATGGAAGGTGTAGAGACCTCACTGGACGCGGTGGAGAAGTCCATTACCGACAAGGTATGGCGGACGGATATGGTGGAGATCACCGACGAGACCGGCAGCACAGTCAGCAAGTCCATCGTGGACCTGCTCGTCCAGCATAATATAAGCTTAAGCGGCATCACAGACACGGTAAAGGAAATACAGTCTGACACCGGTACACTGACAGAACGGTTCACCAAGGCCGAGCAGGATGCCTCTTCCTTCCGCCAGACCGTCACAGAGACATACGCCACAAAAGAACAGGTCAATACCGCCCAGTCGGAGCTTACACAGCGGGCCGGTGAAATCGAGGCGTCCGTAACGGATCTGAGCGGTAATGTCAGCACACTCACCACAGATATGACCGGGATCACACAGAGAGTACAGGACGCGGAAAAAAATATCACCTCTGTAAAGGCGGCCGCGGACGGAGTACAGACCGAGATCACCAATGCAAAAGGTGACAAGACTACTTTGAAGGAAAAAATAGACGGTATCTCAGCATCCGTAGAGACCGTGGACGGCAAGATCGCGGAAGTGGAACTTACGGCCGACAGGCTGTCGTCAACCGTAGCGCGAAAACAGGACGCTCCTCCCACCGCCATCCGCTATATCCGGGACTGGCTGAACGGCAATTCCGTAAACGCCCTGAACCACTGGGTGGAATGCCAGGTGCTGACGGACAACTCCAATATCGCGTTCAGCCTCACTCCCGAGGCATATGACCAGAACGGCAACCATATAGAGGCCGACAACCTGAAGACATATACCGACGATATTCTTATAACATTTGATGAAAATGAGAACCCGGTGAGCAGCTCTTACATTACGGCTGACTCCGGTAAAAAATGTATGCAGCTTGACCTTGGCGAGGTATATACAGATATCGACAAAATCACAGTCTGGCACTATTATCTGGACGGCAGGATCTACAATCATAAGCTGGAAGTATCGGCAGACGGACACGATTGGCACACGCTTTACGACAGCGATTTTTCCGGCGGATATGCGGAGAAAGAGGAAGGACGTGTCTACTATATCTCCGACAATACCGTTGACTCCAAGCTTTCCAGCATAACCCAGAATATAGACAAGATAAGTCTGGCCGTGGAAGGCACAGGCGATTCTCTCGGTAATCTGTCAGATAACATGGAGTCTCTCTCCGATGACATCCGGAAAAATAAGTCCGAGATACAGGTGGCGTTGGAGGGCATCTTGAACAGGGTCACTTCCGTAGAAGGAAAGACCGCAGAGACAGAACTGACCGCCAACGGCTGGAAAGCGCTGTTCGCGCAGATAGGCATGTATGATTACCCTGATATCGTCACGAACGTGCTCATGTCAGTCAACGGCCTGGAGGTCTCCAATCCGGATACGGGAATGAAGACTGTCATGACAACAGAAGAATTTGCCGGCTACTACAATAACGACGAAATGTTCCGGCTGGAAAAGGACTTGACAAAAACGGAGCGTATAGAAGTGCGCAACGGTATCGATACGACCGCCATCAAAATGGTCCCGAAAACATATACGATCGACGGCGTGACCTTTAACGCTCTGCCCTTCGTCAAATCCGGCGGCACAAGTTAATTATCATCCGAAGGAGGCGTCTGCGGACGTCTCCTTCACAATAAGAAAGGAGAAACTAAAATATGGCAAGTGGTTCATGGAACTTCAGTACAAACAATCAATATATCACCGGCCGCATACGCTGGTCTTCCACCTCAAACGGCTCTAAAGCAAATACTTCCACCGTGACCGCATATCTGGACTATATGAAATCATCCAGCTCAACTGCGGCGACATACGGTACATTCAACGGTGCGATCAGTATAAACGGCTCATCCGGGGCCGTCTCCAAATATATCACCTTAAGCGCCAACAACAGCTGGGTCAATGTAGGGAGCCGGGCAGTCACAGTCGGCCATAATAACGACGGAAGCAAATCCACTACCATCGCTGCAAGCGGCGGTATCAGCGGCACTTCCTTCAGCAGCTCCAGCACCTCCAAAAGCGTAGCCCTCGACAAGATCCCCCGTTACGCAAACATCACAACCTGGAAGAATACGGCAGTGACACAGACGAGCGCCACCTTCCAGTGGGGCGCAGACGCCTCCTGCAGCGCGGTCTACTATATGATAGGAAATGGCTCGTGGGCCGCAACGTCCGGCTCCACTTTCACGATAAACAATCTGGCACCCAACACTTCCTACTCCGTAAAGCTGAAGGTAAGACGTTCTGACTCCGGCCTTGAGACGACGTCCGGCGCTATCACAGTAAAGACCAAACCAATCGCGTCCATCTCCAACAGCAGCCTCAGCTTTGACATAGGCGGGGATCTGGAACTGACGCTCGCCAACTACGCTCTGAATGCATCCACATTCAAATTCAATGTAGAGCGCGACGACGGCACATGGACAACCAGCCTGCTCGAAGCCAGCTCAGATCAAAACATTCCCGGTATTACACTTCCCCTCTCCGGCATAACTGACGCTCTATACAGCTGCTGCGCGACGAAAAATGAAATGAATTTTAAAATATCGTGCGGCACGACAATAAACGGCACCTTTTATGAAAACATTTCTTATGGTACAGCCCGCGTCACAGACAGTGATCCGGTCTTTACCGATTACTCGCACGGCAACACCGATACCGCCACATCTTCCGTTCTGCAAAATGCAGCTTACCTCATCCAGAATTACGGAAACATGCAGGCTCAGATATCTGCCGCCAACCGGGCGGTTCCGAAAAACCATGCCGCCGTAACCGAATACATAGTCGAAGTCACGGATTCAAAAGACGAAGTCAAAAAGCAGCTCAATGCTGAATATTCAGACAGCGAAGTGCTCATAAACCTGGGCACACTGTCCGAACCCGGGGACTATAACATCAGGATCTATGCCCGGGATTCCAGGGGAAACATTTCCGGCACCGTAACAAAGACATTCTACGTTCTGCCATACAGCCGGCCTGCATCAAAGGTTGCTCTGGCAAGAATCAATGAATTTGAAAAAGAAATAACCATTGATTTTTCATCCGTATACTCCAGGCTTAAAATCGGAACTGCCAGCAAAAACAATGCATTCGCCGTAAAGTACCGCTATGCAGAAGTCGGAACATCATATGAAAGCACTTATACCACAATCACAGGGATAACCAGCGCAGACATCCCCGGCTCCCCCAACGAACTTAAGGCCACCTACCTAAAAGACTCCGGGGACGACCCGTTTATCACACTGGATATTGAAAAATCATATAACTTTGAGTTTGTAGTCTCCGACAGAATCACAACAACGACAGAAACTACGATGGTCGACAAGGGAATACCTATCTTTATGCCTTGCGATAACGGAAAAGTCACTGTCGGCATGCTGCCGGATTTTGACAGCAGCGCGGATTTTCAGGTTGGGACAGATATTATGGCTACAGATTCAGACGGGACACAGCGGCTGATCCTGGATGAGATTAAAAAGACAAATACCGATTTAGACAATAAATTTAATGAATTAAATCACAATTTAGGGTTTGAATATGGTGTTGATGACAATAGATATTATAAAAAATATAACAATGGTCTTTTGGAAATGTGGGGAAGCGTCGTAATTGATAAATCATCGGGATATGGAACCATCACATTTCCTATGGATTATGCTAATAAAGCGTTCAGAGTTTTTGCTACTCAATGTTATAATTCATCAGCAGTACCGGTTATGATTTGCAGCGCTCAGCAACAGTCAACCTCAACCTGCATTATCTATGGACGAACTCATGATGGGAAAACACCTTCAGTAAACACCACCGTTTGGTGGAATTCAATAGGGTATTGGAAAGTTTGATTACAGTTTTGGAATATATGTAACCTCAATATTATCAACTTTACCAGTCACAACAGAAAAGTCAGTGACTGTACGTATTTTTATAATCCATGTAAGACTGTTTGAGGAGACATATGGTATTGCAACCATCCCATCTTTTTTGGCTGCAATCACAGTATAATTTTTTGAATCTATTTTCGTATCTACATTACCGTATCCGCTGCCATCACCGCTTATAATAATTGTCGTTGGTAAATTGTGATTTAATTCAGCATTTTTCTTATATTTAATATAATTAAATATCACGAATATGAGCACACAAAAAACACCGGACACCGCCCAGTGTAAATGAAGTGATTCATTTTCGTTTATTAAGCACTCAAATATTTTTGATGATGATATTTGACGCCAGCCTGGTCAACACTGCAGTATACCATAGTGGTCTCCAACTTTGCGTGTCCAAGCAGTTGGGCTACTTCCTGTACTGGCATACCTCTATTCAGGGCATTTGTTGCGGCCGTCCTCCGGAATCTATGTGGGTACGCCCTTTCTACTCCAGCTATCTGACCGGTGCGCCGGATAATATCCTCTATCCCTGTCTTTCCTAGACGACCATGTGGTTTCTTCAAAGATACAAATAATGCCTGATTACTGTCTGTCCGGCTTTCAAGGTATTCTTTCATATACATATTTGTACGATCATTAAGATATACTGTCCTTTCTTTATTACCTTTTCCCATCACAATTAAGTCCTTGCTAACAAAATGCACATCTTCACGGTTAAGAGCTGCCAACTCACTTACTCTAACAGCCGTAGAGTAAAAGAACTCCATCATAGCCTTATCCCGGAGTGTTTTACAGCTACGCAGGAGTAGTTCCCGCTCTTCATCTGTGTAGGGTTTACGTATTTTCTGTTCTACCTTTATAGCTTCTACAAGAGCCATAGGATTTTTCCGGATCCTGTCCCGATCCCGAAGCCATATAAAAAAACTGCTATATACGGCCCTAACATTCTTGAGCGTTTGGTTGGTCACCTGTCGAATCGCCTTATACGTTCGCATATAGCCGGATATGTTGCCATCTGTTATATCTTTTACATTTTTATTGATATAAGACAACAACCTATATAGTTCATATCTATAACGTTTAACCGTGCCTGGAGACTTTCCTTCAAGTGCTTTCGACATGAGAAATTCTTCAAGGTCAACCAACCAACTCCTGTCAGTCACTCTAAGTTCCTGTTTTTCTTGAGTAATACTACAATTTGACAGCACTACCTGTAATACTACCTGCAATTCTTTTAATTGTCCCTCCTGAAGACTGTCCTGCATACGCCGCAACACCTCCATAATCTTTTGTTCCATTCGCCACACTCCTTTTTGTTTTTATCATAACAAAAAATAGTGCACTAGACTGAATTAAATCACAATTTAAGTGATTCTGGTTGGGTCACTCCAAATCTGCCGGCTGGCTATAAAAATAGGGCGACCATATACTGCAAAAAAAATGGGACAGTAAACGTAAAGATAGCAGTTACCGCTACAAGTAGCGTGACATCACATATGCTATTTACACTTCCTGAAGACATGCGTCCCTTGAATACAGTATATGGAATTGTTGTTAATGGAACCTCTAAAGCTATATATATGGCAATAGTTTTGCCAAATGGTAACGTCTTGTTACAAGACCTCGTAGGCAATATATACAAACCCACATCCGGTGACATCAACGGGTATTTTGTCTTTACTCCATAAACTATAATTTTGCAGCTCCAATGGCAAGCCAAGTAAAAGTTGACGTATAACTGCTAGTCGTTCTGACCATATAGACTCCAAAACTGGTAGTTGTCCTAGCGTCGTTTGATGCGGCGTCTGTTATTGAGCTTTTTGTTACTAAACTGGCATTACGTATCCAACTATGAGTCACAAAATAGGAAGTATTCCCAAATTCTTCCTTTAATTTTATAGTTGTTACCGCATTTGTGTTTGCTGTTGAGTATGATCCCCATTGTAGTAGTGTATTTCCTAATCGAATCACTCCATTTTGTGTTACATCTAAGTTGTGATTTAATTCAGCAAAGTTTACATATCGGACATGGTGCAAAAAAACAGGGACCAGTCAGACGATGGACCATTTCGCAACGACTTCAAGTATTATTTTATACCATTAACAACCATTATTTGTAACACGAATCTTCCAACCATAAATTCTTCTTCAATCAATAACTTTTACCGAAAGGAATGGTGCAATGAACATATTAAAGTACCTTATGGGAATCAGTCCTCCCCTTACTTTCTCCTCCTTTTTCATATATCTGCTCGGGCTGATTTTTTTATGTAAAGAACTTTTTTTAGCCGCAGACTGGCTTTTGAATTATTTTGGGATCACTTCAAGGAGGGTGATCAAACGAGAACAGGACAGAAAACAAATATCCAATATTAATTACCGTCTGGATGCACAGGCAGAAAATATTATCAAGCTCTGTGCCGCGAACCGGGTCATTCTGTCTGACAGAATCAATCAGAAATATAAAGTCTATCTCAGCAAAGGCTATATCCCGGAAGACGAATATGAGGAATTTGTAACACTCCACAAAGTATATAACGAAATTGGCGGTAATCATACCGGGGATGAGAAATTCAGAAAATGTATCAAACAGCTTCCGATCAAGCCGGAAGACACACAGACCAACACATATAAGGAGTGATAATATGAACATAAATATTAAAGAAACCAACTTATCCTTCGGCTCACTGAGCCGGAGGAGCACTACAACGCGTATTATACTGCATCACGCCGAGGCTTCCTCCTGCGATGCATCAGTCATCCATAATTGGCATAAAGCCAATGGCTGGGCCGGTATCGGCTACCATTTTGTCGTGAGAAAGAATGGTCTTATCGAGAGAGGCCGACCCGAATGGGCAGTCGGCACCCATGCATCCGGCAGCAATTCCAATTCTCTGGGCGTCTGTTTTGAAGGCGCTTATATGAAAGAGACAATGCCGGCCGCACAAAAAAATGCCGGTAAAGACCTGGTTGCATACCTCAAAAGAAAGTATGGCATTACAAAAGTTCAGAGACACAGTGACGTTTGTGCAACTTCATGTCCCGGCATAAATTTCCCGTTTTCGGAAATCGCGGGTGCGTCTGTCTCCGGTACTGTCACTGTTTCCTCTGCCGGGCAAAGCGCGGGGCAAAATTCCAGTTCCTCCTGGATATCCCGCCTGCAGAGTGAATGCAACCGCCAGGGGTTCAGCCGCCAGGCGGTGGACGGAATCGCCGGACGAAATACGCTCGCCGGCTGTCCGATGCTCTCTCCGGGGGCGTCCGGGGGTATCACAAAGCTTTTGCAGGAAAAGTTGATTTCTCTCGGATATTCCTGTGGTTCCTCCGGAGCTGACGGAATACTCGGACAAGACACACAGCGGGCCGTTAAAGCATACCAGAAAGACCACGGGCTCGCCGCAGATGGCATTGTCGGCCCTGCAACATGGAAAAAGCTGCTGGATCTTTAATGGAGACAGAACCCAATCGGCTTTTGGGGACAGGCCCCGGCAGCTATTTACTCTGCAAAACTGATGACTTTTTTATGAGTATGTGCTATTATTGATTCTAAATAATTTCACAGTATGGGCCGGAAACCTGGTTGCAGCTTCCCGGCTCTTTCAATTTCCCGGCGGCAATCTCCGCTTTGACGGAGACAGCGGAACCGGAGCAAATTTAAGGATGGTATAAAAGTATGAAGCGTATTTTCTTAGTTGAAGATGATCTGAGTTTAATCAATGGTTTATCTTTTGCCCTCAAAAAGCAGGGATACGAAACAGATATTGCCCGTACGAGCCTTGAGGCGCAGAATCTGTGGGGAAATGAGGACTATGATCTAGTTATCTTAGATGTGTCGCTCCCCGACGGCTCTGGTTATGAACTATGTAAAATAATCCGCAGAACATCGAAAGTCCCCATCATATTCCTGACGGCGGCAGATGAAGAAACGGATATTATAATGGGGCTTGATATCGGCGGCGACGATTACATCACTAAGCCTTTTAAGTTAGCTATACTTCTCTCCCGGATAAATGCCCTCCTCCGCAGAAGTGATAATTTTAATGAGACTACTACAGAACTGAATTCTAACGGTATCAAAGTAAAGCTTCTGAAGGGAGAAGTCTATAAGAATGAATCACAACTTGACTTAACTGCAAGCGAGTATAAATTACTCTGTTTATTTATGGAAAACCCGGACATTGTTCTCTCCCCGGAACAGATACTGAGTAAGCTCTGGGATTGTGACGAAAAATATATAGACAGCAGCACCCTTACTGTATATATCCGGAGACTTCGCACAAAAATCGAAGACACCCCCGGACAGCCGCAGAAAATACTGACGGTACGGGGTATGGGATATAAATGGAATGCTGCTGATCGAGGTGCGCTATGAAAATACTCGTAAATAGAAAGGTCAAACTACTCTTCTGCCTTGTAATACTGTCCATAATTCTGTCTTCCCTGCTCTCTATTGTCTTTATAAGACTGAACCCGGAACATGCAGCGTTATATGTACTGGCGTCTTTTCTGTGCGCAGGGATCCTTATATTGGCAGTTACGTATCTGTATTTTAAGGAACAGAACAGTATTATGGAAAATGCTGTAGAGCAGATCAAAGAATATATTTCAGGAAATCAAAACGCGCGCATCGAGTGTGACGATGAAGGCGAACTATACAGGCTGTTCCATGAAGTGAATTCTTTAGTCTCCATTTTGAACGCTCACGCCGAAAACGAGGAAAAGGCTAAAAAGTTTTTAAAAGACACCATATCGGATATCTCCCACCAGCTAAAAACTCCCCTTGCCGCTCTCAGTGTTTATAATGGAATTATGCAGGAAGAAGCAAAGGATCTGCCGGCTGTGAGGGAATTTACTGTCCTTTCCGAACAGGAACTGGACCGTATTGAAATACTCGTGCAGAACCTCCTGAAAATAACGAAGCTTGACGCGGGGACGATCGTGATAGAAAAAACGGATGAAAATATGTCGGAAATGATGGGAAGCATAGAAAGACACTTTTTGTATCGTGCCGGACAGGAGGGGAAAAACTTCTGTCTTTGCGGCGATGATACAGTCATGCTGTCGTGTGACCGCAGCTGGATGCTTGAAGCGCTCAGCAACATTGTCAAAAATGCCTTTGACCATACGGAACAAGGTGATACTGTCTCGATCGAATGGAAGCAGTTTGCTTCCGCTGTACAGATCACGGTTAAAGATAACGGAAGCGGTATCCACCCGGAGGATCTATACTATATTTTCAAAAGATTTTACCGCAGCCGTTTTTCAAAAGACAGACAGGGCCTTGGACTTGGACTTTCACTTGCAAAGGCTGTCATTGAAGCACATGGAGGGACGATAGAAGTTGACAGTGAACTTGGCGCCGGAACGACTTTTACCGTCAGTTTTTTAATTCCTACAAAATTGTAGGCTGTATGTCATCTTACAGTAGTGTGGGCGTGATAATCTTTCTATACCAACAAAGAAAGAGGTGCTTATTTATGGATCTGTTAGAAGTTAGATCGATCTCCAAAACTTACGGCAGCGGTGAGGCCGCTGTCCACGCGTTAAAAAACGTTACCTTCTCTGTTTCAAAAGGGGAATTTGTTGCCGTCGTCGGCGAGTCCGGCTCTGGGAAAAGTACACTTTTGAATATGATAGGTGCGCTCGATACCCCAACCCACGGCAGGATATTTATTGACAGCAAAGATACTTTTGCAATGAAAGAAAGCAGCTTGACAGTCTTCCGGCGCAGAAATATTGGATTTATTTTTCAAAACTTTAACCTGATACCGGAGCTCTCTGTCGAGCAGAACATCGTATTTCCTCTGTTGCTTGATTATCAGAAACCTCGTAAAAAACAGCTGGAAGAATTACTCTCGGTATTAAATCTGAAAGAACGGCGCCACCATCTGCCCAGCCAATTATCCGGCGGACAGCAGCAGCGTGTGGCGATAGGCCGCGCGCTCATCACAAGGCCGGCGCTTATCCTCGCAGACGAGCCGACGGGGAATCTGGACAGTCAAAACAGCCGCGAAGTAATTGCGCTGCTAAAAGAAGCGGCAAAGAATTATGAACAGACGATCATAATGATCACTCACAGCCGGAGTATTGCGCAGACAGCCGACCGGATACTGCAGGTATACGACGGTGTACTGACCGACCTTGGGAGGTGCCGCGAATGAAAAGCTATCTCAGCCTGATCCCGATTTCTGCCAAAGTGCACAGACGGCAAAACCGGATGACATTGTTATGTATCATCTTCGCCGTATTTTTGGTAACAGCTGTTTTCAGTATGGCAGAGATGGGCGTTAGAATGGAACAGACAAGACTGATGGACAAACATGATAATCTTTCGCTTCATGACTTGGCCGGCAGCGCAATGGGACAGTCTCTCTATCTCATAGCCGCGGTATTATTCGTGCTCATCCTGACGGCGGGTGTTCTGATGATCTCAAGCAGTATAAACACCAATGTAGCCCAAAGGACCAACTTTTTTGGAATGATGCGCTGTATCGGAATGAGCAAGCGGCAAATTGTACGTTTTGTAAGGCTGGAAGCGCTTAACTGGTGCAAGATCGCGGTTCCCGCAGGCGTTGTACTGGGAATGGTAACCACATGGGGATTGTGTGCCGCGCTGCGGCTCCTTGTGGGCGGGGAATTTTCCCATATCCCTCTCTTTGGCATCAGCATAACCGGCATTGCCGGCGGAATTGCCGTGGGCATTGTTACGGTATTGATCGCTGCAAGATCCCCGGCAAAACGGGCGGCAAAAGTATCTCCTGCCGCAGCAGTTTCAGGAAATACAGAAAGTACGGGAAATGTACGCAATGCAGTCAATACACGTGTTGGAAGGATCGAGACGGCCCTTGGCGTCCACCACGCAGTATCGGCAAAGAAAAACCTCATACTTATGACAGGCTCCTTTGCTCTCAGCATTATTCTCTTTTTATGTTTCTCCGTTCTGATAGATTTTATCGGATACCTTATGCCCCAGTCCTCCGCCACTTCTGATATCAATATATCAAGTGAGAGCAGTTCACGCTTGATAGACAGCAGACTTATAGGCAGATTTAAAGGTATGGAAGGTGTAAAACAAGTATATGGCCGAAGAAGCAGCTTTGATGTTCCGGCAAAAATAAATAACGGTAAGATACGTTCCAATAAGATCGATATTATTTCTTATGATGATTTTGATCTGGATTGCCTTACAAAAGATGATGTGCTGAAAAAGGGCAGTGATATTTCTAAAGTGTACGGAAACAGCAATTATGTACTTGCCACCTGGGATAAAGACAGTCCCCTGAAAATTGGCGATAAGATACAGACAGGCGGTGAACAGCTGGAGATCGCCGGTTTCTTAAACTATGATCCTTTTAACAGCGACGGCACTACAAACGGGAAAATAACGATCATCACTTCCGGAGATACTTATATACGGCTTACCGGAGTATCGGATTATTCGCTTGTTATGATACAGACAACAAACGATGCAACCAATAAAGATGTGGAAGCGATCCGGCAGGCGGCGGGCAGCGGTTACACATTCAGCGACAGGCGCAGTGAGCGCACGACAGGCACATATATGGCATTTGTCTTCTGTGTCTATGGTTTTCTGGCGATCATCGCACTGGTCACGGTCCTGAATATCATCAACAGCATTTCTATGAGTGTGTCTGCGAGAATAAAGCAATACGGAGCGATGCGGGCCGTTGGAATGGATGAGCGCCAGATCACAAAAATGATAGCTGCCGAAGCGCTTACTTATGCCCTGTCCGGCTGTATTGTCGGATGTACAGCCGGTCTGCTGCTCAGTAAACTGCTGTATGACACTCTCATTGCCGCTCATTTCAGCTACGCTGTATGGAATGTGCCAGTCACACTTCTGCTCATGATACTTTTGTTTGTCTTTCTTGCAGCTTTTGCTGCAATTTATGCCCCGGCAAAACGGATAAGGAACATCTCCGTAACAGAAACCATTAATGAATTATAGACAGGCATATTGTCTCATGCCTGCAAAACGGCGGCTTTCGCTTCTAAGCCGCCGTTTTATCATTCTGCCGCCCGCTTTCTTATCCGGCCTCCATCAGCACTCTTGCCAGCCTGGCATCGCGGTCTTCCCTGTAATATATATCATATCGTTCCAGCAGATCATCCTGATAGCATCTTATCTCCGTACTTGTCCGCACGATCTCCAGCAGGCGCCGCCTGTTTATCAGCTCTGCGTCCCCTGTATCTATTTCCATATCTGCAATGCACAAAGGCCTGCATTGACCTACCATATCGACAAATGTCTTTGATGAAACGACCTTATACATACCATCCTCCACAATGAAAAGAGCGCGGTTCTATATCTGGTTTAAATATGACTGGAAGGAACGGATAAATTTTCTCATATCCATATTCCATCCTGAGTCTTCAAAGTATCTGCCGTAAGACTGATTCTCCCTGACCCCTTCCTTATCCGTACCCAGCTTCAGACTGCGGATATCTGTGCCGTCCGCAAGAACCTCGTAATAAATTCTGTTGAAATATCCGCTGCGCTCAATTGAAGTTTTTGAGATCCGCTTTTCCCCAAGGATCTTCTTCATTTCTTCTAAAAGATATACAAACTTCCTCTGTACTTTGGAGTAGGATACAGTCTCGTTGTTCCGTATCTTCCAGACCGAGTCCGGATAAAGCGAAGAGACGTAATGGACTGTTTTTTCATTCCTGATTTTCTTCACTTCTGCTGTGGCAAGAAGCATTCCGGCAAGTTCCGGTGATAAGATTCTCTCTGTGCCGTCCGGCAGCTGGGTGAGCCCGCCCTGCCTTCCGATATGGCTGCTCCTGAGATTGACAAGGTTATAGAATCCTTTTCCTGAGATTCCTTCATAAATACTGGCAAATACGGACGCAATATACACTCCGTAGCCGGAATCGAGCAGGCGCTCTAAATATTGTGTGTACAACTCTGCTGATATATAGAACTCCTCCTTGGCCGCCAGAAAAATATCCTTCAGTTCCCTGTTCGGCACAACCTTGACAGAGATCCAGTTAAACGCCGCATATCCCTTTATTACGCACCATTCCACGTAATTGGAAAGCTGCCGCCTCTTGTCTTCAAACGTCCGGTAACCGTCATACCGGATGAGGAAGTGAAGCAGCTCTGACGTCCCCATCTCACACAGATCTTGACCGAGCTCTTCCTCATATGCTCCCGAATCCTGGAACAAATGCCTCAGGTAATCCTGCTTCTTATACTCCAAATACTCTTTTTTTCTTTCTTCATTATACATAGACCTTACACCTCTATGTGACAGCATAGCATACAGGAAGAATCAACGTCAATTTCATTTCCCAATGTTATTACAAAAGACATTACCCCCGGCGGCAGAGACATGGACCTCTCCTGCCGTCCGGGGGTAAAATAGGATGCGCGTCTATGTTCTGTATTTTTATTATAGAACATATGTTCCCACAAGTCAATTGTATATAACTCACAATATTTGTCCGCATGAAACGAAACCGCGGTAATTACTAAGAAAAAGATAAGGTTTTCTTTCGTCCCTCTGATTTTTTATATGGTATTATAATACTAACTTTTAAGGAGGCCGCTGTTATGACAAAAAGACGCTTCATTCCCATAATCGTGCTTGGCTTAACCTTTTTCCTTCGCTCAACTTCATACGCTGACTCCTCCTGGTATTGGATATCCACGACGCGCCCTTACGATGTCCTCCCTTATGTGGCGGCAGTCACGCTTGCCGTCGAGACTCTGGCCGTCAACTGGATCTGCCGCATACATCGCCCTCTGAAGGTTTTCCTTGTCATGCTTCTGGGCAACCTCATTTCTTTCAGCCTTCCCTATATAGGGGCTTCTTTTGATCCCGTGTTTCATATTCCGGGACATCCCTGGCATTCCGTTTCGATGTACGCGGAGTCTCTGCCTTTTTATACGGTGGGAGCATTCTATCTGCTGCTCACCATTGCCGCGGAACTGCCTGTTGAGTACTGCATGCTCCGTAGATCCGCGCCGGATTCCAGAAGACTGCTGTATACGATCGTCGGCGCCAATACCGCGACCACCATATTTGTGGCTGTAACAGAGCGTCTTTTCTGCCGCGGGCACTGGTGATCCAGCCGCTTTGACACCGGATCAGATCTTATTTACCGCAGCGCTCAGATATTCGTTGCTCACTTCGGCAAATTTCTCATTTTCCACTGCCCCGGCAAGTTCTGCGTCTACAGGCATCTTGCCGAGCACCGGAATGTCAAGCTCCGCCGCTATCTCATCAATATGGCTCTCGCCGAACACGGAGATTTTCTTTCCACAGTCCGGGCAGGTCAGATAACTGTAATTCTCAACGATCCCAAGTACCGGAATGTTCATCTGGCGCGCCATGTTATAAGCCTTCTTCACGATCATCTGCACCAGATCCTGCGGTGACGTGACGATCACCACCCCGTTCACCGGCAGTGACTGAAATACCGTGAGCGGCACATCGCCTGTTCCCGGCGGCATATCTACGAAGAGATAATCCAGTTCTCCCCACATGACGTCAGACCAGAACTGCGTCACAACACCTGCGATGACGGGGCCTCTCCATATAACCGGATCAGATTCATTTTCCAGCAGGAGATTGACGGACATGATCCTCGTGCCGTCTTTTGCTTCGCACGGAAACATACCTTCATCACTTCCCTTGGCACTCTCGTGTAATCCGTACATCTTTGGGATCGACGGGCCGGTGATATCCGCGTCCAGGATCCCCACTGAGAAGCCCTGCTCTCTCATCATCCTTGCCAGAGAGGCAGTCACCATGGACTTCCCCACACCTCCCTTGCCGCTCACTACGGCGATGACCTTCTTAACGTGTGAAAATGGATTTGCCGGCGCGCTTAGATCCTGCGGTTTGCTGCTGCAGGAATCTGCATGCGCGCAGCCGGCACAGTCTGACGGCGCACAGCCGTTTTGTTGTTCTGCCATAATATATTTCCTTCTTTCCATATTTGATTTGGGGTCAGACCCCTCCTGCGAAAGGGGTCTGACCCCATTCGTAAAACCCCATCCGCACATGATAATGGGGACAGACCTTTCCGGGGTCAGTCCCCTTTTATGCTTAACTGTATCTATTCAACTACTGCAATCACTTCTACTTCACAGAGCACATTTTTCGGAAGAGTCTTTACTGCCACACAGCTCCTTGCCGGTTTGGATGTGAAGTATTTTGCGTATACTTCATTGAATGCCGCAAAATCTCCCATGTCGGCAAGGAAACATGTTGTCTTGATCACATGGTCAAAATCTGTTCCGGCTGCTTTTAACACTTCGCCGACATTTTTGCACACCTGCTCTGTCTGGCCTTCGATCGTCGCTGCTTCCACATTGTCTACTTCCGGGTTGATACCGATCTGTCCTGCGGAGTAGAACATTCCGTTATGTACATACCCCTGTGAATATGGTCCTAATGCTTTTGGTGCCTTTTCTGTTGCTACTACTTTCATAATTTACCTCTCCTTTGCTTCTTCTAATATTTTTTGTGCTATACATACGTCGAAAAGCCCCATTCCCACTGATTTAAAATATGTGGTCTTTTCCGTATCTGCAGCTTCCTCTGCCTCTGATGCAAGATAATCGCTCATCAGCACGATCCGGTCTTTTGTCAGGCGTCCTTCCTCGATCGGCTGGCTCAAATCCCCGCACTCTTCACATGCGTAAGGGAGCTCTATGTATACCTTATCCACAAGGTCCCAGACTGCATCCGGAATTTCCCGCATCTTGGGCGTATAGGAACCGATGGCTATGATACACTTGCCCCGCAGCAGTTCTCTGTCGTTGGGCAGCACCGGTTCAGCAGAAGGTGTAGTCGTACAGATTATTTCGCTCTTGGCTGCAAGCTCTTCTACTGTCTTACATTGTACTACCTTTGTGCCCGGGTTATCAATAGCTTTTTCCAATCTGTCCATATATTCCGTCAGATCGCGGTCACTGTGGTTAAATACGTATACTGTATGAATGTCCCGCGCGGCACATGCGTAAACAGCCTGGTGGAAGCCCTGCACCCCTGCGCCGATGATTCCGGCTGTATGGCAGTCTTTTCGGGACAGGTGCCGTATGCCTACGCCGCCTACTGCACCGGTCCTCCACGCAGTGACCGACTGACCGTCCAGCACTGCCTCGGGCGCGCCTGTCACTGCATTGTTCAGCAGTATGATGCCGTCGATAGACGGAAGGCCGAGCCTGGCATTATCCGGAAAGATCGTCAGCATCTTTGTACCGATGATCTCTTTTGTATAACAGGGCATATACATAAGCGTCTTATTGTCGTGCTCTACCGACGGCCGGGGCGGCATATAATACTCCCCGGAGCCGAAAATGCGGTATGCCTCCTCGATCTGATCCATCATCTTATCCGGATCTGCAAGCTTTTCTATCTCCTCTTTGCTTAAGATAATCATTTCATTAAGCTCCTCTCAATTCTTCTTTTTCTCTAGTGACATCTTTCAGCCACTTATAACTTACGTACCTCTTTAATGTCAGCGGAATCTTTATGAGCTCGTCGCTCATGAGGATCACATAGACGACAGGCACGCTGGCGTGGAATACAAACGCCGCCACTGCTCCTATGATGATGGAGCACCCCCACATTGTGGAGACATCCATGATAAGTCCGAATTTCGTATCACCGCCGGAACGGAAGATACCTATGACCATTGTGCCGTTCAGTGACTGGGCCACTGTAAAATATGACATGACGAAGAACATAAACGTAAGATAACCTTTCGCCTGTCCTGTCAGCGCAAGACTCGCATTGGCGAGCGGGGCTGCAATGAGGATGACAGCTCCTCCGGCCGCACCGATAATGACGCTCAGCCAGATAAACCGTTTCGCATACGCTTTCGCGTATTCCAGCTTCCGCTCACCGATCGTCTTTCCAAGGTAGATGGCTGCTGCATGGGCTATGCCGAACACGACCACCGTTGCCAGCTGCCGCGCGACCTGCGCCACGGAATTTGCCGCCACCGCCGCGCTTCCGAGGTGACCGATAATGGCAGTATTGGCCGAACTGCCAAGCCCCCACATCACTTCGTTTAATACGACCGGCATCGCGTAAGTCATATAATCCCGGAACAGAACTTTGTCTATTCTTATCAGATCCCGGAAGCGTATTCTCACAAGCTTATTGTGTACAAACGCATAGAGCAGCACTATGAACATCTCTGTGATACGCGCGATCAATGTCCCGACAGCGGCTCCCCGTATGCCCATGGCCGGGAAGCCCATCAGTCCGAATATGAGCAGAGCGTTTACCGCGATATTGACAAGCAGTGATATGGAGTACACGAAGGTGGCGATAAGCACCCGTTCTATGCTGCGCATAATATTCAGGTACACCTGGGTCACTGCCATGAACAAGTAAGAGCTTCCTACGATCCTCAGATATTTTACTCCTTCCGCTATGACTTCCGGGTCCGAGCTGTATATGTGCATCAGCTGCTCCGGGATGAACAGCGCGGCGGCGGCAAACAGGACTGCCGTCACGATTCCGGCAGAGAGCCCCATTCCCAATACTTTCTCGATGGTCCTCGTATCCTTTTTCCCCCAATACTGGGCGGTCAGGACGGTAGCCCCCGACGTGATCCCCATGAACAGCAGCGTCATGATAAACTGTATCTGCCCCGCAAGGGAGGCTCCTGAGAGCACCTTTTCCCCTACCTTCCCAAGCATGATAACGTCCGCCGCAGTGACACCTACGTTTATCAGATTCTGTATCGCCATGGGAATAACGAGCGCGAAGACATTTCTGTAAAAACTCTTCCAATTTATATTCAGATTATCCGTGGTTTGCTTCTTTATATATTTCATACGCATCGTGCGCAGTCAGCTCTTTGAAGCTTCCAAGCCTTATCGTATCCCCTTTTGTCGCGTTCTGTGAAAGCTTCCGGAGCGTCTCGTCCGGGAGGACGCCTGTTTTAAGCTCCCCGATACATGTCGCGACATGGAGGGAGCGAAAGAACTCTTCCGTCTTCTCTATTGCCGCAAGCGCAGCCTCCTTCTCATCTTTATTTTCTATGCCCCACACCGCATACCCGTAGTGGGCAAATCTTGGCACATCCAGCCTGTACACATACCGCGCCCAGCTTCCCCATACTGCGGACAGTGTGGCTCCGTGCGTCTCATCAAACATGGCGCTCAGTTCGTGTCCCAGCTTATGGTTCGCAAAATCTCTCGGGCGGCCCAGTCCTGTGATGCCGTTGTGTGACAGACTTCCGCACCACATGATCTCACTCATGGCATCATAATCCGTCTGGTCCGCGTAAGCTTTCCGCCCGTACTCGATCACCGTCCGCAGAAGTCCTTCCGCGATCTCATCCGTCATACGGTTGCCAGGCACCGGAGTGAAATACCGCTCCAGCGTATGCATATAGATATCTACGATACCACATGCAAGCTGATACTTGGGCAGTGTATATGTAAGCTCCGGATTCATGACGGCAAACTTCGGCCGGTTCAAGTCTGAACTCACCCCGCATTTTCTTCCGGTCTCTTCGTTCGTCAGAACGGAAGAATCGCTCATCTCACTTCCTGCTGCCGATATCGTCAGCACGGCTCCGACCGGCATGGACCGCTCCACCGTCTGCCTTCCTTCCCAGAATTCCCATATATCCGTCTCCGGATTGGCCGCTCCGATGGCAACGGCCTTGGCGGTGTCGATCACACTTCCGCCTCCCACGGCCAGAATCAGATCCGCCCCGAGGCCGGCCGCCTTCCTGACACCCTCGCGCGCCAGACTGACACGCGGGTTCGGCTGCACTCCTCCCAGCTCGTCATACTGAATACCTTCCGCATCCAATTCCTTCTTTATCGTATCCAGAAGCCCGCTTTTCACGACACTGCCCCCGCCGTACACGATCAGCACACGCGCCGCGCCATATTTCTTCACCAGTCTTCCTGTCTCCCGCTCCGCATCTTTGCCGAACACAATTTCCGTCGGCGTATATTGAACAAAACTATGCATTTTTTATACCTCCTTTATCAAATGTCACCTAAAGACGATTGTATCATAACAAAAAGAATTCTACCATAGGGGACAGGGCAAATTTAATTGGGGACGGGGGAAATTTAAATTTCCCCCGTCCCCAATTAAATTTGACGTGTCCCTTACTCTTGTTCTTTGCTTTTGCTTAGGACGAGTCCTACGCAGAGGATAGCCGCAGCAAACAGCAGCTGGATGCCGAATCCTTTATAAATGACCTCTGACTGTGCCTTTGTAAACTCTGTATTCACCGACAGCACGCCGATGACTTTCTCGTACCAGTAGAGCGGAAGGAACTGCGCGAACATCCTAACACCTTTCCCAAGGACGTCCAGACTTACAAACACGCCGCAGGTGAAGCACATTCCAAGGGTTATCACATTGATGATCCCGTTCAGCGCCGCAATCTCCTGCACGACCACTCCGATCGTAAACGCGATGGACAGCCCGACGAGCACGCAGAGGAAGGAATTTATCATATAGTAGATATTGTTCGGATCGTTCAGAAACTGACCCGGGTACATGACCAGCGGCAGCAGCATGCAGATCCCCCAGAATCCTGCGCCGATCACGACAAAACCGGCCACCATCTGCATATTCTGTCTTCTGCCTGATATGGATGAGCAGAGCATCCGCTGCCGCACATCCTTCTTGCGGAACGCCATCATAATGTAACCGATCGTATAGCAAAGGACGGCAAGTATGATATATGGCATATACTGGAACAGAAATGAATGCGGCATGGCGAATCCGCCGTTCCCGTTCTTGTCGATCAGTTTGACATCAGACTCCGTTTTCCCTGCTTCCGCGGCGTCACTGACAGCCTCGTCTATACTGTAACCGGCACTTGTCAGTACCTTTACGGAGTTGAGGAATGTAGAGATCTGCTGGTCAACGTAAAACGCGCTCGTCGTATCTGGAAGCTTTGTCGTCTGAAGTTTTTCTCCTTCCTCCAGGCAGACCCGCTCAAAATGCTCAGGTATCGTCACGACATAATAGATGTCTCTGTAGAAGAGCTTTTCCTGGATCACATTCTTGTCATCTTTCACTTTCACGAGATCGTGCCTCTCTCCGAGGTACTCCGTAAGCCCTCTGGCCAGTTCCCCGTGGTCCCGGTCGATAACCGCAACCTTCAGCCTCTCCTCCTCAAAGTGCTCCATCCCCTTCCCCTTTGTCATGGTCTGGACCATAACGGCAATCGTGATAAATATAACCAGATACATAAACATCATGCCGAGGTTGCGCTTAACCATGATCATAAATCCTCTAAATACTGTCATAACGTTCCCTCCTCACTGACATAAACGCGATCCCTATGAAAAGTACGCTCATAAGCGCAAGAATAAGCAGATTTCTTGTAAATCTCTCCGTATCGTTGAACACACCCATACAGTAAAACGTATCACTTAATACCGCCGCCGGGTTGATCCGGTTGATGATCGGGCAGTTCTGCTCTATTATATTTTTCATGTTGCCGAACATCAGGCCCGCAAGAAATCCCGGAAGCAGCGTCATCATAACTGTCAGCCCCATCTTGATGCCCTCGCTCATCCTGCTCACACATCCGAGCATAATACCCATCGACACCCCGATCATGCTGCCGAGTAAGTCTACGAGCAGGATCTGTGCTATATTCCCGCCAAGCTCAATACCAAATCCAAACCTGACGACAAGCGTCAATATTACAATATTGATAAACTGTATAAAAAACAGTACGGACATATCCGTGAGCACAAGCCATAGTTTATGGGTCGGCGTCACGCTTCTTCTCGCCCCGAGGGCCGACAGATTGGCCTGCCCGTCAAGACTTGCCTGCACGCCGAGAAATGCACCCGACAGACATGCATAGGCAATAAGCGCAAAGAAATACGAGACATTCGGATCCATCGTCTTGCCGCCGAGACTTATCTCCTCCGTCATTGTCTGCCATCCGTCCAGCGCTTCTACCGCCTGCATCAGCCGATCGGGATGTTCCCGGGCGATCTTCATAAGCATGTTGGCATTCTTATTGTAGCTGTCCAGAAGCGACTTTAAAATGCTCGTATTTATGTCCGACTTTGCAACCGTGAGCGACGGTTCAGTGTCAATGTAATAGATTCCGGTGATCTCATCGCTTTTTAAGTCTTTCAGCGCTTTCTTTTCATCCGTCTTTACGATCTTAAGTGTCTCACCGTCCATCTCATCCAGAAAGGCACGGAACGCACTTCCCTGATCGGATTCCACATCGCGCTCAACTACAGCTACGCGGATCGTCTCCATCTCTTCCCCTGTCATACTGTTTCCAAAAGAAACAAAAAAGAATATACCGAGAATGATAGGAAACGCAAGTGCCCAGAACATAACGCTCCGTTCCCGGACCGTCTGTAAAAATCTGTATTTAATCAGATGCAGCATACTCTTCCCTCCTAATCCCTCAGCTCAGTCCCGGTGATCTCCAGAAATACGTCGTTCAGTGTAGGCAGCTCTGAAAATACCCTGCCAAATGAAATGTCCTGTTCTTCCATATAATGCAACACTCTCACAAGATTATGTTTCGCTCCGCTCAGCCTGATCTTTAACGTCTGCTCATCGTAAGACACGTCAAATACATGCGGAAGCTCCTTTATCTGTGCCAGATGCTTCTCTTCCAGAGCTGCTGCCTGTATCGTGATCGTCTCGCCTGTCTTGATCATGCTCTTTAACTCTTCCTTTGTCCCTGTGGCCAGCACACGCCCGTGGTCAATGATGGCTATTCTGGAGCAGATCTGTTCCACCTCTTCCATATAATGTGATGTATAGATGATCGTCGAGCCCTGCCTGTTCAGCTCCATGATCCCTTCCAGTATTTTATTCCGGCTCTGCGGATCGACCGCCACGGTAGGCTCATCCATGATGATAAGCTTCGGTTTATGGACGATTCCACAGGCGATGTTCAGCCGCCTCAGAAGTCCGCCTGATAATTTCTTCGGCCGCATCTTCGTATAATCTTCCAGTCCGACAAAACGGATCGCCTCATCGACCAGTTCCCGGCGTTTTCCTTTATCCCGCACATACAGGCCGCAGAAGTAATCAATATTCTCTCGCACGCTCATCTGCTCAAATACCGCCACATTCTGCATGACTACACCGATTTCTTTTTTGACGCTGTAACTGTCCGGCCTCATCTCTTTTCCCATGACCGTGATCGTCCCCTTGTCATATTTCAAAAGCGCCAGCAGACAGTTGATCGCCGTCGTCTTCCCGGAACCGTTCGGACCGAGCAGTCCAAATATCTCTCCTTCGTGTATCTCAAGGTTTAAATGGTCCAGCGCCAGCAGGCTGCCGTACCTTTTTACCAGATTTTGTATCGTGATCATGTTTAAATGCCCTCCTTCTCCTTTTCTACTTGTAGTATACCTTCCGCCGCTTTATAATGTAAGTGTCACGTGTCAGCGCTTAAAATGACATTTGTCACAAGATAAGGAGAACTCTATGAAACGAATACTTGACCAGCTCGTCCTTCTCATATTCAGCTTTACAACTATATTACTGATGCACATAGATACCGCTTTTATCATATCTTTTCTGACTGCCGTCATCTATATCTCTGCCAACTATTTTGTCGATTCACGAAAGTTCCACTTTCTGTCTTCTGCCTTCTATATTTTGCTGGCTGTCTTTTTCCCTGTTCTTCTGTACTTCCTTCCGGCGGTCCTTTACACCTGTCTCTGGTACGATAACTATATCGGTCTGGCCGCAGTCTGTGTTACTGCTCTTTGCAGGATCCTGCCGCTCTCCTGGCCGCTGTTTCTCCTTCTCGCGTTCGGCTGCGGCATATCGCTGCTCCTCTGTTTCCAGACAGACCGGTATGAACAGCTGGAACAACGGTTTAAACAGACACGGGACGACAGCACGGAACGGAATCTGCTGCTGAAGGAAAAGAACCACGCGCTCCTTGAAAACCAGGATTATGAGGTGTACACCGCTACTTTAAAAGAACGCAACCGCATCGCCCGGGAAATACATGACAATGTGGGACATATGCTCACCCGCTCTATCCTGATGACAGGCGCTATACGGACGGTGAACAAAGAGCCTGCTTTAGAGTCTTCCCTGATACAACTGGAAGAGACGCTCAACACTGCCATGACAAATGTCCGTGAAAGCGTACATGACCTGCACGATGAATCCATAAACTTAAAAGAAGCGCTCACAGGTCTTACCGACACCTTCACCTTCTGTCCGATCCATCTGGACTATGATATGGGCTATGACGTGCCAAGAGGCATCAAATACAGCTTTATCACGATCGTAAAAGAGGCGCTGAATAACATCATACGCCACAGCAACGCGACTGACGTTCACATTATCGTCCGGGAACACCCCGGGCTGTACCAGCTTGTGATCGAGGACAACGGAACCGTAAAGAGCCGCGGAAGCGGCCTTGGCCTCACTAATATGAAAGACCGGGTGGAAACACTGCGCGGTACGATGCAGCTGCAGACCGAAAAAGGCTTCCGCATCTTTATTACAATACCAAAAAGGGAGGATTAACTGACTATGAATATACTCGTTGTAGATGATGACATACTCGTCTCCAATGCTCTGAAAACGATACTGGAATCTGATGACACCCTCCATGTGGCGGGTACCGGAGAGGACGGGGAGGACGCAGTGCGGCTTTACGGCGAACTGAAGCCGGACGTACTGCTCATGGATATCCGCATGAAAAAACTGAACGGACTTGACGCGTCCCGCATGATCCTCTCCGATTACCCGGACGCCCGTATTCTTCTTCTGACTACATTCTCAGACGATGAATATATCGTGAAGGCTTTAAAATGCGGCGTAAAGGGCTATCTGCTCAAACAGGATTACAACAGTATCATCCCCGCAGTCAAAGCCGTACACACAGGACAGACCGTATTCGGGACAGAGATCATATCCAAGATCCCGGATCTGCTGCAGAAAAAAAGTGGATTTGACTATGCGTCCTGCGATATCGGCGAAAAAGAATATACGCTCATCACCCTCGTCGCGGACGGCTTCAGCAACAAGGAGATCGCCGAAAAAATGTTTCTGAGTGAAGGAACTGTCCGTAATTATCTGAGCAACATACTGGATAAACTGGACCTGAGAGACCGGACACAGCTTGCGGTCTTCTACTATCAGCATCTGTAACTGCCCACCACACCCATAGAAGGAGGCATCTGCATGACAGATCTAGACTATGACACACTTGAACTGGATACACCCCTGGCACCGGCCTATCATCATCTGAAGCCGCTTGACACCGTCAACGGCTTTAAAATACGCCCCGGCTTTTATGACCACAACGGCGCCTGGGCAATGCCCAACGGCGTAATCTTCACCGTACATTCCCAGGGAGCGGTATCGTGCGAGATACTGCTGTACCACCGCACGGAGACGCAGCCTTACGCCGTCATTCCCGTACCGGACTGTTACCGCATCGGCCACGTGTTCTCCATCTTTATCTTCGGCCTTGATGTGGAAAAATTTGAATATGCGTTCCGGCTTGACGGGCCGTATGACCCGGAGAAAGGCCTGCTTTTCAGCAAAGACAATATTCTCATCGACCCGTACGCCAAAGCCGTCACCGGCCAGAGCACGTGGGGTAAAAAGGCGAGTTCGGACGGATACCGTGCCAGGGTCGTCAGAAATAATTTTTACTGGGGCGCAGAATCCCCGTCTCAGATACCATTTGATGAACTCATCATCTATGAAATGCACGTCCGCGGATTTACAAAAATGGCCCAGGATGTGACCGCCCCCGGTACCTTTAAAGGTATCATAGAAAAAATCCCATATCTCAAAACACTCGGCGTGAACGCCATAGAATTAATGCCTATCTTTGAATTTGACGAGCTGATGGACCGGCGCACTGTAGATGGAAAAGAGCTGCTCAATTACTGGGGATACAGCACGGTCAGCTTTTTCGCGCCGAACACAAGCTACACATCCGCCGTGGAGTACAACCGGGAAGGACTTGAGCTGAAACAGCTCGTCAAGGCGCTGCACGACAACGGCATGGAGATCATCCTGGACGTCGTGTTCAACCACACAGCCGAGGGAGATGAAAAAGGGCCGGTCTTCTCTTTCAAAGGATTTGACAACAACATCTACTACATGCTCACGCCGGAAGGCTATTATTATAATTTCAGCGGCTGCGGCAACACAATGAACTGCAATCACCCTATCGTCCAGCGGATGATCGTGGACTGTCTCCGCTACTGGGTGGAAACTTACCGCATCGACGGCTTTCGTTTCGACCTTGCCTCCATCCTCGGGCGAAATGAGGACGGCTCCCCGATGGAGCATCCGCCGCTCATCAAGGCGCTTGCCTTTGACCCGATCCTCGGCAACACAAAGCTCATCGCCGAAGCCTGGGACGCAGGAGGACTGTATCAGGTCGGAGACTTCTCCGACCTCAAACGGTGGTCTGAGTGGAACGGACGCTACCGGGACGACCTCCGGGAATTCTTAAAAGGAGGCCTCTGGTGCGCAGGGGCGGCCGCCCAGCGTATGATCGGTTCCCCCGACTTGTATGACCCGGAGATCCGGGGCAAGAATGCCTCCGTCAACTTCATCACCTGTCACGACGGATTTACACTCTATGATCTGTATGCGTACAACACAAAGCATAATGAGGCCAACGGCTGGGATAACACAGACGGGAGCAATGACAACCGCAGCTGGAACTGCGGCGCGGAAGGGGAGACCTCCGATCCTGCGGTGAACGCGCTGCGCAGGCGGATGATCCAAAATGCCTGCCTTGTGCTCATGTGCAGCCGCGGCATACCGATGTTCCTTGCCGGGGATGAGTTCTGCAATACTCAGTACGGCAACAACAATCCATACTGCCAGGACAACGAGATATCCTGGCTTAACTGGGAGATGCTTGAGAAGAATCAGGATATCTTCCGCTTCTTCCGGTTCATGATACATTTCCGCCGCCGGCATGCGTCCATCCGTGGCACCTGCCGCCCGAACCGGTACGGACTGCCGGAAGTAAGCCTGCACGGCGAGACGCCGTGGGATGCCTCCTACGGCGCAGACACCAGAGTCATCGGCATCATGTATGCAGGCTACGACGAGGCGCGGAAAACAGATGATATCATCTACATTGCAGTCAATGCATACTGGGAGTCTGTGACCATCACCCTGCCGGAGCTTCCCGACCATCTCCGCTGGCATACTGCCGCCAATACCGGAGACACGGACCGCACCTGCTTTGAAACACCCGCTCCTCTGGATTCCGGGCACTTTCTCATGGGAGAGCGCTCCAGTATCGTGCTCGTAGCGCAGTAAGGGAGAGCAGGGCCTCTCTCCTTTCAGTGCCCGGACAGACCACAATAAAAGCAGACCTATCAACTGCATTGGCGTATGAGTTTCTTTTTTGCCCATACGTTACTTTTAAAATATAATAATCCGACGGCCGCGGGCAATATGGGAGAAACTGCCTGACCGATATATATTCCTGAAAAACCGATATCAACTGCAAAAGCCAGCAGCCAGCATACAGGAAGCCGGACAACTGCCGCGTCCAGAAGTGCATTTACCATAGCGGTACCCGCGGAGCCAATGCCGATCGCAAAGGAGTCAAACGTGTACATGACCGCGTAGATCAAACTGTTAATACCGCAGCATATTCTCAGATACAGGACACCGCCTTTGATGACTTCTGAACTTTCCGGTTCAAACAGCATGATGATCTGTTCTGCAGACAGCTGCACAAAGATAACTGCCATCAAGGTAATACATACATTCAAATACAGCCCGGTCTTTGTTGTCTTTCTCACGCGCTCCATATCATCCGCGCCCATATTCTGCCCTGCCATAGCAGTGACCGCCTGCCCGACAGCCCAGCATGGCATACCCGCAAATGTGTTGACCTTAAGGCCGACGCCGGACGCCGCGGCAACGGATACTCCGAAATTGTTGAGCATCCCTGTGATCAGAAGATAAGAGACATTGACAACTGCCATTTGAACAGCGGCAGGAAGCCCAACCTTTAAAATAGCCCTCAGTGTACCCCATCTTACGACAAAGCGGTTTAACTCAAAATCAAAGACAGCTGTTTTCTTTTTCAAGTAAACGATGGAGACAAAAAGCGAACCCCCCTGCGAAAAAACAGTTGCGCAAGCGGCGCCTGCTGTTCCCATACCGAACGGACCAACTAATATAAAATCCAGCACAATATTTACAACAGCCGCAGTCGCAACAAAATAAAGCGGGCTTTTGGAATCTCCCAGCCCTTTCATAACGGAACATACCGCATTGTAGCCAAATACAAATACCGTACCGCAGCAGACGATCTTCATATATTCGCAGGCGTCCTGCATGGAAGCCGCCGGAACATTCAGCACTTGAAAAAGGGGGGCATATACGAACAGTCCTATGACCGTAATGATAAATGAGGCAATGAGGGATATTCCAAATAATGTTCCAGCCGTCTCAATCTGTCCCTGTTCGTCATTCGCTCCTTTATACTGAGCGGTCAAAACCGTGCCGCCCATCGTAATGCCAATGCAGACAGAATTAATGATAAAACTCACCATAGATGCATTGCTGATCGCGGCAAGCCCTGTTTCGCCTACGATATTTCCAACAACAACCATATCTGCTATGCTGTAAACAGACTGCAGCAGATTGGCAAATAATAAAGGAAGTGCAAACAAAATCATTTTTTTGGGTACGCTTCCGGTAGTTAAATCTTGTACTTCTTTCATTTTCACTAATTCCTTTCTCAACACAAAAAAAACAGAGGGGAAACACGGTGACAGTGCGCCCTCTGCAAAAAACTCTAGCTATATGCAAAAGGCAGCAGACAAAACACTGTCTGCTGCCCCAAATATCAAATAAAGATAAGAATACGAGAACAAAGCTCCGGACTAAACTGTCATGCCGGAACAAACCTTGATCTAAACGTTCTCGTATTCATCAGGCTCCGTACAATGCTTTGAAGTATCAAATTGTGCGGAGCTGTAATCAATGCAAAATTTCCCAAATAACATTGTACTCACCTTTTCTTAATATTCTTTATAGTGCAATTATAGCTGTCTCCGTTCCCCTTGTCAATCATGACCATGTACCATAAGCAACGATGGCCGCATTCATCGATAATCCGGACGCCGAAGTGTCGCTATAAAACGAACACCTTACCTCGCCGCCGCTTATCGTCGTACGCTTAAAATAGATTCGTCCGTCTATAGAACCATTCCCAAGAGATGTGACAAGATTGTTGATTGTTATGCCCGCAGGCACTTTCGAGAAATATAAGCTGGATGTAACATACTTTCCAACAGATAACGTCGTACATACGATCCCTGTGAACTGTTTTGCACCATAGAGTATCACAGTTCCGTCTGAATACTTTATTATCTTGTGCCACGACTCCAAACTTGTAATATCTGCTATATATAGTCTGCTATTCACCATATCCGACAGCACCTTCCCCTGCCGGGCATCTAGCGCATATCCTTCCTCTGTAGTTTCAATGTTATTCGCAATATTCACCGGACCGGCCGGACCCTGATCTCCTTTATCGCCTTTTGGTCCCTGGATTCCCTGCGGACCCGGTGCTCCAGCTGGGCCGGTATCACCCTTGTCGCCTTTTGGTCCTTGTGGGCCAGCCACTCCGGGGTCTCCTTTTATACCTTGCGGACCGGCTGTTCCGGGATCGCCTTTGGGTCCTGTGGCTCCGGTTGGTCCCTGAGCTCCAGCCGAGCCGGTATCTCCTTTTGGACCTGTGGCTCCCTGTGGTCCTGTAGCACCCGTCGGACCCTGCGGACCTGTCAGCCCCTGAGGTCCCGTCAAGCCCTGCGGTCCTGTAGCTCCGGTTGCGCCCTGAGGGCCCACCGGACCAGTCTCTCCTCTGTCACCCTTATCGCCTTTCGGACCGGTTGCAGGCACCTGCGTATCTGTATCACCTATGTACCAGTTTCCGTTGGCGCCGATATGCGGCGTGATACCGTCGTCTCCTCTTGCTTTGACTCCCGTGTCATAATTGTTGATAAACCAGTTTCCATTTTCACCGATATAAATTTCCGGTATGAAGTTTGTGTTTTCTTCCATTTTGTGTTCCTCCTCGTTATGTGATAGTTGTATCTTATCAACTGTCACCGGGACAAAGAGGGACACATGTCAGGTTGTTTTAAAACTTTGCATAAAAAGCCCCGGAAAACGTTGGTTTTCCGGGGTTCATATTAATCGTCAAAGGCTTCTTTCATTTTATCCATAAAGCCTTTCTTTTTTCCTTTTGTACCCTTCGTACCTTCATCTTTGTTCTGGTTCAGGGTATTTCCGGTCAGTTCATCGAACTTGCGGAGCGCCTCTTTCGCCTCGGAACTTAAGTGTTCCGGTGTCTGGATGATAAGGGTCACATAGTGGTCGCCGCGCACCTGGGCATTGCGAAGCGACGGTACCCCCTTGCCTTTTAAGCGCACTTTCGTGTCGGTCTTTGTTCCTGGTTTTACAGAGTAGAGTACATCGCCGTCCACGGTCTTGATCTTCACATCCGCGCCGAGCGCTGCCTGGGCAAATGAGATCGGCACGGTTGAGAATATGTGCATATCCTGACGCTGGAAGATCGGATGCCTTGAGACAACCACCTCAACGAGAAGGTCTCCCCTCGGTCCGCCGTTTGCGCCCGGCTCGCCTTTCTCTCTGATGCGCACGCTCTGTCCGTTGTCGATGCCGGCCGGGATAGATACTGCTATCTTTTTCTTGGACGCTACAAATCCTGTACCGGTACAATCCGGACATTTTTCCCGTATGATCTTACCGGTTCCATGACAGTCCGGACAAGTCTGTACATTCTGCACGGTGCCGAAGAAGGACTGCTGCGTGTAGACTACCTGTCCCTTGCCGCCGCACTTGGAGCATGTCTCCGGGGACGTCCCCTGCTTTGCGCCTGTACCGCCGCATTTCGGACATGGGTCTTTCAGCACGACCTCTATCTCTTTTTCACAGCCAAACACTGCCTCTTCAAATGTGATCCTCACGCTCTTGCGGATATTCATGCCTTTCATCGGACCCTGGCTTCCGCGTCCGCGCCGGCCGCTTCCGCCGAACAGATCGCCGAAGATATCTCCGAAGATATCACTGAAATCAGCCCCGCCGAAGTCAAAGCCTCCGAATCCTCCGGCGCCGCCTGCACCGCCTTCAAAGGCAGCGTGGCCGAACTGGTCATACTGACGGCGTTTTTCCGGGTCGCTGAGAACAGCGTAGGCTTCGGAAGCTTCCTTGAACTTCTTCTCCGCCTCCGCGTCTCCCGGGTTCATATCAGGGTGATATTTTTTGGCAACCTGTCTGTATGCCTTCTTTAAAGTTGCGTCGTCAGCATCTTTGCTGACACCGAGCACTTCATAGTAATCTCTCTTTGATTCTGCCATTGTTCATCCCTTTCCTTCATGGAAGTCGACAAAGACAAGTTCCGGGGGACCGGGCTTATACCGCCAGGTTCCCCGGAACAGCCTTCTTACACTGAGCTATAACCGTTCTGCCGAGTGCTCTTAGACTTCTTTGTAATCTCCGTCTACTACATCATCGCCTGCAAATCCGTCTGGTGCCGGACCTGCTCCTGCTCCCATGTCAGGACCCGGACCCTGCTGTCCTGCTCCTGCCTGCGCGCCGGCCTGTTCGTAAACTTTTGTGAACAACTTCTGGGCACTTTCCATCAGCTTTTCCTTACCTGCTTTGATCTCTGCGATCTGAGCGTCCGTAAGGGTCTCTGTATTTGCTTTTTCAAGAATCTCTTTCAATGCCTTGCAGTCAGCTTCTACCGCTTCTTTGTCTGCAGCGTCGATCTTGTCTCCGACTTCACCCATGGCTTTCTCTGTCTGGAATACAAGCGCATCCGCATCATTCTTCGCGTCAATGCCTTCTTTACGCTTCTTATCCTGTGCTTCAAATTCAGCTGCTTCTTTTACTGCCTTATCGATATCGTCGTCAGACATATTAGAGCCGGCTGTGATGGTGATGTGCTGCTCTTTGCCTGTGCCGAGGTCTTTTGCGGATACATTTACGATACCGTTGGCATCGATGTCAAATGTAACTTCGATCTGCGGGATTCCGCGCGGAGCCGGCGGGATTCCATCCAGTCTGAACTGGCCGAGTGACTTGTTGTCTTTGGCAAACTGTCTCTCACCCTGTACAACATTGATATCAACAGCTGTCTGATTGTCTGCGGCTGTGGAGAATATCTGGCTCTTCTTTGTCGGGATCGTCGTATTTCTCTCGATCAGTCTTGTAGCCACTCCGCCCATTGTCTCAATTGACAGTGACAGCGGCGTTACGTCGAGAAGAAGTACGTCGCCTGCGCCTGCGTCTCCGGCAAGCTTTCCGCCCTGTACGGATGCGCCGAGTGCAACACATTCGTCAGGATTCAGGGATTTACTTGGTTCTTTTCCTGTCAGACGCTTCACCTCTTCCTGAACAGCCGGGATACGTGTAGAACCGCCTACAAGCAGTACCTGGCCAAGTTCAGAAGAATTGAGGCCCGCGTCGGAGAGCGCTCTCTTAACCGGCTCTGCTGTCTTTTCTACAAGGTCGTGTGTCAGCTCGTCGAATTTGGCTCTTGTAAGGTTCATATCAAAATGCTTCGGTCCTTCAGATGTAGCTGTGATGAACGGAAGGTTGATGTTTGTCGTTGTAGCGGAGGACAACTCTTTCTTTGCCTTCTCTGCCGCTTCTTTCAGTCTCTGGAGCGCCATCTTGTCTGTGGACAGGTCAACGCCTTCATTTTTCTTAAATTCTGCCAGCATGTAGTCTGTGATCTTCTGGTCAAAGTCATCGCCGCCGAGTCTGTTATTACCTGCAGTAGACAATACTTCAATGACACCGTCGCCGATCTCAATGATAGATACGTCGAATGTTCCGCCGCCCAGGTCATATACCATGATCTTCTGCTCTTTTTCATTGTCAAGCCCGTAAGCGAGCGCTGCTGCCGTAGGCTCGTTGATGATACGCTTTACATCAAGTCCTGCGATCTTTCCTGCGTCTTTTGTAGCCTGGCGCTGAGCATCGTTGAAGTATGCAGGTACGGTGATGACCGCTTCCGTTACTTTCTCGCCGAGGTAGCCTTCCGCGTCGGCTTTCAGCTTCTGAAGAATCATTGCAGAGATCTCCTGCGGTGAAAACTTCTTGTCGTCGATCGTAACTTTGTAATCAGACCCCATCTCTCTCTTGATAGAAGAGATCGTCTTCTCAGCATTTGTGACTGCCTGACGTTTTGCAGGCTCACCTACAAGACGTTCTCCTGTCTTTGTGAATGCCACGACAGACGGTGTTGTTCTTGCACCTTCTGTATTTGCGATAACTGTCGGCTGTCCGCCTTCCATAACAGCTACACAGCTGTTTGTTGTTCCTAAGTCAATACCAATAATCTTGCCCATGATTTTTTCCTCCTGATTTTTATTTTCAAATTTAGTGTTAGTTTGCTACTTTTACCATACTGTGTCTCACTACAGAGTCACGGTACATATAACCTTTCTGGAATTCCTCCGCGATAATGTTCTCGCCGAGCGCCTCATCATCCACGTGCATCACCGCATTGTGGAAGTCCGGGTTGAACTCCTGGCCTACGGCCTCGATCGGCTTCACCCCTATCTCTTCCAGCGTCGTCATAAGCTGTTTGTAGATCTTATCCATTCCCTGTACAAACGGATTTTCCTTCTCCTCCGCTGCGGCGTCAAGTCCGCGCTCGAAGTTATCCACTACCGGAAGGATCTTTTCTATGATATCTTTCGCTCCTATCTCGTACATCTGTGATTTTTCTTTGTCCGTACGCTTGCGGAAGTTATCAAACTCTGCCATCTGACGGGTGAGTCTGTCCGTCAGTTCCTCGATCTTTTCATCTTTTTTATCTTTCTTTGGCTTCTTGCCAAATTTTTTGATCTTTTTGTCGGCCTTTTCAGCCTCGTCGGAATCCTCGTCCCCGCAGTTATCTTTGGCGTCTTCCGCCTCCTCTGCCGTCTTGCCGTCTGCCTCTGTGGCGCCTTCGGCCTCCTGATCTTCCGGCTGCTCATCCGCTGCTTCGGATGCCGCCTTTTTCGCTTCCTCCACTGCCTCTTTTACCATATCTTCTTTACTTTTGTTTTCCTGATTATTTTCCAAGGGTTCTTCCACCTTTCCTAGTCATTATTATGAAACATCTGGTCCAGCTCGTTCTGCAGCTTTTTCATAGATTTGAGCACATGTTCATAATCCATTCTCTTCGGTCCGATAATACCTATCGTGCCCTTCATCCCTTCGCCTAATTCATAGGTTGCGGTCACAACACTGCAGTCTTTCATCGTCTGTACCGGCGTCTCATCTCCTATATATACCTGAATGCCCGTATTGTCTTCCTGTGACAGTGTCTGGGTCACCAGCTCTGTCAGCTGCTGCTTCTCTTCAAAAGCGCTGATGATCTCCTGTGCGCTCTGCTTGTCGCTGAGCTCCGGATATTTGAAAATGTTCGTGGCGCCGCTTGTGTATATCTGCATCTCATCATCGACCTGGATCACATCCGCGACCGCATCGAGCACATGGCCGATGACCTCGCTGTGTATACCTGCCTGCTCTTTCAGCCTTGCGATCAGTCCCAGGTTGATATCTTCGATGGACATGCCATTGAGCGTCGTATTAAGCAGCATATTGAGCTTCAGCAGATTCTCATTGCTGACCGGCTCTTCCATGTCGATTATCTTATTCTTGATAACATTTCCTCCGAGCACGATAACTGCGATCACCTGCTCTTCGTCTACCTGCGAGAGCTGAAGGAATTTTATTTTATTGCCGCTGTTGAGCGGAGTGGATACCATGGTTGCATAATTCGTGCTGTTGGCCAGCACTTTTGCCGCCTGTTTCAGAAGCTGTTCCATCTTGTCTGCCTTGTCGAGCATCTGCTCCTGCATCTCATTCAGCTCCTGTTCCTTCTCCTCCATCAGCATATCTACATAGAGCCTGTATCCACGGTCTGAAGGAATACGCCCTGCCGATGTATGGGGCTGCAAGATGTATCCCATTTCTTCCAGATCCGACATCTCATTTCTGATCGTGGCAGAGCTGAGATTCAAGTCCGTGTACTTGGAAATGGTTCTGGAGCCGACCGGTTCCCCGGTCTCCAAATAGTTCTGGATGACCGCGTGAAGTATCTTCATCTTACGTTCGTCCAGCCTTTGTTCTGATACCATCTATTCGCCTCCTTTACCGGATTTTCAGCCTGTTAGCACTCTTTTAAACCGAGTGCTAATATCTTCGTTTATTAATGTATCACTATAGATTTTATTTGTCAACACTGTTTATACTTTTTTTATATTGAAACACAAAATATTCAGCGCCGCATAAATCACCTCATAAAGCCTCATTGCCCGGGCGACACAAAAATATCCGGGATAGCTGTCAATTTCTCATCTATCCCGGACTGTCTTTATTTCTATGGCCTATGTACCTGCCGCCTTTTAACTGAGCTCCGCTCTCTCTGCCTCCTCCGGCTTAAAATCATTTTCCAGATCGTAGATATTGTGGCCGGTCGATTCGCTGAGCACTCTTCCTTCCAGAGAATAGCACCGGATAAAACGCTTTCCGTCAACACTTGACCAATGTTCCACATCCCATGTAAGATAGCCGTCCTCGTCTGTCTTCTTCTCCTTCAGATACAGATCGACCTGGCGCCCGTCCTTCATTACATTTATAAGGCCTTTTGTGCCGTCGATCTCAACCTCTTCTTTTTTTACTGAATCATAAATCTTCATATAACATATCCTCCTGATCTTGTTTCGTTCTCATAAAATCATTATACCTGTATTGTCCGTAAAACTCAATGGCGCTTCCACATTTTAAAATTACACTTGACTTTTCTTCTGTACTATTATATTATTGTACTAAATCAATAGTACAATTTGCAATACACATAAAGGAGGCATTTACATGAGTGTTATACTGAGAACGAACCATATCACAAAACGGTACGGCAGCCGCCCTGTAGTCAGTGATCTTTCTATGACGATACATAAAGGTGACATCTACGGGTTTATCGGAAAAAACGGAGCCGGAAAGACTACCCTCATCCGGATGATCACCGGTCTCGCCGCGCCAAGCGACGGAAATATCCTTCTGTTTGGAAAGCCCGACCTTCTCGAAGGCCGCAGGAAGATCGGCACAGTCATCGAATCTCCCGCATTTTATCCCGGCATGACCGCCCGGGAGAATCTGATCGCTCAGTGCAGGCTTCAGGGAGAAGACACCGCCCAGGCGGACGAGATTCTGGCGCTTGTAGGCCTTGACGACACAGGAAAGAAAAAAGCCAAAAACTTTTCTCTCGGAATGCGCCAGCGGCTTGCCATCGCCATCGCCTTAACCGGCAGCCCGGAACTGCTCATCCTCGACGAGCCGACTAACGGACTGGACCCGGAAGGCATAAAGGAGATCCGTGAACTGATCCTTAAGTTAAATAAGGAACGGGAGATCACAGTCCTTATTTCAAGCCACATTCTGGGGGAGTTGTCCAAGTTTGCCACGAGATACGGCATAATACATCAGGGGAAACTGATCGAAGAATTCACAGAGGACGAACTGTGGGAGCGCTGCCACGGCTCTGACCCTCATAAGTCCATGGATCTGGAAGATTATTTCTTAAAAAGAATAGGAGGTATGTAAGATGAGGAACTTGCTTAGAAATGACTTTTATAAATTAGGGAAGGCAAAATATTTCTGGGTATGCCTGATCGTGACCGTCGTGCTCGCCGCCGCTTCGGTCTTCCTGTTGGATTTCACCTACAAGATCGCCGGAGATCAGATGTCCGCACAGATGGAACAGCAGCAGAAAGCGCTGGATGATAACGGGGTAAATATAACGACGGAAGGCGTGCCGGCAAGCTACGATGAACTGAGCGCCTCCGGGCAGCTGCTCTCTTTCTTCGCCGGCAACACGACACTTTTGCTTGCAGTGCTCGTCTCCCTCTTTGTCGGAAGTGAATTTAATAACGGTACGATCAAAAATATCGCTTCCAGGAATTACAGCCGCGGCAAGATCTATTTATCAAAACTTATCGTATGCATCATCACGGGTGTCGTATTTACACTCATATATGCCGCTGTCTCAACTGCCGTTTCATCTGCGCTCTGGGGCTTTGGCGACATATCCGCCGGCTACTGGCCCGAATTTTTTAAAGCCGCGGGGATTGAACTGCTGCTCGGAAGCGCCTTTGTATCTATCTTTGTCATGTTCAGTATGCTCATCCGGCAAAACGGCGGTTCACTTGCGGCGAATATATGCTTTCTTGAATTCATCTCACTTCTTGTCATGCTAGGAGAGATGCTTCTCAAAAAGCTGTTCCACATAACCGCCACACTGTCGAACTACCTCATAGACACAAATATGACCGCCGTGTCCGCCGGGCTTACCCGGGCGACCGCCATACGCGGCGTCACAGTCGCCGTGTGCTTTCTGGCTGCCGCAGCGATTATCGGCATCGTCAGCTTTCAGAAACGGGATATCAAATAAGAAAAGAGATGCCGCAGCCTGCTGTAATTCACAGTGGACTGCGGCATTTTTCTCTATCATTTATCTGCTGCGTATATATTCCATCCATTCACTTATCTTTTTCTCATATCCGTTGCTGCCGGCTTCATAAAACCGTGTCCCGGCGATCTCGGACGGAAGGTACTGCTGCTCCACATAATGATGCGGATAATCGTGGGCATATTTATAGCCGATCCCGTGCCCGATCTTCTTTGCGCCCCCGTAATGTGAATCCTGAAGGTGCGGAGGCACTGTCGTCTTATGCTGTCTCACATTCTCCATAGCGTCTGCGATCGCATTTACCGCCGAGTTGCTCTTTGGCGCCGTCGCAACATAGAGTACCGCCTGGGAAAGGATGATCTGCGCCTCCGGCATGCCTATACGCTCCGCGGCCTGGGCTGCGGACACGGCGACGTTCAGCGCCATAGGATCCGCGTTTCCCACATCCTCAGAGGCACAGATCATGATCCTTCTGGCAATAAACTTGATGTCCTCTCCCGCATACAGCATCTTGGCGAGATAATACACCGCGGCATCCGGGTCGGAACCGCGCATGCTCTTTATAAACGCCGAGATCGTATCATAATGATTGTCCCCGGACTTGTCATACCGGACGACTCTCTTTTGAATACACTCAGACGCCACGTCCAGCGTGATGTGGATCTTACCGTCCTCACTCCGCTCCGTCGTCAGAACGCCCAGCTCCACCGCATTCAGGGCATTTCTCGCATCGCCTCCGGCAATGTCGGCAAGGAATTCCAGAGCGTCCTCCTCTATGACGGCCTGGTAGCTTCCCATCCCTTTTTCCACATCCGTAAGCGCCCGGCGGATCAGCGTCCTGATGTCTTCCTTGTCAAGCGGATGCAGCTCAAAGATGCTGGAGCGGGAAATAAGCGCCCCGTTCACTTCAAAATACGGATTTTCAGTCGTTGCGCCGATGAGTATGAGCGTTCCGTCCTCCACGAACGGAAGAAGATAATCCTGCTGCCCTTTGTTGAACCGGTGGATCTCATCGACAAAAAGGATCGTCCTCTTCTGATACATCCCCTGAAGTTCTTTTGCGTGTTTTACGACTTCTTCCATGTCCTTCTTGCCTGCCACCGTCGCATTGATCTGTGTAAACTCTGCGCTCGTCGTGTTGGCTATCACTTTGGCAAGGGTCGTCTTGCCTGTCCCCGGAGGACCGTAAAATATAATGGAGCTCAGCTTGTCCGCCTTGATAGCCCTGTACAGGAGCTTGTCCTTTCCGATGATATGCTGCTGGCCCACCACTTCATCCAGCGTTGCAGGCCTGAGTCTGGAGGCCAGCGGAGCCTCATTATCCATATTCTTTTCTCTGGCGTAATCAAATAAATCCATTTCTTTCTTCACCTCTCTGACGGGGGTCTGTCCCCTCTGCCTCATTTTCACAGGGGTATGTCCCCTTTGCCGCGCTGCCTGCCATGATATCCCTGACCGCTTCGCCTGCTATGAGCAGCCCCGCAACAGGCGGAACAAAGGAAATGCTTCCGGGCAGAGAACGCCTGCTTCCCTTGTCTTCTTCGGATGCTCTGGCAGATATATCCACCGGCTTCTCTTTTGAATACAGTACCTTCAGATGACGGATGCCCCGCGCCCTCAGTTCTCTGCGCATCACCTTGCAGAGCGGGCAGACCGAAGTCCTGCTGATATCCGCGATCTCAAACAGTTCCGCGTGCAGTTTGTTGCCTGTCCCCATACTGCTGATGACAGGTATCCCGTATTCCAGCGCTTTCTCTACTACCGCCAGTTTGGCGGTGACCGTATCTATCGCATCTATGACATAGTCCGGACGCTGCGAAAACAGCTCCTCCACATTGTCCGGCAGTACGAAAGTCTCATAAGTCACCACCTCCGTCTCCGGACAGATATCTTTTATCCTTTCCCGCATCACTTCCGTCTTAAACCGTCCGATCGTACTGTGTGCGGCGATGGACTGGCGGTTGATGTTCGTCAGTGATACGGTGTCATTGTCCACGAGGACGAGACGGCCGACGCCGCACCGCGCCAGCGCTTCAATACAGTGTGAACCGACACCGCCGACACCGAGCACCATCACGGTGCTCTTTCTTAATATATGAAGCTTCTCTGCCCCGATCAGCAGTTCTGTCCTTGAAAATTCATTTATCATAATGTAAAGCCCTGCTCCTTTTATTCCATGATCAATTTATCTGCTGTCACGAACTCAAACCCTTTTTTCTGCAGGATGTCAACAATTCTAAGAGCCGCATCCACAGAGGATTCATAACAGTCGTGCAATAGAATAATATCATTTTCCTCCGTTTCCGTCACTACCTTATTCACAATTTCATCTGTATTCTCTGTCGTCCAGTCAAGCGGGTCCACCGACCACATCACAGGCATCACATCCATCTCAAGCTCCAGATTCTTCTGCCATACGCCGAAAGGCGGGCGCATGTATTCCACGTGTTCTCCTGTGACAGAGGATATCACCTTATCGGTGTCCTCAATTTCTTTCCTGGCCTCCTCGTCAGACTTTTTTGTGATGTCCACATGATGGTATGTATGATTTCCAATAAGGTGCCCTTCCTCGTATATGCGTTTCACAAGATCCGGGTTGTCTTTTGCGTTCATGCCGATCAGGAAAAATGTGGCCTTCACCCCTCTTTTTTTCAGTCCGTCCAGCAGCCTGCCCGTACACTGGGCATTGGGGCCGTCATCAAAGGTGAGGGCGATCCTGGGCGCCTCCCTGACGACCGAAGAATCTACGAAATCGACTGCTTCTTTCAGTTGTCCGGAATCTTCTGCTCCTGTTTTGTTATTCAGATCCATTGATATGCCAAGTATGCTGAACAGGCAAAGCGTATATGCCAATCCACAAAAATAAAGCACTTTATGTCTGCCCGGCCTGCCAGGTATTGCGCGTCTTTTATTCTGATGCTCCACGTTACAGCCTCTTCCTTCTTTCTGACCTGTATACTTCTCTAATGTATATGAATCATAAGAAATTAGTATGAGGCTGATTGCATTATATTTTTTATGGTGGTATAATAGCCCTTGCTGTACTATAACACAAAGGAGGACTCACACATGCCAGAAATACAGAAGCAAGAAAATAAAATGGGTGTTATGCCAATTCCCAGACTGTTAATTACCATGTCCCTGCCAATGATGCTTTCTATGCTCGTGCAGGCTTTATATAATATCGTGGACAGTATGTTTGTCGCCCAGCTCAGCGAAGACGCCCTGACTGCGGTCTCACTCGCCTTCCCGATCCAGACACTGATGATCGCGGTAGCTGCCGGAACCGGTGTAGGCATCAACGCGCTGCTCTCTCGCAACCTTGGGGAAAAGAATTACGAAGGCGCCAACGATGCCGCCAGAAACGGTCTTTTCCTCGGTCTCATCAGCTGTGTCGTATTCGCGGTGCTCGGCGGGATCGGTTCACACTTTTTCTTTGCCATACAGACAGACAACGACGTCATTGTAACATACGGCACACAGTATCTCACGATCATAACTGTGCTCTCCTTCGGCATCTTTCTGCAGATCACGTTCGAGCGTCTGCTTCAGTCAACGGGAAAGACGATCTATAATATGATCACCCAGGGCACCGGCGCTGTCATCAATATCATTCTTGACCCGATCCTTATCTTTGGTCTGTTCGGCTTTCCGAGACTTGAGGTCGCAGGAGCAGCCATAGCTACCGTGATCGGACAGATCGTAGCAGTGACCATGTCATTTTTCTTCAACCTGAAGAAAAACAGGGAGATCAATATCAACATGCGGGGATTCCGTCCTCACGGAAGAACGATCGCCGTCATATACGAAGTCGGCATCCCTTCCATTATCATGCAGGCTATCGGCTCGGTCATGACATTTGGAATGAACAAGATTCTCCTCATGTTCTCCTCCACGGCGGCCGCCGTATTCGGAGTGTATTTCAAGCTGCAAAGCTTCGTCTTCATGCCCATTTTCGGGCTGAACAACGGCATGATCCCGATCATAGCCTTCAATTACGGAGCCAGAAATAAAAAGCGCATCACAGATACGACAAAACTGAGCGTGATCATAGCGGTCGTCATCATGCTGGCCGGTTTCGTTATCTTCCAGACATCGTCCGGTTTCCTGCTGAAAACATTGTTCGACGCTTCTGACAATATGATCGAGATCGGCGTTCCGGCGCTTCGGATCATAAGTCTCAGCTTCCTGTTTGCCGGATACTGTATCATCGTAGGCTCCGTCTTCCAGGCGCTCGGAAACGGTATGTACAGTCTCATCGTATCCGTCGCGAGACAGCTTATCGTGATCCTGCCCGTCGCCTATATTTTCGCGACAGTGTTCGGACTCCACATGGTATGGTGGTCCATCCCCATCGCAGAGATCGTGTCCGTGATTCTCTCCACACTTCTGCTAAAGAGAATCTACCGGCTGAAAGTAAGGCCGCTGGGGGAGCAGTGATTGGGGATTTTGTTGTAGGGATTTGAACAGCTGCAGCGTACGGCAGAAAAACGGCGGCAGGGAGCTGCGGGACATCTCCTATGAATCAAATTCCTTCAACGCGTAAGATTCCCTGGGTAAACCTTAATGGATTAACACTGTGGCAATTACCTTCGGATCCCCATCTATAAATGCGTGCCTGACACACCATAAACTAATATTCACAAACTCTGTTCCTCAGAAACGAGTCTACCCATTTGAGCGTCCCGAGACGGCCTTCAGTTGGGAATGTTTACCGTCTGGAGATGAACAGGCAAAGGGGGCGGGTGTACAGGGTGTGCAGAAGCGCGTTCGGAGGCGGGCGAGGAAGCTGTTGCTGCAGAAGGAGCCGGAATCAGACACGGGAATGTTATCACAAATAACATTCCCGAGAGCCTCTGAGGGAGGAAATCCTTTCAGGATTTCATTCCGAATAGGCTCGGTTGTCTGATTCCGGCTCCTTCTGAAGTTACAGCTTCCCGACTGCCGGAGCGCGCTTCTGCACACCCTGTACACCCGCCCCCTTTGCCGTCCACCGCCACACAAAACACCCCCAACTACCACTTCTTTTTCACACTCCACCCGAACTTCCCAAGCTTTCTGCCCAGCGTCATATACTCCCCGTGGGAGTAAGCCAGAAGACCGGAAGCGTTCAGCTCAAACTTTCCTTTTTTGTCCATATAGTCCTCATCCGCCTGTACGGCGGCAACTTCTGCCATAAACATATGGTGGGTCCCCAGTTCTTTTATCTCGGTCACCCTGCATTCTATATTTACCGGGCTCTCCTCGATCACAGGCGCATAAGAAAGCTTCTGTGCCTTTCCCTTTGTGAGCTTCATCTCTTTCCATTTATCCACATCTCTGCCTGACTTTACCCCGCACCAGTCTGTAGCTCTGGCAAGGCGTTCTGTCGTCAGGTTGACGACAAACTCCCCGGTCTCCTTTATCATATGGTAAGAATACCGCTCCGGCCTTACTGAGATATAAAGCATGGCAGGGTCGGAACAGATGGTCCCTGTCCACGCCACTGTGATGATGTTCGACTCCCCGCTTTTATCAGCTGTGCTGACCATGACAGCCGGCAGCGGATAGAGCATATTTCCCGGTTTCCATAACTGTTTTCCCATTCTTTTCCCTTTCCCCGGCGCGGCTTACTGCTGCAGCACTCCAACGAGCGCAGGTATGAGCTGCTTCTTGCGTGACACCACGCCCTTCAGTATGATTTTCTCAGAGTCTTCCGGCAGATCGAACGCGTCCGTCACATATGCTTTCGCGCCTGTGCCGCAGCACATAAGCTCTGTGGATTCACCCAGTATATCTGTCAGCATGAAATAGATCATCTGCAGGTTGTGCTCTTTCAACACCTTCGGGAGATGTTCCTTGAGCATATCCTTGATCTCCGCCAGCTCTTCCCTGCTCATGGAATTGATCTGTCCAACGCCGAATACGGCGTCGTTGACCGTGAACTGCTTGAAATCCTGGAAACAGATATCTTCCGCGCTCTTGCCCTTCAGACTGCTTCCGGCGTTGAACATCTCCTTGGCCATCTCTTCCATATTGATGTCCGCGATCTTTGCCAGCTTCCTGGCCGTCTGCTCATCCAGCGCCGTGCAGGTCGGTGAGCGGAATAAGAGCGTATCTGATATGATCGCACAGCAGAGCAGGCCCGCCATCGTGCGTCCCGGCTTTATACCTGCCTCCTCGTACATCTGGCAGATGATCGTAGCCGTACAGCCGACCGGCTGGTTGCGGAAGAACACCGGACCCATCGTCTCTATGCTGCCGAGTCTGTGATGATCGATGATCTCTACGATCTCCGCCTCCTCAATGCCGTCCACTGCCTGGGACTTCTCATTGTGGTCCACAAGGATCACTTTCTTCTTACTCACATCCATGAACCGCCGCCTGGATATAAAGCCCTTGAACCGCCCGTGCCGGTCCAGTATCGGGAAATCACGGAATTTCTTCTTCGTCATCACCTCTTTGATATCTTCCACATAATCACTCATACGGAACGTCGTGAGAGGCCCCTGGCTCATAAAATGCTTCACCGGTATGCTCTGGTTGATCAGTCTCGCCGCGGTGAACGTGTCGTGGGGTGTGCTGATTATGACAATGCTCTGCTCTTCTGCTTTCAGGATAAGTTCCTCCGGCACCTCAGCCCCCTGACACACTACGATGCAGCTTGCGTCCACATCCACGGCGCACGCCTGTGACTCATACCGGTTGCCGAGTATCACGAGATCATCCTTCTCGATAAATTCTGCCATCAGATCCGGGTTGGATGCCCCGATGGCCACCTTCCCTTTCGTAAAATATCCGTGTTCATTCCCTGTGACAAGCCTGCCGTCCAGCGTCCTGATAATGTTCTTGTACTGCGTCTTGGCCTTGGACAGGATCGTACTGTCATACACCTCCATGTAGGAAGTGGCGATATCCCCGGTAGAGATGACCCCCACCAGCTCATCCTCCTTCAGCACAGGGATCGTCTTTACATTATTCGCCTTCATCTTTGCCCACGTATCCTTGATGGACACATTTGGCGCAACCCCGTCTATTTTGTGTATATCCATATCTTTAACCTGAAGCTTTACATTTGACAGAAGCGCCGGAGGCTCCACACCGAACTTCTCCAGCACATAATGTGTCTCCTCATTGATCTGTCCGGCTCTTCTGGCAACATACTCTTCCCCGGTGATCTCTTTTTTCAAATACGCATATGCGATAGCGGAACAGACCGAGTCCGTATCCGGATTCTTATGCCCGACCACATACACTTTCCCAGCTTTTTTTCCCATGGTTTCACTCCTTGCAAATTGACCTCTAATAGTAAGAGTGCCATTTTTTGCAGTTTTCGTCAACCTAATTTTTCCACATATATGTTTTTTTCTTTGAACATCCTGTACCTTTTATGCTATACTATTAATAATGTCACATGTCAGACAGTGCGGACCCTGCGGGGCCGCATATTATATGTTAGAAAGGATTTTACTATGAGCGAAGAATTATTACATGATGAAGCAGTAAACGAGCCGCAGACGATGGCGGATCTGGAGGCGCATTTTGACGATGCCAATCCGTGGAATGTCGTAAAGAACTACATGGAAAAAGGCACTGTTCTCCCGGTAAAGATCGAAGGGATCGTAAATGGGGGCGCCATTGCGATGGTGGAAGGCCTGCGCGGATTCATTCCCGCATCCAAGCTCTCCTTGTCTTATATCGAAGATCTGGAGACCTATCTCTTAAAAGATATCGAAGTACAGGTCATTGACGTTGACCAGGCAAACAACCGGCTTGTATTATCTGCCCGCGAGATTCTCAAGGAAAAGGAACGAAAAGAAAAAGAGGCGAAGATCGCAAGCGTTAAGATCGGCAGCGTGGTAAAGGGCACGGTGGAAAGCCTCCAGAACTACGGAGCTTTTGTTCGTCTCGAAGACGGTCTCTCCGGTCTCGTGCACGTATCCCAGATAAGCCAGAAGCGCGTAAAAGCGCCAAAGGATGTGCTCAACACAGGCGATGAGGTCACAGTTAAGATCATCGGGCTCAAAGACGGCAAGATAAGCCTCAGCATGAAAGCCCTCGAAGAAGTGAAAGAAGAAGTTGAGGAAAAGGTCGATATTCCCAAATCCGAAAATATCGGTACAAATCTCGGCGACTTATTCAAGAACATCAAATTATAAAGAACAGGCGGGACTTAATGGTCCCGCCTTAAATATTTATCAACTATCTTTGCCGCGTCTTCCACGCATTTTACACAGCAGGCAAGCGGCTGGCCGCCTTCCTCTGTCTTCAGGTCCCGGCAGTAGAGGGAATGGTTTTTTTCTTTAAATTCCTCCGCCGCCTCCAGTATACTGTCGTATGTTTCCAGCTTCGTGGTCTTCGGATTTTCCATATCTCCCGCGCTCTTTGCAAGACTTATGACGAGAAACATTCCCACAACCGCGCCGCACGTATCCTTAAGTCCGCCCATACCGGAACCAAAGCCTTCCGTCATCCTGAACACATCTTCTTCCTTTACGCCCAGTTCCTCACAATACGCGCAGGCCACTGCCTGGCAGCAGTTGTAGTCCTTTCTGAATTTCTCAACCGCTGTATGCTTATCTGCTGTCATATTCTTCCTCCTTTGCAGAACAGATCCAATTACTGACCTGGCTTGACGCGGGCAAGGTCTTCAAGCCATGACGCCGCGCACGCGTCGCTCGGCATGCGCCAGTCGCCCCTCGGAGAAAGCGCGACCGTCCCGACTTTCGGCCCGTCCGGCAGACAGGACCGCTTAAACTGCTGACCGAAAAACCGCCGGTAAAATGTCTCCAGCCATTTCAGTATGGTGATATTGTCATATTCGCCCTCAAACGCCAGCCTGGCTATTCTGTATATCTTACTTGGTTCATATCCGAAACGGATCATATAATACAAAAAGAAATCGTGCAGTTCGTACGGCCCCACCAGATCCTCTGTCTTCTGAGCGATCTCTCCGTCTTTTGGCGGAAGCAGTTCCGGACTGACCGGCGTGTCCAGCACATCGTACAATATAGCCTTAAGCTCCTCATCCCCGCACGTATCCGCGTAATAATGCACGAGATGTCTGACGAGTGTCTTCGGAACAGACGCATTCACCCCGTACATGGACATATGGTCTCCATTGTACGTCGCCCATCCAAGGGCCAGCTCAGACATGTCCCCTGTACCGATCACGAGTCCGCCGGTCTGATTGGCAATATCCATCAATACCTGCGTCCGCTCTCTCGCCTGGGCATTCTCGAATGTGACGCTGTGATCCTCCGGGTCATGGCCGATATCCTTAAAGTGCAGGCTCACCGAGTCGGCGATCGGAACTTCACGAAGCACGGCTCCAAGCTTCTGCGACATCCTGCACGCATTCTGGTACGTCCGGTCCGTCGTTCCGAAACAGGGCATCGTCACCGCCGTGATGCCCTTCCGGCTAAGCTGAAGGGCATCAAACGCCTTTGCTGTCACAAGCAGCGCAAGCGTTGAGTCCAGACCGCCCGATATACCTACTACGGCGCTGCTGCACCTGGCGTGTGCCAGACGCTTTTTAAGTCCCATCGCCTGAATGGTAAGTATTTCTTCACACCGTCTTGCCCTCTCTTCTCCCGCCCCCGGCACGAACGGCCTGGACGGAAACGTCCTCGTGAGCACTGTATCAGTCTCCTCAATATAAAACGGGATCCTGAATAGCTTTCTCTCCCCGGATGTCTGGAACGTCGTGTTCTTCCTCCGTTCACCTGCGATACGATTTACATCGATCTCTGAACAGATCACTCCGTTTTCAAAACGGCGGCCTGACCGGAGCACCGTGCCGTTCTCCGCAATGATATTATGTCCTCCGAACACGAGATCCGTCGTGGATTCTCCCTCACCTGCGTTGGCATATACATATCCGCTGATCAGCCTTGCGGACTGCCCTTCGATCAGACTTTTCCGGTAAGACTCCTTTCCGACCGTCTCATCGCTGGCCGAGCAGTTGACGATGATCGTCGCCCCTTCCCGCGCCGCTTCAATGCTTGGAGGCACCGGCGACCAGACGTCCTCGCATATCTCCGCGGAAACGACGAGACTGTCCATGACCGTTGACTCGAACAAAAGCTGCGGCCCGAAGGGAATGACCTGACCGTCAAACAGGATCTCCCTTGCCTCCTTTGGCCCCTGGCGGAACTGCCGCATCTCGTAAAACTCACCGTAATTTGGCAGAAATGTCTTCGTCGTAAGTCCCAGTACAGCTCCCCGGTTGAGGGCGGCCGCAACATTATAAAGCTCCCCGTCCACCGAAAGCGGCAGGCCGACGAACACGAGCGCGTCCTTGTCCTTCGCAAAACCGGCGATCCGGTGCAGCGCGCTCCTTGCATCCGTCAGAAGTATATCCTGCGTGAACAAGTCGCCGCACGTATATCCTGTGACGCAGAGTTCCGGAAACACAATGATCTTTGCCCCTTCGTCTGCCGTCTCCTCTATCAGTCTGCATATCTGCTCCGTATTATATGCCACATCTGCCACCCGGATATCAGGGGTAGCCGCTGCCACCTTAACAAATCCCTGTCTCATGATCTTCCTCCGTCCAAACGTTTTTTCTTATCTGCTGCGTTTTATGATCTCTTTTAATTCCTCTATCGTGTAATTGTAGGCGGCGCCGCAGAAATGACATTTTACCTCGATGTCTTCACCGTCGCCGATCATCTCTTCGAGTTCTTTTCTGCCGATACTTGCAACTGCCTTTTCCACACGTTCTTTTGAACAGTCACAATAGAACTGTGTCGGTACCGTGTCTGTGATCTCCAGGCCCAGATCCCCGAGCAGTTCCCCGAGCAGCTGTTCCGGAGAATACCCTCTGTCGAGAAGTTCCGTCACTGACGTCACCTTTTTCAGGTTCTCTTCCAGCCGGCTTATCGTCTCCTCTTTGGCAAAAGGCATGAGCTGTATGATAAAGCCTCCTGCACACCGCACCGTATTGTCGTGATTCATCAGCACGCCCAGGCCGACCGAGGACGGCACCTGCTCCGAATTGGCAAAATAATATGTCAGATCTTCCGCGATCTCGCCTGATACGAGAATCGTCTGCCCCACGTACGGCTCTTTGAGTCCCATGTCCTTGATCACCTGCAGAAGACCGATACCGACCGCTCCTCCTACGTCCAGTTTGCCGTTTTTCGCAGGCAGCATGACGTCCGGGCTGTTGACATATCCTTTTACATGAGCGCTGCTGTCCGCCGTCACCGTGATGCCTCCAAGGGGGCCGTCCCCCCTGACCTGCAGCGTCAGTACATCTGACTCATTCTTCATCATGCTTCCCATCATGGCCCCTGCAGTCAGAAGCCTTCCGAGCGCGGCCGTTGCCACAGGGCTCGTGTTATGGTACGCCCTTGCCGTCTCTGTCATCTCTGCCGTCGTCGCGGCGAACGCTCTTATCTGGCTGTCTGCCGCTGTAGCTCTTACAATATAGTCCTTCATCTATGTTCTGTTCCTTTCTTTTATTTCCCCTGTTCCTGTGCAATGACGCAGATCCGTTCACTCGAACAAAGCGGCGCGTCTTCTGTGTACGCGTCATACGCCGCCAGACAGATAAGCCCGGCCCTTTTCAGTAATGACTGTATCTGCTCAAGCGTATAGCCTCTCTGGTAATGTGTCTCCTGATATTTCCGGTACAGAGGGCTGTCTTCCTCCTGGACAAAAAGTGTCAGCTCATATTCATTGATCTGCTGTTCCCGGTCATAATAATTATCCCAGATAAAACTGCACTCTTCCCGGTCTTCGGCTATGATCCTGCTGCCGAGTATCTCCCTGTATTTATATTCTGTATTAAAGTCAAAGAGAAAGATACCGTGCGGATCCAGATAGTTGTTGACGAGCCGGAATACTTCAAGCAGATCTTCCGGGTCTGTGACGTAGTTGATGGAATCACATGCGCTTATCACCGCGCGCACCGTACCGTACAGTTCAAATTCCCGCATATCCTGCAGCAGGTAAAGTATGGAATGCCCGCTCACAGAGCGCTTGTCCATGGCAATCTGGAGCATGTCCTCCGAGTTGTCGGCCCCGATCATATCATATCCCTGGTCAGCCAGAAGTTCTGTCATGCTTCCCGTACCGCAGCCCAGTTCCAGCACGATGCCTTCCTCTATCCCGTATTTACTTAAGATTCCCACTATATACTCCGCCCATTCTTCATAAGGAACATTGTCCATGAACGTATCATAGACCTGAGCAAAACTTGTGTACGCCTCCATCTCTTTCCTCCTTTGTCCGCTGTGTCATTTTACAATGGCACGTATATAAGTATATCACGCGGCCGACGTTTTATAAAGTAGTGATTCAGACTTCCAATAATAACGAAGGAGAGGAGGATGTATCATCCGCCTCTCCTTCGTTATTATTATACAGATCCGTTCTATTGCGCCGCCTCTGTCTCTATGACGAACTTCGTATTTCCTTCCATACCGTCCCGGATACCGCCGAACGACCTGTAGTTCTGTCCGAGCGTCATCATGGCATTGATCCTGGAGGTCACTCCTTCAATATCACCTTTGAATACTTCTGTCAGCTTATCGATGCCGTCCGCCTTGAACTCCGCCATTCCATCCGCCAGTGTTCCTGCTCCGTCTGCCAGCTGTCCAACGCCAGCCCCCATCTGGCTGCTGCCCTCTTTCAACTTGGAGGTGCCGGTGATGAGCAGGCTGCTCTTTTCATTTAAGGCCGCCGCCCCCTGCTGGAGGGCTGCCGCCCCGTTGTACAGATCCGTCGTCCCGTTTACGAGGTCGCTGCCTCCGGCGCTGAGGTCGCCGAGACCAGACTGGAGCGCAGCGGTGCCCTCCCTTAGCTTTGCGATCCCTGCCTGAAGGGAACCGGCTCCATTTGCCAATGCGCTGACGGTCTGTTTGACCGTGTCCATACTTCCCAGCTGACCGTTCACTTTATCTGCCATATTAGTCTTTATGGCGCTTTTGTATCCTGCCGCAAGGTCGGCCGTAAAGGCAGCCTGATCTGATATCAGATCCCTGGCGTCCGCCGGCAGCTGATTTACAGCCTCCTGTGCCAGCGCGTTTGCAAGCTGTTCCACCTGACCGTCGCTTATCCCTGTCGCGGATGCGCTTTGTAATTCGTTGTTCAGCTTCGTTAATCCTCCGCTCAGATTATTTATTCCTGCAGTGGCCCCGTCCTTCGGCTTATCGAACCCCGCCATCAGCGCGTCGGCTCCTGCTTTGGCGTCATTGATCCCCTGCCGGGCCTTTGCCGCTCCGTTTTTGAGCTTTGCCGCTCCGGCGGCCACCTCACTGCTTCCTCCTGCCAGCTGGCTTACGCCGCCTGCATAAGCGTTGACTCCGTCGGCCAGTTCATTGACGCCGTTTTTTAAGTCGCCTGTCTTACTGTTCAGCGTATTCACTCCGTCGGCCAATGTACTGCTCCCATCCTTCAGCTGCTCCGCAGCGCCGGACAGTTCGTCAATAGAATCTCCGAAGCTTTCAAAATCATTGACATCGCTGAGGCCGAACTTATCCAGCAGATCAGAAGATACGACTGTGATCGTCGTCCCTGCGGACGCTTTTTTGACATCCGCTGTGATCGTCACACTCTCAGGTATCTTTACATCCACATCCTGGAGGCCGAGATTTTCCGTAAGACCCGGGAACCCGAGTCCAAGTACGATATCTTTATCTGCGTCGGATACTATTTTTCCGCTGTCAACCGTGACATTTTTATATTCATCCGTCGGCAGCATCAGCGCGGTCACCATCGTGAACGGAGTGTACATCTCTACGTCTTTGCCGTCCACCTGTACGGTCTGTCTGGAATGGTTCTTATAGTCAATGTGTATCGTAAGCTTACCGGACTTCCCTTTCAGCTTTTCCGCCGGTATTTTCTTTCCGTCCAGCTTATACGTTATATTTACTTCCACCGGCAGGGCTTCCTCCGATTTACCCTGATAGTATATATCGTTTCCTTCTGCCTCCCATATGACACTTTCTTTGCCCTTCTGGGAAAATGTCTCGTCGCCTTTTACATTTTTAATGTCTTTCAGACCGGAGATATCCTCAAAGGAGCCGCTGCCCGGGTTCTTGAGCCATTCGCTCACCGTCGTGTCCGTGGCCTTTCCGGAAGCGTCCGCTTTCACATATACGGTCTCGTCTTTATACACGCCGTCTGTCTTCGTGTCTGTATCTCCGAGCGCTTCCGCTGCCGCCTCCTTAAGTGTCTCTACATCCTTATCCGCCGCTTTGACATCCGCCGCGGCCATATTGTGCCAGCAGGAGACGCCTGCCATGGAGACAGCCAGCACAAGAGCCATACTTCCTGCCATGATCTTATTCTTTCTACTCTTTCTCATTATAGATACCTCCCTGATTATTCTGCCTCTTCCGGCAGGAATCCTTTACTTGTTTTACAGATCAGTTTGTCAAATACCATGAACATCGCCGGCAGTACGCAGATGACGACGACTGTACTGATGATCGCTCCCCGGGACAACAGTGTGCAGAGCGAACTGATCATATCGATCTTGGAGTACAGTCCCACGCCGAACGTGGCGGCAAAGAAGCTGACGCCGCTGATCAGGATCGACTTCATGGACGACTGGTGGGCCAGGCTGATCGCCTCTTCCTTGGAGCGGCCGCGGCTTCGTTCCCTCTGGTAACGGCTCGTCATCAGTATGGCATAGTCCACTGTGGAGCCAAGCTGTACTGTTCCGATCACGATGCTCGCCACGAACGGAAGCTCTGTCCCTGTATAGAACGGGACCGCCATATTGACGCAGATGGCAAACTCGATGATCGCCACGAGTATCACCGGCAGTGATACGGACTTAAATACAATACAGATGATAATAAAGATCGCAATGACAGAGATCACATTTACATTTCTCATATCGCTGTCCGCTATCACCGTCAGATCCTTTGTCAGCGGCGCCTCCCCGATCACCATGGATTCCTTGTTATAACTCTTTACTATTTTATCGATCGATTTCACCTGTTCGTTCACCTCATCGGTTGCGGTCTTGTAATCCGAACAGATAAACTGTATCTCATAATTGTCACTTTGAAGCTTTGATTTTACGGCCGGCGGTATAAAATCTTCCGGCACGGACGGGCCGATCACAGACTCCATGCCGATGGCCCACTTCACGCCGTCCACAGCTTCAATCTGCTCCATCATCTTTGCTTTTTCCTTCTGGTCCATCTCATCATTTTTCAGCATGACCATATATACGTTGTTCATGTGAAAATCTTCATCCAGCTTTTTATTGGCGACCGAACTTTTCAGAGTGTCCGGAAGCCCCTTATCGATATTGTAATATACGTCGGTGTGCGCATTGCCGTAGATGGCCGGTATGAGCAGGATGAGAAAGGCTGCCAGCCATACTTTGTTGTGCCGCGTAATAAACGCGGACAGCCTGCCAAGGTCCGGCAGGATCGGTTTATGCGTCGTCCTGTCGATCCATTTGTCAAATGTAAGCACAAGGGCGGGCAGCAGCGTCACACAGCACACGACTCCAATGGCCACACCTTTTGCCATTACGATCCCGATATTTGTTCCCAGCTTAAATGTCATGAAGCAAAGCGCCACAAATCCGGCAATGGTCGTCACAGAACTTCCGACCACCGACTTGAAGGTGTTGGAAATGGCATGTGCCATGGCACGGTTCCGCTCTCCCGGGAATCTCTTTTTATTTTCCTCATAACTGTTCAGCAGGAAGATGGAATAATCCAGCGTCACCCCAAGCTGAAGCACCGCGGCAAGCGCCTTTGTAATGTATGACACATCGGACAGGAACATATTCGTTCCCATATTATAAAGAATGGCGATACCGATGCTGAGCATAAATATGAACGGCGTTATCCACGAATCCATCGTAAGCGAAAGGATGATCAGACATAGTATGACCGCGATCAGCACGTATATCGGCATCTCACTGAGCGCCAGAGACTTGATGTCCGTAACGACGCCCGACATGCCGCTCACGAAACAGTGCTTCGCGCTGATCTTCCGAAGCTGCGTCACCGCGTCCATCGTCTCATCCGAAGAAGTCGTATTGTCAAACAGCGCCACGAGCATGGTAGAGTCTCCGTTTTTGAACACCTTTTCGTACTTGGACGGGATCATCTCCATCGGAACGCTGATATCCATGAGGTCGTCATACCAGATGACATCCGCCACATGGTCCACTGATTTCATCTCTTCCTTCAGCGCCACTACATCCTTTTCATCCATCCCCTCCACGATGACCATGGAAAAGGCTCCCATCCCGAATTCGTCCACCAGGGTGTCCTGCCCTTTTACGGTCTCAAGACTGCCCGGAAGATAGCTGAGTACGTCATAGTTGATCCTCGTCATATTCATTCCGATGATAGACGGAATGATCAGAAGTAATCCCAGAACCAAAATGATATTCTTATGTTTTGCGATCCATTTACCGATTTTCACCATCATGTTGTTTTCATCCTCCCGTCCGCGCAATAATGACCATTAGTCATTTAACTCAGTTGACACTATACACCAAAAATGACCATTAGTCAATACTTATTTTGACTTTTGGTCATTTTTCTGTTATACTATGTGAAACTACTGAAAATTGTGAACGGAACAAGTACATTTAATAGTTATGCGGAGCAGGGAGAGCGTATTATGGGTAAAGTCGACGAGAATAAAAAGAAGAAAAAAGAAGCATTGTTTAACACTGCTTACGAGTTGTTTGTCACAAAGGGGATCAACGGGACTTCCATATCAGATATCGTGGAAAAAGCCGGTGTGGCTAAAGGTACGTTTTATCTTTATTTTAAAGACAAGTATGATGTGAAAAATAAGCTCATAGCCCACAAGACCCACGAACTCTTTACAAAAGCAGGAGCAGCGATGGAGGAAGCCGGTGTGGCAGGGCTTGAAGAACAGCTCATATTTATTATTGACCATATTGTAAATGAGCTGGTGGACAACAAGGCGCTCCTCAACTTTATATCCAAAAATCTTGTCATGGGCGCCCTCCGCTCGGCGCTGCTCACCGGGGAGAGCTCCGACGCCGTATTCTACGATAAGTATATGATGCTGCTTGAGAACGATTCCCACACTTACACGGACGAGGACGTAATGCTGTTCACTATCGTGGAACTGGCAGGATCTACCTGTTACAATTCCATCTTGTTTGAAGAGCCGCTTCCCATCGGACAGTATAAGCCGTTTCTGTACCGGACCGTGCGGCTCATCATTCAGAGCCACCGGACCACATAAGAGAAGAAAAGGGGACGCTGCTTTCATGATAAAGCACAGTCCCCTGTCCCGTTCTAACAGATCTGGCAAATCCACCCTTCGGGCGCTTCGATCTGTCCCATCTGGATCCCCGTCAATGTGTCATACAGTTTCTTTGTAATTGGTCCCATCTCGTCCATTCCGCTTTGGAAGCAGATATCTCTGCCGTGGTCAACGACTTTTCCTACCGGTGAGATCACGGCCGCTGTTCCGCAGAGCCCGCATTCTGCAAAGTCTTTCACCTCGTCGAGATATACTTCTCTTTCTTCCACTTCAAGCCCCAGATACTTCTCCGCCACATATAAGAGCGAACGCCTTGTGATCGACGGAAGGATCGTGTCAGACTTCGGTGTTACGACTTTATTGTCCTTTGTCACAAATATAAAATTAGCTCCTCCGGTCTCTTCCACCTTTGTCCTTGTGGCAGCATCGAGATACATATTTTCGTCGTAACCTTCTTCATGCGCGCTCATGATCGCATGAAGGCTCATGGCATAGTTAAGGCCTGCCTTGATATGTCCTGTCCCGTGCGGCGCCGCCCTGTCAAAGTCGCACACGCGGATCGTGATCGGCTTTGCTCCCCCTTTGAAATACGGTCCGACCGGGGTAGAAAAAACCCGGAACTGATATTCGTCGGCCGGTTTTACTCCAATGACCGGGTTGGAGCCGAACATATACGGTCTGATATACAGCGTAGCGCCTGAGCCGTATGGAGGCACATAAGCGGCATTGGCCTCCACGACCTGCTTCACCGCCTCCACAAACCGGTCTTCCGGAAATGCCGGCATTTCCAGTCTCCTGGCGGAATCGACCATCCGCTTTGCGTTCAGATCCGGGCGGAAGGTGACGATGTGTCCGTCTTCTGTCGTATAGGCTTTCATCCCTTCAAAGATCGTCTGCGCGTACTGGAGAACTCCGGCGCACTCATTTATGACCACATTGGCGTCGGAAGTCAGCGTACCTTCATCCCACGCCCCGTCTTTGTAGTTGGAAACGTATCTTTTTTCTGTCGGGATATATCCAAATCCCAGATTAGACCAGTCAATATTTTTCTTATCCATGTTTTCATTCCTCCGTACTGACAAAACTACTGTTTTTCTCTTTACTAATTATAATACTGCGCCGCTCAAAATTCAAGAGTGCACTCTGTTTTTGCATCTGTATATTGCTATCTCTCCATCATGCTGATGGATTCTATCCCGACACTTCCGCCTCTCACGACTTCTATGCTCTGGAACTCCTCTTTCATCAGTTTGATGACCGCGTCGTTCTTTGTGGCCGTCTGGACGAATTCCAGGAGCAGACTGTCTTTGCCGTAATCGATGACCTTTGCCTTGAATGTCTCCGCGATCTGAAACAGTTCTACCTTGTCTTCCGGCGTACATTTCCTCACCTTCACATACAGGATCTCCTTCATTCTTACAAAGATATCTGTGAAGTCTATGACCTTTATAACTTCCACGAGCCGGTTCAGCTGCTTTTTGATCTGTTCAAATGTCTCGTCGTCGCTGACCGTCGCTATTGTCATTCTGGAGACAGTCGGGTCTTCCGTCGTACCCACGGTGAGACTGTCCATATTATAGGATTTTCCGGAAAACAGCCCGGAAATTTTCGAGAGAACACCTACCTGATTCTCCACATATAGCGATATCCATCTTTTCTTCATACCAGTTCCATTACTCATCGTCCTCTCTCCTTTCTAACAGTCCAGAATCATATCTTCCAGCGTCCCGCCCGGCTGTATCATCGGGTATACCAGGTCTTCCGGGTCTATGGTAAATTCTATGATCACCGGTGTCTTCGTGCTCTTCTTAGCCTCTTCAAACGCAGCTTCTATCTCTTCCTTCTTCGTCACGCGGATCCCTTTTGCCCCGTAGCTTTCTGCAAGCTTTATAAAGTCGGGCGTATATTCCGGGCATGCCACCTCCCCGCATTTTCCTCTGCAGGCCGCGCCTGCCCGCAGGCATGTCATGGAATACCGCTTTCCGTAGAAGAGCTTCTGCCACTGCCGCACCATACCGAGATTATTGTTGTTAAAGATGCAGGAGATGATCGGCAGTTCTTCCAGTACCGCCGTCGCCAGTTCCTGTATGTTCATCTGCATGCCGCCGTCGCCTGATATGGAGATGACCGGAATGTCCGGATTGCCTATCTTGGCGCCGATCGCTCCCGGCAGTCCGTATCCCATCGTTCCAAGACCTCCGGACATAAGCAGGCGTTTCTTCTGCGTCAGTTCCACAAACTGTGCCGCAAACATCTGGTGCTGCCCTACGTCCGTCACTATAATGGCCTCGTCAAACATCTCATTCATCTTCTCTATAATATCCTGTGGCGTCATGATCGGCTTCTGCTTCATCGTCATCGGATGACTGCTCTTCCACTCGTTTACTTCGTCCAGCCATTCCTTTGTGCCGCACTCCGTCACATATTCCAGCATACGCTCGACAGCCTCTTTCGCATCCGCTACGATCGGCACGTCTACCTGCACGTTTCTGGATATGGCCGCCGTATCGATGTCAATATGTACGATCTGCGCGTGAGGAGCAAAGGAATGGAGCTTCCCGGTGATGCGGTCGTTAAAGCGGGTGCCGATGGAAAACAGAAGGTCGCATTCATTGACCGACATGTTCGCCGCATACGCGCCGTGCATCCCGACATTCCCCACATAGAGCGGATGATCCGTCGGTATGGCGCCCCGCCCCATGACCGTCGTGATGACCGGTACATTCGTCTTCTCGGCCAGCTCGGTGAATGCTTCGTTTGCCCGGGCGATATTGATGCCGCCCCCGGCCAGAAAAACAGGACGCTTCGCTTTCCCGAGCATCTTGATCGCCCGCTTCAGCTGTCCGATATGCACATGTGTGTTCGGCTTGTAGCCGCGGATATTCACCTCTTGTGGGTATTCTGCCGGGCCGAGTTCCTCCATCACATCCTTCGGCAGGTCTACCAGTACCGGGCCGGGTCTTCCGGTGCGCGCGATGTAAAACGCCTCTTTGATTATGCGCCCCAGGTCTTCCCTGTCCCGCACTGTGATTCCGTATTTTGTGATGCTTCTCGTGATGCCGACAATGTCTACTTCCTGAAATGCGTCATTTCCGATGAGATGTCTTGCCACCTGTCCGGTAAAGCATACGAGCGGCACACTGTCATAGTTGGCCGTTGCAAGTCCGGTTACGAGATTCGTCGCCCCCGGTCCGCTTGTGACAAGGCAGACACCGACTTTACCGGTGGACCGCGCATATGCGTCGGCCTCGTGGACGAGCGCCACTTCCTGTCTCGGCAGGATGACCTTCGTATAATCCTGTTTATACAACTCATCGCTGATGTCGATCGTACACGCCCCCGGGTATCCGAACAGGGTATCTACGCCTTCTTCTCTCAGCGCCTTTACCAATAATTTGTTTCCACTGATTCTCTTCATAATCTACCTCCTTAATCTCCCGGACGAAAAAGAAACGCCCTAAGCCGTCCGGCTTAGGGCGAATATTACATCCGTGTTACCACCTAATTTCAGAGAACTGCGCTCTCTGCACTCAGCCAATACAGGAGACGTTTCTCTCATCTCCGATATTGTTCCCTGTTAACGCTGGGAATGCGTTGAAGTCTACTGAGACATCTTATTGTGTCCTTTCGGTTCACTGCTCAAAGGCTACTTCCATAATTCCGTCACGAAGATTCTCACCGGCCATCTTCTCTCTTTGCATCAGGGGATCATGTACTCCTCCTTGTCATAGCATTTCTCAGATAATTAATGTTATTATAGTAGATTTGCCTCACAGATGTCAACTGATTTCCAAAATTCTTTCGCAAATATTTTCCCACGACAGGTGCGTCATATCCACCGCGCCGTCCATTGCAAATTCCGCGCATTCTTTTATTTTCTCTGCAAGCCCGCGCTCAAACGACTCGAGCGACTCCGGCACTGCCTCATCTGTATTCTGCATCTGCGGCAGAGGCACGTAAAAGACCGGCGCTCCCGGCGCCTGCTCCTTAAGCCAGTCCTGAATGCCGGGGAAGTCTGTCATGACGACCTTGTCTGCGCATGCCAGCGCCTCTATCACCGTAAGCGGCAGACCGTCAAAGAAAGAAGGCAGCACAAAGATGTCACTTTCATTGTACACCGTGGCAAGTTCCTTCTGGGACAGCTTCCCGAGTAATTCTACTCTGTACGGCGCCTCTTCTGCCAGGCGCACTATTTCGCGGTACTCTTCTTCATTTCCGGCGCCTCCTGCAAGCCGGAGAACGAGAGACTCTCTGTCATACGGCAGATACCTGAGGCTCCTCAGGAGACTCATAACGCCCTTCTTCTCCGCTATCTTTCCGGCGAATACAAGGCGGAGAATGCCGTCTCTTTGGCGCAGGCCCTCCACTTTGCGGAATATTTCCTGGTTATATCCGCTGCCCGATATATGTATTCTGTCCGGCGGCATCCGGTATATTTGTACCACGCCCTCCGCCTGGGCTGTCTGCGGAACAAATACCGCGTCGAGTCTGCGGATCTGCTCTGCGATATAGCCGCGCCTGAGCGGATTCTTTCTCATCTGCCGAAGATCCGTATTGTGGCAGAAGCCATAGATCCTCTGTTTAGGGAAATGCTCCCGCACGAGCGCGGTGAGCAGATACAGATGATGGCAGAGGATCAGATCCGGCTTAAATTCCTCCACCGCTCTTCTGACCACATCCAGAAACGCATTCTCAAACTGCTTTGCCATCTCGTCTGTCATATCACAGTAACGCGTGCTTTTATAAGGCATCTCATCAGACATGCCCGCTATATAAAATGGAAGCGCTCCGCTTGAAAAATATACCGGATAGAATTCCGTTCCTTCTGCAAGCTGAGGCTCATCATCCCTGTATATTCCGGCCACGACTGCCTGTCTGTGCCCGCGGGCGGCAAATGTCCTCACAAGCTCCGTCAGATAGATCCCGCTCCCTGTACTTTCCGGCTTCTGAGCCGTAATGCTTAAAATGTTCATGATACCCTTTCATATACGGTAAATGCATATTCCAGATCAAAGTACGTCTGTTCCTCACTCGTCTTCGTCATTTTCCACTGCGGATCTTCGTCCAGGTTCGGGAAATATGTGTCCGCGTCATATGCATGGTCGATGCGGGTTATATACGCCCTGTCACAGTGCGGAAGAAGCTGGCGGTAGATCGTCTCCCCGCCGATGACATAGATGTCTTCGGACGGATATTTTTTGAGCTCGCACAGCATTTCCTCAAGAGAGTGCACGAGCACAATGCCGTTCGTACTGTATGCTTTGTCAGTCGTCATCACAATGTTCACTCTGTTTTTAAGCGGCTGGCCTCCCGGAAAGCTCTCCAGTGTCTTGCGTCCCATGGCCACCACTTTGCCTTTTGTCGTTTCCCGGAAAAACTTCATATCCTGCGGGATGCTTACGAGCAGTTTATTGCCCGCTCCTATCGCCCAGTTCTTGTCCACTGCTACTATCAGGTTCATACGTCTTCCTCCTTATACCGCAACCGGAATATTTTTGATCTGTTCATGTGTATTGTAATCGATCAGCTTCACATCGTCCCGCGTAAATTCATAAAAGTCTTTTATCTCCGGGTTCAGCCAGAATGCAGGCGCCGGCAGCGGCTCACGCGCGATCAGCTCTTCTATCATCGGGATGTGCCTGTCGTAGATGTGCGCGTCCGCTATGACATGTACAAACTCTCCGGCCTTCATGCCGCACACCTGCGCCAGCATATGAAGCAGGACGGAATACTGGCACACGTTCCAGTTGTTGGCCGCCAGTACATCCTGGGAGCGCTGGTTCAGGATCCCGTTCAGCGTCAGCCTGTCACTGCCCTTTTCCTTCGTCACATTAAAGGTCATACTGTATGCACACGGATAGAGCGCCATCTCGTGCAGGTCCTGGTGCACGTATAAGTTCGTCATGATCCTGCGGCTGTAAGGATTATGCTTCAAGTCATAAATAACACGGTCTATCTGGTCAAACATCCCTTCTTTATACTGATGCTTCACGCCCATCTGATACCCGTAGGCCTTGCCGATGGAACCGTCCTCATCCGCCCAGCTGTCCCAGATATGGCTGTTTAGATCATGGATGTTGTTGGACTTTTTCTGCCATATCCAGAGAAGTTCATCCGTACAGCTCTTGATGCCTGTCCGCCGAAGTGTCAGGGCCGGAAATTCTTTTGACAGGTCATACCTGTTGACGACACCGAACTTTTTGACCGTGTAGGCCGGAGTTCCGTCTTCCCACACCGGGCGCACCTTCTCACCTTTTGTGTCCGTACCGTTATCTATGATATCTCTGCACATATCGATAAACACTTTATCTGCATAACTCATGTTTTATACCTCCTGCGTGATCTATCAACTATAATACCATGATTTCCTCCATCTGTCATGAAAAAAAGCAGGCGGTGCCCGTTATGGGGACCTGCCTGCCGATGTACCGGATATCCTATGCTGTTTTTACGCTCTGAAGCACTGTATCCAGCGCATTTGCACTGCTGCTGTGGGCGCGCTCTACCCGGATATTATAACGCTCTGCTTCTTTCAGCGCACAGTGGACCATCTTGTGCGCCACGGTAGAAGTGAACAATATAATCAAATCCGGCTGCCCTATCTGAGTTTTTAGATTTCCGGACATTCGAGTAAATACCTTTGCCTTATATTTGTGACGCCTGCAGATCTGTTTATACTGCTGCTCCATCCGCTCATTTCCGCCTATGATCACAACACTCATCTATGCCACGCTCCTTTCTGCCAGTCTGTCTTACACCGCCGCGGCCAGTGCTTTCCCTGCTTCCTCACATGCCTTCACCGCCGAGTCGTCCGGCGCTTCATTGGCGATAACGCCCCCGCCGTTGACAAGCAACGCTCCCGCGTTTTTCATCCGCTCTTCCCATGTCCGCATCCATTCGCCGTCTCCCCAGCCGTAAGAACCGAACAGGAGTACCGTCTTTCCCGCCACATTACCTTCCAGCGCCTGGACAAAAGGCTCCATCTCGCTTTCTTCCAGTTCTTCTGCTCCCATGGACGGGCATCCAAGTGCAAACGCCTTTTCATCCGCCAGCCGGCCGGCGTCCGCTCCGCCGACACTGCACAGATCCGCCTCCTGCCCTGCCGCCTTGATTCCGGCCGCAACAGCCTCAGCCATCTGTTCTGTATTCCCTGTTCCGCTCCAATATACTACCGGTATGCTCATTGTTCATCCTCCTTATACTTGCTCAATGCCCCTATGCCGCCGCACATGCGATATCTCTGATATGCCTGCCCACCAGAAACTCATTCACTGCGCTCGTCTTTGCCTTGTCATAGGCAAGAAACATCATCTGCGCCTTCTCGGCGTCACCGTACACCTTCCAATATCCGGTGATCAGACAGTTCCTGCCGCCGTTGTCTATGAATCCTTTCACATCCTCCAGCGGATAATCAAGAAACGCGCCGATCTCATGGGGAAACGCTATGTCCTCCTTAGAGTAACGGCAGACCCTGGCGGAAAGTCTCTGCAGGATGCCGTCGACATCCGCCTCCCCGCCGGCACATCCATATCCATATAAAGAAAGAAATTCTCTGATATCCTTCCGGTTCAGATACGCCTTAAAAGCCTCCCGACGGAAGAAAAACACAAGACATCTGCCCTTTCTCACTGTAAGTATTCTATATTCAATTCCGGTTCCCGCAAGCACCGTCCTGAGTTCCCGGCAGACCTCCTTATCCACATTCGTGATACAGGCAACCTTGATCCCCTTTAAAAACGGGGCACACTGCAGAATAAGCTGGAACTGCAGCCGACGCTTCACATCCTCGACCGACAGCATATAAGATACAACTTCAATGGGCATAATGTGATCCTTTCTTTAAATGTTTGATGCGCTTTATTGATTTTGATTATCATTTACATTAACAAATATACCATAACCGTTTTTATATGGCAAGTATAATGTGATTATTGATAGTCTTTTCTCAACAAACTCTGATTATACAAAAAGGGACAGGGCAAAAGCGAATTGGGGACGGAGGTTTTTTAAAAAACCTCCGTCCCCAATTCGCTTTTGCCCTGTCCCTTTTTGAAATCTCCGGATCTTGAAATCTATGGATCTGATATATTATAAAGCACTTTTCCAAGCATTCTCTGCAGCGCCTCTACTTCTTTTTTCGTCATGCCGATCGTAAGCTTTTTGTCTATTTTTTTCCGGTCCGCCTCCATCCTACGCTGGATGTCGTATGCCTTTTCCGTCAGGTAGACGATCTTGCACCGCTTGTCTTTATTGCTCGGCACGATAAGTATGAATCCTTTTTCATCCAGTCTTTTCAGAAGTCCCGTCACCGTCGGATTCTTGAGACTCAGCGCTTTCTCGATATCTCTCTGGTTCACTTCTTCCTTCCTGCTGGAAAAAAGGTAATCCAGCACCGCGCACTGGGACGCAGTGATGCCAAGCGTCCGGAGCAAATTATTAAATTCTTTCTCATATACATTATTTATCTGCTTAAACACGAAACCTACCGGTAATCTTTCCTGCATGCCGCCACCTTTATCCTCTGTATCACAACAGTACCATATATAGCATGCTATATTACCGGCAAAATGTCAAGCCATGCAGTCGCATCTCCTGACTTACATTACCTGTGTCCAGATCCACGAAAAGGGCATGACAAACGCCATCGCAGGCAGCATATTGGCGATGGGAAACTGCTTTATCCCGGCGATCCGGAAGCCGGTGGCCAGCATCAGCACTCCTCCGCATGCCGTAAAATCTGCCAGCATCGTGTCTGTCGTCAGCGGCATGATAAGTCCTGCGCACAGGTAAAGCAGCATGAGTATGACAAACTGCGGAACCGCCACGAGTGAAACAATAAACCCAAGGCTTGCGGCAAATATGGCCGCCGTGAACAAATCAAGTATGGCTTTGGATATGAGGATCGTATGATCCCCTGTGATACCGGACTGCAGCGCTCCGAAGATCCCGGTTCCGCTGGCACAGAATAACACAACGATACTGATAAATTCTGCCATAAACGTATCCCTGCTGTCCTTTGTATCTGTCTTCATGATCCTGGCCACCGGCGCCTGCACTTTCTCCGCCGCTTTCGCGATTCCCTTCTCCAGGTGCAGAAGTTCACCGGCTACTGTCCCGAGGATGACGGCAAATATAACTGCCGGCATCTGCTCCATCTTTGTGATACTTGTGATCCCAAGCGTCATACTGCACACGCCAAATACGAGCGTCAGTGTACTGCACAGGTTCTTGTCGAGCCGCTTCCCGAGAAACGCCCCCGCTATGCCTCCTGCAAATACACATATACTATCCACGATCACTCCAACCGGCATCTTTCATTCTCCTCCTTTGTTTTCCTGTCTATCTGTCCCGCTACGCGGCAGCAGGGCAAATGTCCGGCTGCCGCCGTAACATTTACCCTGCACTTTCACTTTCCGGACGTCCCCGCCCGTTTCTTTCAAACTACCTGTTACTTCGCAACGCTCCCCTGTCCCGCAAACAGATGCGCTCTGGAGAGCACCTTCGCCACCGCATAAAACAGGACCACCTCTATCGGCATCATAATGATCTGCTTCACGATCCTGGCCGGGAAAAGCGCCACAAACGTATTGCCGTAGAGCAGGGTGAGCCAGTATGTATTCAGAAGCAGATTGATGAGCACCGTCACAAGTCCGTTGGCGACAATGATCCGCCTGATACTGAGCGGCCTTTTATACAATACGATTCCGTATATGAGGCCGCCTAAGAACCCGCTTATGGTAAAACCGGGGAAAAAAGGCCCCGTAGGCTTCACGAGATACTTTACAAGATCCGCAAGGCCTCCCATGACGCTCCCGACTACCGGCCCGAACATCATACCGGTCAGTTCATTGGCAATGTACGCAAAACCGATCTTGATATAGTCGGTCAGCTGGAGCGTGTAAAATCCAAGCACGACCGCGATCGCCAGCAGCATGGCCGTCATGGCCAGGGTCTTTAAGTTTCTCAACTCGTGAAAGGAGTCTGTGAACAGTGACTTGATTTTTTTCATAAAAAATACCTCCTTTGCAGTAGTTTTCCTTAAAGCTACGCACAGCAGGTATCTTCTGTCTATGTGTAGCAGCGGGATGCGAGATATGTACCGCAAGCTTCCAGGCTTTTCGTCCTGCCGGCAACTCCCCGTCCGGCTGGCACTTAACGCACACATCTCTACTCTGCTTTTCTATTTAATTTTTACTATATCATTCTAGCACATTCTCCTTAGCAGGGCAATGGTTAAACTTCTTAAGCTCACGGTACGCATATACGATCGCCACCGCCGCCGCTGCCGCATCTGCTATGGGCCCCGCATACATGACGCCGTCGATCCCCATAAACAGCGGGAAAATGACGATCAATGGCAGCAGGAATATGACCTGTCTCGTGAGAGATACCACGATCCCAAGCTTCGCCTTTCCGATGGATGTAAAGAAACCGGATGACATCGGCTGCAGTCCGTTTACAAATGTCATAAACATAAAGATACGGAAATACCGCTCTGCAAAATGGAAATATTCCTCACTCCCGCTTCCGAATATGCTGACGAGCTGTCTCGGAAATATCTGGAACCCAACAAAGAAAAGGATCCCTACCGCAAGGGAGATCACCGCTGCTTTCTTATATGTCTCCTTCACTCTGCCAAAATTTCCGGCGCCGTAGTTAAATCCCCAAATAGGCTGGCACCCCTGTGAGATACCGATACAGATGGCCATAAAGACCATGTTTACTTTGGAGATAACCCCAACGCAGGCAAGCGGAATATCCGTGCCGTACATCGAAGACGCCCCATAGTGGCGCAGCGTATTGTTCATCGTGATCTGTACGACGGCCATGGCGATCTGATTGATACAGGATGCCATGCCAAGCGACGCGATCGCTTTGAGATAAGAGCCTTTCGGCCGCAGCAGGGAAGCCGACAGCTCCATATGCCGAAACCTGGCAAAATAGATGATCACCATAAGCCCGGAGATTATCTGGCCAATGATCGTCGCCCACGCCGCACCTTTGATCCCCCAGTGAAACCCGAAGATAAAAAGCGGGTCAAGTATTGTGTTGATGATCGCACCGGTCAGCATACACGTCATGGAATACGTCGGACTGCGGTCCGCCCGGATCAGATGATTGCCGCCCGTCGTCAGCACGAGAAACGGGATCCCAAATGCCGTTATCCCTGTATAATCCTGGGCATATGGCAGAACATCCGGCGTGACACCGAACAGATGCAGCAGCGGATCAAGAAACAGAAGCACTATGACCGCGATGAGCACTCCGCTCACCGCGAGCACAGATAAGCCTGTCCCTGCGATTCCTGCCGCACGTTCTGTATTGCCCGCCCCCGATTCGAGATTAAAATTAGAAGCGCTCCCGATGCCGAGCAGAAGCGCTGTCGCCGTACAGATGATGGACACCGGAAATGCGATATTCGTCGCCGCATTTCCAAGCATGCCGACTCCCTGTCCGATAAATATCTGGTCTACAATATTATAAAGCGAACTGACAAGCATGCTTATGATTGCCGGTATCGCAAATTTTGCTATTAGTCTGCCTACTTTCTCTGTAGCCAGAGGATTCTGTTTTTCTAACCTTTCCATATTTCACCTGTCATTTCTAATACTCACGGATAATACTGCTGATTTCCCGCGTTGTCTCCATATCCTTCAAATGTTCCAAAGCATCCTGCATATGATATTCCTTCACCGCTTCTGTCACTATGACAAGTTCCGCCGTCCCGTCTGTGATGATCTTCTGCACGACCTTGGAAATGCTCACCTTGTGGACACCAAACACACTGGCGATAGCAGCCAGCACTCCCGGCTTATTGTCCACCTGCATGCGGAGAAAGAACTTGTTCTTCACATCGTCAAACCGCTTGATCGGTGTCTTACGGTAGCATGTACAACTGATCCTTCCTGTACAGTGGTACTGGATATCTCTCGCCACATCGATGACATCCCCCATGATAGCGCTCGCAGTCGGCAATTCTCCCGCGCCTCTTCCATAGAACATGGCATCATCCACTGCATCGCCGTGGACAAAGACTGCGTTGAAGGAATCTCTCACTGATGCCAGCGGATGGTCCTTTGGAAGCAGCATCGGATAGACACCTACTTCAATGCCGTCCTCTGTATTATGCGCAACTCCGAGCAGCTTGATCACACTGCCGAATTCCCGGGCATACTGAATGTCCCTTGCTGTAATTCCGGTGATCCCTTCCGTGTACACGTCGGGAAATACAACTCTGGAATGAAAGGCGATCGATGCCATGATGGCCACTTTGCGCCCGGCATCGAGTCCCTGGATATCAGCCGTAGGATCCGCCTCCGCATAGCCCAGCTCCGTGGCTTTAGCGAGCGCCTCCTTAAAGTCCATACCGTCCTCAAACATTTTCGTCAAAATATAGTTGGTCGTGCCGTTTACGATTCCGATCACTTCATCGATCTCATTGGACGCAAGGCACTGTTTTAAAGGACGGATGATCGGGATCCCTCCCGCAACCGCCGCCTCAAACAGGAAATCCACCCCATTGTTCTCCGCCGCATCGAGCAGCTCTTTTCCATACTCCGCCACCAGGTCTTTGTTGGCTGTCACAACATTTTTTCCGGAATTCAGCGCCTCAAGGATCATCGTTCTGGCCGGTTCGATGCCGCCCATAACTTCTATCACGATCTCGATCTCATCATTATCTATGATATCCGTCCATTTGTCGGTCAGCAGCGACATATCTACGCCTTCCCGCTTCTTATCCATATTATGTACAAGAATTTTCTCAATACACAGACTGGCGCCGACCTTGTGCACCATCTCCTTCTGCTGTCTCTCCATCAGCTTATATACACCGCTTCCGACTGTTCCAAGCCCGAGCAGTCCTGCCTTTATCGTTCTTTTCTCCGTCATAACTCTCACCTGTCCGTTCTTTTTTGCTCTATTCTCTACAATTACGTTATGTTATAAAGTATAACATAATCAAACCGCAACTTCCAGTAAGCTACTGCCATTGATTAAAGCTTAGAATTTCCTCCAGGCTCTTCCTGTTCTTTTTCCGCGGGGCTCCCTCTCTGGCCGGATGACCAACCGTTATGATGAGGCGCACAGTCCTCTCTGCCGGAATATCAAATGCCTTGTGCAGCTTCTCCTGGCTCATCGTCCCGATCATGCACGTGCCGAGTCCGATGGACGCAGCCTCACAGCAGAGCGCCATAGCCGCCATGCCGATATCCATCTGCGCAAAATGCTGGGATCCATAGTGCTCGCCGACACCGGGCATAAGATGCGCCTCATCCTCACAGATCAATATAAATGCCGGCACTTTATCTCCCCACGGGCAACCGGTCAGCTCTCCATCATAAAGCGCCTCCATCACCTTCCTGCGCGCCTCAGGTTCATCGACTATGATAAAACGCCACGGCTGGGCATTGCAGCCGCTGGGAGACAGCCGCGCCACATCCACCAGGCGGATCAGCATCTCTCTGGAAACCGGTTTTTCACTGTAGATCCTGCAGCTTTCCCTCTTCAATTGCATATCCATAAATTCCATAACTAACTCCTTTCTGCCACGAATTTGATAATATAAACTGTATTTTAAGAAAAAAAAGAACAGGCATAACCTGTTCCGTGAGAGCGACAGACGGGATTCGAACCCGCGACCCCGACCTTGGCAAGGTCGTACTCTACCAACTGAGCCACTGTCGCATATGTTGTGTTTTTGTTCCTCAGAACAATAACTAATATACTATATACTCTCCTAATTGTCAACACCTTTTTTGGGATTTTTTCCATTTTTATTTTTCCCGGCTGTCATCACAATCTTGCTGTGAGGGACGGACCCTTGTCCGCCCCCCTTATTCACTACTTTCCAGCTTTTATCTCCGCTGAATCAAGATTTATTTTTATTCCTTCCTCTCTGAGCACGTTCCTGATTTTCTTAAAAAGTTCCAGCACATCATTTTCATGCTTCATATTCTTTTTGTACTTTTTATAATATGTATAGTCTTTTGCTTTCATCTTTTTAAGATTGTTATGTCTGATATTCCAGGCAGTCACCATGCGCCCCCGGAAGATGAAGAAGCTGCCCCTTCCAATGCTGAAGCCGTTGTCAAGTGTCTCCGGAAGGTTCCGGATGACAAGCTGACTGTCCTTCATGATTTTCTTAAGCTTCTTTAAGCTCCTGCCGCTGAGCCTGGAGTCCCTGACTGCCTCTCTGCCTTTTCCTCCGGCATACGCCTCATAGCGCATTGTACCGTCCACGTCCACCGTAAGCGAGAACCCGGCGCTGCCGCTTTCAAACGCGCCGGACGACGGGGCCATGCGGTACCCGAACAGCACTTTGCCGCTTATCTCCGGCTGTCCATTCACCATCTCCGGTTTAGCGCACAGTTCTTCTGCTTCTTCGGCTGTTGCGTCAACGGCTGCAGTCTCTTCTGCCTCCATAATAGACGAGGAAGGCTCCTCCTTGGGTATCACACAGACACTTTCAGTCTCAGGAGGGGCTTTGTCCAAACCAGAGTCAATAACATTACCGGTCTCCGCTATCTCAACCAGCAATTTCTCCTCATTGTCAAATTTGTTCCACAAAATATGATAAATAATCAAAAAAATACAGATGAGACCAAGTTCCAACAGTGCAAAAGGACTTTGAAGGAACCTGACCAGTTTACCCGCATACGGGATGTGAAATTGGTAAGTGCCAAGGATATCCTCCCTGTAGGTTACATAATCGTCATACCGCTCAGCGTTTTCTGCTATCGTATAATACCTTTCCTTTCCCGTTTCATCTATCTCTTTCTTTTTGAAGTAATGCGTAAATATAACGTCATCACCAAGCCGGTCTACGCGGAAAGAAATAATCTCGTTCTCTTTTATCTCCTCTTCATCCCCTAAGTTCCTGACAACTACGAGGGAATCAACCGGTATGGTAGGTTCCATACTGTCTGTCAATATAACAAATGTCTGGTAACCAAGCCGTTCTTTCAATTGTTCAGGAAAAAAACGCATAACTGCTATATAAGTCAGCAGCCCTGCGATCAATATACCTGTAATTAAATTGCTAATAACTTTCAACACTTTTTTCATTCGTTTTACCAGACTTTACTGCTTATTTTTCCTCTATCTCATTATAAATGCCTGAAAGAAAAAATACCATCAATGGATGGCATTTTTTCTAATATCATATGATAAAACACTTAATAGCTTTATGGAGTTGATGGTGCATCACCTAAAGTTCCTGTAACTTCAACATTTAAAGCCTGCCCTGCGATTGCTTTTGCTTCGGGAGTATCATTAGGCGTTATTGTAACAGTATAAGTATTTGACGCTTCTACGCTTGGGTCTACATTATTAGTCACTGCATTATTTCCGGTACCGGTAATCTCTACAGTAAAGTTACCTGTCTGGTCTACATTTGAACCATCCGTGATTTTGCAACCCAATTTCAGCTGTTTATCTGCTGCATTAGCCAGTCCATCCACTTCAAAAGTTACATTCTTATTATAGCTGGGAGTCGCTTCCAATGAAGCCTTTGTCTCAGTAAACTCACCTATATCCTGTGTCTTAACCACAATAGGAGAGGCTACTGTAAGTGTTCCGTTTGATTTGGTACTCAGCGTATCCCACACCGCAAATGATCCGACCGTCGTAGCCACGATCGCCGCGGCTGTCAATAAACCTAATATCTTTTTCTTTCCTAATTTCTGCATATGTATTTCCTCCTCAATGATAGTACAGATTTTCTTAACCTGTCTATATTATAACGAATGAAATACATTTTGAATAATGCTTCTTTCTCATTCCTCCGCGATAAATAAAAGGCATCACAAACACTACCGCTTCAGTCCGCGTAATTCTCCATGAGAATATCGAGAAACCCTCTCGCCTGAACGGAAAGAATCTCTTTTTTGCGCTTGATCCACATGAGTTTTTTCCCCACGCCGCAATTATTGAGCATAAGACTGTCAATATGCCCCTTCTTAAGCTCGTCGATCTGCCATTTGCCGCCGAAGATAAACGCATCGGTTCGTTTGATCATACTGACAATGGCGTGATAATTATTTATGACTATCGTGCGCTTAAAATCCATCACCCGGATATCTCCAAGCGTGACAACCCGGTTTATATTTGAAAAATAATCATAAGGCAGATGCACATACGTGTGCTGAAGGAGTTCTTCGGGTTCAATGCATCCGCGCCCGTATAGCGGACTGTTGCCGCCGACGTGTACGTAAAGCGGGCTTGAAGCGATCTCATGCACTTCCAGCCCTTTGATCTCCAAAATCTTGTTCAGCGCAGGACACTGCTCTGTGTTCACGGCAATGATACCTATCTCCGCCTCCAGCTTTGACACATTTACAAGCACTTTTTCAATCGAAGTCTCATATATGGAAATGTTGGCATGCCGCGTCCGCAGATTCTCATAGAAATCCAGCATTATCTCATCTTTCAAAATAATATTTCCAACAGACAAGTCGAGTCTGTTCTGCATGAACTCCTTGTCCTTGAGTTTCAGCGCGTCGATCTCATTCAGCTGATTGATGACAGACTGGGCATAATAATACAGGCTTTCTCCTGTCGTTGTGAGGCTCACTCCGTGGTTGGAACGCACGAGCAGCCTCGTCCCCATCTCGTCCTCCAGATTCTGCATGGCCCTCGTAAGGTTCGGCTGGGTCACGTACAGCCGGTCCGCGGCCTTACGCATGCTTTTTTGTTCGGCTATCTCTACAAAATATTTTAAATGTTTCAGCTCCATACGATTACCTGAACGTTATTCCTGAACAGTTACGGAAAGTCCCAGCTCCTCGAGCTGCTTCTCTTCCACAGCGGTCGGCGCCTCTGTCATCAGGTCTGAGGCATCCTTTACCTTCGGGAACGCGATGACGTCACGGATACTGTCCTCCTTCGCCATAAGCATGACCATACGGTCGAGACCATAGGCAAGTCCTGCATGAGGGGGCACTCCGTATTTAAACGCGTTCAGCAGAAAGCCGAACTGCTCCTGCGCTTTTTCCGGCGTAAAGCCGAGTACCTCAAACATCTTGTTCTGCACGTCCTGATGATAGATCCTGACGCTTCCGCCGCCGATTTCATTTCCGTTCAGCACAATGTCATAAGCCTTTGCCCGCACTCTGCCCGGGTCAGTGTCAATATATTCCAGGTCCTCCTCCATCGGCATCGTGAACGGATGGTGCATGGCTGTATAACGTTCCTGCTCCTCATTCCACTCAAGCAGCGGAAATTCTGTCACCCAGAGGAACTTATACTCGCTCTTGTCGAGAAGCTCCATCTGACGCGCCAGTTCAAGACGCAGATTGCCGAGCACATCCCAAACGACTTTATTTTTATCTGCCGCAAAGAGAAGCAGGTCGCCGTTCTCTCCGCCCATAGCCTCGATCAGCCCCGACATCTCCTCTTCCTTCATGAATTTCGCGAATGAAGACTTCACCGAACCGTCTTCCTGTACCGCAATATAGGCAAGTCCCTTTGCCCCGAAATCTCTGGCAAAATCCACCAGCTTGTCGATCTTCTTGCGGGGCATGCCGCCCTGTCCTTTTGCGTTGATCCCCCGCACAGTACCGCCATTTTCTATGGCGCCTTTGAACACGGCGAACTCACAGTCCTTCACCACATCCGTCACATCTGTAAGCTCCATGCCAAAACGCGTATCCGGCTTGTCCGAGCCGTACCTGTCCATGGCTTCCTGCCATGTCATTCTCGGAATCGGAAGCACAACTTCCACGCCAAGTACGTCCTTGAAGAGCTTTGCGAGCAGCCTTTCATTCACATCGATGACATCGTCCACGTCCACAAAGGAAAGCTCCATGTCGATCTGTGTAAATTCCGGCTGTCTGTCCGCCCGCAGATCCTCATCGCGGAAACATTTTGCGATCTGAAAATATCGGTCATACCCGGAACACATGAGCAGCTGCTTAAAAAGCTGCGGAGACTGCGGCAGAGCATAGAAATGCCCCTGGTGGATACGGCTTGGCACAAGGTAATCCCTCGCCCCTTCCGGCGTGCTCCCGATCAATATAGGCGTCTCTATCTCAAGGAAGCCTTCTTCCGCCAGGAACTGGCGGGTGAGCGTAGCCACCTGGCTTCTCATGATCATATTCTTCTGAAGATCCGGTCTTCTCAGATCAAGGTAGCGGTATTTCAGCCGCACTTCCTCTTTTGTTTTGGAGTTCTCCTCGATCGGAAACGGCGGTGTCTCGGACTCGGACAAAATACGCAGCTGTGACGGAATGATCTCAATATCTCCTGTGGAGAGATTTTCATTTACCGCGCCGGAGCGCTTCTTAACCTCCCCTGTGACCGCCACTACAAATTCCGCGCGCAGCTTCGCCGCCTTCTCGATAAGGCCGGAGTCTGTGCTGCCTTCCTCAAACACGATCTGTATGATGCCTGAACGGTCTCTCACATCAATAAATACGAGCCCTCCTTTATTGCGGTTCTTCTGCACCCAGCCCATCACCGTCACAGTCTGTCCCGCATTTGCGCCGGACAGTTCACCGCAGCGGTGTGTTCTCTTTATTCCCTGCATTGATTCTGCCATAATCTCATTCTCCTTATATTCTTTTGAATTATAAACTGTCGATGGAATCGCAGTAGCACTCGATGATCTGTGTGTATCCTTCCGACTCCAGCTGTTCTTTCTGAAATTTCTTATTCTTTTTCATATTAGCGATCATAACCTGAAGGCCGTTTTCACGGTCAGCCCTGGCAAGACTGAGCACTCTGAGCATTCCCTCCGGGGAAAGCTTTTTCTCCAGCAGATATGCTTTCTTCGCGCCCTTTCCGGGCACTTCATAGCCATTTTCCAGAAGCAGCATCACAATACGCTCAAATCCGATGGAAAAGCCGCAGGCCGGCGTATCCTGGCCGGTAAATCTGCCTATCATCTTATCATATCTTCCGCCCCCGGCCACAGAGCCGCCGAACTCATCCATCGTCACTTCAAAGATAGTTCCTGTATAATACGACTGGCCCCTCACAAGGGTCGGATCGAACTTCATCTGAAAATCCGCTTCTTTTGCCGCCTCTACACTTGAAATGATAAGCTCCATCCCGTCTGCGGTCTCCGCAGGAAGATGCGCTCCGAGCTTCTCCCTCAGGTAGCCGATCCCCTCCACGCCCGGGGATATCTCATCGAACAGCTTAAGATATGTGTCCACATTCTCTTTTGCGTAACCAAGCTCCTGCAGTTCCGCAGACACTCCCTCGCTTCCGATCTTATCCATTTTATCCAGAATGATGAACACTTCATCGTAATCTTCTTCTTTAAAACCGCTGTACGCGGCCATTGCTTTCAAAATGTTGCGGTCGTTGATACACACCGTAAAGTTTTTAAGGTTAAGCTTTCCGAGCATGGCGGTCGTCGCCAGAATAAGCTCGATCTCCGCGAGATTGCTCTGTTCACCGAGAATATCGATGTCACACTGCATAAACTGGCGGAACCGTCCTCTCTGCGGGCGGTCGGCGCGCCAGACATTGCCGATCTGCATCGCCTTAAACGGGGACGGCAGCTCGTTTGCATGGTTTGCGTAATATCTTGCAAGCGGTACGGTCAAGTCATAGCGCAGCCCCCCGTCGACGAGGTCATTTTCTTCTTTCGCGTCTTCTATCTTAAGCTTCTCCCCGCGCTTTAATATTTTAAATATAAGCTTCTCATTGTCTCCGCCCTGTTTACTGCACAGGTTTTCAATGTGCTCCACACAGGGTGTCTCCATGGAAGAAAAGCCGTACGTCTTATACGTCTCCTTAATGAGCCAGATGACATGATCCCTGATCTCCATTTCCTTAGGGAGCATGTCCTTCATTCCGGTAACCGGTTTCTTCTTTAATGCCATAACCATTCTCCTTTTCGTTCTATCATCTCACCGATACGTGCGATATAAGCATCGATCGCCTTCACATTCTCTATACGCACCAGATTCGTCTTCTTACCGTTTTTACTGCCCGGCAGTTCTGCCGCCTCCTTCAGCACGATCTTCGTGGAAGCCCCCGCCCCTGCGGCAATAATGGATTGTTTTTCCTCCATAATAAGTATATTGTATATTCCTGCTTTGTCAACCTTTGCATAGCCAACATTTTCAAAATTACCCGCAATATTCTTCTGGCGGTAAAGATAATACGGCAGAAGGCCCATGCGGCGCGCGCTTTCAGCCGCCGCGCGGATCATCTCCGTCATGACCTGCGCCATTGTACCGGTATCTCTCTCCAGCGCTTCCACATAGCCCCGGGCGCTCTGCTCCTGTCCCATCTGTGCGGCGCGCTTGATGGCAAGGGAATGCACCGTCAGGCTGTCCGGCGCCAGTGCCTCAGCCTGGCGGAGCGTATCACGCATATCCGCGGCAGACTCCCCCGGAAGTCCTGCGATCAGGTCCATGTTGATATTGTCGAACCCGGTCTCTCTTGCCAGCGCGTAAGTCCGGACAATATCCTCCACTGTATGGCGGCGTCCGATCAAGTCAAGAGTCTTCTGCTGCATACTCTGCGGATTAATGGAAATCCGCGTGATGCGGTGGCGGTACAGTACGCTCAGCTTCTCTTTTGTGATACTGTCGGGGCGCCCCGCCTCCACCGTGTATTCCAAAAGATGTTCTCTGGAAAAATTACTGTCTATACAGTCCAGCAGCCGCTCCAGCTGACACGCCGTCAGCGTCGTCGGCGTACCGCCGCCGATATACACGGTGTTCAGCTTCTTCCCGGCGGACACTTTGCCGATGTAGGCCAGTTCCTTCATAAGGGCGTCCAGATAGTCTTCCACCCTGTCCTTCCACGCTTCAAGCGCGCCGGAGCTGAACGAACAGTAAGTACAGACAGAAGGACAGAAGGGTATCCCTACATAGAGACTGTATCCGTCTTCATAGTCGAGCTGCTCAAGCAGCGCCTTCTCTCTGCCCGCGATCTCCCATGCAAGCTGTGCCTTCTCTCCGCTCACAAAATACTGCTCCTGAAATGAGCGGAGGAACTCCTCCATCTGCGCGCCGCCCTCCAGCTCCTTCATGGCGATCTTAGAAGGCCGCACTCCGGTCAGAAGGCCCCACGCAAGGGAGCGGCCGGTGTACTGTTCCAGCCCGGTGTAAATCTCCCTGTCCACACAGCGTTTTCTCTCCTGCCGGTCTGCACAGCGGTCCGCCGCGCGCTCTGCCAAAAGAACCGTACCGTCAGGCAGCGTGACGCGGACCGCGTCCGCACAGGTCCGCTCAACGCTCTGTTCCACCTTTTCAGACGGAAAGAACGCCTTCGTGATATGGTAAACATTATATGTATACAGTTCATCACTGCAGATGATCTCAATCATAACCTAACCTCTTCATGTCTATAGGGACAGGATAAAATGCAATTCGGGACGTAACCCTCCTGCAAGGTGTTACGTCCCTTTTTTATAACGTCCCCTTTTTATAGAAATGGATTGTGACTTTTCTCATAACCGATTGTCGTCTCGCCCATGTGACCCGGATATACGAGCACGTCATCCGGCAGCACCATAAGCTTTTCTCTGATTCCCCTCACCAGATCCGACATGCTGCCGAGCGGAAAGTCCGTCCTTCCGACAGAGCTCTGAAAGAGTGTATCCCCGCTGAACAATACTTTCTCAGCCTCCGCATAATAACACACGCCCCCGGGCGTATGTCCCGGCGTGTGCAGCACTTTGAACTCAAATCCCGCCGTCTTAAGCGTCTCGTTGTCCTCTATATATGTGGCACTGCCAAACGTATAGCCCGACGTGTAGACACCGGACTGGTTAAGCCCGGGGTCCTTAATAAGCTGCTCGTCGTCTCTGTGCAGATATACCGGCACGTCATACTCCTTCAGGAAGCCGTCCAGACCCATGATGTGGTCGAAATGTCCGTGTGTCAGAAGGACAGCCTCTATTTTCAGCCCTTCGCTTTTTATATGCCCCATCAGGTAAGACGGGCACGCCGCCGGATCGATCACGGCTGTCTGTCTTGTCTCTTCATTGACCGCCAGATAACAGTTCGTACTGATGATCCCCGTAACAAATTTCTCTACTTTCATGTAATCCTCTCTCACTTAGCCTGTTGTTCTCTCTATATCCATAACGCCTTCCACCTGGCGCAGCTTCTTTACTATCGTGTCCAGTTCTTCCCTTCCGTGCACGATAAAGCCGGTCTCGATCGTCGCCGTTCCCTGCTTGCTCGTGCGCACGTTCATGGACTTCACATCCACCGTCGCCTCGGTAAATATCTTGGACATCTCCATGAGAAGCCCCTGCCTGTCATGCGCAAACATCTTGATCTCCGCCAGGTACTGTCCGCCGTTCTGCTCCGCCACTTCGCTTTCCCACTCCGCGTCGATGAGCCGGACACGCTCGCCCTCGGTCAGATGTATCATATTCACACAGTCTGTCCTGTGGATGGACAATCCCCGCCCGCGGGTCACAAACCCGACGATCTCATCTCCCGGAACCGGGTTGCAGCATCTGGAGAAACGGACCGCCATATCGTCGATCCCTTTGACGACGATACCGCTCTTTGATTTGGCGATATGCACTTTGTTCTTGGACGCTTCCGCCACACGTTCCAGTACGACTTCGTCGGTCATCTCCTGCTTGTGTTCCTTGCCGTACTCTTCCACAAGGCGGTTCACGACCTGTCCTTCCTTCAGTCCTCCGTGTCCGATGGCCGCCAGCACAGACTCCCAGTCTTTAAAACCGTATTTCTTCTGCACGATCTCCATGTACCTGTTGATCATGATATCGCTCTGGGTGATCGCCTTTGCTTTACAGTAGGCGGCGATCATCTCCTTGCCCTTTACGATATTGCTCTCCTTGAATTCCTTCTTGAACCACTGGTTGATCTTGTTTTTCGCCTGTGTGCTCTTTACAATGCCCAGCCAGTCCCGGCTCGGGCCCTTGGAATTCTGGGAAGTCAGGATCTCTATCCTGTCCCCGTTCTGTATCTTATAGTCTATATTGACCAGCTTTCCGTTGACGCGGGCTCCTACCATCTTATTGCCGACCGCACTGTGGATGGCATATGCAAAATCGATCGGCGTGGAGCCGTTCGGAAGATTCTTGACGTCCCCCTGTGGGGTAAAGCAGTACACATCCTCGGCAAACAAGTCCAGATCGCCTTTGAGCAGATTTAAGAATTCCCTGTTGTCGGACATGTCTCTCTGCCATTCGAGGATCTGCCGAAGCCAACTCAGCTTCTCCTCTTCCTGCGCCTGTACGCTCTTCTTGCCGTCATTGGATTCTTTGTATTTCCAGTGGGCGGCAATACCATATTCCGCCGTCTTGTGCATTTCCTCCGTACGGATCTGTATTTCAAACGGCTGCCCGACCGAACTCATAAGCGTCGTGTGAAGCGACTGGTACATATTCGGCTTCGGCATTGCAATATAGTCTTTAAAACGCCCCGGTATCGGCGTATACATCTCGTGGATCACACCGAGCGCGGCGTAACAGTCCTTTACAGAATCTACGATGATCCGCACGGCGAACAGGTCATATATCTGGTCCACCGTCTTCTCCTGGTTCACCATCTTCTTATATATGCTGAAGAAATGCTTCACCCGGCCGTTGACGTCTGCCTTTATGTTGGCGTTCTTCATATGTGTGGACACTTCATCTACGATCTGCTGTACAAACTCCTCGCGCTCCGTCTTCCTCGAATTGATCTGATTCACAAGATCAAAAAACACTTCCGGCTGTGAATACTTGAGCGCCAGATCGTCAAGTTCTGTCTTGATCTTGGATATACCGAGTCTCTGGGCGATCGGAGCATAGATATCCATCGTCTCCTTTGCCTTTTCCTTCTGCTTGGCCGGCGTCATAAACTGTAGCGTCCGCATGTTGTGCAGCCGGTCCGCAAGCTTGATGATAATGACCCGGATATCCTTTGCCATGGCAAGAAACATCTTTCTTAGATTTTCCGCCTGTACTTCCAGTTTATCCGAAGAATAAGAAAGCCGGCCGAGCTTTGTGACCCCGTCCACCAGAAGCGCAACTTCTTCCCCGAAATTCTTTTTTATCTCTTCTTCCGATACAGATGTATCCTCCACGACATCGTGGAGCATTCCTGCCGCGATCGTCTCCTTATCCATCTCCAGATTGGCCAGGATGATGGCGACCCAGAGCGGATGGACAATGTACGGCTCTCCGGACTTGCGGCACTGGTCCCCGTGCGCTTTCCTGGCTGTCTCATACGCCTTCTCTATCATGGATACATCCGTTGAAGGATGGTACTTCCGGATACGGGCAATTAACATGTCATAAAGCTGGTCCGGATCTTCATAATCTCCGGGAGCCTTCACGGCGTGCCCGTCCACAATTTCCAGTCCCTTTGAGATCTCATCCGCAATGGATTCCGGTGCTATGCGGTTTTCTGACTCATATATCATTTTCTCTGACATATTAATGCCTCCTTCCTTTTCAAATTTTAATTCTGTCATTTGCCTGGATAAGCTATCACGGATTCCACATCATATCCCTTCAGCCGCTTTCTTCCTTCCAGACCGGATAATTCCATAAGGAATACTGCCTTCACCACTTTGCCGCCCAGCCCTTCAACGAGCTTAATCATAGCCTCATTCGTCCCGCCTGTGGCGATCAGGTCATCGATGATGACGACCTTCTGCCCTTCCTTGACCGCATCTCTGTGTATCTCAAGCTCCGCGGTCCCGTACTCCAGCTCATATTGGATAGAGACTGTCTCACATGGCAGCTTTCCTTTCTTTCTGATCGGAATAAACGGTTTATGCAGATTATATGCAATAGGGACACCAAAGATAAACCCTCTCGACTCCGGACCCACGACCACGTCAAATTCCACACCGTCAAGCTTTTCCTGCATCAGGTCAACGGCAAGATGCAGGCCGTCCGCATCCTGGAGCACGCTCGTGACATCCCTGAAAATGATACCCTGCTCCGGGAAGTCCGGAATACTCCTTACATACTCTTCTATTGGTTTCATGACACCCTCTCCATTCTCTCATATAAATACAAAAATAGTATAACATTAGTTTATGTAATTTTCAAACAATTCTATACATCTCCGACAGTTTACTGGTAATGCGTGATAACGATCTGCATTGTCCGGCTCCCCATATACTCATTTACTTCCGGATAATACGTCACAGACAGTGTCATTTTGCTTCTTCGCCGGCCCAGGAACTGTTTCAGCGCCTCTTTGCCGTATTGTTCCTCCAGATAGGAGCAGAACCGGCCGGTATCACCGAAATAAACAGCCTCAGTCTCATTTCCCGCCGCATCCTTCACGCGCATCTTCAGCACATTTCTATTCTTTCCAAATATCTGTCCGCCGAGCAGTTCCACCTTTCTCGCGGCAAATACCGGCTTTTTATTTCCATTTCCGAAAGGCTCCAGATACTTGAGCTCTCTGACGATATCCTCTGTGACACAGGAGAACGGCATCTCCATATCGATCACTACTTTTTCCCGCATGTCGCTTTCCTTGAGCGTACAGTTTTCATTCAGCCGCCTGCGAAACTGCTCCACATTCTCTTTCTCCAGCGAAAACCCGGCCGCCATCATATGACCGCCGTACTTTGTCAAAAGCTCCCTGCAGCCTGCCAGTTCTTCGTACATGTGATAAGCTTCGATGGAACGCCCGGAACCTTTCACCCCGTCTTCCGCGTCTGTCATGACGTATGCCGGGCGGCAGTAGCGCTCCCGCAGCCTTCCCGCCACGATGCCCGCCAGGCTTTCATGACAGTCCGGCAGGTATACCGCCAGAACCCGGTCCTTTCCGAGAGACGTCGTCTCGATCATCTGTACTGCCTGCTCTACCGCGGCGGCTGTCATCTCTTTCCGGCTGTCATTCAATGCCTTTAAGTCTCCCGCCAGTATGTCCGCCTCTTTTTTACGTTCCGCACAGAGCAGGTCAAGCGCGCGCTTCGCTGTATCCAGTCTTCCGCCCGCATTCAAACACGGTCCGAGGACGAAACCGATATGGTAAGAGTTCAGCTTTTCCCGGTCTATGCCGGTACACTCAATGAGAGCGCCAAGTCCCGGATTTACCGTTCTTCTCAGACGTTCCAGCCCTTCCCTGACAAGGATCCGGTTCTCATCTACCAGCTCCATCACATCTCCCACTGTGGCGACCGCCACATTTTCCAAAAGGTCGTCCAGATCATCCGCCTCATTTCCCATAGCCTCGTACAACGCCTCTATGAGCTTGTAGGCAACTGCCGCCCCGCACAGTCCCTTGAACGGGTAGCCGCAGCCCGGCTGCTTCGGGTCAATGACCGCGTCGGCGGCGGGAAGTATATAATTCTTTTCCTCCCCCTCCGACTCATATGGCACCTCATGGTGGTCTGTCACAATGACCGTCATGCCGAGCCGTTTGCCGTAGGCGATCTCCTCACTGGCCGCGATTCCGTTATCACAGGTCACGATCGTGTCTATGCCGTCCCTGTATGCCCGTTCGATCAGTTCAATGTTCAGCCCGTAGCCGTCCTTTATCCGGTCCGGTATGTCACTGTCCGCACAAGCCCCTGATTTTCTCAGACCTTTCAGCAGAATATAAGTGGCGTTCACTCCGTCTATGTCGTAGTCTCCAATAATACGGATCTTCCTGTTTTCTTCTATCTTCTCCCGGAGGATCTCCACCGCCTTGTCCATATCCTTCATGAGCATTCCGTCATACAGGTCGGTGATCGTTCCGTTCAGATAACGGTCCACCGCCTCCGGCCCGATCACATCCCGGTTTCTGATCAGGCAGGCCAGCCTTGGACTGATGCCGAACTTTCTCCCCAGTTCCTCGAAATCAGCTCCCTTTCTGAGCAGTATCCACTGTTCCATATCTTTTCCTCCACCAAAACAGCCACAGCCATATAAATATGGCCATGGCTGATATACTGTGTTTCTTTTGTCTATCTCTTTTTCTTTGTTTCCGCCGCTTTCTTTCCGATCTTTGTCCTCATGACATACCAGAGCGCGCCGGTGATGCAGACAGAGGAATACGCGCCGCAGATAATACCTACCATGAGCGGAAGTGCGAACTCCCGGATAGAGCTTACGCCCATCACGAACAGTATGGCCACCATGACAAATGTCGTCAGAGAAGTGTAGATACTTCTCGTCAGTGTCTGTGTGATACTCTTGTTCACCACGTCCACAAGCTCCGTCGTCTTGGATCTCAGGCGCAGTTCCTCCCGGATACGGTCAAAGATGACGATCGTGGCATTGATCGAGTAACCTACGATCGTGAGCATACACGCGATAAATGTATTGCCCACAGAGATTCTGGCAACCGCATAGAAGGTCAGCACGACGAGCACATCGTGCAGCAGCGCGGTAACCGCACTTGCGGCAAAGCGGATATCCTTGAACCTGAACCAGATGTATATGAGCATGAAGATCGTAGCGACGATCACTGCCATGATCGCATCCTGCCTCATCTCGTTACTGATCGTGGAACTGATATTCTCCGCGGTAATGAGCGACTCATCTACTTTAAATTTGTCGGCAAGCGCTTTGTTCAGCGCCTCGCGCACATCCAGTCCAAGCGTTTTCGTCTTAATGATGACCTGATTAGTATCTGCAACCTTCTGTGTCTGGACATTGGCGTCTCCGGTCACTTCCTCGACAACAGGCACGATCTCTTTGTCTATCTCTTCGATCGTATAGTCTTTGTTAAACGTCACATTCGTGGAAGTACCACCCTCAAATTCCAGACTGTAGGCAAACGCTCCCTTTCCTTTTGAGCCGTTCACGCCCATGAATACGAATCCAAGTATGACGACCGCAAGCGACAGGGCAAAAAACCATTTCTTCCTGCCGAGGAAGTCAATGGGCTTTCTCTCTTTTCTCGGACGGTAATACAGCTTCTCTTTCCTGAGTCCTACCGCATAGAACGCATACACGATCATCCGTGTGATCACAAGCGCGGTAAACATGGACACGATAATACCGATCGCCAGCGTCTGCGCAAAGCCCTTTACCGAACCGGAACCTTTGAACCAGAGTACCGCCGCGGCAATGAGTGTTGTCACATTGCCGTCCACGATAGCGGACATGGCTTTCTGAAAGCCCGTCTTAAGAGAATTGCGGACGCTCTTCCCCTTTGACATCTCTTCCCGCACGCGGGCAAATATAATAACATTGGCATCGACCGCCATACCGATACTCAGGATAATACCCGCAATACCCGGCAGCGTCAGCGTTACGTTGAATGCATTTAAGATCACAAGCACCAGCCCGGTGTAGATGATCAGCGCAAGACTGGATGCGAGACCCGGCAGAAGATACACGCATATCATAAAGAGAAATACGATAGCCAGACCAATGGCCCCCGCCTTTAAGCTTGTGCTGATCGCCTGTTCTCCAAGCTGCGCGCCGACCACGTTGGAACGCAGTTCCTCCAGTTCCAGCTTCAGTCCGCCGATACGGATGGTGGAGGCAAGGCTCTCCGCCTCTTCATAGCTGAAGTTGCCTGTAATATAGGCCTGTCCGCCGGTGATGGCTGTCTGTACGGTAGGACTGCTGATCGTCTCCCCGTCATAGATGATGGAGATCGGCTTTCCTACATTTGCTTCCGTCGCCTCCGCGAATTTCTTCGTTCCCTCTTCGTTCAGGTCAAGCTCTACGCTGTATTCCTTATTGCCCATATCGTCTTCACCGGCACGGGCCGAAGCAGTCTTTACATCAGAACCTGTGATCACCGTCTCATTGTCCTGTGTCTGGAATACGAGAGAACCCGGCTTTCCAAGTTCATCCAGGATCGCGTTGGCATCGCTTACACCCGGGATCTCGATATTGATCCTGTCATCGCCCTCCTGATATACGTTCGCTTCTGTGCTGTACTGCTCCACACGCTTCTGAAGCTTGTAGATCGTATCCCGCATCTCTTCTTCCGACGGGTTCTTGTCTTTTACCTGGTAAGTGATGCTCACACCGCCCGCCAGGTCAAGGCCGAGCTTAATGTTTTCCGCAGAACCGGTCTTGCCTTTACCGAATCCTGCCACCGTTGTGAATGCGAGCAGTGCTATGAGAGCCGCCGCCACAACAAGACTAAGTATGCCTTTACTCTTCTTCATGGTCTACTTCCTTTCTCTTATCCTTCCAAGTCTTCCTCTGCCAGCGCCGCCTTCATCATGATCGCGCACTCAACACGCTTGCGCTGCATCTCACAGCCGATCTCATACGCTTCATGGATCGTTCCGTGAAAATTATAAGCATTCGCCATACAGCCGCCGCTGCAGTAAAATTTTGCAAAACAATTCTTACACTTTTCTTTGGAATATACGTTGCAGCTTCTGAATTCATCTGCAATCTCCGGTCTGACGATCCCTTCCTCTACATTCCCCATAAGAAATTCTTCCTGCCCCACAAACTGGTGGCACGGATAAAAATCTCCCCACGGGGTCACCGCCAGATATTCCGTACCGGAACCGCACCCTGACAAACGCTTTGCCACGCACGGTCCACCGTCTAAGTCTATCATAAAATGGAAGAAATTAAAACCTTTTCCTTCCTTTTCCCGGCCGATCATGATCTGCGCGAGCCTGTCGTATTCCTGCATGATCGCCGGAAGGTCCTCCTCCTGGATCGCATACGGGTCTGTCTCCTCCCCCACGACCGGTTCTATGGACATCTGTTTGAATCCCAGATCCGCAAAATGAAGGATATCCTCCGCAAAATCCAGATTATTCCGTGTAAATGTACCTCTTATGTAATACTTTTCCTGATTCCTGCTCTCAGCCAGTTTCTGAAACTTCGGCACAATAAGTTCGTAACTGCCTTTTCCGTTTCTGAACGGCCGCATCCGGTCGTTGATCTCTTTCCGTCCGTCGAGGCTTAAAACGACATTGTCCATTTCTCTGTTCACAAATTCCTGTATTTCGTCATTTAAAAGTACACCGTTCGTCGTCACGGTGAAACGGAAATGCTTGTCGTGGATCTTCTCCTGGCTCCTGCCGTACGCGACAAGGTCCTTCACGACCTGCCAGTTCATGAGCGGTTCCCCTCCGAAAAAATCCACTTCCAGATTATGTCTGCTGCCCGAATTGGCGATGAGAAAATCCAGCGCCTTTTTCCCGACCTCATAGCTCATGAGCGCGCGTCTTCCGTGATACTCTCCTTCTTCCGCAAAGCAGTACCTGCAGGCCAGGTTGCAGTCGTGTGCGATGTGCAGGCAGAGCGCTTTTACGACTGTCTTTCTCTTCTTCACTTCCTCGATCAGGCCTTCATGCGTGTCGGACGTAAACAGCCTGCCTGCTTCTGTCAGTTCCGCGGCATCCGCAAGCGCCTCCCCGATATCTGAACTATCATAAGCTCCGCCGAGGTGTTCCCTCAGCCGCTCAGGCAGCTCCGGTGCCCGGAGGCTTTCCGCCGTCCATGTATCACGTTCCCGCCCAAGCTGCTCTATCACATCATAACACAGTTCATCTACTACGTGGACCGCACCGCTGTTCACATCCAGAACTATATTATATCCATTGTTTTTATACTGGTGAATCAAACTGTATATCCCCCTTTTTCAAACAACAAGAAACAGCGACCCTTAAGACCGCTGTCCCGAGTATTCTGTATGATGTTTCATTATTTCTTCTGTTCGCAGGTCTGGTTTCCTACTGTACAGGAAGTCTTACATGCTGACTGGCAGGATGTCTGGCATTCTCCGCATCCGCCCTTTTTAACTGTATGATTCAAAGTCTGTGTATTTAATGTCTTCACATGTTTCATGTCAATATCCTCCTTACGTTTGCTTAACTTTTGTTATTATAACATAAGCAATATGTTTTTGGAAGTATTTTTCTCGCTGTTTTTCATGAAATCATTCCGCCCACCATACCTCCGCCGGCGCATAAAATAAACGTCGTTATGAGGTTCGCGCCGTTTCCGTTCAGCGTATGGTATACCCCGAGCGTAATCAGAAGCAGAAGTGCAAAATATCCGATCCCCAGGCCCAGTCCCCACACAAACCTGCGCACCCTGGCAAGCTTACCGATAATGATGCCCCCGACTAGAGTGGCCATGACATAGATAGCCACGATACCTGCCGATACCGCTTTTTCATTCAAATCCATCTTATAAAGCAGCACCGTCAGCACAAGCAGCATGATTCCGGTAATAATATAAGAAGCAAGCAGTGACTTTAACACCCACATGACTTTTGAATCTTTCTGAATCCGTCTCTCCATCTAATCCCTCCTCGTCTATCACAAGGTATGAATCAGATTGCGGATTTATGCCATTATTGTTCCATCTGCCTGCCTAAAAATCCCGCCGCGCAGGCTGCCATCTTCTGTTCCAGTTCTGAAAACTTCTTTTTACTCTCTTTTGTAAGGAAGATCACGCCTCCGATGACGTCGCCCTCACATACGATCGGATGAATGACCTGGTAATGATATTCATCATCCTGGTCATTGATCGTCTTCATGAACTTCTTGTCCCCGGCCGCCGCCAGAATCGGATTTCTCTCCTCCAGCGCCTTCTCCAGCTGCTTGCTGATGTATTTATCCTGAAAATCCTTCTTGCCTCCGCCGGCGGAAGCTACGATCTGGTCCATATCACTGACACATACAAGGCAGCCCATCGTCTGGGCCAGGCTTTCTGCATATTGTCTCGCAAAAGCGGACAGTTCGCCTATCGGAGAATACTTTTTCAGAATGATCTCTCCTTCTCTGTCTGTAAATATCTCCAGCGGATCTCCTTCGCGTATTCTTAATGTCCTCCGTATTTCTTTGGGAATCACCACTCTTCCCAGGTCATCGATCCTTCTCACTATTCCAGTTGCTTTCATGTCCTTTATTCCCTCCATTTATCTTGATTGGCAGATAAATGTATTATCTGTTAAAAGAAGGAAAATCATACATGCGCCGCAACAATAATAAATACGGAACCGCCTCCTGATGTACAAGATACAGTCTTGAAAATACAGTCTCAGTATACTATTATATTTTATAGAATCACAAAAAAATCAAACGGAGGAATCATCATGAGTAAAATCGAAGAAGTAAGAAGCGACATGATAGGGGCCATGAAAGCAGGCGATAAGGAGACAAAGGAAACGCTGTCCATGCTGCTGGCGGCTCTTAAGAATAAAGCCATCGACAAGCGTTCCGACCTGACGGAAGAAGAAGAGACACAGGTCATCTTAAAAGAGATCAAACAGACAAAAGAAACACTGGAGATGACCCCCGCAGACCGGACCGAGATCATAGAAGAATGCACAAAACGCCTGTCCGTACTGGAAAGCTACGCCCCGAAAATGATGGATGAAGCAGAGATCCGCGAGATCACCGCCGCCACACTAAAAGAACTCGGGATAGAAACCCCAGCCGCAAAAGACAAAGGCAGAATCATGAAAACACTCATGCCAAAAGTAAAAGGCAAAGCAGACGGCAAACTAGTCAACGACATTGTCGGAAGCTTTTTCAAATAAGAGGACGGGTGCACAGCCTTGTGCACCCGTCCTCTTACCGTTCACCGCCGGTCATAAAATATCCCCTGCAAAATTCCTCTTTACTCCGCCTGGTCGTCTGTCTTAGCCCCGTCGGAATATGGTTCTTCGCTGCTCTGCTTGATCGTAACGCTCAGGTCGTTGAAATCCACTTTTCTCCAGACTCCCTTGTTCACCTTCACGCCTGCTTTCTTGATCCATTTGTCACACGTATCGTTATAAAGCTTTGTCTTTCTCTCCTGAACAATGCTTTCCTTTTTGGAGTCCGTCGCCTCTCTGTCGAGCAGGCTCGTCACCTTCGCCACATAACAGCCGCTGTCTGTCTCAATGACGCCGGTCACTTCTCCCTCTCCGAGCGCGTCCGCCGCTTTCACGACATCCTCAGCCGGACTCGTCGATTCACTGTCAAACGTGGCCGTCTGTGCCTCCACGCCCTGTTCTGTCGCAAGCGCGCTGAAATCATCTGCCGTGCCGGCACCTTCTGCAAAGCTCCCGGCCTTTTTCTTTGCCTCGGCCTTCTCTTCGTCTGAAAGGTCTGAAGACTTTCCGGAATCATCGGTCGTTTTATAAGGGAACAGTACATACTGCATACTCTTCTGTGCCGCCTCGTCGTCAGACACCTCTGTGTCCGCTCCGGCCTCTATCGCTTCAGCCATCTTCTTTTGGACCGCCATCAGCGTAAGGACACGCTTTACCGTCTTTCTGGAACCGGAAATCTTCTCCTTTGATTCCAGAGTATTGGCTTCATCAAAGGCCTTGGCTGACTTTTCGATCACCGCCTTCTCTTCCTCTGTAAGGGACACATCATAATCACCCATATGCTCTTCCAGGACGATCATCTTCTCCAGCTCATTAAGTACAGAATCCTTGACAAATTCTTCGTATGTCTCCCCCTCTGATGCGTCAGTATTCCACATATCATCTCCGAGATAGCCGGAATAGTAAGTTTCATACTGCGCCTGTGTATATCTTGCAAAAAAATTCGCGACATCGGCTGTGATCTCTTTTTCTCCCACAGTCGCCACCACGTCATTTTCGTCGATGGAACCGCATCCTGTGAGGACCCCTGCCGCAAGCAGCCCCGTTATCGCAAACAGTAACACTCTCTTTTTCATGTTTTTAAATACCCTCCTTAGTACTGCTAATTTCACTATTATATCCCGTTTTTAAGCGTCAATCAATCCTTTTATCCCAATTAACACATTTTTCACAACCTGCAGAATATCCTCGTTCTTTTCCTTTTTATTCCTGCTCCTTTTCTCATACATAAAGTACGGCGGCGTATCTGCCTTAAACATGAGCACGCCCTTAAACTCTTCCAGGAGATCCGGGATGCGCTCCGGATGAACCTTTGCCTTCTCATACATCACAAAGGTGCAGGTCTCTCCTTTTTGTTCCACAGCCGTGACATACACACTGTGAGCCAGCGCTTTCAGCCTGGCCACGCTCAGCAGCGTCTCCACCTTCTTTGGTATATCTCCAAACCGGTCGATGAGCTCTTCCACCATATCCTCCATCTCATCTTCCGTCTCGACCGCTGCGATCCGCTTGTATATATCCAGCTTCTGATACTCATTCGGAATATAGGAATCCGGGATAAACGCATCTACATTTAAGTCCATCGTAGTCGTGTACGTCTCTTCTTCCATCTCCCCTTTGAGATGCTTCACAGCCTCATTGAGCATCTTGCAGTACAGGTCGTATCCCACTGCCTCCATATGTCCGTGCTGCTGTGCTCCGAGCAGGTTTCCCGCTCCTCTGATCTCCAGGTCGCGCATGGCGATCTTAAACCCGGAGCCAAGGTCTGTGAACTCCCGGATAGCCGCCAGCCGCTTTTCCGCCACCTCTTTGAGCATCTTATCCCTCCGGTACAGAAGGAACGCGTACGCCATCCTGTTGGAGCGGCCGACACGGCCCCTCAGCTGATAGAGCTGCGACAGCCCAAGCCGGTCCGCATCGTGTATGATCATCGTATTGACATTTGATATATCCAGTCCTGTCTCGATGATCGTGGTAGATACGAGAACGTCTATCTCACCGTTGATAAAATCATACATGATCTTTTCCAGCTGGTGTTCCTTCATCTGCCCGTGCGCAAATGCCACGCTGACTTCCGGGACGAGCTTCTGGATACGGGCTGTGATCTCTGCGATATCCTCCACGCGATTGTACACATAATAGACCTGCCCCTGGCGGGAACACTCCCGCTCTATTGCCTCCCGCACCATCTCATCGTTATATTCCATCACATAAGTCTGTATCGGCATCCGGTCATTCGGCGCCTCTTCCAGCACGCTCATATCCCGTATGCCGATCAGGCTCATGTGGAGCGTCCGCGGGATCGGTGTGGCGGTGAGTGTGAGCACATCCACATTTTCCTTCAGCTTCTTTATCTTCTCTTTATGCTGGACACCAAATCTTTGTTCCTCGTCAATGATGAGAAGGCCGAGATTTTTGAATTCCATGTCATTGCTCAGCACGCGGTGCGTCCCTATTACAATGTCGACGAGGCCTCTCTTCGTATCCTGGGCGGTCTTCTTCTGCTGCGCGGGTGTGCGGAACCGGCACATAAGGTCGATCCTCACCGGAAAGTCGCGCATACGCTGTACAAAGGTATTATAATGCTGCTGCGCAAGGATCGTGGTCGGTACGAGATATACAACCTGCTTATCCTCCTGCACTGCCTTGAAGGCGGCCCTGATCGCGATCTCTGTCTTGCCGTATCCGACATCCCCGCAGATAAGCCGGTCCATTATCCTGCGGCTCTGCATATCCCGCTTTACCGCCTCGATGGCGAGAAGCTGGTCTTCCGTCTCCTCAAAAGGAAACATTTCTTCAAACTCCTGCTGCCATACCGTATCCGCCCCGTACACATAGCCTTCCTGCTCCTGTCTGGCCGCATAAAGCGCTACGAGGTCTCTTGCGATCTCTTTTACCGCGCCGCGGACCTTTTTTTTCGTCTTTGTCCACTCCTGCGTCCCGAGACGGTTCAGCTTCGGCTTCTTCGCGTCCGCGCTCGCGTACTTCTGGATCAGATCGAGCTGAGTGGCCGGAATGTAAAGATTTCCTCCCTTTGCGTAGGATATTTTCATATAATCCTTCGCCACTTTGTCCACTTCTATCTTCTCTATCCCCTGATAGATACCGAGACCGTGGTTTTCATGGACAACGTAATCTCCCGGCTTCAGTTCTGAAAAGCTCTGTATCTTACGGCCCTCGTACGACTTTCTTTTCTTTTTCTTCTTTACTTTACCGAAAATGTCTGTCTCCGCTATCACGGTAAATTTGAGCATCGGGTACTCGTATCCCTCCGCCACATGGCCGTATGCGGTCATTATCTCTCCGGAGGCCACCTCACGGTCCATCTCATCGCTGTAGTAACTGCTCAGGTTATAATCGCGCAGATCTTCAGCCAGACGCCTTGCCCTCGTTCTAGAACCGGAAAGCAATACGACCCGGTAGCCGTTCCGCTTCAGACGTTTTAAATCCTGAGTCAGCATGTCAAAGCTGCTGTTGTACGGATTCACGCTCTTCGTCATGAGGCTTACGGACCCGCGGACGTCCAGTCCCCGGCTGCGCATCTCAAGCGCGAAGAAGCCGATACTGCTGTAGCCGTTCATCCGTCTGACGATCTCATCCGTATGATAGAGCTGCGCCTCCGCATCGGTTATGTCATAGCCGCTCTCCAGGCGGCGCTTCTGCGCTTCCAGGAACTCGTCTTCTACGCCTTTTCCCTTTTCCAGAAGCCGCACCGGCTCGTCTAGGAAAAGAAGGGTGCGCTCCCGCTCAAAATAATCAAGAAAGGAGACCCTCTGTTCTCCTTCCTCCGGAAATTCGCTGGCCGGATATATGACCACTTCCTCCAGGTTCTCGATGGAACGCTGTGTGCCGACATCGAACGTACGGATAGAATCCACCTCGTCCCCCCACAGTTCTATTCTGACCGGCAGCTCCTCCGTCAGCGGATATACGTCCAGGATCCCGCCCCGCACGGCAAACTGTCCCGGTCCTTCTATCTGAACCTCCCGGTCATAACCGAGTCCTGCAAGCTCCTTCTCCATCTTTGAAAGGTCGACCGCGCTGTCGTTTCTCACCGTTATCGTGCGCCTCTGAATCTCTTCTTTTGGAAGCAGCGCGTCCATAAACCCGTCGAAACTCGTCACTACGGTCATAGCCTGCCCGGAGATGACCGCCTGGATCACTTCCATCCTCTGCTTCACCAGTTCCCTGCTGCGCAGGTCTGCCTGATAAAACAACAGGTCTTTTGCCGGATACAGGTATGTATTCGGGTCAAGAAAACGGTATTCTTCGTATATCTGTTTAGCTTTTGACTCACTGGAACAGGCGATGACTTTATAGTGACAGCCATCGCTCAGCGCATACATCATATGAGTTTTCTGTGAATTGACGCAGCCGGATATCTGAATCATCCCGGGCCTGCCCGTCTTTGTCTTCTGAAGCTCTTCAAATTCCGCCAATTCTTCTAACGGCCTTATTAAGGCTTGCATATTTAGCCCTCCTTAGGCTTTACTTTTCTGTTATACTCATTCATGGCAGCGTCTATCTCCCCCGCCACGATCATTTCCACGGCCTCTGCCGCATGTCCGTATCCTTCTTCCATCATCTCCCGCTCTTCTCTGGAAAAATGCCCGAGCACATAATCTGCCAGATCGTACCGTTTCGGTTTCTCGCCGACTCCCACCTTGATGCGCGGAAATATGTCTGTCCCAAGACACGATATAATGCTCTTTATCCCATTGTGCCCGCCGGCGCTGCCCTTTTTGCGTATGCGCAGCTGGCCTGCGCCGAGGCTTACATCGTCGTAGATGACAAGAAGCTGTGACTCTTCATCCACTTTATAATAATCCACAAGTCCCCGAATGCTCTCGCCGCTCAGGTTCATATACGTCTGCGGTTTTGCCAGCAGCACTTTCTGTCCGGCGATGATCCCCTTGCCGATATAGGCCCTGTTCTTCCGGTAATCCACGGAAATATTATATTTGCGGGCGACCGTATCTATGACATCAAATCCAACGTTATGTCTCGTTCCTTCGTACTGTAATGTAGGATTTCCAAGTCCTGCAATAATAAACATTTTCTCTCACCTCATTTTCTTCCTATTACATTCTACAAGAGGGCTTTCATTTTGTCACGCAAAAGCCACGAATAATTTCCGGATAAATCTCATACATTATAGAAAGTGAAAATACGATACACGACACAGGAGGGCTTTATGAGTTCTAAAACGAAAATAGTTGTATTGCATATGAAAGAGATTATATATACGGCGGTATTTGCCGTGTTGGCAATAGTATTGATCCTATTACTGGTATTTATGTTCCTGCCCAAGAGCAAGGGCGCCGGTATAGACGAAGAAAAATATGTCCCCGGGGTATATACATCCACTGTCACGCTGAACAATACGGCGCTGGAAGTGGAAGTATCGGTAGACGAATCCCACATTAACTCCGTGCGCTTCTCCAATCTGGATGAGACGGTCACCACCATGTTCCCGCTCATACAGCCTGCGATCGAAGATATTGCGGAACAAGTCTACGACAAGCAGTCTCTTGATGACATCCAATATTCCGAAGATAATCCATATACCTCTCAACTTATAGTCAATGCCATTGACGAAGCATTGAAAAAAGCCGCAGTTACCAAATAGCTGCGGCTTTTCTAATGTACTGTTCTGCTCCGGTCAACCTTCCACTATGAGATACCTGCCGCCTGGCAGGGCAAAAACCTCCGAAGCCTCTTCCAGCTCTTCTGCTGACATTCCGTCAATGTCAAGCCCCTCTTCTTCAAAGAACTCACGCACTTCATCGATTCCGTTTACAACGACGGCCATGCAGTCCTCAAGAAATGCCTCCGCCTCCTCCGGCGTTATGGCCACCGGTTCATCAAACAGCTGTGACTGTTTCTCCAAAAAAACTCTCAGACAATCTTCATCATACTCATACATTTCTGATATCCTCCCTTACAGTGTCGTTGTTGTCTTCTTAAACATACTGCAGTAATTCTTCCGGCAGATCAATAATATGCTCTGCTCCCGCTTCTGCCAGAACCTCCCTGGAACGGAATCCCCAAGCCACTCCGACACATGCTATCTTGGCATTGAGGGCGGTCTTTACATCCACTTCCGAATCGCCTACGTACAGACATTCGTCTTTCTCCGTATGCAGAATATCAAGTACGTTGTACACGCCTTCCGGATCCGGCTTTCTCTTTATGCCTTCCTTCTGCCCCAGCACGCAGTCAAAGATATCTTCCCCGAATATCTCCCGCACTACTTTTACAGTCTGTTCATGGGGCTTATTGGACAGCACCGCAAGCTGAATACCCTTTTTTCTCAGGCCTGAGATCATCTGAGGGATTCCCTCGTACGGTGTTACATGATATGTACAGTTGGCATCAAATATACGTCCATATATTTCCATGCCTTCATCAATTCTGCCGGCATCTTTATCTCCGGCTGCTGCAAGTGCGCATTCCATAAGGCGTCTGGCGCCATTTCCGACAAACTGTCTGCACTCATCCGCTGTGATCTCGGCAAGCCCCATCTCCCTCAGGGTTGCCCGCACCGAATACGTCAAGGATTCCAGTGTATCTGTCAATGTTCCGTCTAAATCAAATATGCAGGCTTTCATACATTCTTCCTCCTATGTACCTAATAATAGTATGAACGTGTGCAAATTTCAAGCCGGAATTTGATGATTTGACGGACAGTGGGAGCAAAACGCGGCAGATAAAATTTATATCCGCCGCGTCTCATTAACGTACACTTACATATTCCTTTATCACTTAGGGTCAGTTCTCCAGATACTGCTTCATGACGCGCAGTGCATTCTTCTCCAGCCTGCTTACCTGCGCCTGGGAAATGTTGATCTCTTCCGCCACTTCCATCTGCGTCTTGCCTTCAAAAAAACGAAGTTTTATGATATACCGCTCCCGCTCTCCGAGATGTTCCATGGCAGCTTCCAGCGACAGATCTTCCACCCATTTTTCTTCCTTGTTCTTCGTGTCGCTTATCTGGTCCATGACGTACAGAGCGTCGCCGCCGTCGTTGTACACAGGTTCCTGCAGGCTCATGGGCACCTGTATGGCATCGAGCGCAAATACGATATCTTCTTTGGAAATGCCTATTTCCTCTGCGATCTCCTGTACCGTAGGCTCTTTCAGGTTTCTTTTTACATAATTCTCTTTCGCATATATTGCTTTGTAAGCAGTGTCACGAAGCGAACGGCTGACGCGTATTGAATTGTTATCCCTCATATAACGCCTGATCTCACCGATGATCATCGGCACTGCATAGGTCGAAAATTTGACGTCAAGCTCTGTATTAAAATTATTGATCGCCTTGATCAGTCCAATACAGCCTATCTGAAAGAGGTCGTCAGGATTCTCATTGCTGCCGCCGAAACGCTTTATCACACTGAGCACGAGCCTCAGATTCCCTTTGATATACTCTTCCTTCGCTTCCTCGTCTCCTGCTTTTATACGCGCAAACAAAGCTTCCTTCTCCTCTTCTTTCAGGATGGGAAGCTTTGCCGTATTCACACCACATATTTCAACTTTTCCCTGAGCCATAATAAGAATCCTCCTTGCTGAACATCACATTTTTGTCAGATAAATTAAGTACAATAAGATTTTTCTCATTATGGATTTGGATTATACGAACGTTATAAAAATATAAAAATTATTGGGGCTTGACAATGAGTTATATAACTTTTAGCTCTCCTTTCTGTTCAGGTCAAAAGCTTTGTTTATTTTAATTCTAATCTCTGTCCCACTTCTCCGCCAGATTCTGTATCTGCGTCTCGAATTTGGCCAGCTCTTTATTCGCAAGCCCTTCATTTTTATACACGACCTCAAGCAGCCGTTTTGCGGCGGCAACGAGCCTGTTGAACGCAGCTTCCGCCCTGACTCTGGCCGGTTTCTCCGCTGCTTTTTTTGGTTCCCGCACGCCGATGGTAAGCACCTCTCCCGTTGAAAGGTCCACACATCCGCCGGAATACGGCGCAAGCGCAGGGCATCCGAATGTATCGGTGATCGTCCGGGCAAATTCGTCCGTCACCTGGTCATCCCCATGCACGACAAACACCTGTGACGGCACGGTCTCGAAGCCCTTCATCCATGCCAGAAGGCCGTTCATATCCGCGTGTCCGCTGATCCCTTTGAGCACTTCGATCCTCGCGTTGACTTCCACAGGCTCACCGAACAGCTTTACGCTCTCCGCGCCTTCAATCAGTTTTCTGCCGAGCGTACCCACAGCCTGATAGCCGACAAAGCAGACGGTACACTCCTTCCTCCACAGATTGTGCTTCAGATGATGGCGGATCCTTCCGGCCTCACACATGCCGGATGCAGATAATATCACCTTCGGCCGGTCGTCAAAGTTGATCATTCTGGACTCATCACTCGTGATCGTTGTCTTCAGTCCTCTGAACACAAGCGGGTTCACGCCTTTATTTACGAGCGCCAGCGCATCTTCGTCAAAACAGGACCAGACATTCTTATTGAATACATTTGTGGCTTCAATGGCAAGGGGGCTGTCTACATACACTTCAAAATTTGGATATTCCGGCAGCAGATTCCGCTCTTTGATCTCTCTTATAAAATAAAGAAGCTCCTGTGTACGGCCTACGGCGAATGAAGGTACTACGAGATTACCGCCTTTTTCAAAGGTCTCTCTGAGTATCCTCGTAAATTCGCCGACGTAATCCGGTGTCTCCACGCCGTGTGTCCGGTTTCCGTATGTAGATTCTATCACAACATAATCTGCTTCTTTTATTGTCTGAGGGTCCTTGATGATGGGCTGGTTCAGATTGCCGATGTCGCCGGAAAACACGATCTTTTTCTGCGCATCGTTCTCTGTGATCCATATTTCTATGGCCGCAGAGCCGAGCAGATGGCCGACATCCGTAAACCGGACATCGATACCTTCACATAATGTTATCCTCTCGTTATAGTCACAGGGGGAGAGCAGCTTGATTGCCGCTTCCGCGTGCTCCATCTTGTACAGCGGCTCGTACGGCTCCGCTCCGCTGCGCTTTGCTTTCCTGTTGCGCCATTCCGCCTCAAACTCCTGTATATGCGCGGAGTCACGCAGCATGATGTTGCACAGGTCAGCAGTGGCAAACGTCGATATGATATCCCCTTTAAATCCCTGTTTGCAGAGCATTGGTATCTTGCCGGAATGATCGATATGCGCATGCGTGAGCAGAACATAATCTATGTCCGCCGGGGTGACCGGTATCTCCTGGTTGTCATACAGATCCGGTCCCTGCTCCATACCACAGTCAACGAGAATATTCTTTCCGCAGGCTTCAATCAGGTGACAGCTTCCCGTAACTTCATGGTCTGCTCCAATAAAAGTAAGCTTCATATACACAACCCCTTTTTTTCTTTTATTGTATCACCTTTTTGTGGACGTGGCTATGAATACTTTACCATTTCCCGCCGGAGCCTCTGCATGATTTTTTTCTCCAGCCTGGATATGTATGACTGCGATATGCCGAGCATATCCGCAACTTCTTTCTGTGTCTTTTCCTCCCCGTCAGGAGTGCCGAGTCCGAAGCGCATCTGTATGATCGTCCGCTCTCTCCCCGACAGTCTGCTGATAGCCTTAAGCAGCAGCTTCTGTTCTACTTCATTTTCCAGATCTTTATATATGGTATCTTCTTCTGTTCCCAGAATATCTGAGAGAAGAAGTTCATTTCCGTCCCAATCCACATTCAGTGGTTCATCGATAGACACTTCCATTTTCGTCTTATTGTTTCTTCTAAGATACATGAGTATCTCATTTTCTATACACCGTGACGCATAAGTTGCAAGCTTTATATTCTTCTCAGGGTTAAACGTATTAATTGCTTTTATTAATCCAATCGTACCGATAGAAATTAAGTCCTCCACGCCGACGCCTGTATTGTCGAATTTCTTTGCTATGTAGACTACCAGGCGCAGATTGTGCTCGATAAGCACTTTTTTAGCCTTTTCATCGTATTCGGAACCAAGGTCATTGATAACGGCACTTTCTTCTTCGGCCTCAAGCGGCGCGGGAAGTATCTCAGAACCCCCAATATAGTGAATGTCTTTTTTATCCGGAAAAAGCAGTGTCCGAAAGTCTGGAATTACTTTTAGTTTAAATTGATGCGGTACTGCTACTTTGATAACCATAATCTGTTCCTCCTATAATATATCAGGATTTAATATCATCCTGTATGCTCCATCCGATGCCACCTGTCCCTCACAGATACCGATAAGGGGTCTGTCGATCCACTTTTCGCTCTTCTGGCACACGCACATCTTATCCAGCGTAATGACTGGCATAACTCCTGCCTCTTTTCCGACGGAATGGTACGGAATATACCGGATCCCCTCCGGCAGTCCGGCATCGGTCAGTGTCTTAACAACACTTTCATCCACAATGCTGACCGGCTTGCCTGTCACTGCATCTTTCAGGCTGTTGCCCGTGTCGATCACGGCTTCCACTCTCAGGACTTTTTCATCCTTATAGAGAACCGCTTCACACCTGTACTCTCTCAGTCTTGACAGATAAGACAGAAAGTTCCAGATTCCGAGCACTGCAAAATAACTCACGACCGCAAGGGCGAAAAAAAGGCTGCCGACCTTCATATACTGACGCAGATATTCAAATACTCCGCCGACGAGGATTCCGCTGATATAGAGCACGACATAAGCTTTCACAAATGTCCTGTCCCAGCTGATTTTCAGTCCTGCCTTAAGCATTACAATATTGACAAGACCGTGGAACAGTATGAATTTTATAAACGCATACGGTATGGGGATCATCACGACGGCACAGGTCAACAGCGCTCCGGCAGCCGCACCCAGGCAGACTCTTCCATGCGTGGCAGAACATCTCAGTATTCTGCGGGTGATCTGCAGGAGTATGAAGTCCATCATGAAATTCACCAGAAAAAATACGTCTATGTATAACTCATAATACACATTCCACCTCTTTCTCTTTTGATACTAAATCGATTTGGTACTCAAGCAAGATTTATTATACGAGTACGGCTAAAAAGATTTTGTCAGATGATGGAATTGATTCCTTTTTTCTTTCGACAGCTGTTCCAAACCACAAGATATAGATTTTTCAGGACTGTTTTTTTGGGATTTGTGTTTTGACAAAACACTATACATTGTGTCTATTTTTTGCGTAAAAGCGTGAATTTTATGGATGAAAAATGGAGATTGAAAGCGAATATAGATAAGAATTGTGATATATTGTCGAACGAAGGCAAGAACAGAGTTTCTTTTGTAACAAAAAGAGGAACTTCACATGTGAAGTTCCCCATAATTTCATACTATTTGTCTTACTGCCTACCGCTTAAAGAAATCCGGTATCTTGATGGACTGTTCCTTAACCTTACTCGTCGGAGTTCTCGGTGTATCAAGAGAAGGAGTTGTCCCTCCTGCCGGCTTTCTCGGCGCCGTTGTCGTGCCGCCGCCTCTTGTAGGAGCCATGCCAAGATCCAGCTTCTGGGATGACGGCTTCTGCGCGCCTGACGCTGCAGCAGGCCGCTCATATGCCTGCGCCCCCTGCTGAGGTACCGCTCCCGGCCTCTGATTCTCCAGCCTTGCTTTCAGCTTTGAAGCGCTGCCGCCTACGTTATGTAGACCTGTGGCGATCACTGTGATCGTCGCTTCATCTGCCCTGGAATCATCATACATAGCACCAAAGATAATATTTGCATCTTCCCCGGCCAGATCCTGAACATATTCTGCCGCGTCAGAAGCATCCATAAGTGTAATGTCACCGGATACATTAATGATAACGTGAGACGCGCCCGCGATCGTTGTCTCGAGCAGCGGACTCGCAACCGCCTGCTTAACAGCCTCGAGCGCTTTGTCGTCGCCGCGGCCTTGTCCGATACCGATATGCGCGATCCCCTTGTCCGTCATTACTGTCTGTACGTCGGCAAAGTCAAGATTGATAAGTGAAGGTACGTTAATGAGGTCTGTGATACCCTGAATACCCTGCTGCAGAACTTCATCCGCCTTTTTGAGCGCCTCCGGCATGGTTGTGCGTCTGTCCACAACCTCCAGCAGCTTGTCATTTGGAATGACGATCAATGTATCAACACTTTCTTTTAACTTCTCAATACCGGAGAGGGCATTGTTCATACGCGTCTTTGACTCAAAGCGGAACGGCTTTGTGACAACACCGACCGTCAGCGCTCCCTGCTCCTTCGCTATACGCGCTACAACAGGCGTGGCGCCTGTTCCGGTACCGCCTCCCATGCCGCACGTCACAAATACCATGTCAGCACCTTTCAGCGCTGCAGATATCTCTTCCGAACTCTCTTCTGCCGCTTTCTCACCAACTTCCGGTTTTGCCCCCGCGCCGAGACCTTTCGTGATCTTGTCCCCGATCTGCATGAGCGTAGGTGCCTTACATAACTGGAGTGCCTGTTTATCTGTATTAATAGCAATAAATTCAACACCGGCAATCTGTTCGTCAATCATTCGGTTTACCGCGTTATTACCGCCTCCGCCGACTCCAACAACAATAATCTTTGCCGCTGCTTCTGATTCATTCGTCTTAATTTCTAGCAAGGGTTTTTCCTCCTTTATCCTATCCTTATTATATATTATACATCCCACAGAGCAAAACACAAAAACGCACTTTGCTATATATAGTATATAATATAAGCTTTTGTATAAAATATCAATAGAATTTTATCTTAATTTATTGATTTTTACGCATTTTTCTTAATTTTCTTCCTGAATTTCTTCTGCGTTGAACGTAATTGTAGTATTTCCTTCCGAATAGTTTTCCAGATGGAGTGTTCCTTCTTTCCCCTCAAGTTTCTCGAGGATCGGCGGAATCTGGGCTATCTGTTCCGAAGAGACACTGTTTCCGAGTGAAATTCTTATCGTACCTTTGTACAGATATATTCTGTCATCTTTACATACGATCTTATCCGGAGCGATCTTGTATTTTTTCACCTGCTGCGACGTAACGAGCATCTCTTCAAAGATACTTTTATCTTTACTTTCTATCGTTCCGTACAGACTGATGTCACCGGTCTCGATCCCTTCGATGCACGGAAGGCCTTCGATAAAGTCCGCGCCTTTATATACGATCATTCCTTCTTTATCAAAATATGCGTATTCGTTTCCCGCATAAATATAACCTACGATCGGTTTTTCTTTCACTTTGACCTTCACGATCCACGGTGTCTTCATGCTCACTTTCATGCTGTCGAGACACGGAAGCTGCCCGCCGCGGCCAAGTGCATATTTTCCAAGTATGTACAGTGAGTTTATGGAGAACCTGTCATTTTGTACCGTATTTATGATCTCCTTATCCTTACAGTATTCATTCCCCTCCACCTCTATCTTTTGTACATAGAAAAGAATCAGAACGGCAAGCGCTATTATGGCGATACCCATGACGAGAACCATAAACGCGTAGACCTTGTGGCTCTTTTTCTTCTTCTTTTTCGGTCTCGCCGCCTCTTCCTCCTGATACTCATTTCTTCCCATTGTATACTCCTCCTAAGCTTTCTCCTTACCCTCTCTCATTCTATCAGAGAAGATACACTGAGCACAAGCCCCATTTCCAGCAGCAGAAACACAACCGACGTGCCCCCGTAGCTGATAAACGGCAGTGTGATCCCCGTATTCGGGATGGTATTCGTAACAACCGCTATGTTCAGGATGACCTGTATCATCATGTGCCCCATGGCGCCGGCAGCGATCAGCGCTCCGAACAGATCTTTTGCGTGGGTTGCAATGACAAAAAAACGCCAGATCAAGATGAGGAACAAGATCAGGATGAATCCTGCCCCAAACAACCCGAGCTCTTCACACACAATAGAAAATATCATGTCATTTTGAGCCTCCGGCACAAATCCGAGCTTCTGCACACTCTCTCCGAGGCCTCTGCCGAACAGTCCTCCTGAACCGATGGCGTACAGTCCCTGCAGCGTCTGATATCCTTTCTCAAAGGCCTCCGGATTCCGCCAGATCGCAAGCCGCTCAAGACGATAACTCTCAAGCGCCAGAAAAATGGTCATAAAGCCGACTCCCAGCGCGCCCATCAGTATGAACTGGCTGTATTTGGGGCTTGCCACAAATACGAGAATAACGCCGATCCCGAGAATGATGATAGCCGTACTTAAGTTGCTCGCGCCCACGAGGCCGACGATCGGCAGTATGAGGACCATAACTTTTATCATCGTTCTCATCTTGCCCATACTTTTGACATTCTTTGTAATGATGTGCGCAAGGAACAATATGACCGCCACTTTGGCAAATTCCGACGGCTGAAAAGAAAAAGGCCCCAAAGATAACCATCTTTTGGACCCGTTATACTCATCACCGACAAAGATTACCGCGACTGACAAAAGAAGTGCCGTAAAATATCCGAGCACAGCCACATGTTTCCACACATGATAGTCCATATTGGCGACAAAGAACATTCCGGCAACTCCAAGCACTGTGGCGAACGCCTGCTTTTTCAGATAATAAAACGAATCATGAAATTTCACATCTCCGTTATATGCACTGGTACTGTATAATATCACCAGGCCGATAAGAACGAGCAGCAGCAAGGCTGCCAGCATCGTGTAATCATATTTTTTCTTTTTGGACCGTGTCAAGCAATATGCACTCCTTATAAGGAATTTACAATTTCTTTAAACTTATCTCCACGTGTCTCATAGTTCGGGAACATATCCCAGCTTGCGCAGGCCGGCGACAGAAGCACCGCTTCTCCGGGGCCGGCGATCTCTGCCGACATAAGCACCGCCTCCTCAAATGTATCCGCAAACACATAATCATGAAAGCCACAGCTTTCTGCATCTTTTGCTATCTTTTCCTTTGTGGCGCCAAGAAGGATCAGTTTTCTGACCTTTCCGTCAAAGCTTTCTATCCATTCGGTGTAGGAGGAATCCTTGTCATATCCTCCGCCGATAAGCACCGTTTTGCGGTTCATTGCCTGGATCCCCTTGATCGCGGCATCCGGGTTCGTCCCTTTCGAATCATTGTAATAAACGACTCCGTTTTTCTCAGTCACAAATTCGATCCTGTGCTCCACACCTTTGAACGCCTTGACGCTCTCACGGATTTTGTCCACCGGGACGCCGTACACGGCTGCCATGGCAGCTGCCGCCATGATATTTTCATGGTTGTGCGTGCCGGGAAGCTGAAGTTCATCCACATGGCAGATGCATATTTCCTCAGGATTCCTGTAAATGATCCTGCCGTCATCCAGATAGATGCCTCTTTCTAGTTTACGCCGGCTGCTGAAATATAGAACCTGTGCCCTCACATTCTTTCCGAATTCTCTTGTCACTTCATCTTCATAATTTAAAATACACCAGTCTTCTTCTGTCTGATTTCTGGCAATATTTTTCTTCGCCTCAATGTAAGCCTCCATCGTATGGTGACGGTTCAGATGGTCCGGGGTTATGTTGAGCAGGGCGCTGACGGCCGGCCGGAAGCTTACGATGCTCTCCAGCTGAAAGCTGCTCATCTCGGCCACCGCGACGGCATGCTCCGACATCTTCCCTGCGGCAACGGTATACGGATTGCCGATGTTGCCCACGACATACACTTCTTCCTTATAATTCTTCATGATCTCCCCGAGCAGGGATGTGGTCGTCGTCTTGCCGTTTGTTCCGGTGACGGCCAGCACGTCACCTTTTCCGAACGCATACGCAAGCTCGACCTCACCGATGACTTCTATCCCCCGCTCAAACATCTGCCGGACGATGGGCAGATCCGTCGGCACACCCGGGCTCAGTACGACAAGGTCCAGTGTCTGGAGCAGCTCTTCCGGGAACGTGCCGAGTACGATCTGAACAGCGCTGCCGCCGATACGGCCGGCCAGTTCCGCTTTATCGAGATTCTCATTTCCGTCATACAGCACTACGTCCGCACCGTGTTCTGTCAAAAGTCCCACAGCGCCTGTTCCGCTCAATCCGGAACCGAATACGAGCACCTTCTTATTTGTAACTTCCATAATTTCCTCCTACATAGCCATCAGCGCAACGAGACAGAGAAGCGCCGTAATGATAGAAAATACTGCCACAACTTTCGTTTCCGACCATCCGCACAGTTCAAAATGATGATGGATCGGCGCCATCTTAAAGATACGCTTTCCGCCGGTCTTCTTAAAATAAGTAACCTGTATCATAACGGACAGTATCTCCGCCATGTATATAAATGCGACGATGATCAGAAAGATCGGCATCTGGAGCATATAGGCGGTGGACGCCACAAATCCTCCCAGAGCCAGTGAGCCTGTATCCCCCATGAACACGCTGGCCGGATAGACGTTAAAGAGCAGGAAACCGAGCAGCGCGCCCACGACAGCGCATGTGATCGGTTCTATGCCGCTCTTCGTCCCGATAGCCACCACGGTAAAGAATGTGGCGATCAGAACTGTTACACTCGATGCAAGACCGTCCAGACCGTCCGTAAAGTTGGCCCCGTTGACTGTACCGAGCACGGCCACAAACATGAGCGGTATCGCAAGCCAGCCGATGTCAAGGTAATGGCCGCCTGAGAAAGGTATAAGCATCGTCAGGGGTATATTCGTAAAACGCACGAGGTAAAACGCCAGCACAGCTGTCACCAGTATCTGCAGCGCGAATTTCTGCTTCGGGTACAGGCCGTCGGAACGCTTCATTACAACTTTCAGATAATCATCCAGAAAACCGATAAGGCCGAAACCAAGGGTAACGAACAATATCGGTATGATCTTCGGATAGTTCTTCAGATAAAACACTGAAGTGACCACAACGCTCACCAGTATGATGACTCCGCCCATCGTCGGCGTGCCCGCCTTCTTCAGGTGAGACTTCACACCGTCTTCCCTCTCTGTCTGCCCCATCTTAAGTCTTCTTAAAATCGGAATAATCACCGGCCCCATAACTACACTAAGTGCAAATGCAATCAATACCGGAAGAAAAACTCTATAATCCATAATCCACCTCTTCGCTTCTTTTGTTGTTCTCTAACCTTACATAGTATACTTCATTTTCTACTCTTTTTCAATGCCAAGATAGGGCAATATATTCTCAAAAACGTCCCGTATTACCGGCGCTGCGATCGTACCGCCGTAATAAACACCCTGAGGATTGTATATGACGCACATCCCGAGCACCTGCGGATCGTCCGCCGGCGCGAACCCGATAAAAGACGAGATATATTTGTTAGCGCTTCTCGGCAGTGTCTGGGACGTAGCTGTCTTTCCCCCGATGTGATATCCTTCCACATAGGCATTCTTTCCCGACCCTTCGGAGACTACGCTTTCCAGCAGCATCTGCATCGTCTCTGACGTCTCTTTTGATACGATATTCTTTTCCTTTTTGTACTTGAACGTCTCCACTTCTTTTCCTTTTGAGTCCAGCACTTTGACGCCGAAGTGGGGCGTGACTCTCGTTCCTCCGTTGACAAGCGAACTGACCGTAGTCGCCATCTGCATCGGTGTGATCTGGAACGACTGTCCGAACGCCATGGTAGCAAGCTCTACCATTCCTACGTTGCTCTTCTTATGCATGATCGTTCCGGCTTCTCCCGGCAGGTCCACCCCTGTCATTCCCATAAGTCCGAACTGGTTAAAATACTCATAAAACTTATCTACACCGAGTCTCAGTCCGATATCGATAAATACCGGGTTGCAGGAATTCTGTATGCCCTGCACGAAAGTCTCTGAACCGTGGCCTCCCACTTTGTGGCACCGTATTTTTCTGTCTTCCACCACCCGATAGCCGGGACAGCTGAAATTGTCGTTCAGCGATACGACACCTTCCTCCAGGCAGGCGGAGGCTGTGATGATCTTGAAGGTGGATCCCGGCTCATATGTGTCGTTGATACAGCCGTTGCGCCACATCTGATTCAGCGCATCCTGTTTTTCTTCCGCGGACATTGCACCCGTGTCTTCTTTTGTATTGAGCGTAAACGGGTCGTTCAGGTTGAACTCCGGTACATTTACCATGGCGATGATCTCGCCGTTCTGCGGATTCATGAGAAGGATCGACACTTTGTCCGCCTGCTTTTCTTCCATGACTTTTTCTGCCATCTGCTGGGCATACATCTGTATATTATAATCCAGACTCACCTGCAGTGTGTTCCCCGGCACAGGTTCCATCCGATCCTCCGCCACGCCTTCCAGCTCCACGCCTCTGGCATCTGTCGTCGTAAGTATCTTTCCGTTGATTCCTTTCAGATATTCCTCATATTTTACTTCAAGTCCGATGATTCCCTGATTATCCCCTCCTGTAAATCCAAGCACCTTGGACGCCAGCTCATTGTATGGATAGTAACGTTTAAAATCTTCGTCTACTTTCACGCCGTCCAGCTCCAGTTCCCGGATACGGTCTCCTGTCGCCTTCTCTACATTTGTCTTGATACGCTCCATAGATGAGACTTTCTCTACCTTCTTGCGCACCGTATCCTCGTCCATATCGAGCTCTGCACAAAGGGCCGCTATCACTCCTTCCGGATCCTTCAGCTGGCTGTGCACGACCGAGATCGTACATACGGTCTTGTTTGTCGCAAGGACCGTTCCGCCGGCATCGACGATCTCTCCTCTGGCCGCCTTGATATCCCGCTCGCGCTCGTGAAGTGATTCGGCTTTCTCCTGATAGTATTCGGCATCAAACACCATGAGATACACAAGTCTTCCCACAAGTCCCAGTATGATGACCGACGCACAGATGAATACTACAAATATCTTCTTTTTATTATAGGTCTTATTCTTCACAAAAAAACCTCACAGAAGCCGTTTTTATAACTTATTAACACTTCTGTGAGGTTATTCTACATATTTTATTCTATTCTGCTTCTGCCGCCGCCTTTGTGACGCCGAGATACGGGAATATTTCAGCCATTATTTTGGACGCCATCTCCGTCGCGTAGGAGCTGCTTGCCTGCGACGCAACGTTCGGTTCGTCCACAACGACATATACAACGACTTCCGGATTATCCTGAGGCGCGTATCCGATAAAAGATACGAGATATTTTCCGTTGCCTCGGGGCTGCTTCTCCGCCGTTCCTGTCTTACCGCCTATGTCATAGCCCTCAACGGCCGCCGAGCTTCCGGTGCCTTCCTGCACGACTCCGAGCATATAGTCTTTGATCAGCTCGCTCGTCTCTTTTGATACGGTGCGTTTTACGAGTACCGGGTCTTTATTCTCTGTGACATTGCCGTTTTCATCCTGGATCTGTTTTACTACGTGAGGCTTATAGTAGTCTCCGCCGTTGATCAGTGAAGAGAACGCGGATACCATCTGTGTCATGGTCACATTGAAGTTCTGCCCGAACGCATTTGTCGCCAGACTGGCCGGGTCCATATTTTTAGGCTCATACAACAGTCCGGTCTCCTCGCCCGGAAGGTCTATGCCTGTGGGCGTCCCGAAACCAAAGAGTTCCTGGTATTTGCAGAATTCTTCATTTCCCAGCGCGGCGCCTATCTGCATGAGCGCCACGTTACACGAATTCTCAAGTGACTGTTTCAGCGTCTGTGTGCCGTGTCCGTCACGGTTGCTGCAGTGAATGTCATGGTCTCCCACATGGAGCATACCGCCGCACGTATAACTTTCATTTCCCGTAAGGATTCCTGTCTCGAGACCGGCAGATATTGTGAACGGCTTAAAAGTAGAACCGGGTTCATACGTGTCGCTTACGCAGAAGTTATTCCACAGAGCGTTCAGCTTGTCCAGTTTCTCTTCATCTGTCATGGCGTCTATGGACTCTTCCGAGTAATAGTTTGTCAGGTCCCGCGGGCTGTTCAGATCAAAATTCGGATAAGACGCCTCTGCGATGATCTCTCCATTCTGCGGATTCATGACAATGACCGCCGTGTTTTTGCTTCCCTCTCCCTCTGATGCCTCATTTTTATGCTTTTCATTAAACTCAAGGATATGCTTTTCCACTATGCTCTGCACCTGCAGGTCAATGGTCGATACGACCGTGCTTCCGTCTTCCGCCTCTTTTACCGTGCGCTCTACGCTTGCTTCATCGTCAAAATATCCGTATTCCCTGCCGTCAGTGCCATTCAGTATGGAATTGTACGAAGCCTCGATTCCGTTGCTTCCCACATTGCCGTCAACGGTGAATCCGACTACATCGCTTGCAAGTGTTTTGTACGGATATTTTCTGACATAGTCTTCTTCCAGCCATATGCCTTTTACGTCCGGATATTTCTTTTCATCCGTATCTATCTTTTCAAACTCTTTTGCTTTCTCATAATCGATCCCTTTTTTCAGAATGTTGTACCGGCTCCCCGGATTGTCTTTTATCAGTTTTCTGACGTCTTCCTCCTCGATTCCGAAGCAGTCTTTGAGCACTTCAATTGTCGGTTCTACATAGTCATCTTTGCTCGTCACCACTTTTACGTCCAGAATGACATTGTACACACGCTCACTCGTAGCAATCTTTGTCCCGTTCCGGTCTACGATATCTCCCCGCCTGAACGGGATCGTCCGGCTGTCGTACTGCTGCTGGTCCAGCACTACCTTCGTGTACCTGTCGCCGCTGGCCGCATTAATATATGTAATTCTCCCCACTAATACACCAAAAGCTAGTACAATTGCCACGAAGAGCATTACTAGCTTTTTCTGCATCAGTTTGGAAAACTTCCTTTTAAATACATTTCTTGTCTGTTTTCCCATAATTCCACCTGTTTATTATTTTTTGTCTGATTGAGCAAGTATACCGTCTTCCGGTATATTCTCATACTGTTTCACATAATCTGACGCCGGGTTGTCGTATTCCACGATCTGCTCCGAGGATGCGTATACCATCCCAAGCTCATTCTGGGCCTTGTCCCGTATTTCGTCAAGATTGACAGAATCCATTACAGCATTATACTTTGTATTATTTTCTTCTTTCATGTCCGCCAGCTCTTCCTGCATCGCAGTGATCGCCTTGGAGCGGCTCGTAAGTCTGGACTGTATCTGGACGTAATTTACACATACTATGAGTGCAAGTATGGCCGCCACGGCCAGAAAGATAACGTATCCGGGGCTCATGTGCAGCGCCTTCCTGCGGTTTTTGCGCACCTGCCTGCTTGTCTTTCCAGTTCTCTCAGGTTCTTTTGTACGCCGTTCCGGCTCATACGCCGGTTTTGTCACCACATTGCCGTAGACATACATCTGACTGCGTGTTCTGTTTGATGTGCCATATGATTTTCTGCTTCTTGATGATGTATATCCTGCTGCCATGTCTTTCCCCTTTCTTACTTTATCGTCGTTCAAATATGCGGAGCTTTGCGCTCTTCGCACGGCTGTTATATTCCAATTCCTCCTCACCTGGAAGAATCGGTTTTCTAGTTAAAATACTCCCCTTTGATTCTTTTCCGCATACACATACGGGAAAATCGCTCGGACAGGTGCACGGATTTTCATTTTTCTTAAACGCGCTTTTTACTATCCTGTCTTCAAGTGAATGGAAGGTTATAATACACAGCCTCCCACCCGGTTTTAATAGATCGATCATCTCATCCAGTGAATCCCGCAGAACTTCCAGCTCCCTGTTCAGTTCAATGCGGATAGCCTGGAACGTCCTTTTGGAAGGATGCCCAGACTTTTTCTGGTATTTCATCGGTATGGCCTGTCTGATGATCTCCGTCAGCTGGCCGGTCGTTTCAATGGACCTCTCCCTGCGTGCGGCTGCAATATGTTTGGCAATGTTTTTGGCAAACTTATCTTCCCCGTAGTCGCGTATCACACGGTAGAGGTCCATCTCACTGTAGTCATTGACGATGTCCCTGGCTGTCATTTTCTGACGCGTATCCATCCTCATGTCCAGCGGCGCATCTTCGCGATAGGAGAATCCCCGCTCTGCCGTATCAAGCTGATAAGATGATACGCCCAGATCGAGCACGATCCCGTCGACTCTGTCAATGCCTAGCTTGTGGAGCTGCGACTTCATATCACAATAGTTGCTCCTGACTATCGTGACCTTCTCCCCGAAGTCTTTTAAGCGGGCGCCTGCGGCCGTTATCGCCGCCGCGTCCTGGTCTATTCCTACAATACTCCCCTTGTTTCCTAAGTGTCTGCATATCTCGTATGCATGTCCACCTCCACCAAGCGTTCCGTCCACATATGTGCCGTCCGGCCTGATGTTCAAACCATTGATCGTTTCATCAAGTAATACTGACTTGTGTTCGAATCCCATATCTTCTCCCTCTAGATACTGAATCCGCTCTCTTCCATATCAGATGCAATATCCTCAATGTTGAGCTCCACTTCAGCATTCTTTTCATCCCATCTTGCCTTGTCCCAAATCTCGGCACGCTTCCCCATGCCGATAAACACGACCTCTTTCTCAAGATGCGCGTAGGTCCTCAGTACAGAAGGGATCAAAGTTCTGCCTTGCTTGTCAAGGTCGCCGTCGGTTGCACTTCCCTGAAAGAAGTAAGCAAAAGCTCTGGCTTTTTTGTCCGTGGTTGTTGGCAAAGCGTTAAGTTTGTCTTCAAAGGCGTTCCATTCATCTTCAGGATATACATATAAGCAGTTTTCCATACCTTTTGTTATGACGAAATTCTCCCCTAGATCGTCACGAAACTTGGCCGGAATGATCAATCTGCCCTTAGGGTCAATATTATGACTGTATTCTCCTTTCAACATTAGAACTCACCCTCTTTCAAGCGGTCTGCCACTTTCGTACCACTTTATACCACTTTTCACCACTTTCTACCACTTGAGTACATTGTAAACCACTTTATGGGTGATTTCAACCCCTTTTTTAGAAAAATTTGAAAGGGGTCAGACCCCTGTGGCCACAGGGGTCTGACCCCTTCCGAAATTTGGACTGTTGTCAGACTTCTTTTTTTGTTTTTCTATCACGCACAAAAATAAGGCACCACAGCACAGACCGGTATATCGTCTATGCTACAGTGCCTTGTAATTACGGCTTTTACAGACTATTCTTCTGTGGTCCCTGCCGCCTCGGACAGGTTATTGGAAAATTCTGTCAGAGCGGTGTAATCAATCTCCACCGACTCTTTCGGTTTATTTGACTTATATGTCCCGTAGGCAGAATACCCAACCCAGCCTACAAGAAGAAGTGCGGCCAGTCCCACGACACATTTGCGGGCAGCGTTCGCGGCCTTCTCTTTTTTCATGATCTTTTTGCGGTTAGCTTTTTCCTGTTTATATCTGTCTACTTTTTCCTGACTCATACTTTTTCGCTCCTTCTATAGCTCCATAACTAAAAGCTATTTTACCATAGTTTCCGGCATTATACAACTACAATTACGCCGCCGTCGGAAGCATACATACTGCTGATTCCAGCTGTATCTACGATGATGACATCCCGGAAATCTGCTTTTTCAAGGATCATCTCCTTCACCTGACGGGCGCGCTCCGGGCAGTTGCAGTGTGAGATAGCAAGGATTTTCCGACCCGGCTCTTTCAGTCTTCTGGCAATCTCATCTACCATTTTCACCAGCGCCTTCTTTATGCCCCTCGCCTGACCGAGCTGGCAGATCGTACCTTCCGCTGTGGCTCCCATCACAGGCTTGATGTTGAGCGCCGTGGCAACTATTGCCTTCAGCCCTGTAAGACGCCCGTTTTTCCGCAGTGTCTCAAGTGTTTCAAGCACAAAATACGTATCCTGCTCCGCGATATATTCTTCTACTGTATCTATTACATCCTGGAAGGACATCCCTTTTTCTTCGCACTCTGCTATCTTCAGCGCTATCAACGTCTCTCCGACAGATGCGGAACGGGAATTAAACACATAAATATCTTTCTCGCCATATTCTTCACAGTAAAGGTTCTTGCCGAGCAGGGCGCTGTTATATGAACCGCTCAGTTCTGAAGAAAGTGTCACTGCATACACATGATCCGCATCACAGTGGAATCCTTCCATATATCGCTCCGGTGACGGACAGGAAGATTTGGGACACTCCGGCGAAGCAGCCACCAGCTTCAGAAATTCTCCCTGGTCAAATGTCTCATCATCCACAATCTGCTGCCCTGCTACTTCTATTTTAAGAGACGCTGTTTCAAAGCAGCCGGACTTCTTCATCTCTTCTGTAAGTTCTCCGCAGCTGTCTACAATCACTTTATAACTCATATCTTTCCTCCCGGCATACCATATCTGTGTTTAGTCGGCATGTCATTTATTGCTATAATATGTAGTTTTCAATACTACATTAGTAATCATAGCACATTTATAATGGAAATAAAAGTATTTTTATTAAAGTTTTCCCAGTCTGTTCAGTCTTCAAACTTGATTTTTCTCGACACACCGAGAGCAATTCCCATCTCTATAGTCAAAAACAGAATTGATGTTCCCCCATAGCTGATAAACGGCAGCGTGATTCCGGTCGTCGGGATGAGGTTGATCACGACCGCCACGTTCAGGATCACCTGCAGGGCAATATGTGCGAAAATACCTGTCACAATGAGAGAACCATATATATCCGGCGCGTTCTGGGCAATAAACAGAAGCCGGTACAGCAGCATTCCGAACAGCACAAGGACCAGAATCGCCCCGAACACTCCCAGCTCCTCACATATAATAGAAAGAATCATATCATTTTGTACCTCAGGTATTATCATCTTCTGCGCACTGTTTCCCAGACCTTTTCCAAAAAAGCCGCCGGAGCCGATGGCGTACAGCGCCTGCATGATCTGATAACCGCCTTCTGCGGCGTGGTCCTCCGGCGCAAGCCAGACAAGTATTCTCCGCATACGGAAGTTCTCGCTCGTCACAAGCACCCGCCCCATGATCTGAACCGCTATCAGTATGACTCCCATACCGGCCGTAAACAGCGCAATAAACGGAGCCGTCTTAGGATGTACGACAAATACCATAATACATGTTATACCCATAACAATGATAGCCGTGCTCAGATTGTCCGTCAGAAACAGGACACAGGCCGCCGAAAAAGCGCCCCACGCAAGTATTTTCCCTATCCCCCTGAGTGTCTTTATCTCTTTTCCCATCTTACAGATAAGCACGGGGATGAATAAGATGATCGCGATCTTGGCCACCTCCGCCGGCTGGAACTGCTGGTCGAATGGAAGCTGTATCCACCGCTTCGCTCCATTCACCTCTTTTCCGAGAGGTGTCTTAACGAGAAGCATTAAAAATACGGAAACTATGTACAGAGGTTTCGCCCACTTTATATAAATGTGATAATCAAACTTTGCCACCACGAAAATCACAATGAGTCCCATCACACAGAATATCAACTGACGTTTAAAATAATGCATACTGTCCCCGTAAGTCACAAGTGCACTGTAAGAACTCGTACTATACAGCATCACAAGTCCAAAACAAATAAGAAATATGAGAACCGCTAGCATACTGTAATCAAAATACCGCGTTTTAGACATTTTCTTTTTTCTTGTCTTCTGATTTCTCGCCATAATATTTACACTCCAATCTACCGTTCTTATTATAACGATATCAGAACATAAAAACAACTGAATTTTGTCTGAATTGCGAAAGGGGTCAGACCCCTGTGGCCACAGGGGTCTGACCCCTTTCGCAATTCAGGTAATTTTCTGACAATTGGAAGTCTGCGGTATTTCACTTATCTCGCACGTTACTCCCATCTCGTCCCACACCCGCCTGCAATGACCGATAAAGTCCTCTTTCTCTCCTGCTTTTGTGATACGGAACAGTTCTCGCCCGCTCCCGGTAAAGCGTACATTGCCATTGCTCACTCTTTTCCCGGACTGAAGTCTGATCTTGCAAGAAGCATACTGCAGCGCCGGCACCGCCTTCGGCAGCACAAAATCTTCGTGAACGTCATATTCTATCAGTCCGAGGTTATCAAGCTGGGCAAGGCTCTGTCTTTTTATTCCGTTCCTATTATAATAGGAAGGATGGTTTCTCATATAGATAAACGGATATATCTCTCCCGGCTCCTGACCACTGACGAGCGTCATGGCGCACAGTCTGCAGAATACCTCTATGTCATCTGCTCCCATAACAGAAAATGTGTTAATGAGCCTCTTTGTGACATCAGGCGAACCGTTTACCTTCATTGCCAGCAGTCTGCCCCATATTTTCTGCAGTTCTTCATCTGAAGTATTCTTCGCATATTCAAAAAAATAAAACAGCCAGTCCTGGTCCACGTGTTCGGGTTTTGCGTCTTCTTTTATCTCTCGTGCAGCATGCTCTATAATTTTCCCTTGATTTATGTATTTCCTCAGTTCATTCCTGGAAGCCGATATCTTAACCGCTTTTTCCAGGCCGTCTATATCCGGATCTTCGATTATATGTGTTTTGTACAGTTCAAGTCCCTCTTCAAAATCCCGCCTCTTACCTTTGGGAGCAAGCAGCCATCCGGTGCCTTTTTCTATCATGTCCAGCAGTTTGACTATAACAGCCCTCGATTCAGACATATCAAACAATGAAAGCTTCTTATCCATATCATTACTCCTTAAAATGTGACGTTATATTTCAATTATAACATCTGTCTTCCGCCGCATCAAATCAGCCTTTTATGAAATACATATTTTACTGCATCTGTGCGCATGATACATTTGAAAGGAGTGTGTGCATATGAAAGAAAACAAATCTTCATTTACAACAGAACGCCCGATCGACTACACGGAAAGCAAAGACGCTTACGACGGAAAAATCAGTTCCGCGGCCTCCGAAAGAGCCGCCGAGCCGCTTCCGGAATCCGAACGTCCAAGAAAAGACGGACCGGGCGGCGAGTAAATACCGGCCAACTTGAATATCCTTTCCTTCTAAAAAAATACGCGCCGCTTCTTTTATTCCTGAAGCGGCGCGTATTTTTTGCCTACCGGTACTGTCCGGGGATCATATCTCTCAGCTTTTCTGTCTCACACTCTTGCATTTCCGGTACATCCGCCAGAGGAAACGGTATGCCCATCGCATCATATTTCTCCAGACAAAGCTTCCGAAACGGCAGCAGTTCGATCTTCTCCACGTTGGGATACTTTGTCAGAAAATCCACCAGTTTCTTAATGTGTTCTTCCGTGTCGTTAATGCCCGGAACCAAGACCCGCCGTATCCAAAGTGGTATACCCAGCTTTTTTGTCAAGTCGAGAAAGGCGGTAACTTCCCGGAAATCTGCCCGGCAGTAGCGTCTGTACTCTTCCTCCGTGAGAAATTTCACATCTGCCAGAACAAGGTCTGTATACGCAAGCACACGTTCTGCCAACTGCAAATTCCCGATGCCGCTCGTGTCCAGCGCTGTGTGGAATCCTTCTTCCTTTAGTATACGAAACAGTTCCGCCGTAAATTCCGGCTGCATAAGCGGCTCTCCTCCGGTCACCGTGACGCCGCCGTTCGTCAGATACGGCCGGTACCTTCGGATCTTTCCCGCAACCTCCTGCGGACTGAATTCCTCTCCTGCTTCAAACTTCCACGTATCCGGATTATGGCAGTAAGCGCACCGAAGAGGGCATCCCTGCATAAATACCACATACCGAAGTCCCGGGCCGTCCACCGCTCCCATAGACTGGAATGAGTGGATGCGCCCGCTACATCGCTTCATGGAAGGTACGTGAAATAACTTCTTTCTGCTGTTCACGTGTCAGCTTGTTGAAGTTCACGGCATAACCGGACACACGGATCGTCAGATTCGGGTACTTCTCCGGGTTATCATAGGCGTCCAGAAGCGTGTCTCTGTTCAGTACATTTACGTTCAGATGATGCGCCATCTGTCCAAAATACCCGTCCAGTATGGCAGTCAGATTGTCAAGCCTTTCCTCCTCCGTCTTGCCGAGTGCCTGGGGAACGATGGAAAATGTATTGGAGATGCCGTCCTTGCAGTATTTATAAGACAGCTTGGCCACAGAATTGAGTGAGGCTAGCGCGCCGTTTTTCTCTCTGCCGTGCATCGGGTTCGCCCCGGGCGCAAACGGTTCTCCCGCCTTGCGGCCGTCCGGTGTCGATCCGGTCTTCTTTCCGTACACTACATTGGATGTGATCGTAAGTATAGAGAGCGTCGGTTCTGCATCGCGGTACAGTTTCTGCTTTTTCAATTCCTCATAGAACAGCTTCACCTGCTCGCAGGCAATGTCATCCACACGGTCATCATCATTTCCGAAAGCCGGGTACTCACCTTCGATCTCGAAGTCCTTGATGAGTCCTGTATCTTCGTCGCGGATACATTTTACCCGGGCATATTTGATGGCAGAAAGCGAGTCCGCCAGCACACTCATTCCGGCGATCCCAAACGCCATAAAACGATGCACCTCTGTGTCGTGCAGCGCCATCTGCGTCTTTTCATATGCGTATTTGTCATGCATATAGTGAATGACATTCATCGTATTTGCATACATCCTCACAAGCCACGGACGGTATGTATCGAGCAGTTCCGTCACCTTTCCATAATCGAGGTATTCCCCCTCGTACGGTTCATGCGCCGGCCCGACCTGGATGTTCTGCTTCTCATCTTTCCCGCCGTTCAGCGACATGAGCAGGAGCTTTGCCAGATTGGCGCGGGCCCCAAAGAACTGCATCTCCTTGCCGATCCTCATGGCAGACACACAGCAGGCGATCCCGTAGTCGTCGCCGAACTGCGGACGCATCAGATCGTCATTTTCATATTGGATCGCATCTGTATCACAGGATACTTTTGTACAGAACTTCTTGAAATTATCCGGCAGGTCTTTGGACCAGAGCACTGTAAGATTCGGCTCTGCAGACGGCTTCAGGTTGTAAAGCGTATGGAGCATGCGGAAGGAATTCTTTGTCACAAGCGTTCTTCCGTCCTCGCCCATCCCGCCGACAGACTCTGTGATCCACATCGGGTCGCCGGCAAACAGCTCATTATAATCCGGCGTGCGCAGATGACGCGCCATGCGCAGCTTCATTACGAAATCGTCAATGATCTCCTGCGCGCCTTCCTCCGTGAGAATCCCTTTTGCAATATCACGTTCAAAATAGATATCCAGAAATGTGGACGTACGGCCAAGACTCATCGCCGCACCATTCTGCTCTTTGATAGCGCCGAGATATGCAAAGTAGAGCCATTGTACAGCTTCCTTCGCATCCGCGGCAGGCCTTGTTATGTCAAATCCGTACATCGCCGCCATATCACGCAGTTTCCCAAGGAAATTGATCTGCTGGTACAGCTCTTCCTGCTGGCGCACATGGTCCACGTCCATGACCTCCATGCTCAGACTGTCTTTATCCGCCTGTTTCTGCTCAAGCAGATAGTCCAGGCCGTAGAGGGCAACACGCCGGTAATCCCCGATAATACGGCCGCGGCCGTAAGCGTCCGGAAGACCGGTGATGAGACCACAGTGTCTGGCAGCTTTTGTCTCTTTGTTATATGCGCGGAACACACCGTCGTTGTGTGTCGTCCTGTACTGGAACTCATCCTCCACCTTCTGTGACAGCTCATAGCCATAGGCACGGCACGCGTCCCTCGTCATGCGCAGTCCGCCGAACGGATTGACCCCTCTCTTTAAAGGACGATCCGTCTGAAGGCCGACGATGACCTCGTTTTCCTTGTCCAGATAACCGGGCTTATAATTCAAAAGAGAAGTGACCGTCTGGGTATCAATATCAAGCACACCCCCGAACTCACGCTCCAGCGCCAGCAGATTCTCGAACTTATGCAGCAGTTTACCGGTACGCTCTGTCGCCGGCTTCAGGAAATCCCCGTTCCCTGTATACGGCGTATAATTATTCTGGATAAAATCACGTACATTGATCTCCTCCTGCCACTTTCCAGGCTTAAAACCTTCCCACTGTGTAAACATCTTCCATTCCTCCTGTTCTCTTTTTGTATGACATCATTCCGCGCTCTCTTTTCATTGGGGTCAGACCCCTTTCGGAAGGGGTCTGGCCCCTATCGACAAAAAAAGAGCAGCACCAGAAAATGATGCTGCCCAGACGGTCGGCTTATTCCAAGACTTCATTCCCCTGTGGTAACCCACATTATCCGTCAGTAATGAAGTCCTTTTTGTTTACTTTACGGGGTGAGTATAACATTAACCACCCTCCAAAGTCAAGCAAATTTTGAAAGGGGTCAGACCCCCTGCATATGCAGGGGTCTGACCCCTTCGACAATTCACACTATTGTCTGACATCAAATTCTGGATTGATCGCATAAAAGTTCTTGCTGTCCAGATTATCCTGTACGATGCGCAGAGATTCGCCGAATCGCTGATAGTGTACGATCTCCCGTTCTCTCAGGAAACGGATCGGCTCACACACCTCAGGATCCTTTACGAGTCTCAGAATATTATCGTAAGTAGTCCGCGCTTTTTGTTCTGCTGCCATGTCTTCGTGGAGGTCTGTTATCGGATCTCCTTTGGACTGGAAGTATGTTGCTGTCCACGGCGCGCCGCTGGCCGCCTGTGGCCACAATGCCAGTGTATGGTCCACATAGTATTTGTCAAAGCCTGACCGTTCTATTTCTTCCGGTGACAGATTTCTCGTCAGCTGATGGACGATGGCACAGACCATCTCCATATGAGCAAGTTCTTCTGTTCCTATATCGGTCAGTATGCCGGTCACTTCCTTATACGGCATCGTATACCTCTGTGAAAGATATCTCATGGATGCTGCCAGCTCTCCGTCCGGTCCGCCGAACTGGGAAATGATCACCTGGGCGATCTTCGGGTTCGTCTGTGTGATCTTTACCGGATGCTGCAGTCTTTTCTCATAATTCCACATATATTAGCATCCTCCTTCCTGCCACGGCCATGGCTCATCGATCCACTTCCACCTGTCTGCTTCCGTATCGGCAGTATCAAGTGTCAGCGGGCCGTAGTATTTGGCATATTCTTTTAATGCCTGTACGCGCTGCTTCTTAAACTCATCGAAGAATTCGAGCGCTTCCGCATTGCATGGATGTGTATCGAGAAACAGTTTTACATCGTCCACCGCAAAGCTCACCACATTGATCCAATCCAACAGTTCCCGTCTGCAAGGTTTATTGTCTGTCATCTCGAACACCCTCCTATCCCCCGGAATGGTTTGTTCAGTTCTTCAAAAATTGTACCGCAGTGAAATCCTTTTTCAACTTCGTACAAGGCACGCCACTTCTGCCACGGTACGTACGCCATTGCTATGGGCATACCGCTCAGTTCGTCACAGGCCGCTCTGTCTTCACAGCAGGCCGGCTGTACTTTCGTACGGCAGCCTTCTTCTCTCATGACAGGCGCTGTTCTGCTGCAGTTATTACGTCTTCCGCACTCAGACGCATTATAACGATAATTCGGCATGTGTCATACTCCTTCCATAATCATTTGCAATACTATAATATGGAACAAACCGGAAAGTTGTGCAAAAAAAGGGGCAGTCGGGAAATCCCGATTTTTAAACTCTAAATCTTAAAATACGAATCTCTCATAGAAATCAGCATTTTTAGTACCCGATATTCTGTGAGAGATTCGTATTTTTTCTTTTCTGTAGATATTTTAGCGCGCAAAAACCCCTTGACTGCATTTTTGAAAGTACACTTTTTCTAAGCAGCATTTTCTTCCGTTTTTCCTTCAAATTTTTTGATCTTATCATGAAGAAAACGATGATATTTGTTCAGGTTTCGACCAATGGCATACAGCATGAATTCTTTATACACCTTCTCCGATGTTCGGTAGTTGAATCTTCGGAAGCTATCGTTTTCTTTGATATCCCCAAAATGTCCTTCTGTTTGAATGGAACGAATCTGGCGGTTTAGGATCCCTTTCTCACTCTGTATGTTTGCATGGGATTCCTCTTTCAATGTTTCCCATTGTTCATTGATCTTCATGATTTTATTTTTCTCTGTATCTTTTTCAGTGTTATATTTATATAAACATTTGGCTTTGTGTTCACAACCACTGCAGTCTGCACATCCATATACCTCAAAAGTTTGTGTATATCCTGCCTGTTCTTTCGTCTCTGTGCGGATATGATGCAGCTCTCTTCCAGCATGACAAACATAATACAGTTCATTTTCAAACACTTGCATTTTCATTTTGTAATACTTTCCAATATCTTCTGTATAAGCACGTGTTTTCCGCTTTTCATGATCCTGCAGTTTAATGTAACTGGATATTTTATTTTCCTTTAAATACAGCAGATTCTTCTCACTGCAATAACCACTGTCTGCCGTCACATCTTCTAAGATCTCCCCGAATGCACTTTTATGCTTTTCCAAAACGGGGATGAGTGTGTTATAATCTGTCCGGTCATTGCTCACATATGCATGGACAATGAAATAATTCTCTACTGCGATCTGAATATTATATGCTGCTTTTAACTGTCCGTTCAGCATGTGGTCGTCTTTCATTCTCATAAAGGTGGCTTCTAAATCTGTTTTAGAATAACTGTTCCTATCCTTTCCCATGATCTCAAAGCACTCTTTGTATCCCATAAGGCGGTCGCCGCAGATTTCTAATTCGTCATAAAGCTGTTGGATTTCTGCTCTTTTCTTTCCTTTTCCGTAAACAAACTCGATCTGTTCCTTCTCTGCGATCTGTGCCAGGTTTTTCTGGAGTTTCAAGCTCTCTAACGGAGAACAGTTATCGATTTCAATGTTCGTATTGTTAGACAGCTTTTTATGTTTTGTCAGTTTTCGTTTCCGATTCTTTTCAATGACATCTCTTACCTTATCCATCCCTTCGATCACAAACATATGTGCATGAGGAATGTCATATTTCGTACCATACTCATTTTCATCGATCAATACGTTATACTTCTGATACAACGAATCAATCGTATCCAATAGCCCTGCAAGATGATAGTTGATCGTCCCTCTCCACACAAAAGTATAGCGGTTTGCATTGGCTTCTATTTTCGTACCATCAATAAAAAGTTCTTTCAATGTGATGAATCCTTCTTTTTGCAAGCGGCGAAGGAATTGATGATTCAACTCATCCAAAACATCAGCCGTCAGTTTTTTTGTTTTTAAATTCATAAAAAGCATCCCGTTTTGGTCTCTGCCCTTTGGTAAGCCAGATAAACGCAAGGTCTCTTTCACACAATTCTACAATACGGTCAACAGCTCTTACCCCACGCATATTTGCATAAGTAACTACAGCATACATCATAATTGGGTTATATCCGATTCTTCCCTTATCTGAACAATTGGCTAACAAGCCAGAAAAATCTAATTCCTCCATCACTTTTTTCAGGGTATAGACTGGATCGTCGTCGGGTAAACACAATTCGAAGAAACTAAAGTTGATTTTCTGTTGCCCAATTTCAAAAAATTCGTTATAATATTTATTGTTTAGCATAGTTACATTATAACATGTAACGGAGAGAAAGATGGTTGTCGTTAGCCATCTTTTTCTCTTTTTATGAAAAAATTTTAGGGGAAGGTGTGGCTCGTATGAGTCACACCTTCCCCTGTTTGGAACTATCTATTTCCCGATAGCCCCTCTCTATCGCCTGCTTATTTTAAGAACATATAAATGATCAACGCTGCCACGGCTACGATCGCTATCCCGAGAATGATCACCGGTACTTTGGACACCTTATCATCCTCTAAATCATAATAATCATCCTCATCTTCCGGCTCCGGCCTTTTCTTCGGCCGCTTTCTCGGTCTTTCATCATCCACGGAAAGCAGTTCGTCATATGCCCTGCGCATTTCCTTTTCACGCTTATCCCGCACTTTTTTCGGAGGAATATTGGCATATCTTTGTTCTTCTTCCTCTTCTTTCTGCTGCTTCGCTCCGGATACTCTAAACTTCTTCCTGCAGTTGAAGCACAGCATGTAATCCGGATCTTTCTGGCTCGGCTTTAACGGCTGGCCGCATTTTGGACATTTCATGGGAATCTGTCCCTCCTCGTTCGTTTATATCTTTTTCACTCACTGCGTATTATACTATATAACCGGATAAATATCAAAACAATTTACACAGCAAATAAAACTTATTGAACTTCTTACGTTCAACCTGAGTTCGTTTCCCTATACCTCGGCAGAAAATCCAAGGTCATCCAGCGCCTCCAGCGCCGTCTTCACACAGTGCTCACAACCGTCTACCGTCACTGTCTTATCCTCAAGATTCACTTTAAAGTCCAGCCCTTCCTCTGTCAAAAGCCTGGAGATCCTCTCCACGCATTTTTCACAATGCATATCTGCCACTTTGATCACTGTCATCTGTCTGCTCCTCCTATTTCATCAATTTTTGAATTGTGTCGCACAGCTCGTCGACCACTTCTACATTTCCGTCCTGTATATCATCCACCACACATGTGTGGATGTGATTGACAAGCAGCTTTTTGCTGAACGCGTTCAGGGCTGCCTGGACCGCGGAAACCTGCGTCAGTATATCCACACAGTACCGCTCCTCCTCCAGCATCTTCTTGATGCCCCTTACCTGTCCTTCCACACGGTTCAGTCTTGTCACCAGTTCCTTATATTCGCCGGCATCCCGGTGCTTTGTACGGCTCGTACAACAGTTGTTTTCTTCCATAGATCCCTCTCCTCTTAACGTACTTGACTTACAATCTCAATCTTCGAAGCCTGAGTGCATTTCCCACGACGGTCACGGAACTTAAGGACATGGCAAGTCCCGCGAATACAGGATTCAGAAGCGTTCCGTTTATGGCATACAGCGCGCCCGCCGCCAGCGGAATACCGCAGCTGTTATAGAAAAATGCCCAGAACAGATTCTGCTTGATATTTCTTATGGTAGCATTGCTCAGCCGGATCGCCTTATAGACATCGTTCAGATCCGACTTCATAAGGACCATATCTCCTGAGTCAATAGCGATATCACTACCACTTCCAATGGCCACCCCGACGTCCGCCTGTACGAGAGCCGGCGCATCATTGATCCCGTCTCCCACCATCATCACACAGCGTCCTTCCTTCTGAAGCTTCTCCACCACATTTGCCTTATCCTGCGGCAGCACCTCCGCGACTACCTCGTCTACTCCTACTTTACCGCCAATATACTCTGCCGTCAACCGGTTATCTCCTGTCAGCATATAAACTTGAATGCCCAGCTCCTTCATACGGGCAATAGCGTCTCTGCTCGTTTCCTTCACCGGATCTGCCACGCTTATGATGCCCACAGGCACAGCTTCTTCTTTCCCGCCGTCTTCGGGGCTTCCCATCCTGCGGATAACAAACATAGGCGTCTGCCCCTTTGCGGCTATTTCTTCCGCCGCCTCACGGTATGGTCCGGGGCTGATCCCAAGCGACTCGCATAGTTTCCTGTTTCCGATATAATACGTGTCGCTGCCAATGACCGCTTCGATCCCCTGTCCAGTGACACTCTGGAACTCTTCTGCCTTCAGAAGTCCGAGGCCTCTCCCGCGGGCCTCCTCCACGATCGCGCGCCCGAGCGGATGCTCCGATGCCTGCTCGCAGGATGCCGCTATGCGCAGCAGCTGTTCCTCGGTCTCCTCATGGCTTACGATCTGCATGACCGCAGGTTTTCCTTCCGTGATCGTACCTGTCTTGTCGAGGACGACCGCATCTGCCTTGTGGGCAATCTCAAGCGCCTCGCCGCTCTTGATCAGAATACCGTTCCCGGCCCCGAGACCTGTGCCGACCATTATGGCCGTCGGCGTTGCAAGGCCAAGGGCACAAGGACACGCGATGACAAGCACAGATACGAATATCGTAAGCACAAACGCAGCGTCATGGCCAAGCAGCGCCCACACGATGGCAGCGATAAACGCAATACACATGACCGCAGGGACAAAATACCCAGCCACCGTATCCGCAAGCTTTGAGATCGGCGCCTTCCTTCCCTGGGCGTCCTCCATCATCTTCACGATCTTTGCAAGCGTCGTCTCCGAGCCGACACGGGTCACTCTGACCGTGACCGCGCCCTGATAATTGACACTGCCGCCGATGACTTCAGAGCCTGCTTCCTTCTCTGCGGGAATACTTTCACCGGTGAGCATGGATTCATCTACTGTTGTCCGGCCTTCGGTGATGATGCCGTCCAGCGGTACTTTATCTCCCGGCCTGATGAGGATCAGCTCATCCTGTCTTACCTGCTCCACCGGCACCTCCGTCTGCTCCCCATTCCTCAGCACGCACGCCGTATCCGGCGCCAGCTCCATCAGCTTTCGGATCGCATCCTTTGTCTTGTTCTTGCTCCGGCCCTCCATATACTTTCCGACCATGACAAGCGTCACCACGATGGCCGCAGATTCATAGTACAAATGATGGACTGCCGTGCTGTCCGAACGTATGAGAAATGTCATCACAAGACTGTACAGATATGCGCTTCCCGTACCTATGGCCACAAGGGAGTCCATATTCGGATGCCCTTTGAACAGACTTTTAAACCCGACAAGAAAGAATTTTCTTCCGTTGAACAAAATGACTGTCGTGAGTATAAGCTGCGCCAGCGCAAAATTCAGCGGGCTGTGATGCATATCCAGCACTGCCGGAAGCGGCATCGGGAAGGGAACCATATGCCCCATGGAAATATAAAGCAGAGGAACGGCAAGTATGATATTTACGATGAGACGCGTTCTCGTCCTGTGGACTTCATCCTCCATCTCCGCTTCTTCTTCCTTCTTCTCCTCTTTATTCTTGTCAGTATGAAGCTCCGCCTGAAACCCTGCTCTCTCTACTTTTCTGATGATCTCTTCCTCAGACAGCGCCTGTTCGTCAAATGTGATCGTCAGTATGCCGGTCGTCAGATTGACACTGCTTCGCGTGACACCTGAAAGCTTCCCCGTGACCCTCTCGACCGCACTGGAGCAGGCTGCACAGCTCATACCACCTATATTAAACTGCTTTGTGATCATATAAGCACCTCCATCTATACCCCTGTTGGGTATTTTGATTATACCTCCATACGGTATATTTGTCAACGGGGAAATCTACAGGATCACTATATTTGCCATCCACAGAAAAAGAGACCGGAACTACCGCGGTTAAAGCGGCAGTTCCGGTCTCTTCTCTTGCTTATGAGCAGAGCGGATACTTTTCCGTAAGCCCTGCCACAAGCTCTTTTGCTTTTCCTATATTATCTTCGCTTTTTATGACAAGTGCGATCGCTTCCGCAATGACATCCATGTCAGCTTCCTTCATCCCTCTCGTCGTCACCGCCGGTGTTCCCAGTCTTACTCCACTCGTCACAAACGGGGAGCGGGGATCATTTGGAATGGTATTTTTGTTGCACGTGATATGTGCCTCATCAAGACGCCTCTCCAGCTCTTTACCTGTAACTTCTTCTGTGCTTAAGTCCACGAGCATGAGATGGTTGTCCGTACCTCCGGATACGATCTTTACCCCTCTGTCCATAAGCCCTTTGCAGAGAGCCTGGGCATTGTCAATGATCTGCTGCTGATATACTTTGAATTCCGGCTTAAGCGCCTCCTTGAAGCAGACTGCCTTTCCTGCGATCACATGTTCCAGCGGCCCGCCCTGCGTTCCCGGGAATATGGCTTTGTCAAAGTGAAACTTCTCCTCTGCTTCTCTGTTGCTGAGGATCATACCGCCCCTTGGCCCGCGCAGTGTTTTGTGCGTTGTCGTCGTCACCACATCAGCATACGGTATCGGGCTTGGATGAAGTCCCGCCGCCACAAGTCCGGCTATATGGGCCATATCCACCATCAGGTATGCACCCGCTTCATCGGCGATCTCCCGGAACTTTTTAAAATCTATGATCCTCGCATATGCGCTGGCTCCTGCAATGATAAGCTTCGGTCTCTCACGGAGCGCGATCTCCCGTACTTCGTCATAATCGATAACACCGTCATCGTTCACGCCGTAAGATACAATATCAAAATACTTTCCGGAAAAATTCACCGGTGAACCGTGCGTCAGGTGTCCTCCATGGTCGAGATTCATTCCAAGCACCTTATCGCCGGGATCCACCATTGCAAAATATACCGCCAGATTAGCCTGCGCTCCGGAATGAGGCTGTACATTCACATAATCGCAGCCGAACAGCTTTTTCGCCCGCTCCCGCGCCAGATCTTCCACTACATCTACGCACTGGCATCCGCCGTAATAACGCTTTCCCGGATACCCTTCCGCATACTTGTTCGTAAGGGGACTTCCCATGGCTGCCATCACAGCCTTGCTCACCCAGTTCTCAGAAGCGATCAGCTCGATGTGGGAATTCTGCCGCTCCATCTCTGAACGGATGGCTTCTGCTATTTCACTGTCTGCTTTCTTAATTTCGTCAAATGTATACATGTTCGTACCTCCCAGGCAATTGCTGTATATTTACGTTACCTACAGGTACATTATATCATTATTGCGTACTTGTTCCAAGGGTTACTTCTACACTGCTTTCTTTATACTCTCCGCTCTTGTCCGGAGTCTGCACAGTAAGTGTTACCTTCTCTCCCGCTTTATAATACTGAAGTTGTTCTTTCAGCGTATCCATGCTGTTGACCGTCGTGCCGTCAAGCCCGGTGATGATGCTTCCCTTTGCCAGCCCTGCCTTTTCAGCTCCGCCGCCGTTTACAACTTTCGATATATAGACGCCGGTCGGCATATTGTACATCTGAGCGCTCTCGGTGTTGACATCCACACCTTCAATTCCAAGATAGCCCTGCTCACCTTCCGCCACCTTCGTCCGTGTTTCTTTATTCATCAGATTCTGGATAATGCTGCTCGCATCAGATATCGGTATCGCGTAACCCATACCTTCCACCGTGTCGGTGGCTACCTTGATCGAGTTGATACCGATGACTTCACCGTTGGCGTTGAGAAGCGCGCCGCCGCTGTTGCCCGGATTGATGGCAGCGTCCGTCTGGATCAGTTCACCGTCGTAAGTGTCAAGTTCTCTGTTCGTCGCAGAAATAATTCCCGTTGTCACAGACTGGCCGTAACCGAGCGCATTGCCGATCGCGATGGCAGGTTCCCCGACCTTGAGCTTCGTGGAATCTCCGAGCGTTGCCACCGCGATGGCGTCCATCGTAGAACTCTTGATGGAATCAAGGGGCACTGCGATCACCGCAAGATCCTTCGCCGCGTCTGTACCTTTTACATTGGCCTCTACACTCTCTTCATCGATAAAAGATACGGTAAGTGTATTGCTCCCTTCCACCACATGATTATTCGTCACGATGAGAAGTTCGTCGTCATTTTGTCCTACGATGATGCCGGAACCAACGCTCTTGCTTTCCTGCTCCTGCACGCCGCCGAAGAAATTCTGCACCTGCTGCACACTCATGTTTGTGATCGATACTACAGACGGCATTGCCTTGTCGGCTATATCCGCAATATCAGAATTTACAGTGCTGTTCGTTGTTGTGTTAAGCTTTGTGCTGCCGACGGTTGAAGTCTGCTTTGCCGTCTTTTTGCCGCCCGTACCGAAGACCTTATCTCCCACGACATTGCTCGTCTGGAACGCGGCGCTTGCCACAAGACCGAAGACAAGCGCGGAACATACGAGCTTCACCCACTTCGGCGCCGTCTTCTTCACCCGCGTTGGCTTACCGTCAAACCCGCCGGCCGGCCCATTCATATTCTCCTGTTCCGGATTATAATAATTATATTGATTGTCCATATATAAGACTCCTTTCATTTTTAATTGTCATATGAACAGTTCTGTTTAACTGTTTATGTATGTAGTGTACTGTGTAATTGTGTTCAATCTGTGATAAAATCATGAGAAAATCGTTAAATGTCAAAAAAAGAGAGGAAATCCGCTTCCCGGATTTTCTCTCTTTCAAATCTGCAGTCATGTCGGGGACATTTTACGGCTGCGCCTCCTCCAGAAATCTTCTTATCTCACTTGCTTTTCCCACGAGAGACCCCTGCACCATCTCTGGTTTTCCGCCGCCTTTTCCGGAGAACCTGTCGTTCAGCTCTCTGCAGAGCTGCCGCACATCCTCTGTTCTGCTGCCGATGACGTAACGGTACCCTTCTTCGTCCGTCCCCGCCAGCACCGCACATACACGCGCGCCCCTGTCAAGCAGCAGGTTCATAAGCTCTCTCGGCCCGTTTCCGGACAGTTCCGGATCAAACACTGCAGCAACTGCTCCGTCCGTACTGATCTCTGCAGCCTTATATGTGAGCATCTTCTGCTGAAGGGAAGCGATCTTTCCTTTCTGCCGGACCTGTTCCTCTTTCAGATGCCCCACAGCTTCCGCAGTCTCTTCCTCCCGGGCACAGAGAAGCGCTGATATCGCCTTTACATTGCATTCTTTTTGCCGGTAGTCTCTGAGCGCCCGGAAACCGCACAGCATGCTGATGCGCTCTCCGCCTTTATAATTCACCATATCCGTCAGCTTGATAAGGCCGATCTCCCCGGTCTTATCCATATGAGGCGCGCAGCACGCACAGACATCATATCCCGGCACAGTCACGATACGTACCTGCCCCTCGATCTCTATCTTACTTCTGTAATCTATGTGCTCCAGTTCCTCTTTTGACGGATAAGACACCTGGATGTCCAGGTTCCGGAACACAGCTTCATTCGCCATCGTCTCGATCCCGCACAGTTCCTCCCGCGTGATCGGGCCGTTAAAGTCAAGCGTGCAGTAATCACTCCCGAGATGGAACCCTACATTGTCATAGCCGAACTTTTGGTGGATGAGCCCGGAGACGATATGTTCTCCTGAGTGCTGCTGCATCTTCTCAAACCGCTCGTCCCAGTCGATCGTCCCCTTCACTTTTGTTCCCGGTACGAGAGGCCCGCCGGCCGTGTGAAAGATAACGCCCTCTTTTTCGTGTGCATCCGTGACCCTCACACCGCCGATCCATCCGGTATCCGCATACTGGCCGCCGCCTTCCGGGAAAAATGCCGTCTCGTCAAGCACGATCTTATACTGCTCCCCGAATGGTTCGCACGCCAGCACTTCCGCCTCAAATTCTCTCATATGGCTGTCTTCATAAAATAACTTTCGTGTCATCTTATCCACCCTCTCCTACATTCTCTCCGGGGCCTCAAAGCCTAGCAGATCAATGCACGCTTCCAGCACCCGCTTCGTGAGTACGAGCAGAGCGATGCAGCTGCTTTTTCTGTTCTCATCCTCCTGCGCGAGTATCTTAGTCTCGTGGTAAAAACGGTTGAACACATTTGCCAGGTCATAGATGTAGGCACAGATTTTGTGCGGCGCCAGTTCCTCGAACGCGGTCTGGATCACTTCACTGTATCTGGCGGCCTCCAGCATCAGCGCCTTCTCACTCTCCGAGCAGACCCCTTGCATTTTGATCCCGCTGAGCGTACCGCCGTTTTCCTCATATTTGTTCAGGATCGATTTGATCCGCACGATCGTGTATAGGATGTACGGCCCTGTATTTCCCTCAAAGGAAGTAAACCTGTCCACATCGAACACATAGTCCTTTGATGCCTGGTTGGACAGATCTCCGTATTTGATGGCGGACATGCCGACTGTCTTCGCTGTCCGCGCCGCATTTTCCTCCGATACGGTACGGTTATCGGATATCTTCTTATACATTTCTTCCTCGATCTCCGCGATCAGGTTTTCAAGGCGCATGACACCGCCTTCTCTCGTTTTGAACGGCTTTCCGTCCTTCCCGTTCATCGTGCCGAACCCGAGAAACCGAAGCTTCGTTTCTTCCGGGACGATCCCCGCTTTTTTTGCGGCGCGGAATATCTGGACAAAATGCAGTTCCTGCCGCTTGTCCACTACATATATGATCTCATCCGGATGATAATCCTCTTCCCTCTGAACAAGCGTCGCAAGGTCTGTCGTTCCATAGAGGGAAGCTCCGTCCGACTTCTGGATCATACACGGAGGCACCTCCTTCGTGTCGGTCTCCTCCTGCACGTCGATCACAAGCGCGCCGTCGTCCATATGGGCGTACCCTTCTTCTTTCAGCCGTCTCAGCATATCAGGGATATATTTCTGGGCGTCCGCTTCTCCCTTCCACAGATCAAAGCAGACATCGAGGTTTTCATAATTCTTCTTCAAGTCTGCCACGGATACATTCATGATATGATTCCATATGGCTGTATATCCCCTGTGCCCATTCTGCAGAAGATATGTTGCGTTTAATGCCTGCTCACGGTAAGCCTCATCCTCCTTTGCCCTGCCGCTGGCAGTCGGATATATCTCTTCGAGTTCGGAGATGGTAAACGGCGCGTCCTCCGGGTACTCCCCGTCAAAGCTGTCATCAAAGTAAGGAAGTTCCGGCCTGCGGCTCTTAAGCTCTGTGATGATAAGACCCATCTGGTATCCCCAGTCACCGAGATGAATATCCCCGAGCACCTCATGTCCCATCGCTCTTGCGATACGTTTCAGGCTTTCGCCGATGATCGCCGAGCGCAGGTGGCCGACATGGAGCGGCTTAGCCACGTTCGGTCCGCCGTAATCGACGATGATCATCTTCGGTTCTTCGGCCCTGGAAAGTCCGAGTGCATGATCCTCATTCATACCGTTCAGATAATCAGCCACAAACGACTCCTTCAGCCGGATATTGATAAAGCCCGGGTTCACAGCCTCCGCTTCCTTTATACATGCGCTCTTTGCCAGATTTGCAGTCACTTCGCTGGCGATCACTGCGGGCGCTTTCCTGTACGTCTTTGCACCGGCCATAGCCCCGTTACACTGGTATTCACACAGATCGGGACGGTTGGACAGCGTTACTTTAGCATACGCTCTGTCATAACCCGCTTTCTCGAACGCTTCCTCCATCTCCTTCTCTATGAGATCAATAATTTTCTCCATTTTTGCTCCTCCTTGCATATATGGCTTCTATATAAGAAAAACTTGAATATAACGTATTTTACCTAGTTATTCTATCATAAGGAAAGTGCTGCAACAACCTTATTTTAAATCTGCTGTTGCAAAACCTTCCACAACATGGTATTATATCAATAACAATTACTATTATCGAATTCAAGGAGGTCATCATATGAACAAAAATGTATTTCGCAACTTATCCTACGGCGTCTATATCATATCTACACTGGACGGGGAACGCGGCACAGGCTGTGTCGCCAACAGCATCATGCAGATCACGTCAGAACCGGCCACTATCGCGCTCAGCATGAACCATGACAACTTTACCAATTCCTGCATCGCCGCAAGCGGTAAATTCGCAGTATCTATACTGTCAGAGACATCTGCTTCTTCCCTCATCGGCCAGTTTGGTTTCCAGTGCGGCAAAGATGTGGATAAGTTTGACGGCGTCGGCTTTACCGTAAAAGAAGGACTTCCCGTCATCGACGACTCCTGCGGCTATATTGTCTGTAACGTCATTGACACGATGGAAACCTCCACTCACACCGTTTTTCTCGGCGAGGTCATAGACGGGGACATTCTCGGAGACGCTCCGGCCATGACCTATGCATATTATCATAATGTCGTAAAAGGAAAGAGTCCGAAAAACGCACCCACCTATCTTCCGGAAGACAAAGAAGAATCCGGCGATGGCGGAAAATGGGTGTGCAGCGTATGCGGCTATGTCTACGACGGTCCGACGCCCTTTGAAGAGCTTCCGGATTCCTACAAATGTCCGGTCTGCGGCCAGGGAAAAGACAAGTTTTGCAGACAGGAATAAATGAGTAAAAAGAGAGGTATACAACAGTGATAAAAATAGGTTCCCACGTCAGCATGAGCGGAAAAGACATGCTGCTTGGCTCTGCAAAAGAGGCGGCTTCCTACGGCGCCGATACTTTTATGGTCTTTACCGGTGCGCCACAGAACACAAAGCGAAAAGACATAAGCGAACTCAATATCGACCCCGCCTGGGATTATATGGACAGTCATAATATAAGCGATATCATCATCCACGCGCCGTACATCATCAATCTGGGCAATACTGTCAATGAGCGGACATACGAACTGGCCGTAGAATTTCTCCGTATGGATCTTATGCGCAGCGCCGCCTGCAGGAGCAGGACTCTCGTCCTCCATCCGGGCGCCCATGTCGGCGAGGGTGCGGACAAAGGCATCGCGCAGATCGTAAAGGGGCTCAATGAAATACTGACGCCTGAGACGCCTGTCAATATCGCACTTGAGACGATGGCCGGCAAAGGTTCTGAGATCGGCCGCACGTTTGAAGAACTGGCACGCATCTATGACGGCGTTGTCTGCAGCGATAAACTAAGAGTATGTTTTGACACATGCCATACACATGACAGCGGATATGATATCGTTCATGATTTTGACGGCGTCATGGATCACTTCGACAAAGTGATCGGCAAAGACCAGATCGCTGTATTTCACATCAATGACAGCCGTAATCCGCAGGGTGCGGGAAAAGACAGACATACGAATATCGGAAGCGGAGAGATCGGTTTTGATGCGCTCTCCTACATTGTGCACCATCCTGATTTTCTCCATGTGCCGAAGATACTGGAGACACCATATATCCCGTCTCTCGAAAACCCCAAAAAAACTTATCCGCCCTACAGGCATGAACTGGCTATGCTCCGGGCAGGCAGATTCGATCCCCATCTTGAAGAAAATGTGCGGAATGACTACGAACACGAGCGTGTTCAGTGACCGTTTTTTTGTAAAACAACATACGATCCCGGCAGAAATTTTGTATCTGCCGGGATTTTATGTTGTTTTATATACCAATCTTCCACATTCACTTGACATTTCCCTCTTTTTGTATTATTGTATTACATAGATAATACAATAATGTTATCCTTAGAAACGAGGTGATTACATGCCATGGGATTTAGATAACGGACGCCCCATCTACCTGCAGCTTATGGAAAAGATCCAGCAGGATATCATATCGGGCATATATAAACCGGGTGATAAACTCCCGTCGGTGCGGGATCTTGCACTGGATGCCGCCGTTAATCCGAACACAATGCAGAAGGCACTGTCCGAGCTGGAACGCAGCGGGCTGGTTTATTCCCAGAGAACAAGCGGACGCTTTATAACGGAGGATGAGAGAATGCTGAAACAGATGAAAACAGAACTGGCCTCAGAACATATCAGAGATTTTTTTGAAAAAATGAAACAGCTTGGCTTTCAGGAGGATGAAACTCTTCTGTTGATCCAGGATGCACTAAAGGGGGAACACTAATATGAATCCAATTTTGGAATGCCACAGTCTTTCCAAAAGATACGGCAATAACTTCTATGCCCTGAACAATCTGAACCTCTCTGTTGAGCGCGGACAGATCGTGGGACTGCTTGGGCCGAACGGAAGCGGAAAGACCACTTTTATCAAGCTTATAAACGATATTCTCGTGCCTACTTCCGGAAAGATATTGATAGACGGAAAGGAACCGGGCGTAGAGACTAAGAAGATCGTATCCTATCTTCCAGACCGTATCCATCTGGACGACTCCATGAAGATAAAGGACATGATCGCTTATTATACCGACTTTTACAGCGACTTTGTAACAGACAGGGCATACCGTATGCTCACCGACCTTGAGATAGACGTCAACAAGCGGCTGAAAACCTTCTCAAAAGGCACAAAGGAAAAAGTCCAGCTCGTACTCGCCATGAGCCGCGATGCCCAGCTCTATGTTCTCGATGAGCCGATCGGCGGAGTGGATCCGGCGGCAAGAGACTATATACTGCAGACGATACTGAGTAACTACAATGAAAATGCAACAGTTGTCATATCCACGCATTTGATCCACGATATTGAAAATATACTGGACCGTGTCATATTTATCCGTCAGGGCCAGCTCGTACTCAACGCCACAGTGGATGAGATACGTACAGACCACGGCAAATCCGTGGATGCGCTGTTCAGGGAGGTGTTCAGATGTTAGGAAAACTGATCAAATATGACTTGAAAGCACTGAACCGGTTTCTGGTCATCATACATGCTTTTCTCATACTGTCCGCGCTTGCGGGAAGGTTTTTCCTCACGAGCCGGATCCAGTTTACAGAAGTGTCTGACACGACATCGCTCATGATGATGCTTTGCTTTACGCTCTATTTCCTTATCGTGGCCGGAGTTGTGTTTGGAACCGAGATGATAATCGCCGTCAAGTTCTATAAAAACCTGTTCTCAAACGAAGGATACTTAAGCCGTACGCTGCCGGTGACGCCAGGCCAGCATCTGCTCGCCAAGACCATCGCCGGGACTGTCTGGTGCATCATAGACGTTGTGCTTATCTTCCTGTCACTGTGGATCGTGATCATGACACCGTCCGTCACATCGGCATATAACGCAAACAAAGCCGAAGTACTGGATCAGCTTGGGATCACCGGGGATATCACCCCTGCATTCCTTATTGGCTCTCTCGTTCTTATCGTGCTCATCGGAGCCGTCAGCAGTGTGGTCATGATATACGCTTCCATCGCAATGGGGCAGCTCTTTTCAAACCACAGGATACTGGGGGCCGTCGTCTCTTACTTCATCATAACGACTGTCTTATCCATCTTCAGCCTGCTCGTCATGACAGTCACCGGATTCTTCTCCCGGTACATGCCGGCAGCATCGCAGAACGGAACACTTGATTTTAACTTTGCCGAGTATATGATATATCTCTGTAAAGTAACAGTGGGACTTTCCATTGTCACATCCATTCTGCTTTATATTTTTACGTATTACATTCTCAGAAAGAAAACGAACCTGCAGTAAAATGCGGCAAAAAGCCATCTCTGCCCGAAAGTATACGGAAGAGATGGCTTTTTTACGTTCTACAGCAAACTATACGGTATGAAAAGACTCTAAAACACAGCCTGGATAAGAAACATATATAAAATAGTCCCTGCTCCGATGCTGAGCAGATTGTTGCGCTTCCACACGTGAAGTCCCGCCGTCACGATGACAGCCAGAGCCTCCGGTACGCCGTGAGGTTCTGCCAGTACAGGAGTCGTTCTCAGGCAGTACACGACGAGCATTCCGATGACCGCAGGTGTGAGCACCTTGCCGAGATACTGTACGACACGCGGTATCTCCTTCCCCTTCGGAAACAGGAGAAAAGGAACGACACGCGTCGCAAAGGTCGTACCCGCAACGGCAAGAATGATGAGAAATGACATGGTCACACTTATGGGCATTGTACTTCCTCCCTCCTCTCAAGTCTTGTGCGCATCATAAACAGAACAAGAACGATGAGCAGCATGGACGGCAGCACAAACTTATCCGCGCCGAATATCTGAAGGCAGATAAAAGCAGCCGCAATTCCGACGACCGCAGGTGTCCTGTTCCTTCTGTCCATCCACTGTTCCACAAATATCACGACAAACAGCGCCGTCATGGCAAAGTCGATCCCCTCCGAATTAAAAGGCAGAAGGCTGCCGGCCAGGCCGCCTATGGCAGAACCGATGATCCAGTATGACTGGTCCATGAGAGAGATGGCAAACAGGAACTTCTCTTCTTCCACGCCGTCCGGCACCTTTGTCGTACAGAGAAGGGAATACGTTTCATCTGTAAGGCCAAAGATCATGTACCAGCGCTTTTTCCCCATATTGTTGAACTTCTCCAGGAGGGAAATGCCATAAAAAATATGGCGTACATTGACCATCAGCGTCATAAAAATGACCTGGAGAAACGAAATACCCGGCACGAAAAAGTTCACCGCCAGATATTGTCCCGAACCTGCATATACGAGCAGACTCATGAGCACTGCCCACAAAAAAGAATACCCTTTTTCCGCATACATAACTCCAAACGCAATTCCGATAAAGATATATCCTGTCATAACCGGAATCGTATATGGAAATGCCTTTTTAAATGCCTTCCTGTAACCCGACATCTTCCCTCATCCCATCCTTTGTATTTTTTAAAAAATCAGACCTCTGGAGATACAGAGGTCTGGCTTAACTTACACTATTCATTACTGCTTGTCCCGGTAGAATCTTCATATGCATTCTTCAGATCCGCCAATGCTTCCCTGAGCAGTGCGTCAGATTCAACGGCGCTTTGATACTGCGCGGACGTCTCATCCAGCAGCTTTTTCACATCATCCTGGCCGGCCACTTCACGGACAGAGTTCTTCAGCTCCTTGTCCTCCACAGACTGGCTCACGTGATATTTGCCGCTCTCTTTGTTTTTTTCCACATACAGCGTACCTAATCCCGGAACACCCGTGTAGATATCTTTTATCTTCATATCATATTTGACAAATGCCACATATGAATCCTTGTATTTTCCTGATTTTGTATAGACCTGTACATTGTCGTAGGACTCGACAAAATCCGAATTTTCTGCCAGACGCGCGTAGTACGATTTCACCACATCTGTCACTTCCGGGTACTCTTCCAGTCTCAGCGGATTTGTCTCTATGCTGTCATATCCTTTGTTTTCCGCTTTGATATCCTGGGAACTTGTCTTTTGTGCTTTCTGGACTTTCTCTTCCGTAAGATTGAACCCAACCACACCGAGCGCCAGCACGAGCAGCATAACGGCTATGATAATATTAGCCCTCCTGTACTTCTTAAGCCGGCCGGAGCAGTCTTTCCATCTTGCTTTCATAAGACTCCCTCCATTGTAAGCACTTTTTTAAGTACACACCCGGGCGGATTCGAACCGCCGCTCCCGCCTCCGGAGGGCGGTGCTCTATCCCCTGAGCTACGGGTGCATAATTTGTCCTATATGAAATTGCCTTTGTAATATTATCATATTTCCTTCATAAAGTAAAGGAAATATCTTCGACAAAATGAAAAGTTTATATGTATTCCATCTTCTCAAAGTAGCGCATCAGTATATCCGCGCAGTTTTCCACACCCAGATCGGAAGTGTTCAGTATCATATGGTAGTTGTTGACATCTCCCCACGCCTTGCCCGTATGTTCATGATAATACAGGGCGCGCTCCTCATCTGTCCGCTCTACCTTCTCTTTCGCTTCCTCATAGGTGATGCTGTCTTTCTCCATGATCCGCTTTATCCTGTCCTCTTTATCCGCGCACACGTAGATATTGAACACATTCTTTCTGTCTTTCAATATCTCGGATGCACAGCGCCCGAGAATGATACACGGCTTCTCAGCCAGCTCCCTGATCACTTCCACCTCAGATTCATAGATATTCTTATACAGTTCCTGTTCCACGTTGACCTTGTCATATACAGGTATTCCGATCCTCTCGGAGAGTTGTTGTGCAATAATGCTCGCCCCTGTCCCGTATCGACGGCTCATAGTTATTACCAGTTTCATACCGATTCCTCCTTAGCAGTGCAGATTGTGAACAGTTTCATTATAGCACCTTGCCGGCAAAAAGGGTATCCTCTTTTGTAAACTTAATATTTCAGCCCCTCCAGGTCTTCCCCCGGATAAACGATCTTCTGAACATACGCCTCCATGATCTCCCATATATTGCCGCACACATTAAAGATCGTCCAGTTGTCGATCTCAAAGACGCGCTTCCAGCTTTCCACAATACGCCGTTCTTCCTCCGGATACATGCCCTTGTAGCGCCCCTCAAAGAATTCAAACCCGTTGGATATGCCAAGAAGCTTAAGATGCTCTCTGTAAGATGCCGCATCCTGCTCATCTTTCGGCAGATATATCCGATTGAGCACATAATCCCATTTTGCCTCATCAAAATATATGACCTTTTCCTTCGGCACTTCGAGCACATACACGACGGTGCCGTCGATCGGCTTCAGACAGTTTTCCGCACTGATAGAACACCAGATGGGAGCTTTCACATCCCCCGGTTTCGGCACCCTGCGGGCCGCCTCTTTCGTAAACCAGTCATAGCTTTCGAGAAACAGGGGCGCGATATCACCAAAATGCATCTCCACATATATTCTCTGGTTGATAATGCGCCCCTGCCTCTTCAGCGGAAGCAGCGTCTTGTCGTTCTGCCTCGTATATAACCTGACTGTATCCTGTCCCATTCCATCACCCTCCTTTTGTTTTATTCTAACATCCGGAACGGCCGCTGAAAAGGAACATATGTTTTACTCCTGAAGTTTTTTCAATTTCCGGTCATAATAATATGCGTTGTCTGACAGCACATCCTCCTCTTCCACCTGCGTCGCGTTGATCTCCGCCACCATATTTGCCAGTTCGCTCTTGCCCGGCGCTTCGCTCTCCGGTATGATGATCATCTCGTGGATACTGCTTGGAAGTACATAATAGTTTTCTTTCAGATGATCTCCCACACGGCCGAGCACGCCGTCATACATGACCACCGCGGCGCCGAAACTTCTCAGTGTATTGCTCAGCACGTACATAACGTCCCTCCCCGGCATCTCCCGGCTTCCGTCAAGCTCCGCTATCACTTCTTTCATCGTCTTGAATTCGCATGGAAGAAGCCGTTTTGTGTTACGGCATGCCTGCCGGTATATGTCCTCCCGGCTCACATTCCACCCTTTCAAATGTTCCTTTCTGACCATCATTGCCGCGGTACCGTAGGCATTCAATTCAAGCAGCACATAAAACACCGCGGCCATGTCGAGATATGGTTCAAACGGTGCGTCCGTCAGCATTGTTTTATTTTTTTCCTTATTGATAAGACGGTATACGATCTTTTCTTTTACGGATTCGTAGCTGCGCAGCTCATCTTTTTCCCAGGAATGGCTGAAACGCACCTCATTGTAGAGTCTCACTATATCCGCGGCGATCTCTTCCAGTGTCCCGCCGTTCAGGAATTGTTCATAGTATTCTTCCAGATATATGGCGGGCGATATATTGACTCCCTGCCTCGTCAGCATGATTCCTTTTCTCTCTCTTCCGTTATTCTTGACTGCTGTGTGGATACACACCGCCGTACCGGCGCCGCACTCTCCGCTCACTTTTCTTTTGACATCCTGCACAAACTGATCGTAATTCATATGACTCCTTTCTTTGTGCAGCAGTATTGTGTTGGCTGTTTTTTCGGATATCCGGCAGAATATGCCTGGATCAGTCCGGTCTCTGTGCCCGGTCTGTATGAATATATTGAAAACTAAATGGACGGGCCGTATGATACAGCCCTGAAATATTATGGTACATCTATTATAAAAAAGCCCTGCATAAATTGCAAGGCTTTCTTTCATGTTCTTTTATTGCGGACGGGCCGATGACTATATATGATACATAGTACCTGGCCTGGCAGAATTCTACAGCAGAGAACTATACTCTGGACAGATATTCTCCTGTACGTGTGTCGATCTTCAGCTTGTCTCCCTGCTCTACAAACAGAGGTACCATAACCTGGGCGCCTGTCTCGACGATAGCCGGCTTAGTAGCTCCCTGGGCCGTGTCGCCCTTGAATCCGGGCTCCGTCTCGATGATATCAAGCTCAACCGTGATCGGAGGCTCGATCGAAAATACATTGCCCTGATAAGAGATAACTTTTACATTCTCGTTTTCTTTTACAAATTTAAGCGACTCTCCTACTGTGTCCGCGTTAACGGCGATCTGGTCGTATGTCTCTACATCCATAAAATAGAAAAGATCACTGTCTGAATAGAGATACTGCATCTCTTTCCTGTCAATATGTGCCTGTTCAAACTTCTCTGTCGGACGGAATGTCTTCTCGACGACCCCTCCGTTAATGATATTTTTCATCTTCGTACGTACGAAGGCGGCTCCCTTTCCTGGCTTTACATGCTGAAACTCCAGGATCTGGAAAATATTCCCCTCGATCTCTACGGTCAAACCGTTCTTAAAATCACCTGCTGATACCATGAATAATCCTCCTTAAAACGGTGCGCCTAACGCACCTGACGTTCTTTTTCACTTTTCTAATTCTATAATACATTCTGCCTTTTTTCAACCTTTTTTTACCTGTTCAGGCTCTTCTTATAAAAGTGCAGCACTATTTTTTCCAGACGGCGCTTCAGCACGATCTGGATCTCCTCCTTCGGATGGATCGGTTTTACGAGTATGTTGGGGATCCCTGCCCGCTTTGCCCCCCACACGTCGGTAAAAAGCTGGTCTCCGATAAATACTGTATTTTCCGGTCCGGTACCCATGATCTCCATGGCTTTCCTGTAGTTTTTTGCGGACGGTTTGTGGGCATTATAAATATAGTCCACCTGGATATTCCTGTTGAACATCTTAACCCTCGGCTCCTGATTGTTCGAGATGAGACAGCAGCCAAATCCGATCTTCTTAAGTCTTGCGAACAGTTCTTCCGCCCGCTCATCCGCCGGCGCCCCGTGGGGTACGAGCGTATTGTCAATGTCAAAGATAAGGCCCCTGACTCCTTCGCTGTACATTTTTTCAAAATCTATGACATAGGCAGACGTCACATATCTGTCCGGATAAAATTTATCAAACATTATTTGTCTTCCATTTCCGTAACGCGCTGTACAAGTTCTTCGCATATCTGAAGCACGTTTTTATTGTCTGTGTTGATCACGATGTCCGCGGCCGCCTCATACTTCTCGCGGCGCTGCTCCATCAGTTCGGAGATGCCTTCTACGTTCTTTCGTCCGTTGAGCACCGGCCTGTCATCGCTGTCTTTCACACGCTCATAGATAGTCTCAGGGCTGGCAGTGAGAAGCACGACTCTGCCGTTCTTCTTCATCTCAGCGACATTGCGTTCCCTGAGCGCCGCTCCGCCGCCGCAGGAGATCACGGTGTTTTTTCTGGACTGCATCTCTATGAGCAGATTTGTCTCCAGATTTCTGAAATATTCTTCCCCGTATGTGGCAAATATATCCGGGATACTCATTTCTTCCCTGTCTGCGATCACCTGGTCCATCTCTACGATGTCCATGGCAAACATGGTGCTCAGATAATCCGACACCGTCGTTTTGCCTGCTCCCATAAATCCGATGAGCACAATATTGTAATCAAACAGTTTTCTTGCCTGGATCCTCTTGCTGTTCTTCAGGATACACCGGAACACATCGTAGATCTCATCCTTATACTTATTGTCCGTCAGTTTTTCTTCCAGGCGCTGCTTCTGCTTCGCCTCCTGCTGAGGCTGCAGAATCGGCATTCCGTATGTCTCTTTGTACGCCATGATTTTTTCTACAACGGCATTCCGCTCTACCAATGCGTCAATAAGTTTATCATCGCACAGTGCCAGCTGCTCTCTGTACATCTCTAAATCATTCATATTTTTCTTTCTCTCCTGTTTTATACTGATCCGCTTTCACACCGGTATATTATAACAACTTTCCCGGCACAGCGCAACAATTATGGTTTATTTTTTCAGGCTGTAGTAGTCTTTTACGTACTCTGTGAACGCCTTTGCGACAGGCACCTGATACTTGTTTTTCAGCGTCACCATATAGATGAAGCGCCGGTAGTCCAGATCCTCGATCTCCAGGAAAGACGCCTTCATGCTGCGCACTGTGGCGGCGTCCGGAACGATGCCGACGCCGAAGCCTCTGGCCACAAGCCCTACCATGGCGCTGTCCTCATCCACCGTATAGACGATATCCGGCTTGATGCCGTAATCTTTGAATATCTGGCTTATGACGCCGCGCAGTCCGCTCCCTCTGTTAAAGAAAATCTGCGGATACGAAGCTATTTCCTCAAATCTCACACTCTTTTTTTCGGCCAGCGGATGTTCCGGCGGTACGGCGGCGATCAGCTTCTCCTGGGACACCGGGACAAAATCCAGCTCTTTTTCGCCTGTCACCATGGAACAGAAACCGATATCATACTTTTCCTCTTTCACACCTTCCACAATTTCCTTTGTGACTCCGTTGCTGAAACCAAACTCCACTTTTTTATCCCTGTTTGCTTCCAGAAAACCGGAAATGACCTCCGGGATAAACTCGCTTCCCTGCGTATATATGTAACCGATGTCAACCTTCCCGCTTCTTTCGCTCGTCATAGCCCTTGTCTTCTTGATCCCCGCATCGAGGATATCGAGAGCTTCCTCGGCATACTCCATAAACAGCCTCCCGTATTTGGTAAGGGCTACGTTTCTTCCCTGCCGTTCAAACAGGCTCGTGCCAAGTTCCTCCTCCAGTGACGATATGGCATGGCTCAGGCTCGGCTGGGTGATCGACAGTTTCTGGGCTGCATTTGTATAATGCTCCATATGTGCAAGTGTTACAAAGTAGTGCAATTGATTTAAATTCATAATCTGCCTCCTTTGTCTATTTTTTACAATCATACCACAATCCATAGAACAAATCTATCAAACAGTGCAAAAACATGAATTTGTTTTATCTTTAACAATATCTTATAATCCAACTATAGAACAGCTTTGAACGATATTTTATCAAATGGAGGATGTTACGATGAAAAATAACTTTAAGCACTTGTTTTCCCCTCTGACGGTCAGGGGGATGACGATGAAAAACCGCGTTGTCATGATGCCGATGGGGAGTAATTTTGCGGGACACGACGGGGAACTGAGCGATGAGCACATCACATATTATGAACTGCGGGCAAAGGGCGGTACGGGACTTATCATTGTGGAGAATATCTGCGTAAAATACCCGGAGGGTTCCAACGGGACAACGCAGCTGCGCATAGACAAGGACTGTTATATCCCCCGGCTTTACAAACTTACGGAAACCTGTCACAGGCACGGCGCCTGTATGGGAATACAGCTCAACCACGCAGGCGCTTCGGCCATGTCGTCCCGGACGGGGATGCAGCCTGTATCCTCTTCTGTCCTGCCGTCCAAACCGGGCGGAGAGCTTCCCCGGCCGCTGTCAAAGGAAGAACTTGAAGGTATAGCCGCAGATTACGGCGCCGCGGCAAGGCGCGCCGTCAACGCGGGGTTTGACCTCGTGGAGATCCACGCGGGGCACTCCTACCTGATCAGCCAGTTTCTCTCGCCGACGATGAATGACAGAACGGATGAATTCGGAGGCTGTGCAGAAAACAGAGCCCGTTTCTGCAAAATGGTCATCGGGGAAGTGCGTGCCGCGGTCGGACCGCGCGTACCCATCTCTCTGCGCCTGAGCGTGGATGAGCTGGTCGAAGGCGGCAATACGCTGGAAGACTGCCTTGCATACCTTGAGTATCTGAATGATGAGGCAGATATCTTCGACACTTCCGCTGCGCTGAACCCTTCTATCCAGTATCAGATCGACGCCAATTACCTAGCGGACGGCTGGCGCTCCTACATGGCCAGAGCGGTGCGGGAGAAGTTTCACAAGCCATCCATCGCCATCGGCAACATCCGCAGCCCGCAGGCTGCCGAGGATATTCTGGAAAAGGGGGACGCTGACCTTATCGGTATCGGGCGCGGTCTTATCGCCGACCCCGACTGGTGTGCCAAGGCGGCCCGGGGCGACGTGTGCGATATCCGCAAGTGTATTTCCTGCAATATAGGCTGCGTCGGCAACCGCATCGGCGGCAACAGACCGCTGCGCTGTACGATAAACCCGGACATAATTGGAGGAGAGGCCTATAAAAAGCGGAACATATCAAAGCCATGCCGTGTCGTTGTCGTCGGCGCCGGCACCGCGGGGCTCGAAGCGGCATGTACCGCCGCCGAGACCGGCTGTACCGTAACGCTTCTTGAAAAGCAGGACCACATAGGCGGACTATCCGTGGAGATCTCAAAGATTCCGGACAAGAAACGGCTTGCCGATTTTCCGGACTATCTGAAGCACCGCGCGGCCGGACTTGACAATCTGACGATCAGAACAGGCGTGGACGCGACAGCCCATACTGTCAAAAGCCTCCGCCCGGACCTTGTCGTGAACGCGACCGGCTCCGTCCCCCTTCTTCCGCCCATTACCGGCCTGCATGAAAGCCTTGCGGACAAAAAAGCGGATGTGTACTCGATTCTCGACCTGATACAGAATATAGACCGCTATCCAGAAGACATGTCCGGCCGTAAGGTCATCGTGATCGGCGGCGGCGCCGTCGGCCTTGACGTGGTCGAGTTCTTCGCCCCGCGCGGCGCGGACACGACGATCATAGAGATGATGCCTTTCATCGGAAACGGGTTGGACGCCTCCTCCACCTCCTCGATGAAAGAATGCATGGAAAAGCACAGCGTGACACAGCTGGTCAACACTGCGCTCAAAAAAGTAACCCCTCATTCCTTCCTCGTGGAAAAAGACGGACAGGAAGAGGAACTCCCATTTGATTACGGTTTCGTCTGCCTCGGCATGAAGGCACACGCGCCCATCTGGGATGAACTCACAAAAGCCTTTGAAGGAGAAGACACCGCCCTTCTCAATATCGGAGACTCCGTCCGCGCCAGAAGGATCATCGACGGCACCGACGCAGGAAGACATATGGTACTGAACACATTAGAACAGCTCGGATACTTATAAACGAATCGGGGACAGGTTAAATTTAATTGGGGACGGGGTTTTTTTCAAAAAACCCCGTCCCCAATTAAATTTAACCTGTCCCCGAAGGAGCTGGTATTCTATTTTTTATTTATCTTCCAGCACTTTTTCCGTGAATGTCTTGAGTTCCATACTTCCGATATCACCTTCATCGCGTTTTCTTACGGATACGACATTCTCCGCCACTTCTTTTTCCCCTACGATTATCATATAAGGTACTTTCTGCATCTGTGCCTCGCGGATCTTGTAACCGAGTTTCTCGCTTCTGCCATCCAGTTCCACGCGGATCCCGGCTGCCTTGAGTTCGTCTGTCACCTTCTGTGCGTAATCGGCAAACTTGTCTGATACGGGCAATATCTTCACCTGTACCGGCGCGAGCCATGTCGGGAACTTGCCCGCGTAATGTTCGATTAGTATACCGATAAAGCGCTCGATGGAACCGAAGGCAACCCGGTGTATCATGATCGGTCTGTGCTTCTCGCCGTCTGCGCCTGTGTATTCCAGTTCAAATCTCTGCGGCATCTGGAAGTCGAGCTGAATTGTACCACACTGCCATGTCCTTCCGATGGAGTCTTCCAGATGGAAGTCGATCTTCGGGCCGTAGAATGCGCCGTCGCCTTCGTTTACCACATAGTCCATTCCGAGTTCTTCCAGCGCCCCTCTCAGGCCTTCCGTCGCCATCTCCCAGTCTGCATCGCTTCCCATGCTGTTCTCCGGTCTCGTGGACAGTTCCACATGGTATTTGAATCCAAACTTAGAGTACACTTCATCGATCAGCCTTGCCACGCCTTTGATCTCATCTCTTATCTGGTCCTCTGTCATAAAGATATGGGCATCGTCCTGTGTGAAGCAGCGCACGCGCATAAGGCCGTGAAGCTGGCCTGACTTTTCATGGCGGTGTACGAGGCCAAGCTCGCCCACACGCATCGGCAGGTCTTTATAGGAACGCGGCTCCACCTTGTACACAAGCATTCCGCCCGGGCAGTTCATCGGCTTAACTGCATAATCCTCCTCATCGATCACTGTTGTATACATATTGTCTTTATAGTGGTCCCAATGCCCGGAATTCTCCCACAGATGCCTGGACAGAATAATGGGCGTGGAGATCTCCACATATCCTTCTCTCAGATGGAGCTGCCGCCAGTAGTCGATAAGCAGATTCTTTAACACCATTCCTTTTGGGAGGAAAAACGGAAATCCCGGGCCCTCATCCATGATCGCAAACAGTCCCAGTTCCTTACCGAGCTTTCTGTGATCGCGCAGACGTGCTTCCTCCATTCTCTTAAGATATGCATCCAGCTCGTCCGCCTTCGGGAAGGATGTCCCGTAGATCCTCGTCAGCATCTGATTGTTCTCATCTCCGTGCCAGTATGCCCCCGCCACGCTCTGAAGCTTAAACGCTTTGATCACGCTCGTGTTGGACACATGAGGGCCCGCACAGAAATCCACGAACTCACCCTGTCTGTAAAGACTGATCTCTTCCTCCTTTGGCAGAGCCTGAATCATCTCTACTTTGTAGGATTCTCCCCGCTCCTCCATCAGTTTCAGCGCTTCCTCACGGCTCACGACACTTCTCTCAAGCGGCAGAGATTCCTTGACGATCCTGCGCATCTCTTTCTCCACCTCGGCAAGGTGCTCTGTCGTAAACGGAAAACTGAATTCAAAATCATAGTAATATCCATCTTTTACCGCCGGTCCTATAGCCAGCTTTGTATCCGGGTACAGGCGCTTTACTGCCTGGGCCAGAATATGGGATGTCGTATGGCGGAACGCCTCCTGTCCCACCTCATCTGCAAATGTCAGGTCCTGTACAGACCCGTCTTTCATACTTACTTTCATCTTGTTTCGCTCCTTTCAATATACACTTTTTGTTCTTTTCGGAAACGGTATTTCCTGAATCAAAAAAACACCCTAAACAGACAACTTGCGCTGTCCATTTAAGGGTGCATCTAACGCTGCACGGTCCCACCTTAACTTTTCACTTCAGACTCTCTCAAATCCTATCCCTTAACGCAGGAATACGGCAATGCTTACTGTCGTTTCGGCACCGCAGCTCAGGAATGGTTTTCATCTTCTTTCTGTCACAAAAAACTTCCACCAAATGTTTTTCTCTCTGGATGACTCCAAAAGACTACTCTTTTCCGTCTCTGCTTTTGTCATGTTTCCACTGTAATACCAGCTATCTTTCATTATAGCAACACACGGCAAAAAGTCAACGCATTTTCCGATTATTTTTTGATCGCCTCCTGCACATCTGCCCTGAACTGGTTCCATGCGTCCTCATTTTCCACAAAATACTTCGGACAGTTCTTTTCCGTCACATCATAATGCCGGATGACATCCTTGCTGTCCAGGTCAAACTTCTTACACAGCCAGGCGGTGAGCCGGACCATGGACTTATATGTCTCCTCGTTGAACTTTCCCGTCTCATCCGGGTGACAGCACTCAATGGATACGGTGTCATTGTTCCTGCTATTGGACGCATAAGCCACCTCCCACGTCGGAACACACTGCACGATCTCCCCGTCAAGACCTACGATAAAATTACTGCTCGCTTTTGTCTCATGGCTGTCCTTAAGGCCCTCAAAATAATTCCGGTTTTCCATGGCGGTGGCGCCTGGATTGGCCGTGTAGTGCACAACGATCCCTTTGATCTTATCCGTCTTCGTCCCCGGCCGGGAATAGGGGTTTTCTGTGAGCAGTTCCACATCCAGGTCCGGGCGGGAGGCATCTATGTCCTTTCCTTTAAGTTCTATGTAATCATTCGTGAACCATGCTGGCTTGATGATCCTTACGATCCCCACGAGCACAATGAGTACGGCAAGCACGAGCACACCGAGCCGGATATTGCGCTGGATCCTCCTCCTGCGCCTTGCTTCCGCTATTCTTCTGTCCATACTATCTCTCCAATCATTCCATACTATTTTAGCATAGTTAAGAGAAATATTTTATGAAAAAATACTTATGAATTTCTGAATGTTAAAACTCGAATTTATACGAAGTTACTGACTCAAACTGCCCTCCCGCCCGGACGACCGGACTTTCAAAATTATCTTTATTTACCGCATCCGGGAAATACTGCGTCTCAAAGCATATACCCTGATGTTTTCCGTACACTGCTCCGGCCTTTCCCCGCTCCCGGTCAAGAAAATTGCCGCTGTACACCTGCATTCCCGGCAAATCTGTAAATATCTGCATCCTGATACCGCTCTCCCGGCATGAAAATTCACCTGTCCTGCGGAACCCGTCTCCGCCCAGCACCCAGTTGTGGTCATAACCACCCGCAAAATCCAGCGCCTCGTAATCGGCGCCTATGTCTCTGCCGATCGTCTTTCTGACGCGGAAATCCATGGGCGTCCCCTCCACACTTACGATCTCGCCGGTAGGGATGGATTCTTCGTCAGCGCGCGTATATGCCTCTGCGTCCAGCCACAGCTCCTGTTCCAGAATATCGCCCGAGTCATGGCCGTTCAGATTAAAATAGCTGTGATTCGTCAAATTTACGATCGTGTCCGCCTCTGCCGCCGCCTCGTAGCGGATCTCAAGCGCGTTTTCGCCGTTCAGGCTGTACGTTACCGTGACATCCAGCGCGCCCGGATATCCCTGGTCTTTGTCCGGGCTTGACAGATGAAGCGCCACATGTCTTTCATCCGCCTCCCGCACTTCCCACAGCCTGTGGTTGTAAGTGTCAGGCCCGCTGTGCAGATTGTTGCCGTTGTCATTTTCAGCAAGCGTATATGTCTTTCCGTTCAGCGTAAACCGGGCGCCGCCGATACGGTTAGCCACCCTTCCCACCGTCCCGCCGAACGACTGCCCTCCGGCTTCATAATCCCGGGCGCAGTCATAACCGAGCACCACATCCCTCACCTGCCCGTCCCGGCACGGTATGCGCACCGATACGACTGCTGCACCGTAGTCACTGATACAGACGGTCATTCCGTTCTTATTTCTCAGTTCATATACACTTGCCTGCTCTCCTGCCTCTGTTGTTCCAAAATCACGTACCATCCCAATATCCTCCTGTCCGCTCCTATGCGTATTTTCTGCTTATTTTGTAGTTCCATTCTTTTTCTCGATCGTAAAACTGACTTCCAGCGGCCTGTCGGACGGTATGAGATACGGTCCGTGCACCGGCGCCCCCCAGCTATCGTCGCCCCCGACCCCCATCTGGGCCGCCAGCACCCGAAGCCATGTATAGTGCGGGCGCGGCAATTCCTCCCTGTGAGACGCGGCCTCCAGCTCGTAAGCGCTGTACGGCAGCACACTGTGCTCGAAAGGTCTCCTGTCCCCGGATATCCTGAGTCCGGCGCCGCTGTCATCGGTCACTTCGACCCATCTCGTCCCGGCGCGGTTACCGCATTCCTGCGGAATCAGATAACCGGACAAATTCCCGGATGCCGTATAGGTATAAACACCGAGCCTGGCCCCTTCCATGCGGTCTATATAGTTCTCCTCCGGACCAAACCCGTAATATCTTACATTATGACAGCGCTCCTTCAGCTTCATCTCCAGCCCGAATGCCGGCAGGACCGGAAGGCCGGGCGCTCCTTCATAGCGGACACGGACCTGTATCCTCCCGTCCCCCGAGGCCGTATAAGACACATAATTTTCAGATGCAGGTACGGTAGGAATTATAAATGCAAACGTTACCGTTACTTCGCCTTCCGCCTCCTCCACGTTCACATCTTTCACTTTCTGGAACAATCCCGCCGCCATCCACTGACTGCAGTCATATCCATGCTTTGCTCCCCGGTCATTGTCCGTGCAGGCTCTCCAGAATGTAGTCCTTGGCGCCCTCGTTATATACTCGGCGCCGTCATAGCACAGAGACGCCAGTCCGCCCTCCGCTTTGGAGAACATGGCCGAAAATCCTTCTCCCCTGACGCCGATATTCACATCTCCATGGATGATCTCCAGTGGGTATACCTGTTTGCCGGCGCACTTCTTCCCTTCATGGATATACTGCGCAGAACAGAGCTCATATCCTGCTTGGGCCCATTTTGTATCGTTTAACAGATGCATGGAGACTTGTACCACACATTCTTCTCCGCTCTCCTCTGCCCGCCGCATGACCGGTTCCGGCAGCGTAACGGTCTCGGCCGTAAGGGGCGCTGTCTTTATCTCCAGCTCTTTGCACAGAAGTTCCCTGTCTTCCTGAAAGATTTTTAATAAAAATATATATTCCTCTGCGGAACGAAACAGGCTGCGGTTTTTAACAGTCAGGCTGTCTTTCCCAAGCTCCAGCTTTATATCCGAATAGAGCGCCTTTACTTCCTGGGCTTTCGGCGATATGCTCCGGTCTGCATACACGATGCCGTTGGCGCAGAACTCATAGTCCGTGGCTCTGTCGTCATGGTCGCCTCCATAGGCAAATACTTCTTCTCCCTGCTCATTTACCATAAGAAGCGACTGGTCGATGTAATCCCAGATAAACCCGCCCTGGTAAGCCTCATATTTTTCCTCAAGATCTGTGTACAGTTTCAGGCCCCCCAGCGAGTTGCCCATGGCATGCATGTACTCACAGCTTATGTACGGCTTGCCTGTCTTTTTTTCCAGATACTGTTCGATCTCTTCCGGTTTGGCGTACATCCGGCTCTCCATGTCACTTATGTGGTCATACTTCCGGTTCCAGAATACTCCTTCATAGTGGACAAGCCTCGTCTCATCCCGCGACCGGAAGAACGCGGCCATAGCTTCGATGCCTGTCCCGGCATAAGATTCATTGCCGCATGACCAGATAAGTATACTCGGGTGGTTTTTGTCCCGCTCGAACATGGAGCGGGCGCGGTCCACCACCGCCGCGCTCCACTCCGGCCGGTCTCCGGGCACATTCCATGACGGATCGCACGTACCAAGCTTCTGCCATGAACCGTGACTCTCAAGATTTGCTTCGTCTATGAGATATATGCCATATTCGTCACACAATTCATACCAGTAACTGTCGTTCGGATAATGGGATGTCCGCACGGCATTGATGTTATGCCTCTTCATAAAACGGATGTCCCAGAGCATATCCTCCCTCGTGACGGCCCTTCCCCTCTTCGCATTAAACTCATGCCGGTTGATCCCCCTGAATACGATGCGCCGTCCGTTGATACACATAATGCCGTTTTTCATCTCAAACCGCCGGAACCCGGCCTTCTGCGGAACTGCCTCGATCACTTCTCCGGTACGGTCTTTCAGATACACATATACATCATAAAGATACGGCTCCTCCGCACTCCAGCAGCGCACCTTTCCGGGAGATACCGAGAAATGTATGTCACGTGCTCCCGGCTGCACTGCACGCGCGATCTCACGCCCCCTGTCATCCTTAAGCACAAGCTCCGCCTCTATATCCGTATCCCCGACAACCGTCACGTCGGCCTCCAGGCTTCCCGTCTCATAATCGGCCTCAAGTCCCGCGCGCACATACAAGTCCTGTACATGGCTCTTCGGAAGCGCATACAGGTATACGTCACGGAAGATCCCGGAAAAGCGGAAGAAATCCTGGTCTTCCAGCCAGCTGGCGCTGCTCCTTTTATATACCTCAACGGCCAGTCTGTTCTCTCCGGCCTTAAGGTACTCTGTGATCTCAAAATCCGCCGGTGTAAAGCTGTCTTCACTGTAGCCCGCGAATTTCCCGTTCACCCATACGTAGAACGCTGTCTCAACACCCTGGAAGGAGAGGCAGACCGGCTTTTCCCTCAGTCTTTCGTCCAGCTCAAAGCACCGCACATAGCTCCCGACCGGATTATAACGCTCAGACACCTCGGGCGGGCGCAGTTCTTCCTCCCCGTCCCACGGATACATCGTATTGATATACTGGTTCCGGTCATACCCCTGCGTCTGAATATGCCCCGGCACCTGGATAAGATCAAAACCGCTTACATCAAAGTCCTCCCCGTAAAACTCTGCCTGCCGCATGGACGGATTCGGAGCACAGGCAAAGCGCCATGTCCCGTTCAGGCTCTGCCGCAGCGGCATTCTTCCCCGGCATTCGGCCTCTTCTGCGCTTTCATAATATAGATGGTCGGAATGGGCCGGCGCCCGGCCCACCGCAAACACCTCCGGGTCTGCAAGCCAGCTGCAGTCTGCTTTTCGTTCATTCATTTTTCTGTCCCTCCAAAACTGTCCGTATGCCATAAATGTTACTATACTTGTCCCCTCATGGCAAGATGATCTTCACATCAAAAGAAGCAGCATATACACTGCTGCTTCTTTCAAAACGCTTTATATTTTACTCATCCACGCTGTAGTTCGGCGCCTCTTTTGTGATATGGATGTCGTGAGGATGGCTCTCTTTTAATGATGCCGCCGAGATCTTGACAAACTGTGCTTTTGTCTTCAACTCCTCAACAGTGGCCGTTCCGCAGTAGCCCATTCCGGAGCGGAGACCTCCCATAAGCTGGAATACGGTATCTTCCACCGTCCCCTTGTATGCGACACGTCCTTCGACCCCTTCCGGGACAAGCTTCTTGGCATCTGTCTGGAAGTAGCGGTCCTTGCTGCCGTTTTCCATAGCGGCGATCGATCCCATACCGCGGTACACTTTATATTTTCTTCCCTGGAACAGTTCAAATGTCCCCGGGCTTTCATCGCATCCGGCAAATATGCTTCCCATCATGCATACATTGGCTCCCGCGGCGATCGCCTTCGTCATGTCTCCCGAATACTTGATACCGCCGTCCGCAATAATAGGAATACCATATTTGTCCGCAACTTCATAACTATTCATAACTGCCGTGATCTGCGGCACACCGATACCTGCCACAATACGGGTCGTACAGATGGAACCAGGGCCGATACCGACTTTGACGGCATCTACTCCGGCCTTGATAAGCGCTTCCGCTCCCTCGCCGGTAGCCACGTTGCCTGCGATCACCTGGAGCTGCGGGAATTTGGTCTTCACCATATCCACGGTCTTGAGCACATTTGCTGAATGTCCGTGCGCAGAGTCCATGACGATCACGTCTACTTTGGCGTTGACAAGCTCCTGTACACGGTCGATGCAGTTCGCCGTAATACCGACCGCCGCGCCGCAGAGCAGACGTCCCTGCTCATCTTTCGCAGACAGAGGATACTTGATCTGCTTTTCTATATCTTTGATCGTAATAAGTCCTTTCAGGTTAAAATCTTTGTCTACAATAGGAAGCTTCTCTTTTCTCGCTTTCGCCAGAATCTTCTTCGCCTCATCAAGAGTAATGCCCTCAGGCGCGGTGATGAGGCCTTCGGATGTCATGGATTCCTTGATCTTCTTTGAAAAGTCTTCCTCAAATTTCAGATCACGGTTCGTAATAATACCGACTAATTTTTTCCCCTCTGTTATCGGCACGCCGGAAATGCGGAACTTGGACATCAGGTCGTTGGCGTCCGCCAGTGTGTGCTCCGGTGACAGATAGAACGGATCTGTGATCACTCCGTTCTCAGACCGCTTAACCTTGTCCACTTCCTCCGCCTGCTGTTCGATAGGCATATTCTTGTGTACGATACCGATGCCCCCCTGTCTCGCCATGGCGATCGCCATACGGTGCTCCGTTACCGTATCCATGCCGGCGCTCATCATCGGTATGTTCAGCTTAATATTCTTCGTCAGGTATGTTGACAAATCAACTTGGTTTGGAATCACTTCTGAATATCCTGGTACGAGCAGAACGTCATCAAATGTAATACCTTCTCCAATAATTTTTCCCATGAAATTTTATCCTCTCTTTCTTCCATCTGTTGTTATGATTTAACTGCTATAATAACCAATTATACCCTTACTTGTCAACCGCTTTTTCATTTCTTTTTGCCGTACCATGCTACTGGACAACTTTTCTCGGAGCGAGCATCTTAAACCCTTCTATGATCGTATCATTCGGTTCAAATATAACTTTCTTCTTCTGTCCCCTGTCGATGACCACCAGCGCATAGAGCCTTGCCCCCTCGTTTCTGGAACTGAAGTCAAAGGTCTTTGCATCCGCGTGCTGACGCAGTTCCAGTTCCTTTACAGGCGCCAGAAGCTCCAGATCATTGACGTGTGCGGAGAACACTCTCTTTCTCTTCGCCTTATTCATGATCTTATCGATATCCAGATCCCCGTTCACGAACAGATATTCATATTCCACATTCATCCGCCTGAACATGAAGACGTCCAGCACGACCATTCCCACCGGCAGAATGATCCCGAAAGGAAACATAAAGACAATAAGCACCGATACTATCGTGAGCGCCGCGAGCAGCGCCTTAAAAAATACATCTTTCATATCCGTTCTTTTCTTCACCAGTTGTTCCGTATAATAATCGCTCATCTGCAAATCCTCCAAATTAATAGGTGTAATTATTGTAACACATATTATGGCAAAAAGAAAACTCCTCGTAAGAGGAGTTTTCAAAACTTTCATACTTTAGCGGTATGCGCGGATTACATCATTCCCATTCCGCCTGCGCCGCCTGCCGGCATAGCCGGTACGTCTTCTTTGATATTAGCCACTACCGACTCTGTGGTGAGCAGTGTGGATGCAACGCTTGTCGCGTTCTGAAGCGCGCTTCTTGTAACCTTTGCCGGATCCAGGATTCCGTTCTCTACCATGTCTACATATTCTTCTGCCAGCACATCAAACCCTGTTCCTGTCTTGGATTCATTTACTTTATTGATAATTACGGAGCCTTCCAGTCCTGCGTTGGCCGCGATGTGGAAAAGCGGAGCTTCCAGTGCTTTCAATACGACATTTGCGCCTGTCTTCTCGTCTCCGGTAAGCTTCTGTGCCAGCGCCTCAACTTCTTTCGCCGCATGAATGTATGCAGAACCGCCGCCTGCGATGATACCTTCCTCCACAGCCGCTCTTGTTGCCGCGAGAGCATCTTCCATGCGCAGTTTTGCTTCCTTCATCTCTGTCTCTGTAGCTGCTCCTACACGGATGACCGCAACGCCGCCTGCCAGTTTTGCAAGTCTTTCCTGTAATTTTTCTCTGTCAAAATCAGATGTTGTCTCTTCGATCTGTTTTTTGATCTGAGATACTCTGTCCGCGATTTTGTCTTTATCGCCCATGCCGTCAACGATAACTGTATTTTCTTTCTGAACCTTTACAGATTTCGCGCGTCCAAGCTGGTCTAACGTCGTCTCCTTCAGGTCAAGGCCGAGTTCTTCTGAGATCACCTGTCCGCCTGTGAGGATCGCGATATCCTGAAGCATTTCTTTTCTTCTGTCTCCGTATCCCGGTGCTTTTACAGCCGCAACATTGAATGTTCCGCGCAGTTTGTTTACGATCAGAGTTGTGAGCGCCTCTCCTTCGATATCCTCTGCGATGAGCAGAAGTCTTGCGCCGGACTGTACGACCTGTTCAAGCAGCGGAAGGATCTCCTGAATGTTGGAAATCTTCTTGTCTGTAATGAGAATATACGGATCTTCCAGATTTGCTTCCATCTTATCCATATCAGTTGCCATATAAGCGGAGATATATCCGCGGTCAAACTGCATACCTTCTACAAGGTCGAGTTCTGTCTTCATCGTCTTGGATTCTTCGATCGTGATAACGCCGTCATTGGAGACTTTCTCCATTGCGTCTGCAACCATCTCGCCGACCTCCTGGTCTCCAGCGGAGATAGCGGCAACCTTTGCGATCTGCTCTTTGTCCTTGATCTTGCTGGACATGCCCGCGATAGCTTCCACAGCAGTGTCTGTTGCTTTCTTCATGCCCTTGCGCAGAATGATCGGATTGGCGCCTGCGGCCAGGTTCTTGATCCCTTCATGTACCATCGCCTGAGCAAGTACGGTAGCTGTCGTTGTTCCGTCACCAGCCACATCGTTTGTCTTGGATGCAACTTCTTTGATAAGCTGTGCCCCCATGTTTTCAAATGCATCTTCCAGCTCGATCTCTTTCGCGATCGTCACACCGTCGTTTGTGATGAGCGGCGCGCCGAATGATTTGTCAAGAACTACGTTGCGTCCTTTTGGTCCAAGTGTGACTCTGACAGTGTCTGCCAGCTGGTTTACTCCTGATTCTAATGCTGCTCTTGCTTCAGCGCCGTATTTGATTTCCTTTGCCATAATGATCTGCCTCCTAAATTATATTAATGTTCAACATGCTTCAAGCTTCTACTTAAGTATTGCCAGGATATCATCCTGCTTTACGATAATATACTCTTCTTCGTCAACTTCAACGGATGTTCCGGCATATTTGGAATAAATAACCTGCTGCCCTTCTTCTACGTTCATCTGGACTTCTTTGCCGTCCACTACCCCACCAGGCCCTACTGCTACTACTTCAGCCTGCTGCGGCTTTTCTTTTGACTGACCCGGTAATACGATACCTGACTTTGTAGTCTCTTCTGCAACTAATTGTTTCAATACAACTCTGTCTCCCAATGGTACTAATTTCATATTTATTCCTCCTTGTTATTATCTATTTGTCAGCACTCACAAAAAGAGAGTGCTAAAAGACTCTAGATATAAAATAGCACTCTCTTTTTATTTTGTCAACACACTTTATATTTAGTTTAGAACTTTTTTATAAAATCCATTCCTGAGCCGGAATACCATCACCCGTCCGAGCTTGTTCCAATACCGCTCCGTCATACTTCCGCTGCACTCGATCAGGCCTTCCTCCCCCGCTATCGTGCATTTGTATATGCCGTCCAGGGAAAATACCGGAAGCTCCGTCTGCTTTGATAATAAATATATCCGTTCTTCCTCTGGTTTATACGTGATTATTTCGCACTGATAAACAGTCTCATCAAAAAAGCCCTCATCGAGTATCATCCGCTCCATCTGTATGTCCACAGGCCTTCCCTCGTACATAATAACTTGCTCCCTTCAAAATAAGGGTATCAGTTTCCCGATACCCTTTTATTTCTATCCTATTTCATCCGCTCAGCCTTGATCCGCTCAAGTTCTGTGAATACATAGTCGTTCACTACTTTGATGTAAGTGCCCTTCATGCCCGAAGACCGGGATTCTATGACGCCTGCGCTTTCAAACTTGCGCAGCGCGTTGACGATAACAGACCGTGTGATCCCGACTCTGTCCGCGATCTTGCTCGCCACAAGAATGCCCTCCGTGCCGTCCAGCTCTTCAAAAATATGAATGATAGCCTCCAGCTCCGAATAAGAGAGCGTGCTTATGGCAGACTGCACGATATGCTCCTTGCGCGTCTCTTCCGCACTCTCTTCATTGACGGACCTGAGCATCTCAAGCCCTACGACCGTAGTCCCGTATTCACTCAGAATAATATCGTCGATCTCATACATCTCATCATTTTTGTAAATAAACAAGGTGCCAAGTCTCTCACCCGCAATATCGATAGGCGTGATGATCGCCTGATAACCTCTCACCGCATCTTCGGAAAACCCGAGCGTCTGAAGGTTCACGTTCTCTTTTGTAGAAAGTATGCTCAGCAGGCGTTCGTTGAGCATCTCATCGATATGCTTCCCGACTTCCTGTTCGATCAGTTCTTTGATGACAGGCACTCCGTCCGCTCTGCTCCCGCCGAGTATCTTTCCTTTTTTACTCACCACCAGCACGTTAGATTCTAATATCTCTGTGAGCACCTCACATATATCATTAAAGACAACTTTGCTGGAATTATTATTATGAAGTAATTTATTGATTTTTCTGGTTTTATCTAACAATTGTACACTCATTCACATTCCTCCATCCTTTGAATGCTATATTATCATACAATTCATTTTTTTTCAATCAATTCCCTAATTATTTTTTATTATTTTCCTTATTTTCTACATAACCGCATTTTTCACTGCCACAGAGCAGTTTATTTCCTTTTTCTACCATATAACTTCCGCAGCGCGGACACTTCTTTGTGGACGGTTTCTGCCATGACATGAACTCGCAGTCCGGATTGTCTTCGCAGCCGTAATATTTTCTTCCTTTTTTCGTCTTGCGGATGACTACATCCTTACCGCACACCGGACAGGGAACGCCTATTTTTTCAAGGTAAGGCTTTGTATTTCTGCAGTCCGGGAAGCCCGGGCAGGCAAGAAAACGCCCGTGAGGTCCATATTTTATGACCATATTCCGGCCGCACAGGTCGCAGATGACATCCGTCACTTCATCCTCGATCTTGACTTTCTCAAGTTCTTCCTCTGCAAGCTTCACCGCAGCTTCCAGATCCGGATAAAAATTCTCTATTATCGTCTTCCACTTAACTTTGCCCTCTGCCACTCCGTCCAGCAGGCTCTCCATGTTGGCCGTAAAATTGACGTCTACGATACTCGGGAATGACTGCTTCATCATATTGTTTACCACTTCGCCCAGCTCCGTGATATACAGGTTCTTATTTTCTTTTGCCACATAGCGCCTTGCTATGATCGTGGAGATGGTCGGCGCATACGTACTCGGACGGCCGATCCCAAGTTCCTCCAGCGTCTTAACGAGACCGGCTTCTGTGTAATGTGCCGGCGGCTGTGTAAAATGCTGCTTTGTATCAAAGCTTTCTCTCGTGAGCTTTGAGTTCATATCCAGTCCTTTGAGCAGCACATTTCCTGTCTCTTTCTCTTCATCCGCCTCTGTGTAGACTGATCGGAATCCTTCAAACACCACCTTTGATGCAGCCACCGTAAAGCGGTAATCTCCGGCGGCTATCTTCACTGAGGTCGTCTCATACTTCGCCGGCTGCATTCTGCTGGCTACAAACCGTTTCCACACAAGCTGGTAGAGGCGGAACTGGTCTCTTGTGAGAGATTCTTTCATAGCCGCAGGCGTCCTCGTCACATCGGAAGGACGTATCGCCTCATGGGCGTCCTGGATCTTCTTGTCGTCCTTTCCCTTTGTGTCATTCGCCGCTACATATTCTGTTCCGTAATGTTCTCCGATATACGCTCTTGCACTGGCATCGGCTTCCTCCGATATTCTCGTGGAATCAGTACGCAGATATGTGATGAGTCCGACCGTACCGTTGCCTTTGATATCAATTCCCTCATAGAGCTGCTGCGCGATCCTCATTGTCTTCTGAGTCGCAAAATTCAGTGCTTTGGATGCCTCCTGCTGGAGTGTACTCGTTGTAAACGGCACCGGCGCTTTCTTCACACGCCCGCTCTTTTTGATGTCCTCCACAGAATAGTCTGCCTCTTCCACCTCGGAAAGAATTTTGTCCAGTTCTTCTTTGGAGCCGATCGTCATCTTCTTGCTCTTCGTCCCGTAAAACTTGGCGGTCAGAAGCTTCTTTTCCCCGTCCACCTTCAGGTTCGCATCAAGCGACCAGTATTCCTCCGGGATAAAGGCGTTGATCTCCTCTTCTCTGTCGGCAATGATACGAAGCGCCACCGACTGCACACGCCCGGCACTTAACCCTCGTTTTACTTTTGCCCACAGAAGTGGACTTATCTTATACCCTACGACACGGTCCAGCACGCGCCGGGCCTGCTGCGCGTCCACCAGATCCATGTCGATCTCCCTGGCGTTTTTGAGGGAAGCTTTCACTGCACTTTTCGTAATCTCATTAAAACTTATCCGGTATACTTTTTTATTCTCCAGCTTCAGCGCCTGCTTAAGATGCCAGGAGATGGCCTCTCCTTCGCGGTCAGGGTCAGTTGCCAGATAAATCTTATCTGCCTTTTTAACCTCCTTGCGCAAATTGGCCAGAATCTCTCCTTTTCCCCGGATAGTGATGTATTTGGGTTCATAGTCGTTCTCAGGGTCCACGCCGAGCTGACTCTTCGGCAGATCCCGCACATGACCGTTGGATGCGGTCACCGCGTAATTGCTCCCCAAAAATTTTTTAATTGTCTTCACCTTGGCAGGTGACTCCACGATTACAAGATTACGTGCCATATAATTGCTTCCTCCATTAATAACTAGCCGTCAGTTTTATTTTCATCCGTTAATTCTCACATAATAATTTTTAGATATTTCTCTGATATATCCCTGCAGCTCCAATGTCACCAGACGTTCCAGAAGCTCCCCGGCAGGAAGCCCGGTCTCCTTCACAAGCTGGCTCACACTCTTCGGACATAAACCGAGACAACTATACACCATATTTTCGGGACTTTCAAGCATTTTTTCATTTTTGTCAGATTTTTGACCCGGACTGCAGACGTGTATTCCCATATCCGCAAGCAGTTCATCCGGGGTAGACAGAATGCCCGCGCCCTGTCTGATCAGATGGTTGCATCCGCGGCTCAACGGGCTTGTCACCGGTCCCGGGAGCGCGTAGATATCCTTCCCCTGCTCCAGTGCGAAGTCTGCCGTTATGAGGGAGCCGCTCCTCTCCCGCGCCTCCATGACGAGCACGGTGTCCGCCAGAGCGCTGATGATCCTGTTCCGCGCCGGAAAATAAGCGCGAAGCGGCGGAGTTCCCGGGGGATATTCCGACAGAATGCCTCCATGCTTCTGGATATCCATATACAGCCCGATATGTTCCCGCGGATAGCACACGTCCACGCCGCATCCAAGTACCGCGTACGTCATGCCGCCCGCGTTCAGCGCCGCTCTCTGTCCCGCGCCGTCCACCCCAAGAGCCATGCCGCTGATGAGCTCCACGCCCGCCTCTGCCAGCCTTGCGGCAAACGCTCCCGTCTGCGCTTCCCCGTAAGCGCTGCACCTTCTCGCGCCTACAACTGCTGCCGCCGGTCTCCGGCAGTCCGGAAGCCGGCCTTTTACAAAGAGGGCATAGGGCGGATCCGCTGTGACCCTGAGCCGTTCCGGGTATTCTTCCTGGAAGTACGGCACAATTTGAATGTTTTTTTCACATAATTTTTCATAATTCTTTCTCACATCCCACGACCTGCGGGAGCTTATGACAGCTTCCGCCTCGCCGGCATCGAGATATTCTGTAAAATGAAGCCTCGTTTCTTCTATATAATATATCTGACTTGCATCCGTATATTCGGAACGGAGCATAATTTTTTTCCGGGCAGGCACATGTCTGATACATGCAAGCCAGTATTCATACGCCAGTTCCATACGCTCACCTCCCCCAGTATTTCTTATTCATCATCCGGTAACCGATCGCTTCCTTAAGGTGCGCGGTGCCGATCTGCCCCGCTCCCTCAAGGTCCGCGATCGTTCTGGCCACACGGATCGTCTTATGGCAGGTTCTGGCTGTGAGACCGAGCGTTTCAAACGCCTGCTCCATGACCCTCTCCCCTTCGCTGTCCAGGCGGCAGTGACGCTTCAGCTCTTTTACGGGCAATGCGGCGTTCACTGTTGTTTCCAGTCCTTTGTATCTCTCTTTCTGCCGTTCCCTCGCTTTACTTACACGTTCCCGTATCACCTCCGAGCACTCTCCGTCCTTTTCTTCGTTCAGGCTTTCATATTCTACCCTGGGAACCTCCACACAGATGTCCATTCTGTCCAGAAACGGCTGGCTGATCTTCGCGAGATACTGCTGTATCTGTCCCGGCGTGCAGCTGCACCGCTCAAGGTCCGGATAATTGCCGCACGGACACGGGTTCAGGGCGGCTGCCAGTATAAAGTCGGCGGGAAATACATAGCTTCCGTGCTTTCTTGTGATCCGTATCTTTTTTTCTTCCAGCGGCTGTCGGAGCACTTCCAGCACCGGCTTCTGGAATTCCGTCAACTCGTCCAGAAACAGCACGCCTCCGTGAGCCAGGCTGATCTCCCCCGGGGACGGTATGATACCGCCGCCGATGAGGGCGCTTCTCGTAACTGTGTGATGTACGCTCCGAAAGGGACGCCTAGCTGCAAGAGGATGTTCCTTGTCCAAAAGCCCCATAATGCTGTATACTTTTGTGATTTCCAGGCTCTCATCCAATGTGACCGGCGGGAGTATCGTCGGTAGTCTTCTGGCGATCATGGACTTTCCGCTTCCGGGAGGTCCGACGAGCAATATGTTGTGACCGCCTGCCACTGCGACTTCCACCGCCCGCTTCACCGCCTCCTGACCGCGTATATCGCTGTAGTCAGGGGTCTGGGAGTTCACGGCGGGAAGAGGCCCCCGCGATATGTGGTGTCTCTCAGGCTCAATGCTTTGCGTACCGCACAGATAGTCACATACTTCCCGCAGCCATGCTGCGCCTATGATCTTTATGCCTTCCACGAGCGCGCCTTCCGCCGCGTTGGCTTTCGGAAGGATACACGTATGGCAGCCGGCCTTTTTTGCCTCCATCACAATGGGAAGGATCCCGGCCACCTCCCGCAGCCGGCCGTCTAGGCTGAGCTCGCCGATGATGAGCGTATGTGCGAGGCCATTCTCCGGCACAAGGCCAAGAGACGCGAGTATCGCCGCGGCGATGGGCAGGTCAAACGCCGCTCCTTTCTTTTTCACCGATGCGGGCGACAGATTGATCACCGTCTTCTTTGGCGGGAGTTCGATCCCTGAATTGCGCACGGCGGTGCGCACCCGCTCTGACGCTTCCTTTACTTCCGATGAGAGATAACCTACCATGTGGAACATGGGAAGGCCGTTGCTTATGTCTGCTTCCACATGGACAAATTCCACCGTAAGCCCTTCGATGGCCGCAGACAGTACCGTACTGAAACTCATTCGCATTCCTCTTTTCTTTTTGTAAATGTTTTGCTGGGTTGGCGGCCGATGCTGGCCGGATCTGACTTTTCGGGGCAGAACGCCCCGTAAAATGTAGATTTATCATAACGAATATGACAGATGATGTCAATAGAACGGTAAAAAGTGCAATAGAAAAGCCGCGCGGGCATTAAAAATACTCGCGCAGCTTTTCTATTGCACTTTTCTCGATCCTTGACACATAAGAACGAGAGATGCCTAAGCGTCTGGCTATCTCCCGCTGTGTATACTCTTCTTCATTATACAGGCCATATCTCATCTTCAGTACAAGACGCTCCCTCTGTGAGAGCTCTCCTTCCACCTTCTCATAAAGAAGCCGGATATCATCCTTCAGTGCAACTTTTCTGTGGGCATCGTCCTCGTCCGTCTCGATGATATCGAACAGCTGGATCTCATTTCCTTCCCGGTCTGTTCCGATCGGTTCATAGAGGGACACTTCTTTGGATGACTTCTTTTTAGAACGGAGGTACATCAATATCTCATTTTCGATACATCGGGCCGCATAAGTTCCGAGGCGGACACATTTATCGGGGTTGAAGGTCACCACGGCCTTTATAAGTCCGATCGTGCCGATAGAGAGCAGGTCTTCGTTGTCTTCTTCCAGCGACTGGTACTTCTTAACGATATGGGCAACGAGGCGCAGGTTCCGTTCTATGAGAACATGTTTTGCTTCAAGGTCTCCCTCCGTATATTTTTGCATGTAATATCTTTCTTCCGAGGCAGTGAGGGGTTGGGGAAAAGATTTCAAGGAAAGCACCTCTTGGCGTATTTGATATAGTCTATGTGGCGGCAAATGCTTTTGTGCTTTTCCATATAAAATTTTCCTATACAAAGTGAAGGGAAGACGCTATATTAGAAAGAAGAGAGGTATGTCATGAAAAAAACTTTTGGAAATATTATATTTTTCAGCCTGGTCATAACGTTGGCCGCGCAGCTCAATATCAACCTGTTTATCACAGACTTCAAGCTGTCTGTCGCCGTCATATGTTTCCCGGCTTTTTTATTTATCGCTCAGTCTTTTCCGGTCCTGCCGGTGACTGTGCTCGGGGCGGCCGGGGTGTTTGCCTCCCGTCTGCTGCTCGTCTGGTTTCAGAGCGGCCGTCTGGCCGGGGCCGTCCGCTCCTATTTTCCTGAGGTGATCTTCTATCTCTGCTACGGACTGGCCTTTTACCTTTATACCCGCCGGTCTGGCGGACGCCTTCCGGGCAGAAACAAAGCGCTCCTTCCGCTGTTTCTCATCGACTACGGCGCCAATCTTGTGGAGCTGCTGTTCCGCATCCGCCTCGGCGCTTTTACGCCGAAGGCACAGGCGAGCATACTCCTTGCAGCGGCGGTCCGCACAGCCGTTGTATGGTGTGTCCTGACTGTGTTTGCACATTACAAGCTCCTTCTTCTGAAGCAGGAGCATGAAGAGCGTTATAAACGCCTCGTCCTGCTCATCTCGAAGCTGAACGGCGAGGTTGTCTGGATGAAAAAGAATACCGCCCTCATCGAGGATACGATGAGCACTTCCTACCGTCTCTATGAAAAACTAAAGAGCGCGGACGAGAACGGCGCACTCTCAAAAGCCGCCCTGAAGGTGGCAAAAGACATCCACGAAGTAAAGAAAGAATATCTGCTCATCATGCGCGGCATATCTGAGGCGCTCAACGAAGAACTAGAAGGCGGCGGCATGTATGTCGATGAACTTCTGAACCTTCTGAAAGACACATTAACGCTGTCAGCAGAGGAGCAGGAAAAAACACTTATAATAGAGACCGACTGCCGCGACCGCATCTACACAAACCAGCATTACGCCCTTATGTCCATCTTCCGCAACCTGCTGACGAACGCGCTGGAGGCTGCTATAAAAGATGAAGTACATATATATGTCGGAGAAAAAAGTGAAAAGGACACTTTTATATTCACAGTCACGGACGACGGACCCGGTATCCCCGAAGAGGATCAGACAGAAATATTTAAGACCGGATTTTCCACAAAAATAAACTTCTCAACCGGAGAGGTGAACCGGGGCCTTGGGCTCAGCCTTGTCCGGGACCTGGCAGAGGACCAGTTCGGCGGGACGCTGACTCTTTCCTCTGTTCCCGGCAATACAACATTTACCCTTAGAATTCCAGCAGAAAAAATGAAGGTGGTTATATAAATGAAATTTTATCTCATCGACGATGACCGTAACATATTAAATATATTAAAGCTGATCATCACGAACCGGAAGCTCGGAACTGTGTGCGGCACATCCTTAAGCGGTTCGGATGCCCTGGAGGACGTACAGACGCTCGCCCCGGATATTATCATCGTAGACTTGCTTATGACCGACATGGACGGCATCTCCTTTGTCCGCAAAGCAGGCAGTCTGCTGCCGCGGACCGCCTTTATCATGCTGTCACAGGTGTCCTCCAAAGATATGATCGCCTCCGCCTATGAGGCAGGAGTCGAATATTATATACAGAAGCCGGTGAACAGCGTGGAGGTGGAAAATGTCATCTCGAAGGTGAGCCGTCAGCTTTCCATGCAGCGGACGATCCGGAAAATGCAGCATATCTTTATGGACGAGATGCCGGCCGCTTCCCCGGAACCGGAACGCGAAGCCCCTGCCGCCATCGCCTCGAGAACCGTGCTGACAAATATACTCCAGAGGCTTGGCATAAGCGGGGATACCGGCAGCAGGGATATCATCACAGCGGTGGAATACCTGCTGGAACACGACGGTCAGATCAATGACATGACGCTCAGCGAACTGTGCGGCAGGTTCAGCGACTCCCCAAAGTCCATGGAACAGCGTATCCGCCGGACCGCCAACACAGGGATGGTGAACCTTGCGCATCTCGGCATCGAGGATTATGGAAATGAGATCTTCACAGAGTATTCCAACACACTTTATAACTTTGAGCAGGTGCGCAGAGAGATGGACTATATCCGTGGAAAAAGCGACCGGCACGGCAACGTCAAGATCAAAAACTTTCTGAATGCGCTTGTCGTTTACAGCCAGAACCGACAGTAAATTTCTATAGGCAGAATTAACAGTATCATTATAGTCTTTTTGTGAATTATCACAAAATTCATAGTGGTACTGTTTTTTTTATGTCAATTTTGATACCTTCTGTAACTTTTTGAAACCCGGCCTGTATATTGAGTTCATCAATAAAAGAACGGAATTATCAATAAATTCATTCTTAAGGATTGAGAGGTAAAAAGTATGTTTACAATCGTATCGGGAATCGGATTATTACTTGTCACGCTGGCCGGATTTTCACTCTTCAGCCTGAAAATGCCTAAAGGACAGCTTGCCATGTCCGGCATGGCCAACGCGGCCATCGCCACATTTCTCATAGAAGCCGTACACAAATATATCACCGGAGATCTGCTCGGCATAGCGTTTTTCCACAGTCTCGGAGAGACTGCCGGAGGTCTGGGCGGAGTCGCAGCCGCCGCCATGGTGCCGATCTGCATGGGCGCCAATCCGGTGCTGGCGATCGTCGCCGGCGTGGCCGTCGGCGGATACGGAATTCTTCCCGGCTTTATCGCCGGTTACATCGTCGGGCTTCTCGCCCCTGTCATAGAAGAAAAACTGCCCGAAGGGCTGAATATCATCGGCGGAGCGCTGCTCATCGCGCCTCTGGCCCGCATCATCGTCATCACAGTCAACCCTGCCGTCAATGCAACGCTTGCGGCCATCGGCGGCACCATATCCGCCGCCACAGAGCAGTCCCCTGTTGTCATGGGCTTTCTGCTCGGCGGCATCATAAAGATGATCTGCACCTCACCGCTTAGCTCCATGGCGCTGACCGCCATGCTCGGCCTTGACGGGCTGGCGATGGGCATTGCAGCCATCGCATGCGTGGGAGGTTCCTTCACAAACGGACTCATCTTCTCCCGTCTGAAGCTCGGAGACAGGAGCAATGTCATGGCCGTTATGCTCGAGCCGCTCACACAGGCAGATATCATTACATCCAACCCGCTTCCTATCTACTGCTCTAATTTCTTCGGCGGAGGTTTCGCCGGGATCTCAGCAGCAGTGTTCCATATTGTGAATAATGCACCAGGGACAGCATCCCCGATTCCGGGACTTTTAGCGCCGTTCGCATTCAACCCTGCGTCACATGTCATCGGCGCCCTCCTCTTCGCCATATTAGGCGGATGTGTGGCAGGCATCGCCGGCAGCAGGGTATTTCGTCAGAAAATAAAAGTCCCCGCTGTTCCTGCAAATGACGAAAGGGGTCAGACCCCTGTCGCCACAGGGGTCTGACCCCTTTCAAAATTCGGATAATATTCTGACAATTAAGAAGACCGCTGAGTTGCGGTCTTCTTCCATTATACCTATTTGGTTCTCTACAGCATTTCTATAAATGCCGCGATCCTCGTATTGAGCTGCCCGATGTCGGCCTGGGAATAATCTGTCTCCACACTGATATAAGGAATGTTCTTCTTTTCGTTCACGAATCTTCTTATGCCGAGTGTCTCTACGTTGTATGTATGACAGGCCTGCAGCACCATCTCCACCACGCCGTCGACTTTATATTCATCAATGAGCCTTCCAAGCAGCTCCAGGCGGTTCGGGTTGGGCGTCATGACGGAGCAGCCGATATTCAGATATCTTCTGGCCAGCGCGTCGTATATATCGGGGTTGTCCTCGTCCACAAGCTTATCGATAGATTTCGCGCCGGTACAGTTCTCGTATGTCACGACGATCCCTCCGTTGTCTTCTATCGCCCTGATCACTTTTTCGGACGCCCCGCCTATCGGACATCCTGTCACGAGAATGCGCGGTTTTTTCTCTTCCATCCTGCCCTGGGCATATTCTCTTTTGATCTTATCAACCAGCGCGTCTACCTCGTCCGGGATCGCCGCGCGGTCAAATTTGAACGTACTGCCGTAGAGGACTTTGAACAAGTCCTGGCCTTTTATAGGCGCCGGGTCATTTCGCATGACTTCATAGAGCTTTTTCAGTGAGCGTCGCCCCGCATTGTTCACTTTCACCGCTTCCCTGATCATCTCTTCGGTGATTTCCACGTCAAATTTCTGCTCCAGATATTCCCTGAACCGGATGATCTCGCTTTTCCAAAGCTTCAGCGCCTCTTCCCCCTGTGTGTTCGGCAGTTCCATGAGAAATACATCCTTGAACTCTTTCATGTATTCATACATCTTTTTCTTGCCGTCGCACGTCGTCTCCCCGACAACTACGTCGGAAAAGTAAAAGAACGGGCATTTGTCAGTCTTCGCAAATCCATAGCTGGACTTGATGAGCGGACATAAGTTTTTCGGCAGATCTTTTTCTGCCTCCGGTATCGTCTCATCTGATGTGGAGCACAGTCCCACAGTCGCCGCTCCCATGGCCATGGCGATCTCCTGCGGAAAATACGTACAGTAAGCGCCTACGATTGGCACTCCTTTATCCTTCAGCTCCTTCACGCCGAGAAAAGAATTTTTGCGCTGTTCGGCAAATTCCTCAAATACTTCCGGCAGTTCTTTAATCACTTCCATTTTGTTCCTCCTGTGTGTTCTCTGATTTTTCACCAGCATATAAATGCATTCTACAATCATCCTATCACTGCCCGCCCGATGCCGCCAATAAAAAAGACAAATAAAACGGCCGTCTTATAGGCGTTTCCTATAAGACGGCCCCATATCGCTTACTCTTGTACGTCAGGCTCTGCTCTTCGCAAAATGTCATACAGCTCTGCCCTGCATCCCAAGTCTACATACAGCACCTGCTTCGGGTGGGGAGCGCTGTCCTGCTCATTTCCCTCTTCATCTGCCAGTCTTCTGACGACAGCTTCCACATTATCCCCATTCGGTTTCATGATCTCGACCGTCTCTCCCACAGAAAATTTATTCCGCTGTTCGATCCGGTACATTCCGTCCTGCTCACCGCTTATGATGCCGAGATACGTATATTCCTTCACATACGTATTGCTGTCATATATCTGGCTTTCATCGGCCGGCTTGCCGAAATAGAACCCGGTCGTGAACTGCCGGTAAGTGCAGTTGGATATCTGGTCGAGATACCACGGCATATTTTTCCTGTACAGTTCGGGACTCCTGGCATAATCGTCGAGCGCCCTGCGGTACGTCCGCGCCACCGTCGCCACATACAGCGCGGTTTTCATCCGGCCCTCGATCTTGAGACTGTCGATACCGGCGTCGATCAGTTCCGGGATATGTCCGATCATACACAGATCCTTGGAATTGAAAATGTAAGTGCCCCTCTCATTTTCATAGACGGGCATATACTCTCCCGGCCGTGTCTCCTCAACGATAGAATACTTCCATCTGCACGGGTGCGTGCAGGCTCCCCTGTTGGCGTCCCGCCCTGTAAAATAATTGCTCAGAAGACAGCGTCCGGAGTAAGAGATGCACATTGCCCCGTGCACGAAGCTCTCGATCTCCATCCCGTCCGGGATCTTCTCCCTTATCTCCTTTATCTCCGCAAGAGAAAGCTCTCTGGCCGACACGACACGCTTTGCCCCCTGCTTCCACCAGAAGAGATAGGTGCCGTAATTCGTGTTGTTCGCCTGCGTGCTGATATGCCGCTCGATCTCAGGACAAATCTCCCCCGCGATCTCGAACACCGCCGGGTCTGCGATAATTAGCGCATCCGGGCCGATCTCTTTCAATTCCTTAAAATATTCCCGCACACCGGGCAGGTCGTCGTTATGGGCAAGTATGTTCGCCGTCACATACACTTTGACACCGCGCTCATGCGCAAACCGGATCCCTTCTCTCATGTCGTCCATAGAAAAATTCTTTGCCTTGGCTCTGAGCCCAAAAGCCTCTCCTCCGATATACACCGCGTCCGCCCCAAATATTACCGCTGTCTTTAACACTTCCAGGCTGCTTGCCGGGATCAACAATTCAGGATGTCTGGCCATCTTTTTTCTCTCCTCGTTTTATGCTGAGCGCCACACCGTCCCCGAGCGGGAGAATCGATGTGAGCAGATCTTCTCTGTGTTTTAATTCATACAAATATTCTCTCATACGGCTGTGGATCGTACGGTTGCGCCGCTCTACCGCAAACCGTGACTCAATGATATCACCGTCCTGAAGCACATTATCGGACATGAGAACGCCTCCGTCCGCAAGCAGCCGGAGAACCTCGGGCATGTAATGGATATACTGTCCCTTTGCGGCGTCCATAAAGATAAAATCATACGGACCGGGAAGCCCCCTCATCACTTCCAGGGCATCCCCTTCTATGAGCGTGATCCGGCTGTCCCTGCCTGCGCGGCTGAAATTATGCCGCGCGATCGGAATCCTCTTCTTATAATTTTCGATCGTCGTGATATGACAGTCCTCCGGCGTATATTCACTCATGAGCAGCGCCGAAAACCCGACCGCCGTCCCTACCTCAAGAATACTGGACGGCCTGTGCATGGCAAGGACCGTCTTCAGAAAGCTCTGCGTCTCCTTCCGGATCACCGGCACAAACGTGTCGGCCGCCTCCTGTTCGATCTCCTCCAATAGCGGTGTCTCCGGAGTCTCCAGACTGCGTATATAAGTAACCATTCGTTCGTCAACTATCATTTCATCATACCTCCTGCTCCTTACGGGGACACCATAAAGTTCAATTTGGGACGTAGTCTTTTTAAAAAGATCACGTCCCAAAGTACATGCTATACGTCCATTATGATCGGAAGAATCATTGGTCTTCTCTTTGTCTTCTTCCAGATATATTCATTCATTGTGTCCCGGATCACGAGCTTTATCTTACTCCAGTCTGCGTTCTTCTGATGGGTCAGGCAGTCCTCCACAGCGTTTGACACTACGTTTCTCGCCTCATCCATGAGCTTTTCGGACTCGCGTACGTACACGAAGCCGCGTGATACGATGTCCGGTCCGGCCAGCAGCTGATTGCTGCCTTTTTCCAGCGACAGCACTACGATGAGGATACCGTCCTCCGCCAGATGCTGTCTGTCGCGCAGAACGATGTTTCCTACATCTCCTACACCGAGACCGTCCACGAGAATTTCTCCCGTGTGGACTTTATCCGCCACTTTTGCCTCTTTGCTGTTCAATTCCAGCACCTCGCCGGACTGCAGGATAAAGATATTCTCCTTCGGTATGCCGAGTGTCTGGGCGATCCCTGCGTTCGCTTTCAGATGACGGTATTCGCCGTGCACCGGAATCGCGTATTTCGGTTTAACGAGTGAATATATAAGCTTTAACTCTTCTTGGCAGGCATGTCCCGATACGTGGGCATCCTGGAAGATGACGTTGGCGCCTTTCGCCGACAGTTCATTGATAACCTTGGAGACGGACTTTTCATTTCCCGGTATCGGGTTTGAACTGAATATGACCGTATCGCCCGGCATGATCGTTACCTTCTTGTGAACGTCCGCCGCCATCCTGGACAGCGCCGCCATGGACTCTCCCTGGCTTCCTGTCGTGATGAGGACCGTCTTTTCCGGAGGATAATTCCTCAGCTGGTCGATCTCTATGAGCGCATTGTCAGGCACATTGAGATAGCCAAGTTCCCGGGCAACGGCAATGATATTTACCATGCTGCGCCCTTCCACCACAACTTTTCGGTCATACTTGCACGCAGAGTTGATGATCTGCTGCACACGGTCCACATTGGACGCAAATGTGGCAATAATGATCCTCGTATTCTGATGTTCCGCAAATATATGGTCAAACGTATGCCCTACCGTGCGCTCGGACTGGGTAAAGCCCGGACGCTCTGCGTTCGTGCTGTCCGACATGAGCGCCAGCACACCTTTTTTGCCGATTTCCGCAAACCGCTGCAGGTCGATGGCATCGCCGAACACCGGCGTGTAATCCACCTTGAAGTCACCCGTGTGCACAACGATGCCGGCCGGTGAATATATGGCCAGTGCCGCCGCGTCCTGGATACTGTGGTTTGTCTTTATAAACTCTATCCTGAACTGTCCGAGATTAATGGACTGTCCGTGCTTTACTACTTTTCTTCTCGTGCTCCTGAGCAGATTGTGCTCCGTAAACTTCTTCTCTATGATGCCCATCGTGAGCTTTGTCGCATATATCGGCAGATTCATCTCTTTCAATACGTAGGACAGCGCCCCGATATGGTCCTCGTGACCATGCGTGATCACAAATCCTTTTACTTTTTGAATATTGTCTTTCAGATAGGTGACATCCGGGATGACGAGATCGATTCCGAGCATGTCATCCTCCGGGAATGCCAGACCGCAGTCCACGACAATAATACTGTCTTCATACTCAAAGGCAGTAATGTTCATTCCAATTTTCTCCAGTCCTCCGAGTGGAATGATACGCAGTTTTCCATTGTTTTCTTTTTTCAAATTTACACCTCCACGTGCTTTTCCGTACTATTTTGCCTCTCCAGGCATTCTTTGCATTGTCCGTAGAACTTTAATTCGTGGTCTAACACGTGGAACCCCGTTGCCTCCTCGATATGACTCTCCAGTTCTTCCAGGAGGTCGTCCTTAAAAGGCAGTACCTTTCCACAAGTCTTGCATATCAGGTGATGATGGTGATGTTTGGCTTCCCCGAGGAAAAGCTCGCCGATCTCATAACGCGCACATCCATCATCCAGATTGATACGATCCACTAATTGCATTTCCAGCAACAACTGCACTGTCCGGTAAATAGTCGCCAGTCCTATATCAGGATAGTCTTCTTTTACCAGTTCGTAAATGTCTTCCGCAGTCATGTGTTTATCACGATGATCTGCGAGCACTTCTAATACAAGCAACCTTTGATTGGTTACCTTAAGACCCTTTTCTTTCAGTAATTCTTTAAATTTTTCTTGACTGATCGACATAGTATGCTACCTTTCAATAACAACATCTTCCAGCAGTTCTTCAAACACTTTTGATACAGCGCCAATCTCTACATCATCTTCCACGATCTCATAGATGCTGTCTGAGCTTTCATCCGTTGTCGTATCCTTTAAAATGAGACATTCTGCGTCATCTTCTTCAGAATCTGTCACGAGAATGTATGATACCCCATTGACTTTTGTCTGTTCGAGCACGAAAAATTCTGCTTCTTCCTGCATTTCTTCAGACATGAATTTGATTTTCTCCATAAAAACACCTCACACAGATCATTCCTGTCCCACATATATGGAATCCAGATATCCCTGCAATATAAAAACAGCCGCAATCTTATCGATATATTTTTTGCGGTCCTCACGTCTTACCTTATTTTCAATTAAAGTCCGTTCCGCTTCCACTGTAGTCAGACGCTCATCCCACATCACGACCTCAAGGCCGGTCCGTCTTTTAAGCATCTCACCAAACTCCAATGATTGTTCCGCCCGATCACCAATATCATTATTCATATGCTTCGGAAGGCCGAGCACAATACGCTCCACCTCGTACTCACGGATAAGTTCTTCTATCCTGGCACAGGTTTGGCGCAGCTTGTTCTCCTCCTTGCGAAATATCGTCTCGATTCCCTGGGCAGTCAGCCCCAGCGGATCACTGACAGCTACACCGACCGTCTTTTCGCCGTAATCCAGTCCCATAATTCTCATAGACATTATACCCAGCCGTTATGCTCGATATACGTCTTAAGCATCTCTTCTACCAGCTCGTCCCGTTCCATCTTCATAATCAGGCTTCTCGCGCCGTTATGGCTCGTAATATATGTCGGGTCTCCTGACATAATATATCCAACGATCTGATTGACCGGATTATAACCTTTTTCACTCAATGCTTTGTACACAATCTCAAGAATATCTTTTGCTTGAATCTGTGGACCGCTTTCTACCTGAAAAAATTGGGTGTTGCTTAAATCCTTCATATACTCACGTCCTCCAAAATTACTTCTATTTCATTCTAAACCATAGCACCCGAAAATTCAATGTATTATTTGCAAAGGACTCTCAATTTCTACATTTATGACCTTATTTGTGAGATTTTCCGACCCTTTTCGTCCAATTTTGACATATTCCTTCGTGTGGCCTGTCTCATAAAGTTCTCCGCCGCGCATGACCGTCTCCTCCATCAACACTTCCACCGTCGTCCCGATGAGTTTCTCCTCATAGGCCGCCTGCTTCCTGCGGCTGAGCTCCAGCAGCACACTGCTGCGCGCCGTCTTTACTTCGTCCGGCACCTGGTCCTCCATCCCGGCAGCCTTCGTTCCCTCCCGTTTTGAATACTTGAACACATGCGTCTCGTAAAAGTCCACCCGGTCGATAAACGCTCTGGACTCCTCAAACTCTGCGTCTGTCTCCCCCGGAAATCCTACGATCACATCTGTTGTCAGCGCCGGATCGCGGAAGTATCTCCGAAGCAGCTCACATTTTTCAAAATATTCTTCCGCCGTATAACGGCGGTTCATCCGCTTCAGTGTGGCATTGCAGCCGCTCTGCAGCGACAGGTGGAAGTGGGGGCAGATCTTCGGTAATCCGGCAAGCGCCTGCGCAAACTCTTCTGTGACGATCCTCGGTTCCAGAGAGCCAAGCCGGATACGCTCAATGCCGTCTGTCCCGTGGACCGCTTCGATCAGACGGAGCAGGTCATCGCCTGTATCCACTCCATAAGAACTGAGATGGATCCCCGTGAGCACGACCTCTTTATATCCGCCTTCTGCCAGCCTTCTTACCTCTGCCAGCACGCTCTCCCGTTTTCTGCTTCTGACACGGCCTCTTGCGTACGGAATGATACAGTAAGAACAGAACTGGTTACACCCGTCCTGGACTTTGATATATGCCCGCGTGTGTTCTGCGGTGCGGCTTACGTTCAGCTCCTCATACTCATCGGTATGATCGATGTCCAAAAGGCCTTCTCCTGTCTCCCACCTTCCGTCCTCATATTCCTCAAGAATCCGGATCAGATCTTTCTTGCGGTTATTTCCTATCACGATATCGATGCAGTCGTCCGCATCCTCTCCCCGGGCCTGCACGTAGCAGCCTGCGGCGACAATAACAGCAGACGGATTCATCTTTCTCGCCCGGTGGAGCATCTGTCTCGACTTCCGGTCCGCCATATTTGTCACCGTACAAGTATTGATAATATATACATCCGCTCCTTCTTCAAACGGAACGATCTCGTATCCGTGCTGCGCAAGAAGTTCCTGCATCGCCTCTGTCTCATAGGCGTTGACTTTGCATCCAAGATTATGCAGCGCTACTTTCTTCATACTCTTTCTCCTACTTCTGTGCTGTCCCGGGCCGTCATAAGACGCACATGCCGTCCGCACGTCCGGGGTATACAAATTGTTGTAACTTTTAACGAATTTTCTCTGATTTCTTTGGCAGTTTGTTCCTTGACTTTTAAACCTTGTACTCTTAAGATATTTATAGAACATGAAAAGAAAGCCAAGGAGGGTTTAGTCCAATGAAAACAGTTCAGATCTCTTTAAATTCCATCGACAAAGTTAAGTCTTTTGTAAATGAAATCACTAAATTTGATTATGATTTTGATTTAGTATCCGGAAGGTATGTCATCGACGCGAAGTCCATCATGGGAATCTTCAGTCTCGATCTGTCAAAACCGATCGACCTGAACATCCACGCGGACAATGATGTGGATACTGTTTTAGATATCCTGAAACCATATATCGTAGACTAAATGATAAAACATAACATCAATGTGCCTGCACCGCCGGATATGAGCGGGCAGGCTTTTTTCATGCACAAATCTATTTGATCTCTATGATCTCCACGGTCTCAAGCGCCTTGTCTACAAGCTCGTCTATCTTTTCCGACAGCTTTTCTTCCGAGCGGCGGATCACTTCCACATTCGGCTTTGTCACCGGATGCTTCGCCACAAATATGGTGCAGCAGTCTTCAAACGGCTGAATGGATGTCTCGAACGTGCCGATCTTTTCCGCGATGTCCACGATCTCCTGCTTGTCGAATCCAATGACCGGCCGGTAGACCGGAAGCGTACATACATCGTTGGTGGCCGCAAGACTCTGCATCGTCTGGCTCGCCACCTGTCCGATGCTCTCCCCGGTGATCAGGCCGAGACAGCCGTCTTTTTTCGCAAAATGCTCCGCAATGCGCATCATGTACCGTCTCATGATTATCGTCAGTTCGTCGTGGGGGCACTGGTCATAAATATAGAGCTGTATATCCGTAAAGTTCACAACATGAAGCTTCACCGGTCCAGAGTACCTCGATACGAGCCTGGCCAGATCCACTACCTTCTGCTTCGCCCGCTCGCTCGTGTACGGAGGCGCATGAAAATAAGTGGCCTCGATCCCGACTCCGCGCTTTGCGATCATATATCCGGCCACCGGACTGTCAATACCGCCGGACAGAAGCAGCATCGCCTTCCCGTTCGTGCCTACCGGCATCCCTCCCGGCCCCGGTATGATCTTGGAGTACACATAGATACAATCTCTCACTTCAATGTGGAGCATCACATCCGGCTGATGCACATCTACGCGGATATCAGGGAACGCCTCCAAAATGGCCTCCCCGATATCACAGTTGATCTCCATGGACGTCCTCGGATACGTCTTTCTGGCACGTCTAGCCTCCACCTTGAACGTCATCTTTTTGTCAGGATACAGCTCGTCCATGTACGCCACCACATCCTTTTTCAGTTCGTCAAACCCCTTGTCCTCCATACGGACGACCGGGCAGATCCCCACGATCCCAAATACCCGCTTCAGATGCTCCACCGTCTCCTCAAAATCATAGTCCCCTTCGCAGTCCACGTAGATCCTCGCCTGAGACTTATAGACCTGAAATTCACCGTCCACGTCACGCAGGGCAAATCTCACCTGCCGCACAAGGGCATCCTCAAATAAATACCGGTTTTTTCCCTTAATTCCAATTTCTCCGTATTTTAACAAAAATGTATGAAATCTCATCCTATTTTCTGAATCCTCTCTGAATTTCGAAAGGGGTCAGACCCCTGTGGCCACAGGGGTCTGACCCCTTTCATATTTTACGTTATTGTCTGACATATTTCCTTAACATTGGTACTACATTATATAGTGTATCCAGCGTATAGTCAATCTCTTCTTCTGTTGTGAACTCGGACATGCTGAACCTGAGTGTGGCGTCCAGATATTCCTGTTCTGCGCCGATTCCTTTGAGCACCCCGCTGATTCCCGGATGGTTGGAGGAACATGCGGAACCGGAGGAGACGTATATGCCTTTTTCCTCCAACGCGTGCAGCAGCACCTCGCTTCGGACTCCGGAAAAGCCGACGCTGATGATGTGGGGGGCTGAAGTCTCGTCGTACAGGCCGTGGATGGTCGTGTTTTCGATCTTCCGGACGCCTTCGATGAAGTGCGCCTTTAGATACCGCATCGCTGCCACTTTCTCTTCCAGATTTGTGTAGATCGTCTCCGCGGCAAGGCCCAGGCCTGCGATCCCGGGCACGTTCTCTGTCCCGGAGCGGACATTCTTCTGCTGTTCTCCGCCGTACATGACAGGTTTTATCTTCACCTGTTCCCCGATGTAGAGGGCGCCGGTCCCTTTCGGTCCGTGTATCTTGTGCCCGCTGATGGAACACATATCCACTTTCATACGCTTCGGGTAAATGCGGTACTTACCGAAGCCCTGTACTGCGTCCACATGGAAAAGTATGTTGCGGTTATACGCCTTGACGATGCTCGCCGCCTCGTCAATAGGCTGTACGGAGCCGACTTCGTTATTTACATACATGACCGACACGAGAATCGTATCACTGCACAAAGCGGCCTTCAAAGCGTCCAGTCTGATCCTTCCATACTTGTCTACCGGCAGAAATGTCACCCGGAATCCTTCTTCTTCCTCAAGATAACGCATCGTATTGATGATGGCCGGATGTTCGATGGACGAGGTGATCAGATGCTTCCCCGCACGCTTATTTGCCCTGGCGGCGCCTATGAGAGCCAGATTATCGCTCTCTGTCCCGCCGGAGGTGAAAAAGATCTCCTTTTCCTGAACTTTCCACAGCTTTGCCAGCCTTTCTTTGGCCTGCTTTATATACTTTTCTGCCTCCACGCCTTTCGTGTGCATGGAGGAAGGATTGCCGTAATCTTCGCACATAACTTTGCGCACGAGATCCCCCACACTTTCATAGGCTCTTGTAGTTGCAGAATTGTCCAAATATATTTCTTTCATAATTCCACTTCCTGCATTTTATTCTCAATAATAGATTATGTCGCTACCCTTCAAGATGGAACATAAGAACTGACAAAGTTGTAAGACCGGCCGTCTCCGTTCTCAGGATACGCCTTCCAAGCGTTATCGGCACAGCGCCGGCCTCCACGGCCAGTTCCACTTCCTCCCGTTCAAATCCGCCCTCCGGACCGATGAACACTCCGACAGACTGCCCCGGGACGATGGATGATATCACCCGTTTCGTCTCCTGCATTCCTTCCGCCAGTTCATAAGGTATGAGCAGTACATCCATGGCCGAAGCCTGCCGCAGCGCCTCGCCAAAACCGGCCACCGGAGCGACCTTTGGGATATATCCCCGCCCGGCCTGTTTGGACGCGCTCCCGGCGATACTCTGCCACCGCTCCACCTTTCTGGCCGCCTTCTTTTCATCCAGCCTGACGACCGAGCGTCTCGTCATCACAGGCACGACCTCAGAGACGCCAAGTTCCACCGCCTTCTGTACGATCAGCTCCATCTTGTCCTGCTTCGGAAGTCCCTGAAACAGACAGATCCTGGACGCAAGTTCCGTGTCTGACATCTCTTCCCTGCATATCTTCAGGACAGCCTGCCCTTCTTCATAACGATCGACGGCGCAGAGAAACTTCCGGTTGTCGCCGTCACTGACCGTCAGCTCTTCCCCCGGCTTCATGCGCAGGACATTTTTCATGTGATTGACATCCTGGCCCTCTATGAAAATATAACCGTTCCCGACCTGAAACGGCGTCACAAAAAAATGCTGCATATCAATTCTCCTGCTTTTTCTGCGCTGTGACGGAGACCCATTCTCCCTGGTGTGTCACCTCCAGCACCGCAAGGCCCGATGCCTTTACAGCCTCCACCACCACAGCTTCCTTTTCCTCAATGATGCCGCTCGTTATATAGATCCCGCCCGGCTTCAGGTGGGAGCATATGACAGGTGTGAGCGGCACGAGCACATCGGCCAGAATATTTGCCGCCACAATGTCATATCTGTCATAGCCGGCCTTATCCTGAACTTCTCTGTCATCAATGATATTTCCGATCATGACTTCGTACTGCTCCCGGCTGATCCCGTTCGCTTCCATATTCTCATGGGTCGCGTCGATGGCACATGGATCCAGGTCCGTTCCCACCGCATACCTGGCTCCGAACTTAAGCGCCAGCATACCGAGAATGCCGCTTCCACAGCCGACATCCAGGATCTCTGTGTCCGGTCCCACATATTTTCTGAGCTGCCGGATGCAGAGCTGTGTCGTCTCATGCATGCCTGTCCCAAACGCCGTGCCCGGGTCGATATGAATGACCATTCTGCCGCTGTCTTTTTCCTCCACCTCTTCCCAGGACGGAATGACAAGTATATCATCTATCGTAAACTGGTGGAAATACTGCTTCCAGTTGTTCACCCAGTCTACATCCTCTGTCTGTGACTCTTCAATGATACACTCTCCCACGTCCAGATAACTTCTCATGTCTTCCAGCCCGCGCCGCACCTGTCCGAGGATCGTTCCCGCGTCTTCCTCCTCGCCGAGGTAGAAGGTCAGATACGCCGTCCCGTCGTCTTCCGGAATGTCCGGGAGGATATCGACAAACATCTGCTCCTTGTCCTCCTTCGTGAGCGGGACCCTGTCCTCGATCTGCACCCCCTGTATGCCCACGTCCATCAGCATACCGCTTACAATATCTTCCGCCTCTGTCGTCGTCTTTAAACGAAATTGATTCCACTTCATATACATTCTCCTATAATAGTCCCAGATGAGAGAGCAGGATCTTGCATCCCATAAGGATGAGTATCACCCCGCCTGCCAGCTCTGCCCTGGATTTATATTTCGTTCCGAATACATTGCCTATTTTAACACCTGCGACGGATATTGTAAATGTGATCACACCAATAAAACTTACCGCCGGTACAATGGAGACGCGCAGAAACGCAAAGGTGACCCCGACAGCCAGCGCGTCGATGCTCGTAGCCACCGCAAGGCCGAGCATCGTGCGCACATCGAGGGATTCATCTTCCTCCCCGCATGAATCGCAGCCGGTGCGCGCCTCCCTCACCATATTGGCTCCGATTATCCCAAGAAGGACAAACGCGATCCAGTGATCCACCGACGTTATCACATCTTTGAACTGTACGCCGAGTAAATATCCGACAAACGGCATGACCGCCTGAAACACCCCAAAATATAACCCAACGACGCCCGCCTTCGTCCACGTGCACTTTTTCATGGCGAGGCCCTTACAGACAGAAACTGCAAACGCGTCCATCGACAGTCCCACCGCAATAATAAATAACTCGTACAATGCCATCCCGTATCTCTCCTTCTTTTGCCTTTTGTAAGCGAAGTTTTCTATGTTAAAATAAAGAATATGCCTTGGCACATTCTCGCGCCGAGCGCGGTCGCTTGCGACATATTACATCTTCGCGCGAGTGCGCCTCCCCCCCCCGGAGGGTTTTTATAACATAGGGAACGAAGTTTCCTATGTTATAAAAAAAGACCCATCCGTGGTGTGTCCACGGATAAGTCTCATTATTTAAAGTAATGCCAGATGTATCTCATCAGCATGTTGACAATACTACGCCCGCGCGCCAACTACTCCCTTACCGATAGTTGATATTATACTTACCGCGCGGAGGCTTGTCAACAAAAAATAATAACTGTTAATTATTCTCAAAATCTATGTTTAGATCCACACTTCCTTCGACCCCTGGTACTGTGCCGGACTCTGAATACTGCCACATGGAAAACTCATAGGGGCACTGGGGAACACTTTCATAGTCTGCGTACCATTTATCATAATCCGCCAGCCTTTCAAGCTCCAGCGTAAATGCCATCCATTTCATATTGGCATAGATCAGGCTGTCGTAACCGGCCTCTTCTACACTGTCGCAGAAAGCAATACAGTTATCCGTAAACTGTTCCCTTGAAAGACCGTCTGTCCTGGACTCGTCATCCTTGATTTCCTCCGTGTCGAACGCGACCGGATAAGTGATCTCATATTCCCGGATCCTTTCCAGAACGAACCGGGCCTCCTCAAGCGCCTCTTCCTCTGAGACCGCCTGTGAGAAAAAATAGACACCCACTTCCAGACCCGCGCCGAGGGTGCCGTCCATATGCGCCCGGAACAGCTTATCCTCCACAAGCTTTCCGGAGCTTCCATAGCCCCGATAGCCGACTCTTATCATGGCAAACTCTATTCCGGCCTCCCGCACCTGCGCCCAGTCTACAGACTGCTGATATTCGGATACGTCTATTCCGGCCCGTGATACCACTGTGCCGTCCTTACCGGTATAATATTTGTAACCTTCCTTTTCTTTCAGCCTCTCATACTCATAACTGCAGCCGGGAAGTCCTTCCAGATAATCCGCCTCATAGACAGCCCCTTCCACATCGACGAAGGTGTATGTCCGTTTGTCCTCGTCTTTCCCGGATGGATCCGAAGCGGCTCTTCCCCCGTTCATTCTCCCGTCCGCCCCGGAGCAGACGTACAGAAGCAGCGCTGCTGCCAGCACGATGGCGCCTTCCAGGCACCGTCTGCGGTATGCGGCTTTTGAACCGTCCAACATGTGAATCCCCTAATCTTCGATCTCGTTATCCATGGGGGAAATGACCGAGAGACAGCCCTCCATGGATTTTTCATAGAATTTATACTGGTTCCTTCCCTCCTGCTTGGAAGAATATAACGCCTGGTCGGCACATTGGAACAGCTTTTCATATGTAGTCCCGTCTTTTGGATATATGGCAACACCCATACTGATGGATATTTTAAAATTATAATAATAATCTGCGAGCGAATCAAAGATACGGTTCACAACATAGGAAAAATCATCCCTGTATTCAGCGAAAATAAGAAACTCATCTCCACCGACCCTGGCGGCGATATCTTCGCTTCTTATATTCTGCAGTATCTTCTTTGCCACAAACTTCAGCACCCTGTCGCCAAACAGATGGCCGTGCTGGTCGTTGGCATTTTTGAAAAAGTCCAGATCAAACAGTATCAGCCCATATCTCCGGTCCGTATCTTCTTTTAGCATGGAAGAAATGATCTTCTGCGCGTTGGCATGATTATACAGCGAGGTGAGCATATCCTGGGCAGCCGCCTGCTTCAGCATGTTCATCTCCAGCCGCTCCTCGTGGATATCTATCATCTTGCCGATGGATCCGCTGTAGATACACTTCTCCTCATCGCTCCAGAGTGCGCGGGCGATCAGTTTGCACCACCGTTCCCTGCCCTGGATGCGCAGCTGATACGTGCCGCTCACTACAGGATGAGCGGGAGTGGCGCTGCGTAAGTTCTTCCGGATCTCGCAGAGCGCGTCGTGGTCTATGATCTCATCGATAATGGGATTATCCATCGGATGGAGGGCTATCTCGTCCGTGCCGAGATAGTTGGCTCCCCACTCGGACAGCATGATCATGTCTGTCTCCGCATTATATTCAAACTGGATCTCCTGCGACATGGACGCAAAGAACTGATACTTGATCCGTTCCTGCTCCAGAAGGTTCAGCGTGCGGTCCGAAGCGGTTATGCCTCCCGACTCTAGCAGTTCCGACGTGATGTTTCTCATCTCGTTGTTCATCGTGCCGCCGAGTGAACGCACCTTCAATTCTTTGGAAATATGGTCTCCTTCTTCGATAAGGCATTCCAGCAGGACCGGATTAAACGCGCCGCATTCCCCGTGCAGTATCATCTCCATCGCTTTCTCATGTTCATATGCGGGCTTATATACACGCACACTCGTCAGCGCGTCATACACATCCGCCAGCGACACTACCTGAGCAGCTATCGGGATATCTTCCCCCTTCAGTCCGTCGGGATAGCCTCTCCCGTCATAACGCTCGTGATGCCAGCGGCATATCTCATATGCCACCTTCACAAGTCCTTCATTCTGATGGTTCGGCACACTTTTAAGCATCTCGGCTCCGATGGCAGAGTGGGTCTTCATGATCTCAAATTCTTCCTTCGTAAGCTTGCCTGGCTTGTTCAAAATCTCCTCAGCTATGGATATCTTGCCGATATCGTGAAGCGCGGATGCGTTTGTGATAAGGGCGATGGCTGCGCTGTTCAGGTTATATTCCTCCGTCCGGCGCGCAAGCGCCTTGAGCAGGATCTCTGTGATGATCCGGATGTGCATGACATGAAGGCCGCTCTCTCCGTTACGGAATTCGACGATCGTACTCAGGATCTCTACCATGAGATAATTATTCTTTTCTTTTTCCAGTATCTGATCTGTCACCATACCCTGCAGCATCTTCTGCTTTGCGTACAGCATGATCGTATTGCTCACACGCCGCCTGACCGTCTTTACGTCAAACGGCCTGCTTATATAGTCTGTCGCGCCCAGGTCATATGCCTGGTCGATATAAGCCGATGACGTCTCTGCCGATATCATAATGACCGGAATATGCTCGATCCACTTTCCTTTATTCATCATTGCAAGCACTTCAAAACCGTCCATTACCGGCATCACGATATCGAGAAGTATAATTGCAATGTCATTTTCATTCTTCTGCAGATACTGTACTGCCTCCAGACCATTGACCGCCTCCGCGATCTCATACTCGTCGCCGAGCATGTCGGACAGAAGAGACCTGTTCATTTCCGTATCATCTACGATTAATATCTTGTGTCTTTTATCCATACCCCTACCTTGCCACATCATAAAGAATTTTAGTTACAGTTTCCTCTATCATATCACATTCCGGCTTTTTTTCAAAGGTTAATCATATTCTCTTCCACTTCATCCAGACGGCCCATGATATCCTCATGCTGTTCGTCGGTCAAAAGCCGTTTATTATAGCGGTAATATTTGTCGCAGCCGTATTCCTTCAGGTACTGAATGCTGTAGTGATTTGTGTTCAGCTCCGCGATAAACGCCACCATCTCCTGACTGTCCCCGAAAGCGTCCTCCATAAAATCAAATGCGCTATCCAGCGCGCTTCCTGCCTTCTCTGCCGCTTTTTCTCTCGCTTCTGTCTCTTTCCTGAATTCTTCCTTCACCCGCTCAAATACCTCATCCTGGGGCAGATGCTCTCTTTTGACTGTCTGCCCGTATGACTCCAGCGCTCTGAGCATACGTCTGTATATCTCTTCTTCCCGCCTGTCAAGCTGTTCCGCTTTCCGCAGCCTCTCATACTCCTCCTGCGCGGCAGCGGTGACAGCCGCAAGCGTCTCATTGTCTTTCATTCTGAGCAGATATCCGTGCAGAAGGGTAACATACCGGTCTTCCATAACGTAGCCCCGGAATAATTCGCCAAGCTTTCCCGTCAGTATCCCGACCACACTGAGACGTTCATCAAACGGCGCATATCTAAGCTGCTCCAGCACATCCCTGCTGTACTGGCCTTCAAGCACCTTCAAAAGTCCGTAATCCTTCTTATACTTCTCGAACAGCTCCAGATAATTCGCAAAGTCTTTGGCGATCTTCCAGTGCTGTATATACTGATATACGACCTCTCTGTCCGCCCTTTTCCCGATCACTTCGTATGCTTTGATGAGCTGGGACAGATCCTCCCATCCTCTTGCGGTGGCAAACATCTTTCCGTCCACCGTCGTCTCTATTCTGTAGAAGTATTCCTTTTTTAATTCCAGATAGGCAAGGACCGCAGGATGGATCTCAGCCGTATAGGCGTATTCCTTCCAGACTTCAAAGTTCTCCTCCACCTCTATCTTCTTGATCCTGTCCAGCGTGACGACATCAAAATCTCTGACAGACTTGTTATACTCAGGAGGATTCCCCGCCGCCACGATCACCCAGCCTTCCGGCACCTTCTGATTGCCGAATGTCTTGCACTGGAGAAACTGGAGCATTGTCGGCGCCAGCGTCTCCGACACACAGTTTATCTCATCGATGAACAAAATTCCTTCCTGCATTCCCGTCTGCTCTATCTTGTCATAAACTGCAGCGATGATCTCGCTCATCGTGTATTCGGTCACAGAATACTTTTTGCCTCCATACTCCTTTTCCTGTATAAAGGGGAGTCCGATCGCGCTCTGCCTCGTATGATGGGTGATCGTATAGGCTATAAGCCCGATCTTACATTCCCTCGCGATCTGTTCCATTATCTGCGTCTTTCCGATCCCCGGCGGCCCCATGAGCAGAATCGGTCTCTGCCGGACGGCGGGTATCATATACGTGCCGAACTCGTCCTTTTTCAGGTAAGCCTCAATAGAATCTTTGATCTCATTTTTTGCCCGTTTTATATTCATCTGCTGTCTCCTTCTATGTCTTCCCCCGCCAGAACGAGCTTTATCGCCCACGGCGGCACGTCTGTGTCTTCATAATCCTCACTGAAAAATACGAATGCCGTCTCAAAAGGCGGCATCTTTGACGGATACGTCCCCCTGCCGTCGGTAAAATATATCAGTCCCCGCAGACGGGTGAATACCTGTTCCTTTATAAGCTGCTCTACATAAGTGAACGCCGGCCGGAAATCAGTTCCTCCCTCGCCGTACAGTGTCAGGCTGTCCATATACCGCTTAAGCCCTTCTTCGTCCGTGATCTTCTCATCCGTCTGTACTGTGTCATCACACTGTATAATGTGGATGTTCACTTTACGGAAGAAACTGTCGTTCTCACTAAGCACCGCGTAAGTCTCTTCCAGAAACTTCTTTACCAGTTCTCCCGAACACGACATGGACGTGTCAATGACTATCACAAACTCTTCCACCTTCTGCACTTCACGCCATTCCTGCGGTTCAATGAGCGGCATATTGCCGTACAGTTCAAGACCGTACGTATAAAATACATAGTCAAACGAATCCGGATCGACCGCCATCTCCTCCTTCAGCACGGAAAATTTCCGCAGGAACTGGCGGTAGTCGGCACGCTGACGGTTCTCCACCTTCACATGATCGATCAGATGGCCGGACTCGGCAGAAGCCTCTTTGGAAAAAGTCTCCATATCCGTCTCCATCTGCTCGCTTATATCCTGCCACCTGTTCTGGATCTGCTGCTGTTGCTTCTTGTCATTCTCCTGCGGCCAGCGGCTGTGGCTGTCGATCCTGAACTCTTCCTCCAGCCTCTTAAGTTCTCTCTCATCCAGATCCCGGTAAAGCAGTACACCATACACCTTCTCTGCCGTCAGGACCTTCATCTGTCCTTTCAGCCTCCGGTATGTCTCTCTCCTCAAAACAGAGCGTCTCCTCAGAATACAGCGGTAGTTCATCCCGTCCAAAATATACTCTGTAACGATATCACATGCCAGGTCATAATATCTCGGGTCCCGCCCCTTTCTTCCCGTCATATGACGAAAGACGCCGTGCAGCACCATGTGAAGATACAGGCGGCTGACAAGCGTCCTGTCCTCGCGGTACAGACCTCCGAGCCAGCGGGGCTCATAATATATGGCAAACCCGTCCGTTCCCGCCGTCTCTATACCTTCATCCATAATAAAGGAAAAACTGCTAAGGGCCACGTCCAGAAAGCGCATCTTCATGTACAGTTCATTTCTGGCCGCAGCTAAAATCTGTTTTCCCACCGTTTCAAGCTGTTCTGAAATCGTCTGCCCGTCGTTCATATTGTCTGTTCTCTCTTTCCTGCTCATAGTTCAAATGTTTTTTTCTTTCCTGCCGGCAGCTTCTGTCTTTCATTCATCAGCACGCCGACCAGTTCCGTGTGTCCCAGCTCTGACGCTCTCCTGACAGCCTCATCAACTGCCCGCGCGCCAAAGCAGCCTGTCCGGGACAGGAATCTTATCTCGTCAAACGCCTCCCGCTCCGCCACATAGCGGCCCACCGCTTCCATATGGCCGTGCAGATACTCCTTGTATGCAGACCCGGACTTCTCCGACAGTCTGAATGGATACATAAGCCGTCCGAGGACAAGCTCGATCACCGTCTCTTCCTTCTCCTCAGTTACCGCAAACGGCAGCAGTTCGTCGTATTTTTTATAGTCCAGTTCATGGTTGAAAAAGCACTGCCGGTAATAGCCTCCGGAACCGTGATGCTCTGTTACAAGCAGACGGGCGGGCGTATTTTCAACCGCTTCCTCGTAATGCTCCGGAAAGAGTATTCTGGCTGTCTGCACCCCGCCGTGCGCCCCATGATAATAAAGTATTGCGCGTATGGCAAAGCGGATCTCATCCACAATAGACTTAAGCGCAGACTTCTCTCCTCTGTAAAAATGTATCTCCGCTTCTTTGAGGCGGCATCCGGTGAAGGCGCCCCCTCCTATATCGAGCAGACTGTCGGTGAGGGTCAGCTTTCTCAGATTTCTGCAGCGGTAAAATGCATACCGCCCGATCTCACCGACTCGTCCAGGAAGGCGGATCTCTTCCACCTCATCCGTGCATATCCTGTGCCTTTCGCCCACATATGCGGCATCCGGGCTCAGGTATACGCAGTCTGTCTCCTCCCCGCCGTCCGAAAAAGCGTACGGTCCGATACCGTACACTGCATGTCCCTCGATCTCATCAGGAATATACAAGTTTCCGTCAATACCGTAACAGCCTGTGATCGTCACTCTGTCTCTGTCTTTTTTATAGTGTATCTCCGGGCAGATCTGCTCTGCCGTCTGTCTCTCTGTCATATATGATACCCCGGAAAATGCAGACAGAACGCGGCGCTTCCGTATGAGGATCTGATCATCGCCACCGCGCGCTGTCCGTATTTGTTTAAAGCTTTCCTACTTCTTTTATAAATATACAGTTAAACTTTTCCAGCTCGTCATAAACGATCCCATGCCCGCTTTCATCCAACTGATAAAGTCTGGAATCTGCGATACATTTATGCTGTATTTTGACAAGGTCGTTGGATACGACCGTATCCTTCGTCCCATGGATGATAGCAGTCGGCACCCGCACCGCATCCAGGTCTTTTCTGCCGTCTTCATCTCTCAGCGAATATGCCGTCTCAATGGTGGCGATACCGGAGGCAGACAGTGCGATCAGCTCGAACCAGTCCTTCACCGCGCCGCTTTGGCAGCTGGCAAAAAGCTGGTCATGGCTGAAATCGCGCGCAAGTTGCGGCCGGTCCGTCTCAGCCTGGCATATAAGCCCGTCTACATACTCTCTCGTGAGTCCGTACGGAAATCCTGCTCTCCTCGTCCAGCACGGCGCGGCAGCCGCAAGCAGTATCAGCTTCTTCACGCCGTAGGAACGGTAATTCTTCATATAACGCAGCACAATGGCCCCGCCCATGGAAAATCCGGTCAGGACAAAGCGGTACAGTTTGAGCGCCCTGACCACTCTGTACACATCATCCGCAAGCGTATCATAATCATAACCACAGGCAGGAGAATCCGAATTTCCAAAGCCTCTCAGATCCATAAGTACGACTCTGTAATTATTCTTAACGAGCAGCGGGATCTGATACTCATACATCAAATGGGACAAAGGCCAGCCATGCACTAAAAATACGGTCTCCGTGCATTCCGGATTATATACATATACCGCCAGCTTGACCCCGTCTTTTGCTTTCACATAAAACATCTGCAATCCTCAAAACTGTCTTTTAAATCAATATATGTGGATCACACGGCATCGTGCACAGAACAGTCCCTTAATGATATCCTCTGAACAGGTTTCTGTACATATTCCACCACGTCTTTATGTAAAGCATGATTTTTGTGCGCCATGTCTGTCCCGTGGGATCGTCCGCCCTGCACATGACGTGGTCCATACGGAACTTCCCCGCATAATGGTCCGCCTTCCTCAGATGCCAGCCGTTTGTAACGACAACACAGTCTTTTAAGCCATTCTCCGACATGAGTGCCTTGGAATACTTCATATTGTGATAGGTGCTTACTGACCTCGGCTCCGTATAGATCACGTCCGCCGGCACACCGAGCTTAAGAGCATGATCCCTCATAACTTCCGCCTCCACATGAGAATTGGACACGGCGCCTCCGCTCAGCAGAAGGGCCTTTACCTTTCCTTCCCGCAGCAGCCCGGCCCCTTTTTCTACCCTGGTTCTCATGAAGGGGGACGGACTCCCGTCTTCTTCTGCATAATAACCGCAGACGACGGCACAGTCATATGTATGTTTCTTCCATCTTCTTTTCGGCCTTCGGAATACCGCAGTAAATATGCATATATTCAAAAGGAGAAAAACGGCCGTCAGCCTTCCCAGGATCCCCGCCGTCTTCTTTGCCTTATATAAGTCCATAATGCTCCATCGCACGGCTGATCCCGTCTTCCTCCACTTTATCAGTGATATGTTCTGTGTACGGCTCAAGGACCGCATCGTGTCTGCCCATGGCGACCGCATGCTCCGCAAATTGAAACATGGACAGGTCGTTGCTGCTGTCTCCGAACACATATACCTGCTCCTTTTCAAAGCCAATGCAGTCCATGATGCACTGAATGGCTGTCGCCTTGCTGAACTGTCTCTGCACGCACTCGTAAATGCCCTGTCCCCTGTCGATCGCCTCCAGGTCTCCTTTTATAAAATCCAGAAACGTCTCTTTATCGCTGTGGCTGTCCGTATACACAAGCAGCTTGTCATATATAAAATTCTTATCCTCCATCGCACGTTCAAGCCCAAGGCCCGCACCGGCAAAATATCTCCTCATACTCTCTATCTGTTCAAAACGCGAGATCCTGTTGGAAAAGTATACGTCCTCCGTTCCCTCGCACAGGCCTTCTACATTACATTTTTTTATGCAGTCGATGATCTCGGTCCCTCTGTCTTTTGGAATATGGTTTTCCAGCAGCACCCTGTCCTTATATAAGAGATAAGTGCCGCAGCCGCACAGATAGCCGTCCATCTTAAGCCGCACGATCTCAGGCGGCAGACTTCCGTATGTCCTTCCGGTATTAATGAAGGTAAGATGCCCGTTCTCTCTTGCAGCATGGAGCGCATCCATTGTACTTTGAGGTATCTCTCCTGTCACCTCGCTCAGTAAAGTTCCGTCAATATCAAAAAACAACGCGGCCTGTCTCATCTTAGTACCTCTCTCTCCATCACGTTTTACGTTCACATCCTTCTATATATTATCATCCTGCCGCCGGAATGTCACGGTGCTTTTTTCCCGCCCGGCGCGCGCCCGGGAAAGAAAGTGTAATTGTCCTTGCCTGCCCCGTCATATATATTTGGTAGATCAATCAATGGCAGGTCAATTATATGCAGGAATTTGTTATTCAAGTCATGAATCAATTTGGTTATCTCGGCATCTGTTTTCTGATCATAGTCGAAAATATATTTCCACCAATTCCCTCGGAGGTCATACTCTTTTTTGGCGGATTTATGACTACATGCACAGAAATGACCATACCCGGTGTCGTGCTGTTCTCCACCCTCGGCTCCACTTTAGGCGCCATGATACTGTACGAAGCCGGCTGTCTGCTCACGCCGTCCCGGCTGGAAGCTCTTCTGAACACAAAAGCGCTGCGGCGGCTCGGCTTTGAAAAAAAGGACGTGGAGAAGACGACCGGCTGGTTTGAAAAGCACGGGCAAAAGGCGATTCTGTTCGGCCGCTGTGTCCCGATCATCCGCAGTCTCATCTCTGTTCCGGCCGGTATGGCAGGTATCAGACTGCCTCTCTTCCTCTTTTATACCGTGGCCGGAAGCACTGTCTGGAACATATTTCTCGTGTCGCTCGGCGCCTTTATGGGCTCTTCCTGGGATACGATCCAGTCTTACCTGCAGGCTTACGCTTCCCTGACCCGCTTCCTGCTCATCACATTGGCCGTCATACTATGCTGGCGCTGTGTGCGCAAAGTGTCAAGGAGAAAGACAAAGGGGCAGCCGCGCTAAATATGACGGCTGCCTTTATTTTTTAAGAATCCGATCCCCGACATCATGATATCCTCCGTCATCGCCGCAATATCCTGGGCGCTGCCTGCCATCCCCTCCGCCAGCCATTTCTCCAGCACGCCGATGCACCCTGCGCTTACAAATGCGTAAAAATACTCTATCTGTTCCGGTGTGGCTCCCTCAAAGTAACGGGTATATGTCTCCACGCAGTTCTCCTGCCCGATCTGGATCAGACGGGCGGCAAACTCCTTGTCTCCGTACGGGCCAAGCGTCACTGTACATATATCCGCATTATCCTTCAGACACTGGAACACACCTGTCGTAAAGTTAAGCGGAGTCAGCTCCTTTTCCCCGGAGTCCAGAAGAGGTTCCAGCGCCTTTCTGAAATCAGCCGTCATTTCATCTTCCATCTTATCAAGCAGATCATAGATATCCGTATAGTGGGCATAGAATGTGCCTCTGTTGATACCTGCCTTCCCGCACAGCTCCTTCACAGTGATACTCTGAATGGGCCTGCTCTTAAGCAGTGCGGTAAACGCTTCTCTGATGAGCATTTTTGTCACTCTTGTGCGGTAATCATTTTTACTCAATCTCTCACCTTCTCTTTCTTTCATTTAACGGAATCTGTACAGTATCATACACAACGCGCCCTGAATGTACAAAATCCGGCCCCCCGGCTTCAAGCTGTCCATTGTTACCCTGTATATAATATATTATAATACATATATGAAAGATATCCAACACCGTGTCTGTTTTTTTGGAGGTGTCATCTATGAAAAAAATATATATCATAACAGGGGCCAACGGCCATCTCGGCAGGGCAGTCATACGCCTTCTCCTCGGCACAGACGCCGAGGTCAGAGGACTGATCCTGCCCGGCGACACGAAACAGCTCTTTGAAAACGTCTGTTACACAAAAGGGGATGTCAGAGACAGAGAAAGCCTCCGCCCGTTGTTCCTCAATACAGACGGCGCCGAAACGTATGTCATACACGCAGCCGGTATCGTGGACATTTCATGGGAGCTTTCCGCGCATGTGTACGATGTAAATGTCAGCGGAACAAAGAATGTTCTCTCCCTCTGCGCCGAGTACAAAATAAAGCGGCTTATCTATGTAAGCTCTGTACACGCCATCCCCGAGAAAAACAGCCTCTGCGTGCTTCAGGAAGTATCCCGGTTTTCGCCGCGGGAAGTACGCGGAGGATATGCCAGGACAAAGGCAGAAGCGTCGCAGGCTGTTCTCAACTCAGTAAAAAAAGGGATGGACGCAGTTATCGTCCACCCCTCCGGCATGCTTGGCCCGGACGCGGTCTCCGGCAGTTACCTCATGCAGCTCGTAGAAGACTATATGAGCGGGCTGCTTCCTGCCTGCGTCAACGGAGGATATGATTTTGTAGATGTGCGGGACGTTGCCGCAGGCTGCCTTCTCGCGCTGGAAAAAGGAAGAACCGGGGAATGCTACATATTGTCCAACCGGCATTATGAAATACGGGAGATCCTACATATCATACGGGATCTTACCGGCGGACGCCGCCTCCCGGTTCTGCCTGCTTGGGCAGCCAGGGCAGCGTGTCCGGTCATACGGCAGTGGGCCCGCATGAAAAACAGGCGGCCGCTGTACACTAAATATTCTCTCTACACCTTGAAAAGCAACGACCGCTTTTCCCATGACAAGGCGACCTCCTGTCTCGGCTATACGCCCCGGGATATACGTTCTACTCTTAAAGATACTGTTCTCTGGATCCAGGAGCAGAACGTTTCTGTTCCTCCAGGTTCATAAAAAGTGTAAAATTAAAAAACCGCTCATCGTATGCAACATGCACCATACCGCGGTATTTCTCCACGACACGTTTCACCGAGGCGATTCCTCTGCCTTCTCCTTCATGCTTCGTGGATAAGTACCGCCCTTTCCTTTCCACGATCTTGTTCTCGTACGTATTCCTGAGCATGATCACAAGCTGGCTGCCTTTTACAGCTGCTTTTACTTCAATTTCTCTCTCACCTGTCTGCCGGCCTCTGCATGCGTGCAGTGCATTTTCCAACAGATTGCCGAGCACGCTGCCAAGATCCGTCTCCCCGATATGTATACCTTCCGGAATATCTGCCTGTATGCGTATCTTTATTCCGGCGTCATCTGCAAGCGTTCTGTAATGTCTGAGTATGACGTCCGCCACATGATTCTCACAGAGCGTTGTGTCTGTATCCGCCATATACACCGGCGCAAGCTGCTTAAGATACTCCCGCAGCCCCTCAACACTGCCGCTGTCCGCAAACCCGGCGATGACGAGCAGATGATGGCGCCAGTCGTGCCGCAGCCGCGCTGTATCTTCCATATGCTCGATCATGCTTTCATACTTTTCCTCCTGCATCTGGAGCTGGGAAGCGATAAGCTTCGTCTCCTCCATCGCGGCGATACCTTTGTATGCCTGAAGAAGCATTACGAGTGTGACAAAAAAGAAAGCGTATGTGATAAACGACCAGAGCACACTGAACAGCACATCCCCCTTCTCTATATGAACAGGCCGCTTCCAGAAATCTCCCACGATCTTTACATAAAATACTATATAAGTAAGCGCCGGTATCATCCAGATGACCCGCCAGAAGGAACGTGAAATATTCAGTTCAACGATCCGTCTGAAAAAACGGACCAGAAGGATCCAAAGCAGAGGCACATAAAAAAGAGTCACCCCGTATGAGACGAGCATCTGGGCTGCCGCCTCCGGCATCTCTTTCAAGTGCAGAGACACGATCGACTTCGTGATCGCCATAATGTTCACATACAGATTCAAAGTGACAAGCACGATGAACAGAAGCTCAAAGCCGCTGCTCTCTATCGTGATCCTGAACACAGCCACGGCCAGACAGAACCAGAGCGCAATGCCCAGGATATTGTATTCGGTGAACAGATGACCGGGAAGCAGAAATAAAAGCGTCGTAACGACCGTGACCACTATGAGCGCCGACACCCACAGCGCCGTCCTTACATTCCCGTACCGGAACCGGCTCTTCAACGGAATAAATATAAAGCAGGCAAATACGATACAGGTGCCTGCCACTCTTAACGCCGCAAAAATATCATCTGCATTCATCATCTCTGTATCTCTCTCTTACAAATATTCATTCTCATATTCCCTGATCGGAATAGGCACGCTGAACAGATAGCCCTGAACATACTCGACCCCGCAGTCTCCAAGTGCCAGGAGCTGCTCTTCCTCTTCAATTCCCTCTGCCACCAGCTTTATCCCCGTCTTTTTACAGCTTTCCACAATGGTCCTCACGATTTCCTGCGTCTTACTGTTTTCGGCTATGTCTTTCACCATGCTGCGGTCCAGCTTCAGCACGTCGAATTCTGTTGTTGACAGCAGCGCAAGGTCGGCATGGTCGGTCCCGAAATCGTCAAGAGTTACGCCAAATCCTTCGCTCCGAAGTCCGGCGATCAGTCTGCGCATTTCTGTATCGGTGACATCGCCTGCCTTTTCTGTGATCTCCAGCTCTATCAGTGTCGGCGGTATCGCGTATTTCCGGCATATTTCCTTCAGCCGTTCTGTAAAAGACGGCTGCCGAAGTGAATGATGTGAAAAATTGACAGATATCGGGGAGGCTTTTTTCCCTTCCTTTGCCCACGCTTCCATCTGAGAGCAGACAAATTCAAACACATAAAAGTCGATCTGGCTCACCGATCTGGCTTCCTCGAGAAGAGGCAGGAAGTTTCCGGGCAGAACCATCGTTCCGTCATCGGAGCGGTAACGGATCAAAGCCTCTGCGCCTACCGGCGTGCGGTCGGCCGAGGATATCTTTGGCTGCAGATAGACTTCAAATCTCTTCCGGTCTATCTCCTGCTTAAGGATGCGCGGGTCGGCAAGCTGCAGTATCTCATCGCTGTGATGACGGTAACGGTTCCCTTTCCTGCTCTTTCTGTAGAACTCTTTCTTATCTTCGTACATCATGGCATCCGCCTTTGCCACGATCTGATTGATATTCTGGAATTCACCCGCCCACTGGCTGCCGATGGCGGCGTTGCACCGGCTGTCGCCCTCAAAGATCCGTTTTAACTCCGCCGTCTTATCTTCAAATTTCTCTTTCGGAATGTCTGTACAGATTATGACAAACTCATCACCGCCGACACGGTAACAGTCTTCCTTCCTGAATATCACTTTCATCTTATCAGCCGCCCGCACAAGCATGCGGTCACCCTCAGCATGTCCGCGCCTGTCGTTGACTTCTTTCAACCCATTCACGTCAAGATATATAATGCCGACAGAACTTTTACTTTCCTGCAGAGCCTCCAGATCTTTCATGAACCGGTTGCGGTTATAAAACGAAGTGAGTGTATCGTGATAACTCAGCCGGGACAGCTGCTGCTCATTTTCTGCCCTTCTGTAAGTGAGAAGGATAAAATAACAGAGCGTCTGAAGCGGGGCCCCAATATTCAGCAGCCTCTCTCCCGGTGGATTATCCACTCCCAGATATCCTATGACCACTCCGTCCTTCTCCATCGGCGCAGCCACAAGGCTGCTGATCCCCTGAGCGGCCAGTGTCTCATATTCCTTTGGTGAACTTTCCCGGTACTCTTCCAGATTCTCGATCACCACACATTCCTGCTTTTCAAAGGCCGGGCGCCAGCGTTCGATCAAAGAGACCGGAAGTTCCTGAAGATTGTCTATTTCCGGCTCCACTCCCTGTGCACACCATTCAAATTCATTATACATCTTCCCGTCTTTTATACTGAATATATAGGACCGCTCCGCCTGCAGAAAGCTGCCGAGCTGCTTTAGGACCTGGTTCATCGCCTTGACGATATCACGCCCCTGATAAAGCACACGTATACATTCCATCACCATATTTTCCACATCCAGGGCATATTTAAGCTTCTGTCTCTCGTTCTCCATCTGCGTCATGTCAAACGCGATCTCCAGACGGGCCTTTTTCCCATCCCATTCTATCAATCTGTCTTTCAGTATGTAATGGCGGTTTGTAAGCTGATTGGTCGTCTCCCAGCTGTAATTTTCTCCCGGTTTGAGCAGTGCGTTCGTGCAGAAAGAACACGGAGCATCCTGCCCCTGCAGCGCCTTGTAGCACTTGATTCCGCTGATGTCATCCAGTTGAAAGTTCTTTTTCCCTGCTTCATTGACAAACAGAAGGTCATAATTTTCCACATCCGCCACATAGATAAGCTCAGATATCTCATTGATCGGAACTTGTAGTTCCTTTGCCATTTTGTCCAAATGCTCCCTTTTCAGACGGTTTTCATCTTCCGCTTCCTGGATCTCCTTCTGCCTTTTATTCTGGACAGAGCCAAACCATATGAAGAAACCGGCCACAAAAATAAAGATCACGGCAAGCACCATAAACCCTCTCTCCGCTATCCGGGCATTCTTCTCCGAGTACGTCTCTGCCGCCGACACCGTCTGGTCCGCCAGCTCAAAGTATTCCTGGCTCAGGCTGTACAGCCGGCTCTTATCCGCGCCCTGCCGCACGCGGCCGATCTCCTCCTTCAGCACACTAAAGCTTTCCTGCATCTGTGTCATAAGCTCCTGAAATTTTGTGTCATTCAGACGGATGAGTCCGTGTTCCCCCTCTCCTGTAAGAAGTTCCTCTATGATCTTGTCGAGACGTTCCATAAGTTTATCGTCCGGGGAGCCCTGAAGCTCTTCTTTTACAAGCTTCTGCGTGCCTCCCCTGACTACGCCCGCGTAATTAATGACCCGGGCGTTCCCCTGCAGTTTCTGAATCGATATAAAAGAAAATATTCCCAAAAGGGCCAGCGCTACCGACAGTATTATAGTGATGATCTTTCTTTGCTGTTTGTTGTCTCCAGACATGATAAGCCCCTTTCCACCCATAAAATAAACCGTATTTAAAAGGTTTACGTAATAATTCAATCATAACTCATTTTTTCAGTTCTGTACATCCGTATCGGCACTTTATTTTCTCCCATAATATGGAATACAGCTATTTCAGTATATAAAAATTATCCCTCAGAAGCAGCCAGTTGGCTCTGAACCACTGCATGATCTGCCAGTATCCGCATCCCCGGAGTTCATACTCCGTTATGAGGCCGAACTTTTCCTGAAGACTCCGCACATCTTCAAACCAGACCTCATGCTCCGTGCCGTCTTCCACATAGTTATAATAGGGGCTTTGCGACGTCTCGTCGAACCGTATGACTGCGCCTTTCTCTATGGCACGCTGCACCGCCTGGACATTCCCGATCGTTTCGGCCCGCGTAACGCCCCGCTCATACGGAAGGGGCCAGTCATATCCGTAGTTCGGGATTCCGAGACTGATCTTCCAGTCAGGAATGGCTGTGACGGCATACTCTACCACAGCCCGCACCTGGGGCAGCGGCGCCACTGCCATTGGCGGCCCGTAAGTATATCCCCACTCATAAGTCATGAGAAGCACATGATCCGCCGCCTCTCCGAGCGCACGGTAATCCTTGCCTTCATACAGAAGCCCCCTCTGTTCTTCCGACGTCTTCGGCGCCAGGGCAACAGAAAGCCAGCGCCCGTCCGCGCGCACAGCCTCCGCCGCCTTTTGGACAAATCCGGTAAAAGCGTCCCTGTCGTCGGCCAGTATATATTCAAAATCAATATCAAGCCCCCTGTAGCCTTTTTCTCTCATCACCTGCAGCAGGTTCGAGATAAGAAGATCTGAGGCGCTCTCATCGTGTACGACAGCACTGATAAGGCGGTTATTAAACCGGCCGTCCGGTCCGAGCGGCGTCAGTGTCAGGACAGCCTCGGTGCCGAACCGAGCCGCCTCGCGTATCATCCATCTTTCATCGAGAAGCGGCGGTATGAGCGCCCCCTCTGCCGTAAATCCATAGGAAAATATAGAAAGTTCCGACAAAAACGGCAGTGTCTGCTGGAGCACCCATCTGCTCACAAAGGGATAGGCATAACCATTCACATATATATTTCTGCCCGGCCTGCGCGCCCCTGTCTGGATGAGCAGCGCCTGCCCGACCGCCAGTCTGTATGGATATACGAGCTGGTTGTCGTAAATAAGCTGCCACACCTCCACACCATACGCCGCCGCGATGCCGTCAATATTCTCTCCTTCTGTTACTACATGAATCTGCATAGAACTCCCAACCTGAATGTCTGTTGTTCTTAGCATATGCCGGCGGTATGGAAGGCGCAACAAAAAGACCGCGGACAGCGCAGATTTTATCCTGCATTGTCCGCGGCCCGCTATAAGCCTGCCGGCATCCCCGTTTTACATCTCTTTTATCATCGTTCCGTCCAGTCCATACACAATATTGCTTATGACATACTCGCCGTCGTTTACAAACACTTCGATGAGATTCGGTTCCACAAAGACATCCAGCTTACATCCCCCTTTCAGAGGAGGTGTGCAGCATGTGGTACGGTAACCCTCAAGCCCCCGGAATACCCGGCTTCTGTCCGTCCTGATACATCCGTCTTCTGCCCATATCCGGTAGCCGCCGATATCGAGCCCTCTTCCTTCCTCCAGTACGGCCCTCACATAAAACGGCTCTTTAAAGTCAGCCTCATCCCCCGGAGAGACCACGCTCGTAAAGTGCTGCTTCACCTGCGGATGCACCCGGAAATAAATGTGGCCGTCCGACACTTCCACCACTCTGGGGAGGCACATCATTCCAATCCATTCACCCCGTTCGTCCTCCCCGGAGACAACCGGTTCCGGCATTCTCATCCATGCGATCATGACGCGCCGCCCCTCTGCGTCCACATTCGTCTGAGGCGCATAAAGGTCCAGCCCGTAATCTATGAACTGATATGTTTCAGGCAGCTTCAGGCGGCAGTCCTCCTCGCGGAAATCAGCCAGCGCGCATACGGCCTGATCCGTATAGGCAAGGCCGTCATTCATAATACCCATGGGACATCCTGCAAATACCCAGGCTCCGCCTGTCTCAAACAGGTCCGGGCACTCTATCACCGTTCCATATGCATCGTTTTGGTACTGTCCGGCATATTCCCATTTCTGCGCATCTTTGCTCTTATAGAAAAGTACACGTCCGGTCCTGTCATTGAGCGTGCTTCCGAGAATCATATAAAATTGTTCTTTACCCCGCCACACCTTCGGGTCTCGCGTGTTTCTCGCATCTGCTGTTCTGCTGTCGCGGCTCACGGGGATGATCTGTTTTTTCCCCGCAAAATTGTCAAACTGTTCTCCGTCGTCTGAGATGAGCATGGCCTGGCTCGTCACAAACCGCCCGTCTTTTGCCAGATGTATGTTCTCTTCCTCCTCCGCCTCATATCTGACTGCGGAGTAATACAGATACAGCTTTCCGTCCTTCTCAATGCCGCTTCCGGAAAAGACACCGTCACGGTCATAGTCCTTTGTCGGGAACACCGCTGTTTTCCGGTGTTCCCAGTGTATCAGGTCCTCGCTTACGGCATGCCCCCAGTGCATCGTTCCCCACACCGGAGCATATGGAAACTGCTGAAAGAAGACGTGGTATTTTCCTTTATAGTAGATAAATCCATTGGGGTCGTTGAGCCAGTTCCCCGGTGCTTTCAAATGTAATACGTCTCTTATCATAATATACCTGTCCCCTTTTTATTTTACCGCGCCTGCAACGACACCGCCGATGATCTGCTTCTGCAGTAAAACATACAGAATCACGATCGGTATCACACAGAGCAGCAGCCCGGCCATTATCGTCCCGTAGTCTGCGGAATATGTCCCATAAAAGCTGTAGGTCGACAATGGCAGTGTCAGAAGCTTCTTGTCTGAAAGCACAAGCGAAGGCAGCAGGAAGTCATTCCAGAAGGCCAGTGAATTCAATATGATCATAGTGGATATGATCGGCTTCAGCAGCGGAAATACGATCTTAAAAAATGTCTGTGACCGTGTACAGCCGTCTATGTAGGCCGCTTCTTCCAAAGCGATCGGAATGCTGCCTTTTATAAAGCCGTGGAACATGAACACGGACATGGCCATGGAAAACCCTGTATGCATGAATATCAAAGTCAGCCTGTGATTCAGCATGTTCAAAGCGCCGCCATAGATGCTGACGAGCGGGATCATGATGGCCTGGAACGGTATGATCATGGATGCCACCATGAGGGCGAACGTGATCTTTGACACTGCGTTGTTATGACGCACGATATAATACGCCAGCATAGCCGCAAACAGTGTTACAAGAAGTGTTGCCGATACGGTAACGATCAAGGAGTTCTTGAATGCATTGAGGAAATCCATCTGTGTAAATGCCTTCTCAAAGTTGTCAAATGACAGGCCTTTTATCGTAAAGAGCCACGAAAACGGACTCTTGATGATATCTCTCTTTTCTTTCAAAGAATTGATCACAACCATGAGAAACGGAAACATATATGCGATAAATACGATCACGAGGATCGCCATTGCCAGTATGTTGGCCGTTCTCTTTTTCGTTCCGCCTATTGAACTTTTATTCATTATGCCTCAACCTCCTTCTTCTTTGTCAGATATACCTGCAGACCGCTGATGCAGGCAACGATCACAAAGAGGATCAACGCTTCCGCCTGCCCTACGCCAAACTGTCTGGACGTGAACGCCTTCTCATATACGTGCATGGCCGCCATCTCTGTCGTTCCGTACGGCGCGCCGGCAGTCAGTGAAAGATTGACATCATATACCATAAACGCCCGGGACAATGTCAGAAACAGGCAGATGGTTATAGACGACATCATAAGCGGCATCACAATACTCTTCATCTTCTTCCAACCGGTTGCGCCGTCGATACTGGCCGCCTCCATCACATCCTCGCTCAGTCCCATAAAACCGGCCACATATATGAGTATCATATAACCTGAGAGCTGCCACACGGACACTACCACAAGAGCAATAAACGCCTTCGTAGGATCTGACAGCCACGATACCCCGAACAGTTCCCAGTTCGTGGACTCCCCTATATTGACAAACACTCTGGAAAATACAAACTGCCAGATGTACCCAAGCACGATACCTCCGATCAGGTTTGGCGTAAAAAATCCCGCCCGGAAGAAGTTCTGCCCTTTGATCCCTCTCGTCAGCAGGTACGCCAGAAGAAATGCGATCACATTGACGAGCACTACAACGAGTATGACATATTTAAATGTCAGCAGCAGTGACGTCCAGAACTGCTCATCCTTTACAACTCCCTGAAAATTCTTAAACCCTACAAAGTTCTTAATTTCAGCCACACCGTTCCAGTCCGTCAGCGTCAGATATATACCGTAGACAAACGGTATTATGACTACTGCAAAAAAGCAGAACATACCTGGCAGTGCAAACATACAGAAATCTTTTCCTTTTCCTTTCGCTCTCATAATCCACCCTTCTTTCCTATTCCTGGTCTTCCCAGTATTTCTGAACAGCTTCCGTCAGTTCATCCCTGCCGCTTCTGTCTGCCAGATACTTCTGCATGGCCGCCCCGAGCACTGCCCAGTGGTCATTGGGCACAATGGCCGACGCATTGAACGTCTCCTGTGAATGGACTTTCTCATATATGTCCCGGCTCAGAGGATCCGACGGTTCATACGGATTATTCCGGAACGGAGGAATCACATTACATGTCTTTACAAGCATCTGCTGCCCGATCTCACTATACACGATCCAGTTGAGGAACTCTCTGGCCGCCGCCTGCTGTTTCTGCGTGGCCAGCTGTCCATCCAGCATCACCTGCTTTGACGGGGATGCCTGTATCTTTCCGTTTACAAAATCATCACTGTCATTGTTCATAAAGTAGGGAAGGAAACCATAATCGTCCTCATTGCCGGCGCCTGCGTCCGCAAGGTTCGGCCATGCCCAGTTGCCGTTGAACCAGAAGGCCGTCTTGCCGTCCACCAGATCGATCGCCATCTCGTCATAATCCGCCCCCAGCGGGTCTCCCTTTGCCACATTGTACTTTTTCAGCACGTCGAACATATCGAGGAACTGGCCCATACGGTCATAGCTTTCCAGATCGAGCTTTCCATCTTTGATGTCCTCTATCGCTTTTTCTGCGCCTTCCGAAGTCCCGTCATATGTTTCATATATGTACTGCAGCTGATGCGCCCCGAGCGACCAGTCTTCCTTGGCCATGGAGACAGGTCTTTCAACCCCTGCATCCACCAGCCTGTCAAGCAGCTTTGTAAACTCTTTCAGAGATCTGACCGAATCCGGATCAAATGTCTCTCCCAGGGCGTCGTCGATCACTTTCTTATTATAAATGATGCCTCTGCCCTCAATACAGAGCGGAAAACTGTATACCTTTCCATTTACCTCTGTCAGATAATCTGCCGCCTCTTCGGTCCACTTTTCTCCGGACAGATCGGCCGCTTTCTCTTCTGCCAATGCAATGACGTCTGTCGTATCCAGAATGGACAGCGTCGGCGGAGTTCCTGAGTTGTACAGGCTTACGACCTTCGTGTAGGGAGAATCCCCCTCTGTGACAGGCATGACTTCTACATGGACTCCTGACTTTTCCTCGAATGCATCCGCCATCTTCTCCAGCGCAACCTGTATCTCCCCTTTAGAATTTAAAAGGGTGATATTTGTTCCGTTCAGCGATGCATCGTACTGGAAAGAATCCACAGATGTGTCGATCGGCTCTTCCTTTTCCGTCTCGTTCGGGTCGTCCGGGTCACTGGCAAAACCAAACCTGCAGCCCGTCAGCGTAAGCGCCGCCAGTGCGGCTGCCACGCTGAGCGACACTGCTTTTTTAACTAATCTCCTTCTCATAAAACTATTCCTCCAAAATTAATCCCGCAGATGACAAGAATATATTCTGTCCTGTGTTATCTGCCTGCCTCAGTTAAACACTGTAACCGGTAAAGTAACCGGTTACTTTATGATTTAATCATACCACCAGCTTTCCAAAACGTCAATTCAATCCTTTAATTTCGTTATATTTACTTAATTTTCCAGCTCTCCCTTGTGTATATATTACAAAACCGGTTACTTAACTGATTACTTGTTGCCTTACTGTTTAAACTCTGTTATACTGTATGAAGAATAAATACTTAAAATCGAGGGATATTATGGCACAGAGCAAGAACGTAACCTTCGCCGATATCGCGAAGTACACCAACTTTTCCAAAACAACGATCTCCAGATACTTCAATGATCCCAATTCCCTGACCGTGGAAAACCAGGCGATCATTTCAGACGCACTGGAGAAACTCAATTATAAAGAAAATAAAGTAGCCCGCATACTCGCAAGCGGTAAAACGGAATTTATCGGCATCATCGTCCCCAATCTGTTTCTGCATTACTATTCGGAGATACTGAATCAGATATTGTCCACTTACGAAACCTTTGGCTACAAATTCCTGGTCTTTGTGGGAAACGAAAATGAGGAGACAGAACGCCGGTATATCCAGGAACTGCTCGCTTATAAGATAGAGGGCATGATCATCTTAAGCCACACCATTCCTTCCATAGAGCTGGCGTCCCTGCAGATCCCCATCGTTACGATCGAGAGGGAAGACAGGCACGTTAACAGTGTGAACACAGACAACTATATGGGGGCCATACAGGCTACGAGCCTCCTTGCGCGCCATAACTGTGATGTTCTTATACATATCAACACCCCCACATCCGAGGATATTCCCGCCTACGACCGTATCCGCGGATTTAAAGATTTCTGTGAAGACAATCACTTAAACCATCGTATCATCATACATGAAATGGAACGTACCCACGAATCTGCAAGCATGCATCTTCGCAGCATTCTTTCTGAACTGGAACAGGAGTATTCCGGACTTAAAAAGGGGATCTTCATCTCCAATGACACCCACGCCAATATCCTGCTCAACCTTATCGTCCGAAAGTACGGAACACTCCCCGATGACTTTCTTATCATCGGTTATGACGGATCGCCCGTCTCAAAAGAGGCGGTCATACCGATCAGTACAGTCGGACAGCAGATCGACAAGATCGCCTTCGAGGCAGTAAGCCTTCTTGTGACACAGATGGACGAGCGAAAAAAAAGAAGACCTGCCCCTTTAAGGGAACCGGTCCACAAGATGATCACGCCCGTCCTGATACGCAGGGAGACGACCGAAGACAGAGACTGAGATCCAGGCCCGTGACGGAAGAAATTTCCTCTTTCACGGGCTTCTGTTATCCCTGCTCACACGTTCTTTCTGTACAGTCCGTGCCTGTTGCAGCAGGCATAGATGAATCCATGTCCCCGCTTCGTGAATCTGGCCTCCGCGCTCTGCTCCGGATACAGCTTGACAAACTGCACGTGACTCGAGGTGGCATAGACAAGAAATGAAAGATAATGTGTTTTGTCCATCTCGTGTTCCATGCAGACATAGAATTCCCCGTCCATATCCCGCACCTGTATCTCATGCCCCGCACATTCCTCTTCTGGCTCCATCGCCGGCAGGAGAATTCCGCAGCAGCTGTAAGAGCCGTTTCCCATGGCCTGTATCACATTTCCGCAGAGCGGACATACGTAGAATGATATTTTTTTCATGTTTCCCGAACGATTCCTGTTCTCAGCATATTCTCCGTTCAAAAGTTCTGCCAGAGAGACGCCGAGCGCAGAGGCAAGCTCTGTTATGATGCCCACATCCGGGAGCCCCTTTCCCGTCTCCCACTTTGATACGGTCTTATCGCTGACACATACAGATTCTGCCAGCTGTCTCTGCGTATATCCTTTTCTTTCCCTTAATTCCTTTATTATACTTCCTGTGACATAACTCATGATATTACCTCTTTCTTTTTCTGATAGGTTTATCATACGCCGCCGGGCCATATTGTTCAACCTGCGGAACGTAGAGCTGCCGCTGTGATATTTATTATCACAGCGGCAGCATTGTCATATCCAATCCGGCGGATCCGTCAGCTGATGCATGATATCCAGCAGCCGCCCGATCTCCAGCGGCTTCGTCACATGCTCATTCATCCCGGCCTGCTTCGCCCGGTAAGCATCATCCACAAAAGCATTGGCCGTAAGTGCGATGATCGGTATGTCCGCGGCATCCGGTCTTCCCCCCGCAGCGGAGAGGCTTCTTATTGCTCTTGCGGCGCTGTACCCGTCCATGACCGGCATCTGTATGTCCATCAGGATAAGAGCATATGTACCCGGAGGCCTGGCAATGAACGTATCCACCGCCTCTTTTCCGTTGACGGCACAATCCGCCGCAATACCGTTCATAGAAAGCAGATCCACCACGATCTCCCGGTTCAGCATATTGTCTTCCGCAAGAAGAACACGCATCCCCGGCGCAAACTCACGTACCGGACGGCTCCTGTCTTCCTTTTTCCCGCTCTCCGGAACGCCTTTTGCCTGTACGAACTTTAAGTATACGGTGACCGTAAACTTCGTGCCTTCATCGAGCCTGCTGTCCACCTGTATCGTTCCGTTCATCATCTGGACAAGGTTCAGGGTGATCGCCATGCCAAGCCCTGTTCCCTGAATCTGACTGACGCGAGAGTCTTCCGCGCGCTCAAAAGGCAGGAACAGTTTGTCGATAAACTCTTTTGACATACCGATCCCGTCGTCCTCCACGACAAATTCAAAACAGCCCACTCCTCTTTCACCTGACAGTTTCTCCTCCAGACTGACCGATATATGACCGCCCTCCTGCGTATACTTCACTGCATTTGAGAGGAGATTGATCAATATTTGTTTCAGTCTTACTGTATCACCATACACTGCGCTGTGCTTTCCTTCTTTCCTCGTCACCGTGTAATGCTGGCTTTTCTGTTCAACGTCCGGTCTGACTATCTCCGACACTTCCCTGAGAAAGCTGTCCAGCACGATCACATCCTCACTTAGACTCATATTCCCGGACTCTATCTTGGACATGTCGAGCACTTCATTGATCAGTCCGAGAAGATGTCTGCCGGAGAGATCGATCTTGGACAGGCAGTCCGCAATACGTTTTTCATCCCCCGTACTGTTGCGGGCGATCTCCGCCATTCCCATGATCGCATTCATGGGTGTGCGGATATCATGGCTCATCCTTGACAGAAAGTCCGATTTTGCCTGATTCGCCCTGTTCACAGACGCATATGCCTCTTCCAGCGCGCACTTCGCTTTTTTCTCTTCCTCATAATATTCCAGATCTCTTTGCTTCTCCGCGCTGATATTGCGGAACGCGAATATGGCAGTCTTCCCGCTGCCGCCCCCCGCCGCCGTCAGATGGACTTCCATCCGTATCCAGTACGAAGATGTCCTGTTCCTGAATTCTACCTCCAGATGGCCATTTCGCTGTGCAAGTTCCCGGAGAATGCTGTCTCTTTCACATATATCGGCAACTTTACCTCTGTCGGCGTCAACCACATCCTGCAGGATATAGCCGTACAACTCTTCGGAATAACAGCCGGTGCGCGCCATTGTATTCCCCCTGCCGGCCTCCGGAAGACGTACGGCATAGTAGCTGTCCTTCTGCAGATCCACGTAGAATATACTGACATATACATCATTGATCGCCTGCAGTGCGGACTGATTCATGCGGAGACGCTCACTGCTCTCCGACAGCTTCGATTTCATCTTGTGTATATTATTAAGAGCGCCCACCACCCGGTCCGGTCTGCCTTCCTCCGTCATCAGCCTGCTGTTCACCCGGTGCCAGACAAACTCACCCGGACGGCCCCCAGGCGTAGAACAGCGCACCTCAAATACTTCCGAACGTCCGTTGCATATATTGTCGATCACCGTAGCTACATCGTCCGGATGTACGATCTCATGTTTCAGCAGCTCCTTCGAGTAATCTCTGATCTCGTTCCGGATGACCCCCTGTCCGGTCCTCGGCTCATAACTGATGAACCTGTCTTCGTCCATCAGATATTCAAACATCACTGCTGAACTGACCTCCATCGCCACCCGGTACATCTCATGCTCCCGGTCAAGCCTCTGCTGCAGTATTTTCCGCTCTGTGGCATCTACCACTGTCCGCTGCAGGATATCGTCCCCGTCAGGCGTCACCCCTACGATCATACTCGTTCCGTCCATCCAGCGGATGGAGCCGTCCATACGCCGCACGCGGTATTCGCAGTCCCTGCGGTCTCCCACATCCTGGAGCATACTGTATATATCATACAGAACTTTCCGGTCTTCTTTAAGGACCGCGCCCATCACGCCGTCATGCCAGTCTCTGCACCCGGTTTCCATGTCGGCGTACCCCATGATCTCTATCACCGCCCTGTTCAGCGATATGAGACTGAAACTATTGTCCCGGTGCCTGACAAAACGTATGATCCCGCACGGAACGGTCTCGTAAATACTTGTGAGAAGGCCGGTCTGCTCTCTCAGGCGCTGCGCATCCTCCTCGGACCGTGTAATATCCAGATAAAGACTGTTCACCATCCAGTTCCCGTCCGCATCCCTGGCTTTTTTCCCGCTGTCGATGACCCATTTAAGGCTTCCGTCTTTACAGCGTACCCTGTATTTGGTCGAATAAACGAGACCGCCGTCCTTAAACGCCTCGGCACAGTCTGCAAGCGCCTTCGGCAGGTCGGGAGGATAGACGTTTCCCACCGCAGAGCCTCCGGTCGCTTCCATGAACTCTTCTACCGTGTATCCGAAAAGAGCTGCCGCCTCTCTGCTGACAAAGGCAAAGGAATATGTATCGTCGTCATTGCTGATCTTAAGCCCCCCTGCAATGGAGGACATGATCACCTCCAGCTGCCGGTTCCTCTGTTTAACTTCCTCCTCAAGACTTGAAAGCTGCTCCTGAATATATTCATAGGACTGTTTTCCTATTTTATCCGGAAATTTCTCTCCGCCGACCATCTCCTGGTATGGGTTTGAGCAGTGGATATGCGCACATTTCAGTCCGTCCTCTGTCTCCTGAAACACGTATGTCACCCGCTGGTGCACTCTCAGGTACATTCCGGCGCTCGGGTCTGTCTCGATCCACATACGCCCCGTCACTATATAGACCCCGTCTGCCGGACAGACGACGTCATATTCTTCTTCTGATATGTTACATTTGGGGATGGCGCCTTTGTAATTTAAGAACCGCTCCACACATGCCTCCCGCCCTGAAACGTATTCCTCTTCCCCCGCCCCAAGCCAGGAAATCTGAGGAGCGAAACAGGCCGTGACGCCCTCTGTATCATTTTCGCAGTAATGCATATGCATAAGGGCGCTGGCCAGCTTTTTTGCCTCTTCTATATGTCCGCCGAATGTTCTGTCTCCTTCTTGTATCACACTGTTATCCCCCGCATTTATTTCCTTTTTTCCGTTTTCATGCCGATTCCGGACGCTTTGTCATTCCTGAGTCTCCACGCGGTACAGTTGGATAGTATTTTTTTCAGCTGCTCCATCGACACAGGTTTTGACAGATGTCCGTTCATGCCTGCCAGACTCGCCTTTCTGACATCCTCTGCAAATGCATCGGCAGTCAGCGCGATGATCGGCAGCTCTTCGATCCGCTCCATTCCGCAAGCACGTATCTTTTTCGCGGCCTCATACCCGTTCATGACCGGCATCCGCACATCCATCAGGACAACGTCATAATAGAGCGCCGGATGGGAACATACCGCGTTCACTGCCTGTTCTCCGTTTTCCGCGCATTCCACCTGTGCTCCGAGCAGCTTCAGCATCTCCCCGGCGATCTGTCTGTTCAGCTCATTGTCCTCCACGAGCAGCACACGAAGTCCGGCAAACATCTCGCTGTCACAGTGCGTTTCTGCCGGTTTCGTCAGCGCGGACGCATCACACTTCGTAAGATACAGAGTTATAATGAATTTTGAGCCTTTTCCGTACTCGCTCTCCACCTGGATATCTCCGTCCATCATAGAGACCAGATTCCTGACGATCGTCATCCCAAGGCCTGTGCCTGCGATTTTGCTTATCCGGCTGTCATCCGCACGGCTGAAAGGCTCAAATATATGTTCTACATATTCCGGTTTCATACCGATGCCGTTATCTTCGACCGTAAACTGGTACGTGCCGACCTGGTTCTCCTCTTTTTTGAGTTCCCGAAGGGAGAGAGAAAGCATCCCTCCCTCTTCCGTATATTTGGATGCATTGGCCAGTACATTTACAAGTATCTGGTTGATTCTGCCCGCGTCTGCAAGCACCCTTGCATGTATCTCTTTTTCAACATGGACCACAAAGGTCTGATGCATCTTTTCTGTCGTCACTCGGAACATTTCTGCCACTTCATCCACCAGTTCACAGAGGTCAGCCTCTTTTTCCGCCAGCTCAAACGTACCGCTCTCGATCTTGCTCACATCCAGCACCTCGTTGACAAGCGACAGCAGCCGCTCACCGGAACCGGCGATCGTCTTCAGATACTCCTTGATCTTCTCCTCATTGCCTGTATTCATCAGGGCCAGTTCTGTCATTCCGATAATGGCATTCATCGGCGTGCGTATGTCGTGGCTCATCCTGGAGAGGAAATCACTCTTGGCCTGGCCGGTCCGCTCCGCCTTTTCAAGCGCCTCCTCCAATATCTGCTTTGTTCTCCGCTCTTTTTCAATTGTCTCTTCCTGTATCCGCCGTTCCTCATCGATATTTCTGGAAAGCGTGATCTCGATCAGATCATCCGTATGGGGACTTTCCACTCTGACCACCTGTGTGAAGTTCCAGTGATATACTCCGTCCGCCCCGAGATGAGGCACTTCCATGGACACGATGCGCTCACCGCCAAGATACGTATCTATGAGTGCACTGCGCCTGAACTTTCCTATAAATTCACTGCGGTAGTCAGGATGAACCGTGTCCAGTTCAAATTTGATCAGATCGTCAAAACAGCCTGTATCCTCCGGCCTCTTAACCTGAGACCGCTCATATTCAAGCATGTGATAGGTATTCTGCGTCAGATTGACGGCGATGAGCATCTGGTACGCCGCTTTTGCCGCTGTCGCAAGCTGGCTGATCTCCACGTTGAGCTGCTGCTCCATCAGAAATTCTTCATGGACATCGTGAAAGACAAGCACGCACCAGCAGTCCTCCTCACGGCCGATTCTCGCCGCAGCAAATTCCGCCATACGGTAGCTGCCGTCAGGAGACAGACGCCGCAGACGCTTCGTGATCCTCTTCCTTCCATGCTCAAACGCATGAAGCATCGCCTCCCTGGAAAAGTGTGCGTTAAACGTTTCCAGGTCATCCGGGTGCACCGTCTTCTCGGCATAACTGCGGTTTTCCACTCCAAAACAGCCCTGTTCCGGTATGTCTGACCAAAGCATATCTCTCTGGCAGTTAACGTAATGATCCGCCGTCAGATTGGCGATGATGCATTCGTCAAATACAGTCACAAGGCTCTGTGCGTACATATGTTCAATTTCCCTGAATCCCTGTTCTTCCTCCCGGTTCATTCTGTGCGGGGCTGCCGTCACCACAACGGCCCGAATGTTTCCATCCCAGTTGATCCGGGTTGCGGTCACATCAACAGTCGTATGAAGAAGCGGATCCGGGCATACGATATGGTTGGACGTTCTTTCTCCCAGCCCCTGCAGGGGGCAGCAGCCGCACACCTCGGGCCATACATCATGGCATTTGGCGCCGAGCGAAGCCCTTCCCCGCCCGGTCTCTCTGCAGCGCTTATTAAAATACAGCAGCCTGTGTGTCTCTTCTTCAATAACATAAACGCTCATATCAGTCAGCGCATCGAGTAATTCAGCCAGATTGTCGGCAGACATAGGCTCATCTCCTTATCCCGGTCAGTATCCGTCTAATAATATATGTCCATTATACACGGTAAGCCGTGAAATAGAAAGCTCTTTCTAATGTCACCGGCCCGGCCGCTCTTTCTCCACAAGCCTGCCGACAAACTCTGTCTCCGGGCTGTAAAGCAGTTCTTCGGGCGTACCGTACTGCTGTATCTTTCCCTGGTCCATCACAAGAACTTTTGTGCCGAGGTTCAATGCTTCCGATATATCATGTGTCACAAAAAGTATGGTGATCCCGGTCTTCTGATGGATCCGCTTAAGCTCTGTCTGCAGCTGACCCCTCGTTATCTCGTCCACTGCTCCGAACGGCTCATCCATCAGCAGAATATCAGGAGACGCCGCAAGCGCCCTGGCGATGCCGACCCGCTGCTGCTGTCCCCCGGACAGTTCCTGCGGGTACCGCCCCCTAAGTTCTTCCTCCAGGCCGACGATTCCCATCCACTTGCTCACTGCATCCTTTGTCTTCTTTTTGTTCTTTTTATTCAGCAGATTCGGCACATAGGAAATATTCTGCTCCACTGTCATGTGGGGGAACAGGACACTTCCCTGGATCGCGTAACCGATATTTCTGCGCAGTTCGATCATATTCTCGTTCCGGATGTCCCTGCCGTTCACAATGACTGTTCCGCCGCTCGGTTCCACAAGTCCGTTGACCATCTTAAGTATCGTCGTCTTGCCGCACCCCGAAGAACCTATGATCGTGACAAACTCTCCCTGTTCGATCCCAATGCTGAATCCTTCAATGATCGCCCTGTCTCCATATATTTTCTTTATATCCCGGTATTCTATCGCTCTGCTCATAATGACCTCCTACCTGAGTAGCCCCGACTCTTTTAAAAACTGTTTTGCCACATCCGCCGGCTCCATGCCCTCTGCCTCAACCTTATTGTTAAGCTCGGCCATCCGGGCATCTGTGAGTATTCCTGCCACCTTGTCAAACACATCCTGCAGCTGCGGATGCTCTTTCAACACCTCGGAGCGCACGACGTTGCCGCACATATAGGACGGATAGAACTGCAGATCATCCTCAAGCACCGTCACGTCGGAGGTGCTGAGCTGTCCGTCCGTAGTAAAGATGATCACTGCGTCGATCTTCCCCTGGTTGACCGCCTGATATTTAAGCCCTATATCCAGATCCATCGTATTGCCGAACCGGAACCCATACGCGTCACAGAGCGCGTCATATCCGTCCTCCCGCTCAAAGAAATCATACTCTGCTCCAAACGTAAGCTTATCCGCCACCTTCTGCAGATCAGAATATGTCTTCAGACCATACTGCCGCGCTGTCTCTTTTCTCACTGCGAGCCCGTACGTATTGTTGAACCCGTACATTCCTTCCCACTGCATGCCGTATTTATCTTTGTATTCCTTCTCCATATCTTCAAACAGATCTTCCGTATACAGACCGTTCTTTTTCAGCACCATATTCCACCCCGTACCGGTATATTCCGGATAAATGTCAAACTCTCCTTTTTCCATTGCAGGCTGGATGTTCGACGTGCCGCCGCCCACTCCCTGGGTCACCTCCGTCTCAAGCCCGGTATCCTGTTCGATCAGAAGACTGAGCATTTCTCCCAGAATATACTGTTCCGTCATCGGCTTGGTCGCGATCTGGATCGTGTCCTTCTTATGAAAGTTCAGCGCTCCTGCCACGATCAGCGCAAGACAAAGTACGGCCGCCGTCACTTTTACCGTCCTGTTTTTTCTCTTTGCCTTTCCCCGAGTGCGCTGCATACTCTTCTCCGCGATTCCGAGAATGAAGTCGACAACGAGAGCGAGAACCGCGATCAGGAGACTTCCCGCCATGGTCATAGCCGTATTGTTCGTCGTAATGCCGCGGTAGATCGCCACGCCAAGCCCTCCCGCTCCGATAAATGAAGCGATTCCGGCCAGCGCTATCGTCATGGTGACCATATTCCGGATACCCGACATGATGACTGGCATGGCCAGCGGTATCTTGATCTTATAGAGCATCTGGAATCTCGTGCTTCCCATTCCTTTTGCCGCCTCCAGAATACCGGCGTCAACATTCGTGATACCCGTATGGGTGGCCCGCACCATGGGAAGCAGCGCATATACCGTGAGCGCGATGACCGCTGTGACATTCCCGACCCCCGAAAACGGTATGAGAAATCCAAGCATGGAAATGGACGGTATCGTATAGAGAAAACCGATCACTCCAAGCGTCGGCCTTGACGCCCTTTCGTATTCGCTGATCAGGATTCCGGAAAGTCCGCCGAACATAATGGCGATCAAGATCGCGATCAGTGATATCTCCAGGTGTTCCAGCAGCAGTTTTGCAAAGAATTCTCTGCGTCCTGCCAGCATATTCCATATATTCTGCATTCTTTATAACTCCCTTCTCTCTACTGCCCGTACAGGACAGTTCTCATAACAAAGCCCGCAGTGCAGGCAGTGTTCCTGCGCGATCTCACAGGGCGTCCCTTTGCGGATACACTGCTGCGGACAGATATTTTGGCAGACACCGCACCCGGTACACTGATCCGTGATCCGATAACCTTTTGTGATCCGGCCCTGCTTCCCGAGGACAAACGATTCCCGGAAGATCGGCGACCGCCCCAGATCAAAGAACTCCAGCTCTCCGTCTTCTATACAGAATGCTTCAAGTATGTATCTGCTGTCTCCGGGATATACGTCTTTCATAGCCGGATTTTCCTCAAAAATGCGGTCGATCTTCTCCCGCTGCTCTTTTACCCTGCTCACCTTTCCGCTGAGCCTCACCATCTGATAACTTTTGTTCATGCCTGTAACGGCCGTCTCCCCGGATTCCGTCAGTTCCCGGTAAAAATTTTTCCCTCTGGCGGTGCAGAAGAACAGCTTCCCTTCCTCTACAAGCATTATATCTATTATCCTCACCTGCGGCTTCCCTTTTTCGTCAACCGTCGCAAACGCAACGTCCCTGATCTCTCTCAATATATTCAGACAATCCTGTGCTTTCATAACACTGCCTCCCCGTGTGATGATCCGGCCGACTGCAGGCTTTTCACCACATCTGCTATATCTGCGTCTATGCACAGCGCTTTTTCCGTGATCTCCTGCGGCGCCCACGCCTGGCCTTTGTTCAGGCAGATATAAAATGCCTGTTCATAGTCTGCCGTCATCTGCCAGAACGGATACTTGATGATCCCCGGTGTGTTCATCCCGACTCCAAGTTCCAGGAACAGGATCTTATTCCCTCTGTTTTTTCCGATAAACTCCTCATACCTGTTAAGTGCTTCATGCCATGCGCTATCCTCCACGAAATAACCGTCGCATCTCAGATGTACTTCCATATCTCCGCCGCATACCGGACATTTTGGGATCAGGGAGGAGGGGATCCTGCAGTCTCTCTGCCGCTTCACCATTTCTCTTACCTGCTCCTCATTGTCATATAGCTTATCATGGCAGGCCTTTGCGCACTGAAACAGGCCGTAGTCTCCCTGGGTGGCAAAGATCCGTTCTTCATCAAATCCCGCAGCCTGAAACTGATGGTCCACATTCGTTGTGATCACAAAATGATCCCTGCCCTCCACAAGCGCGCGTATACTCATATACAGATCATTCTGCTCCTGGTCATACCGGTTGCAGCAGATATGGCGGCTCCAGTAGGCCCACTTTTCTTCCTTTGTCGGAAATGGATAGAAGCCTGCGCTGTACATATCTTTCAGGCCGTATCTGGCTATAAACTCTGCAAAATTTCTCTGAAAACGCTCTCCCGAATACGTATATCCCGCCGCCGCGGAGAGTCCGCTCCCTCCTCCTATCACTACTGCATCCGCTTCGTTTATCTTTTGCTTTACCTTTTCTCCATGTTCCATCCTGACACCTCCGCCTCATATATTACATTTGCTGATTTCCTTCGCTGTCTATATCGTATTCCTTTTCGGGAGCTTATGAAAGTACGCACTTCAAAGTGGTATAGCCTCCTTTGGGATACCTTGTATCTAAAATATACCTTGCGGCATTACGCCATGTATTTTATAATAGACGTACAGATATGAATACACTGCAAAGGAGAAAACCATGTTGAAGGATATTCCTGAATGCCCTGTAGAAATGACATTAAAATTGATCGGCGATAAATGGAAGGTGCTGATCATCCGTGACCTTCTGAGCGGTACAAAACGCTTTAATGAACTTATGAGATCCGTCACCGGCATCACCCAGAAGGTTCTTACGGGCCACCTGCGCGCAATGGAAGCGGACGGGCTTTTGACACGCAAAGTCTATCCGGAAGTCCCTCCGCGGGTAGAATACACCCTGACCGACACCGGATACAGCCTGAAGCCGATACTGGAGGCAATGACCGAATGGGGCAACAGTTATAAAACGTCAAAAACAGGCACTGCACATTAAAACGTACAGTGCCTGTTTTTCAAAGCACAGCCGGTCCGGCCTCTGTCTTTTATTGCTGCGGTTTAATAAATAGGTGTGTTCCATTCTGTCCCCTGCTCCTCTACCACTGCTGTGCCGCTTTTACGGTTTCTTCCACAGCGGTGCGCCACTGCTGTTCCCTGTCGATCTCCTGTATATCCATGCCCTCCGCGCAAATATACTGAAATTCAGGAATACCGAGCATTTTGCAGACGGCTTTCAAATACATGCTTCCAGGTTCATTTTCTCCGACAAACCCGCCGGCAGTCTGTATATACATAAACTTCTCCGCGATGCATCTGCCAACTGCTCTTGGACCCTCATAGGCAAAAGCGATGCCATTTACAAATATATGCTCTATATATACCTTTAACATGGAAGGAAACGAAAGATCCCAGTACGGCGCGGCTGCGACGATCCTTTCTGCGTCCGCAAACTGCCGGGCATGATCGAACATACAATCTCCGGTCTCCCCTGCCCGGATAAGGGCGTTCCGGCGCACGATATCTGCCTCCTCGAGGGGAACCAGCTTCTTTTCTTTCAAAACGAGTGTCTCCACTTCATATTCCGGATGAAGCCTTTTCACCTCATCTAAAAAAATCCGGCAAAGCTGCCTTGTCTTCGACGCTCCGCCTTCTTTCGTACAGCAGTCTACAAATAATACTCTCACACTGACCTCCAAAAAAATATTCTGTTCCTATATTACCATCTGCGCCCTGTTATTTCAAATGATACTTTTTCATTTCAGCACAGCGGCCGCGTTACAGAGACTGATTGACAATAAATGCGGCAAACGTTATAATTTTTATATTACAACTGTAAGATTTAAGGAGGACTTATTATGACTGCCCTGCCCCAGATATCGGAAGCGGAATACGAAGTGATGAAAATAGTGTGGAAATACGCGCCTGTCAGCACAACAGAAATCACAGAGCGTCTGACTTCCGCCACGGACTGGAGTCCCAAGACTGTACAGACTCTCATCAAACGGCTCGTGAACAAGGGTGCCCTTGCCTACGAAAAGCAGAGCCGTGTTTTCATATATACGCCGCTTGTAAAAGAGAGCGAATATGTGAATCAGGAAAGCAGCTCTTTTCTGAAGCGTTTCTACAACGGCGACATCACTGCCATGCTCTCCGCCTACATTGAGGATGACAGACTGTCGGCATCCGATATAGACGCTCTGCGCTCACTTCTTTCCAAAAATTCCGCAAAAGGAGGCGACTGATATGTTTCCCATCATCCGTTTTCTCATATGTAACTTATTTATCGCCATCCTGACCGGTATCATTTTTGCAGTCAGGTACGGATTCAAAAGCCAGTTGTCTGCCCGCAGGCAGTACCAGCTCTGGTTCCTGCTGCTCGGCCTTCTAGCCGTACCGTTCCTCCCCGTACAGCTGCCCGGATCAGGCCGGGCGGCCGCATGGTTTACAAATCTTGGCAGCCGCTCGCCACACGCTCTCTCTCCAGCAGCCGGCAGCCCCGGGGCGGCCGGCCGGACCGGCGCTGCCGGCTGGATCAGCGATTTTAGCATTTCTGTGAGCAGAAATGCCCCTTCGTTCACTGAGACGCTTTTGTTCTTTATCTGGCTGGCAGGCATGGCGGTCATGCTTTTGCTGCTCATCAGGTCGTATTTCCGTCTGAGACATATAAAACGTTCCTCCCTGCCGCTTCAGAACCGTGACATTCTCGCACTCTACGGCAGATGTCTCCACGAGACGCATATCCGCAGAAACATCCCTGTCCGCAGCACGGCCTTTTTAAGATCGCCTGTCATAACAGGCTTCTTAAAGCCGTGCATCTATCTTCCTCTTCACCTTATCTCCAACTGTGACCCGGCAGACTTGCGCTACATGCTGCTTCATGAACTCCAGCACTACAGACACAAGGACGCGGCCGTGAACTATCTCATGAACATCGCCGCTGTACTATACTGGTTCAACCCGTTTGTCTGGCTTGCCTTAAAGGAGATGCGAGGCGACCGGGAGACTGCCTGTGATTCCGCCGTGCTCGAGATGCTGGAGACAAAAGACTATGAGGATTACGGCCATACGCTTATCAACTTTGCGGAGAAGATATCTCTTATTCCGTTCCCGTTTGCCTCCGGCATGGGCGGCAATATGAAACAGCTGAAAAAAAGAATTCTGAACATCTCTTCCTACCGTCCGGAATCTGCCTGGAGGCGGATGCGCGGCATATGCATCTACTGTCTTACAGCGCTGCTTCTCCTGGCGGTCGTCCCTGCGCTCTCTACAGACGCGGCCGGGGAAGATATTTATAAATTTGACAAAAAAGGAGAAGACATATCACATCCCGATCTTTCTTCGTATTTCAACGGATATGATGGTACTTTCGTGCTCTATGACACAGCGGCAGACGCATGGCAGATATATAATGAAGAACATGCTGCTCTCCGTGTGCCGCCAGACTCAACGTATAAAATCTACAACGCCCTGCTCGGCCTTGAAACCGGCATAATCTCTCCCGGACAGACGCAGATGGGATGGGACGGCAAAAACTACCCCTTTGAAGAATGGAACACAGACCAGGATCTAAACACAGCCATGCGCGATTCCGTAAACTGGTACTTCCAGTCTCTGGACAGACAGGCCGGACCTTCGGCGATAAAAGATTATCTGCGGCAGATCCGCTACGGAAATGAAGATAACAGCCACGGAACAGATACCTACTGGCTGGAATCGTCCCTGAAGATCTCCGCCATAGAGCAGGTACAGCTTTTGAAGCGGCTTTATGATTATGACCTGCCGGCTGACAAAGCGAATATAAACGAAGTGAAGAACGCTCTTTTCCTTCGGCAGAATGGAGAAGAAAAGCTGTACGGAAAGACGGGGACCGGACGTGTAGACGGCCATGATGTGAACGGCTGGTTTGTCGGATGGCTTGAGCGCACTGACCGTACGTATTTCTTCGCCGTGAATCTTAAAGGGAGTTCAGGAGCCACCGGAGCTTTAGCTTCCGACACGGCGCAGGCCATACTGGCGGACATACAATGATCCACCATTTTATACCGGTCAGTTCCGGGATGATCCGCCGTCTATATACACTTGACAAATCGTGCGGACCATCCTATAATGAACATTGTTCATATTGGTGATGTGAAAGGAGGAACTGTCCATGAATAAAGTTGCGACTTCAAAAGAAGCGATCCTTGCAGCGTCCCGCACTATTGTGATGGAAAAGGGAATCTCCGCCGTCAGTATGCGTTCTGTGGCAGACGCCTGCAGCGTCGCGGTCGGCTCCCTGTACAATTACTTTCCGTCCAAAGCAGATCTGCTCAGCGCAGCAGTGGCGGATGTATGGCGCGATATCTTTCATTTGTCCGGCGACTGTACGGCGTGTGATTCTTTCTCATCCTGTCTCGCCCTGCTCTTTGAGAGTATCCGGGAAGGCTGCGCCAAGTATCCGGGATTCTTTACCTTTCACTCGGTAACATTCACCGCGGGAGATAAAGAAAAGGGACGACTCATGATGCAGCAGTATTTCGGACATATAAAGGAAAGCCTGTTGTGTGTCCTGAAGAACGACCGCATGGTACGCCCTGATGCGTTCAACGGCAGCCTGAACGCGGAAAACTTCGTAGATATCATTTTTACGTTATTTACGTCCATGCTCCTGAAAGAGCAGTACGATTATAAACCGGTGCTCGAAATAGTGGCCCGCTGCATATACTGACACATTCCCGCAGTTCAGGCGGGAAATTTTTACAGTCAATACTGAACATCGTTCATATTTGGAGGTGATAAAGTGAAAGTAAAAAAAAGAACGCTTCTCCTGCTGGCCGGACTTGTGTGGAGCGCCGCAGGGTTTAATATCCTGCGTATCGGGATCGTCTCATACAGCGGCAATATAAGTGCGCAAAATCTCTTCGTATCATGTGTTATATTTGCCCTGTTCTGGTTCCTCGTATTCGGCCCGCTGGTGAAAAAACATACGCTCAGGATCCGTCAATATAAGGAAATCATGCAGTTTTTTCTGAAGTTTTTTGACGGAAAATCCTTCTGCATCATGGCTTTTATGATGTCGGTTGGAATCGGTATACGCGTATCCGGCATCTGCCCCGATTTATATATCGCTGTTTTTTATACCGGACTCGGTTTTGCGCTGACACTGGCAGGCCTGTCCTTTACATGGAATTACTTCAGAGGATCAAAAAACGAACAGACAGGAAAGGAGATATGTGAACATGCAGGCAATTATGGAAACATCGTTTGACGCCGTCTATCTTATTACAGTGATCACCCTTGGAATTGTGATGATCCGAAGGAGCAGGGGGATAAAGCAGTATGTGCTCTTCGGCGTCATGGCCGTAACACTCGGCGCCGGCGACGCGTTTCACCTCGTTCCCCGTGCCTTCGCGCTCTGTACGACAGGTCTGGAAGATTATACCGCTGCCCTTGGTATCGGAAAGTTCATCACGTCAGTCACTATGACCATTTTTTATATACTGCTCTATTACGTCTGGCGTCTCCGGTACCGTGTTCAGGGACATATGGCGCTGACAGCTTCCGTGTATGTGCTGGCTTTGGCGCGGATCGTTCTCTGCCTGTTCCCGCAGAACGGCTGGACGTCCGCCGACGCGCCGCTTAGCTGGGGAATCTGGCGCAACGTTCCCCTTGCCCTTATGGGACTTCTCATCATCGTACTCTTCTATAAAGCTGCAAAGACACACGGCGACCGGCCGTTTGGGCTGATGTGGCTGACGATCGTCCTGAGCTTCGCGTTTTACATTCCGGTCGTACTCTTCGCCGACACGGTCCCGGCCGTGGGCATGCTGATGATTCCAAAGACATGCGCGTACGTGTGGACCGTACTTATCGGTTATTGTGACATGAACAGACATTTGAAAGGAGCACATATAAAATGAAAAAATTATGGCGTATCTCATTTATTTATTTTCTTGCCGGCATTGCCTGCGGCGTATTCTACCGTGAATACACAAAATATATGGCGTTCAGCGGAAGGACTGCTCTTTCGTTCACCCATGTACACCTGATCGTACTCGGCACGCTTTTGTTCCTCATCCTCATGCTGTTCTGCAAAGATTCTGCGCTGGCAGACAGCAGGAAGTTCAAGCTCTTCCTCATATCGTACAACATCGGGCTTCCCCTCATGGCAGTCATGCTCTTCGTCCGCGGCATCACACAGGTGAGAGGACTGCCCCTCAGCCGCGGCGCGGACGCGGCCATCTCAGGGATCGCAGGGATCTCACATATCGTGATGACCGCAGCGCTCATCGTATTAATGCTTGCCATAAAAAACTGCTTTGCCGATGCAGAGCAGAAAGACTGACGCCGCACGGCTACTGCGTGCTTTCATAATACTCCTGCCACTGTTCGTCCGTCAGCCTGTCCATATACCATTCCGGCGCTGCATTTTCGTCCGATGGGATCACATGGTTTGATACATACTCATAAGTTCCGTCTTCCAGCGGTCTGACCACTACCTCGTGGCTGAATGCCTTTTCCATACTTTTTTTCGGCCAGACCGCGTTGACGGTGAGCTTGACCGTCCCGTCGGCCTTCTCTTCATACGCTGTCACTTCGGGAAAGGGTACATCCGGTGTCGTACCCTTGTCATAGAGCCCCCTCGGCCTGTATCTGTATGTGCCGTCCGCCTCATTGAAATTTGTCTTCTGCCGGAGCGTCCTGCTGTCTATCCGGAAATACGTCTGGAAAATGTCTTCAAATTGTGCCGCCGGCACCTCATATGTACGGCCCGTAAAGGCAAATTCATAAGGCGCTGCCTCTCCTGTCTTCAGCCTGTACAGCCTTTCATACAGATCGTAGAAATTCAGTTCTTTGTACTCTGTCTCACTCCAGTCCTCAGTAAACATATTATTCTGTGCATATCCTACCGGTATGAGATAGTTCCGGTTCAGTTCCCTGCACGTATCATCCAGCGGCTCCAGACGCACCGCGATGCGTCCTCCGCCCGTTCCCGTCAGACGGTTGCGCTCAAAAAACAGATAACCCTTCTCATTGTATATCCATGTCCCGGTCGTATATTCCTCTCTGTACTCCGACACCGGAGTATTACCGTCCCAGTAAAGAGAACTTTTTTCCACATCCACGCTGCCTTTTGAAGTCTTCATATCATAACGTGTGAAGCCGCCGCGGTCATTGACCGCGAGTATGGTCACACCGGCTGTCTTCTTCTCTTCAACCCGGACAGCAAATGCCCGTACTTTATCCGGATTTTCCATATTGATCTGATTGGCGTAATCAAAAACCGCGTACCCCTCTTTTCCGAGACGCTTTACGATCTGCTTCGTTGTCTCCAGCGTTCCCACTGATTCTTTCTTTTCCGCTGTCTCATAAATATCGCGGTACTTTTCCGCGATCTCCACCGATTCCTCAAACAGTGTCCGGCTGTCTTCTTTCTGCACTCCGGCCGCCTTTTCTTCAGTAGTCCTGCCGCAGGACGCTGTCACGAGCGCCAGCAGAAAACATACGGTTATCATTCTTCTGCGTTTCATGTCTGTCACCTCTGTATTCTTACATTCGTAATATTTAAGGCCGCACTGCTTCCCCATGGGGAAGCAGTGCGGCGGCTATTCTGTCAGATACGTATCCAGCACATTTTTATCTTTGCTGACAACATAACCGCTGCCGCCTGTATCTTTTACATCCTCCGTCATACTTACGAGAAGTAACGGCTTTTTGCTGTCCTTTTCCGGCGTCAGTACGGCAAACCAGCCAAGCTCCGTGCCGGATGTGTCTTCTTTGGACGCTTTTATTTCAGCCGTGCCGGTCTTTCCCGCCAGCACAACATCGTCCCTGTGTGCCGCGTAGCCGGTTCCGTTCGGGTCGCTCACAACTTTTTTCATCCCTTCCAGCACGCGGGCCGCCGCATCTTCGGAAAACGCATTCTGTATCCAGATGTCTTTCTGAGCCTCCTCCTTATAGAGCAGATACGGTCTGATAATATTCCCTTCATTGCAGAAAGAGGTATAAATGCTGGCCAGGTGGAGCGGGTTTACCAGTATCTGTCCCTGACCGTAACCACTGTCGGCAAGCTGGACTTCCGTCTCGATCTTATCCGTATTGGAATACTGCGAAGCAGACATGGTTATCTCAAACGGCATTTCCTCTCCAAATCCAAGCTTTTGCAGGAAATCCTGCAATGTACCGGCCCCGATCTTAAGCGCGGCTTTAGCAAAATAAATATTGTCAGAATATATGAGTGCATTTTCCAGCACTGCCGGGGAATATTCATGAAGCGTCGTCACATAATAAGAGCCCCATGAGGAATCCTTCTGCCAGCTCAGCCCTTCATTTCCAAAGTCTTCTTCCGGGTCCAGCGCGCCGGAGTCCAGACCGACGGCGGCAGTGACAGGCTTAAATGATGATCCGGGACACCACACCTGGCGGAAACGGTTGTAGAGCGGTTTCTTTTCATCTTCGTTGAGCGCAGTCCACTCTTCGTCCGACATCCCGGTGATAAATCCGTTATTGTCATAGGACGGTGTACTGACAAGCGCCAGCACCTCTCCGGTATATGGGTTCATGGCGGCCGAGCAGCTCTTGTCTTCCCTGAACTGTTCATACAATGCAGACTGCAGCTGTGCGTCCACCGTCAGCTTTATGTCCTGGCCGTCCTGCACCATTACGCTTGCCAGAACTTTCTTCAGTTCCCCGTCCCCATTCATTATCTCTATGCTGCAGCCGTCCGTTCCTCTCAGTTCTTTCTCATATAGTCCTTCTATACCGCTTCTGCCGATGACACTGTTGGATGTATATCCCTCGCCGGCATGCTTCTTCAGGTCTTCCGCCGTAACATTCTGCACGTAACCTGTCAGGTGGGCCGCCGCTTCCTTCAGAGGGTATTCCCGCACCTCCACATCTGATATCATGACACCCGGGACTGCAAGCAGCTTTTCCTGCCTTCCTGCCTCCTGTGCTCTTTCATCTTCCGGGTCTACCGCCAGCAGGTCTAATTCACTTACTTTGGGAACCGTCTTAAGGGGAACGAAGGAATCCTCCTTCACCCACTGCGCATTAAGCTTTTTCTCTATCACCTCCGGCTCAAGGCCAAGAAGGCCGGCAAGTTCGCTCACCGCGCCGTCCCTGTCTTTCAGCTTGCCGGGCACGACCCCGACAGAGGAAGCCGTTCCCTTCCCGGCAAGGACACGGCCGTTCCTGTCCAGAATCTGTCCCCGCTCTGCCTCTGTCACAGAGACTTTGACCTTGTCTTCCTCCTCTAGGCCGGGAAAGATCAGACTGTCCTTCCACTCGAGTCTGTATCCGTCCTCTTCCTTCACAAATGAGGCAGCATTGTCAAAACTGACGGGCCCGGCATCTGTGTCAAAGGAAGTGTGATACTTCACCTTCTTCTGCTTCTTGTCATACGCTTTCACATCGACTTTCAGGCTACTGATCTCAATACCTTCATAAATCGCGGAATTACGCCGGACAAATTCTTCCTCACTTATCTTAGCCGCAGTCTTTTTATCCAGCATCGCATACATTTCTTTATATTCTTTTTCCGGAATATGTTTCATATAAGTGACGAGCAGTTCCTGCTGATCTTTCCTTGCGCTGTCTGTGTAAAAATATACTGCTGCGTATATGGCGGCTGCCGTTAAGAATATCCCCGCGGCAACCGATAGTATTAATACAGGTGTACTTTTTTTGTGGTTTTTATTTTTGTACCGCATATCTACCTCCCTGAATACTTGAACTCAGTGTTGTTATATAGTAATGCCTGATCATTTTACCGTTTAATACTCTTTTTTAAATCTTACACTTGTAATATTTATGTGTCAAGTTTTTTCTGTTTCCACTAAATGGAAGCATTATTTATATTTGTATGAATCAAGGAGGATTGACATGAACTTTCTGAAAAAGTTTTTTAACGAATTGCTTGAAGATATCTTTGTAAATATGACGAACAGACTCTGCGTTCAGCTGCGTCTCTTCTGCATTGCCGGGGCCGGCATCTCTGTTATAATGACTCTGTTAAACGCAGTAAAAATGGAATACCGTCTCGGTCTCGAGACAGGCGTCAGCGCCATCGTCTGTATTGTTATATATCTTTACACGGCAAAAACGGGCAGATACCTTGCCGGCTCTCTCTGTATGGCCATTATCCTGCTCGCCATGTTCACACTCTACGTGACAGGCGGCCTTGTGGAAGGATTCGCGGCACTCTGGTTCTGTCTGTACCCGTTCATCTGCTTCTTTATACTTCAGATGAAACCGGCCATTCTGTTCAGCGGTATCGGTCTGTCCGTTCTCATCCTGTTTTTGTGGACACCGCTTAATCAAATCCTTCCGCCTGTCTATACGCAAAACTTTCTGCTGCGGTTTCCGTTTCTCTACATCGGTAATTTTGTATTCTCGCTCGCCCTGAACGGCTTCTACGTCTACACATACGGCAGACTTCAGCAGCTGAATCAGAAGTTTGAATATCTTTCCAATCAGGACGGGCTTACAAAATTGTCAAACCGGACTTATCTGGAGCGGTATAAGCAGAAACTGATGGACAGCAGAAATGCAGAGCTTCACGCGCTCATGCTGGATGTGGACTGTTTCAAACAGTACAATGATAACTATGGGCACATGGCCGGCGACGAAGTGCTCAAATCTGTGGCCGGCGTCATCAACGGACTCACAGCAGACCCAGATTCCATCGCCGTGCGCTATGGCGGAGAAGAGTTCCTGATTCTGCTGCAGGAGGCTGGCCAGAAGGAGGCGGAAACTTTCGCAAGAACGCTGCTTCGCAAGATCCACGATCTGAAAATACCTCATATCACGGGGGACGGCTACGTCAGCGTCAGCATCGGGATCAGCCGCCAGTATGTCAGCAGCGAAGAAAAGTTTCTCGATCTGTTAAAGCAGGCCGACGAAGCCCTCTACTGCGCAAAGCAGAGCGGACGGAACTGCATAATTACTGAATCCGGTGCACGTTTATCTATATAGGATGCCCGGATTGACACGCTGCAGGCCGTGTGATATTTTATTTGTTGGTTAGCTGTAGCTAACTAATTCAATGCCTGGAGGATATTATGAAAACAAAAAAATGGATATCAATACTATTAGGCGCAGCCCTGTCCGCATTTGTCCTGGCCGGATGCGGCGGCAGCGGCGCACAGACTCCCGCCGGTGAGAGCGATGCCAAAGAGACAGCCGGCTCAAAAGGAGACTACCCGCTCGTCATCTCTCACGCCTTCGGTGAGACAGTTATCGAAAGCAGGCCGGAGAACATTGTTACGATCGGCTGGGAGAATCAGGACACACCGCTGGCACTCGGTGTTGTTCCCACAGGTGTATCTGCGGCCAATTACGGCAAAGTGACAGAACATGGCCTGCACCCGTGGACCGACGAAGCATTTGAGACCCTCGGTGAAAAGGCTCCCGTCGTGTTCGACGATATCGACGGACTTGACTATGAAGCGATAAGCGATGCAAAACCGGATGTCATACTTGCTGCATATTCCGGGATCACCGAAGAAGAATACAACCTGCTCAGCGCTATCGCTCCTGTCGTGGCGTATCCCGGGACTCCATGGCAGACGTACTGGCGCGACCAGACGATCCTCAATGCCGAGGGCATGGGCATGAAAAAGGAAGGCGAGGCTAAAGTCGCTGAAGTGGATGCTCTCATTAAAGATAAAACAGAGGAATATCCTGAGCTGGCAGGGACAAAGACTGCGTTTTTCTGGATCAGCCCTGATGACTTCAGTACATTTTACGTATATCTGCCATCTGACCCAAGAGCAGCCTATCTGACAGACCTTGGACTTACGTTTCCCGACAGTGTACTTAAGATGGCCGGGGACACCGAAGACTTCTCTGTGACACTGAGCAGAGAAAACAGCGATGTGCTCAGTGACGTAGAGATGATGGTCGTGTACGGTGACGAGACACTTCTTGAAGCGCTTCAGGAAGATGCACTGATGTCCCGGATACCGGCTGTCAAAAACGGGGCCGTCGCTCTTGTAGACAGTGCTTCTTCACTGGCAGGCGCCTGCACCCCTTCCATTCTGTCCATTCCGGCCGAGATCGATGAATATCTCCGTCTCTTGTCTGAGGCGCACGGTAAGATAAAGTGAGACGGCTGAAAACAATACTCGTAAGCCTGGCCTGCATCTTTTTTCTGCTGCTATGTATACTTGCATCCATAACCTGCGGGGCCAGATCCGTAGGTTTTGAAAATATTGCCGGTGCATTGTCCGGTTCAGATGCCCACGAGGCCCATGTCATCGCCGCGCGGATCCCCCGCACGGTGTTCGGCGTTCTGGCAGGCGCGGCGCTTGCGGTATCCGGCGCGCTCATGCAGGCCGTCACCCGCAATCCGATCGCAGACCCGAGTATCCTCGGTGTCAATACAGGAGCTTCCCTCTTCGTTGTGTGCGGAATCGCATTCTTTCATATCAACACCGGAAGCCAGTATATCTGGCTGGCTTTCACCGGAGCCTCAGCGACTGCCGTCTTCGTCTACGGTCTGGCCTCCTTCGGATACGGAGGGGCCACGCCGCTTAAACTGGCGCTGGCCGGAGCCGCGGCGGGCACCGCGCTGCAGTCGCTCGTGAATACGGTAATGCTGCCGCGCACTCAAGTGATGGATCAGTTTCGGTTCTGGCAGACCGGAAGCATCAGCGGCGCCTCCTGGAGCGATATCCGGCTCATACTTCCTTATCTGGCCGCCGGTTTTATCCTCAGCCTGCTGCTGGCGCCTTCCCTGAACACACTGGCGCTGGGTGATGATACCGCCGCCGGTCTCGGTCTTCACGTCACACGCACCCGTGCACTGGCTGCGCTCGCCGGCGTCCTGCTCTGCGCAGCGTCCACTGCACTGGCAGGGCCGATCGGTTTCATCGGACTTATGATCCCGCATCTGATGCGGCTGCTTCTCGGCCCGGATATGCGGAAGATACTGCCTCTGTCCGCCGTAGGCGGAAGCTGCCTCCTGCTTCTGGCAGATGTGGCCGGCCGCATACTCGGGCGGCCCGGGGAGCTGGAATCCGGCATTGTCACGGCACTGGCAGGCGCGCCCGTATTTATACTCATCATCAGAAAGGTAAAGGTTCGTTCCTTATGAAATCATCTGACTACAACACAGCCGCCTCAGGCTGCAGAAGACGGAGAAAACAGTATATAAGCGCTGCTGCCGCTCTGCTCCTTCTTATGTTTCTGCTGGCAGTCTTTATGATGACTTATGGAAATACAGTCTATACGCCCGGCACGGTCATAAGCGTTCTTATGGGGAATCATATAAAAGGCGCTTCTTTTACGCTCCTTACGCTCAGGCTCCCACGGCTGCTTGCGGCCATACTGTGCGGCGCCGCCTTCGGCATGGCCGGAAACACCTTCCAGAAGCTGCTCGGAAATCCGCTGGCAAGCCCTGATATTATCGGTGTCTCCTCCGGCGCGAGCACGGCTGCCGTATTTGGAAGTCTTGTACTCGGCTTAAGTGGAAATGCAGTTTCCTTTCTGGCTGTGGCCTTCGGACTCCTCGTCTCAATGCTCCTCTATGTTCTCTCCCGGAACGGAGGGTTCTCAGGAGGAAGGCTCATATTGACCGGTATCGGAATGCAGGCATTCCTGAACGCCGCCATATCCTGGATGCTGCTGCGCGCTTCCGAATATGACGTGCCCGGCGCGCTGCGCTGGCTCAGCGGAAGCCTCAACGGCATAGGCATGGATCGGATCCCCGGACTGGCTGCGGCTGTCCTGACAGCCGGCACTGCTGTTCTTCTCCTGAGCCGGTATCTCATGATACTGGAGCTCGGTGAAGCCTATGCCATCACCCTCGGTGTGAGGATCGGCCTTATCCGGCTGCTCCTCATTCTGTTCTCACTGCTGCTCATCGCTTTTGCCACAGCAGTCACCGGCCCCATCGCCTCCGTCGCTTTTCTTTCCGGCCCTGTCGCCGCAAGAATCTCGGGGAGCAGCGGAAGCAACACGGCAGTCTCAGCCTTAACCGGCTCTGTCCTCGTACTGGCCTCCGACCTCGCGGGACAGTTCGCCCTGCCTTCCAGATATCCGGCCGGAGTGATCACCGGTATACTCGGCGCGCCGTATCTGCTGTTTTTACTGCTTCGCATGAATCGGAAAGGAGAAAATGCATTATGAATACCCACCTGCTCTCGGCAGACAAAGTTACGGCCGGTTACGACGGCCGGGCTGTCTTAAGCGATGTTGATCTGACCGTCCCTGAACACAAGATCAGCGTCATTATCGGCGCTAACGGCTGTGGGAAGTCCACGCTTCTTAAAACATTTGCCCGGCTTATCAAACCCCGAGACGGCCATATCCTGCTGGATGAGAAGACGCTTTCGTCCTATCCGCCCCGCAGGGCCGCCCAGATCATGGGGCTTCTTCCCCAGTCTCCCGCCGTTCCGGACGGTATCAAAGTGGCTGACCTTGTCGCACGGGGCCGTTTTCCCTACCGCCGTCTCTTAAAAAGCATGACGGCAGAAGACTTCAGAGCGGTGGAGGAGGCCATGGACATAATGGGCATCACCAGCCTGGCGGACCGAAGCGTCGATGAGTTGTCAGGCGGCCAGCGCCAGCGGGTCTGGATCGCCCTCGCTCTGGCGCAGCAGACAGACATTTTAATGCTGGACGAACCTACCACTTTTCTGGATATTTCCTACCAGGTGGAGATACTTGACCTGCTTACTGATCTTAACCGCAGACGCCGGACTACTATCATCATGGTCCTGCACGATATCAACCTGTCCGCACGTTACGCAGATCATCTCTTTGCCATGAAGGGCGGCACTCTGACCGCCTGCGGAACTCCGCAGGAAATAATCACTCCCGGACTGATGAGGGAACTTTACGGACTGGAATGTATCGTTATGAAGGATCCGGTATCCGGTACACCGTTTATCGTTCCAAAAGGCAGACATCACAGCGGGACGGCCGCGTTATCTTAAATTGTCCGGAGACTGCACCCGGAACTGTCCGGGTGTAAGCCCGCACCATTTTCTGAACATATTGATGAACGCCGCCTGGCTCTGGTATCCGATCCTTTCCGATATCTCACCGACTGAAAGCGCTGTATCCTGCAGCAGCTCCACAGCTTCATTCATCCGTACATTGTTGGCATGATCCCAGATTGTCTGCTGATATAATTCTTTGAACCCGGCCTTCAGCTTCTGCTCACTGATGCCGAGTTTCCGGCTCAGTTCATATATCGTAACAAAGGAGGCCGCATCCTGTTCGATCCGCTTATGTGCAAGCACTACCTTTCTGAAATCCTCACCTGTCATTTTGATCTTCCGCTTCCCAACCTTTATATATTTTGCAAATGACTGTCCCTTACTGCAAAATCTCTCTCTGTTGTCCGGATGCAGAAGAAGAGCTATAAACTCAAGACATATGGACAAGTGGAGAGGCCCTGTCATCTTTCCTTCTCTGAGAAGCTTCTCCATACGCCTGATCAGGCTCTGCATCTCCTGTGTCAGATGGATATAGCGGATATTTTCTTCCAGAAAAGAAAGTGCGTTCTCCCCGGCTCCGATAAAAGGAAACAGCACCGACTTCAGATAAACCATCTCCACAGACACCTCAACTCCTTTAAACCGCTGTCCTTTCTTCCAGCAGTTCACTCCCCCGGAGGACTTTTCTACTGCCAGAAAAACTGAAGGAACGGAACCGGCCTCCAGCCGGTTCTCCACAAGAGAATACGTTATTCCCTCATAGATGATTCCAAAATGCAGATACTCCGTACGATACTGGTATTCAGCAAGAAAATCTGACGGTACGGTATAGCAGCCTGCCGACGACTGTATCTTATCCAACGCCCCATAGCTGTATATAACTCCATTCCCGGGGCTCTCCCACACCGTCCACGCTTCTTTCGGCTCTGTTTTTTGAAGACCGATCTGACGGTAGAAAAGCTCCTGGTATTCCTCCGGCGTCTCAGCGCTGTAATAGTTCATTTTCCCGCTCCCCTTTCCCCGCCTCTTTTTCAAGACCAAGCCTGCTGTCCGTCGTTACCGCAAAACAGACCGTGACGACGGCCGCGATCAAGTCGGCGGCGGGCTGAGCCCATATGAGTCCGTCTATCCCAAACACACGCGGCAGAATCAATATGAGCGGTATGAAGAAAACACCCTGCCTGCCGAGGCTTAATATACTTCCAATCATGCTCCTGCCTGCGGAAAGATACAAAGACGCGTACACCATCTGAAGTCCGAATGTGCAAAAAGTCACGGCATTGACAGTAAGTACCCGGCTGCCAAACGAAATCATATCCGCGTCAGAACCGAAAAGCCGTATGACCTGTTCTGAAAGAATGACACATAAACCGCCTGCCGCGATGCAGAATACGCTGGACCAGGTCAGGCTCAGGCGTATGGCGCTCTTCACACGCCTGTACTGCTTTGCTCCGTAATTATATCCTGTAAAGGGCTGAAATCCTTTCATGAATCCAAATACCACATAGGTTCCTACCATAAGTACCTTGCTGACCGCTCCCACCGCCGCCACCGCATAATCTCCGTACTGCTTTGCCGCCATGTTGGCAAGCCCGAGGGAAACACTGGAAAAAAGCTGGAAGGCAAGTACCGGGATCCCAATCTTCAACACCTCACCGTATAGGTGACGGCTCCACGTGAATTTTTTTACAGAGAGTCTCAGCACTCCCTTTTTCCTTGTAAGATAGACAACATAGAACGCCAGATTAATGCACAGAGAAAGCACCGTAGCCGCCGCAGCACCCTCGATCCCCCAGTTCAGTCCATATATGAAGACCGGATCCAGTATCACATTGACAACGCTTCCGCTTAGCATGGCGGCCATCGTCACCCGCACCGCCCCCTGTGCCGTCAGTATATTATTCATGGATACGGTAAACACATTGAGGATGGAACCTGTGACATATATTCTGGCGTAGGCTCTCGCATAAGGCAGGATCGTCTCTGTCGCCCCGAGCGCTTTGAGCACTCCATCCAGATCACAGAGGATTCCTGCTATAATGACAGCTCCCACCGCCACTCCTGAAATAAGCGCGGTAGATGCCGCTCTATCGGCCTGTTGATATTCTTCACTTCCAAGCAGACGCGAAATGTAGGAAGACGCGCCGGCGCCGAACATCATTCCCAGTCCGATCACAAGCTGCACGATCGGAAATACAACTGATACCGCCCCCATCTGGCTCATACCAAGCCCGCCGACAAAATATGCGTCAATGGCATTGTACAGAGCGGAAATCAACATTCCGGCCATTGTAGGTATGCCAAGCTTCAGCAGCGCCTTTGACACCTTCTCCTGTCCAAGCAGTTTCATTTTAGTTTTGTTTTCATTCATTGTTATAACCTCCTGGTCTTTATTTTATTTATCTGAACAGGTTTTCTTCCTGTGCAAACCTATATTGAACATATATTCAATATTGTTCAATAAAAAAAGGAACCGGCTTTATAAGCCGATTCCATATAAATACATCTGTATCAATTTTTCCATTGTGAGCAGCGCATGCTCTTTCTCATTGCAGTGATACATAACCTGTAACAGTCCTTCCACAAAATTGTCTACGACAATATGAATATAGGTCTCGTCGTATTTTCCGTTGTGCTGCATCAGACACTTTAAATGTTGTTCTATCTCCAGAATAAAGTTTTCTTTTTCATTCGAGAACTTGGTGTTCCCGCTCTTATCCATCAATATGATGAACTCTTTCCTGTGCTCCAGCAGATTTCTGATGCAGTCCATCTCTCTTTTATTCAGCCGTTCAAACGTCCCACTGTGCCGTCCTGCTCCCTCTATGAGAACAGATTTCCAGTTGTAGCGCACCGGCCGGAGCACTTCCTCAAAGAGAACCTCTTTACCCGGATAATAAGAGTAGATAAGTCCTGTCGGGATACGGGCACGTCCGGCGATGCTGCGCATGACTGCTCCCGTGAAGCCTTTTTCATAAAACTCTTCAAGCGCCGACTGTAAAATCTTTTCACGGATATCCTCTTTTAAGACTTGTGCCATATTCCATATCTCCTATATTGAACTACAGTTCAATATTATACCCATTCCCCAATTCTGTCAACTTGAAACTTTACTTTTTATTTATGCTGTTCAGGCCGCACTGTTCTTTTTTCTGCCGCGGCTGCCGCTTTTGCATGCCTCCTCATACTCTTTCAGCTTTTGCTCTGCCTCTCCTGTCAAATGCTTCGGAACTTCGATCTGTACGGTCACATACTGGTCTCCGTGCACATCAGGATCTTTCATAGATACGATCCCCTTTCCTCTTAGGCGTATCTTTGTGCCGGACTGCGTGCCTTCCCGAATCTTGCAGAGTACCTCGCCATAGAGTGTCCGCACGCGCACTTCTCCTCCGAATACAGCGGTCGTAAACGGTATCGATGCCGTCGTGTACACATCCTGTCCCTTCCGCTCAAAACCGTATTTCTCTCCCACCGTCACTTTCAGAAGCAGATCACCGCCTTCTCCGCCATTCACGCCCGGCATTCCCTTTCCTCGAAGCCGGATGCTCTTGCCGCTCTCGATGCCCGCAGGTATGTGTACCTGAAGGGACTGTACGGAACCGTCCGCCCTCTCCATATTCTGAAAGCTGATGATCTTGTCACAGCCAAACACAGCCTCGTCAAAACTCACCGAGACCTCCGCACGCACATCCTGCCCTTTTCTCCGGTACCGGGAACGTCCAAATCCTCCACCAAAACGCTGATACTCAGCGTCATCTGCTTTACCGCCACGGAATAAGTCTCCAAAGATATCTCCGAAGATGTCGTCCATATTGCCGCCCTCAAAATGATACTCCTGATATGTGCCGCCTGTACCGGCAGCACCGCCCGTACGCCCTCCGGCACCTGCTCCTGCGCCGCTGCCGTCAAATGCGGCATGGCCGAATTGGTCATACAGTTTTCGTTTCTCAGGGTCACTTAATATAGTATACGCCTCCGTCACTTCCTTAAATTGCTGTTCTGCCTGTGCATCACCGGCATTTGTGTCCGGATGATACTTTTTCACCAGCTTCCTGTATGCCTTTTTTATCTCAGCTTCCTCTGCATTTTTATGGATTCCGAGAATATCGTAATAATCTCTTTTTACCGCCATTGTTATCACCTCACTGCTCTATACAAAGATTCATTTTATATATTCCAATTGTTCTATATGTAATATAACACTTATTTTCTTTCAAGTCAACTTTTTTTACAGAGACAGGTACGTACAATGTCACAAGAAAAGACAGGGAATACCTCCCTGTCTTTTCTTGTGACATGTGTGTTATTTGAGAAGGAGCTCCTTCTTTTCAAGAATCGCCTCACAGGCGGCGCAGGCCGGACAATCACAGTATTTTGCGCCCTTTGCTTTGATATCTCTGGCGTGCGCAGCCACATTTTTGGCCGTATCCGCTCCGAAGACCGCCGCGCCGGCTTCTGACTCCGCAAAACCGATCAAACCGTCGACAGGCATAATATCTTCTTCCAGTTCTGCGATAAACTTTTCTGTCTCCGCCGCCTCCTGGTCCGTTCCGACTGCATCCAGCCATTTCACGGCTGCTTCTTTTGCCTCGGCGCTGCACGTCGCCGCATCTTTTAATTCATTTGCCTTTTCCACCACATAGTTCAATACTTCTTTTTCCATAATGAATCCCTTCTTTCCTCTGTAATTTACTTCTATTCTACCATATTTATCCTGAAAAGTATAAAATTTATAGTATATCGGGCAAAAGGCCGGAGATAAAGTTTTACTGCTTTACTGCCGCTGCTATGGGATCCCGCACCGGCCCACAGCCTGAATACAGACCAAAAACATCTGTCATTCTTTATTCCTTCTTTTATATACAAACGGATAGTGTTCTGCTATGTACTTATAGCGGAAGCACTCTTTCACATGGTCATTGATGATACCGCACGCCTGGAGATGAGAGTACACGGTGACAGAGCCCAGGTACTTGAAACCACGCCTTCTCAAGTCCCCGCTCACTTTGTCGGACAGCCCGTTTCTTGCGGGCTGCTCCCCTCTTTCGTGTCTGTTATAAAAAATAGTCTTTCCGCCGGCAAATCTCCAGAGATATTCGCTGAAAGATCCGTACTCCTGCTGTATTTTGAGAAAACATCCGGCATTGTGGATAACTGCTTCTATTTTCCGCCTGGATCTTATCATCCCATCCGCCTCGAGAATCCTCCGGATATCCCCCTCACCATAAGACGCAACTTTCTCATAGTCAAACCCGTCAAAGCATTTGCAAAAAATCTCCCGTTTCTGTATCATCATGTTCCAGTTCAGCCCGCACTGCATCACTTCCATCATCAGAAACTCAAACTGCTTTCTGTCATCATAGAGTGGAATTCCCCACTCTTCATCGTGGTATTTTATCATCGCGTCATTGCACAGACACCATTTACAACGCTCCATCTCTTCCCCCCTTCTGACTGCCTTTCCCATCAGACTACTGCTCCGCCCGGACAGCCCAGCGCATTTTCGTTGAGCGGGCGCGCCCGTTCTGCCTGCACTCCTCCTGCGACGGCCGGATGACCTCCTTTGATATCTCACTGTAAACGCCTGACTTTGCAAACTGCTTAAATGACTTTTTCACGAGCCGGTCCTCGCCTGAGTGGAACGTCAATATAGCCACCCGGCCGCCCGGGGCAAGTACATCCGGCAGCTTTTCCAGAAAAGAATATAATGCTTCAAATTCACTGTTCACATCGATCCGAAGCGCCTGGAAGGTCCGCTGGCTCGACTTCTTTACGGCTTCTTTCCGGTCTTTCTCAGGGAGAAAAGCAAGCGCTTCTTCTATTGTCTTATAAAGCTGTGTCGTCGTCTCGATCTCCCCGCCCTTCCGGATCTTTTCTGTGACTGCTTCCGCGATCTCGGCCCCGTATGGCTCATCTGAGTTCTCCCGCAGCATGCCCTCCAGTTCTTCCTTTGTAATGTCACGCAGCCTCTCTGCCGCGCTGATCCCCTTCTGCGGATTCATGCGCAGATCAAGAGGGCCTTCTGCCTTATATGTGAATCCCCTGTCCGGATTATCGATCTGCATGGAGGAGACACCCAGATCTGCCAGCACAAAATCAAATAAACCTGCCTCCCGGGACACTTGATCGATCTTGGCAAAATTCTGCAGCTTTACCGTGAGAATGTCCGGGCCGTATCCGAGCTTTTCCAGCCTCTTGGCCGTCCGGACAGACTCGATCGGGTCCACGTCCAGCGCATATATATGGCCCTGCCCCTTCAGGCATTCCAGCATCTTTGACGTATGCCCGCCATAACCGAGCGTAGCATCAAGCCCTCTCTGCCCGGGCCGGATCTGGAGGAATTCCAGAATCTCTTTTACGCAGATAGAAATATGCATTCCAGCCGGAGTGCTGCCTTTTTGGATGACTCTGGATACCGTCTTGGCATACTTTTCCGGCTGATGCTCTTTATATTTTTCTTCAAATCTCTTTGGATACGCGCCGGAATATCTCACCCGGCGTTTATGCTTCTTCTCTCGATCTTCCATTTTGGTCTTCCTTTGCTATTTACTGATAATAATGTCAGTTTCAGTTTATTTCTTTCTATATGCAATGTCAATGACTTATCGGCGATAATGGACAGGGCAACGCGAAAAAGTACCGGTCAGTATTCTCCTGGCCGGTACTTTACATTGTATCTTCTGCTCCGCAGATATCCGCAGTGCATATGCCTTGTGCCACTGACGCTCACTCCTTTGTCAGATCAAACTGCTTCAGAATCTCATAGGCATCTATCATCCCTGCAATATAAGAATTTACACGGTAGTCATATTCTGTCTCTTCCTTTCTGGAGATCAAGGTGTTGACTGCTGCCCTCTGGTCTGCTGTCAACTCCAACTTTCTGACTGCAATAAATGCCTCTTTTTCTTCTTCAAGCCTTTTCTGAAAATCCGCGTCGTTTTTAAGCAATTCATCTAACGTCCGGTTCTTCATACTGTCGGCGGCCAGTTTCAACAGAGCTTTTATATTACTCATATGACTCTCCTTTGGTCTGTTTATGATTCTATATCTTCATTATATTATGCCGTCATTTAGCCGTCAATATAATTTTAAACGCCGCCGTACACACTGCACACTTTATTTTTTCCCGGCAGAAAAACAGGAAGCCCAAATTACATTTTGCGCCGTCATGTTGACGTCAACCGAGAATATTGCCGTCAGTCAGACGGTATAATAATGGCATATTCTTACTGGAGGTCTCATATTATGCCATCTGATGTTATCAAATTTACGGTTAGAACCGACGCTGATTTAATGAAACGATTTCGTTATATCGCTGAATACAACGCACGTTCTGCCAATCGGGAATTAGAAGTCTTAATGAAAAGATATATAGCTGAGTTTGAAAAGAAGCACGGAAAGATAGACTTGGAATAAAGAGAAGGGATTACTGTAATCTATGGTAATCTCTTTTATTTTACAGCTGCTCTTCCTGATCATATTCCTGTAAATACTGCTGCGTCTCATAAAAATAACGGATCATGTACACACTATAGTTATCAAAAGAAGAAATTGGTCTTCACAACAGAACAGAGAGGGAATTATGAAATTTGACGCAGTTTACTATGAACCGGACAGTCTTTCCTATGAACTTGGAAAACAGCTTAAAACAAAATTTGCGGATTTACCATGGATCCCTGTAGACAGCCATAATTCTATAAAAGAAATGCGGGAAAAAGAGAATTCCGAGTTCGGAAAAATGAAACGTAATCTGATCATCGGCATCAGAAAGACACATAAGTATGTGGAGAATCACAAGGTTTCCGACTACCTCGTCCCCTATACATCTTCAGGCTGTACAGCCATGTGTCTGTACTGCTATCTCGTATGCAACTATAATAAATGTGCCTATCTGCGCCTGTTTGTCAACCGGGAGCAAATGCTGGACCGTCTCATTAAAAAGGGGGCCGCCAGCGATAAACCTCTTACGTTTGAGATCGGCAGCAACAGTGATCTCGTGCTGGAAAATACAATAACCGGTAATCTCCAATACACGATTTCCCGGTTTACAGAGGAAGGCACCGGCAGCCTGACATTTCCCACAAAATTTGATATGGTAGACAGCCTGCTTAACCTGCCCCACAGAGGAAAGGTGATCTTCCGCATGAGCGTCAATCCTCAGCCCATCATTAACCGCGTTGAATTGGGAACTTCCGATCTGAACAGCCGTATAAAGGCGGTCAACAGCATGTGCGAGGCCGGTTACCCGTGCGGGCTTTTGATCGCGCCTGTCATATTGACGGACGGGTGGAAAGCAATGTATACGGAGCTGCTTGAGCAGCTTCGCGCCGGACTGACCAAAAAAATGCAGAAACAGATGTTTCTGGAGATAATCATGATGACTTATTCCTATATACACCGCGCTATCAACAGCGAGGCTTTTCCAAATGCGCCGGATCTGTATGACCGCCAGCTTATGACCGGACGCGGAAGGGGCCGGTATTGTTATAAGCCGGAGGCAAGGGCTGAGGCAGAGGAATATCTGCGCTCAGAAGTAAAAAGGGTGCTTGGGGATGTGAAGATACTGTATATAAGCTGATATATGTAGCTGCAGATGTCCCGGGGATCGCACATCACAGCCGAACAGCATTCAGTTTGTTCTTTCTGTTTCAACGGGCGGTACTCACAACAGGCTGTTCTTTCTTATCACTTGTGATATTTTTCAGCCAGCCATACTATAATACAGAACGTTTTGCCCATTCTGTCCTCCAGATATTCTTTTAATTCAGGCCTTACCTCTGCCTTCACTTCTGCTTTGGCCTCATCAATCCATCATTTTAATTTTCCATACTCTTCGTCCGGGACAGCTTCGCACCATTTTGTGGAACCATTCTCTGCCGGAACTTCTATTGCCAAGTGTGTAAACCAACTGTCCGGTGCCGCGCCATGCCAGTGCTTCACACCTGCCGGAATGTGAACTACATCTCCCGGCTGAAGCTTTCTTGGCTCCTTCCCCCATTCCTGATAATAACCGCTTCCTGCAGTACAAAGAAGCATCTGCCCGCCGTTCTGATCTGCATGGTGGATATGCCAGTTATTACGGCAGCCAGGTTCAAAAGTTACATTCCCTATCACTACCTGCTCTGTAGAAATCATGTTCAGATAGCTCTGTCCTACAAAGTATTTGGAAAACGCATCATTTTTCTCCCCCATAGGGAATACCATCTGTTCTGTTACTTCCTGTTTTGTACTCATATTTTTCTCTCCCTCCTACTGTTCGTAAGTTCCTTTATATACTACAACTTGAAGTTAGGTTCAAGTCAACAACTATTCCACCTCTTCTAAAAGTACGGCGAAAAAAAGTGCCCTGCCCTCTCAGGCATGACACTTTCTCTGCTCCTAACTTTTATGTACATCTATATTATGCTTCTGACATCAACAGTTGGTATTGTCTTTTATTTTTCTGATTTTATGTCTATCACGACATATTCACATTTTTCCTGTGTACGGACAGGAAATCCCCATCCGGTAGCGCCGGAGGATACGATCAAAGTGCATCCCTCCTTCTCATATTTTCCATAGTTCGGTTCAAGAAACCAGTCTGTAAAATAGCCTGCCGGAAATATCTGCCCTGCATGGGTATGTCCGGACAGCTGCAGATCCACACCGAGCTTTGCATTTTCTTTTGTCTCAACAGGCTGATGGTCCGCCGTTATAATAAACCTGTCTCTGTCTGTACCTTTTAATAAGTCTTTTGCGGCGGCCCGCCCTGACATTGCAGACACATCGTTTCTGCCGGCCAGAACTATCTCTTCTCCGACTGGAACCCAGCTGTCACACAAAATAGTGATCCCATTAGATTCTATTGCCTTCTGCAGCTCCTGTACGGTATAGGTGCGTGTTCCTAACGCCGCATCTGCATAATACTGCCGGTCGTGATTTCCGTACACATAGTAAGTGCCGAAGGTACTCTTAAGCCCGCCCAATACATGAAAGACCTCTTCCATAGATTTTTTTGATGTGCCCTCCTCTACAATATCTCCGCCCAGCACGATCAGATCCGGCTCCCACGCATTCATTTCCTCTATTTTGCTCTTCAATACATCCGGATTCTGAACCGTATCATAGTGAGTATCCGTAATCAAAATCACTCGATAGTCCGATTGAATCTTATCTGTGGAAATGGTATATTCCGTTGGAACAATTTGTCCCATATTGTAGGCTCCATAGCCAAGAATCAAACATGTGAGAAAAACAGGAACAAGGCCGCTGCGGTAAATTCTGCGGGCGATCCGGAACCATCTTTCTTCCCTGTGCTTTCTCCCCGCGCGCCGTAACACAAAAGCGCCTACATCCATCAGAAAGAACAGAACCATCAAGTGCAGGGCAATGAGAATCGTCATTCTCCACAACAAACACAATAATGCCACAACCAATACAACTCCAGCCCGCAGCAGCCGGATGTTCCGGTTCTTTACACAGACTCCGAAGAGCGACAGCCATCTGCCTGCCAGCCAATACAGTCCGGATGCCAGTACCAGCAGCATCCCTCCTAAAACTAATATAACCACAGCATTTTTGCCCCCTTTTCCCCAGCTTTGTAATCACCTGTGACACAGCGGACGAAATTACGCTGTCTAAGATTTCCTTCTGAACATCTCTTTGCGAAGATCCCGAAAATCCTCTGCCGTAAATCCTTCCTCTGTGGACATGATTTCATATCTGACACTTCTTATCTTTATATATTGCTTTGTTTCGTAAAATCCATTCCGCTTATAAAATGCTATGCGCCGGCGTCTCTGTTCTGCATTTTCAGCACTGTCATCCGGTTCCTCCACCTCAAGGATCACAGGCCTGTCAGGATATTTCTTTTTCACATATGCTAATATCCGTGAACCATAACCCTTACTTCTCATATTATCATCGACTGCAAGATACATAAGCCAAACACCCTTTTCCCGCACAATGCTATATAAAAAGCCACAAAATTGCTTCCCGTCATAGTACGCCAGCCCGTCAAAAATGTTTAATACAGCCAATATCTGTAAAATTCCGGCAGGGAATCGTTCCTCTTTCGGAAAAGCCCGTTTATACAGAGCCTTGATTTTCTTATAATCCGGCAAATTTCTGTGAATTTTCTTTACAGTCAACTTCATGTTCTACCTCTGTTCTCCATTTACTCACATATAAGCAGTTATCGATATATTCTCGCTTTACAGATAGAATACTCGGTTCGGCTTAATCTCGGTCTTTTCTTTTTCTGCAGCCGCATGGCCCAGAATGCAGAAGCCGATACCTTCAACGTCGTCTGTAATACCGCATTTTTCCAGAATCTTCTTTCCTTCCTCAGTGTCAAAAACCTCTTTTGCGCGGTGAATCCAGCGGCTGTCGATTCCCATGCTCCAGGCGGCATTCATCAGATTGCCCATCGCAAGACTGCCGTCGTAAATATATGTACCGCCTTTTTTGTCTGCGACAACAGCGATCACATCTCTGGCGCCATAGAACGGATCTGCCGGGAAATTTTCAGCCATCGCAGGATTTATCTTTGACATCGCTTCCTTTGCAATAGCCGCATTCAGGCCTGAAAGCCGCTTTACGGTCTCATCATCCTGTACAGCGATCAGGCGGACACACTGGCTGTTCATGCCGGAAGGGGCGTTCAAGCCTGCCTCAATAATCTCGTCAAGCTCCTCACGTGAAATATGTTCCGGCTTAAAATCGGAACAGCTCTTACGGGTAACAATGTTTTTTACAGTTTCATTCATGACAGATCCTCCTTAATATTTAAGAATTATGAATCAAAAGGATTAACCTTATGATCTTATTATCGCCCTACAATGTTACGAACAGCCCCCGGATCATATCAGTAAAAACTTTTTGGATGATTTCCGGACATTCCTGGTCATACTTCAAATTCATATGAAACAGACTGGTCAGCACTGCCTCCAGCCGGATATCATTTTCCCTGCTGACTTCCAACGGACAGGATTCATAAATCTTCTTCCGCAGCAGTCTGATCAGACACGGTTTGGACAGTGACATGTCCCGGTGCTTAAATAGACGGCGGCAGTGGGCAATCTTCTGATGGACGGTATTGCGCAGTTTCTTCAGAAACAGCTCCGGCTGTGAGATAAAAAGCGGGAAATAATCAATGGACGCAATAAATTCATCAAAAAATGCCTGTATCAGCTTATCGTAAAGATCGTCGATGTTCTGAAAATGGAGATAAAAAGTTCCCGTGTTGATCTTGGCTCTGCGCGAAAGTTCCCTGACTGTTATCTTTTCAGCCGGCAGTTCATCCAGCATATCCAGAAAAGACGACTCTACGGCTTCCATTGTTTTTATAACTCTCAGATCATTTTCATTCATTACTTTCTCTCCTGCTCTGCTAAAGATTCGTAAAAGACCTGCTTTGCTCTGTTTAAAATTAATAGATACGTGTTTATTATTTAACTTATGTTTATTATATTGCGGGAATATTTTTCTGTCAATCTCTTCTTTTATGAAGAAAGCGCCATACCCTCTCAGGTACGGCACTTTCTTCACTTATAACTTTTATATCCTTTACTGCCCGTGCTGATGCTTCCGAAGTTAGTTGCTGATAAACCCTCTTTGCATATTCCCCTATATAATAATTTCTTCTATATGCATTATGGAGATTTCTCAACTGTTGCTTCCTAGACTTGTCTCCTTATTACTTTAGTTAAATTCAATTTCCCACTCTATCATTGCATCCCAAAAAATCTGTTTTTGCTTCCAATAAGACTGATCCTCTATATCATCTAATAACTCCTCAAAACTTCTCTGGAGATATAGTACAAAATTCGTTAACAAATTTATATATGAATGCACAAAAGTAAACCTGTAAACTTTATTAATAGCATTTACTCCATGCGAAAAATCACATAGCCACCTATAATCATTATATATACTTTTATCAATATATTCACATAAGTCAAAGAACGTTGGTTTCTTCTTCTTTATTATTTCAGAAGTCCAGCCATAAGCAGAATTCAAATCACATTCAGCAGATATATCACTTTCATGATATAACTCGTCTATATCGATCTGAAACTGTTCATACTTATCAACTCTCCCAGTCAATTTTTTCATCAGATTGCTAGTAGATGTCATAGAGGACAAAAACCATTTCTTCCATAATTTTTCTTCTTTATATCTTTTAATAAAACATGCACATACATAATTTTCTACAATACATCTTTGCATCATCGCAAAAGATATAAAACTTCCTATTTGAGCATTATTATAGGCTTCCTTTGCATAAGTTACGATATTTCGAGCCCATATAATGCAGCACCCCTCATAAGTGTCAAAATTACCACCTGACATCGGAATATTTGCCTCAATAGATACGATTAGCTCATATACTAATTTTAATAACTTTTTTTCTTCGTAAACCAATTCTAAATTTGATTCTTCAAAAAAAATATTTACATCCTCTGGTATATATCTTTTCATTTTCTTCCTTCCTGTGGACAAAGGATTTATACTACATGGCAAAAAACCATCTTCCTATTCGTCGTTTAAACCCAAATACTCTGAAACAAACATTACCACACTCCCATTGTATTTTTATTCTTCCAACATTACGAGGCAACTATCTAAGCGGTCATTCACATATCCTGCAAATAACTTTTCCATTGCTCCTAAATTATGTTTTACATGGTATTCATCAAAAGCATTGTAATACACAATCCTATCTGTGAATTTAATATCAATCGGCGGATATCCGGCTTTCATTAATTCTAAATTTACAAGCAAACGCCCTGTGCGGCCATTACCGTCAATAAAGGGATGAATACCTTCAAATTCAATATGAAACCGTGCAAGCCGGGGAATAATATGCTCTTTACTATTGTTATAGAACTCCAACAACTGCTCCATCTTTGGTTTAATAAGATACGGCTGCGCAGGCTCATGCTTTGCCCCCATAATTCTTACTGGAACCCTTCTATAAACACCGCAGTCATCCTTTTTATCAGCCAGCACCAGATAATGAATTTGCTTTATAACACGCTCCGACAATGGTTCCTGATCTTTCACGAAGTCCCGCACAAGATCAAAAGCTTCTTTATGTCCAATTGCTTCCATGTGATCCTTCAATGGCTTCTGGCCAATAGTCAGACCGCGCAGCACCATATCGGTTTCACGCAACGTCAGCGTATTTCCCTCAATGGCATTGGAATTATAGGTATACTCCACCACAAATTCCTCTGTCAGCCGTTCAACCTCTCCCTCCGTCAAAGGGCGTCTGGAATCCAATTCTGTTTTCTTCCTGTCAATACTTTCAAGCAGATTTTCTACGGACTTATAGCGTCCGTCTTCCGGCTTCCCAGCCTTTGCCGGAATCCTCCAACTGCGCCCCTCACGGATAACGCCTGGAATTTTACCTTCTGAACATAGGATTCGTACTCGTCTATCTGAAATGCCCCATTTCTCTGAGGCCTGTTTTACGGATATATACATCATTCTACACCTCACTTTAAACAATAGTATACCCTGTTTTCGGAATAATAGCAACACCACCGGAATAATACTTTTCCCCTATCGGAATAATGCAAAAAAATCCGGAGGATACAACTTTCTCCTCCGGATAAATATTATGGCCACCTTTGGGACGTTTGATTTATAATAGTTCCGGTCGGTGGTCGTCCACGTACCCCCGTCGGTCTGCCCGGTTATTGTCAGGTTGATAATCGCGCTGTACGGCTGCATGGTCCGGTTATAGACCGCCTCTTCCAAAGAAGCGTAGTTATTCAGGCACACCGTTGCTCTTTGACTGTCCCTTCCGCCGTTCTGCCCCGGCCCGGACCGGCTCACCTCCACCGTGGCGGAAAGCTCTGTGAGCAGACCCAGCGCGTTCTCGTTTTGGGCGCATCGGCAATGGCATGTCAAAGCGCAAACTGGAATAGTGGATTCTACGAGAAAAAAGTTGATGCTTTTCTCCTCCTGTGGTATACTGTTCTCATGAATACAAAGGAGGAAGAATCATGCGGGAGCCAAAGACAAATTTTGCCATGCTGCTGCGTCTGCTGGGTGCGCGCCCGTGCGACGTCTGCGAGGCAGTTGGCGCGGACAAAAGCCTTGTGAGCCGGTGGTGCAATGGCAAGCAAAAGCTGATGCCCGGCCACGGCTGGGTGGACAAGGTGGCCGACTACCTGATCCTGCTGGATGGGCGGCTGCGAGAGCCGGTGCTGAGAGAGGTACTGGCGGCCTACTATCCCGACGAAACGCTGGACACGCCGGAGCTGCAGCGTGTCGTACTTCTGGAATGGCTGGCTGCGATGGGACATCTGCCGGCCCAGCAGCAGACGGACAGGCCGGGGCTGGCCGGCCTTGTGATGGCCAGGGCGGCCGCGCTTTCCACGCCACAGCCTGCCCCCGCACCGGTGGAACCGCCTCAGCCGCTGCCGATGAAAAATGCCGTGGTGTACGGCAGAAAAGGGGTGCAGGGCAGCGCCTTGCAGTACCTTGACCTGGTGCTTGCGCAAACCGAACCGCAGGAAATCCTGTACGTCTGCCCGGAAGGACTGGATATGTACACCCGGGATGAAAAATTCGGTGCGGTACTGATGGACAGGCTGATGGAGGTGTTCGCGGCAGGGCACACCCTGTCGGTAGTGCTGCGCACCGATTATAAAATGACCGACGTTTCTGCCTTTTCCGGGCGGTGGCTGGTAGCACACCTGCTCGGCTACGTGCGCAGCTATTACTTTGATGAGTTTCATAAAACCTACGATGAAAAGATGCTGGTGGTAGTGCGGGACAAGATGGCGATGAAAGTGACGGACAACAGACTGACTGACGACAGCGGCGTCTACACTGCCATTTACTTCGACAAGCCCACGGTGGAGCAGATATGGCAGGAGAGTGCGGGCTACCAAAGCCGGTCAAAGCAGCGGTTCCATTACCATCTGTTCGAGCAGCCGGACGGATATCTGCGGGGCGTGACGCCTCTGCCGGACAGGGCGCACTATCAGTTCGTACGGCTCCCCCATTTCGGGATCAAGGGGGCAGAATGGGGACAGGAGGATTTCAACATTACCGATGCGGAACGCGAAAAACTGCTTCTGGATTTCAGCCCGCTGTGCGTGCCGGCGTCGTATTACGAAGCGCAGACCCCGGTGCGGTATCTGTACTGCGAGGATGATATTGAGGACGCGCTATTAAAGAGCCGGCACGTCTGCCCCGAACTGACCGCCATGCTGGGGCGGCGGGTGGTTATGACGACGCAGACGCTGGTCGACCGTCTGGCGCTGTTGAAAAAAATGCTGGAGCAAAAGAAAGATTTTGAGGTCTGCTTTGTGCGGGACGAGCACTTTAAAAAGCTCACCATGCAGATCGCCTGCTGGGGCGATGTAGCGGCCATAGGCTGGATCGCGGGGGGCAAGAGCACCGCCTGCAAGGACTACACTAACACCAATGCCCTCACCGGCTTTTGTGAATCCATCTGGGCCAAGATTCCCAACATAATGAAAAGCCGCCGCGCGGCCTTGCGAAAGCTGGACACATGGCTGAAAAAGGCAGCGAAGTACGGGTATAGAGTGGAGTAGACCGCTCGTTGGCGCACTGCCCTCCCCATGACCGCTGCTGCAGTGACAGCTGCGCGTCCTGCGGACGCTGAAAAAATGACACGAGCCGGCAGAATGACGGGCACGCAAAAAACTCCATGTGACGATACTTCATCACATGGAGCTTTTCAATCAAGCCTTTTCATACATCTATTTATCAGTACGCAATAACTACTAGCCTGTAAGAAGAGCAGACATCAATACTACGCACTCCACGGTATTACCTCTTCCCAGAAAATTTATAGCTTCAATTCTTTTAATATTACTGCATATTTTCTATAATCAGCTATTGAATTTTGAAAATCTTTTTGAGCTTGTTTCGGTAATGCTTCAATAACTTCTTTCTCAACAAACTCTGCTATTTCTTGCATAGCACTAGCTATGTCTTTTATTATGTGATCAAATGTACCATTTAGCGTATAATGCATTAATCGGTTTCTATATTGATAAATATGTATACTAGCAGTAAATACATATTTCATTTCACATATATTCTTTAACCTCAAAATCCCTGACTTAACATCCACACTTATAAAATCCCCTACTAAATAATCTGAATATTTAGCTTTATTCAAATCAGAAAAAATAAGCGTCCAATGTTCCTGCTCTAACCTATATTTAATAAGTAGCTCTATGCAATTTGCCAAATTCAATATAATATGTTTTACAGTTAATTCATCAAAATCGCCTTGGCTAAATAAATCCAAAAATGGATCTAATTCTACATTTACCATTTCCATTGAATCATGTATATTATTCAAAAAGTAAAGTTCATATTTCATAGCCACCCATTGCTTTCATTTTTTGTTATCTACTTCATATTAGATTCTACATCTAATTTCGGCAAATTATTTAAACTTACCATTTCCAATGTCTGCAGCTGCTGTACTGCTAACTGTCGGAGTAATTCCATCCGCTCTTTCTGATTTTTCCCCTGATTGATCAAAACAGCATTAGAACTCTCCAGATTAGAAAGCACCAGTAATTGATTCAGCGTTGCAGCATCTCTCATGTTACCTTTTAGGGCCGGATTTTCATCCTTCCACTGTTTCGCTATTTTTCCGAACAAAACAACATTCAACACATCCGCCTCATTAGCATAGGTATACGCCACCTGTACAGGTGTTAATTCTGGTGGATTCAGATTTTCTTTTATTGCATCTGTATGTATCCTATAATTCAACTTAGAAATTTCTCTGTTCAAGTTCCAATTCAGGGATAATCGGCTATTCTCATCTGTTTTTAGCCGCCTGTAATCCTTCATAATATACAACTGAAATTCAGGAGAAATCCAAGTTGCAAAAGATATGGCAATATCACTATGGGCATACGTTCCTCCAAAGCGTCCTGCCTTTGAGACAATACCAATAGCATCTGTCGCCTCTATCCATTTTTTAGGCGACATTGTAAAAGCGTTTGCTCCTGCCTGCTTTTTTAACCCCTCGAATTCGAGGGGTTTAAAATCTGGATTGTGTAACCTTTCCCATAATCCCAGAAATTCTATTACATCCCGATTTCTCATCCAGTTTTATATAACTGCTGTCGGGTCATCACTCTTATACCTTGCAATATCTGTCAATGAAATAAATTCATTTTCAAAATCCAATGTATAAATACCGATATCTATTCCATTTGCATGGATTGTATCTTTAATTGCCTTCCCCATTACTCCTCCTGTAATTACATCATAATCTTTTTAAAACGCCTTATCCTTTTTTACTTTAAGGATCTTCTATTGAATAACTGTCTTCATCTTCCCACATTTTCCAATACGCTTCAACATAAAATTGAATACAACTCGGATAACTATATAAATATCTTTTCGTTTATTAAATCACCCCGAAATATTTGAGAGCATCCTTTATCACTTCTAACTTCTCTACAGTCGGATGCTTCTTCGGTTGTTTCAATTTCTCCGCCGCATTAGGCGCATCGTACATTGTCAAACCTAAGACCTCTTTACTTTTGCAATATACGCTGTATGAACTTTAAATCCGTATTTCTTTTCAACATACTCCTGTATCATTTTTTATGTGATTTTCGGTTTCGGCTGATATTTCTTTGCCCGTTCACCGATCTTATCCAAAGGCTCTTTACCTTCGCCTTCTCCGAATTCTAACTTCACATTAATAACACTATCTGGGTGATTTGTGGGACAAAAGTACAACCGTCTCAACGTGCACCGTCCCAGGGAACAGATCCACGCACCCCATCCGTTCCACCTCATACCCTCTCCCCTGCAGCATCTCCAAATCTCTCGCAAGGCTGGTAGGCTTACATGCGATATACACCATCCGCTCCACACCAAAGTTCGTTATCTTCTCCAGCGCCTTCGGGTGCACGCCGTCTCTTGGCGGGTCAATGACGATCAGATCCGGCACTTCCCCGAGTTCATCTATGACCTTCAGCACATCTCCGGACCAGAACGTACAATTGTCAAGCCCATTGAGCTTCGCATTCTCCTTTGCCGCCGCTACAGCCTCCTCCACGATCTCCACACCGACCACCCGCTTGGCCACCGGCGCCAGTATCTGGGCGATAGTGCCGGTGCCGCTGTACAGATCAAAGATCACCTTATCCTTTGTGTCGCCGATATACGTTCTGGCCATTTCGTAAAGCACTTCCGCTCCGAGAGAATTTGTCTGAAAAAAGGAAAACGGCGTGATCTTGAATTTCATCCCGAGCAGCTCTTCGTAAAAGCAGTCCTGTCCGTAAATTATATCTGTCCCCTCGTCCTTCACCACATCCGCCACACTGTCATTTTTCGTGTGGAGGATGCCGGCTATCTTTCCATCAAGCGGAAGGTCAAGCAGCTGTCCTGCCCAATACTCCTGCCCGAATCCACTTTCAAAGTCATATTCTGTTGTCGTCACGATATCTATAAGGATTTCCCCTGTATTCACTGCCTTTCTCACAAGGAGATGACGGAAAAATCCTGTATGTTTCATACGGTGATAATAGGGTAGCCCTGACTTTTTGGCGCAGTCAAGCGTACAGGCCAGTATCTTCCTGTAATCTTCATCAACGATCCTGCAGTCCGCCACATTTACAATGTCGTGGAAGCTGCCTCTTTTATGCATGCCGAGAGCCAGCGGGCCGTCTTTGTATTCGTCCCCGAAGGAGAATTCCATCTTATTGCGGTACTCCTGCCGGGCCGGGCTTGGTTTGATGCCCTCCCACACATAGTCCCCGTCCACTGCCTCATCCATCATGGACTTGACCTGGGATTCTTTCAGCTTCAGCTGCTCCTCATATGGCAGGTTCTGATACGTACAGCCGCCGCACTGGCCAAAATGCGGACAGTCCGGCGTCATCTCCAGCTCGGACGGCCGGAGCACTTCCAGAATTTTCCCCTCTGCCTTTCCCTTTCGTATCTTGCTGACTGAAAACTTTACCTTCTGACCCGGAATCCCATTTTTTACTGTCACTGTCTTATCTTCATCAGGTAGGAATACCTTCCCCTTGTTCGGGAATTCAACTGACGTGATCACTCCTTCGTATACCTGCCCTTTTTTCATCTTTCTTCTTCCTCTCTGTCTTAACTTAATCTGCGTATTTTGCTTTCATTATCGTCTTGTCCTGCTGTACCCGGATACTGCGCAGGCTCTTTATATACTGGCTGAACTGTGAATATCCGTAATCGCTTATCTTGAAGTTCTTATATTTCTCATATACACGGTTTCCGAGGATACTCAGTTCGATCCCGTCTTTTCCCGCTTCTTTCACAAGCTTTAACACAAAGCGGTCGATGTCTTCCTTCATGCCTTTGTCTTCCTTGAGTGTAACGGACATAAAATTGCCTTTTTTTACAAGCTGGATCCTTGTGAAATCCTCCAGGAAGCGGGACAGCATATTGTAGCCGTAGCTTCGCACGTCAAAGTCCGGATACAGACTGACGAGGCGGCTTCCGACTTCACCGAGCCCCGTCTGCTTATTATTGTCCTGATTCTCAATGATCATCTTGATGATCTCATCCTCGATCCGTTCCCCGCGCAGGCCGCCGTGGAGTTCTTCTGTCTCCTCCAGTTCCTCTTCCTCTCCCGGTACCGGCTCGTTCAGCAGGTTTTCCAATATGGTGAACTTGTCGCACGCCTTGCGGAACGGTTCCGGTGTCTTGTTTTCGCCCATGCCGATGACCAGCTTTCCGCTCTCTCTCAACCGGCTGACAAGACGGGTAAAATCACTGTCGCTGGACACGATACAGAAACCGTGCACGTCATTCGTGTACAGAATATCCATGGCATCGATGATCATGGCTGAGTCGGTCGCGTTCTTTCCCTGCGTGTAACTGAACTGCTGGATCGGCGTGATCGAGTTGGTCAGCAGTTCATCCTTCCACTTGGAATGCTGGGTGCTTGTCCAGTCTCCGTATATCCTTTTGTATGTTATGTTCCCGTACTTGGAAAGCTCCGTCAGTATCGGTTTTATATATTTTGCAGATATGTTGTCTGCGTCTATGAGCAGCGCAAAGAATTGTTCATCCATCTTCTATTTCCTTTCTCCGGCAGGTCTGCTTATTTGAATCGCCCGCCTCCAAACATAAGAGTTTCCTCTATCACATAAAAAGCAGGCAGGATAACCTGATGTCTCCAGCCCGCTTCTCTCTTTTCGTATCAATATTGTTCTTCTATACCTGATCTTCGTCATTGAAGAAATTATCATCAAAATCATCCTCAAAATCTTCTTCAAAATCCTCCAGATAATCTGGTGTAAAGAAACAATATACAGCATATGCTATTCCCGCAACGGCAGCTACTGCACCTACAATGGCAAGTACCCAGAGAACTGTCTTACAGTGCTTGTCATCTTCCTTCTTATTAACCAGCTCGCTTAACTTCGTTGCTGCAATAAAATCCTCTACCTTACTCATGCTCCCACATCCTTTCTCCTGCTTGTCAACGCAAGTTCGATTATTGACTTTATTATAACACTATCAATTTGAGATTACTATATATTTATGCCAAAATTGCCAACTTTTATCCATTTATATCTTTTCCAGCCTGGCAAATGTTGCAAACATTTTTTTCGTGCCGGGGCCGTCAAAATCCACCGTCACTTCATAGTCTCTTCCGCCTTCTGTTATGGCCGTAACCGTTCCTGCCCCGAACTTGATATGGCGCACCCGGTCGCCTACCCCGTAGCCCGGTCCGCTCCCGTCGGAGACGGCAAACTGCCTGACCGGCCTGGCCGCGCCTCCAAACGCCTTTGTGCGGAATGTCTGTCTCGCCTGGGCGTACGCGCCCTGCCGCGGCGGTTCTTCTTCCTTTTCAAACACTGCCCCCGTTGCGAGCAGATCCATCGGTATCTCTTTCAGGAACCGGGACATCTTATTGTACTGTGTCTCCCCGCGGATCATCCGTCTTCTGGCGCAGGTGAGCGTCAGCTCTTCCTTCGCCCGCGTGATCCCCACATAACAGAGGCGACGTTCTTCCTCCACTTCCTCCGGGTCGTCCGCCGTTATTGTCATGTAACTCGGGAAAATGCCGTCCTCAAGACCCGCCAGATACACCCGCGGAAATTCCAGTCCCTTGGCGCTGTGCAGCGTCATGAGCACCACATAGTCACTGCTCTCATCGAGACTGTCAATATCTGCCACAAGCGCAACTTCCTCCAGGAATCCGCTCAAAGTCACCGGTTCGTTTGACTCCTCGCACGCTTCCTCATAAGCGGCGATCTTGCTCATGAGCTCGTCGATATTTTCGATACGTGTCTCTGCCTCTATGCTGTCCTCTGCCTGCAGGCTCTCAATGTACCCAGTCTCATCTATGATCTCCTGCATCAGGTCGGAGATGGACATCTCCCGGGCATCTGTCTTGAAATGTTCGATGAGCGCCACAAAGGACTCCAGCCTTGACGCTCCTCTTCCGATATTCGGTATCAGGTCCACCGCGCAAAGCGCCTCATAGAAACCGATACCTCGGCTGGAAGCATATTCCTGCACCCGGTTGATGCTCGTAAGCCCGATGCCGCGCTTCGGGACATTGACGATCCTGCGCACCGCCAGATCATCCTGTCCGTTATCTACTGTCTTCAGATAAGAAAGCAAGTCCTTGATCTCTCTTCTGGCATAAAAGTTGACGCCGCCCACGACTTTATAGGGGATATTGGCCGTCACAAACTTTTCTTCAAACATACGCGACTGGGCATTTGTCCGGTACAGGATGGCATTGTCGTTATATGTACAGCCTCCGCTATCTACCTGTTCCCGGATATCTCCGACGATATACTCTGCCTCATCGTAAGCGGAGTCGAACTGTCGGAAGTGGATCTTGTCTCCCTCTCCGTTGTCCGTCCAGAGTGTCTTGTCCTTCCTGCCGTAATTGTTGCGGATGACCGCGTTCGCCGCATTGAGGATATTGCTCGTTGAGCGGTAGTTCTGCTCCAGCTTGATCACTTTCGCATCTTCATACACCTGCTCAAAGTTCAGTATATTCTTGATATTCGCGCCGCGGAACTTATAGATAGACTGGTCGTCATCTCCCACGACACACAGGTTCCTGTATTTGGAAGCCAGGATCCGTATGAGCTCGAACTGCACCGTGTTCGTATCCTGATACTCATCCACCATGATGTACCGGAACCGTTCCTGGTAGTAGTCCAGAATATCCGCCTGTGTCTGGAACAACTGTACCGTCTTCACGAGCAGATCGTCAAAGTCCAGCGCGTTGTTGGCGCGCAGCTGCTTCTCATACTCTTCATAGACCTGCGCGATCTTCTGCTTGTTGTAATCTCCCTCCGCGCGTATGCGGTATTCCTCCGGAGTGATAAGCTCATCCTTTGCAGAGGAGACCGCGCCCAGCAGCGTGCGCTCTTTATATATCTTCGTGTCGATTTGGAGCAGCCTGCACACATCCTTCATCAGCGTCTTCTGATCGTCACTGTCATAGATGGTAAAGTTCGTGTCATAGCCCAGCTTGTCGATATGGCGGCGCAGGATCCTCACACATGTGCTGTGGAATGTGCTGACCCATATACTCTCTGAACCGAAGCCGACGATATTGTCCACACGTTCCCGCATCTCTCCCGCGGCCTTGTTCGTAAATGTGATCGCCAGAATGTTCCATGGATTGACTCCTTTTTCTTCTATCAGATAAGCAATTCTGTGGGTCAGGACCCGTGTCTTACCGGAACCGGCCCCTGCCAGTATAAGAAGCGGCCCTTCTGTATGATATACCGCTTCCTGCTGCTGTTCATTTAATGTCTCGTAGATGCTCAATCTTTCTTATTCCTTTCCATTTCTTTCATATATTCATGTTCTTTCTGGATCTCATCATGCAGCGCAATAGACGTCCACTCCCGGTTAGAGGGAGTGAGCATCGCCTTCAGTCCTATTTTGATCCCTTCCTTGCGCATGAGAAACAAAGCCTTGTCCATCATATCTTCCGAGGCGGCGTTGATGACAAGCATCTCGTCAGAAAACCCGTCCTCTGCACAGACCGAAGCGGCATCCTCCGCTTTGTCCGTCCCCGCCAGCGCTCCGACCGGCAGCATATATTCTTCTTTTTCCACATGCCGGACCTTATAGCCAAGAAAGCCAAATATCATGGCGATCTGTTTTCCCTTTTTTGTACCTTTCAGATTATAGCATAATACACTTGATCTCATCGTATAGATTCCCTTCACAAAAGTCTGTTTCCATTATAAGTTCTTTGCCCGCGAAGTGCAAGGAAGACATTCAGAAAATATTAATAGTTTCTTACTGTTTTCATTCGTCATATTGCGACAAATTATGCTATAGTAGGATTACAGGATATTATAATAACTTAATGAGGGGATATAGATGGAACAACAGACAAACAACACACATTCTCACACGCACAGCGGACATATTTCCAGACGCCGCAGGAAGCTGAAACTGTACCGGAATCTCAAGATAGCAGCCGGCTGCGCCGCCGCTGTCCTGCTCGTGTCAGCAGCATTTTTAACCGTCCGCGCATACACCCAGCCTATAGACATCACGTTAAAACTGAATAAAGCCGAGATCACACAGGGAGAGGAACTGCCCACGCTTAAGGCAACTGCGGTATACAATGGCAAAAATCCGGATAAGATGCTGGATAAAAAAAGAAAGCTCACTGTAAAAGATTTTATCAATGAGCTTAATTCCGGCAAATACTATACCTTCTCCTGCAATGCGGACCCGGCCGTCGACAATACATATCCGGTCAAGATCGTCCTGAATGAAGATTTTAAAAAACAGCTGAAAGAAAAATGGGCCTCCCGGCTTAAGCTTGACATACAGGACGGAGATCTTATCGTAAAAAATAAACTCGGAGCATGGGACGGCAGGAAGTTCAAGCTGAACAGCGGAGCATATATGGCAGGTGATTTTCTCACCTCCAGGGGAAATACATATTACTTTGATGAGAACGGCGACATGGTGACCGGACAGCGCCAGATCGGACTGAAGCTCTGTACTTTTGACAAGGACGGAAAACTCACGGCCAAAAGCGATGCCGCCGTGCAGCCGGACAGGCCCATGATCGCCCTCACCTTCGACGACGGCCCCGGAGAGCGTACGCAGGAACTGCTCGGAGTGCTGGAACGTTATAACGCACACGCCACATTTTTTATGCAGGGAATGAATGTGCCGAAATACCCTGACGCCATAAAGAAAATGCTGGAGACAGGCTGTGAGCTCGGCAATCACTCGTACAACCACCCGGACCTCACAAAGCTGAAACCGGAAAAGATTAAGAAACAGATCGGGGATACGAACGCGGCCATTCAGAACATATGCGGCCAGCCCGCTGATGTCCTCCGGCCTCCTTACGGCGCCATCAACGACAAGGTGAGAGCCAGCGCCGGAATGCCCATGATCCTCTGGTCCGTAGACACCCTCGACTGGAAGACAAAAGATACACAGGCAACGGTCGAGTCTATCCGCGCTTCCGCAGGTGACGGCGCCGTCATTCTCCTGCACGACATCCATTCCTTCAGCGTGGACGCCGCCCTGGCCGTCATACCAGAGCTTACGAGACAGGGCTACCAGCTCGTGACGATAAGCGAGATGGCGGCCGCAAAAGGCGTATCACTCGAGAATGGAAAGACATACGGAAGTTTTTAGAGATTTTTCTTTTTTCCTTTCTTCTGTCTTCATCTCCCGGAACACGTGATATATACAGAAGACCGCCGCTGCAAAGGACACGATATCAGCCGCCGGGGCAGAATACAGCGCCCCGGTCACTCCAAATATTCCCGGCAGTATAAGGGCAAGCGGCACGCTCAGCACAAAATCTCTCAGCAGCGACAATGACATGGACAACACCGGTTTGCCGAGCGACTGCAGGAAAATACTGGCTGACTTCTGCAGGCAGCACAGAATGATCATCCCGAGAAACACCCGGAAGGACAGCACTGCAAATTCATTATATAACCCGTTCTCACTCCCGAATAATCCAATGATCTTAAGCGGAAAGCACTCGAAACCGATACAGGACACGATACCCACCGCCAGTTCTGCCAGCATCATCTTTTTGAATATCTCCTTTACTCTCCCGTAAAGCCCTGCCCCGTAGTTATATCCTACGATCGGCTGGGCCCCTGCGGCGATTCCTACCACAACAGAGATGACGATCTGGAACACTTTCATCACGATCCCCACAACCGTCAGCGGAATATCCGCGCCATATTTAGACCTTGCCCCATAGAAGACAAGCACATTATTCATCACGATCATGATTGCCACGATGGACACCTGCGTCAGGAAGCTGCTGATACCAAGAGGCAGTGTTTTTTTCAGTAGTCCGGCAGACAGACGGAAGCTGGACTTTTGAAGCCGGAAAGACTTTGTATGAAATAAATAGTATACTGCCAGCAGGGCCGACACTGCCTGCCCTGCAACGGTCGCCACAGCAGCTCCCATCATTCCCCAGTGCAGGACGAATATTGCCACCGGATCCAGCACCACATTGATCATACACCCTGCAAGTGTTGACAGCATGGCAAACTGGGGACTTCCGTCCGCGCGTATGATCGAATTCATCGCATTGGCAAACATAAAGAAAGGGATGCCTATTATAATATACTGAAAATATTCCTCCGCGTACGCGATATTGTTCTCTGTTGCCCCGAATCCGGCCAGCATTGGTTCCTTCACAAGAAGGAAGATCATTGTCAGCAGCAGTCCGCCCGCCGTGATCATCACGACCGCGCTGCCTACGCTTTTGTGGGCGCCTTCTGCATTCTTCATTCCCTGGCAGATGCTCAGGCAGGCGGCGCAGCCATCTCCCACGAGCAGCGCCAGTGCCAGCGCGATCACAGTGATCGGGAATACGACATTTGTCGCCCCGTTCCCGAGATACCCGACACCCCTTCCTATAAATATCTGGTCCACAATATTATAAAGCGCTGACACAAGCAGCGACATAATGCACGGAACTGAAAACTTCAGCATTAATCTGCCTACCGGTTCCTGTACAAGATACTCGTTTACATTCTGACTCATTTATTCTGTTCTCCTCTCTTTTCTCATCTTCCGGCAGAAAAAAAGCAGCGAAGACATGATTCATAACTTTCGTTACAATTACGATCACATAATCTTCACTACCATTTCTATCTCATGCAATATTCTTTTTTCCGCCCGAACAAGTATATTTTACCAGATGTAGGAACACCCATGTAAGGAGAAATTTTATTTTTGTCACATTTCCCGAAAGAGGCTTTATTTCTCTGCCGAATTCCCGTCATTTTGCTCCCAGAGCCAGTGCACCGCCTCCATGTATGCCCCGCGGTCTTTCAGATAGCTTTCGCAGTGCTCTGCGCCGTCCACGAGCAGGAGGCGCTTCCTGCTCCTGCACGCCTCATAATTGTGCAGCGTCATCTCACATGGCACAAAGGTGTCCGCCTTTCCGTGTATGAACAGCACCGGCACAGTACAGTTCTCCATCGCCTCCGGCGCGGAATAGTCGTCGAATCCGAAACCTGCTTTTCTTCTGCACCGCCGTGTCAGCCGCTTCACTGTACGTGTGCCTACGAGGCGGAAATGTTTCTGGCCAAAGTTCAGCACCATATCGCCGGGACGGGAAAAGCCGCAGTCCGCTATAATGCCCTTTACACATTCCGGTAGCCTTTCCCCTGCCGCCATGAGCACCGTGGCGGCTCCCATAGATACGCCGTAGAGGTACACGGGCACATTCTCTTTGTTGTGCTCCTCTACCCAGTCAAGCCACGTGTGGCAGTCGTGCCGCTCCAGTATGCCGAAGCCCATATAAGTACCCTCGCTTTCTCCCTGGGCACGCTGCTCCGGCAGAAGAAGACTGCTGCCTTCTTCGTACAGTTCCCTTGCGCACGCCCCAAAGTCATGCTTCCACGTACCGCGCCACCCGTGGAACATGACTACGATCCGCCCGGCATCCCGGGCTTCTATATAATGCCCTTTCAGCTTCAGCCCGTCAAAGCTTTTTACTGTGACCGTCTCGCTCCTCTGCTTATCAAGCCAGTCCATCCCCCGGCGGATCTCCTCCCGGCACGGCTTCTTCCTGTCATCCTGGCTTTTGAAGAAGCGGCATCTGCGCTCCACCGCCATATTCAGAAAGATCCGCAGCGCGGCAAAGTCCGCAGCCGCGGCCGCGGCTATGGCTGCCGCCGCCTTCACAGATGTCTTAAGTCTCTTCTGCATCATTTCCCTCCTCTGAGCGTGCATATATCCTGGCAAACTCCCGCACATGCCGTTCCAGCTCCAGAAACGCTTCCGCCTCCCGCTCCGGCTCCTGGTCGTATTTGTTCAGCAGGAAAAACACCGGGGCATAAAAATTCATGGCCATGGCAGCCGGATCTGCCTCCTTCAGCACGCCCCAGCGTGTCATTTCCCGGAACAGGGCCGTCTGGTACGCGATACTGTCTTCCATGAACAATTTTCGGTACACGCCGTATATCTCCTTCGTCCGGTACTGCTCTATCGTCAGCATACGCCGGAAACGGGCCGCAAACTCATCTTTCAGGTAGAACAGAAATATCTGTCTGCTCAGCTGAATGAGGCCCTCCGTCGTCAGATCTCCGTATATCCTTGCCGCCCGCTCCATATCCGCCTCATCGGGAAGGCCGAGTGTCTGTGACATGCGCTCCATTCTGGAAGACATCTCCTGCACGATCGTGTCAAAGATTTCCTTTTTACTCTTATAGTGTTTGTACAATGAACTGTCTTTTATTCCTACAGCTTCCGCAATATTCTTTACGCTCGTCCCCTCATATCCCTTTGTGGAAAATAAGGTAAGCGCCTCTTCTATGATCCGCTCTTTTGTCCTCATAGCTTCCTCCTCACAGGCACTCTTTTACGGCCTGCTCCTGTTCAAACAATACGCACCCTCCGGTGTGCTCCGCGGTCAGCAGTCCCTCTGTCCTCAGCCGCACAAAAAACGGGGAACGCAGCGCCTCACGCAGACTTGTATGTAAAAGGTCCGTGTCCGAGAACGGGGAAAAAGGACACGGTTCCGCCCCGCCTTCTGCGTTGATGTGGAAAAATCCTCTTCCCGCTGCCAGACAGCCGCCGGAACTCTTCTCATCCCCGGGAAAGGACAGAAACAGCTGCTCCCGGCAGCTTTCCCGCAATATACCGATCCTCTGCTCCATATACGCCCGCTCCGCTTCCCCCGGCGCCAGATATCCCGTCCCCTTGTCCGCCGGCACGTATTCGACATAGATGACCGCCCTGCACCCCTGCCGGACCAAATGCGCCGTGAAGTCCTCAGACAGCACTTCCCGCATATTTTCCTTCGTGACAGTCACAGAAGCGCCGAACAGAATCCCGCTCTCCGCCATCCGTTCCATAGCGGCCCGGACGGCGGCATAGACACCGTCTCCTCTCCTTTGATCCGTCAGCTTTTCCGCCCCCTCTATACTGAGTATCGGTATGAGATTGCGGTTTTCATCGAACAGCTTTATATACGCGTTCTCAAGCATCGTCCCGTTCGTGAATACGGGAAACAGTATCCTGCGGTGTCTCCCCGCCTCGGCCAGTACATCCCGGCGCAGAAGGGGCTCGCCCCCCGCAAGCAGAATAAACGCAACGCCCAGCTCCCCGGCCTGACAGAAGATCTCTCCCCACTGCGCAGCTGTCAGCTGCGCCTGGCCGCCTCCGTCCGTGCAGCTTGCATTTGCCCGGGCATAGCATCCCTGGCAGTGCAGGTTGCAGGCGCTCGTAATGCTGGCAATAAGAAAGGGTGGAATGTGCTCTCCTTCCCTCTCAAGCTTTGTGCGTCTCCTCCCTGCCTCACGCACCGAGACCGCATACCGGGACATAAACAGACTTTCCTTCGGATTCTCCGCAGACGCCCTTAGAATCCCACGCACGATCCGCTCCACACCTTTACTCAAATACGCTTCCAACTCATTTTCCCGCATATACCGTCCTCCTTCGTCCAAACAGGCTAATAAACACTAGCTTTTCCTGTCTCCATTGTAGCTAGTATTCATTAGCCTGTCAATACTTTTCTCATTCATCCCCCTTCCAGACGATCTTCCATTTACAGTCTGTCTGGTGGAACAGCAGCGTGAAAAAATACTCCTTCCCTTCCGATACGGTCCTGCAGGCGTACGATACCATCGGGATACCGCAGAAGTTCTCCTTTTCCGAATACAGCACTTCTATGTTGGATATGGAATGGATCACTCCGTCCCTGTCCTGGTATTTGATAAACTTCGGAAACATATTTCCTCTGCTCGTAAACCAGCACCCGCAGGCGACGTCTTCCTGCCTCCCCCGCACAGGCCCCCGGTCCGGGGATTCCGTATTTATACCGATTCCAAAAGCCATTGTTGTCCCTCCTACTCTATCTTAAGCTTCTCATAATCCACCGTCCGTTTTTCTCTTGACACCCCTCCGGACAGATGGTCTATCTCCGGCACAGCCAGAAACGCCGCGCGCTTTACCGCATCGATCCCGAATCTTCCCCGCACCCGGTCAATAGTCCTGTCCCATGTCTCCAGCTTCCTGTAATCCGTATGGTCAAATAAAGACAGCTGCCTCAGTTCGCCCTCCTCCTTCACTCTGGCAGTGTGTATGCCGAGATGCCGGATGGGCGCATGGTCCCACAGTTCTTCAAAAAGACGGCAGGAAACCTCATATATCTCCTTTGTGATATTCGTCGGATCCGGCAGTACGGTCTGATGAGACATCTGCCGGAACTCCCGGTCTTTTATCCCGATGCTTATGACCTGGATCTTTACACTGTCTTTCCTGAGCCGCATCCCGATCGTCTCCGCCAGCGCAAGAAGCACAAGCTTGGCCGCCGCTGCGTCTGTCACATCAAAGGGCGTCGTCGTACTGTTCCCGTAACCTTTATTCGGTACGGGCGCCGCCTCCACAATAGAAAAGTCCCTTCCGTTGGCAAAGTTCCATATCACTTCCCCGTGAGATTTCAGATGCATTCTGAGCAGTTCCGGATCCGCCCCTGCCAGCTGTCCGATCGTATATACACCGAGCTTATGCAGCTTCTTTGCGGTGGCGCGCCCGACGAAAAACAGGTCATTCACCGGCAGCCTCCACATCTTCGTTTTTATTTCTTCCGGAAACAGTGTGTGGACCCGGTCAGGCTTCTTAAAGTCAGAGGCCATCTTGGCCAGAAGCTTGTTGGATGAGACGCCGATATTTACAGTAAATCCCAGTTCCCTGCGGATACGCTCCTTAATATCAAAAGCTGTCTTTACCGGGTCTCCAAACAGCCTCTGCATACCGGACATATCCATGAATACCTCGTCGATGCTGTACTGCTCCACCACAGGCGTATACTCTTTTAAAATGTTGGTAAATGCCCGGGAACAGTTCTCATACAGCCCGTAATTGGGCGGGGCAATATACAGGCCGGGGCATTTCTGCCTCGCCTCCGGTATAGATTCTCCTGTTTTAATTCCATATGCCTTCGCGGGAATAGATTTAGCCAGGATGATCCCGTGCCTCTGCTTTACGTCTCCGCCGATGGCGGACGGTATGTCTCTCAAGTCTACGGACGCCCCGAGAAATCCAAGACGAAAAACCGCCTCCCACGAAAGGAAGGCGGAGTTTACATCTATATGATAAATAATCTGTTCTGACATAACTCACACCTCTTTCTTTTTACTGTAAGTATATCAGAACTTACGTTCGGTTTCTCTGGGAATTTTTTCCTCTGCATCCTCTGGCGCCTAGAGCGGAAGGCTCTCCTGCATAAAACCTTCTTTTTCCAGCCGGATATCCGGCTTAAGACCGAGCAGCTGCCCGTACATCTTTTCATCTTCCAGCCAGGCCCTGCTCCTCTCTTCATCCAGAATGAGCGGCATCCGGTCGTGCACGGAGCGGACAGATGCATTGGCGTTTGTCGTGAGGATGATAAAGCGGTTTCCCTCTGAAAAATATTTCCAGAAACCGGCCAGAAACATGCCCTGTCTTCCTTCCGGCTTAAAGGTGATCTTGTTCTTATCCCTGTCCCATTCATAGAACCATCCCGCGGGAATGAGACACCTGCGGTTCATGACACTCTCGGAAAACATCCTTTTCTGCAGGGCGCTTTCACTTCTGGCGTTGATGACAAGCCCCTTGTTCTGCGGGGCCGGATATCCCCACTCCATCTGGCGCAGCACGGCCTCCCCCTTCTTTCGGGCAATGACCGAAGCCTTCTGCCCCGGGTATATCTCTCCTTTAATGAGCAGCTTCCTATCCAGCTGCCTGACGATCTTTTCTATCTCTCTGGCTGTCTCGTCGTCTACATAATAACGTCCGCACATACCTCCACAGCTCCTTTATGTTTATTGTTAATTAAATCATAGCACAGACTGTCAAGGGGAGAGAGGAGAAAATACTTGCCATATAGTTTTTAATACTATATAATAGCTATATTGGGGTGATAATAATATGACGATTGATACAAAAGATATGCTGAACAGTATATTATCGAGCATCTCACGGATCGATTACGTGCGGCCCGACAGCATTCCGAATATAGAATTATATATGGACCAGGTAACTACATTCATGGAAAAGGAACTGAGCACCACGAAGCGTTTTCCAGAAGACAAGATCCTGACAAAGACCATGATCAACAACTATGCAAAGAACAATCTTCTCCCGCCTCCGGTGAAAAAGAAGTATTCAAGGGAGCATATTCTTGTTCTTATCTTTATCTACTACTTTAAAAATATCCTGTCCATCAAAGATATAGAGACGCTCCTGGCGCCGATCACGGAAAAGTATTTTGACAATGACAGCAGTTTCGACCTCACTTCTATCTATGAAGAGATATGCCAGACTGAAAAGGAGCGCATTGATTCCCTTCAGAAAGAGGTGGCCAGAGCGCACCGGACTGCAGCGGAGAGCTTTTCCCAGGCACCGGAGGACGAAAGAGATTACCTGCAGCTTTTCTCGTTCATATGCAGCCTGAGCTTTGATGTCTATGTGAAAAAGCTGCTTATAGAAAAACTGATAGATGAACTGCCGGCGCCGGACACGGAGAATAAAAAGAAATAGAGCAGACCGCTCTATTTCTTTTTATTTATCTTCTTTAATTCTCTCAAACACCATATCGTAACCGTCATTTCCGTAGTTCAGGGAACGGTTCACACGGCTGATCGTAGCGGTAGACGCCCCCGTCTTCTCGGCGATCTCCAGATATGTCTTATGTTCCCTCAGCATCTTTGCCACCTCAAAGCGCTGCGACAGTGACAACAGCTCATTGATGGTACAGATATCCTCGAAAAAAGTATAGCACTCTTCTTTATCATCCAGACTTAAAATAGCACTAAACAGATAATCCACTGCTTCAGTCCTGATTTTTTTACTCATACTATTATCTCCTTCGTAACAGAATTCATTACTGTTACATTTTAGCACACTAAATTCGTAAAGTCTACAGTTTTTTATTTCGTTTTAGACATGCCTTCAATTTTTCCAGCGATGTGTTGGCCACAAGTTCCTCCGGAAATCCGATCTCATCCACCACTTCCATCGAATATCTGCAGTTGGCGATATCAACGTCCATATGGGCATCCGAGCCAAGTACCACCATCGTTTCATATTTCTTACACAATCTGAGCATGCAGGCGGCATTATGGCGCGTATCCTGGCGGAATCCTCCCGGCCTCAGGGAAGAGTTGTTCACCTCCAGCAGCGTGCCGGTCCGCTTTGCCTCCTTTACAAGGACTTCATAGTCCACAGGGACCCTTCCGTCGTCAGGATGCCCTATGATGTCAATATGATCCTTCTCCATCACGTTGATATACGTCTGTGTGATCTCCGCCCTGCCAAGCACATCTTTATAACATGGCACGTGGATACTTGCTATGGCTATGTCCAATTCACGGATAAGAGATTCCGGCAGGTCAACGCTGCCATTTTCATCCATGACGTTCAGCTCCACTCCCATGAGAAGCTCTATCCCGTACATATTTCTCGGAATGACTCTCATATTCTGAAAATAAAAGCTGTGGCACGTTCCCGGCATCTCCGGCGCGTGCTCTGTCACCGCCAGTCCGGAAAGTCCCTTGTCAGCCGCCATCCGGGCCATCTCGCGCAGCGTGTTGTAGGCATGTCCGCTCGCAAGTGTATGTGTATGTGTGTCAACCGCGATATTTATATTCTGTTCTGCCATCTGAAAAACTCCTGTTCGTTTAAGATACCTCCATACTACCATAATTTTCATATTGTTTCTACCGCAAATAAAGGAGCCGGAAGAATGTTCCCGGCATCTCTGTTTAAATTGACGCCATGGAAATAATATACAGTATGTGCATTTCTCTTTTTACATATTCTAAGCATAACAATTCCATAAATATTGTAAAACAGGAGGTATCCTTAAGCATGAAAGATAAAAAAGATTTAGAAAACGAACGTCTGATCGACTCCTATGACTACCTGTCCAACGCCGCATCATCCTGGGACTGTACGGGACTCATCCCGTCCGAGCCCATTTCTACAGGCGAACTCGAGTCGTATGAAGACCTGTACCACTTCCTTCCTCCGAACGGGAAGGCATCCAACCTGAAGCCGGAGGAGAAAGACGAACAAACAAAATAACTCAGCATATATTAATCAAAAATGGAGTGTTTGATTATGGCTGATATGAACCTTGTCCCTGTAACGGGGATTGTACAGAATATCACATCTATGCGCGACAACTGCTGTGAACTGCTTGTTTCCATCCGCAATTCTGACGGCATCACCAACTTTGTAGTAGGTCCTGACTCCTATGTCATCAATGAAGTGCGCCTGCGGCCGGGAATGAGCGTGATTGCATTTTATGATGCAAATCTGGCTATACCGCTCATTTTCCCGCCCCAGTACCGGGCTGTCATCATCGGACGAAAAAATCCAAACGAAAATATGTACGCGGGCTACTTCGACGAAAACCTGACTTCCGAGGACGGCTCCCTTCAGCTGAACATGACGGGGACGACCGATGTCGTCACCTCCAACGGACAGCGTTTTAACTGTGACCTGGGGGGCCGGCTTCTGGTCGTATACTACAGCGCCTCAACGAGAAGCATCCCTGCCCAGACGACGCCGCGGCGCGTTATCGTGCTCTGCTGAGCTTTTGTTCTTGACACATTTTCCAAACGAATGTAAGGTAGAATTGGATTATGTATTGAGAGGTTGAATAATAATGAAAAAGATACTTATGATAGCAACTGGAGGCACCATCGCTTCCAAAGAAGGAGCTGACGGCCTTACCCCGGCTATGACCGGGGAAGAGCTGGCTTCTTTTGTTCCCGGGATCGAGGATAAATGTGAGCTTGATATCCTTCAGCTCATGAACATTGACAGCACGAATATGCGCCCCCGCCAGTGGGTGGAGATCCGCGATGCCATCATGGAACGCTACGGCAGCTATGACGGCTTTGTGATCCTGCACGGAACCGACACAATGGCGTATACTGCCGCCGCCCTTTCCTATCTCATCCAGAACACACCGAAGCCTGTCGTCATCACCGGCTCACAGAAACCTATGGGCAATCCGTATACCGACGCCAAGCTGAACGTCTATCAGAGTGTTCTCTATGCGCTGGATGACAGTTCCTGCAACGTCTCTATCGTATTTAACGGCAAAGCCGTGGCGGGGACAAGAGGACGCAAGCAGAGAACAAGGAGCTTTGATGCCTTTGAGAGTATGAATTTTCCGCTTCTGGCGGTCATACACGACGACCGGATCGTCCGGCAGTATAGCGGCCCTCTTCCGTCAGAGGAGGAGCTCGTTACGTACACACATCTGAATGACCGTGTATTCGTTCTGAAGCTGACTCCGGAAGCGAAGGCAGACATCTTTGAACTGCTGAACAGCCGGTACGACGCCATTATCCTGGAGACCTTCGGCATCGGCGGCATCCCTGAATATGACGATTCCTTTGAAAAGGCGATCTTCGGATGGGTCGATTCCGGAAAGACGCTGGCCGTCACGACTCAGGTGCCGGAAGAAGGCTGCGACCTGGATGTATACAAGGTGGGCAAGAAATACAGCGAACACCCCGGCATTCTCCAGGCAGGTGATATGACGACGGAGGCCATCGTGGCAAAGATGATGTGGATCCTCGGACAGACCGGTGACCGGGATGAAATACGCGCATTGTTCTTCAAAGAGATCAATCATGACCGGACCGTATAAATACACATTTTGTTCCAGAGACATCCCCCGGCTGCAGAGCAGCCGGGGGATGTCTTTTTTATATGAATCTTAATAATATCTTGCGTGAATCTCCATAAAGTCTCAATTTTCGCCTGATAAAATAAAGATGAAAGGAGTTCAAATGTTATGGCCGAAAAAATACTGATCGTAGATGATGAACAGGAGATCGCAGACCTCGTAGCGCTTTACCTTCAAAATGAGAACTTTACGGTATTCAAGCACTATAATGCTCTGGACGCTCTGGACTGTATCCGCAGTGAAACACCGGATCTTGCAATATTGGATGTTATGATGCCAGATATGGATGGACTGGAACTGTGCCGGAACATCCGTGAACAGTACCGCTATCCTGTTATCATGCTGACCGCAAAGGACGGGGAAATCGATAAGATCACAGGGCTGACGCTGGGCGCGGACGACTATATCACAAAGCCGTTCCTGCCGCTGGAGCTGGTGGCGAGAGTCAAAGCCCAGCTGCGCAGATATAAACGGTACAACACGGGCGCCGGGCCGGATGAGGATGTCATCGTTCATTCCGGACTTGTCATCAATGTCAGGACACATGAATGTACCCTGAATGAGAAGCCTCTCTCCCTGACTCCCACTGAATTTTCTATTCTGCATATCCTGTGCCGGAAAAAAGGAGAAGTTGTCAGCTCAGAAGAGTTATTTCACGAAATATGGAATGACGAATATTTCACCAAGAGCAACAACACCATTACCGTCCATATACGGCACCTGCGGGAAAAGATGGGAGATTCCTTTGAGGACCCAAAGTATATAAAGACAGTCTGGGGGTGTGGATATAAAATTGAAAACTGACACATCCAAATCCGTTAAGATCCTCGCTGCAGTTCTCCTGATACCAGTTCTGTGCATCGCGCTCTACTATCTCGTAGACAGCGTATGGAACGGCGCTTTCGTGGACTGGTTTGAAAAGAACTACATGTCCACCCGCGACGAATATCTTCCGGATGCCGGGCACTATGCAGTCGTCCGCAGTCCGGCGTGGTCTGAGTTAAAACCCCTTCTGCTTATCCTGCTCATCTGTGCCGCATTCCTCTGGCTTGTCAGTATCCTCGCATCCGCCCATTTTTATGCGAGGACAAAGGTCAGAAGATCCATAACGAAAACGGGCCGTATGCTGCGCGCCTATATGCTTCAGGATAAGGACACAACAGAAATATTTCCGAAAGATTACGCGGAACTCTCTGTGCAGATGGCAGAAATCAAAGCCACCATGCACCGTCACGAACAGCTGCTCAAGGAAGAAGCCGCCCGCAAAAATGATCTGATCACGTATCTGGCCCATGATCTGAAAACACCCCTCACTTCCGTCATCGGATACTTGAGCCTGCTTGACGAAGCCCCGGATATGCCGGATGGACAGAAAGAAAAATATGTGAGGATCACATTGGACAAGGCCCGGCGCCTGGAGAAGCTCACCAACGAATTCTTTGAGATAACCCGCTATAACCTGCAGCAGATCTCACTGGAAAAAGAAACGATAGACCTCTCCTACATGCTCGTCCAGATGACGGATGAGTTCTATCCTCTTCTCACTTCCCGCGGCAACACAGCTCAGCTCACAGTCCGCGAAAACATGACTGTTTACGGGGACGCCGTAAAGCTGGCACGGGTATTCAATAACATACTGAAAAATGCCATCGCCTACAGTTATCCGAACACACCTGTGGAAATATGGGCCGAGAACAGAGAGGACGACATATGGATATATTTCCGCAATAAAGGAAAGACGATACCGGCCCAGAAGCTGGCGTCTATCTTTGAAAAGTTTTTCCGGCTGGATGAAGCCCGCACAACAAACGCAGGCGGCGCAGGATTGGGGCTTGCCATCGCAAAGGAGATCGTCACCTTGCACGGCGGAAATATCACCGTAAAAAGTGAAAATGAACTGACGACCTTCTGTCTCGTCCTCCCCTCCTGCCATTAGCGGGGCCTCACCCCTTCTTAACCATTTCTTAGGAAATAAACAGCGGAATCTTAAAGTACCGGCATTCTCTGTCCGGTAAAATAAATATGAAACAAAGATCATACAGGAAAAGGCAGGTATATGCGATGAATAACAGACGATATAAAAAACCGCTCCCAGGCAGAAAATACAAAAGACGGCGCAGAAAAAGAATACGCCTCTTTCTTTCCGCGACAGCTGTCACGCTCATCCTTTTATGCGTATTTCTGTCTGCAAAAATATTATCCCCCCTGATGCTGGAAAAAGGGAATGCCGCAGAAAGTCCGTACGGCTCCTCCGCCTCCCCGCTGACTGTTGATCTGAAGAATCTGTACAGCCCCTCTGCTGTGCTCGTCGATCTGGACACCGGGAAAACCATTGCCGGAAACAACAGTGATGACACGATATACCCGGCTTCACTCACCAAGATCATGACTGCCATATTGGCAGTAGAAAAGACAGAAAATCTGGACGAGATCATTACACTTCCTTATGATTTTTTTCAGAACCTGTATGCAGAAGAGGCTTCCATGGCCGGTTTTGAGCCCGGCGAAGCTGTCTGTCTCAGAGACCTTCTGTACGGTATACTGCTTCCCTCCGGAGCGGAATGCTGCCTTGCGTTTGCCGATAAAATCGCCGGTTCCGAGGAAGACTTTGTAAAATTGATGAACAAGAAGGCGGAAGCGTTGGGCATGGAGCACACACAGTTTTGCAATTCAACAGGCCTGCACGACGACGAACATTATTCAACTGTGGAAGACCTGGCCCTTCTCCTAAAATATGCCCTTGGAAATGATGATTTCCGGGAAGCATTTACAGCCAGCCGGCACAGCACACGCCCGTCCGCCCAGCATCCCGGCGGCTTTACCTTTTACAGTACGATGTTTGAAAATATGTCTTCCGCGAAAGTCACCGGCGGGGAGATTCTCGGAGGAAAAACAGGATATACGAAGGAAGCCGGTCTGTGTCTGGCAAGTCTGGCAGACGTCAACGGAAAAGAGTACATCCTCGTGACCGCCAAAGCCGACGGAAACCACGACACAGAGCAGTTTCACATCCTGGATGCTGTAAACGTATATAACCAGATTGGAGCCTCCGCGCAAAATTCCCAGTAACGAATCCGCGTTTTCAGAATATATTATACCATTAGCAATCAAGGAGGTATTTTATGAAAAAGCGATTACTTGCAGTTCTGCTTGTGGCCGTCATGGGTATGACCATGCTGGCCGCATGCTCCTCTTCCAAAGAGGAGAAGGATACGAAAGACGCGGCTGAGACTGCCGGGGAGACGAAAGAACAGAAAACAGTGGATGTAACACTTAACGAAGTGGCACATTCCATTTTTTATGCTCCAATGTATATTGCCATTGAAGAAGGATATTTCAAAGACGAGGGAATCAACCTGGATCTCGTGACCGGATTTGGCGCGGACAAAACGATGACTGCCGTACTTTCCGGTGAAGCCGATATCGGCTTCATGGGCTCTGAGGCTTCCATCTATACGTACAACGAAGGGGCCAACGACTATGTCGTAAACTTCGCCCAGCTCACCCAGCGTGCCGGCAACTTCCTTGTCGCACGGGAAGAGATGCCTGACTTTAAGTGGGAGGACTTAAAAGGCAAGCTCGTTCTCGGCGGACGTAAAGGCGGAATGCCGGAGATGGTATTTGAGTATATCCTGCGTCAGAACAACCTCGACCCGGCCAAGGATGTGGAGATCGACCAGAGCATTGACTTTGGTTCCACCGCGGCAGCATTCTCGGGCGGCCAGGGCGACTTCACCGTTGAATTTGAACCAGGAGCGACAAGTCTTGAGAAAGAGAACGAAGGGTATGTCGTAGCTTCCCTCGGAACCGACAGCGGCTATGTTCCGTACACCGCTTTCTCCGCAAAGAAGAGCTATATCGACAAAAACCCGGAAATCATCCAGGGCTTCACGAATGCACTGCAGAAAGGTATGGACTATGTACAGTCCCACACCCCTGAGGAAATTGCTTCCATCATCGCGCCTCAGTTTAAAGAGACAGACCTGGACACTATCACTACTATCGTGACAAGATACTATGACCAGGACACATGGAAAGACAATCTCGTATTTGAAAAGAAAAGCTTTGAGCTTCTTCAGGATATACTGGAAGACGCCAATGAGCTTGATAAGCGGGCGCCATATGACGACCTCGTAACGACCGACTTTGCCGACAAGGCTGCAAAATAAGATAATATGTAAAGGCTGCCGAAGGAATAAGACTTTTGTTCTCAGACTTATTCCCCGGCAGCCTTCTATTCTTAACCACCTGAGCATTAAAATAAACATCTGCCGCCTGACGGCTGTTTCGATCCAGTTCTTCCGTACGGAAGAAGGCTGCTGGAGCTCAGAGACAAAGGCTGTCGGCAGATGGTTTCAATTCCTTCCATGTGGAGGGAAACTCATCGGTCTTGGAGCAAGACTGCAGGTGTTCCAATTTCAATCCGCTCCTTCCATGCGGAAGGAGACCAGTTTTTCCTTTTAAACCTGTAAAATATTTAACATTTCAATCCACTCCTTCCATGCGGAAGGAGACAGTAAAATCTAGGTCTTTCCTATGCCCGATGATATTTCAATCCACTCCTTCCATGCGGAAGGAGACTCCGCTTCCACATGTAGCAAGTTATATACGGTTGCATTTCAATCCACTCCTTCCATGCGGAAGGAGACCTTGCTCTTCCCACGCCCTTTTTTAAAATTGTATATTTCAATCCACTCCTTCCATGCGGAAGGAGACGGGAGATCCTCAGAAGTTTACGGAAATTTGTGGGATTTCAATCCACTCCTTCCATGCGGAAGGAGACAAGGCGGAACGTGAAGAAATAGCGGTTGAGGTGCCATTTCAATCCACTCCTTCCATGCGGAAGGAGACGAAACTCAGATCGCACGCTATAACGTAATCAAAATTTCAATCCACTCCTTCCATGCGGAAGGAGACGTAAATACAATGATTATCAGAGCGCGCTAAAAGATTTCAATCCACTCCTTCCATGCGGAAGGAGACGAAATTCACATTGTTGGACGATACAGGGGAATATATTTCAATCCACTCCTTCCATGCGGAAGGAGACTTTCGGGCAATTGGAAGAAGGCCTGGGGTGGTATATTTCAATCCACTCCTTCCATGCGGAAGGAGACGTTCCAGAACTTGGTCCATTTCCTCCCGGGTCAATTTCAATCCACTCCTTCCATGCGGAAGGAGACAGCAATTCTATACATATTATAACTTAAAACCCCAATTACATCTATACAGACTGCACAATTTCACAAATTAATAACAGCACAATTCACATCTTTCAGGCCTCGCTGCTGACAAAACAGCCTGTTCTCTGGTGCGAATCCCCCGGCAATTATATGTTCACTTCACATTCGCACTAAAGTAAAAGAGGCTTACACAACACTTAACCCTTCCCCCTGTTCAGCAGACCCATACCCTTTAATCAGAAGAGTCTTCCCCCATCCGCAGCTCTTCCACATAGTCCGCCAGTTCATCCGGCAGATTATCAAAAAGGTAGCTTCGGGTACTTCTGCTCTCTTTAAGATGCTCGCTTCTCATCTCCTGCATCGCCAGTTCTACCTCTTCCCGAAGTCCTTCCGCAGACAGCCTTCTTCCGCCCTGCCCAAGGATAATCACCTGCTCCAGCGCATCTGACGTGGCAACGGTCACATTATGTTTCCGCCCGATCTCGTGGACAGTCTTCTCTATATACTGGTCCGCTGTCTCCGCTTCTTTCGTATACACGACGTAGATATTATGATACGTAGAGACAGACCCCGGATTTCCCTCCACCTTGTATGCATCGAATACGAGTATGAGCGTCATTCTGCGAAATCCCTGGTAATTACTCATAATATCCATAAGCTTGTCTCTGGCGCTCATGATATTCACCTTTGCCAGCTCTTTCAGTTCATCCCAGGCAAAGATAATATTATAGCCGTCCACGAGCAGATATTCCTCCGCCTGTTCCCGTTTTTTCTTCGGCGGCCTGTACTCCGCGGCGGAAATGTTACTGCTTTCTGTCCTGCGTCTTTCTGACGGTCTTTTTCTTTTGACGGGGCCATAGGTGCGGACAAATATTTCTTCCAGTTCTTTTTCACTGCAGGCAGGCGCGCCCGAAAGTTCCGCAGGACGCTTTTCCGGGCTGTCCCCGGGCCTGGCTGTCTCGTCTTCCAAAGAACCTCCCTGCCATCCGCTGTCCACATGCATATATTCTTCCACCTTGTCCCAGCTGACGACGAATCCTGCACCGTGCGCACAGAACACTGACCCGGTAGGATTTTCTATGTCTTTTTCAGAGTCATAACCGATCGCTGTTATGATTTCCTCCGCGTTTTGACATGGACGGTATCCTCCCTGCATGCAGGATAGTCTGCCCCGGCCTCTCGTGTAGGCGTTCACTTCTGTCTGATAATCCCGCATGGACGCCACCGGCGCACTTCCTTCAAGGACAGACATATCCCCTGACATCTTTGGAGGTTCAAAGCTTCCGTTCATCCGCTGAAGATCAGACATAGCTCGTCCCACTGACTCAGCGGGCACTTCCAGGCGGAATGTATAATAAGGCTCCAGCAGAATACTCTCCGCCTTTTTCAGCCCCTGGCGGACCGCCCGGTATGTTGCCTGCCGGAAGTCTCCCCCCTCGGTATGCTTCAAGTGTCCCCTCCCGGCAATGAGAGTTATCTTCATATCTGTGATGGCAGAACCGGTCAGCACCCCGGGATGTTCCCTTTCCTCCAGATGGGTCAGTATGAGCCGCTGCCAGTTCCCGTCCAGTTCATCCTCGCTTACCGCACTGTCAAAGACAAGGCCGCTGCCGGATTCCAGCGGCTCCATCAGTAAATGTACTTCCGCATAATGACGCAGCGGTTCAAAGTGTCCCACACCTTCCGCTGCTCTGCGGATCGTCTCTTTATATACAATGCTTCCCGCATCAAACTGTACGGCCACACCGAACCGTTCCTCAATGATCCGCCTGATAATTCCAATCTGAACCTCTCCCATGAGATTCACATGGATCTCACCGAGACGTTCCTTCCATACCGTGTGAAGCTCCGGCACCTCTTCCTCCAGCAGTCTCAGATCCGCAAGCATCGTATGTGCATCTGTACCGTCCGGCAGTACGAGCCGGTAAGTAAGCACCGGTTCCAGTACCGGCATGTCGGACGCGGACTCTGCCCCGAGCCCTTGTCCCGGATATGTTCCGGTAAGACCGGTGACCGCGCACACCATCCCGGCCTCCGCCTTCTGTACGGTCTCATATTTCGCCCCGGAATAGATGCGTATCTGATCCGCCTTCTCTCTGAACGGCTCCCGGCCGCTCTCCCTGTGTCCCGCCTCAACGACCTCCTTGACTCTGAGGCTGCCCCCGGTGATCTTCATATAAGTGAGGCGGCTCCCCTGGCTGTCCCGGGCGATCTTATACACCTTTGCCCCGAATACTTCCGAATAGACCGGCTGCCGCGTATACTGCACAATTCCCCGCAGTAATTCCTCTACCCCCGCCATTTTCAGTGCAGAGCCGAAAAAGCACGGAAAGACCTTCCGCTCACGGATAAGCCGGGCAATGTCTTCCTCCCCGGCCCGTTCCTCCGCCAGATACTGTTCCAGCAGCGCTTCATCGCACATGGCGATCTGCTCATAGAATATTTCCATGTCTCTTTCCGGACTGAAATCCACACATTCCCCGCCGAGTCTGTCTTGGAGTTCCTTCAGAAGCCTCTCTTTCTCCGTCCCGTCCTGGTCCATCTTATTGATAAACACAAAGGTCGGGATATGGTAACGGGCAAGAAGCCGCCAGAGTGTCTCCGTATGTCCCTGCACCCCGTCGGCGCCACTCACGACGAGGACCGCATAATCCAGCACCTGAAGCGTCCGCTCCATCTCCGCAGAAAAGTCCACATGCCCCGGCGTGTCCATCAGTGTCACTTCCATACCGTCCAAAGGGAACACCGCCTGTTTGGAAAAGATAGTGATCCCTCTTTCCTTCTCCATCTCATAAGTATCTAGAAACGCGTCTTTGTGGTCCACACGCCCCATCCTTCGGACCGCGCCGCTTAAATAAAGCATGCTCTCCGACAGTGTCGTCTTACCGGCATCCACATGTGCCAGTATTCCTAATACAATTCTTTTCATCTATATTCACTCTTTCATGATGCCAAATTTAATGTCTCTAATTATTTTAACGTCTGAACATAGATATTACAACTTTTCTTTTTTCCCGTTCTCCTATATAATAACAACTAGAGAATTTATTCCATCGACTTACTGACAGGAGGAAAATATATGTCAAAGAGAACAGATATCCACAAAGTATTGATAATAGGCTCCGGCCCCATCATCATAGGCCAGGCCTGCGAATTTGATTATTCGGGCACCCAGGCCTGCAAGGCACTCCGCGGGCTTGGATATGAGATCGTGCTTGTCAATTCCAATCCCGCCACCATCATGACAGACCCTGAAACGGCTGATGTCACTTACATAGAGCCGCTCAATGTAGAAAGGCTGGAACAGATCATCGCCAAAGAGCGGCCGGATGCACTTCTTCCCAATCTCGGCGGACAGTCCGGCCTCAACTTATGTTCTGAACTTGCCAAGGCCGGTGTTCTGGAAAAATACAACGTACAGGTCATCGGTGTACAGGTAGACGCTATCGAGCGCGGGGAAGACAGGATCGAATTCAAAAAAGCCATGGACAGCCTCGGGATCGAAATGGCAAAGAGCGAAGTTGCCTACAGTGTAGAAGAAGCGCTGGCCATTGCAGATGAACTCGGCTATCCGGTCGTGCTCCGTCCTGCGTACACAATGGGAGGGGCAGGCGGCGGACTCGTCTATAATAAGGACGAGCTGAAAACAGTCTGTGCCCGAGGACTTCAGGCAAGTCTTGTCGGACAGGTACTTGTGGAGGAATCCATCCTCGGCTGGGAAGAGTTAGAGCTTGAGATCGTCCGCGACTCTGAAAATAACATGATCACCGTATGTTTTATAGAAAATATCGACCCTCTCGGCGTACATACCGGTGATTCATTCTGCTCTGCGCCGATGCTCACCATCTCCGAAGAATGTCAGAAACGTCTCCAGGAACAGGCGTACAAAATCGTGGAATCTGTTCAGGTCATCGGCGGAACAAACGTACAGTTTGCACACGACCCTGTCAGCGACCGTATCATCGTGATCGAGATCAATCCGAGAACCTCCCGTTCTTCCGCCCTTGCGTCCAAGGCCACCGGCTTTCCGATCGCACTTGTATCTGCCATGCTCGCGGCGGGACTTACGTTAAAAGATATCCCCTGTGGAAAATACGGCACATTGGACAAATATGTTCCCGACGGTGATTACATTGTGATCAAGTTCGCGCGCTGGGCTTTTGAGAAATTCAAGGGTGTGGAAAACAAGCTCGGCACACAGATGCGCGCCGTAGGTGAAGTCATGAGCATCGGTAAGACATACAAAGAGGCGTTCCAGAAAGCGATCCGCAGTCTGGAGACCGGGCGCTACGGCCTTGGATATGCCGCAGATTTTAATACGAAAAGTAAAGAACAGCTCCTGCAGATGCTCATCACCCCGTCCAGCGAACGGCATTTCATAATGTATGAGGCGCTCCGCAAAGGGGCTTCTGTCGAGGAGATCCATGAAATCACGAAGGTGAAAACTTATTTTATTGAACAGATGAAAGAGCTTGTAGAAGAGGAAGAAACACTGGCCGCGTCAAAAGGCTCTCTTCCTTCTGATGAACTGCTCGTATCCGCCAAAAAGAACGGCTTCTCCGACAAATATCTGAGCCAGGTCCTCGAAGTGCCGGAAGACTCTGTGCGCAGCCGCAGGGAAGAACTCGGTGTACAGGAAGCCTGGGAGGGCGTGCATGTGAGCGGAACACCTGACAGCGCATACTACTACTCTACTTACAATGCCGAAGATAAGAATCCGGTGCGCAGCGACAGGCCGAAGATCATGATCCTCGGCGGCGGCCCGAACCGGATCGGCCAGGGGATTGAATTTGACTACTGCTGTGTACATGCTTCCCTCGCACTGAAGAAGCTCGGTTTTGAGACGATCATCGTAAACTGTAATCCTGAGACTGTATCTACAGACTATGACACCTCAGACAAATTATATTTTGAACCGCTCACACTGGAAGATGTGCTGAGCATTTACAAAAAAGAAAAACCGCTCGGCGTTATCGCGCAGTTCGGCGGACAGACGCCGCTCAATCTCGCCTCGGAGCTTGAGAAAAACGGAGTACGGATCCTCGGCACCTCCCCGTCGGTCATCGACCTGGCGGAAGACCGTGACCTTTTCCGTGAAATGATGGAAAAGCTGGACATTCCGATGCCGGAGTCCGGCATGGCGACCACTGTGGACGAAGCGCTTGCGATCGCGGAAAGAATCGGCTATCCGGTCATGGTCCGTCCATCTTATGTACTCGGCGGACGCGGCATGGAGGTCGTGTACGATGATGAGAGCATGGTGAGCTATATGAACGCTGCTGTCGGCGTGACCCCCGACCGTCCGATACTCATCGACCGGTTCCTGAACCACGCCACGGAATGTGAGGCTGACGCCATCAGCGACGGAACACACGCGTTTGTTCCCGCGGTCATGGAGCACATTGAACTGGCCGGCGTACATTCCGGCGACTCTGCGTGTATCATTCCTTCGGTACACATTTCAGATGATAATGTACAGACGATCAAAGAATACACGAGAAAAATTGCTGAAGAAATGCACGTAAAAGGCCTGATGAACATGCAGTACGCCATCGAAAACGGCAAGGTGTACGTACTGGAAGCCAATCCGCGCGCATCCCGCACCGTACCGCTCGTATCCAAGGTGTGCAACATCCGGATGGTACCTCTGGCCACAGACATCATCACCTCTGAGATCACAGGACGTCCGTCACCGGTGCCGGGACTGAAAGAACAGGTGATTCCATACTATGGCGTAAAAGAAGCAGTATTTCCGTTCAACATGTTCCAGGAAGTAGACCCTATCCTCGGACCGGAGATGCGCTCTACCGGAGAAGTGCTCGGTCTGTCGGATCATTACGGCGAAGCATTCTACAAAGCCCAGGAAGCTGCTCAGTCAAAGCTCCCTCTCTCCGGCACAGTGCTCATCTCTGTCAACCGCAAAGATAAGGCTGAAGTTGTGGAGATCGCCGAAAGCTTTGCGGCCGACGGCTTCCACATCGTGGCGACAGGCACAACGTGCGACCTCATCCGCGAAGCCGGCATAGAGGCTGAAAAAGTGAAGAAGCTGTACGAAGGACGCCCGAATATCCTCGATATGATCACAAACGGCAAGATACAGCTTATTGTAAACTCACCGGTAGGCAAGGGCAGCGTACACGATGACAGCTATCTGAGGAAGGCTGCCATCAAGGCAAAGATCCCATATATGACCACGATCGCCGCCGCGAGAGCCACAGCCAAGGGCATCCGTTACGTGAAGGAAAACGGAAACGGTGATGTCCGTTCACTCCAGCAGCTGCACAGTGAAATAACAGAAAAGTAAACGTTCAGGGCGCATCCCCTTTGAAAAGGGATACGCCCTGAATTTTATCAATCCTTATGCAAGAACAGCCCGTCTCCGATGCATTTTGCCCAGATAAAGCTGTGTCCGGGAAGCGGCACATCTCTGAGCTCCAGCACGGCTCCGGTCATTAGATCGCGGTATGTTCCTTCCTCCTGCATCCACGCGGTACGCTCTTCATCGTGGAAATTAAAGAGGCCGAAAAAGCGGCTGCTTTTTGTCTGCCTCAAAATGCAGAGCACGGCGTCGTCTTTTACATCATAAGTGTACACATCCGCGTCCGGGCCGAACGCCTCTTCCTGTCTGCGGACTGCCTCCAGCCGGTCCAGCGTCTGAAATATTTTCCCCTGCACGGTGCTACTGTCCCCGCGATTTTCCACAAGGCTCCAGCAGAATTTACCGCGGTGCACATATCTGGAATCCGACCACTTCTCCGCATCCTCTTTGTAGGAGTAATCGTTCACCTGTCCGATCTCATCTCCGCTGTACAGCATCGGTATTCCTGACTGGGTGAGCATGTAGGCGTGGAGCATGATATCCAGGCGGATGGCAGCCTCCATCTTCTCCGCTGCATGTTCAAAACCTGCGCTCTCGATCCCGCACATAGATGCGGTCGTTCCGCAGAACCTGGCATCCTTCGTCACCGGATCATCATTGTACAATTCTCCGCGGCTTCGGCTCCCCTCGATCCGGCCGGTAAAATAATCATTCAGAAACTTCTTGTGGCTCACCTCTTCCATTCCCCACTGCTTTAATGCGGCGTAGTCAAGCCCCCAGCCAACGTCGTCATGGCACCGCAGATAATTGAGAAAGGTATATTCTTTCGGCAGACTGTTTACGATGTCCATCTGCTGCTTCAGAAGGCGTACGTCCCGGGCAGCTACACTGTGCCACGTCGTCGCCATCGTCGTTACATTGTAGAGCATGTGGCATTCCGGTTTTTCTACCGTACCGAAATAAGGCGCCACTTTCGCCGGCTCCATCACTACCTCGCCCAGCAGTACAACGCTCGGACATACGATCTCACTGATAATACGCATCATTCTGACGATCGTGTGCACCTGAGGAAGATTGCGGCACTGCGTGCCAAGCTGCTTCCATATGTACGGTACCGCATCGATACGTATGATATCCATTCCCTGATTGGCAAGGTATAGAAAATTGTACATCATCTCGTTGAACACACGCGGATTTCCATAGTTCAGATCCCACTGGTACGGATAAAAAGAGGTCAGGACAAAATGTCCCATATCATCAAGCCATGTAAAGTTTCCCGGCGCCGTCGTCGGAAAGACCTGAGGTACTGTCGCTTCGTACATACGAGGAATATCGTAATTATCATAAAAGAAATAACGGCTCATATATTCACCGTCTCCTGCCCTGGCTTTTTTCGCCCACTCGTGCTCCTCCGACGTATGGTTCATGACAAAATCCATACACACGCTGATCCCTTTCCGGTGGCACTCATCTGCCAGGTCCGCAAGGTCTTCCATCGTACCCAGGTCCGGCTTTACTTTCCTGAAATCGGATACCGCATAGCCGCCATCCGAACGCCCCCGGGGAGAATCCAGAAATGGCATGAGATGAAGATAGTTTACATTGCACGACTTCAAATAAGAAAGCTTCTCTTTCACGCCCTTGAGATTCCCGGCAAAATTGTCGATATACATCATCATCCCGAGCATATCATTTTTCTTAAACCATGCCGGGTCTTCCTCCCGCTTCAGATCACGGTTTCTGAGCTTTATTCTGCGCTGGCGGTAATACGCGTACATCTGAGAAGTCAGCTCGGCAAACATGGCATCGTTGCCGTACAATTCCATATAGAGCCAGCGCAGTTCATCATGGGATTTTTCCATCCTTCTCTGGAAAATATCATCCGCTTTTGACATGTTCATCTTTCCTTCCTTTATACTTCCTCCAGGTATATCTGGTATGCCTCATATTCACACGCAGCCGCCGGAAGCGGAATGCCTGCCTCCATAAGAGCGGCACCGCAGTACCGCTGCCCGGAGCTCATATCCTCATACACGGCGTCTTCCTTCAGCCCCTTCGGTTTTATATAATTCACTGTCATATTTCCATGGACATCCAGAGTCACTGCATTGAGCAGCACTTTTCTTCTGTCCTCCGACACAAAAGCCCAGGCGCCGATCTCATCCTCATACGGATTGCTGAGGCGGTAATACGTACCATTCTGAATGAGCGGCGCATACTTGCGGTAAAGATCTGTCTGCTGCCGGATCTCCTTCTTCTCCTCCCCGGAGAGAGCGCCAAGGTTCAGCTCATACCCAAAGGTTCCGGCCATGGCAGTCACCGTCCTCGTGTACATCGGTGTTCTTCTCCCCGTCTGATGGTTCGGAGAGGCAGACACGTGCGCCCCGACAGCAGACACCGGGTATCCGAAAGAACTTCCATACTGAATCTTCACCCTGTCTACGGCGTCCGTATTGTCACTGCACCATATCTGAGGCGTATAGTACATCATTCCCGCATCAAACCGTCCGCCTCCTCCTGAGCATCCCTCGATAAGAAGATCCGGATAACGCGCCGTCAGCCGTTCCAGAAAATCATAGACACCGAGCACATAGTCATACAGCACCCGTCCCTGCTCCTCTGTCCCGGCAGAGTACACATCACTTAAGCTTCTGTTCATATCCCATTTTACATACTCTATGTTGCCCTGGTCAAGTATTTTGCAGATTTGTTCAAACAGAGCGTCCACCACTTCTTTTCTTGAGAAGTCCAACACAAGCTGATATCTGGCGCGGACCGGCTTTCTCCCCGGCACGGAAAGCACCCAGTCCGGATGGGCACGGTACAGATCACTGTCCTCATTTACCATCTCCGGTTCGATCCAGATACCGAATTTTATTCCCATGTCATTGATCTGCCGGATAAGATCCCTTAGAGTTCCTCCAAGCTTCTCCTCATTTACATGCCAGTCACCGAGGCCGCTGAAGTCGCCGTCTCTGCTGCCAAACCAGCCGTCGTCCATCACGACCATATCGATGCCGCATTCTTTCGCGTCTTCCGCCAGCTTCCGAATCGTCTCCCCCGTAAAATCAAAGTAAGCTGCCTCCCAGCTGTTGACGAGCACCGGCCGCACCGCATCCCTGTATTTCCCCCGGCAGACATGTGTGCGGATACACCGGTGCATATGCTGTGACAGCCGGTTCAGTCCTTTATCCGTATAGGATAGAATGACCTCCGGTGCCTGGAATGTCTCCCCCGGCGCTGCCGGATAGGAGAACAGTTCATCCTGCAGCCCCATCATCATACGTGTCTGGTTGAACTGGTCTTTTTCCGCCTCGCCGGAAAATCCGCCGCTGTATACAAAATTCATGGCATAACAGCTTCCCGCATCCTCTGTGGCATTCTTATCCGCCAGGATCATAAACGGGCTGTACTGATGACTTGACGTTCCCCTGCGGCTCCCAATACGGAAGCTCCCGTGCGGCACAGGAATACGCTGGAAGTTCCGCTCCATCGCATGGCGTCCGTAAAAACTGATCACATCATAATTTCCGCTTAACAGGTCAAGACAGGCAGACTGGATGTTCTCAATATACACTTTTTTCTCTCCTGCATTGACAATACGCACGCTCCTCGTTATGATGTCCAGCTCGGGCAGTACGCCGTAGAGAAGCACGGCCTGAAGCCCTGAAGCGCTGTCCTCCATTGTTATCTCCAACGTCTGCGCCTCCTGCTCTGTGCCATACACCGCGGGCAGCCCCGGCAGATCATATTTCCCTTTGACGATCACATGACTCCTGTAACGCATATCACAGCAGTATGTGCCGTCCGCATTCCTCACAGTGAGCGCTGCTGCCCGGAAATCTCCGTTTCCCCGGCACGGGAATTCCTGCGGAAGGGCATCCAGGGAATACGTCCTGTCCTTCCCGGCCTCATATGGATTGCCGGAGAAACCTCTGTCATAATAAGTCAGCACATAGTCCATACAGCCTTCTGCCAGTTTTCCGTAATAAAGATGAAGCAAAAATCCGTACCGGTCCACCTGCATCTGATACGTTGTGCTCTCTGTATTGAGTGTAAATGTCTTTTTTCTGTCATCATAGATAATAGCCATGTGTCCCTCTCCTTTTATCATTCTTATTTCAGTCATCTGCGGATACGTTTACTGTCTTCATTATAACATCCTGAGGTCCACTGCTAAATATCAGCGTATTTTCAGTTTTATACCAAAATGATGTTTTTTTCCATATAATTAAAAGTTATCTAGCATTTTGGTATATATGGATATATACTATAAGAAAAGAAAGGAGCATGATCTCATGAGTAATCTTCTGTTTTCTGTATTTCCAAATGAAAACTTTATCGATCTGGGGCTTTACCAGTACGGCTGGGAACAATGCAGTCCTTCCCATTCCTTCGGCCCTGCGGCCAGAAATCATTTTGTGTTCCACTATGTGATATCAGGGACCGGCCGCCTGATGGCAGACAGTTCCGACGGAAATACCAGGACATTTCAGATAAAAAGCGGGCAGGGATTTATGCTCTTTCCCGGACAGGTCAACACATATGTGGCAGATAAAGAGCTTCCATGGGAATACACATGGATAGAATTTGACGGGCTGCGGGCAAAAGAGATGGTATCGCTGGCCGGGCTGACAAAGGATATGCCCGTATATCACGCTGCTTCCAAAGAAATGTGCCGGAATATGATGGATGAGATGCTCTATATCGCCAGGCATTCCAATGAAACTCCTTTCCACCTTATCGGACATCTGTACCTGTTCCTTGACTGCCTCACACGTTCTGCCGCGTCGCTGAAGCTGAGACAGGGGGAGCGCATCCGTGACTTCTATATAAAAGAAGCCCTGTCCTTTATCGAACAGAACTTCCAAAATGATATTTCCGTAGAGGATATCGCTGCGTTCTGCGGCCTGAACCGAAGCTATTTCGGTAAAATATTCCGTGATACTCTTGGAAAACCTCCTCAGGAATTTCTCATGAGCTACCGCATGGCAAAGGCCGCTGAACTTCTGAAACTCACAAAGCTTTCCGTCAGGGACATTGGAAATGCGGTCGGTTATCCGAACCAGCTGCATTTTTCCAGAGCCTTTAAAAATATATACGGCATATCGCCGCGGGACTGGCGCAGTCAGAACGGGATGTCTTATTGAACTGCTCCTTTCCATAAGTAACTCTTCTCAGTCAGGGCTTACCATACAGATGATCTTTGTCAGAAAATCTTCCTCCTGCTGTACTGCCAGTCCGTCCAGCAGATAATCTTCATAAAAATGTTCCGACAGTTTTAGTCCGTTTTCCGTAGCGTAATCGACGAGACGCCGGTATGCCGTTCCTATATCCTGCCATTTTCCCTTGTGGTAAGCTGTCACATACTCTCCTTCCGGCCGTACTTCACATGCAACCTTCTTCGGTTTTACACGAAGCAGCTGATACAGCGTCCGGTAATTGTCATAACTGCCGGCCATAATATCCGAAAGATTCTGCCTGAACCCTATGCCGTGCGAGCTCCTGACTCCATGCTCCTCACAGTAATCAAGAAAATTTCCGACCTCTATACTCCATCCCATCTCATCACTGCTCTCTATCCCAGACAGTACCATATACATTTTTTCCTCATGGCGCACACTTATCTCTTCCGGCGAAGCAGCGATTCCGGCGCAGATACAATTCGTCTTCTCCTCCATCCATCTCTGCATCTGTCTCAGCTTCCGCATCCGCTCCTCAATGATACGGCTCTCTTTCTTAAATAATCTCAAAAGACTCTCCGGTGTTCTTCCGTCCACATACTCCTTGATCTCCTGCAGAGGCATATTCAGTTCTTTTAGTGTATATATGATCTCAAATATATCAAGCTGGGAGAATGTATAATACCTGTATCCATTGTCAAGCTTCACTTCCGGACACAGCAGCCCGATGGCGTCGTAATGAAACAGTGTATGCTTCGTCACGCCGGTCAGCCTTGCAAATTCCCCTGTGGTCAGATAACTTTCTTTCTTTTTTATTGCCATATTTGTAATCTCCTCTTGACTATCGGGTTACCCTATACCTTATCATAGCAATTATCGGACAAAAACACAACCCGGACAAATGCGTCCGGCCTTAAAATAGAAAGGAGGATTCCAATGTCGAATTCCATAGCAAAAGATTTCAAATTTTTCTCTCTTCTCCGCTTCGCGGCGCCTACCATCATTATGATGGTGTTCATGTCGTTATATACGATCGTGGACGGTATTTTTATCTCCAGGCTTCTGGGCACAAACGCTCTGTCCTCCGCCAACATTGTCTATCCTGTACTGAACCTTGTCATAGCAGTCGGCGTCATGCTTGCCTCCGGAGGCAGTGCCATAATCGCGAGGAAATTTGGCGAAAACAAAGGGCAGGAGGCCCGCGAGGACTTTTCACTGCTCATTATCGTTGGAATTGCAGCAGGATTTGTTATTATGACCGCCGGCAATCTGTTTATAGAACCGATCGTCCGAATGCTCGGAGCAACGGACTTGCTGCTCAATGATGCCGTCAGCTATCTTGGTGTCTCTTTGTTTCTCGCTCCTGCCTGTATCATGCAGCTGCTCTTTCAGACGTTCTTTGTGACCGCGGGCAGGCCGAATCTGGGTCTTCTGCTCACTATCGGCGGAGGACTGACGAATATGGTCCTTGACTATGTCTTTATGGGGCCTCTTCAGATGGGAATCAGCGGCGCCGCGCTGGCCACCGGGATCGGACAGCTTGTACCTGCGGTTTTCGGAGTCTTTTACTTCTTTTTCTCAAAAGGCTCTCTGCATCTTACAAAGCCGAAGTTCCGGGGAACGGTCATCCTGGAAAGCTGTCTGAACGGCTCTTCTGAGATGGTGACAAATATATCCGCTGCAGTTGTCACCTACCTGTTCAATATCATGATGCTCCGCTTCCTCGGTGAACCAGGTGTTGCGGCCATCACGATCGTACTGTACGGACAGTTTCTGTTCAACGCCATGTATATGGGCTTCTCCATGGGGGTAGCCCCTGTCATCAGCTACAATTACGGAAGCGGCAATCAGAAACTGCTACGGCGGATATACAGAATATGTATCTCCTTCATCTGTGTATCCGCCGTCATTATAACACTGTTTGCTCTGCTGTCGTCTCCATATATCGTGGAGATCTTCACACCGGCAGGCACAGAGACATACGAGATAGCAAGAGGCGGGTTTTTCCTTTTCTCCTTCAACTATCTCTTTGCCGGGATAAATATATTTGCCTCGGCGATGTTCACCGCATTCTCCAACGGGAAGATATCTGCCATTGTCTCATTTGTCCGTACCTTTGTGCTCATCGTGGCAAATATACTGCTGCTTCCGTACCTGATCGGGGTGAACGGTATCTGGCTCTCCGTACCTGCGGCCGAGTGCATGACCGTTCTTCTGTCCGTCTATTTCTTTTACAAAAAGAGGAAAGACTATCACTACATCTGACCGGCAAAAAAATAACTGGTAATTATCGGCAATTACCAGTTATTTCTATTCATTTCTAAGACTCATAATACCTTCCAGCAATATCTTTACATCGTCCAGTATATAGTCAAACGCCCCAGCCTGGAACAGATTGATGACGATCATTCCTACCGGAACTGCAAATATCATCCCGAGCACACTTCCCACTTTGTATCCGACATAGAGCAGCACGAGCGTCACGAGCGGATTCAGGCCCATGCTGTCACCTACAAGCTTTGGCTGGATGAGCTGGCGCACGAGCTGTGTCACGGCGTACAGCGCCATCAGCGCGATGGCGAGCCTGTAGTTGCCGACCATGAACTTGTAAAGCGCCCACGGTATGAGTGCCGTACCTGTCCCGAAAAAGGGCAGAAAATCAAGAAACGCGATGAGCAGCGCCAGCAATATCTGGAAATGCACCCCCATCAGCAGGAATCCCACAAGCAGCAGCGCAAACACAACGACCATGATCTTCATCTGGGCTTTAAAATATCCCCCCACCGCATATTTCATATTGTCGATCACCATACTCATACGGCGCACGACCGGATCAGGAGCTATTTTCTTGGACCATGCGATGACTGCTTCCCTGTCCGCGATAAAAAAGTAGGCTGATATAACGGTTACAATGGTGGCGATCAGTACCGAAGGTATCTTCTTGGCAAAGTTTCCTGCCGCCGTTACGGTCGGTTCACTGATCCTGCCCATCAGATCGCCTACCGTGCTGTCCAGATTACTTACGATGGCGTGCCAGCCGTTCTGGATGCCTTTCGGCAGTATGGTAAACACTCCGTCCAGCGTCTTTCCGATGTCACTCAGGCCGCTCTCCAGCTGCTTATACAGATCCGGCATGTTCTGAACCAGTGACACGATCTCCCGCCACAGCCTGCTCCCCGCAAAATACAGCAGAAAGACGAGCCCCGCAAGTACACCTATGATTATAATGGCGGAACCAAGCTTCTTTACAATTTTAAGTCTCCGCTCCAGCCAATTGACGACCGGACTTGCAATGAAGGCAATGAACCAGCCTATGACAAAAGGCATAAAGAATGCCAGCAGCCTGACTCCGAGAAATATGAACAGGACAGTTCCAAGCAGGCTGAACGCAAGGCTTACGATCACCTTCCAGTACGGTCTGTCGTCATGAAGCTTTTCTTTAATGTCTGTCCGCATCCACTACTCCACCTCTTGTCTGTCCAGATATTCTGTCTCCACCAGCTCCCATATCTCATCTCTTCCCTGCTTTGTCATGGAAGAGAACGGAATGACCTTTGTCCCCGGAATGAGATCCAGTCCTGTCCTCAGCATTTTAATGTGCTTATCTACCTGGCTGCGCTTTATTTTATCCAGCTTCGTTGCAATGATGATCGGCTCATACCCCTGGTCCACGATCCAGTCGTACATCATTCTGTCATTGGCCGACGGCTCATGGCGTATGTCTATGAGCAGAAACACTGCTTTCAGCTGCCCGGAGCCGTGAAGGTAGCGTTCTATGAGCTGTCCCCATTTCATCTTTTCCTTCTCAGACACCTTCGCGTAGCCGTAACCGGGAAGGTCTACAAGATACATTTCATTATTGATATTGTAGAAGTTGATCGTCTGTGTCTTTCCGGGAGTCGCTGAAATTCTCGCATAGGATTTCCGGTTCATCAGCGCATTGATGAGCGATGATTTACCTACATTGGACTTTCCTGCAAACGCTATCTCAGGGTGATCGTTGTCCGGCAGTATACTTGTGATGCCGCACACTGTCTCTAAATTAATATTTCTGATAATCATATCTTTTCCTCTTTGCTGTCATCGGCAGCTATACCAACGCTATTTTTAATACTTCGTCCATGTGGGATACAGGGAGTATCTCCATGCCTTTCTTTATCTCCGAAGAGATGTCTTCCAGATCCACTTTATTTTCCTGCGGTATGATCACGGTACGGATGCCGGCATTCTTAGCCGCGAGCAGCTTTTCTTTCAGCCCGCCGATAGGAAGCACGCGGCCGCGGAGTGTGATCTCGCCTGTCATGGCCACATCTGCCCTCACCCTGCGCTCCGTCACGGCCGATATCATCGCCGTAGCCATCGTGATGCCCGCAGACGGACCGTCCTTTGGCACCGCCCCTTCAGGAATGTGGATATGTATGTCGTGTTCCTTAAAGAACATCTCTTCTATCTTGTGTGCCGCGCTGACAGACCGGATATAGCTGATACCTGTCCTGGCGGATTCTTTCATCACGTCGCCCAGCTGGCCGGTAAGCAGTATCTCTCCCTCGCCAGGCATGATATTTACTTCTATCTGGAGCGTATCGCCGCCCACACTTGTCCATGCAAGTCCGCGCACGATCCCGACTTCATCCGACGCATTGGCCATCTGGTATGTATACAGCTCTTTGCCGAGATACAGGTGAAGATTGCGCTCTGTGACATGTATGGCAGGCTTCTTTGTCTCAAGGATCTCCCTGGCGGCTTTTCTGCATATTTCGCCGAGCTTTCGCTCCAGCTGGCGTACACCCGCCTCTTTCGTATAATTTCTCGCCATCTTCCAGACAGCTCTCCGGCTCACGGTGAGCTGTTCCGGCTTCAGCCCGTGGCGCCGAAGCTGCTTGGGAAGCAGATGCTCCATGGCAATGTGCATTTTTTCATTCTCAGTGTAACTGCTCACCTCGATGACTTCCATTCGGTCGAGCAGAGGTCTTGGGATCGTCTGCAGTGTATTCGCAGTCGTAACGAACAATACTTCCGACAGGTCCACCGGCACTTCTATATAGTGGTCGCGGAACTTGGAGTTCTGCTCACTGTCCAGCACCTCCAGCAGCGCAGAAAAAGTGTCCCCCTTGTAGTCATTGCTCACTTTGTCTATCTCGTCGAGCAGCATGAGCGGGTTCTTGACGCCCGCGGACTTAAGTCCCGTGGCGATCCTTCCCGGCATGGCGCCTACGTATGTTCTCCTGTGTCCGCGTATCTCGGCCTCATCACGCACTCCGCCGAGGGAAATTCTCACATAAGGCTTTTTCAGCGCCCTTGCCAGTGATTTTGCTATGGATGTCTTGCCGGTGCCCGGAGGTCCGACGAGGCAGAGTATAGGTGTGTCCCCCTTCTTTGTGAGGGCGCGCACTGCCAGGAATTCCAGCACTCTCTCCTTCACTTTTTCCAGGCCGTAGTGATCTTCATCCAGCACTCTCTTGGCATAGGCGATGTCTTTGTGGTCTCTGCCTGCGTTGTCCCACGGCATCTCAAGAAGTGTCTCAATATACGTGCGTACGACGCCGGTCTCCGCCGGATTGCCCATCGTGTTCTTAAACCGCTTGATCTCCTTGTTCAGCTTTTCCTTTACTTCCGCAGGGGCTTTCAGTTTATCCGCCGCCTCCTGGAACTCATCGGCGTCCGACATCGTATTGTCGTCGCCGAGCTCCTCGCGGATGATCTTCATCTCCTCCCGGAGAATATACTCTCTCTGATTTTTATCCACCCGCTCTTTCACTTTCGCCTGGATCTCTTCTTTTATATTGATGATCTGAATCTCACTTACGAGCCTTCCGACCACCTTATCGTACCGCTTCAGCACGTCCGGCTCTTCCAGCAGTTCCTGGGCATTCTCCCAGGAGAGCGGTATATTGGCCGCTATCTCGTCCACAAGGCGGCGCAGGTCTTTGATCTCCTCCATCTGAAGCGCCAGATCCTTGGACAGCTTCGGATTGCGGGGAAGATACTCCCGGAACAGATCCTTAAGTCCCCGCAGCATCGCCTCCATGTTGAGCGGGTTTTCCTTCGCGCCGACCGCTTCCTCTGCGTTGTCGATATCCGCCACCTCAACGACATTGGCGCGCAAATACGGCTCGTCATATTCCATACAGTCCATTCTGGCACGCGTCTCACCTGTCACCAAAATTCTGCTTATTTTCTTCGGTAATTTCACGATCTGCTTGATGGATGCAATACAGCCCACCGCGCAGATGTCATTCATGCCCGGATTCTCTTTCTCAATATCCTTTTGAGCTGTCAGAAAAATCTTCTGATTTTCCTGCATCGCCTGCTCAATTGCCTCAATTGATTTCTCCCTGCTGACGTCAAAATGAGTAACCATTCCGGGCAATACGACCATGCCGCGCAGGGCAACCATCGGTAAACTATTCACTTCATTTGTCATACAATTTCTCCTATTTTGAAAGGGGTCAGACCCCTATGGTACATAGGGGTCTGACCCCTTTGACAATTTAAAACAAGCGGGCACAAAACTGATTCTGCACCCGCCTTTTATTAAGCACTTTCTGATCTGACGGCAGTGTGTTCACACTCCGGCTCTCCGATTCCTTTTACTACCTCTTTTGTGATACGGCATGTCTTCAATGTCTCATCTGACGGAGCGCGGTACATGATATCCATCATGACATTCTCCATGATCGCGCGCAGTCCTCTGGCGCCCGTCTTACGCTTCAGGGATGTCTCTGCTATCTCTTCCAGCGCATCTTCGTCAAAGATAAGATCCACGCCGTCCAGCTCGAGCAGTTTCTGATACTGCTTGGCTAACGCGCTTCTCGGTTCTGTGAGGATACGCATGAGCGCTTCTTTGTCGAGCATCTGGAGTGCTACCGTCACCGGTACACGTCCCACAAGCTCAGGGATGATTCCATACTTCACGAGATCCTGCGGCAATACCTGATTCAGCAGACGGTCCACGTCGTTCTCGTGCTTCTCAGTGATATCTGCGTTGAATCCGATCGCCTTCTTGTCTATCCGGTTCTCGACTATCTTTTCGATCCCCTCAAATGCGCCTCCGCATATGAAAAGGATATTTGTCGTGTCGATCTGTATCAGCTCCTGATGCGGATGCTTTCTTCCCCCCTGAGGCGGCACATTGGCAACCGTGCCTTCGACGATCTTTAGCAGCGCCTGCTGTACACCCTCACCGGATACATCTCTTGTGATAGAAGGATTCTCGGACTTTCTCGTGATCTTATCGATCTCATCGATATAGATGATGCCGTATTCCGCTCTCTCCACATCGCCGTCGGCGGCCTGGATGATCTTCAGAAGAATGTTCTCCACATCCTCCCCCACATACCCTGCCTCTGTGAGCGCAGTCGCGTCCGCGATGGCAAACGGTACGTTCAGTATCTTGGCCAGTGTCTGGGCGAGCAGCGTCTTGCCACATCCCGTCGGCCCGAGCATGAGGATATTGCTCTTGTTGAGCTCCACCCCCAGGTCTTTCTGCGCCATTATCCGTTTGTAATGATTGTAAACAGCTACAGAGAGCACTTTCTTCGCCTCATCCTGCCCGATGACATACTCATCGAGAAAATCTTTGATCTCTTCCGGTTTCAGAAGATTGATATCGGCAAACGGATTCCAGTGCCTTCTGTCGTCATATTCAAATTCTTCTTCAATGATCTCTGCACATACATCGATACACTCGTCGCAGATATAGGCTCCGTTCGGACCCGCGATCAGCTTGCGCACCTGCGACTGTGTCTTATTGCAAAACGAACATCTTACCTGGTCGTCGTTCTTTCCTGCCATGCTTTCACCTCTCTGGGACATTCCGCCGGCTTTTAGCGGTTCTTGATGACTTCATCAATGAGACCGTAAGCCTTTGCTTCCTCCGCAGACATAAAATTATCACGTTCTGTGTCAATACGGATAACATCCAGCGGCTGTCCTGTATTCTCCGCCAGGATCTGGTTCAGTCTCTGGCGGGTTTTTAAAATATGTTCAGCAGCGATCTGAATCTCGGTTGCCTGTCCCTGCGCACCGCCTGACGGCTGGTGGATCATGATCTCTGCGTTGGGCAGCGCAAGACGCTTTCCTTTTGTTCCTCCTGCGAGAAGGAAGGAGCCCATGCTCGCAGCCATACCGATACAGATCGTTTCTATATCAGATTTGATATACTGCATCGTGTCATAGATGGCAAGGCCTGCCGACACTGAACCTCCCGGACTGTTGATATACAGATGGATATCCTTCTCCGGGTCCTCTGCCTCAAGGAATAATAACTGAGCCACGATCACACTCGCGGACACGTCAGTTACCTCTTCCCCCAAAAATATGATTCTGTCTTTTAATAATCTTGAATAGATGTCGTAGGAGCGTTCTCCGCGGCTGGTCTGTTCAATGACATAAGGTACTAAACTCATGTATTCGTCTCCTCCTGACTGTGCGATACGGCTTATTTCTCTACAGCGTTCTCCACAAGGAACGTCACTGCTTCCTGAACAGCCATATCTTCCTTCATCTGATTCTTTTCATTCTCGCCCATAAACTCTTTCAGTTTATCGACTTCCATCTTATATGACTCGGCCATCTTAGCCAGTTCTTCGTCAACTTTCTCATCACTGATCTCGATGTTCTCAGCTTTTGCGATCGCTTCCAGCACAAGACGTGTCTCAATGCGCTTGATCGCCTGCGGTCTCATCTCCTCGAGCATCTTCTCTGCCGTCATGCCTGTAAACTGGAAATACTGTTCCAGAGAGATACCCTGAGACTGGATCCTCTGCGCAAAATCATCAGCCATCTGTCTTACCTGTGTCTCGATCATGGCCTTCGGGATTTCCATCTCTGCATTCTTAACAGCCTGCTCTACGACCTGATCTTCCTTCTTCGTCTTGCCTTCCGCAGCTTTCTCATCTTTGATCTTTACCTTAACATCAGCTTTATATTCTTCTAATGTATCAAATTCTGAAACTTCCGCCGCAAATTCATCATCTATCTCCGGAAGCTCCTTCGCCTTGATCTCATGTACCGTACACTTAAATACCGCTTCTTTTCCCTTCAGTTCCTCTGCGTGATAATCTTCCGGGAATGTGACATTGACTTCCACCTCTTTGCCCGCCTCTGCTCCTACAAGCTGCTCCTCAAATCCGGGGATAAAAGAGTTGGAACCGATCGTCAGCGGGTAATTTTCACCCTTGCCGCCCTCAAACGCTGCGCCGTCAACAAATCCTTCAAAGTCGAGGATGACCTCGTCTCCATTCTGTACCGGACGGTCTTCGACTGCAACCGTTCTCGCGTTCTTCTCTGCCTCTTCCTGAATTCTGGCATCAACTTCCTTCTGTGTCACGCGTGTGGAGACCTTGTCTACTTCCAGTCCCTTATACTCACCGAGCGTCACTTCCGGTTTTGTAGCTACTTCTGCCGTAAAGACAAATGGTTTGCCCTTTTCGATCTGAACAACATTGATATCCGGCTGGGACACGATGTTCAGCTCACACTCCTCATATGCATCAGAATAAGCCTTTGGAATCAGCTCATTTGCCGCATCATCATAAAAGATCTCCGCACCGTACATTTTTTCGATCATCTGGCGCGGCACTTTTCCCTTGCGGAATCCCGGCATATTGATTTTTTTCCTCTGCTTCATATATGCACTCTGAAGCGCTTTCTCTAAATCATCGGCAGGAACTTCGATGGTAAGTTTTGCCATGTTTTTTTCTAACTTTTCTACCTGTAAACTCATTTTTGCTATTTCCTCCTGTTTCTGTCCCGCCTTTCAACCGCCGGAAAGATGGGCATGCTACATTACATTCACTAAAGAAGTATAACACAAACCTCTCTAAATATCTAGCCTTGAATTTCATCTAGCCTAAGTATTTTTATAACAAGGTTGTCCATATCATCTTCGTCAATGGAATACTCATTTCTCTTATCCGCATTTACCTTCACTATGACCGTCTTCGCGTCCTGGAATTCCATCTCAGAAGACGCCACATCGAGCAGTTCATAGGCGTGGTTAACAATATCGTTCAGGATCTGCTGCCTCACCTCATCATCCGTTCCCTTGTAGACTCCGTCCTTCACATCCTGAGCGATCTTAATGGAATCCTCGGTCAAAAGCTGCTGAAAACGTATGAACACGTCCGACGGCTGGATCTCCACCGGCACCTCGAACTCCTTCTTCCCAGTCTTGTCCGCCTCTCCCACGCTGTAGCGCATCACGGAAAATATCTTTGATACGAGTTCCGCAAACTGGCTCGTCTTTAAGTCCCCCATGTCGATCTCATTCGTAATGTTGTTGGCGACAAATGTATCGATAAATTCCTTGTACTGTGCTTTCAGGGCTTCCGTCGTGGAGCCTTCTATCATCTCCTGCGCCTTCTGCGTCTGTCCCTGAAAGTTCAGGTCCAGCACCCCTTTCACATATCCCGACGCGTCAAAGTCACGGCCGCACCCGGCGCTGCCGGCCGCCAGCATGATGCAGAGAATAACGAGCAGCGCCGGTCTCAAATGTTTCTTCATATTACGATCCTTTTTCTTCTTATTCATAGACGATGGACTCTGCGATCTCTTTAGCCTTATCCTTGCCCATAAGCTGCTCGATGATCTTCAGTGAAAAGTCAATGGCTGTTCCCGCCCCGCGGCCTGTGATGATATTTCCATCCACCGTGACCGGCGCGCCGGTAAGAACTGCCCCCTGGATCTTTGTCTCCATCGTCGGATAACATGTCACTCTCCTGCCCTTTAGAAGCCCGAGATTGCCGAGTATAGTCGGCGCGGCGCAGATGGCAGCCACAGTCTTGCCTTCTTCTATAAAGTCTTTGACTACCCTGCGCACTCCGTTGTGTTCCTCCAGATTGCGCGTGCCCGGCATTCCCCCCGGAAGTACGATCATATCAAACTCGACAAAGTTCACCTCGTCAAAAAGGTCTTCCGTCTGGACATTGATCCCGTGCGCCCCGTGCACGACATACTCCTCTGCGGCGGATACTGTGTCCACATATATCTTTGCCCGCCGCAGCAGATCTACGACTGTAAGTGCCTCGATCTCCTCAAATCCGTCCGCCAAAATAACGCTTACTCTCTTCATCTGAATCCTCCTTACTGATTACAAAACTTTCTAAAAACTCCCTGTACGGCCAAAAAAAGCCATCATGGATAAATAGTATCAAACTACCTGCAAAAAAGCAAATACGTTTACATTTTCCTGAATCTATATTATCATAACTATAAAAAATGAAGGTGGTGCAATTTATGGAAATAGAGCGCAAATATCTCGTATCCCGGCTCCCGGGTGATCTGGACGGATATCCGTGCCGTATGATCGAACAGGGATACCTCAATACAGCCCCTGTCGTGCGCATCCGGCGCGACAATGAAAAATACGAGCTGACGTACAAGTCAGAAGGCCATATGGTCCGGGAGGAATATAACCTTCCCCTCACAGAGGAAGCCTATGAGCACCTGCTCACAAAGATCGACGGGCGCATTATAACGAAAAAGCGTTATATGATCCCGTATGACGACTCCCTCACGATCGAACTGGATATTTTTGAGGGCAGTCTCGCACCTCTTAGGCTCGCTGAAGTGGAATTCCCGGATGAAGCAAGCGCTTCTGCTTTCACCCCGCCGGACTGGTTCGGGGAAGACGTCACCTTCTCCGGCTCATATCACAACAGCGCATTGAGCAGATTATAGGCAACTTATCGTTGCTTTATTCAAAAAGACAACGTTTCGGCGCATAGATATCTATTTATTGGACAAATTGCTATACTAACAAGTAAAGTTACTTGCGGAGGTTAGCAGCCATGCCAAACATTCAACTGGCCAATAATTTACGATATCTGAGAAAACAGAATAAATTGACTCAGAAAGATTTGAGCGAGATGCTGAACATATCCCGTCAGGCGTACTCAAACTATGAGACGAGCAAGCGTACACCTGACCTGGATTCCCTTCTGTATCTGGCCGGCTTTTATAATGTCAATCTGGATTCCCTCGTCCTCGGCAGCCTTCCGTCTCCTGACCAGGCCGACGCCGCTGCTTCCGAATCGATCGCTGAACAGAAGATTCCTTATACGCTTTCTGTAGATAAAAATACCGGTAATTCTATTTATCTCACTGAGGAAGAATTGGAGATCATCACAAAGATCCGCACACTTTCCAGAGAAAACAAACAGATAATTACCGGTTTTATTAATGATAACGCCGCGCCTGACGTTTAATCGTTCACCGCAAATCCGTCGTGCACTGCGATCATAGCCTGTTCAATATCCTTCTCATCCACAAGAACCGTGATCCTTATCTCTGATGTAGAGATCATATTGATATTGATTCTGGAGTTGTAAAGTGATTCAAACATCTTTGCCGCAACTCCCGGATTGCTCATCATCCCCGCGCCTACGATGGACAGCTTCGCAACTTCTTCTTCCCATGTGATCTGCTGTATCGTGAGCCTGTCTTTATTTGCCTCCAGCACCTTGATCGCGTTTTCCAGATCATTGTCCGCCACTGTGAAAGAAATATCCTTCGTACCTTCACGCCCTACGGACTGCAGTATGATATCTACATTGATATTGTTCTTAGCCAGCGTATCAAAGATATTGAATGCGATCCCCGGCTTATCCTGCACTCCGATCACGGAGATCCTCGCTGTATTTTTATCGGCTGCTACGCCTGTCACTAACATTTTTTCCATATGTGAAGCCTCCTTGACTACAGTTCCCTCTGAACGGTTCAGACTGGACCTTACTACTAATTCTACATTATATTTTTTTGCCATTTCCACTGATCTGTTGTGAAGCACTTTTGCTCCGAGGCTGGCCAGTTCCAGCATCTCGTCATAAGTCACCACTTCAAGCTTCCTGGCATTTTTTACTATTCTCGGGTCAGCTGTGTACACGCCGTCCACATCTGTATATATCTCACACTTATCCGCGTGAAGCACAGCAGCCAGAGCCACTGCAGTCGTATCTGAGCCCCCTCTTCCGAGCGTCGTGATATCGTCATATTTGTTCACCCCCTGAAATCCCGTCACAATGACTATCTTGCGGGAATCCAGTTCATGGAGAATACGCTCTGTATCCACACGTTTGAAACGGGCATTGCCGTATCTCGATGTAGAGTGCATCATGACCTGGAATGCATTGAGTGATACTGCCGGGACATCCAGCGCCTGCATCGCCATCGCCATCAGTGATACCGACACCTGCTCCCCTGTCGTGAGCAGCATATCCAGCTCTCTTTTCTTTGCATTCGGATTGATGCTTTCTGCCATCCCGATCAGATCATCTGTCGTATCGCCCATGGCTGACAATACTACGACAACGTCATTTCCTGCTTTGTAATCTTCAATACAGCGCTGTGCCACATTAAATATTCTATCCTTGTTGGCAACAGAACTGCCGCCGAATTTCTTAACAACTAACATAAATTCCTCCCGCATTCCTCTTTTATGACCGTGCTCTGCCGAGCAGATGCCCAATCAATTTGTACCCGTCCGGCCAGTATATTCCGGTTTCAGAAGCCGTCTTCTCATCATATGCATCCGTACCTTCATACGGCGCCGTACTGTCATACAGAAGATACGGGACAGGATCTCCTGTGTGAGTGCGTACTTCGATGGGCGTAGGATGATCCGGAAGAACAAGGATCCGGTAATCTGCGCCGGCGCGCTCCATTCCTTCTGTGATCTTCCCCGCGACGAGTTCGTCCACCCGCTCTATCGCCGTGATCTTATCTTTCAAACTGCCCTGATGCCCCATCTCATCCGGAGCTTCCACATGAATATAGGCAAAATCATAACCGTCTTTCGTCAGCGCGTTCACCGCTGCCATGGCCTTTCCTGTATAGTTCGTATTCAGTCCGCCGTTGGCTCCTTCCACTTCGATACAGTCCATGCCGGCCCCGACAGCGATTCCCTTCAGCAGGTCCACAGCAGAGATCATTACCCCCCTGAGTCCGGTCATCTCTTCAAATGACTTAAGCGCCGGGCGCCTGCCGGCTCCCCAGAACCAGGCAGAGTTGGCCGGATGCAGCCCTTTCCTTCTCCGTTCTGCGTTGACCGGGTGGTTTTCCAGTATGTCATAACTCTTTTTCATCATCTCCCGGAGGACAGCATCCTCCGGCAGATACGCTCCGATCCTCTTCGTCAGGATATCGTGGGGCGGCGTCAGCTCTGTCTCTTTTCCCTGCTTCATAATAAGCAGATGGCGGTAGCTTGTGCCTGTGTAGAACCGGTATCCCTCTCTCTCAAGCCCTTCTCTGAGCGCATCCAGAAGCACCGCCGCATCTTCCGTACTGATCTCATCAGAACTGTGATCGATGATCGTTCTTTCCTCATATGCACAGTCCTCCTCGGACAGTGTGACGATATTACACCGGAAAGACACATCCGTATCTTCCATATCGACGCCGATACTGAGCGCTTCCAGCGGAGAGCGTCCTGTATAGTATATGTCCGGGTCGTACCCCATCACAGCGAGATTGGCCGTGTCGCTTCCCGGCGCCATTCCTTCCGGCACCATGGAAACCATGCCCACTTCCGCCTTCTGTGCAAGCCGGTCCATGACCGGGGTGCGTGCGGCTTCAAGTGTTGTCCTGCCTCCCAGCTCTTTAAGAGGACGGCCTGCCATGCCGTCACTCAACACGATTATGTATTTCATGCTTCCTCCCTGCCTCTGCTATTCCTGAATACGTATCATATGCAGTATCTCATCTTTATATATTCCCGCCCGCGTATCATAATCGCCTTCCATCATGACCGGGGTGATAAATCCAAATTCACCGTCAAGCCCGTCTGCATGTACGATCTCAATATCTCCGAAGGAATCCCTGAGATCCGCAAGCATCTCCTGCGCATCCCCTTTCATGCGGATGAAGAAACGCCGTTTGGCGTCTGCCTTATCCTCAAGCTTAAGCTTATCCTGCTTCCACATCGTCATGATATTGCGGTTCAGATGCTTTGCCGCATCCACGACATCGGCCACCACCGCGCTGGCAGTCGGGAGCTTTCCTGCGCCGCTGCCATAAAACATCGCGTCTCCCAGGACATTGCCGTGCACGAAAATGGCGTTGAACACTCCGTTTACATTGTAGAGCGGATGTCCCGGATAGAGCATGCACGGCGCCACGATCGCGTGCAGGCGGTTCCCGCGGCGTTTGCTGGATGCCAGCAGCTTGATGGTCGTCCCCATTGCCTTCGCATATTTCATATCTTCCGCCGTGATCTTTGTAATGCCCTCACAGTAGATATCCTCAAAATCAACCTGCTGTCCGGAGATGAGTGAAGACAGGATCGCGATCTTCCTGCAGGCATCATAGCCTTCCACATCTGCCTCCGGATTGCGCTCCGCGAAACCGTTCGCCTGCGCTTCCTTCAGCACTTCATCGTAGTCTGCCCCCTCATAGAACATCTTTGTCATCATATAGTTCGTCGTACCGTTGAGTATACCAGTGATCTCTTCGATCTCATCTGCCGTCAGCGAAGAGTTCAGCGGGCGGATGATCGGAATGCCGCCCCCTACGCTCGCCTCAAAAAGGAAGTTGATGCCCTGGTCCTTTGCGATGGACAAAAGTTCCGCGCCATGCTTGGCCACAAGCGCCTTGTTCGACGTGGCAACACTCTTTCCGGCCTGCAGACACCGCTTCACAAAAGTGTAAGCAGGTTCGATGCCTCCCATGACCTCCACGACGATCTTGATATCATCGTCATCTATGATCGTTTCAAAATCATGGACGATCTTATCCTGGACCGGGTCGCCGGGAAACTCTTTCAGATCCAGTACATACTTTATATTCAGTTCATCGCCGATCCTCTGATTGATGCGGGCGCCGTTCGTACGGACGACTTCCACAACACCGGAACCGACTGTCCCGTATCCCATAACCGCTATATTTACCATAAATTCCTCCCTTTAGCTGCCGGCCGAGTATTTCAGATATGCATTGATGAACATATCGATGCCCCCGTCCAGCACAGCCGTAACATTACTGCATTCCTCGTTGGTACGATGGTCCTTCACCATAGTGTATGGCTGCATGACATAAGATCTTATCTGATTGCCGAAGCCGATCTCTTTCACCTCGCCCCTGATGTCAGACACCTTTTCCGCCTGTTCCTGCTCTTTGAGAAGCTGCAGCTTGACTTTCAGCATCTGCATTGCTTTCTCCTTGTTAAAGTGCTGGGAACGTTCATTCTGGCACTGGACTACAATGCCCGTTGGAAGATGGGTGATACGGATAGCGGACGACGTCTTGTTGACGTGCTGTCCTCCTGCTCCGCTGGCCCGGTACGTGTCAATCTTGAGTTCCTCGTCCGCGATCTCAATGTCGATCTCATCCTCAATATCCGGGACGACATCACATGAGGCAAAAGAAGTCTGCCGTTTTCCCGCCGCATTGAACGGGGAGATACGCACGAGACGGTGCACACCCTTCTCCGACTTCAGATATCCGTAGGCATTCTCGCCTTTCACCTCAAACGTGACCGTCTTGATACCTGTGATATCGCCGTCCAGATAGTCAAGCACTTCCATCGAATAGCCTTTTCGCTCTGCAAAACGGCTGTACATGCGGTAGAGCATGCCCGCCCAGTCGCACGACTCCGTCCCGCCGGCGCCGGCATGTATCGTCACGATGGCGTTGCACGCATCGTACTCTCCTGACAGGAGCGTCCTGATGCGCAGCGCCTCGAACTGTTCCTCAAAGCTTTGAATCTCTGCTTCCATCTCTTTCACCGCCGAAGCGTCATTTTCTTCGTAAGACATCTCGATGAGCAGATTGATATCCTCATATCCGTCATACAGGGAATGAATCGTCTTAACAAGCTCCTGCAGGTCTTTCAGTTCCTTCATTATCTGCTGGGATTCTTCCGGTCTGTCCCAGAATCCCGGCTCCTCTATCTTTCGTTCCAGCTCTTCGATCCGTTTCTCTTTGCCAGAGACGTCAAAGTGAATCCCTCATCTCGGCAAGAGGTTCTTCGTAAGCATTCATAATACTTTTAAATGCATCTAATTCAACCATATTGTCACCTCTTTCTTTTTTTATTTGCGCCCGCAGCACTGTTTGTATTTCTTTCCGCTTCCGCACGGGCACGGGTCATTCGGATATACTTTCTTCTCGGCGCGCCTCTTCGGCTCATGCGCCGCGCTCTCGTCTTTGTTTGTACCGGTCACTTTCGCCACCTGCTCCCGCTCTACTTTCTGTTCGATCCGTACATGGAACAGGGTGCGTATCGTGTCTTCTGTGATACTCTTTGTCATGGCCCCGAACATATCATAGCCAAGCATCTTGTACTCTACCTTCGGATCTCTCTGGCCGTAAGCCTGCAGTCCGATCCCCTGGCGCAGCTGATCCATATCGTCGATGTGGTCCATCCACTTGGCGTCGATCACCTTAAGAAGCACGACCCGCTCTATTTCACGCAGATGCTCCGGTTCCGGGAACTCTGTCTCCTTAAGCTCATAAGACTTCACCGCCCGCTCCTTGAGCAGATGCTTTAATTCCTTCTGGCTTATATCTTTGACATCCTCCTCCGTGACGGCCTCCATCGGAACGACATTGTGGATCGTCATATTCAGTTCCTGGAGATTCCAGTCTTCCGGCTCATCGTCAGGCGACACGATCATATCAACTACATTCTCCACATAATCATTTATCATATGGAAGATAGAATCACGCATATTCTCGCCGTCCAGTACGCGGCGTCTCTCTTCATATATGATCTCTCTCTGCTCATTCATGACCTGGTCATATTCGAGCAGGTTCTTACGGATACCGAAGTTGTTGCTCTCGATCTTCTGCTGTGCCTTCTCAATGGCATTGGAGAGCATCTTGTGTTCAATCTGTTCCCCGTCTTCTACGCCAAGCGTCGTAAATACGTTCATAAGCCTCTCGGAACCAAACAGGCGCATCAGATCATCCTCGAGAGAGATGTAGAACCTCGATTCGCCCGGGTCACCCTGACGTCCGGAACGGCCGCGCAGCTGATTGTCAATACGCCTTGCCTCATGCCGCTCCGTACCGATGATCTTCAGGCCTCCTGCGGCTCTCGCCTCGTCGTCCAGTTTGATATCAGTACCACGCCCCGCCATGTTGGTGGCGATCGTCACTGCGTCATGGATACCGGCCTGGGCCACGATCTCAGCCTCCTGCTCATGATACTTGGCATTCAGAACATTGTGGGGAATGCCCCTCTTTTTCAGCATACTGCTCAGAAGTTCGGAAGTCTCAATGGTGATCGTACCGACGAGCACCGGCTGGTGTTTTGCGTGCGCCTCTTCTATCTCGTCGCACACTGCCCGGAACTTTTCCTTCTGTGTCTTATATACGGCATCTTCCAGATCGATCCTCTGCACTGCCACATTTGTAGGTATCTCCACCACGTCCATGCCGTAAATGTCACGGAACTCTTTTTCTTCTGTGAGCGCGGTACCGGTCATACCGGATTTCTTGTCAAATTTATTGAACAGGTTCTGGAACGTGATCGTCGCCAGCGTCTTGCTCTCTCTTTTCACCTTGACGTGCTCCTTCGCCTCGATCGCCTGGTGGAGCCCGTCGGAGTAACGCCGTCCCGGCATGATACGGCCGGTAAATTCATCCACGATCAATACCTGGTCGTCCTTCACGACATAGTCCTGGTCACGGAACATGAGGTTATGCGCCCGCAGCGCCAGTATAATATTGTGCTGGATCTCGAGGTTATCCGGATCGGCAAGGTTCTCTATATGGAAGAATTTCTCTACTTTCTTTACGCCGTCCTCGGTCAGATTGATATTTTTCTCTTTTTCGTTGACGATAAAGTCGCCGGTCTCTTCAATGTCCTCCCCCATGATGGCGTTCATCTTGGAAAATTCACCGCTCGCCTCTCCTCGTTCCAGCTGGCGGGCAAGAATGTCGCACGCCTCATACAGTTTTGTGGATTTGCCGCTCTGTCCGGAAATGATGAGCGGAGTCCTCGCCTCGTCGATCAATACAGAGTCGACCTCGTCGATGATGGCAAATTTAAGCCCTCTTTGGACGAGCTGCTCTTTGTAGATGACCATATTGTCTCTCAGATAATCAAATCCGAGTTCATTGTTCGTCACATAGGTAATATCACAGTTATAAGCTTCCCGGCGCTCATCGTTATCCATGCTGTTGAGAACAACGCCCACTTTCAGGCCGAGAAATTCGTGAACCTGCCCCATCCATTCGGCGTCACGCTTTGCCAGGTAATCATTGACCGTGACGATGTGGACGCCCTCGCCTGTCAGGGCGTTCAGATATGCAGGCAGCGTAGACACAAGCGTCTTTCCTTCACCGGTCTTCATCTCTGCGATACGTCCCTGGTGCAGGATGATACCGCCGATGATCTGCACTCTGTAATGTTTCATCCCAAGTGTTCTCACCGCCGCTTCCCTGACAACAGCAAAAGCCTCCGGAAGAATGTCGTCTAACGTCTTTCCCTCCTTCAGCCTTTCTTTGAATTCCCGTGTTTTATCTCTCAGCTCGCCGTCTGAGAGCTTTTGTATCTCAGGCTCCAGAGCCTCGACAGCGTCCGCTATCGGATAGATCCTCTTCAGCTCGTTCTCGCTGTGTGTTCCAAATATTTTCTGTATTAAACCCATACTGCGTGTTTACTCCTTGTCCGTAAATTTACTCTATCCCTCATTCTAGCACTATACAAACTCCAATTCAACCCGTTTATAAAGAGTTCACAAACTGTTAATTTACTCGTCATTTGTATCGTTTCACCGTATCATACGGCACTTTCCCGCCGAACAGATCCAGGGCGCTTCCTATTGTAAAGTCCACGCTGCCGCCGGACACCTCCCGGAAATGTTCCAGATCCTCAAGGCTTCCGATGCCTCCCGCATAAGTCACAGGAATCCCGCCCCAGCCGCCGAGCATCCTGACAAGCCCTTCCTCCATACCGGAAGCGCGCCCTTCCACATCCACCCCGTGCACGAGAAACTCGCCGCAGTATGCTGCGATCTCATCGAGAATATGCGGATTCAGCTCCACATCGGTAAACTTCTGCCACCGGTCCGTCACAATATAGTATGCCCCGTCTTTTCTGCGGCAGCTTAAGTCGATCACCACATGTTCTTTTCCGACTGCCCGCTTAAGTTCCCCGAGCCTATCCCAGCGGATCCTTCCGTCCTTAAATACATAGGATGTCACGATCACATGGCTCGCGCCAAGTCCGATGTATTCCTCTGCGTTCGCGGCGCTGATGCCGCCGCCGATCTGCAGCCCGCCCGGATATGCCCCGAGCGCGGACACCGCCTGCTGCCTTGTCGCTTCAAAGTAGTCTGAGGACGCAGGGTTCAGCAGAATCACATGTCCTCCTGCAAGCCCGTCCTTTTTATACAGTCCGGCATAATAGTCCGCATGCCGCGCGGCGGAGAAATTCTCCACCGCACGGTCTTCTTTATCTGTCAGGCTTCCGCCCACGATCTGTTTTACTCTTCCGTTATGTATGTCTATACATGGTCGAAAACGCATCTTTTCCTCCTAATACCGGTTGTCGAATATTCTTGTGGATTTCTTCTCACTGCGCGGAAGGTCTCCGATGGCAACCGGCTTCACATTCGTAGTGATTCCGATCTTTTCTTTGAATTCCTTCTGGATCACCTTTGCCGCCTCTTTGAGTTCCACGCCTTTGTTCACTTCCACGAACAGCGTGCACACGTCTTTGCCGTTCATATGATCCAGCATGAACTGATACTCGCTGGAGGCCTCCTTGACCCCTTTGAGCATATCTTCGATCTGGCTCGGGAAGATATTCACTCCCTTTACCTTCACCATATCGTCTGTACGCCCGATAAGCGTATCGATCCTCGGGTATTTGGAACCGCACGGGCAGCTGCCCGGGATGAATCTCGTCAGATCATGGGTACGGTAGCGGATGAGCGGCGCCCCCTGCTTGCGAAGCGTCGTCACGACGAGTTCTCCTATCTCTCCGTCCGGCACATTCTCTCCCGTCTTCGGGTCCACGATCTCAAAATATACATAGTCGTCCCAGTAATGCATGCCGCATTCACAGTCGCAGCTCATAGCGATACCCGGACCGTACACTTCCGTGAGCCCGTATATGTCATAGAGCTTAACGCCAAGTTCGTCGGCGATGCGCTTTCTCATCTTCGCCCCCCACCGCTCGGAGCCGATAACACCTTTCTTCAGGTATATCTTGTCTGTCATGTCTCTCTTTGCGATCTCCTCCGCCAGAAGGAGCGCATAGGAGGACGTAGCGCACAGAACAGTGGACTGCAGGTCGCGCATCATGCGGAGCTGCTTATCCGTATTGCCGGGACCCATCGGGACCGCCATCGCGCCGAGCAGTTCTGCCCCGAGCTGAAATCCGATCCCCGCCGTCCACAGCCCGTAACCCGGCGTGATATGTATGCGGTCCAGCGCCGTGATGCCGGCCATTTCGTAACATCTGGCAAACATTTTCGCCCAGTCATCTACATCCTTCTGTGTATAGGGAATGATAATAGGCGTCCCTGTCGTCCCCGAGGAAGAATGGATCCTGACGATCTCCTCATCGGGCACAGCCTGAAGGCCGAGCGGATACGCTTCCCTCAGATCTCCCTTCCATGTAAACGGAAGTTTTTCAAAGTCCTCCTGTGACTGTATGGACTCGATATCGATCCCGGTAAGCTTCTCTTTGTAAAAGCACGGCTTGGAGGTCAGAAGCCTCAAGTTCTCCTTTATGAGCTTGAACTGTAATTCAGTCATCTGCATTATTTTTTACATCCTTTCTCCGGTCTTCCGGCTGTCCATATATTTTTAACATGCCGCCTCTGCGCCGAGGGACAATGCTTTCATATTTATATCAACAAACTGCGGCCGGATGTGTTTCCTGAGCTCCGACTCTATGTCCGGCAGTGTGATGTCCAGCGCCCCGCTCTTTGCGGCCACCCCGAGAAGCGCTACGTTGAGCGCCTTTGCCGAACCGGCCTCCTCACACAGTTTTTCCCCGTCCACGATGCAAAGCTGCCCGGCATGTTCTTTCAGATATTGAAGCATCCCGCCTCCATCATAGTCATTCCCGCTCAATGTGGCAGTTACCGGCTTCACCGCCTTTTTATTGACGATCACCAGTCCGCCATTCCTCAGATAAGGCAGATTTCTCACTGCTTCCGCAGGCTCAAATGCCAGGATCACATCCGCACTTCCGTGCGGAATGAGCGGAGAGTGGATCTTTTTCCCCATGCGCACATGGCTCACCACTGAGCCGCCTCTCTGCGCCATTCCTATCGTCTCGGTCGTCCGTACATCCAGCCCTTTATTCATGGCCGCGTACGCGATCAGTTTGGAGGCGAGGACAACGCCCTGTCCGCCTACGCCGCAAAGCAAACAATTCTTATTCATCTTACTCCACCTCCTGAATTGCCCCGAACTTACACACCTGGGCACAAATACCGCAGCCGAAACAAAGCGACGGTTCTATGGCCGCCTTCCCGTCTGCGTTTACAATGGCCGGACAGCCAAGCTCCCTGATACACTGTCTGCACGACGTACAGGCATCTTCTGCCACCCGGTAAAGAGACGTGGGTTTTGTGACGGCAATACACGGAGACTTGAAGATAACCGCACGCACGCCCTTTTCGTCTATCACTTCCTCCACAGCAGCGACGGCTTCACCGAGCTTCAGCGGATCCGCCTTCACAATTTTGCGCACGCCGACCGCCTCCAGGATCTTCCCGATATCTGCTTTTGCAACGGTCTCTCCCATCATCGTCGTTCCGGTGCCCGGGTGGGGCTGATGGCCTGTCATGGCCGTGGTGGAATTGTCCAGGACGACAAGAACGATGTCTGTCTGGTTATATACTGCGTTTACCACTCCGGTCATACCTGAGGCAAAGAAAGTTGAGTCGCCGATAAAGGCAAAGTTCACCGCATCCGGCTCTATGATATGTAATCCCTGGGCAATCGTCACATCTGCTCCCATGCAGAGACACGTGTCCACCATGTCAAGCGGCTTTGAATTACCGAGTGTGTAACAGCCGATATCACCGGAAAACACCGCCTTTCTCCCGTGTGCCGCCTTCTTGACCGCATAGAACGACGCGCGGTGCGGGCAGCCTGCGCACAGAACCGGCGGCCGGACAGGCAGCGGCGGCATTTCTGCGGCGGCGTCTGCGTTTCCGGCCCGCAGTTCTTCATGGTCAGGCAGGAACCGGCGCAGATCATCCCGCACACTCTCCACGCTGTTTTCTCCGGCATTTTTTGTGTCATGGGTAAGTTTCCCTTTTATAGTCACCGGAAGATGATATTTGCCGGCAATTCTCAAAAGTTCCTTCTCGATCACCGGGTCCAGCTCCTCAATGACAAGCACTTCCTCAAGCCCTCTCAGGAACTCCTCCGCCAGCGCCTCGGGAAACGGATGTGGTGTTCCGATCTTCAGAAGCTTCACATCCTCCGGCAGGGATTCCTTGACATAGGCATAACTGACACCGCCTGCTGCCACTGCCTTTTTTAAAGTCCCCTTCCCCTCAGCCGCATTATATTTGCAGGAAGAGAAAAGCCGGGACAGTTCTTCATTCCGCTTCTCTATCTTCCTGTGGTTCTCATAGGACAGACGGGGAAATATGACCCAGCGCCCCGTATCCTTTACAAATCCTTCCGGTACATTTTCGTCCGCAGCTTCAGCCAGCTCTACCGCTGCACAGCCATGACAGACGCGTGTCGTCGGCCGCAGCAGTACCGGCGTGCCGTACTGCTGCGAATACGCAAACGCGTCTCCCACCATCTCATACGCTTCCTCGGGAGATACCGGGTCGAATACAGGTATCTTGGCAAAGGCCGCAAAGCACCTCGTATCCTGTTCCGTCTGGGACGATATCGGTCCCGGATCATCCGCGGCCACGATGACCATACCGCCCTTCACCCCCACATAAGCAAGGCTCATAAGAGGGTCGGACGCCACATTAAGTCCTACCTGCTTCATCGTGACCAGCGTGCGCGCGCCTGCATAGGCCGCGCCGGCCGCCACCTCAAGGGCAGCCTTTTCATTGACCGACCATTCCACATGTATCCTGCCTCCGCTGTTATGTTTCGCAACGGTCTCCAGAATCTCCGTAGACGGCGTTCCCGGATAACCGGATACAAGATTTACGCCGGCGCGGATGGCCCCGAGGCCTATCGCTTCATTACCCATCAGTAATTCTTTCGCCATATTTATGTATCTCCTTTGCCGCCCTCAAACAGAAGGGCATATCATTATTTATAGTTTTAGATTATATCACAATTTCCAATGGAAACAAAGGCTTTTACCATCATGTAAGATCCGGCGGCCGTTTCTCCACAGACGCCAGAGAGGCAGACCTGCCGTCTCCGGCGGTCCGCCTCCCTGCGTTATCATCATGATACAGACATTACTTATTGCTGTTCTTTGTCGTATTGTCGGTTGTACCACCTTTTACATCTTTGTCGTTTGCATTCTTGTCTGTAGCGTTCTTGTCACGGTTATTGTCGCCGTCAAGGTCGTCTGCGATATCGTCCATACCGTCTTTTACGTCGTCGCCGATCTCATCTGCAACACCTTCGTCGCGTGTGCCGTCTGTGGCATCATTCGTGTTGGTATCGTTGGCTTCACCTGTGTTGTTTCCTGTTGTCGTGTTATTTGTCGCTCCGTTATCCGCAGCGTCCTTGTCACTTCCGCATGCTGTCACTCCCATGATCACGCCTGTGCACATAAGCAAAACTAATAATTTTTTGAACTGTTTCATGTTATAATCTCCCTTTCATGTATATTCATATTAAATCAAGTATTACTTGTTGCTAGTAATATTTGCAGATAATAGAAATATATGCACGAGGGGCGATGGCATATTTTTACATTCGTTCCGCAATGCGTCCGCTTCTGTATGCCGCGAGCAGCACTTCCAGGTCCGCGATCTGTTCTTTCAGTTCTTTTCCCACATCCGTGTCGCCTACGAGCTTGCGCTGCACCACTCGTTTTACGATCGTGCTGTCGGAGTGTATATCGCTTTCTTTCTCAATAGCCGCGTCTGTGGACTCAAACGGCTCATGCGCCGCAAGGATAAGGCCGTAAGAGTTATAGATCAGCGTGTACCCGGCGATCCCTGTCTCTTTTTGATATGCCCTGGAGAATCCTCCGTCTATGACGAGCACTTTGCCCTGGCATTTCACCGGGTTCTCTCCGTCCTTTGACTTCACGGGCACGTGTCCGTTTATGATGTGCGTGCCCTCAGGAGGCAGACCAAACTCCGCCAGGATCCGGTTTACCACCTTCTCATCCTGAAGCATGGAATAATAAGGATTCTTTTTCTCCCTGTGCGTCTCTTTGTCCGCAAGAAAATAACGTTCAAAAGTTGCCATTTTATCTTTGCCAAACAGCGGAGAATTTTCATGGAGCCAGATGTACCACATGATATCCTTACCCCGCTCCTTTTCCTTTTCGTCCAGTGCATAGAAACCTTTTCTGACATAGCTCTCCAGCACTTCATAGAGACTTCTTCCCTTGTAGGAACGCCCGAAGAGACGGACCGGCTTCAGCGCGCCGTCCTCTTTCAGCGGAACACAGCCGTGGTACAGCAGGTTATTGTTGTACACCTTGTACAGGCTCCCCTTATTCAATAGAAAACGCATATGTCTCTGAAGCTTTTCACAGTGCAGAAACGCCTGTTCCAGCCGCTCCATGATGTCTTCTTCTTCCTTCGTCAGAACATATGGATGCTTCGGGTCGACGGTCGGGAAATTCCGGTCCAGAAGTTCATACTCTTTACCGTCTATCTCTATTGTTCCCCGCTCATAGTCAATATGATGCAGAAGATTCCGGTCTTCCATCTTAAAGCCCGGGTTCTTTTTTATGATCTGGCCTTCTACTTTAAACTGGATAATGGAAATTGCCTTGTGCATCTTGATATCCATGAGCATTTCATTCGGATTGTAATTCGGCTCGCCTTTCAGCTTAAAGCAGCCGCACGCGTCGTCCTCATACGTGTTCAGGGCAAAAGTAGCCAGAGGCAGAAGATTGATCCCATATCCGTCCTCCAGAATATCCAGGTTGCCGTATCTTGCGCAGATACGGATCACGTTGGCAATACAGCCTCTCTGGCCCGCCGCGGCGCCCATCCAGAGCACATCGTGGTTCCCCCACTGGATATCGACTGAATGGTGCTCCATCAGTTTTTCCATGATGACATGCGGTCCCGGCCCCCGGTCATAGATATCCCCGACGATATGCAGATGATCCACAGTAAGGCGCTGGATCAGCTCACTCATGGCGACAATAAACTTCTCCGCCCTGCCTGTCCTGATGATCGTGTTTACGATCGCGTTATAGTAAGATTCCTTGTCCGTCACTTCCGCTTTCTCTGTAATGAGCTCCTCGATGACATAGGCGAAATCCCGCGGCAGCGCTTTTCTAACCTTTGAGCGCGTGTACTTGCTGGCGGCCCGCTTACACACCTCGATGAGACGGTACAGCGTGATCCGGTACCAGTCCTCCATATTGCTCTCCTCTTTCTTCACCCGTTCCATCTTCTCCGCCGGATAATAAATAAGAGTAGCAAAAGACTGTTTGTCTCTGCTGCTCATTGTATTTCCGAAAACATCATCAATTTTACGGCGCACGGAACCAGAGCCGTTTTTGAGCACATGGGAAAACGCCTCGTACTCCCCGTGAATATCAGTGAGAAAGTGCTCCGTCCCCTTCGGCAGGTTCAGGATCGCCTGCAGATTGATAATCTCCGTAGACGCCTTTGCAATAGTCGGATACAATTCTGAAAGTCTCTCCAGATATCTCTCCTCTAACTCTTTCATAACTCCTCCCATCTCATCCTGTTTAAAACACGATCACATCCGACATGTCGTACCGCCCTGCCGGCTTCCCTGCCAGATATTTTGCGGCCTCCACCGCCCCTTTACCGAATATGGCTTTGGAGTATGCTGTATGCTTGAACTCTACTACCTCGTCGGCGCCTGCAAAAATGATCTCGTGCTCGCCCACGATCGTTCCGCCCCTCACCGCTGAGATGCCAAGTTCCTTCTTGTCCCTCTTTTCGCGCACCTGGCTTCTGTCGTATACATATGTATATGCATCGTCCATGGCTTCATTGATGGAATCCGCCAGCGCGACCGCCGTCCCGCTCGGAGCGTCCACCTTCTGATTGTGATGACGCTCCACCAGTTCCACGTCAAAGCCCGCGCCCGCAAGCACCCTGGCCGCGTCCTTTACTAGTTTCAGAAGCAGATTGATCCCAAGAGACATGTTGGCAGACCGGAGTACGGCTGTCTTCTCAGACGCTTTCTCCACCCTCTCCAGCTGTTCTTCGGACAGCCCTGTCGTACAGAGCACTACCGGAAGCTTCTGTTTAGCACAGTAACCAAGAAGCGCGTCCACAGCTGCGGCATTGGAAAAGTCTATGACCACATCCGCCTCCACATCACATTTATCTATACATTCAAATACAGGATATGCATTTTCCCTTCCGGTGTATGCATCAATTCCCGCAACAATTTCAATCCCTTCGTCTTCATTGATAAGTCCTGTTATGACCTGCCCCATCCTGCCGTTGCAGCCGTGCATTATCGCTCTGACCATTTTTCAAATCTCCTTTCACCCGTCTGTACAACCAAAAGTTTCTTATTTATAATATGTATAACATTATAAAAAAGGATATCATATCTGCAAGACAAACTCAACATATGATATCCTTTTCACAAAACGTAACTATCTATATTATACTACTTTGATTCCGTAATCCTTCATCGCCTGTGCCAGCGTCTTCTCATGTTCCGGCGTAAGCTCTGTGAGCGGCATACGGACCGGACCGCAGTCCATTCCCATGAGCTTCATAGCCCTCTTGACCGGAATCGGATTTACCTCACAGAAAAGCTCGTTCACAAGCGGGATCGCCTTGAGCTGCAGCTTCGCGCTTTCCTGTATATCACCGCTGAAAAACTTCCCGCAGATATCATGCGTCTGCTGCGGCGCAATATTGGAAAGCACTGAAATAACACCTATTCCGCCCAGCGACATGAGCGGTACGATCTGGTCGTCATTGCCGGAATACAGATCGATCCTGCCGTCTGTCATAGACATGATCTTTGCGATCTGCGAAATATTTCCGGACGCCTCTTTAATTCCCACAATATTCTCTGTCTCTTTTACCAATGCTGCCACTGTAGCCGGCTCGATATTACATCCCGTCCTGCTGGCAACGCTGTACATAATGATCGGTGTTCCCGACACAGCCTCCGCAACTGCCTTGTAATGCGCTATAAGCCCTGCCTGTGTAGCCTTGTTGTAATAAGGCGTCACAAGAAGCAGGCCGTCCGCCCCATAACAGGCTGCGTCTTTTGACATATCTACCGCTGTCCTGGTACAATTTGAACCTGTCCCCGCAATGACCGGAATCCTGCCCTTTGTGCGCTCGATCGCAAACTTCACGCATTCCAGATGCTCTTCCTCTGTCATTGTGGCAGATTCCCCGGTAGTACCACATATAATAATACTATCTGTACCATTGTTACAGTGATAGTCGATCAACTCATCCAGTCTATCATAATTGATGCTTCCGTCCTCATTAAACGGTGTGACGATCGCCACTCCGGCACCTTTAAATATAGCCATATTAAACCTCCTGACCTTCACCAATATGTATTATTTAGATTCATAAAAATTTTATCATTAATACAATTATATGTCAATGAAAGTCTCTTGTCAGGTTCGTGCACCTCTATTCATCCACACATTCTAATTTGCTGACCGACACCTCGTACGCAATGCGCTTCTGAGTCTCTGTCTCAGTAAGCTTTTTGACATATTCCCTGCTCTGGATCCTTCCGTTGATCTGCACGTGCTCTCCCACCTCAAAAGTAGACGCGAATCTGGCATTTCTGCCCCAGCAGATGCACGGTATGTAATCTGATTTGCCGTATGGCCTGTTCACGGCCAGCAGAAGGTCCGCTATCTCTCTTCCAAGCGGCGTCTTTCTGTACACCGGCAGCTTGCATATGTAACCATCCAGGAAGATGCTGTTTGTCTTCGCTCCGTCCAGTTCTTCCTCTATAAAAGACACTTCTCTTACGAATACGGATAACACGAGCCTGTTCTTTTGTTCATCGTGTCTGTTATAAGAGCGGAACTGGCCGCTTGCCATGATAAATTCCCCCGTATAGTCCTGGGTCACGTCGATGAGACGCTCGGAAATCATGAGCGGGATCCTGTCCTCGGAGTTGCTGAGGCGTTTTACGAGTACATCCACCATGTAGAATCCTTCGCCGAACACTTCATGGCTGAATGAAAAGTCTCCTGCCACCTCTCCCATAATAGTTACCTGGTTGTTTTCAATAATCTTATCTGACATAATTTTACAATCTCCCTTCCTCTGAATCGTATTTCACGGTCACTATTTAGTCTATGAAGGGAGATTCTGATTTAGAACTACTTTTTAATATTTTGTTGCCATAATTCCTTTTACGATACTCTCAAACTGATGGAACGGGATTCCAACTGCCATGTCCGAGTCCTCCCATCTGCAGAGCATTCTTGTGCTCGGGCAGAGCACGCTGACGTTCATTTCACCTGTAATATACGGGACTGCCGTCACCTCTGAACACATCCCCTGCATTGCTCCCATGTCGATCTTGGGCTTGATTCCCGAATCATATTCATATCCCTGGATCATACGCATCGCCTGGTACGCATTGACGATCGCGATAATGACGTCCGGCTGCATTGTACAGCTTACAAACGGGCGTACAACGATGCCATACGTCAGCGGCTGGTACGCGTGCAGACTTTTGATACTGTTCCTGAGCCTTCTCGCCGCCGCAGGTGAATCGTACAGATTATAAGAGAAATATTCTGTACCGCTCTCGATCCTGTCCGTACTTTTTTCCAGTGCAAGGGCAGTTGTTCCCCCGTCACATTTATGATTGGCGAGGCGGGACTTAAATTCCATTCCTCTTGAAGCCTTCTGGACCATGACGCAGTACGGCGCTCCTCCTTTGATCTCCGGGACCTCACAGGCATCGTAATCTTCCTTCTCAAAGAAAAACTGTACTCCCACGAGTTGTTTTTTTAACCCCGCCGCCTCTTTTAGATCGTCGGCCAGCGCTTTCATCTTGTCCCGCTCATACGCATCCTGCGGAAGTCCATATGTTAATTTTTCACTTTTAAACGGCATAATCTTTTCTCCTGTCATTTTAAATTAAATCCAAAACTGAACCGGAACATTCCGATGTAGATAAGAACAGCGGTCAGTACGATATATACGAGACACGTACCGGCTGCAAAGAGCCAGTCCGCCCGTTCTACCTTTGTCTGCCTGTAATAGCTTCTTGCGCGGCCCGCGCCGAGTCCTCTGCTCTCCATGGCGGCGGCCACACGTTCTCCTCTTCTGGCCGCGCTGCACAGCAGCGGAAGCATGATGCGAAACGGCGTGCTCAGCCGGTTTATCAGGCCCCTGTCCCACTCGATCCCCCGTATCTCCTGCGCCAGCCTGATACTTTCGATCTCGCTTTGAAGCGTCGGAAGGAAACGGTAGGCAGCCAGCGCCGCGTAACCATGTACCGGGGACAGGCCCATCTGCAGAATGAGACTCAGCACGAGATCGTTCGGGTCTGTTGTAAGGACGAACAGAAGCGACATAAGCGAGATAGATATGATCCTCATCCCAAGCGACAATATACTGATAAGATCACTGCTGCTCCAGTGAAATATCCATATATGCCAGGCATCTCCTCCTCCGTCGATTCCTTTCATGATGAGCATGAACGCTATAAAGGCAATGCCTATTCCAAGAAACACCCGCATTTTCCTCAGTATGATCCCCGGCGGGATCTTCCCACCGATGCAGCCGAGGAGCAGCGCCATCAGAAAGGTACATAGCGGCAGCACCGGATAAAGGGACAGGCTGATCAGTATAGTGACAATAACTATGAGACATAGCTTTATAAGCGGATTCCTTCTGTGAAGGAACGAATCCCTCCATTCATATGTGAACATGTTCAAGCCTCCTTTACACACCGGATCAAGTAATCTGTCATCTGCTTTCTGCTGACGAAAAGCGGGACTTCTTCCGCATATTTGTGAAGTTCTTCCGAAAACCGCCAGACAGACGGGACCTCAAGCTTTCCTTTTCTGACCGCGTCCGCATCACGGAAGATGTCTTCAGGCGCGCCGCAGAATTCTGTCTGTCCGTCTGCGAGCACGACCACCTTTTTCGCGTAGTCGGCCACAAGCGTCATATCGTGAGTGACGACGATGATCGTGACCCCTTCCCGGTTCAGTTCCAGCATCAGTTCCATAAGCTCCCTCTGGTTGTCGAAATCCTGCCCGTAAGTAGGTTCATCCAGTATGAGGACTTTCTGTCCGGTGAGCAGCATGGCCGCAACGCTCAGTCTGCGCTTTTGTCCCTGGCTCAGAAGAAACGGGCTCTTGTTCTTCTCGGAACTGAGGTGAAATCTCTCCAGCATGCCGGCGGCCCGCTTTTTCTTTTCCGTCTCATCCATTCCGTTCTTCTTCAGGCTGAACATGAGCTCGTCAAAAACATTGTTTGTCACAAACTGGTCCTCCGGATTCTGAAATACGAGACCAAAGTCACGGTACAGGCGCTTTTTGTCACAGCAGTCAAGCTCTCTGCCGTCCGCCTTGACGGAACCGCCGTACGGGGAGAGCACCCGGAACAAGACTTTGAGAAAAGTAGACTTGCCGGCCCCGTTGGCCCCCACGACAGCGACGAACTCCTCTCTTCCGATCTCAACGTCAACACTTTTTAATACCTTGTCTGCCTGTCCGCCGTATGCATAGGCGAGGCTGTTCGCCTCTACCACATTCTCCCGCGCACGCGCTGACACGGCGGCGCTCCTGTCGGCAGGCGGAAACACCGCCAGTTCCCGCAAAAGTTCTGCGAACCGTCTTACGGGCAATATGTCCCCTTCCCCGCATAGAAGCTGCTGTTTTTGAAAGTTCCTCACTTGCGGAATATGATCCAGCGCGTTTATCCACTCTTTCATGATAAGATATTTCTCCGGCAGAAAAATGTTGAGGCCGCGGTAGTTTTCATCGTACACGAGACTCCGGATGACAGAAGGCGCGCTGCCTTCCAGACATACTTTGTTCCCGCCATCCATCACGATCACATGACCTGCTTTATCGAGCAGATGCTCCAGATTATGTTCTACAAGTATGATCGTTTTGCCGTATCTGCCCACAAGCTGCCCAAGAAGCGAAAAGACTTCCGACCTGCTTGCCGCGTCGAGATTGGCCGTCGGCTCGTCGAGTATAAGGATCTCCGGCTGCATCGCAAGGACAGATGCAATGGCGATCTTCTGCTTCTGTCCTCCTGAAAGGCTTGTGAGCAGAGTGCTGCGCAAGGCTCTCATTCCGACCATGCCGAGCGCCTCATCTATACGGCGGTCCATCTCCTCCTGCGGCGTGTTCTCGTTCTCCAGCCCGAAAGCGATCTCGTCCTCTACTGTAAATGTACAGAACTGTGTCTCCGGATTCTGGAACACCATGCCCATGTGGCGTACCATGTCTTTCGTCCTTTTCGTCAGGATATCTTCCCCTTTAAACCAGATATGTCCTTCGGCTTTTCCTTCATAGAAGTTGGGAATGATCCCGTTGAGCATATAGAGAAGCGTACTCTTTCCGCAGCCGCTCGGCCCGAGCAGCAGATTGACCGTACCTTCCTCGAAATAACAGTTTAAGCCCTGCCATACGGGGAGTTCTTCCCCGTCATAGACAAAGCTTACATTTTCCATTTCCACTATTTTTTTATGTACCATCTGCTCCATACCGGCTATACCTGCGCGCATTTAAAACCACGCAGAACCCCAGTCTTTTTAAGCCCTGCCGTAATGCCCTTCGTCAGAATGATCCCGATGACTACCGCACTTATAAGCCTTACGATCACAATACCTGTAAACGTCTTTGCCCCTAACGTGAGATAACCGAAAACGACACAGTCTCTTCCGAGCACACAGAGCGCGCCGAGCACAGCGCCCACTGTCATATTTGCCATATTTCCCCCGTACCGCTTACAGACCGCATAGCCGATCTCCATTCCGACTGCCTGCAGCGTGCCTGCAAGGATAAGCTGGATGCCGTAGGCGCTGCCAAGCAGCAGATTCACAAATGCCGTGACGAGCGCACCGAACAGTGCAAATCCCGGCTTGCGTACTATATACATCGGCAGGGACGCCGACAGCAGATATATGCCGAACGTCAATTCCATAAACACAGGCCCAAGCAGAGAGGATAGCGGCATATAAAGATAATCCATTATCGTGTATACGACACCTATCACTGCTGCGACCATTGCTACGACCACTACTTCTTTTGTTTTCCATTTCAGTTCCATTTTCTTCCTCCTCTTCCATCCCTAATGTCCGTTTTTTACTATATCATATCTTTTGAAAGTATCAATATTTTTGCTTATTCATAATTTTCATATATCATATTGACATCATCTATAAGCGATTGAGTACTTGTAAATTCTGCAAAATGTGGTAAACTAATAAAGTTGTATATAATAAATAGGTAGAAATCGTACAGGAAAAGGGAAATATTTATGAAAACAAAACGAGAAGATATACGTAATATAGCCATTATCGCCCATGTCGACCACGGAAAAACAACTCTTGTAGATGAGTTGTTAAAGCAAAGCGGTGTGTTCCGTGAAAACCAGGATGTAGAGGAACGTGTCATGGATTCTAACGACATCGAACGGGAACGGGGGATCACCATCCTTTCCAAAAACACGGCCGTTTACTATAAAGGAACAAAGATCAATATCATCGACACACCCGGACATGCTGATTTCGGGGGTGAGGTAGAACGTGTACTGAAGATGGTAAACGGTGTCGTCCTTGTAGTGGATGCATTTGAGGGCGCTATGCCTCAGACGAAGTTTGTGCTCAGAAAAGCACTGGAACTAAAGCTGCCGGTCATCGTATGTATCAACAAGATCGACCGTCCCGAGGCGCGCCCCGAGGAAGTGATCGATGAAGTGCTGGAGCTTTTTATCGACCTGGATGCCGACGACGAGCAGCTCGACTGTCCGTTTGTCTACGCTTCCGCCAAAGCCGGTTACGCGCTCGTGGAACTGGACGACAGCCCGCAGAATATGCTTCCGCTGTTTGAGACGATACTTGACTACATCCCCGCCCCGGAAGGTGACCCTGATGCAGATACCCAGGTATTGATCAGCACGATCGATTATAACGAATACGTCGGACGCATCGGCGTGGGCAAGGTAGACAACGGAACGATCCGGGTGAATCAGGATATGGTCGTCGTCAATGCCCACGACCCGGAGCGGAAAGATAAGGTGCGCATCAGCAAGCTGTATGAATTTGACGGGCTTAACAAGGTGGATGTAAAAGAGGCGACCATCGGTTCAATCGTGGCGATCTCAGGGATCTCCAACATATCGATCGGAGACACACTCTGCTCACCTGAGAACCCGGAAGCGATCCTGTTTCAGAAGATATCGGAGCCGACCATCGCCATGCAGTTTATCGTAAACGACAGTCCGTTTGCGGGACAGGAAGGTAAGTTTGTAACTTCCCGGCATCTGAGAGACAGACTCTACAAGGAACTGAACACAGATGTCAGTCTCCGCGTGGAAGAGTCTGACAGCACCGACAGCTTTAAGGTATCCGGCCGGGGTGAACTCCATCTGTCCGTCCTCATTGAGAACATGCGCCGGGAAGGGTATGAATTTGCGGTGAGCAAGGCGGAGGTCCTGTATAAAAAAGACGAACACGGCAAGTTATTAGAACCGATGGAAGCTGCATATATTGATGTACCGGATGAATTTACCGGCGTTGTCATCGAAAAGCTCGGACAGAGAAAAGGGGAGCTGCGCGGCATGGGTACGTCCAACGGTGGGTACACGCGCATGGAATTCTCCATACCGGCCCGCGGTCTCATCGGCTACCGCGGCGAGTTTCTCACCGACACGAAGGGCAACGGCATCCTGAACACGTCATTTGACGGATACGCGCCGTACAAAGGTGACATCCAGTACAGGAAACAGGGCTCTCTCATCGCGTTTGAGACAGGAGAGTCAGTCACTTACGGCCTGTTCAGCGCCCAGGAACGGGGAACGCTTTTTATCGGACCCGGCGAAAAGGTATATTCCGGCATGGTGATTGGACAGAACGGCAAGGCGGAAGACATTGAGCTGAACGTCTGCAAAATGAAACATCTGACCAACACCCGTTCTTCAGGGGCAGACGAAGCTCTCCGCCTGACGTCACCAAAGGTGCTGAGCCTGGAGGAAGCCCTCGACTTTATCGATACGGATGAGCTTCTGGAGGTAACTCCTGAAAATCTCAGGATCCGCAAGAAAATATTAGATCCGAAAATGAGAAAAAGAGGAATAAAATAATGGCTTTTTTATCGCTGCTGGAAGGAATCCGAACACCCTTCCTTGACAGACTGATGCAGTTTATCACTTATTTTGGACAGGAAATTGTTATCATAGCGGTTATCTGCGCCCTTTACTGGTGCGCGGATAAGCGCTTTGCTTATATGCTCGGCTTTACCTATTTTACCGCCGGCCTTCTCGTACAGAGCCTGAAGATCACCTTCCGCGTCCCAAGGCCCTGGGTGATCGACCCTTCTTTTAAAGCCGTCGAAAGCGCCGTCCCCGGCGCCACAGGCTATTCCTTTCCAAGTGGACACACACAGGGCGCTGCCTGCCTGTTCTTTCCACTTGCGCTCAGGACTAAGAACACGTGGCGGAAGCTTTTATGTGTTCTCGCCTTTATACTGATCGGCTTCTCCAGAATGTACCTGGGCGTCCACACACCGAAGGATGTGATCGTATCCATGCTCCTCTCTGTCGCCGTCTCCTGTATGATCTGGCATTTTCAGCGGTTTTTTCTGGACAGTACGCAGTACGTGAAACAGACCGCCGCTGTGCTGGCCGCCCTGTCCCTCGCCGTGGCAGCCTATGCCCTCCTCCTTAAAAGCCGCGGCACCATCGACATGGAATATGCCCTGGACTGCTGTAAAGCCGCAGGCGCCGGACTCGGATTTTCGCTCGGCTATTATATTGAACGGACACGGCTTGATTTCGACACACACACCGGCCAATTCGGCAGTCAGGCGGTAAAACTCATTGCAGGCCTTGGCCTTACACTCTTAATAAAAGAAGGCTTTCCTCTCATATTCGGAGCATCCATTATCGCCAAAATGGCCGAATATTTTGTGCTCGTTTTGTGGGTGCTCGTCCTCTACCCGTGTATCTTCACCCGGTTGGGAAGGCGGCATTCATAATCCCATTTTTTAGGTCTTGGCAAAATCCCGGGGATAATTTATACTTGTAATGTACGCAGACGGTTCCGGCCGCAAGGTCTGAAACGATATGCCGTACATACGATGAAAACCGACCTGAAGGGGGAACTATATGAAGCACTATGTCGCTAAATTTTTAAAACGACTGGCGGTAACACTTGAATTTTTCATATCGCTCATGCTGGCGCTTGGGATCATCCTGCTCTGCCTGCGCATGGCAGTCTCGATGATCCACATTCCAAATCTGGACGTGTGGCCTAACTACAACGATCTGCTTGAAACATGCTTTAATCTCATCATCGGGGTCGAGCTCATAAGAATGATGTATTACCACACTCCGAACACAGTATTTGAAGTGCTGCTGTTCGCCATAGCACGACAGATCATCATAGACCACTCTTCTGTCTGGAGCAGCCTTATCGGAGTCTGCGCCATTGCGGTGCTGTTTGCCACACGCAAGTATCTGTTCTGTGAGTTCGACGTGGCTGACGAGATCATCTTCCGCGCAAGTACGCGGGTGAAAACAGTAAACAAGATTCTCGGCATCAGTATACCTCATGAACAGAATGAAACTCTGCTCAGCGTCATCGAACAGAAGTTTCTGGAATATAAGATCGAGACAGGCGTGGGCGCCTGTGTATACTTTTCCGACTTCGGCCTGAGAGTCGCGAAGATGCATGAAGGAAAAATTTCGAGAATTGAGGTAATACGTTCTATACATTAGTGTCCAAACATGTTATACTACATATATCAGATAGATTATTAGTTAAAGACCGAATTGTCAGACTATAGACATCTGAAATTATGTCGAAAAGGAGTTGGACAGCATGAAGTTTATTATTAGCGGAAAGAACATCGATGTAACACCTGGCTTAAGGGAGACCGTGGAGCACAAATTGGGGAAATTAGAGAAGTATTTTACTTCCGATACGGAGATCATCGTTACCTTAAGTGTGGAAAAAGAACGTCAGAAGATTGAGGTAACGATCCCTGTGAAAGGAAATATCATCCGTTCTGAACAGGTAAGCAGTGACATGTATGTCTCTATTGATCTAGTGGAGGAGGTTATTGAACGCCAGCTTCGCAAATATAAAAACAAATTGGTCGCAAGACATCAGGAAGGCGGCAACTTCCGCCAGGAATTTTTCGAGAGTGAATATGCTACAGAAGATGATGATGAAGTGAAGATCGTTCGAACCAAACGTTTCGGCATCAAACCAATGTACCCGGAAGACGCATGCATACAGATGGATCTGCTCGGCCATGACTTTTTCGTTTTCTGCAATGCAGATACCGATGAAGTAAATGTAGTCTACAGAAGGAAAAACGGAACCTTCGGCCTCATTGAGCCGGAGTTCCAGTAAAATATAAGAACAGAGCGTCACCAGTGAAATGTATGTGATACAAAGAGAGGGCGGACAGGTTTAAAACCTGTCCGCCCTCTCTTTGTACTTCTATCCTTCCAGCACTGCCGGCTGTCCGCCAATCTGTGCAAACCAGCAGCTCTCTCCTGCTTCCAGCGATGCCTGTCCGTTTGTCCCTTCCGTGATCTCTGAACATACAGCTTCAAGTTCTTCCCCGGGGACAAGTACATGGATTTCTACTTTGTCCGTATATTCAGATTCCAGGATCTTAAGCCCATTCTGCCCGAGAATATACTGTATTTTACCGAGACCGGTATAATCTGTTGCGATCTTAAGTTTAACCCCCCGAATTTTGGTTATAATTACAGAAGAGGCCAGGCCTTCCTTCACAGCCTGTGAGTATGCGCGCACAAGCCCGCCTGTTCCAAGAAGCGTTCCTCCGAAGTAACGGGTCACTACTACAGCAGTGTTGCAGAGCGCCTCCCCTTTCAGTACGTCGAGCATCGGCTTTCCGGCTGTTCCCCCCGGTTCTCCGTCGTCACTGTACCGGGCAAGCTCAGACCTCTCTCCGATCACATACGCAAAGCAGTTATGACTGGCGTTCCAGTGCTTCTTTCTTATCGTTTCAATAAAAGCCAGCGCTTCTTCTTCCGTGGAGACGGGCCTGACAGAAGCGATAAAACGGGACTTCTTCTCCACGACCTCCCCCTCTCCGCCTTCGTAAACTGTCCTGTACTCTTTCGTCATACTTTGCACCTTTCTTTCATATTACATACTGGTTCAACTAATACTATAGCGAATTTCTTAAGTTTTTCCTACTGAAATATGAAGTTTTCATTTTTTTCTTTATTTCAATTACTATATTTGCTATAATGACTTGGTATGAAGGAGGCAGACATTCATGAATTATGGTAAAAAGAAAGCTTCGCAGAAGCAAAAAAAAATAACGTCCAAATCAACCATGCAGGGAAAAAGAGTTGGTGTAAGACTTTTTAAAGCATTTCTGCTCTGCCTGCTTGTTGTGGCAGTCGTCGGCGTCATCGGCGGCGGACTGTTCCTGAAGAAAATATTAGACAACACCCCGGACGTATCCCCGGCTGATGTACAGCCAAAAGGCTTTACGACCATGGTATATGCCGACGACGATAAGACGGAGATCGAACGTTTTGTCGCTTCGGGTGCCAACCGTATATATAAGAAAATAGACGAAGTGCCGAAGGATCTGCAGCATGCCTTTGTAGCGATCGAGGACGAGCGTTTCTACAACCACAACGGAATCGACCTCCAGGGTATCGCCAGAGCCGCAGTGGTCGGCCTGACGAGCGGCAACTTCTCAGAAGGCGCCAGCACCATCACCCAGCAGCTGATCAAAAACAATGTCTTCCCCAACTTCACGGAAGAGAAAACCTTCTTTGACAGGCTGGAACGTAAAGTTCAGGAACAGTATCTCGCAGTGGCCATTGAAAAACAGATGGACAAAGATACGATCCTGGAAAGCTATATGAACACGATCAACCTCGGCCAGAACTGTCTCGGAGTACAGTCCGCGGCCAAGAGATATTTTAACAAGGATGTGTCTGAACTGACGCTGTCCGAAAGCGCGGTGATCGCAGGCATCACGCAGAATCCGTCGGATTACAATCCGATCACCAATCCGGAACTGAACGCAAAACGTCGGGATAAAGTGTTAAAAAATATGCTGGACCAGGGATATATCGACCAGGCCGCGTACGACGAGGCAAAGGCAGACGATGTTTATTCCCGTATTCAGACGGTAAACAACTCTGAGACTGACGACACTCCTTACAGCTACTTTGTGGATGCGCTCGCGGATCAGGTTACACAGGATCTGATAGACCAGCTCGGCTATACGGAGACGCAGGCATACAATGCAGTCTACAGCGGCGGCCTGAGCATCTACTCCACACAGAATCTGGATATGCAGAAAATCTGTGACGAAGAGATGAACAACGATTCCAACTATCCGGGGCTGAAAGAATACGGTCTCGATTACGCCCTCACTGTTACACGGGCGGACGGAACGGTGGAGAACTACAGTTCCGGACATATCAAACAGTATGTAAAAGAAACGTACGGCAAAGAACAGGGGCTTCTCTACTCCAGCGAGGATGAAGCGCGCGCCATGGTGGAAGAATGGAAAGCGACCATCGCCAAGGAGGGCGACACATACGACGAGTATATCAATATTTCCCCTCAGCCGCAGGCATCAGTGACCGTCATGGACCAGTACACAGGACAGATCAAAGCCATGGTAGGCGGACGGGGCGCCAAAACAACGAGCCGAAGCCTGAACCGTGCGTATAAAGGCTCCCCAAGGCAGCCCGGTTCTACATTCAAGATACTTGCCGGCTACGCGCCTGCACTCGATTCCGCGGGACAGACGCTGGCCACGATCATAAAAGACGAACCATATACGTACCGCGACGGTACGCCTCTGAAAAATGCCAGCGCAACACACCGCGGCGATATCACAATGAGGGAAGCGATACAATGGTCCGTCAACGTATGTGCGGTTAAGACGATAGAAGCGATAACTCCAAAGCTTGGATATGAATACTGTACAGAAAAATTCGGCATCACTTCGCTGGACCCGCAGAACGATGTATATGATACTCTCGTTCTCGGCGGTCTGAGCAAAGGTGTGTATAACTACCAGCTCTGTGCTGCCTATGCATCGATCGCCAACGGCGGCGTATACAATACGCCTACCTTATACACAAAGATACTTGACCACGACGGTAATGTGCTTCTGGAAGGCGCCGGCGAATCTCACACGGCCCTCAAGGACAGCACGGCCGCTCTTCTCACAAGCGCGATGGAAACGGTTGTAGAGAGCGGTACCGGTACCGCCTGCCGGCTCGACAACATGCCGGTGGCCGGTAAGACAGGTACGACAGACTCCAACAAGGACCTCTGGTTCTGCGGTTTTACCCCATACTACACCTGTGCCGTATGGGGCGGGTATGACGACGGAAAAGTAAACGGCTATGACTTGAATTTCCGCTTCCGTATATGGCGCGGCATTATGAGCCGGATCCATGCCAACCTGGAATACAAAGACTTTGAAATGCCAAATTCCATCGAGAAGAAGACGGTATGTACCAGAACAGGAAAGCTTGCGGCGCCGGGCTGCCCGACGATAACAGAATACTTCGCGAAGGATACCGCACCGACAGAGTCTTGTCCTGGCCATGTAGATACAACGCCGAAGGAAGACGACACCGACGATAAGGATACAACCGATAATCCGGACGCAAATACACAGACTCCGACAGATCCGAACCAGGGCGGCGGGACTCAGGAGCCGACTCCTACACCGACGCCCCCCACAGATCCTGAACCGACACCGCCTGTGGATCCGCCGGTAGATCCAAACCCGCCGGTGGTAGATCCGTCGACGCCCTCAACGCCTTGACGTCTGTTTCCGAGAATACAGCATAACAAATAAAATATATGTAAAAAGATAAAAGCATCTGAAAAAATATCAGATGCTTTTATTTTATCTTATACCGCACATTTCCTATCCGATTATCAGCTTCGCCGCCCCGCAGATTCCCGCATCGTTGCCGAGCTCTGCCAGCACAAACTTCGTTTCCTTGTTCGCAAAAAAGGCCCGTTCCTTAAAATGTTTTTCCACATATTTAAGCAGAATGTCTCCGGCTTTGGAGACACCGCCTCCGATGACGATCACAGCGGGATCGGTGATCGCAGCCATATTTGCCATGGCATGTCCGAGGTACGTGCCGAATTCCTCCACGATCTCCTCCGCAGCCTTGTCCCCTTCCTTCAATGCGTCAAAGACAGCTTTGGCGCTTAAGTTTTCCTTCTTCAGCACTGTGTCACTGCTGTTCTTCTCCAGACGCCGTCTCGCAAGTCTCGTGATGCCTGTAGCCGACGTGTACTGTTCAAGACAGCCTCTGCTGCCGCAGCCGCACGTCTCATCTTCTTCGTAATTCACACAGATATGGCCTATCTCTCCGCCGGCGCCGTTCTCTCCTACGATCGGACAGCCGTTGACGATGACGCCTCCTCCTACGCCTGTGCCGAGGGTGACCATGATCATATTCTTCTGCCCCTTGCCTGCCCCGAGCCACATCTCCCCTAGGGCCGCAACATTGGCATCATTTCCTGCCTTAACCTTCAGCCCGGTAAGTTCTCCCATCTCCCGCTTTACTTCTTTATAGCCCCAGCCTAGATTTGCCGTATTCTGAACGATACCGCGGTCGTCTACCGGTGCAGGTATTCCGATCCCGATTCCTGCGATCTGCAGATGCCCTATCTCTTTTTCTTCCATCTTAGACTTCAAGGATGCGGCGACATCAGGAAGTATCGCTTCTCCGCGGTTTTCTGTCCTGGTCTTTATCTCCCACTTCTCCACAAGGGTGCCCTCTGTCCTGAAAAGCCCCATCTTAACCGTAGTTCCTCCGATATCTACGCCAAAACAATACTGCATTCTTTAAACCCCTCCTATTTCTTTGTAAGATTCTGCTGTACCCGCTTATAAAGCTCATGAGCCGCATTGTAACCCATCTTTTTCTGCCTGTGGTTGATAGCGGCCGTCTCTACGATAATGGCAAGATTACGGCCCGGCCGTATCGGGAGCTGATGGCATACGACTTTGTTGCCAAGAAATTCTGTATACTCCTCTTCCATGCCAAGACGGTCATATTCCTTCTCTTTATTCCAGTCTTCCAGCGTGATCACCAGATCGATATTCTGTGTCTCACGGACGCTCTGAACACCGAACAGCGTCTTTACATCTACGATCCCGATCCCCCGCAGTTCAATAAAATGCCTGGTGATATCCGGCGCCGTCCCGACCAGTGTCTCGTCGCTGACCTTATGGATCTCCACCACATCGTCGCTGACCAGGCGGTGTCCTCTCTTGATGAGCTCAAGCGCGGATTCGCTCTTTCCGATACCGCTCTCCCCCATGATAAGTACGCCGACGCCGTACACGTCCACAAGTACGCCGTGGATGGAAATGCAGGGAGCCAGCTCCACGTTCAGCCAGCGGATGATCTCCGCTGTAAATTCAGATGTCTTTTTTTCCGTCGAAAATATCGGTACCTGCGCCGCATTTGCCTTCTCCAGAAGCCGCTGCTCAGGCACAAGATCGCGGCTGAAGATGATGCACGGTATCTGATAAGACAGCAGTGTATCGTAGATATGTTCCTTTGTCTCCTCATCCAGAGTTTCCAGAAATGTATATTCCACATAGCCGATTATCTGTACGCGGTCAGAATCAAAGTGTTCAAAAAAACCGGTCAGCTGAAGCGCGGGCCGGTTGATATCCGGTACCTCCACCTCTCTTTCTGTCAGATCAACATCCGGCGTCAGATTCCGGAGATTCATCTTTTCGACAATCTTTTTCATCTTTACTTTCTTCCCCATGGCAGTCTCCTTTTCCTTTCAGTCTTCCTGCTCCCTGAAATGCACCTGCATCACAAGGTCCTGCATTTATTATATCATATCAGTGAAAAAAATTGTACACGTCACGGGCCGATTTTTCATTCATGGACGGCAGTCTCCCCAGTTCCTCCACCGTGGCATTCTTAATGGCATCCAAATTGGAAAAATGGCTCATCAAGTCTTTTCTCCTAGCCGGGCCAACACCTGGTATGTCATCCAGGACAGAATGCACCTGCCCCTGGCTTCTCAGCTTTCTGTGGAATGTGATGGCAAATCGGTGGGCCTCATCCTGGATCCTTGTTATGAGCTTAAATCCCTCAGAATCTTTTTCGATCGGAATTTCCTCATTTTGATAAAACAACCCTCTCGTCCGGTGATTGTCATCTTTTACCATGCCGCACACAGGGATATTGAGCCTCAGCCTGTCCAGTACCTGGACAGCTACATTGACCTGTCCCTTACCTCCATCCATGAGAATCAGATCCGGGAATGCGGTAAAGCTTCCCATGTCTTTTCCTTCCTCCATCTCTTTCATCCCGTGGACGAATCTCCGCGTGAGCACTTCCTCCATGCTGGCATAGTCGTCAGCGCCCTGCACGCCCTTGATCTTAAACTTCCGGTAGTCATTGCGCTTTGGCTTTCCTTTTTCATATACGATCATGGAACCGACAGAAGCGAATCCGTTCGTGTTGGAAATATCGTACGCCTCCATCCGGACGATCCCCTTCAGACCAAGTAATTTCTCCAGTTCCTTCACCGCGCCTATCGTACGTCCCTCTTCCCGTTTCAGCCGTTCTTTGTCCGTGCTGAGTACGAGGGCCGCATTCTTCTGCGCCAGCTCCACCAGCTTTTCCTTTGCCCCCTTCTTAGGTACGCGCAGATGGACCTTATGCCCTCTTCTACGCGTGAGCCACTCTTCCACAACTTCCAGATCCTCTATCTCTTCCTGCAGCATGAGCTGGGAAGGAATGTACGGTGTGCCGGCATAGAACTGCTTGATAAAGCTGGAGAGGATCTCTGCTTCGCTCTCTCCCTTTGTGATCCTTAGATAAAAATGATCCCGGCCGATGAGGCGCCCGCCCCGGATAAAGAATACCTGTACGACCGCGTCCTCTTCCTCTGTGGCCACCGCCAGAATATCCCTGTCATCCCCGGCAGTGTCGGTTATCTTCTGCTTCTGGGCGATCTTCTGGACACTGTTTAGAAGTTCCCGGTATTCAATGGCTTTCTCAAATTCCATCGCCTCGGAGGCGCACTGCATCTTCTCCTCCAGCTCCTTCAGGATGAGATCATAATTACCGTTCAGAAATCGTAGGACTTCATCGATGGACTTCCGGTAGTCCTCCTGTGATATATACCCCTGGCACGGCGCCTTGCACTGATGGATATGGTAATTCAGACAGGGGCGTTCTCTGCCAATATCCCGGGGCAGCTTCCGGCTGCAGCTGCGGATATTATAAAGCTTGCGTATAAGCTCGATCGTATCTTTCACTGCCCCCGCGCTCGTATAGGGACCGAAATATTTTGCCTTGTCTTTTACCATCTTTCTGGCAAGCATGATCCTCGGAAACGGCTCATCCACCGTAACCTTAATAAACGGATAACTCTTGTCATCCATAAGCATCGTATTGTATTTAGGACGGTGTTCTTTTATGAGGTTGCACTCCAGCACGAGCGCCTCAAGCTCAGAATCCGTCACAATATATTCAAATCTTGCTATATGGGTGACCATCTGGTCTATCTTGACGCCTTTGCTGCGGCTCATCTGAAAATACTGGCGTACCCTGTTTTTCAGGCTGATGGCCTTCCCCACATAGATAATATCATCCTTCTCGTCGTGCATGATATAGACCCCCGGCTTACCGGGCAGTTTCTTGAGTTCCTCCTGAATATCAAACATACATCTGCTGTCTCCTTGTCTGTCATCCTATAGCATTTACAAATGCGGCTTTCCCTGAATATTCCTGATTCAATAGATCTACATCATCATACCATATTACGGACGAAAAGTTAAATAGCCGGCTATATTTTTAAACCAAAAGCTTCATATGGTTTCAGCGTTATATTTTTATCTATGCTATCTCTGTTATAATTGCTGATAAGCACTTCTGCATCGGCCTCTTTAAATTCTGCCGGCAGTGCAAACGGTACCGCATCCTCTGTAAAACTGCATACCACGAGCAGTTTATGCCTTTCCGACGTTCTCGTATATACGTACAGTTCCTCGCTGTCCGGCAGGAGAAGTTCATAAGTCCCGGACACAATGATCTCCTCTTTCTTGCGCAGACGGATAAGCTTCTGATAATACCGGAACACAGAATCCTCCCTTGACAGTTGTTCTTCTGCGTTGATCTCTTTATAGTTTGGGTTCACCATGATCCACGGAGTACCGGCGCTGAACCCTGCGTTCACCCCGTCATCCCACTGCATGGGCGTCCGGGCATTGTCCCGCCCCTTGTATCTGATATACCTCATCATCGCAGACGCATCGACGATACCACTTTGTACAAATTCATGATATGCATTGATACTCTCTATGTCTCTGAAGTCTTCAAGAGTTTCAAACGGCGCGTTGGTCATGCCAAGTTCCTCCCCCTGATATATATACGGCGTTCCCTGCATCATATGCAGGCAGGTGGCGAGCATTTTGGCGGACAATTCCCGGTATGCAGGGCGGTCATCTCCGAACCTGGAGACGATTCTCGGCTGATCATGGTTACACCAGTAGAGACTGTTCCACGCCTTTTGGTAAAGTTCTGTCTGCCATTTCGACATCACAGCTTTCAGCTGCGGGAGTGAGACTTTCCGGTCGCTCCACTTATAACCTTCCCCCTCGTCAAGCCCCATATGCTCGAACTGAAATACCATATTGAGTTCTTTTCCGTCCAGCGACGCATATTTCTGCGCCTCCTCCACCGTAACGCCGGCACACTCTCCCACCGTCATCAGATCGTAATGGGACAATACCCTGCGGTTCATTTCCTGCAGGTATTCATGGACGTGAGGTCCGTTCTGCGCGTGAGGCGAAGGGTCTCCATAGAGCTGTGACTCTCCCTTCGGTCCGTCCGGAAGACCTTCAGCCTTTGATATCATACTGATGACGTCCATCCGGAAGCCGTCGATTCCTTTCCGGCACCACCAGTCCATCATCTCATACACCTTATCACGCACCTCAGGATTATCCCAGTTCAGATCAGGCTGCTTTGAAGAAAACAGATGCAGGTAGTACATATGTGTGGACTCGTCGTAGCTCCAGGCGGGACCGCTGAAGCAGGACCCCCAGTTGTTCGGCTCTTTCCCGTCCTTTCCCTCCCTCCAGATGTAATAATCCCGAAAGGGATTGTGTTTTGATCTTCTGCTTTCCACAAACCATCTGTGTTCGTCCGACGTGTGGTTTACAACGAGATCCATCACAATACGGATGCCTCTTTCATGCGCTTGCGACAGCATCCGCTCAAAGTCCTCCATTGTGCCGAATTCCTGCATGATCGCCTGATAGTCGCTTATGTCATAACCATTGTCATCATTCGGCGACTCATAAACGGGCGACAGCCAGATCACATCGATCCCCAGTTCCTTCAGATAATCCAGCTTTTCCGTGATCCCGTTGATATCCCCGATTCCGTCACCGTCAGAATCATTGAAGCTTCTTGGGTATATCTGATAAACAACACTTTGTTTCCACCATGTCTTTTCCATAATTTTTCACTCCTCTTAAAATTTTGATTGACGTTTTGCGCAAAACCTACCATACTTGAATTATAAGCAGTGGATCCGTGAACTTTCAACACGTTTTACGCAAAACGTAACTATGTACAAATATGGATTGTAACTTTTATCTATTCTTTACATTTTTACTTCCGGATCAACGAAAGGAGCGCTCATATGACAGTACGTATCAAAGATATCGCCAGGGAGGCCAACGTAAGCCCTACCACCGTGTCCAACGTCATACACGGCAATACAAAAAAGGTGTCTCCCGCAACGCTTGAGCGGATCGAGGCGATCCTGCACAAAAGACAGTACATTCCGAGTATGGGGGCCAGGATGCTGGCCGGAAACTCTTCGCACCTGATCGGAGTATTGATCGGCAGTAAGAGAAGACAGGAACGTGGCATCGACCGCGACCCGTTTACGAGTATTCTTCTTGAAACACTGGAGACAGAAATATTCCGCCAGGGCTATTACATGCTTTTTCATATTTCAGACAGGCCGGAGGAAAACTGGGCGCTTGCCGCCACCTGGAACATTGAAGGACTGATCACCATCGGGCTGAGTCCGGAAGAAAATGAAGGGATCAGGGAAAAATGCGGCATTCCCCTTGTGACCGTGGATGTCTATTATGATATCCCGGGAATGGCAAATATCGGTCTTAAGGATGAAGAAGGAGGGTATCTGATGGCGCAGTTTCTGTTTGATCAGGGACACACGGACTTCCTTTTTCTTGCAGACAACGACACTGGAGTAGATCATATGCGGTGGGAGGGAATCGTGACGTTTCTGAAAGAGCAGGGAAGCTCTGAAGGAGCCCTCCGGGAGCGTCACCTCCTCATACCTTCCGACATTGACGGAAGGCAGGCCTATTATCAGAAAAAGCTCCCTCTGTTTCTGGAGAAACAGGCGCTTTTTTTCGCTTCTGATTATTACGCCGCAGAAGCGGTACAGTATCTCAGACAGAATAACATACGCATACCGGAGCAGATCTCCATCGCAGGATTTGACGATAACGTATACGCTTCTATGTGTTCGCCGCCACTCACCACGATCCGGCAGAATGTTCCCCAAAAAGCAGCCGCCGCAGTACGCAAGCTGGCCGCTCTCATAAGGGGGGAGACAGGTATCCAGCTGGAGGAACGGTTTCCGGTGGAATTGATCATACGGGATTCTGTCGCTCTTAGAAGATGACCCAAAAGGAGCCGGGGCCCTTCCTGCAGAGGTCTTATCTTTGCCGGAAGGGGCCCGGCCCCTTTGATCATTCTTCTGTTTCTTCTTTTACAGCTTCGTTTGATTCCATATTTGAATCAATTGCCGCTTCACTCTTTTGCTCGATCTGCGGCTCTGCTTCTTTGACGGTGACCCTTTCTCCCTGTTTCTTCTCAGTCTCAGGATCGATACCCTCTGCCTCATGGAAGATCTCCATAAATTCTTTGCCTGTGATCGTCTCCTTCTCGATGAGGAAGGCTGCTATCTTATCCAGTGACTGCCTGTGTTCACTCAGCAGTCTTCTGGCCTCACTGTAAGCATTTTTCAGCATTTCCATGACTTCCCTGTCGATCTCAGCAGATGTCGCTTCACCGCAGTTTCTAACGGCCCTGCCGTCCAGATAACGGTTCTGAATGGATTCCAGTCCGATCAGTCCGAACTTCTCACTCATGCCGTACTGTGTTATCATGGCTCTTGCTATGTTTGTCGCCTTCTCAATATCATTGGCGGCCCCTGTCGTCACAGTGTCAAATACGATCTCTTCCGCCGCACGGCCTGCCAGCATGCCGACGAGCATCGCCTCAAGCTCTTTCTTCGTATTGAGGAACTTCTCTTCCTCCGGTGTCTGCATTACATATCCGAGCGCGCCCATGGTTCTCGGCACGATCGTGATCTTCTGTACAGGCTCTGCATCTTTCTGCAGTGCACTGACAAGCGCGTGGCCGACTTCATGGTAGGACACGATCTTCCGTTCCTCCGTACTCATGATACGGTCTTTCTTCTCTTTTCCTACCAGTACGACTTCCACCGCTTCAAACAAGTCACCTTGCGTAACCGCACTTCTTCCGTTCTTGACCGCGTTGATCGCAGCCTCATTGATCATGTTGGCCAGATCAGAGCCGACAGCCCCGGATGTAGCCAGAGCGATCGCCTCCAGATCGACGGTCTCATCCATTCTCACGTCTTTGGAATGCACTTTTAATACGTCCACACGGCCTTTCAGGTCCGGCTTCTCAACAATGATACGGCGGTCGAACCGTCCCGGGCGCAGCAGCGCCGGGTCAAGTATCTCAGGCCTGTTGGTAGCTGCCAGAAGCACGAGCCCATTGTTCATATCAAATCCGTCCATCTCCGACAGGAGCTGGTTCAGCGTCTGCTCCCGCTCGTCATTGCTGCCGAGCTGATTGTCACGGCTCTTGCCGATCGCGTCGATCTCATCGATAAAGATGATACACGGTGCCATCTGCTGCGCCTGCTTGAACAGATCGCGCACTCTCGATGCGCCGACACCGACATACATTTCTACAAAAGAGGAACCGGTCAGTGAGAAAAACGGCACCTTTGCCTCTCCGGCGACAGCTTTTGCAAGCAGCGTCTTTCCTGTACCCGGGGGACCGACAAGCAGCGCGCCCTTTGGCAGCTTTGCGCCTATCTGTGTATATTTACCCGGATTGTGCAGAAAATCAACAACTTCCTGCAGTGATTCCTTAGCCTCGTCCTGTCCGGCTACGTCTTTGAAGGTGATCCCCGTCTCCTTCTCCACATACATCTTGGCATTGCTTTTTCCAATGCCCATCATTCCGCCGCCCTTTGACATCCGCTTTGTCATCCAGACAAACATGCCTACGATGAGCGCTATCGGAAGCAGCGTCAGAAGTACGTTCAGTATGACGGCAGATGTCGTGTCCGGTATCTCCTGGCCAAACTTCACTCCAGCCTTGTCAAGCCGCTCTGCCAGTGTGTCATCCCGCACAACACCGGTGTAATACTGCTTGGATGTCCGGGCGTCTTTCTCTTTCTTCATTGTTATGGTGATTCTGTCACTGCTGATGATGACTTCTTCCACCTCTTTATCGTCCACGTATTTCAGGAACTGGTCATAACTGATTTCCTGGGAACCTGCGGAACCCTGGAACTGATACAGAGCCAGCACCAATATGGCGGTGATTAATGTTACTAAAATAATGAAGGAAAAACCCTGTCTGTTATTCTTGTTATTGGGCCCTTGATTATTTTTGTTCTGATTATTCTGGTTGTCCATTTTTATCCTCCTGTATCACCCTTTTATTATACGGACAGCCTACTTAGAAATCAATAAAAACATTATGAAAAGATTGTAAACTTCCTATATCTTGTAGTATACTTGGAATGAGATTGCTTATACTGAAGTTTATAGCTAATTTATAGGAATTAAGAGGGAATTTACGAATGAAAAAAGGATTTGACAATGAAAAATACTTGAAAATGCAGTCAGCCCATATCCGGGAACGCATCGACCAGTTTGACAACAAACTGTATCTGGAATTCGGGGGGAAACTTTTCGATGATTTTCACGCTTCCCGCGTTCTTCCGGGATTTCAGCCTGACAGTAAGCTGCGCATGCTGAAGCAGCTTTCGGACCAGGCGGAGATCATCATCGTAATCAGCGCTGAGGACATTGAGAAGAATAAAGTCCGCGGCGACCTTGGCATCACTTATGATTCCGACGTGCTCCGGCTTATGCACGCTTACCGTGAAAACGGTCTCTATGTGGGCAGTGTTGTCATCACAAAGTACAGCGGCCAGAGCAGCGCCGATTTATTTAAAAACAGGCTTGAGAAGCTTGGCATCAGGGTCTACCGGCACTATGTGATCCCCGGCTACCCTTCCAATGTACCGTTCATTGTCAGCGATGAAGGTTACGGAAAGAATGATTATATAGAGACAACGAGACCGCTCGTCGTTGTCACAGCCCCCGGTCCGGGCAGCGGAAAGATGGCAGTGTGCCTGTCCCAGCTCTATCTGGAGCACAAGAGGGGCATCTGTGCCGGATACGCCAAATTCGAGACGTTTCCCATCTGGAATATACCGCTGAAGCACCCGGTCAATCTGGCATATGAGGCCGCCACGGCTGATCTCAACGACGTCAATATGATAGATCCCTTTCATCTGGAAGCCTATGGCAGGACAACGGTCAACTACAACCGCGATGTAGAGATATTCCCGGTGCTGAATGCCATGTTTGAACGCATTTACGGAAAAAGCCCTTATAAGTCGCCGACCGACATGGGGGTCAATATGGCCGGCAAATGTATCTGCGATGACGAAGCGTGCAGAGAAGCTTCCTGCCAGGAGATCATCCGCCGTTATTACGACTCTCTGCGGCGGCTTCTCGTGGGCGCATGCCCGGATGAAGAGGCATACAAGATCGAGATGCTTATGAATCAGGCGGGCATCACGGTCCACGACCGGCCTGTCGTGGACGCCGCGCTGTCACGCGCCGAGGAGACAGGAGGGCCGGCGGCGGCGCTTCAGCTGCACGACGGCCGCATGATCACAGGCAAGACGTCAAATCTCCTAGGCGCCTCTGCCGCGCTTCTGCTCAATGCTCTGAAAGAACTGGCGGGCATTGACCACGAGCTGCACGTGATCTCTCCGGATGCCATTGAGCCGATCCAAAAGCTGAAGACACAGTATCTCGGCAGCCGGAATCCCCGCCTTCACACAGACGAGGTGCTCATCGCCCTCTCCGTCAGTGCGGCAGACGATGCGATGGCCCAGCTGGCGCTTGATCAGATACCGAAGTTAAAAGGCTGTCAGGCGCACACGTCCGTTATGGTAGGCTCCGTGGATATGAAGCAGTTTAAGAAATTATCCATCCAGGCCACATTCGAGGCAAAATTTGAAAAAAGTTCTGTATTTTTTAATGGAAAAGGTATATAATATACGGGTATTTTTTTTACCAACATTACATAGCCTAAGCTAAAGATATCAATTGCGATAAGATTAGCTTAGGCTAAAACATTTTATACAAGGAGGAATATATGGCAGTAAAATACGTATTCGTAACAGGCGGAGTAGTATCCGGGCTTGGCAAGGGAATCACGGCGGCCTCTCTTGGACGGCTGCTCAAAGCCCGCGGCTATACAGTGACCATGCAGAAATTTGACCCTTATATCAACATTGACCCGGGCACGATGAACCCGGTGCAGCACGGCGAAGTGTTTGTGACAGACGACGGCGCGGAGACCGACCTTGATCTGGGACATTATGAAAGATTTATCGATGAAAGTCTGAGTAAGAATTCCAATGTCACGACCGGCAAAATATACTGGTCTGTACTGCAGAAGGAGCGCCGCGGTGATTTTGGAGGCGGGACCGTGCAGGTGATCCCTCATATCACCAATGAGATCAAAGGACGTTTCTACCGCAGCCCGGCCGCAGAGAATACGGAAATCGCCATAATAGAAGTGGGCGGGACTGTCGGTGATATTGAAAGCCAGCCTTTTCTTGAGGCTATCCGCCAGTTCCAGCACGAAAAAGGGCGGGAAAATGTGATACTGATCCACGTTACTCTCATTCCGTACCTGCGCGCCTCACAGGAGATGAAGACAAAACCGACGCAGGCGAGCGTCAAAGACCTGCAGGGTATGGGCATCCAGCCCGATATCATCGTCTGCCGCTCCGAGTACGCGCTGGACGCCGGTATAAAGGACAAGATCGCGCTCTTCTGCAATGTGCCGGCCAACCATGTGCTCCAGAACCTGGACGTCGATTATCTCTACGAGGCCCCGCTCGCCATGGAAAAAGAAAAGCTCGCCGATGTAGTGTGTGAATGCCTGAACCTTCCGTGCCCCAAGCCGGACTTAAAAGACTGGGAAGAGATGGTGGACTACCTGTGCCACCCGAACACCGAAGTAACTGTGGCGCTCGTCGGAAAGTATATCCAGCTCCACGACGCCTACATCAGCGTCGTCGAGGCGCTCAAACACGGCGGCATCTTCAGCCGCGCCACGGTAAATATCAAATGGATCGACTCCGAATCTGTCAGCGCGGACAATGCGGACGAGCTCTTTCAGGACGTCAGCGGTATCCTCGTCCCGGGAGGCTTCGGCCACCGGGGCATAGACGGCAAGCTCGAAGCCATCCGATACGCCCGCACACACAAGGTGCCTTTTCTCGGACTCTGCCTCGGTATGCAGCTCTCCATCGTAGAATTCTCCCGTGATGTGCTCGGATATAACGATGCCCACAGCGCGGAGCTCCGGCCGGATACGACACATCCGGTCATCCACATCATGCCCGACCAGATCGGTGTGGAAGATATCGGCGGAACGCTGCGGCTCGGCTCCTACCCATGCGTGCTGGACAAGCATTCCAAGGCATACGAATTATATGGAAAAGAAAAGATCAACGAACGCCACCGCCACCGCTACGAGGTGAACAACGATTACAGGGAAGAACTCACCGCCCACGGCATGAAGCTGTCCGGCCTCTCCCCGGACGGCACCATCGTAGAAATGATAGAAATACCGGAGCACCCCTGGTTCATCGCGACCCAGGCACACCCGGAGCTAAAATCAAGGCCGAACAGGCCGCACCCGCTCTTCAAAGGCTTCATCGAGGCAGCGCTGAATTATCAGACAAATCATTAAATTGAAAGGGGTCAGACCCCTGCCATGTGCAGGGGTCTGACCCCTTTCAATTCAACGAATTGTCAGACACATTGTGACGAATACGATGCCGAGCAGGATGCTGCAGCACCATATGCTCTGTATGCCCCACAGAAATGCCAGGACTGTCCCCGCTACGGCGCCCAGTATGAACAGCAGGATGATCCCAAAGTAATGGGCCGCCTGTATTCCGGCCTTCGTTTCTTTGTTTATGACGTACTGGAACAACTTCTCTGTCCCCGACCTCAGGTTTCCGGTACACATGGTCGAGGCGTAAGGCAGGTTTTTCATCTTTCGGAAGCTGTTCACCTGCAGGGAGCAGACGAACGAGATGGTGACGTTCACGACACTGTCCGGCACAGAGGCCGGTACAAACCCAACAACTGACAATAATATAATTTCTATTGCTATGATCCAGTGCTCATATATATTAAATTCTTTCTCTGTAAAATACTTTTTAAACACCTCTGTTATAAATACACCGAGGGCGAATGCCAATATGGGGATGATGCAGTATCCGGCCTGGCGGTATCTTCCCTGTGCGGCATATACGCCGAGCAGGACCATATTGCCGGTCTGCGCGTTGGCAAACACGCCTCCTCTCAGTATATAGGTATATGCGTCCAGGAATCCTCCTACAACGGCAAGCAGAGCTGCTATCCTGAATGTCTCGTGTATGGGCACCGCCGCCGTGCCCGGCTGTTTTCCTTCCATAGTCTACTCTCCCGTCTCTCAGTCAAAAGACCAGCGTACGCTGCTGCCCTTTTCCGTCTTTGTCACTATGAGCTTGTTGTCGATCTGCTCTTTCAGCTCATTTACATGCGAAATGATCCCGACGAGCCTGCTGTCTCCGGCCAGCTCATTCAGCACCTTTATCGCCTGTTCTCTTGACCCGTCATCCAGTGAACCAAATCCCTCGTCCACGAACATCGTATCGAGATGGACCGCGCCTGCTGTATTCTGTACAATATCCGCCAGTCCAAGCGCCATGGACAGCGACGCCATGAAGGATTCTCCGCCCGACAGCGTCTTCACATCGCGCACCGTACCGCTGAGCAGGTGCAGGACATCCAGATCAAGTCCGGCCTGTCCCTGGCTTCCAAGACTTTTTACATCTCTGCACTGCAAAATGAATTCGTTGTTTGTCATCTGTATGAGCCTCTTGTTGGCGGCCTGGATGATCTGTTTGAAATACTGCCGCTGCACATATGTCTCAAAATCAAGTTTGACCGCTCCACTTAAATTGCCGTTGGCCGTACGGCTCAGATTTCCTACGAGCTCGTACTGCCGCTGCAGGCCCCCCTTTTTCTCAAATTCTTTCCGCAGTTCCTCTCTGATCTCTCTGTTCTTACTGTTCATCCCTCCAAGCCGGATCTGTCCGCCTCTTATATCCCTGATCTTCCGGCTGAGTTCTTCCGCCTCCAGCTTAAGCGCCTCCACATCCGCGCGCTCTTTCCCCTCGATCTGTGAGCCGAGCAGCTTAAGCGCCGCTTCATTGTCTCTGACCTGCGACAGGTACTGCTCCAGGGCAGATTCCATCTCCTTTGCCGACTCCAGAAGCGGCTTTTTCGCTTCGTACTCTTTGGCGGACGCAAATGCTTCCTGAGCGAGCGCCTCTCTGAAGCCTTCCTCCGCTTTCCGGCGCTGCACATCCAGCTGTCTGCCGCGCTTTTCCTCGCCGCTTCGCTCCCCTTCCGTCCTTCTCTGATCCTGCAGCGCACGCTCGTATCTCTCCCGGGCTTTGGCGCAGCGCTCTCTCAGTTCTTCAAGCAGCCCGTATACTTCATTGCGGCGCTTTTCGGCCTCGTCCTTAGAACGGTACTCCAGCTTGTTCTTCTTTTCCTCTGCAAGCGCATTCTGGCGGCTGTACTCACGCTCAAGTTCCTGCAGCTTCTGCCGGGATTCCTTTAACGCGTTATTTTTAAGCGAAAGTTCCCGCTCCTGCTTCTCGTATTCTTCCTGTACCGCGGCATACCGTTTGACATTCTTCTGCGCGCGGCAGAGCGCCTGCTTCGTATCTTCCGCCTCACGGCGGCACGCGCCAGCCTCCCTCCTTATCTCTGCCTCAGCTTCTGCCGGATCTGCCCCCGCTCCCGGACCAAGTATCTTTCTGCACTCTCTTTCAAATACTTCTCTTTCCGTCCGAAGTCTTCCTGCCGCCTCCCCAAGCGCCTGGGCCGCACTTTCACGTACGAGCTCTGCCTGATTCCTGCGCTCTTTTGCCGCTTCCACCTCTTCCTGTGACGGTGCATCATCCGACAGATGCGCCGGCGCCGGATGCCCGCATGAACCGCACACAGGACAGGGCTTTCCTTCCTCCAGCACTCCGGCCAGGACGCCGGCCTGCTCATCCAGAAATGCCCGGTACTTCTGCTCATAGACCGCCGACGCTTCCACATAGGCGGCCGAGCATTCCGCCTCATTTTGCTGTTTCTCCCTGCATGCCGTCTCAAATGCCCGGATATGCTGCGCCGACTGCTCCAGCGCTTCCAGTGCAGACGCTCTGTCCGTCAGAATACCGGCTTTTGCAGACAGCCGGTCCCTCTCTGCCTGACTGCCGGCCAGTTCTTCCTGCTCCTTCCTAAGTCCCCTGACGTACACTTCCAGGCGGTCCGCCTCCGCAGCTGCTTTCTCACACTCGTCTCTCATTTTGCAGAGCAGCGCAGACAGCCGGTCTCTCTCTTCTTCCTGCTCCTTCAATGCATCATACTGGCGCAGAGCGTCTCCGAGACGAACGAGCGTCTCCGTATACTCAGGCTCCTTCCGACTGAGTTCTTCCCGCGCAGCCTCCTCCTGAGCGTAAGCCTCACGGGCGGCTGCCGCGGATTCCTTTTCTTTCCTTTCCAGTCTGAGGAGGCTCTGTCCTGACTCCTCTGCCGCCGCCCTTATCGTTTCAAACTCTGCCTCTTTTGCGCGTACCCGCTCCACTCTGCGGGCACACGCAATGCCGGCCTCTTTCTCCCGGAAGGCCTCCTTCCTTTCCCGCAGCCGCATCCCCGTTTCACACGCCTCTTCATATGCCTGAAACAGACGGTTCACCGTCTCCCCTTCTTTCATGGCGCCGTGGAGTTCATCCAGCCGCCCCTGCAGCCGGTCCGCCTCCGCCCTTCGGCGCTTTTCCTTCTCCCCGCCTTCTTTTATGATAAGGCCGAGCAGCCGCAGCGTCTCTTCCCGGTCCGGGATCGGAAGTCCCTTAAGCGCGCTCCACTCTGTCTCATATGCACTGTCCGCCTCACATTCCGCCCGCCCGATCTCCCGGCGCACGCTTTTGACATTGTCTTCCAGTTCAATGTACAGACTTGTCGACTGCCGTTTCAACTCCTCCTGTACGCGGTAATAAAACCTCGTGTGAAATATCCTGGAGAATATTTTCTTCCGCTCCCGCGACTGTGCATGCAGCAGTTTTAGAAAATCTCCCTGTGCTATCATGGCGATCTGAGTAAACTGATCTGCATCCAGTCCGATGATATCCGCGATCTTCTGGTCGATCTCCCGCTTCTTCCCCTGAAATACCTTTCCGTCCGGAAGTGTCAGTTCCACCTTGGGCGCCTCTTTGACAAAACGGGGCGAACCATCTGCGCGGCGCCGTTTGCCAAGCCGTATATACTCCGGATTCCTCCTGACAGTATACACGTCCCGGCGGTAAGAAAATGTATACTCCACATAGGTCTCCACATCCTCGGACGCATACTGACTCCTCATCATACTGCCATCCCGCCTTCCTCCGCTCGTCTGGTCATAGAGCGCATAGGTGACGGCGTCAAAGATCGTGGTCTTCCCCGCCCCGGTATCACCCGTGATCAGGAAGATCCCGGACTGTACCCGGGTGAAATCAAGCTCCGTCCTGCCCGCATAGGAACCAAAGGCCGACATCACTAATTTTATTGGTCTCATCTGCGGCTCTCCTCTTCTCCTGCCCTGTCAATTACCTGTTCCAATATCTCTTTTTCCTCGTCTCCAGGCTCCCTTCCCTGTATCTCTGCGTAAAAATCGCAGAACACTGCCATGGGATCTTTTAATACGAGTTCCTCGTCAAACTCCGAGAGCTTCTGCCTTACCCTGTCATTGTCAAGCCTCACTTCGAGTATATGTGAATACACCTTTTCCAGCTGCTCTTTCGGCTTATACGGTTCCGACTCATCTGTCAGCGTTATGCTCACATAATCCTCTCTCTCTTCTTCCCGGGACACACGGAGAATATCCTTAAGCTTCCCCCTCTTCCTTATGACGTCCCGCAACGGGTGGAGAGGAAGTCTGACAACCTCTGGTTCTTCCCCCTTTTCCCGCAAAATAACCATAGCAAGCGACTTATTATGCCCGCTTTCACTGACAGAATACTTCATCGGACTGCCGCAATATTGTATGTGCCCGCAGCCGACACTCTGGGCCCCGTGCAGATGCCCGAGCGCCACATAATCAAACGGCTTCACAGCACTCGTGTCCACATTGTCGATGCCGCCCACCGCGATCGTCTCAGAATCACACGTACCGGGCGCGGTCCCCTCCCCGGTATAAAACTGATGAGATATAAGCACATTCCGGCGTCCCGCGAAATCTATACCCTCCCGCTCAATGAGCATCCGCACAGCGTCACTGTAGCTCTCCGGCGCATCATTTTCCCACAGATGCTTCACATACGCAGGCTTTAAAAATGGAAGCAGATAAAAATCCACTTCCCCGAATTCATCCCTGAGCGTCACTTTGGAGATTCGTTCCACACCCGTATCCGGCGCGCTCCCGGCCACATAGACCTGATGTGCCTTCAAAAATCCGGAGGCATAGCTGAGCCGTTCCGGCGAATCGTGATTTCCGCTTATAACGAGCACCGGAACCGGAGGCTCAATACCGGACAGCGCTGTCAGAAATTCATCGAATACAGTGACCGCCTCAGCCGACGGTACAGACTTATCATAAATATCTCCCGCGATGACAATGGCGTCAGGATGTATATCCCCGGCGTACGCGGCTATTTCCCCGAGCACCTTTCTCTGGTCCTCGATCAGGTTGTAATGATGCAGCTGTCTGCCGATGTGCAGATCAGACAAATGAAAAAATCGCAAAGTAACCCACCTCTTTTCAGACGTTTCCGCCTTCTATCTCATCCACAGCGCTGATGACGGCGTCCCGAAGGCCCGCCCGCTCCAGCGCAGCCACGCCTCTGATCGTCGTCCCGCCCGGTGAACACACCGCATCCTTCATCTCGCCCGGATGCTGTCTCTTCTCCATATAAAGCTTCCCAGTTCCGCAGAGCATCTGGGCGGCAAGTTCATATGCCGTACGCCTCGGCAGTCCGTATTTCACTCCCGCGTCCCCAAGCGCTTCCAGAAACATGCTGGCAAACGCCGGACCGCAGCCCGCCACCGTGCCTGCAGCTCCCACAAGATGTGTCTCTACCGGTGTCACAACCCCTATAGAGGAAAACAGACGGTAAAATATGTCATATTCCTGTCCGTCAAGCGAGTGTCTGTCCTCACACACAGTCACCCCTTCCCCGACAGATACCGGAGTATTCGGTATCGTGCAGATATAGTGCACTTCTGTTCCCAATATATCCCTGTATGTGTCAAATGTATATCCCGCAGCGATGGAAACAACGATCTTCCCTTTCAGCGCCTTTGCAAGAGGCTTCATGACTTCTTCCACCATATGCGCCTTCAGCGCTATGATGACGATATCAGAATTGTCGATCACCTCTTCATTCGTCCGGCACGGATTGCATCCGAACCTTCTGCAGTTCTTTTCAAGTCTCTCATAACTTCCTCCGCTCGCATATACCTGTCTTCCCTCAAGCGCTCCGCCTTTGATAAAACCTTCTAAAATAGCCTGCGCCATACTTCCCAGTCCTATAAAACCTGTCTTCATACTCTCTCTCCTCTCAAATCTTTATATAACAAGCTGTTTCAGACGATTTTTACCCCGAGCAGCCTTGCAATCTCCGCCGCCTGAAACATGTTTATTTTCATTCCTTCCAGCTCCCGGTGCTCTTCCGATACAGTAATGCCTTCGATGATACTGTCCGAAAAGTCGATACCTTTAAGCGGCGTGCGAAAGAAATCGGCCTTTGTAAAATCAGATTTTACAAACCGGACTGTACGGAACCGGACTTCTGAAAAAAAAGACTCCGCAAAATTACATTCCTCTGCACTGCAGTTTTCCCACACAGAACGTGTGAAATTCGTCAGATCCAGCCTGCAGTCCTCCAGACTCACATGCTTGAGCACCGCCATGTCAAACTTTGCCCCGTTTCCCTTGCATTCCCTTACAGCGGAAGCTTTCC